>CAYQCU010000001.1:0-148723 GCA_964416135.1 uncultured Bifidobacterium sp.
AGACGACGTGCACGGGTGTGGAGATGTTCCGCAAGTTGCTCGACGAGGGTCAGGCCGGTGACAACATCGGTGCGTTGCTGCGTGGCACGAAGAAAGAGGACGTGGAGCGTGGTCAGGTGTTGTGTGCTCCTGGTTCGATCACGCCTCACACGAACTTCGAGGGTCAGGTGTACGTGTTGACGAAGGAGGAGGGTGGCCGTCACAAGCCGTTCTTCAACAATTACCGTCCGCAGTTCTTCTTCCGTACGACGGACGTGACGGGCACGATCAATCTTCCGTCGGGGACGGAGATGGTGATGCCTGGTGACAACGTGACGATGACGGTGGAGTTGGGCAAGCCGATCGCGATGGACGAGGGTTTGCGTTTCGCTATTCGTGAGGGTGGCCGCACCGTGGGTGCTGGCCGCGTCACCAAGATCATCAAGTAAGGATCGCGACCATGGCCACACAGAGCATCCGCATCCGCCTGAAGGCGTTCGATCACGACAACCTCGACAAGTCGACGAGGGCGATCGTGGAGACCGTGGTGCGGACCAACGCCAAGATCCGCGGTCCGATTCCGCTGCCGACCGAGAAGCACCGCTACACGGTCATCCGTGGACCGCACGTCGACAAGGACTCGCGTGAGCACTTCGAGATGCGAATCCACAAGCGCCTGATCGACATCGTCGAGCACAACAACAAGACGATCGAGGCACTGCAGCGGATCGACATCCCTGCCGGTGTCGACATCGAGATCAAGATCGGTTGACATCGTCCCGGTACGGCCGGGGCGAATCGACAGACGCAGGAACGGGGCGACCGAAAGGTCGCCCTTTTTCTTCGTCTCGGGACCGGCTTCTTACCGACTTCTTCGACGGGGTGAGTCGTGCCGGGCGCCCGACGCCTATAGACATGGGGCCATGAGCGACAGCCTCTGGATGAACACCCCTCCTCAGCCGCCGCGAGAAAAGAACGGCGCCTCCCGTCTTGTGGTTGCCCTCGCCATCGTCGCGATGGCCTTCGGCAGCGGACTACTCGGCGGACTGCTCGGCGCAGTCGTGACCGACGATTCGTCGGGCACCTCGACCGGTGGGCCACTGGTGACCGCGGCCCCGGTCGATCCGGAAGACGTCGGCGACACGAACATCGCGCGCGCCGCCGCGACCATCGCGCCGAGCGTCGTGACGATCCAGGCCAATGCCGCCGGTGGTCGCTCGACCGGAACGGGAATCATCGTTTCGAGCGACGGTGAGATCATCACGAATCACCATGTCATCGAAGGCGCGAGCCAGGTCCGCGTGCGGTTGAGCGGCGCCACCGAGCCCATTTCGGCGAAGGTGCTCGCGTCCGACGCAGGCAACGATCTCGCTCTCGTGAAGCTCGACAACGCACCATCTGGCCTCGTCGCGGCGACCTTCGCCGATGCCGACAGTCTCGCGGTCGGTGACCCGGTGGTTGCGGTCGGTTACGCGCTCGATCTCGACGGTGGGCCGAGCGTGACGGCGGGGATCATCTCGGCACTCAACCGCACACTCGAGATCGATGCGGGTGCACTCGATCGTCTGATCCAGACCGACGCGGCGATCTCGTCGGGCAACTCGGGCGGGCCGCTCATCAACCTGAACGGTCAGGTGATCGGCGTGAACACCGCAGTCGCCCGCAGCGGTTTCGACACCGCCGCCAACAACATCGGTTTTGCGATCAGCGTCGGCGAGGTGATCCGTGTCGCTGACCAATTGCGCGCGGTCGCAGGTGGCCAGGACCGTGCCCAGGGTTACCTCGGCATCGCGCTCGGCAACCGCGAAGACGGTGGCACCGGTGCGGTGGTGGCAGAAGTGGCCGCCGACTCACCGGCTGACAAGGCCGGACTCGCAGTCGGTGACGTGATCCTCGAGATCAACGACCAGCCGATCACCGGTCAGAATGCACTCATCGCGATCATCCGCGACTCGGCACCCGGTGACGAGGTTCAGATCGTCATCGAGCGCGGTGGCGAACAGCAGACTCTGACCGCGACACTGGTGGCACGCCCCAGCGAGTGACCCTGTCAGGTCACCTTGAGGGTGACGGTCCTTTTGAACACGATTCTCTTCGCTGAGTTGCGCACGGTCAGGGTCACTTTGCAGGAACCTCGTCGAGAGGTGGCGATGAGTGTGGACTTTGACACCCGGCACTGCCCGGTGGCTTTCCACTGACGCGTGCCCTTTCTTGTCGTGGTGATCACTTTGGCGAGACTCACCGACTTTCGTCGCGCGATCGACGTGACGGTTGTTGCGGCCGAGGAAGTGGTCGCGGACGTCGTTCGGGGAGAGATCGAGACACTCGGGTTGGGTGCCGAAAAATGAGCGATCCCGAAGTCGAGAACGCCTGAGCCGTCGGGTGAGGCGGTGATGAACGGATTGGCAGGCTGACCGTCTTCGGTGACGACTTGCAGTGCCGACTTCGGGATCGAGCCAATGTCGGAGTATCCGAGTGATTCTGCGTACTGCTTCGGAAGATGCATCCGAATGTCGGCCGGGTTGACGATCTTTTCTCCGGTGAATGAAGTCGTGTACGGGCTTCCGGACCTGCTTGATTCGATCTCCAACATGTCACGACGAATGATGTGGGGAGCCGAGACTTTGAATGCAAACTCGTAATCGGAGGCACCAGTGGTGGCCGTTCGTTCGCGTAATCCGAATTCGACCCCAGTGCCGTTGGTCGTGGCCCACATACCGTTGAGCTTCACAAAGTTGCAGCCGGTCCCTGGCTTTCCTGTTCGATACAGGTAACTCGGTGGCCAGATGTACGCCTCAGCGGAGACCGAGGCGCTGGTGGCTTCCGCAGTGGCGAGGAATTCCTTGATCCTCTTCTGGCCCGCAGTTGTGTACGCATCCGGACCCTGCAGATCAGCGGGAAATGTCGCATACGTCTTCACGACCGGTCTCAGGGTCACCGAGTACCGCCACGTACCGTCGGGGTCCGAGCTGATCGACGTGGCGACGATTCCGTGGCCAATGGAGAAGGCAGGTTCGAAAGTGCCTGTTCGCGCAGTGATTCGGACACTCCAATTTTTGTTTCCGAGGACTTGACCCTGGACGGAAAGAGACTTCAGGTAATTCCCGTTCGAGTCAGGGGCGCAGGTCTTCGCCAACACAGCGATCTGCTCCGTGGTTGCGGTGCCATCGCAGTTGCCGTTCATCGCGGTACACGAAATCACTCCGTGGACGCCGTCGGCAAGCATTGAACTCGACGAGGTGTAGACGGTCGTAGAACCGTCGGTCTTCGTCACCACGACCTCTTCGGTGCATCGCTCGTCTGTGGACGACTGGCAGAACGGCCATGAACCAGACGATCCCATCATCGCTTGCGCCGGAGGCGGGGACGAGGGAGGCAATGATGTCAATCCGCTGACCACGGCGGCGATCAGGAAGACCTTCGGAGTTCTCATGAACTGGGACGGTAACAGTCTGCTGTGGGCGAATGGGCGTTCGCTGAGCGAAGAGATAGGTGGCAAGATGCCTTCATGCCGGGCGCAACGCCACTCGATGCACATCTGGGCGGGAGTCGGCCGTTCGGTCTGAACTACTGGCCGCTGCCGGAAGACGCACCGCGCACCGAGCCACGCCGCGAGTCGGTGCGCATCGTCACACCCGACGGTGCACTGGTGCGCGGCATTCTCTGGACACCGCCGAACGGAAAGTGGAAGACCGCCGTCATCTTGTCGCACCCCCGCGGAGACTTCAGCGTGCACTACGCATGTCCGCTGCTCGCTGCCGCCGGGTACGCGGTGCTCGGGTTCTCGACGCGCTATCTGAACAACGACACCGATTGCCTCCACGAGGCGTGCATCGTCGACGTGCAGGCGGCGCACCAGTTCATGGTGACGCGCGGCGCCGAAGCAGTGGTGCTGCTCGGCAACTCGGGCGGCGGGTCGTTGATGGCGATGGCGAACGCGCAGTTGGGCATCGGCGACGGCTGGGTCGGCATGGCAGCCCACCCTGGCGAAGGCGTCTTCATGTTGCAGGTGATCGACCCCTCGGTGTCCGACGAAGACGATCCGTTTTCGTGCGTGCCCGAGCTCGACATGTACGACCCCGACAACGGGTGGCAACCGTGGCCCGAGCCGTGCACGTACGACAAGGAGTGGCTGGCGACGTACCGGGCGGCGCAGGTCGCTCGTGTCGCACGGCTCGATGCGATCGCGAAGCAGTCGATCGCCGATTCCGAGTCTGCGGCGGTGTCTCTTCGAGGCGTCGACAAGAGCATCGACGTGCGTACGTGGCGTGATCTGCGCGCACGGCGCGTGTTCGCCAGGTACATGGTGATCAACCGCACGCTCGCCGACCCCGCGTATCTCGATCTGTCGATCGACCCCGACGACCGTCCGATGGGATCGTTGTTCGCATTCCCCGACCCGTTCGAGGCCAACTACGGCCGCGGTGGGCTGGCCCGCACGATGACGGCGCGCGGCTGGCTGTCGACATGGTCCGGACTCTCGAGCCACGCAAAGCTGGCCGACACGATGCCGAACGTGACGGCGCCGACTCTGTTGGTGCACCCCACCGCCGACACCGAGATCCGACTCTGGCAGGCCAAAGAAATAGTGGAGGCGTCGGGCGCCGACGATCGCACCTACGTCGAGATGAAGGGTGCACCTCACTACCTGGAGGGGCACCGCCCGGAGGCCATGGAAATCGTCGTCGAGTGGCTCCGCGCACGGTACCCGTCGTAGATAAGTTGTCATCTACAACTTGTGTTCACAAAAGCACAAGTGCACGAAGTGGTCCGGTCATGATGCGAGTCCAGACCGGGTGTGGGGCACGGGAAATCCGCCGATAGCGTCCCTGTTCCGTGCAATTCGGGCTTCGGCTCGGAAAGCCAGATCGATCGTCGATCTCACAATCGACGTCCGCGAAGGCCGCCACAGAGAAATCTGCGTCGGAACCACGCGGCACAACAAGAACCGGTGCTCCGGCAACAGCCATGTTGCCGGAGCATTTGCGTGAATCACCAGAGCAGGAACAACGAGACAGAGGGTTGCCGCCATGGCACAAAAAGCGATCGTCGGCGAGAAAGTCGGCATGACACAGGTGTGGGGAGATGACCAGCGCGTCATCCCCGTCACCGTGCTGCGCGTCGAGCCGGTGCGTGTCGTCCAGGTCAAGACCACCGAGCGCGACGGGTATGCCGCACTCCAGGTGACCTACGGACACAAGAAAGCATCGAAGCTCACCAAGGCAGAGCAGGGACACTTCGCGAAGGCGGGCGAGTCGGGCGTCGAACCGGGACGTCGTCTCGTGGAGTTGCGTCTCGACTCGGTCGACGGTTTCGAGGTCGGTCAGGAAATTGCTGCCGACGTCATGGCTGCGGGAGACAAAGTCGACGTCACCGCGGTCAGCCGAGGCAAGGGATTCGCCGGTGGCATGAAGCGTCACAACTTCAACGGCCAGGGCGCGAGCCACGGCAACCACAAGCACCACCGTGCACCGGGCTCGATCGGTTCGTGTTCGTTCCCCGGCCGCGTGTTCAAGGGACTTCGCATGGCGGGTCACATGGGCAACGAGCAGGTGACCACGCTCAACCTCGAGGTCGTCCAGAGCGATCCAGAGCGCGGTCTGTTGTTGGTCAAGGGATCTGTTCCTGGTCCGAACGGTGGCGTCGTCATCGTCCGCAACGCAGTGAAGGCGAAGTGATTGACATGGCATCGATCGCAATGAAGAACACATCGGGCAAGGACGCCGGAAGCGTCGACGTTGCCGACGACCTGTTCGGTGTGCAGCCGAACGTGCCGGTGATGCACCAAGTCGTCACCGCCCAGCTTGCGCACCGCCGTTCGGGAACCCAGAGCACCAAGACCCGTGCCGAAGTGTCAGGTGGCGGCAAGAAGCCGTTCCGTCAGAAGGGCACCGGCGGTGCTCGTCAGGGTTCGACACGCGCGCCGCACTTCACCGGAGGCGGTATCGCTCTCGGTCCGAAGCCGCGCAAGTACACGCAGAAGACCCCCAAGAAGATGGTGCGTCTCGCCCTCGCCTCGGCGCTCAGCGACCGCAACTCGGGTGGTCGTGTCGTCGTCGTCGACTCGTGGGGTTTCTCGTCGCCGAGCACCAAGGATGCACAGAAAGCACTCACTGCGCTCGGTCTGTCGGGTCGTGTGCTCGTCGTGGTGAACACCGAAGACGACGTGACCATCAAGAGTTTCCGCAACCTCCCCGAGGTGCAGCTCATTCTCTCCAGCGAACTGAACGCCTACGACGTGCTGTGCAACGAGTGGGTGGTCTTCTCGAAGGATTCTCTGCCCGCTACGAAGGAGGTGACGCGGTGAAAGACCCCCGCGACATCATCATCAAGCCGATCGTCTCCGAGAAGAGCTACGGCCTGATGGAGACCGACGTTTACACCTTCCAGGTGCACGTCGACGCCACGAAGCCCGAGATCCACGATGCCATTGAGGCGATCTGGGGCGTCAAGGTGCTCAAGGTGAACACGCTCAACCGCAAGGGCAAGTTCCAGCGCACCCGCAACACCAACCGACTGGGCCAGCGTCCCGCGAGCAAGCGCGCGATCGTGACCCTCGAAGCGGGCAGCAAGATCCCGCTGTTCGAAAGCTGAGCATCACATGGCAATTCGCAAGCGCAAGCCGACAAGCCCCGGTCGTCGTTTCCAGACCGTCTCCGATTTCTCCGAGATCACCAAGACCACGCCGGAGAAGACCCTTCTCGCGCCGAAGCACAACACCGGTGGTCGCAACTCGTACGGCCGCAAGACCGCCCGTCACAAGGGCGGCGCACACAAGCGTCAGTACCGCATCATCGACTTCAAGCGCAACAAAGACGGTGTGACCGCCAAGGTCGCCGCCATCGAGTACGACCCGAACCGCACATGCCGCATCGCACTGCTGCACTACGCCGACGGAACGAAGAGCTACATCATCGCGCCGAAGGGTCTCGAGGTCGGAGCTCACGTCGAGAGTGGCCACGGCGCCGACATCAAGCCCGGCAACGCGATGCCGCTGCGTTACATGCCGGTCGGCACCGTGGTGCACAACGTCGAGTTGCGACCCGGTCAGGGCGGCAAGATGGCCCGCTCGGCCGGCATGGCGGTGCAGCTCGTCGCCAAGGACGGCGACTTTGCCACCTTGCGCCTTCCTTCCACCGAAATGCGCCGTGTGCTCCTCGACTGCCGCGCGACCGTCGGTGAAGTGGGCAACGCTGAACACGAACTGGTCAAGATCGGCAAGGCCGGTCGTAACCGCTGGAAGGGTGTGCGTCCGCAGACCCGCGGTGTGGCCATGAACCCCGTCGACCACCCGCTCGGTGGTGGCGAGGGCAAGACCTCCGGCGGTCGTCCGCCGGTGTCCCCGTGGGGCAAGCCCGAGGGCCGTACCCGCAACAAGAACAAGCCATCGCAGCAACTCATCGTGCGCCGTCGTCGCGCAGGAAAGGGACGGAGGTAATCCGTGTCACGCAGTCTCAAGAAGGGGCCGTTCGTCGACGAGCACCTGCTCAAGAAGGTCGACGCCGCGAACGAGTCGGGCGACCGCAAGGTGATCAAGACCTGGTCGCGTCGTTCCACGATCGTGCCCGACATGGTCGGTCACACGATCGCAGTGCACGACGGCCGCAAGCACGTCCCCGTGTACATCTCCGAGTCGATGGTCGGCCACAAGCTCGGCGAATTCTCACCCACCCGCACGTTCCGCCACCACGCGGGACAAGAGAAGTCTGCGAAGAAGTAACCATGCCCGGTCCCAAGCTCAACGAGAAGAACCGCGAAGCCCACGGCACGAAGGGCGGTACGAGGGCGGAAGCCCGCTACGTGCGCTCGTCGGCCTCGAAGGCACGCGTGGTGCTGAACCTGATCCGCGACGTCGACGTCAAGCAGGCCGACGAGATCCTCGAGTTCACCGACCGCGAGATGGCTCGCGTGGTGCGCAAGGTCCTCAAGTCGGCCGTGGCCAACGCCGTCGAGAACGACGCGAAAGATGCCGACGATCTCTACGTGAAGGCGTGCTTCGCCGACGAGGGCCCGACGCTCAAGCGTTTCCGTCCGCGTGCCAAGGGCCGCGCCGGAAAGATCAACAAGCGCACCTGCCACATCACGGTGATCGTCGACACGATGAGTGACGAACAGCTCGCCGTTCGCGAGGCCAAGACCATGTCGAAGGGCCGTGCCGGCGGGGGTCGTGGTGCACGCGTGGCCGCGAGTCGCGCGGCGCGCACCCGCGCACCGAAGCAGGACGAAGCAGCCGCCGAAGCACCGGCGACTGAGAACGAGAGCGGAGCCGAGGTCACCGGCGACACCGAGGAAGCAGGCAACTGATGGGCCAGAAGATCAATCCGTACGGCTTCCGACTGGGAGTAACGACCGACTGGAAGAGCCGCTGGTTCAGCGAGCGCCAGTACAAGGACTACCTCACCGAGGACTGGAAGATCCGTGAGTACCTCATGACGACGCTCGAGGACGCTGCCGTCAGCCGCATCGAAGTCGAGCGCACGAGCGACAAACTCCGCATCGACGTGCACACTGCACGCCCCGGAATCGTGATCGGCCGCAAAGGCGCCAAGGCCGACGAGCTTCGTCAAGGTCTGGCCCGGATCACCGGCAACAATCGTCTGCAGCTGAACATCGTGGAGATCAAGCAGGCCGAACTCGACGCCGCGCTGATCGCCCAGGGAGTCGCCGACCAATTGGTCAACCGCATCGCATTCCGTCGCGCGATGAAGCGCGCCGTGCAGAACGCACAGAAGTTCGGAGCCCTCGGCATCCGCGTGCAGTGCTCGGGTCGTCTCGGCGGCGCCGAGATGAGCCGCACCGAGTGGTACCGCGAAGGTCGTGTGCCGTTGCACACCCTGCGTGCCGACATCGACTACGGATTCCGCGAGGCACGCACCGGTTCGGGCCGTGTCGGAGTGAAGGTGTGGCTCTACAAGGGCGACATCCTTCCGTACAAGAGCTCTGCTCAAGACAAGATCTCGCGCGAAGCGGCGATGGCCGTGGGTGAGACGTCGGGTCAGCCGATGGCCGAGCAGCCTGCCGCACGCAAGGTCGTGTCGTCGGCCGGTCCGCGGGTGGTCGAGGCTCCCGAGCCCGAGATTGCACCGCTCGTGAAGGAAGCCGATCCCGAGTTCGAGCGCTTGCTCGAAGAGGAAGAGGCGATCGAGCGTCGCATCAGCGACTCGCACGAGACGCCGAAGTTGAGAGGGGAGGACTGACCATGTTGATGCCCCGCAAGGTCAAGCACCGCAAGCAGCACCGTGGTCGCACCACCGGCAATTCCAAGGGTGCAACCGCGCTCGCCTTCGGCGAGTACGGCATCCAGGCTCTCGAGCCAGGTTGGATCACCGCCCGCCAGATCGAAGCGGCACGTATCGCCATGACCCGTCACATCAAGCGTGGCGGCAAGGTGTGGATCAACGTGTTCCCCGACAAGCCGGTCACCAAGAAGCCGGCCGAGACCCGGATGGGTTCGGGCAAGGGCAACCCCGAGTTCTGGGTCGCCGTCGTCAAGCCCGGTCGCGTGTTGTTCGAACTGTCGTATCCCACACCCGAGATCGCCCGCCAGGCACTCGAGCGTGCGATCCAGAAGTTGCCCATCAAGGCGCGCGTCATCTCGCGCGACGAACAGATCTGACAAGGAGCGTCGAAGACATGGCACGTTCGATCGAAGACCTCCGCGAGATGGATCTCGCCAGCCTCCTGGCTGAGCTGAGGGCCGTCAAGCAAGAGGCATTGAACCTCCGATTCCGACTGGCAACAGGGCAGCTCGACTCGCACACCGAGCTCCGCGCCGCCCGCCGCCAGATCGCACGCATCAACACGCTCGTCCGCCAGCGCGAAATCGCCGCGGCCGAGGCAGCAGGGAAGTGAGCAGACCGATGGCAGAGACCACTGAGTCGACCGAGCGCAGCGCACGCAAGGTGCGCGAGGGCACGGTTGTGTCGAACAAGATGAACCAGACGGCAGTGATCGCCGTGGTCGAGCGCGTGCGCCACAAGAAGTACGACAAGTTCGTGCTGCGCACCAAGAAGCTCTACGCCCACGACGAGAAGAACGACGTGCAGGTGGGCGACCGCGTGCGCGTGATGGAAACCCGACCGATGTCGAAGCTCAAGCGCTGGCGCATCGTCGAGATCGTGGAGCGTGCGAAGTGATCCAGCAAGAGTCGCGCCTGCGCGTCGCCGACAACAGCGGCGCCAAGGAAGTTCTCGTCATCAAGGTGTTGGGCGGCACGCGCCGTCGCTACGCCTCGATCGGCGACGTGTTCATCGGCACCGTGAAGGACGCGATCCCCGGTGCCGGCGTGAAGAAGGGCGAGGTCGTGCGTTGCGTGGTCGTGCGCGTCAAGAAGGAGAAGCGTCGTCCCGACGGCAGCTACATCCGCTTCGACGAGAATGCCGCAGTCCTCATCAAGGAAGATCTCACGCCGCGTGGAACGCGCATTTTCGGCCCGGTCGGCCGCGAGCTGCGCGACAAGAAGTTCATGCGAATCGTCTCGCTCGCACCGGAGGTGCTGTGACCATGAAACTCCGAAAGGGTGACACCGTCCGCGTCATCGCCGGCAAGGACATGAACAAAGAAGGCGAGATCATCGAGGTGCTGCCGCGCCGCAACAAGGTGATCGTCGACGGCGTGAACATCGCCAAGCGCCACACCAAGGCACGCAGTGCGACCACCAAGGCCGACATCATCGAGAAGCCCATGCCGATCGATGCGTCGAACGTGATGTTCGTTCACAAGGGCAAGCCGACCCGCCTCGGGTACAAGATCAAGGACGACGGCACCAAGGTGCGCGTCGCGAAGAAGACGGGAGACGAGGTCTGATGGCCACCGCAACCGCACCCCGCCTGCGCCGTCGTTACGACGACGAGATCCGCAAGGCGCTCATGGAGCAGCTCGGGCTGAAGAACCCGATGCAGGTCCCCACGCTCGAGAAGATCGTGATCAACATGGGCGTCGGCAAGGCCACCCAGCAGCCGTCGCTGCTCGAAGGTGCCGTGGCCGACCTCACGATGATCGCGGGTCAGAAGCCGATCGTGACCAAGTCGCGTGACTCCATCGCAGGATTCAAGCTCCGCGAGGACCAGGCCATCGGTTGCAAGGTGACGCTGCGCGGCGACCGCATGTGGGAGTTCTTCGACCGCTTGCTGTCGATCGCGATCCCGCGAATCCGTGACTTCCGTGGCCTTCCGGCCCACTCGTGGGACGGCCGCGGCAACTACACCTTCGGTCTCGCCGAGCAGACGGTGTTCCCCGAGATCGACTACGACAAGATCGACGCTCCCCGTGGCATGGACATCACCATCGTCACGACCGGCGTGACGAACGAGCAGGGTCGGGCGTTGCTCGACGCATTCGGTTTCCCGTTCAAGCGCGGCAACGAGGGCGGACCCGCCCCACGCCGCAAGGCAAAGTCGCGCGGCCCGGTCCGTGGCGGCAAGAAGAAGTGACAGGTGGAGTGAGATGGCCAAGAAGTCTCTGATCAACAAGTCGAACGCAAAGCCCAAGTTCAAGGTGCGGGCGTACACGCGTTGCCGCAAGTGCGGCCGCGCCCGCTCGGTGTACCGCAAATTCGGTCTGTGCCGCGTGTGCCTGCGCGACATGGCTCATGCCGGGGAGATTCCCGGTCTGACCAAGGCGAGCTGGTGAGGTAACCGAAGATGATGACTGATCCCATCGCCGACATGCTCACCCGCATCCGCAACGCGAACACCGCGTTGAAGGAGACGGTCGTGATGCCTTCGTCGAAGCAGAAGGTTGCACTCGCCGAGATCCTCAAGAGCGAGGGCTACATCACCGACTTCTCGGTGGCCCCCGCACGCAAGGGACCGGGCAACGAGCTCACCGTCCGCATGAAATATTCCGACGACCGTCACCGCACGATCAGCGGCCTCACCAGGGTCTCCACCCCGGGCCTGCGCGTGTACCGGTCGAGCAAGCAGGTACCCCGCGTGCTCGGCGGTCTCGGCGTCGCAGTTCTGTCCACCAGCCAGGGTCTCATGACCGACCGCGAGGCGCGCAAGCGCAAGGTCGGCGGCGAAGTCCTCTGTTTCGTGTGGTGACCGGGAGGTAAGCGACATGTCACGTATCGGAAGAGCACCCATCACGATCCCGTCGGGAGTCGAGGTGACGATCGCCGGCCGCACCGTCACGGTCAAGGGACCCAAGGGGACCTTGACACGCGAAGTGCCCGGTGAGATCACGGTGCGCAAGGAAGAGTCGACGCTCCTCGTGGAGCGTCCGAACGACGAGCGCCTGAACCGTGCGATGCACGGTCTCTCGCGCACGCTCGTGAACAACATGGTCGTCGGAGTGACCGAAGGCTTCGCCAAGGAACTCGACATCGTCGGCGTCGGATACCGCGCCGAGGCACAGGGTGCGAACCTCCGCCTCGCGCTCGGTTTCTCGCACCCCGTCGTCGTTCCGGCGCCGGACGGCATCACGTTCGAGGTGCCGGCCCAGACCAAGATCATCGTGAAGGGCATCGACAAGGAGCTCGTCGGCCAGGTGGCCGCCGACATCCGCGCGATCCGCAAGCCAGAGCCTTACAAGGGCAAGGGCGTGCGGTACGCGAACGAGCGCGTCCTCCGGAAGGCCGGCAAGGCCGGAAAGAAGTAAGCGACCATGGCAAACATGTCCAAGATCCGCCGCGAGCAGCGCATTCGTCGCCACCGTCGCGTGCGCAAGAAGATCCAGGGAACCGCGACGCGTCCGCGTCTCGCGGTGCACCGCACCAACAAGCACTTCAACATGCAGTTGATCGACGACGAGAAGGGCCACACCATCGCGGCCGCTTCGTCGGTGGAAGCGGGAATGCGCGGCGCCAGTGGTGCGACCGTCGCGGCCGCGACCAAGGTCGGGCAGTTGATCGCCGAGCGCGCCAAGGCGGCCGGAGTCACCACGGTCGTGTTCGACCGCGGCGGTTTCGCCTACCACGGGCGCGTCGCAGCTGCGGCCCAGGCCGCACGTGACGCAGGACTGGAGTTCTGATGAGCAACCAATTCACCAACGCCCCCACCGAGCCCGGCGCACTTCGCGAATCGCGTGTGATCCACATCAACCGCGTCGCCAAGGTCGTCAAGGGTGGCCGTCGTTTCTCGTTCACCGCACTCGTCGTGGTCGGTGACGGCAACGGTCGTGTGGGTCTCGGCTACGGCAAGGCCAAGGAAGTGCCGCTGGCGATCCAGAAGGGCACCGAAGAGGCCAAGCGCAACTTGTTCGAGGTTGCTCTCGCCGGCTCCACCATCACGCACCCGATCCTGGGTGTGAGCGGTGCCGGTCGAGTGCTCTTGAAGCCAGCTGCTCCTGGTACCGGTGTCATCGCCGGCGGTGCAGCGCGAATCATTCTCGAAGAAGCCGGCATCCACGACGTGCTCGCCAAGTCGCTCGGCTCGGCGAACCACATCAACGTCGCTCGTGCGACCATCCAGGGACTGCGCGACCTGCAGCGGCCCGACGTGATCGCCAAGCGGCGCGGTCTGCCGGCCGATGCGTTCACGCCGAAGGGAATGCTGAAGGCGTACACCGATCGCAAGCGTGCTCTCGAGGCGGGGGAGGTGCACTGAGATGGCCAAGTCGATCACAGTCACGTTGCTCCGCTCGCGCATCGGCGAGAAGCCCAAGACCCGCGGAACACTGCGGGCTCTCGGGTTGAGCAAGATCGGTGACACGAACACGCTGCCCGACCGTCCCGAGATCCGGGGCATGATCGCACGCGTGCCGCATCTCATCGCAGTAGAGGAGAACAACTGATCATGCGCGTCGACGAACTCGCACCAGCACCAGGCAGCAGCAAGCGGCGCAAGCGCGTCGGTCGCGGCATCGGCGGCAAGGGTGGCAAGACTGCCGGTCGCGGTACCAAGGGTCAGTACGCCCGCAACACCGTCGCACGCGGTTTCGAAGGTGGCCAGATGCCGCTCAAGCAGCGCGTGCCGAAGCTGAAGGGCTTCAACAACCCGTTCCGCGTCGAGTACTACGCGGTGAACCTCGATTCCCTGCAGTCGCTCGGTCTCGGCGAAGTGACACCCGAGATCCTCGTGGCCAAGGGTGTCGCCCACAAGGGAACACTCGTGAAGGTTCTCGCCCGTGGCGAGATCTCGATCGCCGTGAAGGTGTCGGCACACGCCGTGTCGAAGGCCGCCGAGAAGGCCATCGTGGCCGCCGGTGGATCGGTCACGATCCTGCCGTTGCCGCACAAGGTTCGCCCGCCGGCAAAGGGCAACCAGTTCACCAACCGCTGACCCAACCAGAGCCCCAGGTGCACCGCACCGACGGGCCGACCAAGCACGAAGGAGAACCGAGTGTTCGGGAACATCGCCAACATCTTCAGGGTCGAAGACCTCAGGAAGAAAGTCATCTTCACGATGTTGATGATCCTGGTGTACCGCTTCGGGTCCGCCTTGCGTGCTCCCGGTGTCGACGGCGCGGCTGTCGCGCAGTTGCGTGAGGCGGCGAACTCGCAGGGCGCACTCGGATTCCTCAACCTGTTCTCGGGCGGAGCGTTCGGATCGTTCTCGATCTTCGCGCTCGGCATCATGCCCTACATCACCGCGAGCATCATCATGCAGGTGCTCAACGTGGTCATTCCGAAGCTTCAGGAATGGCAGGAGATGGGTGCTGTCGGTCAGCGCAAGATCACGCAGTGGACGCGCTACGTCGCGATCGGTATCGCGCTCCTGCAGGGAGCCGGACTCACCTTCATCTTCGGCCAGGGCAACGGCTCGGCCTTCCTCGGTGCCGCCGCCCAGGCGCCCGACGTGGTGTTGCTCGATCCGTTCATGCCGCGCGCACTCCTGGTGATTCCGACGCTCGTGGCGGGCACGGCGCTCCTGATGTGGATCGGTGAGTTGATCAGTCAGCGCGGAGTCTCGAACGGAATGTCGGTGCTCATCTTCGCCTCGGTCGTGGCGGGCCTTCCTTACAGTTACTACTCGATCCTGCAGTCGAAGAAGTTCTTCATCTTCGCCCTGCTCGTGGTCGTCTCGCTCGGCATTCTGGCTGCCGTCGTTCGCGTCGAGCTCGGTCAGCGCCGAATTCCTGTCACGTTCGCCAAGCGCCAGATGGGCCGCCGCTTGACGATGGGCCAGAACACCTACATTCCGCTGAAGGTGAACCAGGCCGGCATCGTGCCGATCATCTTCGCGTCGTCGGTGTTGCTGCTGCCGGTCTTGTTCTCGAACGTTCTCGGCAGTGCCGAAGGCTGGCGCGGTTCGATCGCCACGCTCGTGAACGACTATCTCGTGAACAGCCAGAACATCGTCTACATCGCGGCGTTCTTCATGCTCATCGTCGCCTTCGCCTACTTCTACAACTCGATCGCCTTCGACCCGGTGCGCCAGGCCGATCAGCTGCGCAAGCAGGGTGGGTTCATCCCCGGTATCCGGCCCGGTCCGCAGACCGAGGGCTACCTTGCAAAGACCGTGAACCGCATCACCTTGCCGGGAGGCTTGTTCGTGGCGTTCATCGCGATCCTTCCCTACATCATCCTGTGGGCCGGTGACGTCCAGTCGTTCCCGTTCGCGGGCACGACCGTGCTCATCGCCGTGGGTGTCGCGCTTGAGTTGATGCGACAGATCGACAGTCAGTTGATGCTGCGCAACTACGAGGGTTTCCTGAAGTGACCGTCCGCCACGCTGTGCGGGCGGCGAGGTGAGCCGATGATTCCCGGAGTGCGGATCGTGATGCTCGGCCGTCAAGGCTCGGGCAAGGGGACGCAGTGCGTGCGTCTCTCGCGCCACTTCGTCGTGCCCCACATCTCGACCGGCGACATGTTGCGTGCCGCTGTGCGCGAGGGAACCGAGCTCGGCAAGATGGCCAAGGCCATCATCGATGCCGGTGGTCTCGTGGGCGACGACATCATGGTCGGCCTGGTGCGTGAGCGCCTCGGCGCCGACGATGCGCGCGAAAGGGGCTGGATCCTCGACGGATTCCCGCGGACTGCCGCACAGGCCGAAGCTCTCGACGGCATCACCGACTCGCGTCCGCTCGAGATGGCGATCGATCTCGACGTGCCCCGTGACATGGTGCTGGCCCGACTGTCGGCGCGGCGAGTGTGCCGCGATTGCGGCGCCAACTACCAGGCCACGGGACGCGAGTCGAAGCCGTGGACCTGCGACAACTGTGGTGGCGACGTCATTCAGAGGGGCGACGACACCCCTGAGGCCATCAACGTGCGACTCGACCTCTACGAGACCCAGACCCAGCCGCTCATGGACTACTACGGCAAGACCAACCGGCTGGTCCGTGTCGACGGAACCGGGTCTCCCGACGAGGTCTTCGACCGCCTGATCCGGGCGGTCGAGAAGCGGGCCTGAGCCCGGATCGGCCTATTGGCTCCCGCCCGGTGCGCCGATAGCCTTGCCCTTCGCCCCTGAGGTCGATGACCCGGGGGAGACAGTCCGCAAAAGTCCCCAAAGTCCCAAGGAGAACGCCCTGGCTAAGCCGAAAGAAGATGCGATCGTGCTGGAAGGCACGATTCTCGAGTCGCTCCCGAACGCAATGTTCAAGGTCGAACTCGAGAACGGGCACAAGGTGCTCGCGCACATCTCCGGAAAGATGCGTATGCACTACATCCGTATTCTTCCCGGCGACAAGGTCCAGGTCGAGCTCACCCCGTACGACCTCACTCGTGGTCGCATCACCTACAGGTTCAAGTGAGATCGGTATGAAGGTCAAACCAAGCGTCAAGAAAATCTGCGAAAAGTGCAAGGTCATCCGTCGTCATGGACGCGTGATGGTGATCTGCGACAACCCCCGGCACAAGCAGCGCCAGGGCTGAGCGAAGGAAACACAGGAACATGGCACGTATTTCCGGCGTCGACATCCCGCGCGAGAAGCGCCTCGAGATTTCTCTCACCTACATCTTCGGCATCGGCCGTTCGACGTCGCAGCGCATCTGCGAGGCCGTGGGTCTCGATCCGAACACTCGCGTGCGTGATCTCACCGAGGACGAAGTGAACCGCATCCGCGGTTGGGTCGACCAGAACATCACCGTCGAAGGTGACCTGCGCCGCGACGTGCAGCAGGACATCAAGCGCAAGATCGAGATCGGATGCCTCCAGGGCGTCCGTCACCGCAAGGGTCTTCCGGTGCGCGGCCAGCGCACGCACACCAACGCGCGCACGCGCAAGGGTCCGAAGAAGACGGTTGCCAACAAGAAGAAGGCAGTGAGGTAACAGCGATGGCCAAGGCACAGGCAGGCGGGCGCCGCCCGCGCAAGCGCGAACGCAAGAACGTCACCAACGGCGTCGTGCACATCAAGAGCACGTTCAACAACACGATCGTGTCGATCACCGATCTCGAGGGCAATGTCATCGCATGGGCGTCGTCGGGCGGAGTGGGCTTCAAGGGCTCGCGCAAGTCGACACCGTTCGCCGCGCAGATGGCCGCCGAGAAAGCGGGCAAGGCAGCAATGGAGCACGGTCTCCGTCGCGCCGAAGTGCACGTGAAGGGCCCGGGTTCCGGCCGTGACACTGCACTGCGCTCGATCCAGAACCTCGGCATCGAAGTGTCGGGCATCAAGGACGTGACGCCAGTTCCGCACAACGGCTGCCGTCGTCCCAAGCGGGCGAGGAGCTGACCATGGCGCGCTACACCGGACCAAAGGTGCGCATCTCGCGCCGTCTCAGCACCAACATCTACGAAAACGCCAAGGGCTCGAAGGCGCTCGATCGTCGCCCCTTCCCCCCGGGCGCCCACGGCCGTACTCGTCGGCGCAATGCGGGCAGTGAGTACCTCGCCCAGATGCAAGAGAAGCAGAAGGCCAAGTACATCTACGGCGTTCTCGAGCGTCAGTTCCGTCGCACCTACGAAGAGGCGAACCGTCTCCAGGGTCCGACGGGCGAGAACTTGCTGCGCCTCCTCGAGCAGCGTCTCGACAACGTGGTGTTCCGCGCCGGTTGGGCATCGACCCGTCCGCAGGCGCGTCAGTTCGTGAATCACGGTCTCGTCACCGTCGACGGCAAGCGCGTCGACATCGCCTCGTACCGCGTCAAGCGCGGTCAGGTGGTGGCACTCGCCCCCAAGGCCGCGAACATGATCCAGATCCAGCACAACATCGACACGCTCGACCGTCCCCTCGTCGGTTGGCTCGAGGGCGGCGACAAGCAAGTCACCGTGCGCGACCTTCCGCAGCGTGAGCACATCGATGTTCCCGTCCGCGAGCAGCTCATCGTCGAGCTCTACTCCAAGTAACCACCGACACCTCCACAGGAGATCACCATGCTTGTCATTCAGCGCCCCTCGGTCGAGGCCCTCGGTGAAGACCACGCGACGCGTCAGCGTTTCGCGGTCGGACCGCTCGAGCCGGGCTTCGGTCACACCATCGGCAACTCGTTGCGCCGCACGCTTCTGTCGTCCATTCCCGGAGCCGCCGTCACCACGGTGAAGTTCGACAATGTCGAGCACGAATTCTCCACCATCAAGGGGATGACAGAAGACGTCACCGAATTCATCATGAACCTGAAGGACGTCGTCGTGGTGTCGCGCGCCGAAGAGCCCGTCGTGCTCCGCATCGACGTCCGCGGTCCGATGGAACTCAAGGCCGGCGACCTTCCCCAGACAGCCGACATCGAAGTGCTGAACCCCAACCTGCACCTTGCAACGTTGAACGCTGGCGCACACCTCGCGCTCGACGTCACCGTCGAGTCGGGCCGCGGCTACCTGTCGACCGACCGTGACGCCGAATCGCGAGTGATCGGGGTCATTCCGATCGATGCGATCTTCTCGCCGGTTCGTCGCGTCACCTTCGACGTCGAGCCGACCCGCGTGGCACAGAGCACCAACTACGACCGCCTCGTGCTCGACATCGAGACAGACGGTTCGATCAGCCCGCGTGAGGCACTGGCGTCGGCCGCGGCGACGTTGCGTTCGCTCGTCGACCTCATCGCGACGCTCTCGGAAGAGCCGCGTGCGCTCGAGTTGAGCGAGCCCATGGGCGCCAAGGACAACGTGCCCGACCTCGACCTCCCGATCGAAGACCTCGACCTGTCGGAGCGTCCGCGCAACTGTCTCAAGCGTGCGCAGGTCAACACCATCGGCGAACTGCTCCTGAAGTCGACAGACGACCTGTTGAACATCACCAACTTCGGACAGAAGAGCCTCGACGAAATCATCCAGAAGCTCGACGAGCGCGGCCTCGCGCTGCGCGGCTGAGACACATCGAAGGAGACCGATCACAATGGCAGCACCACGCCGTGCCCCGCGTTTCGGGGGAAGTGCCGCACACCAGCGCCTGCTGATGGCGAACATGGCGGCATCGCTGTTCGCCGCCGAGGGCATCGTGACCACCGAGGCCAAGGCCAAGGCTCTGCGCCCGATCGCCGAGAAACTGATCACCAAGGCCAAGAAGGCCCAGGACGGTTCGGCGATGAGCGTGCACCGCATTCGTCAGATCCAGGGCTACCTCGGCGACTCCGAGATGACCGCAAAGCTCGTCAAGGACGTGGCACCGCGGTATCTCGATCGCAACGGTGGTTACACGCGCATCTTGAAGCTCGGCACCCGCAATGGTGACGCAGCCCCGATGGCGCGCATCGAACTGGTCTAGTCGACCGGGCGCCGGTGACTTCGCCGGACACAGACACGTCTCACGGACCCGCCCTCGGGCGGGTCCGTTTGCATGTGGCGTACCACGGCGCGTCGTTCCACGGTTTCGCGCGCAACGAAGGAGTCGACACCGTCGAGGGAAACCTCGCGTCTGCTCTCTCGACGATCTTGCGCCGCGACACCGAGATGAGCACGGCCGGGCGCACCGATGCCGGTGTGCACGCCCGAAGACAGGTGATCTCGTTCGATGCGCCGCGTTCGACCGACTTGTCGGCCATGGTGCGCAGCGTGAACGCTCTGTGTGCCCCAAGGATCTCGGTGTCCGATGCGACGTGGGTTGACGACCGCTTCGACGCACGCCACAGCGCCACATGGCGCGAGTACCGCTACACCGTGCTGACACGACCCGAGCCCGACCCGTTCCTCGTCGACCGGGCTTGGCACGTGCACGACGATCTCGACATCGCCCTCATGAACCTCGCCTGTGACGCGTTGATGGGGGAGCAGGACTTCTCGGCGTTCTGCCGCAAGGTCAGCGTTCCCGACGGAGCCGAGCCGAAGTCGATGCGCCGGCGTGTGTTCGCGGCTCGTTGGTACCCAGGCGACGACGGTGGCACTGTGGTCTTCGAGATCCGGGCGAACGCCTTCTGTCACCAGATGGTGCGCTCGTTGGTCGGGTTCTTGGTCGACGTCGGACGACGTCGCAGACCCCCGAGCGACACCCGGGCCGTGATCGTGTCAGGCAACCGCAGCCACGGTTCCCAAGTGGCTCCGCCGCACGGGTTGGTGCTGTGGAACGTGGGGTACGACGGGGTGCGGGTCCACCCGTGAGTGCCCACAGGGTTCGTCCGGCTGGTCGGTTGTGGGGGTGGCAAAAGCGCCTCTATCCTTGCCAAGTCCCCGTTTCGGGGTGCCGGAGGCCCGGTCGGGCCGCTGCGAAGGAAGTCTGATGTCCACCTACACACCCAAAGCAAGCGAGATCCAGCGCACATGGCACGTTGTCGACGCCGAGGGCCTCGTGCTCGGCCGCATGTGCACCGAGGTTGCGCGCATCCTGCGCGGCAAGCACAAGCCCGTGTTCGCGCCGCACATGGACATGGGCGACCATGTCATCATCGTGAACGCATCGAAGATCGTCATGACGTCGGGCAAGGCCGATGCCAAGACCATCTACACCTACTCCGGGTACCCGGGTGGTCTGAAGAGCGAGTCGTACCAGAACCTCCTCGATCGCAAGCCGGCCGATGCCATCCGTCGTTCGGTCGCCGGCATGTTGCCCAAGGGCCCGCTCGGTCGCCAGATGATCAAGAAGTTGAAGGTGTACGCCGGTCCCGAGCACCCGCACGCCGCACAGAACCCCGTCGTCCTCGACCTGAGCGCCGCGAAGCGCTGACACCAACTCATCAAGGAGCCACCGTGGCCAATGCACCTCTCACCCAGACAACCGGTCGTCGCAAGGAAGCAGTCGCACGCGCCGTCGTGCGTGCCGGTTCCGGCAAGGTGACCGTGAACGGTCGCCCCATCGAGGCGTACTTCACCACCGCGACGCAGCGAATGACTGTCACCGAGCCGCTGCGCGTCGCAGGTCGCGAAGAGGCGTTCGACGTCGACGCCAACATCTTCGGTGGTGGTGTGAACGGCCAGGCCGGTGCGCTCCGCATGGCGATCGCTCGTTCGCTGGTCGAGATCGATCCCGAGAGCCGACCGGCACTCAAGAAGGCTGGACTCCTGACGCGCGACGCGCGCAAGAAGGAGAGCAAGAAGTACGGCCTCAAGAAGGCCCGCAAGGCGCCTCAGTTCACCAAGCGCTGACGTCCGGCCGCGGCTGGCGAACCGGCTGCGAGGTCCATCTCATGCTCCATTTCGGTACCGACGGTGTGCGCGGAGTCGCCATCGACGAACTCACTCCTGCGCTCGCACGCGACCTCGGTCGTGCCGTCGCTCGTGTCCTCGAACCGTCCGCTGTCGTGGTCGGTCGTGACACACGCGAGAGTGGTCATGTTCTCGAGGCCGCCGTCGTCGAGGGATGTGCGGCCGAGGGTGTTCCGGTGCACCTCATGGGAGTCGCCCCCACACCGGCTATCGCATTCGCCGCCGAGCGAAAAGGTTGGGTCGGGGTCGTGATCACCGCGTCGCACAACCCTTGGACCGACAACGGCATCAAGGTGTTCGCGGCCGGCGGAGCGAAGCTCTCCGACGCCGAGCAGATCGAGATCGAACGTGTGTGGCACGCACTCGGCACCGGCCCGGCGCCCGCGTCGATCGGAACGGTGCACGATGCCACCGAGATCGTCGAGGAGTACTTCGCGCACCGTGTCGGTGTGGTCGGTCCGCGCGGACTCGAGGGACTGCGCATCGTCGTCGACTGTGCGAACGGCGCAATGTCCGCCGTCGCGCCGGCGGTGCTCGCTGCCGCCGGAGCAGAGGTGTTTCCGATCAACGATGCACCGGACGGACGCAACATCAACGACGGGTGCGGCGCCACCGATCTCTCCCCGCTGAGTGCTGCGGTGACGCGCGAGAGTGCCGACATCGGTGTCGCCTTCGACGGTGACGGTGATCGCCTGATGGCAGTCTCGTCGACCGGTCGGGTGGTCGACGGCGACGCCGTGTTGCTCGTGGCGGCGACAGATCTCGCAGAACGCGGCTTGTTGCGCAACAAAGGTGTGGCGGTCACGGTGATGTCGAACCTCGGGCTGCATCGTGCCCTCGCCGATATCGGCGTCGAGGTGGTCGTGACCGGCGTCGGTGACCGCAGCGTGTTGTCCGCCCTCGAGGAGCACGATTTCGTGCTCGGTGGAGAGCAGAGCGGACACATCGTGCATCGTGCCCATGCGACGACCGGCGACGGTTTGTTGGCTGCACTCCTTCTCGGCGAGCACCTCGTGCGCACGTCATCGAAACTCGACGAAGCGGTGACGACACTGCGTCACGTCCCGCAGGTGCTCGTGAACGTCCGGTGCGACGAGCGCATCCAGGATCCGTCTACCGAACTCGCCGACGTCATCGCGCAGGTCGAACAGTCCTTGAACGGCGGTCGCATTCTCGTGCGTGCATCGGGAACGGAACCGTTGGTGAGAGTCATGGTCGAAGCCGACGACGAGTCGGTCGCGCGTTCATCGGCCGATGTCATCGCGAGTGCCCTCGTCGCACGTCGCGGTGGTTCGGTCGAGAGAGCCCACTGAAGCGCATTCAGTGGGCGCACTGAGGCTGATCATCGTCGCCTGAGCCCCTGGGTAGGATTCACCGAGATGTGTGGCATCGTGGGAATCGTGTCGCGTCCCGGGACGCGTGCAGTGCCGTCGAACGACGATGTTCTCTCTCTGCTGGACGTCGCGGTGGGAGCCCTCGTCCGGCAGCCACGTGACGTCGAGGGCGCCGCTCGTGCTCTTGCCGCCGCCGATGCCCTATTGCGGGGAGACGCCGGTGTCACGGCCCTCGCCGGGAATCTCGCACTTTCGGTCGCAATCACGGCGCGGCTCGACCGGGTCGACGCGGTGGCAGGCGACATCGAGCGTGATCTCGACCAGATGGCGGCGAACCAGGCTGAGATCGACCGAGCCGCGGGTCTGCTGTCGCGTCTGCGTGACTCGTCGTGGGCGATCAGACGCGACCGACTTCGCACAGCCGACGAGGTGCATGCCCTTGCCGGGCGCAACGCTCCCGTGTCGGCGTTGCGCGGATACTTGAGTATCCAGCAGGCACTGTCGGCCATCGACCGCATGGAGGTGCGCGGCCGCGACTCGGCCGGCCTCGGTGTCATGGTCTGGGCACCCGACTTCTCGGAACTGCCCGTCGACATGAACGACGAATTCGCGCGCCGGTCGGGTGACCCGCTGTTCGTCAATGCGAGCGTGCGACGCTCGGCCGCGACGCTCGTGTTCGCGTACAAGGCGGCCGCCGAGATCGGCGAACTCGGCGACAACACACGGTCGTTGCGCGCCACGATCGCCGCTGACGGGTTGTTGCGTCGCGCGTTGGCATCCGAGGGAGCGCGTACGACCGTGATCGGTCACACCCGATGGGCGAGTGTCGGCATCATCTCCGAGCCGAACGCACACCCGGTCAACGGCGAAGAGGTCGGGGGATCGGCGACCGTGTCGCTCGCTGTCTTGAACGGCGACGTCGACAATCATGCCGACCTGAAGATTCGTCACGGACTGCGTTTCGCCGACCCGATCACGACTGACGCGAAGGTCATTCCCGCCCTCGTCGACCGCGGTCGTGCGCGGTCATCGACAGACGATGCGTTCCGGGAAGCGGTGTCGCAGTTCGAAGGATCTACCGCGATCGCGTACTGCAACGCCGACGAACCGGGGCGGATGTGGCTCGCACTGTCGGGCAGCGGACAGGGTCTCTACGTCGGTCTCGCCGAAGACCGGTTCGTGGTTGCGAGCGAGCCGTACGGAACCGTGGAAGAGACACCGTCGATGGTGCGCCTGGACGGTGAGACACTGGCCGACCCGTCGCGTCCAGAGTCGCGGGGTCAGATCATGGTGCTCGACGCCGATGCGGCCGGCACCCTCGCCGGAATGGCGATGACCGCCTACGACGGCACGTCGATCGCACTCGACGACAGCAGTGTGACTCTGGCCGAGGTCACCACGCGCGACATCGACCGCGGCGATGCGCCGCACTTTCTCCTGAAAGAGATCACCGAGGCACCGGCCAGTTTCGCCAAGACGTTGCGCGGTCGCATCGGCGAACGCGACGGACAGTTGGTTCCGGATCTCGACTCGTCGACTCTTCCCGACGACGTTCGTGCCCGTCTCGCATCGGGTGCGATCACACGGGTGCGGGTGATCGGTCAGGGAACCGCCGCTGTCGCGGGCACGTCGGTCGTGCCCGTGCTCGCCTCTCTGCTCGACCGCAGACTCCAGGTCGAGGCGATGACCGCCACCGAATTGTCGGGGTTTGCGATGGAGCACGACATGTCCGACATGCTCGTGGTCGCGGTCAGCCAGAGCGGCACCACGACAGACACGAACCGGACGGTCGACCTGGTGGCCGGTCGCGGTGCGGCCGTGATTGCGGTCGTGAACCGTCGCGGCAGCGAACTGGCGAGCAAGGCCCACGGCGTCTACTACACGTCAGACGGGCGCGACGTGGAGATGAGCGTCGCGAGCACGAAGGCCTTCTATGCCCAGGTTGCCGCTGGTGCGGTGCTCTCGTGTGCGATCGCCGACGCGGCAGGCGTCGCCGATCGGTCGAGGGTGCACCGCATCCTCGAGTCTCTGGTGGCGATGCCGAGTGCGATGGAGCAGGTCATCGCCCGTCGTACCGAGATCGCCCGCATCGCCGAGACCCATGCCCCTCCCCGTCGTTATTGGGCGGTCACGGGGAGCGGGCCGAACACGGTCGCCGCACACGAACTGCGGATCAAGCTCTCCGAGCTCTGTTACAAGTCGATCTCGTGTGACGTCACCGAAGACAAGAAGCACATCGATCTCTCGTGCGAGCCGATGATTTTCGTCTGTGCCGCCGGGCTCGCCGACGGCACGGCCACCGACGTGGCCAAGGAAGTCGCCATCTTCCGTGCACACAAGGCGACGCCGATCGTCGTGGCCACCGAGGGTGAGACCCGTTTCGACGCCGCATCCGCGGTGATCGCGGTGCCGTCCGTCGATCCGGCACTCGCATTCGTTCTCTCGGCGATGGCCGGTCATTTGTTCGGGTACGAGGCCGCACTCGCGATTGACGCGCTCGCGACCCCGCTGCGTCGCCTGCGGGAGGTCGTCGAGACCACAGTCGGCCACGGTGCCGACGGTGACGATGCGCTCGCACGAGTCGAACACGAGATCTCGCTCGTGGCACCGGAGTTCCTCGCCGGGCTCGCGACCGGTCGCTACGACGGAACTCTCGAAGCGTCCACTGCGGTGCGCATCACCGCGTTGTTGCGCACGGTCACCTCGTCTGATCCGCTCGAGGAACACCAGCGCCAGACCGGTCGCGTGTCGAGCCCGTCGGTGCTGCTCGACGACCTGGTTGCGGCCCTCACGCGTGGAATCGACGAACTGACACGACCGATCGACGCGATCAAACACCAGGCGAAGACGGTCACCGTCGGTATCTCGCGCAGCGAGGAAGGTCTGCTCGACCGTCCGCTCGTGCGTTCGGTGCTGGATGCCGGCGCCGCCCGCGACCACCTCGGTTACGGAACGCTCAAGGTGCTGGCTTCTCTCGATGCGGCGGTCGAATCGGTCGTCGGTTTCACCCGCTACAGGGTGGAAGGCGACCCGTCGTCGACCGCTGCGCGTATCGCGATCGTCGAACGCGGTGGACTTGCCCGCGACCTGCCGTCGCGTGTCGACACGAACTCGTCGCTCGTCGGCACGAAGCGTCGAGTCGCCGCCGAGCAGCAAGTACTGGTTGCACGCGGGCGCAAGGACAACCGCACCGTGGTGTTGGTTCCCGAAGTCAAGGGGACAGAGACCGTCGGCATCACCCTCGTACACGTCGTGTTCCGCGAGTCGTTGCCGCCGGCCACTGCGCGTCAGGTCCTCCAGGGGTACGACAACCGCTACGACCGACTCGTCGACTGGGTGACCGAGACCGAAGGGTCGTTCCGTGACGACAGGTTGGGCGAAGTCTCGATCGCAGATCTGCTCATCGCCCCCGTCTCCGAGAGTGCCGAACATTGGCGCTCTCGCGCGAACTGAGAGCGGTGACACAGGTGCGGGGGATCGGTATCGATGCAGTCGACATCGACCGTTTTCGCGGGCTGCTCGACCGGCGACCGGCAATTCGCGAGCGGCTCTTCACTGCGTCCGAACTCGAATCACTCTCGAGCAGGTCAGACCAAGTGCCGTCACTTGCGGCACGGTTCGCCGCGCGCGAAGCGACCATGAAGGCACTCGGAGTCGGTCTCGGCGCATTCGGATTCCACGACGTCGCGGTCTCGAGCGATGCCGGCGGCCGCCCCCGTCTGGTGGTCACGGGGAAGGCGGCGGAACTGGCCGAGGCGGCGGGTGTGACCGGGTGGGATGTCTCGTTGACCCACACCGACACGCTCGCAGTCGCTGTCGTCGCCGCTCTCTGAGCACCGCCTTAGCCTTGAGGTGTGATTCCGGTCCTGACGCCGTCGCAGATGCGTATCGCCGACGCCGCTGCCCTCGCTCGAGTCGCTGACCAGAACGCCTTCATCGCACGTGCGGGGCGTGCCGTGTCACACGTGGCGCGCACGATGATGAACGGTACCTACGGCAAGCGTGTCGTGGTGGTGGCCGGGAAGGGCCACAACGGTGACGACGGTCGTGTCGCGGCTGGGTGGCTCACCGAATGGGGGAGCAAGGTCGCGGTGATCGCCGCAGAGGACTGCAACGGCGTCTTCATCGACCCGACCATTGCCGACCTCGTGATCGACGCCGCCTACGGCATCGGGTTCCGTGGTGAATGGAGTCCGCCCATCGTGATCGGTGTGCCGGTGCTCGCCGTCGACATTCCGAGCGGACTCGATGCACTGACCGGCGACGCAACGAGTGGGGTGATGGCCGCTGATCGCACCGTCACGTTTGCCGCCGCCAAGACCGGGATGTTCTTCGGGGACGGACCGGCTCTGTGCGGTGAGATCGACCTCGTCGACGTCGGAATCGACGTCGACACCGACGACGTGGCGCCAGACGTGTTCGTCGTCGACTCGTCCGACGTCGCTTCCCAACTTGCACCGCGTGACCGAGACGCACACAAGTGGCACCATGCGGTGCGGGTCGTTGCCGGGTCGCCGGGCATGGCGGGAGCGGCCGCTCTGGTGTCGGCGTCTGCGATGCGCGCCGGTGCCGGCATAGTGCATCTGTCGTGGCGCGGAGATGCATCCACAGTGCAGACTCCGACCGAAGTCGTGGGACGTGTGCTCCCTGGCGCAGGGTGGGGTTCGTACGTTGGCGCCGATGCACACCGTTTCGCGTCTCTCGTGGTCGGACCCGGACTCGGCCGCGGTGACGACGTCTCGGGTGAAGTGCGTGACGTCCTCTCGAGGTGCGACATTCCCGCTGTCGTCGACGGCGACGGACTCATCGGTGCGATCGGTCCGACCGGCACCCACGACACACTCCGTTCTCGCGAGGCCGAGACCCTGCTCACCCCGCACGACGGAGAGTTCGCGATGCTCGGGGGCGACGCACACGACCCCGACCGCATCTCCGCGACGCGTCGACTTGCCGACGCCACCGGCTGTGCGGTGCTGCGCAAGGGCCCGACGACCATCGTCTGCGAACCGGACGGTCCGACATGGTTGGTGGTGTCAGGAGACCAGCGACTTGCAACGGCAGGCTCGGGTGACGTGCTGGCCGGGATCGCAGCTGCCTTCTTGGCGCGCGGTCTCGGTGCCGCATCTGCAGGTGCAGCCGCGGCTCACGTGCACGGACTGGCCGCCGCACGATGCCCGAGCGAGGGCACGATCGCACGCGACGTGGTGTCGGCACTTCCCGACGTGCTCTCTGACATCATGTTCCACGCCGAAGTGGGAGGGACCCGTGTCAGTTGATTTCTCCACTCGCTGGGCGTGGGCCGAATTGAGTGCCTCAGCAGTGGCACACAACGTGCGGCTCATTTCTGATCGCGTCGCTCCGTCGCAGGTGTGGGCGGTCGTGAAGGCAGACGGCTACGGGCACGGAGCGGTGCCGACGGCACAGATGGCCCTCAACTCGGGTGCGAGCGGGTTGTGCGTGGCGATCGTCGACGAGGGGGTGATGCTCCGTCGCGCCGGAGCGCAGCACCCCATCTTGTTGCTCAGTGAACAGCCCGCCGAGTTGGCCGGCTACATCGTCGGTTATCAACTCACTCCCACCGTCACCACCACCATGGGGGCAGCCGCCATGGGAGCGGCGGCTGCGCAACAGGGGCGTCCCGTGCCGGTGCACGTGAAGATCGACACCGGAATGCACCGGGTCGGTGTGTCGCCGAAGGAAGCACTGCACCTCGCGCGCTTCGTCGACTCACACGAGGCACTCGAGTTGGAAGGTGTCTACACGCACTTCGCCGTCGCCGACGACCCGTCGCACCCGGCGAACGCCGCCCAGCTGCGCCTCTTCACTGACACCGTCGACGAACTGCGACAGGCAGGAATGTCGCCCCGTCTCGTTCACGCCTCGAATTCGGCCGCCGCACTTGCTCACCCCGATGCCCGGTTCGACATGGTGCGTCTCGGAATCGCCATGTACGGACTGTCGCCGGGGGCCGGCGTCGCAGAACTTCTCGACGGACTGCGGCCGGTCATGCAACTGAAGGCCAGAGTCTCTGCTGTGCGGTGGATCGAGGCAGGCGAGGCCGTGTCGTACGGGCTCCGCAAGCCCGTCGCGTCGCGCACGTTGATCGCCACAGTGCCGCTCGGGTACGCCGACGGAGTTCCCCGGTCGTTGTGGTCGACAGGAGTGACGGCGCTCGTGAACGGAAAGCACCGCGCGTATGCCGGCACCGTGACCATGGACCAACTCATGCTCGACTGCGGTGACGATGCATCGGTTGCTCCCGGTGACGAGGTGGTGCTGATCGGGGAACAGGCTGGTGAATTCGTCGGTGCCGACCAGTGGGCGACAGCGACCGGCACCATCGGGTACGAAATCACGTGCGGGATCTCTGCTCGCGTGCACCGGAGGTGGGTGTGATCGACTGTCGGTCGCATTCGGTCGGCGACACGTGTGCCATGGCGTCGGCCATCGCGCGTCTCGCGCGGCCCGGAGATGTGATCGTTCTGTCGGGAGAGATGGGCGCCGGGAAAACGGCGTTCGCTCGTGGGTTCGCAGACGGTTTGGGGATCGCAGCCGACGACCACGTCGCCTCGCCCACCTTCAACTTGGTTCACGTCCATGAATCGGGACGCATCCCGTTGCATCATGCCGACCTGCACCGTCTCGGCAGCACGGCCGAAGTCGCCGATCTCGGGTTGCGTGAGTCGGCCGACATGGGCGCCGTGGTGCTCGTCGAGTGGGGCGACGTCGCAGCCGACATGCTCGGCGATCATCTCGTCGTCGCGCTCGAGCCTGTCGACGACGAAGACGACGAACGTCTGGTGACGGTCTCGGTGGAGGGGCACTCGTGGGACCAGCGCTGGGAGCGCTTGAAGACCGCACTCGTGACATGGACTGAAGCACGATGATCCTCGGTATCGAGACCGCAGTCGAGCGCGTCGGCGTCGCTGTCGGCGATTCGCGCGGCGTGGTCGCATCTGCCTCGCTGTCGAGCGATCGCCGTCACGCAGAGTCACTCGCACCGATGATCGGTTTCGTGCTCGACCAGGCTGGTTTGTCGATGAAGGACCTCTCGGGCGTCGCCGTCGACGCCGGACCAGGGTTGTTCACCGGGATGCGCGTCGGTATCGCCGCGGCCGAGGCGCTCGCCTTCGCACTCGACGTCCCGGTCGTCGGTGTCTGCAGTCTCGACGCGGTGGCGATGAATGCCGCCGCCAGTCACGACACGATCGCGGTGGCACTCGATGCACGGCGCGGTGAGGTCTATTGGGCGCTCTATCGCGCGGGCCAGGGAACAGGTCCCGCGCGCCTCGGCGAACCGCGTGTCGGAACACCCGACGATCTCGCGGTACTGCTCGCCGACCGTGCCGAAGACGTGACGTGCGTGGGGTCGGGGTTCCATCGGTACGCCGAACACTTCGCCGAGGAGTGGATGACCGTGCTCGGTACCGAGCATGCGATGCCGTCGGTCGACAACGTCGTGCGCCTCGGTCTCGCGCAGTCGACCTTCGACGACTCCGCGACGGGTGCCGGCATAGAGCCGATCTACCTGCGGGCACCGGACGCCGAGATCAATTGGCAGACACGCGAGGGTGCTCGATGAGCTCGACACGCGAACGCAAGAACAAGAACGAGCTGCTCACCGTCGAGCCCATGCGCCGCCGACATCTGCGTCGGGTTCTCGAGATCGAAGAGGCGGTGTACCCGCGTCCGTGGACGCACCGCACGTTCGTCTCCGAACTCGGCCACGTGCGAAACGACACGCGCCGGTACCTGGTGGCCTACGTGGGCGACGTCCTCGTGGGGTACGCGGGAATGATGTTCGTGGGGGCAGACGCCCACATCACCAACATCGCGGTCGACCCGGCGTGGCAGGGTCGTGGCGTGGCGACCGAATTGATGCTCGATGTCTCGCTGATCGCACGTGAACGCGGTTGCTCGGCGATGACGCTCGAGGTGCGGCACACGAACATCGCGGCACAGCACCTCTACCGACGATTCGGGTTCGCGCCGGTCGGAGTGCGAAAGAAGTACTACGAGAACACCGATGATGCGATCGTGATGTGGTGCAACGACGTCGACTCCGACGAGTTCGCCTCTCGCATCAGAGAGATCGAGGAGTCACGGTCGTGAACGTCGACGAATCGACCGTGGTGCTCGCCATCGAGACGAGTTGTGACGAGACGGCGGCCGCCGTGGTGTTGGGCGGCAATGACGTGCTCTCGTCGGTGGTCTCCAGCCAGATTGACATCCACGCGCGGTTCGGCGGCGTGGTGCCCGAGATCGCGAGCCGTGCTCACCTCGAGTCGATCATTCCGGTCGTGTCTGCCGCCGTGCGCGACGCTGGTGTCGAGACGACACGCATCGATGCGGTCGCCGCAACCGCCGGCCCCGGGCTCATCGGTGCGCTGCTCGTCGGGGTGTCGGCCGCGAAGTCACTCGCACTCGCATGGAACGTGCCGTTCATCGGAGTCAACCACCTCGAGGCGCATCTCTATGCAGGCCTGCTCGACGACCCGAGTCTCGAGTTTCCGCTCGTGGTGTTGTTGGTGTCGGGTGGCCACACGATGATCATCGAGATGCGCGGCCACGGTGACTACACCGTGCTCGGTCGCACGCTCGACGATGCGGCCGGCGAGGCCTACGACAAGGTCGCGAGGTTCCTCGGTCTCGAATACCCGGGTGGTCCGGCCGTCGACAGGCTCGCGACCGAAGGCGACCCGGCCGCGGTCGCATTCCCGCGCGCGATGCTCCATGACGGTCTCGACGTCTCGTTCAGCGGTCTGAAGACCGCGGTCATCAACCACGTGCGGCGCAACCCGGGACTCTCCGACGCCGACATCGCAGCCTCGTTCCAGGCGGCGGTCGTCGACGTGTTGTGCGTCAAGACCGTCGCAGCGGCAGAGAAGGTCGGGGCGAAAGGCATCGTGCTCGGCGGCGGCGTGGCCGCCAATTCGTCGCTGCGTGCGACCATGACCGAGCGCGGAGCAGCCGCCGGGTTCCGTGTGGCCTTGCCGAGCCGTGCGATGTGCACCGACAATGCGGCCATGATTGCATCGGCGGCGTGGCATCGATTGCGCATCGACGGACCCACGCCGCTCGACTGCGGTGCATACCCGAACCTGAAGCTGAATGCAGTGCCCCGCAGCGACCGGAGCGCGACGTGACGAGGCCGCCACTGACGTTGGGCGGGCGAGAGTTCCCGGTCCCGGTCGTGTTGGCACCGATGGCAGGTGTCACCAATGCTCCGTTCCGCTCGCTGTGCCGTCGTTTCGGCCCCGGACTCGTCTACGTGAGCGAGATGGTCATGGCCGCGGCTCTCGTGCACGGCAACGAACGCACCAAGAAGATGGTGGGCTTCGCACCCGACGAAGACTTCCGCAGCCTCCAGATCTACGGCAGTGACCCGGTCTTCGTCGGTCGAGCGGTGACCGAGTTGTGCAGCAAGGGCCTGGTCGACCATGTCGACATGAACTTCGGTTGCCCGGCGGTGAAGGTCACCCGGAAGGGCGGCGGGGCCGCGGTGCCGGTGAAGCGCAACCTGATGCGTGCGATCATGGCGGCCGCCGTCGAGGCGGCTGCACCGTACGGCATTCCCGTGACCGCAAAGTTCCGGATCGGGATCGACGACGATCTGGTGACGTTCATCGAGACAGGTCTCGCGGCCGAACAAGAAGGCATTGCTGCGGTCGCGCTGCATGCCCGCACCGCCGAACAGCACTATGCAGGTGAGGCACGGTGGGAGGCGATCACCGAGCTGAAACGAGAGGTGCGCACGATCCCGGTGCTCGGCAACGGTGACATCTGGGAAGCATCCGATGCGTTGCGCATGATGCGCGAGACCGGCTGTGACGGCGTCGTCGTCGGTCGTGGATGTCTCGGCCGGCCGTGGTTGTTCGAAGATCTCGTGGCGGCGTTCACCGGTGATCACGTGCCCGCCCCGCGCACCATGGGCACCGTGTGTTCGGTGATGATCGAGCACGCCGAGTCACTGTGTGGCTTGATGGGCGAAGACCACGGCGTCAGGAACTTCCGCAAGCACGCCGGTTGGTATCTCACCGGATATCCGGTCGGCACCGATGCACGCCGGCGGTTCTCGATGGTCTCGTCACTCGCGGAACTGCAACAGTTGTGCGCCGAGATCGATCCGTCGATGCAGGTGGTCGACGGTGGACAGCGCCTGCGCCGCGGACACACCAACGGACCGATCAAGGTCGTGCTGCCGGAGGGGTATCTCGACTCACGAGACGATCTCGTCGTGCCCGACGATCACGACGTCGTCGCACTCAGCGGAGGCTGACGCGTGACGGCGATTGTCCTGGCGTCTCGGTCCCCGCGCCGCGTGGAACTGTTGACGCAACTCGGCATCGCACCAGAAGTCGTTCCGGCTGACATCGACGAGTCACCGCTCGAGGGCGAGTCTCCTGTCGACATGGTCCGTCGACTCGCCATTGCAAAAGCAGTCGCCGTCGCCGAGCGCACGGGCGGTACCGACACGGTGCTGGCTGCAGACACCACGGTCGACCTCGACGGGATCAGTTTCGGTCAGCCGGTCGACGACGCCGAGGCCGCACAGATGTTGCGTCGGCTGAGCGGCCGGACCCATCGTGTCCACACCGCTGTGGCGGTGGTCGCGCCAGGCGACCAGGTCCCGAACGTCGAGGTGGTGACGTCGTTGGTCACGTTCCAGCCGTTGAACGACCACGTCGTCGAGTGGTACGTGTCGACGGGGGAGCCGCGGGGCAAGGCCGGCGGCTACGCAGTCCAAGGCCTGGGGGCGACACTCGTCGCAGCCGTCCGGGGATCCTGGTCGAACGTGGTGGGGCTTCCCTTGGCCGAAACAGCCCGCCTGCTCGGAATCAGGTCCGACTCTCGTTAGCACTCTGGCGGTTCGGTTGCTAACGGGCCGGGTGCGTCTCTATCCTTAGCGCTCGCACTCCGAGAGTGCCAACCCCCCGGCCGGTCCACGGCGCGGGCACGACACACCAGGAACACTCCGAAAGGAACACCATGAAGTTGAAGCCACTCGACGACCGCATCGTTGTGAGGCCCAGCGAGGCCGAGCAGACCACGGCCTCTGGCCTCGTCATTCCCGACACCGCGAAGGAAAAGCCCCAGCAGGGCGAGGTTCTCGCAGTCGGACCGGGCCGCTGGAGCGACGACGAGGGTGAGCACTTTCCCCTCGACGTGAAGGTGGGCGACATCGTCCTCTACAGCAAGTACGGCGGCACCGAGGTCCAGCACGGCGGGGAAGACCTGCTGATCCTGACCAGCCGCGACGTGCTCGCGATCGTGGAGAAGTGATCGAACGATGCCCAAGCAACTGAAGTTCCACGACGAAGCCCGTCGTGCACTCGAGGCCGGTGTCAACAAGTTGGCTGACGCGGTCAAGGTCACGCTCGGCCCGAAGGGTCGCAATGTCGTACTCGACAAGAAATTCGGCGCACCGACCATCACCAACGACGGTGTCTCGATCGCCAAGGAAGTCGAGATCGACGACCCGTTCGAGAACATGGGCGCTCAGCTCGTGAAGGAAGTGGCGACCAAGACCAACGACGTCGCCGGTGACGGAACCACCACCGCAACGGTGCTCGCACAGGCCATGGTTCAGCAGGGCATGCGCAACGTCGCAGCCGGTGCGAACCCGATGGGCCTGAAGCGTGGCATCGAAAAGGCCGTCGCGGCCGCGGTCGAGTCGATCAAGGGTCTCGCCAAGGAAGTCGACGACAAGGGTGACATCGCCAGCGTCGCGACCATCTCGGCCGCCGACCCGAGCATCGGCAAGGTCATCGCCGACGCGATCGACAAGGTCGGCAAGGACGGCGTGGTGACGGTCGAGGAGAGCAACACCTTCGGCATCGAACTCGAGTTCACCGAAGGCATGCAGTTCGACAAGGGTTACCTCTCGCCGTACTTCGTGACCGACGCCGAGCGTCAGGAAGCCGTGCTCGACGAGCCGTACATCTTGTTCCACTCGGCCAAGATCTCGTCGGTGCAGTCGATGCTGCCGGCTCTCGAGTCGGTCATGAAGACCGGTCGTCCGCTCTTGATCATCGCCGAAGACGTCGAGGGCGAGGCTCTCGCGACTCTCGTGGTGAACAAGATCCGCGGCACGTTCAACTCGACCGCCGTGAAGGCTCCCGGCTTCGGCGACCGTCGCAAGGCGATGTTGCAAGACATGGCAATCCTCACCGGCGGCCAGGTCATCAGCGAAGAAGTCGGGCTCAAGCTCGAGAACGTCACGCTCGACCTGCTCGGACGTGCCAAGCGCGTGATCATCACCAAGGACGCCACGACGATCGTCGACGGTGCCGGTGACAAGACCGAGGTTGCCGCCCGCGTGGGCCAGATCAAGACCGAGATCGACAACACCGATTCCGACTGGGACCGTGAGAAGCTCCAGGAGCGTCTCGCCAAACTGGCCGGCGGTGTCGCGGTCATCAAGGTCGGCGCAGCCACCGAGGTCGAGCTCAAGGAGAAGAAGCACCGCATCGAGGACGCCGTCTCGGCCACTCGTGCGGCAATCGAAGAAGGTGTGGTCGCCGGAGGTGGCACCGCCCTGCTCCGCAGCCGTCCGGCCGTGCTCAAGGTCGTCGAGTCGCTCACTGGCGACGAGGCCACCGGTGCACGCACCGTCTACGACGCGCTCGTGGCCCCGGCCAAGCACATCGCCGACAATGCAGGCCTCGAGGGGTCTGTCGTGGTCCAGCGCGTCGAGTCGGAGAAGGGCTCGATGGGCCTCAACGCGGCCACCGGCGAGTACGTCGACCTGGTCGCCAACGGCATCATCGACCCCGCCAAGGTGACCCGTGCGGCCATCCAGAACGCGGCGTCGATCGCAGCCCTGGTGCTCACGACCGAATGCCTCGTGGCCGACAAGCCCGAGAAGAACGCGGCCCCGGCCGGCGGCGGAATGCCCGGCGGAATGGGGATGATGTAAGGGTTTCGACCCGGGAATAACTCCGGCCCGGCCGGGGTTGATTCCAGCGCCTCCCGTTAGTGGCCCGGACCGAATGGTCCGGGCCACTAATCATTTCTGGCCCCGTACGCTTTCGTTCATGGCTTTCGAACGACCCGCCCCAGACCTCAGCAAGTTGATCGCCGCATGGGAGACATGGGAAAAGGGCGAAGAAATGCCAGGCCGCGTGCTCGCCAACTTGAAGACCGCCGGCCTCGCCGAAGTGCTCGCACAGTTGAAGGAACAGGGCTGGACCCCGACCACCAGTTGACGCGACGCCCCGGCGGCGCACAGCGAATACCACGGCCCGAGCGGTGGAGTGCCGGTCCCGCCGCACCGTGGGCGGGACGCGATGTCTCGGTGCTCGACGACATCGTCGAAATCGAACGTCGCCTCGTCGCATTGTTGCCGGGAGTCGACGATCACCGACATGTCGTGGTGTCTGGTTCGTGGCGTGCATCGGCTGTTCTCGTCGGAGTGACGATGGACGGTGCGAAGCCGTCACTGCTCCTCACGCGTCGTGCTGATCATCTCCGCAACCATGCAGGAGAAGTGTCGTTCCCCGGTGGACGCATGGAAGAGGGTGAAGCGCCTCACGACACTGCCGTGCGTGAGGCACACGAAGAGATCTCGCTGCCGCCCGACGCCGTGCGTGCGCTCGGTGTGCTTCCGTCGCTCACGACGGTGGTCAGTGACAGTCACATCACACCTGTCGTCGCCCGCGTCGAACCCTGCAGCGACCTCGTCGTCGACCCAGGTGAGGTGGCGCGGGTGTTCACCGTGCCGATCTCAGATTTCGCGCGCGCCGACACCTACGTGAGCGAGTCGTGGCAGACAGCCGGCGGGGAGCGGGACGTTCATTTCTTTCATCTCGACGACGAGACGGTGTGGGGGGCCACCGCTCGGGTGATCGTGTCGTTTCTCGACCTCCTCACGTTGCACTGACGGCGTGCGCTCGTGGGGTCTGTCGCGGGGACGTCGGAGAGTTCACGGACCGCCTCGGGCTCGGACCACCGAATAGAAGAGCGAGGCCCAGTTCCTGCACGACGCCCGTGTCATCCGCGGCCTGCTCGCACAGTCGGTGCGCATGTCGCGCAAGAAGACCGAGTCGACCCTGGCCCGCATGCGCGACGTCCAGTGTCTGCCGTCGTCGAGACGTGCGATGTTGCGGTAGGCGAAGTCGTGGCGCCGACAGGCGCTGGTGAAATCGAACGAGCGACCGGAACTGCCCACCACGGGTGCTGAACACCCGTCGCTCGACCAATCGAGTCGCTCGTCACGCTCGACGGAGTCGGCGACAGACACGAACGCAGTGAGTGAGGTGCGAAAGACCAGACGTTCGGCCACCTTCACCGGTGATGCGAGAGTCGTGGCGGAACCCACGACGAGAGCGGCGAGAGCCGCGAGGAATGACACCGGCACAGCGAGCACAGCAGCCTCCCTTCGGAGGCGAATGTGTGGGGTCGCCGACCGGCGTGGCATGTGTCAGTGTCGCTGACGCCTGACGATGAGGGCCATCTCGACCGCTCCGATCGCGGCTTCGTCACCCTTGTTGTCGGGGCCGTCGCTGGCGCGGTCGAGGGCTTGCTGCTCTGTTTCGACGGTGAGAACACCGAACATCACCGGAATGCCGGTGTCAAGTTGTGCCTGTTGAATTCCACGCGCCGCTTCGGCGCAGACGTAGTCGAAGTGGGGCGTGTCACCTCTGATCACCGTGCCGAGGCAGACGACAGCATCGACTCGACCCGACTCGGCCATCACTTTCGCCACGAGTGGCAACTCGAATGCGCCAGGCACCCACTCTTCCGCCACGTCGGTGACACCCACTCGTGCGAGACCGCGTTTGGCGCCTGCATGCAACCTGTTCACGATGTGGTCGTTGAAGCGCGCAGCCACGAGACCGATGCGCAGTCCGCGTCCGTCGAGTTCGGGCCCGGTGCTTCCTCCGGCTCGGGTCATGACGCACCTTCCGTTTCGTCGATGTCGATGAGATGCCCCATTCTCTCGCGCTTGGTACGCAGGTAGGCGACGTTTTCGGGAGTGGGGACCGTGTTGAGAGGCACGCGTTCCACCACGCTCAGTCCGTAGCCGCCGAGCCCGCCGTACTTGGCCGGGTTGTTGGTCATGAGGCGAATCTGTCGCACTCCGAGGTCGGCGAGGATCTGTGCGCCGATCCCGTATTCGCGACTGTCGACGGGGAGACCGAGTTCGGTGTTGGCGTCGACTGTGTCGAGTCCTTTGTCTTGCAGCGAATAGGCCCGGATCTTGTGGCCGATCCCGATTCCGCGTCCTTCGTGTCCACGCAGGTACACGATGGCTCCGCGTCCTTCGCTCTCGATGATCTCCATCGCAGACGCCAGCTGGGGTCCGCAGTCGCACCTGCGGGAGCCGAACACGTCGCCGGTGAGACATTCGCTGTGAACACGAACGAGGGTCGGAGAGTCGTCGATGTCGCCCTTGACGAACGCCAGGTGTTCCACCCCGTCGATGGTGCTCCGGTATGCGACGCAGGTGAACGAGCCGAATTCGGTCGGCACAGAGGCTTCTCCCATGCGCTCCACGAGGCGTTCGTTGTGTCTGCGGTACTCGATGAGAGCCGCGACCGACGACAGCAACAGGCCGTTCTCGCGGCAGAAGACACGCAACTCGGGCAGGCGCATCATCGTCCCGTCGTCGTTCTGGATCTCACAGATCACACCGGCGGGCTGGCAACCCGCGAGTCTCGCCAAGTCGACTGCAGCCTCGGTGTGGCCGGCACGCTTCAGCACGCCTCCGGGACGAGCGCGCAACGGGAAGATGTGACCCGGACGTGCGAAGTCCTTGTACGTCGCCGACGGGTCGGCGAGTGCGCGCAAGGTGGCGGCGCGGTCCGACGCACTGATGCCCGTCGAGGTACCCGCGATGAGGTCGACGGTGTCGGTGAACGCGGTGCGTTGGCTCTCTGTGTTCTGCTCGACCATCAACGGAAGGCGCAGGTCGTCGCAGCGTTCGTCGGTGAGCGGCGCGCACACGACGCCGCTGGTGTGTCTGATGATGAAGGCGAGCTTCTCCGGCGTGGCGAATTCGGCGGCCATGATCAGGTCGCCCTCGTTCTCGCGGTCTTCATCATCGACCATGACCACCATCTCGCCGCGTCCAATTGCGGCGATGATCTCTTCGATCGGTGCGAACCCCTCGTTCGTCATCATGTTCCTGCTTTCTCTCTCGTGAAATTTCTTGTCGTGGTGGTCTCGGTCATCGCATCGAAGACCAGTTCCAGGTCGTCGCCCAGTTGTCGGTGCGACACGAGCTCATGGTTCTCGAGTCGATGTTCACCGTCGTCGGCGAAGAGCCCCGGTGCCGCGGCGTCACCGTTCACCACCGGTGCGACGTGCAGCACCCATCGGTCGACGAGACCGGCGCGATGAAATGCGGTGACAGTCTCTGCGCCGCCTTCGACCAGCACCTGCACGACACCTTCGCCTCCCAGTCGGTCGAGAAGGTCGTCGATCGTTCCGGACCACTCGAGACACGGGTGAACCTTGGCGTCGCTGGGCAGGGGAGAGTTCGTGAGCACCACACGCCGTGGCGAGGGCCCCTCGACGTGACGAGTGGTCAGTTCGGGGTCGTCGGCGCGCACCGTGCCTGCTCCCACCACGATCGCGTCGCTCTCGGCGCGGAGGCGGTGTACCTCGTGCCGGGCCGCCTCGCCCGTGATCCAGCGCTCGCCGTTCGGCGCGGTGGTGCGCCAATCGAGTGTGCACGCCATCTTTGCGATCACATAGGGCCTGCCCGTTCGACGATGGTGCAGATACGGGGCGAGTTGACGTGCGACATCGTCGGCCAGCACGCCGGTGGTGACAACGATGCCCGCATCGCGCAACCGGTCGAGGCCACGACCGGACACTCGTACGTCGGGATCGGCGATCGCGACGGTCACCGAGGTGATGCCCGACGAAATGATCGCGTCGGTGCACGGGCCGGTACGACCGGTGTGGCTGCACGGTTCGAGGGTCACGACCAAGTGCGCGCCTCGGGTGGGTGCACCGGCGGCCTCAGCAGCGCGGAGACATTCGATCTCTGCGTGTGCACCACCAGGCTCATGGGTGGCACCTGTGAATGTGGACCCGTCAGCACACACCAACACAGCGCCGACCCACGGGTTCGGACGCGCGCGGAGGCGCGCAGTCTCGGCCATGTCAATGGCACGGCGCATCAGCGCCTCGTGGTCGGTCATGTTGTGTCCTTGCTTCCATCCGGACTGTCACCGTCGGCCCCGGAATTCCACCGAGTCGGCCCTGCCGCCGAAGCGCCAGGGTTCGCGGGCTGTCACCGCCGGTCGGGAATTGCACCCAACCCTGCAAGGGGTGTTGCCACCTCTTCGTGCCGGTTTGCTCCGGCTCAGTCAGGCTATGCCTGGGGGTGTTCGGCCAACAACCTGACCATGTGACGCCATTGCACGAGCAAGGCGTTCATGTCGGCATTGTTCTTGATCCCGATGAACGGCCCGAACAGCACAGCCGACATTGCGATGGCACCAGCTTGTTGGGCGGCGATCCATGCAGCATCGGGGTCGAGCCCGTTCACCTCTTCCATGCGTCGGGCCACGGCCGAGATGACGATGGGGTCGTCGAACAGATTGCCGAAGTCGACTCCTTCGAGGCCGAGAAACATCGCCAGTCGCAGGGCGAACTGGACGTCCTCGTCGAAGGGTTGAAGAGCCAAACTCTCGGGGGGAGCCGCTTCTGTACGGGCGGCCAACTCCACCAGCACGTCCTGCAGAACGGCGAGCAGCAAGTCGTTCTTCGAGCCGAACCACGTGTGGACGAAACCGTGGTTGACGTCTGCCTCGGCCGCGATCTCGCGGACCCCGACATCGGTGAACGGCCGTTGTGTGACCAAGATCCGGGTCGCTTCCTTGAGACGACGTTCACCCTCTTCACGGGTGATCGGCGACCGACGTTTCGTCTTTGCCTTCTTTTCGCCGGCGCGAGCCATTGAGCCACCCTAGACGATTCGACTGTTCCTGGCCCCGGAAAAGTCAGTGTATGCTCGAGTCGTCACAGGCGAGCAATCAACGATTGTCGCCGGTTGAAGTACGGAGTGAATCATGAAGCGCAGTCACACAAGTGCGAACGTCGGGCGCATAGCGGGAATCTTCGGAGTGCTCGCAGTCGCGGTTGCCTCGGTCCAGTCGACGATTCCGTTCGTCCCGGTCGCTCATGCTGCGACGTTCACGGTCACGAGCCTGGCCGATGACGGTTCGACCGGCACTCTCCGTTGGGCGATCACGCAGGCCAATTCGGCCGCCGGTGCCGACACGATCGACTTCGCGAACGGACTGACCGGCACGATCACGCTGACATCGAATCTTCCGAACGTCACGGGCAATCTGACGGTCCAAGGACCCGGGGCATCGGCGCTCACGGTGAACGCGGCGGACCTCTACCAAGTCTTCAGGATTCCGTCTGCGAATGCAGGAACCACGCTGACACTGTCTGATCTGACGTTCAGCGACCCGCCTGCACTTCGGAACGGCTGTTGTGACCCTGTAGGTGGGTTCATCCAGAACGAGCAAGGAGTTGTCTCTGCGACCGGAGTGACCTTCAAAGACGGCATCGCAAACAGTTATGCGGTGACCAACTGGGGAGGAGGGGTTGCTACGTACACCAATTGTCGCTTCGAGAACCTCAACATCGGGATTTTCGGCGACCATGGGACCACGCCCTCGACGACCAGCAACACAGAATCTGACTACACGAATCGCACTTATGTCGTGAACAGTGTGTTCGCAAACAACACCTACGGGATCTACCAGGAACGTTTCACCAAGGTCACAGGCAGCACGTTCACGAACAACAATCACGGGGCATACATCAGGGGCTTGAACCGGACGACGGTCCAGAACTCGACGTTCTCGGGTAACCAAATCGGCGTGAGATTCTTCAATTGGACCGATGTGACGTGGACCAATGTCGGAGCCAACAATCGATTCGTGGACGGAAACACGTTCACCAACAATGTCCGGTCGATCTACCTGGATGATTCGTGGAACAACGGTCGTCGTTCGCAACAGTGGTCGACGGTGACCTCGAACACGTGGGATGGTTCGGGTAAGTGGATCACGGCAACCAGGTGGAACGGCTCCACGAACGTGACCGATGAGGTTGTGACCGTGAACAGTGCGGGTCGGGAGTGGACAGAGTCGGGCAACACGCTCGTTGTTCCGACCACGACGACGACAACCACAACGACGACAACGGTTCCAGCTTCGACCACGACTGTCGCCCCGACTACAACTGTTGCCGCCGCCACGACCACGGCAGCTGAACAGACGTCGACGACTGTTGCCTCGGTGTCGACTGTCGCCGCCGCAAACGATTCCGGATTTGGCCGCACTGCCATTGCTGCCCCCGCACGGTCGGCGCCACTGGCCCAAGGAACGCCTGCAACGGTGGCACCTTCGTCTACGACGACGACGACGGTCGCGCCCACCACGACGACGACTGTCCCGGCACCGGATGCGCCGGAGGCCTCGCCTGGTGAGGCTGGCGCAACTCTTGATGGTCAACCGGTGGAGACCCAGTTGACTCGCCAAGACAACGGTCTCGTCATCACGGCTGGTTCGCTCTCGGCAACCGTCTACGGCGAGAGCACTGACGGGTCTCGCATCGCTCTCGACTCCGACGGCAATTTGCAGCTTGACCAAGGCGACCGTGTCGTCGTGGAGGGTGACGGGTTCGAGGCCGACTCGACGGTCGACATCTGGTTGTTCTCGTCACCCACGCGACTCGGTGATCTCATCACGACGTCTTCGGGTGCGCTGTCTGGATCGTTCCCTGTTCCGGCATCGCTCGAGCCAGGTGCACACCGTCTCGTACTCGAAGGCTCGAGTGCCGACGGCAAAGATGCCGTGATCGGAGTCGGGCTCTACGTGGGCGACTACGACACAGCGAGCGGAATCAACCGCTGGCTCATCATCGTTCCGCTGGTGCTGGCGACTATTCTCGGTCTGGTGATCCCGACCACCGTGCGCCGTCGCCGTGCACAGCAACTGAATGGCTAACTGGCGTCGCCGCAAGAACGGCGGAGAAGACGGAGTCGGCTGGATCTATGCCGACCTGTTCTTGGCTCTCACGATCGTCGGACTCGGGTCTGCGATCGTGACGGCCGCGAGCCCCGCCGGAGGTGCGGTTCCCACGACCGCGCCGAGGACGTTCCAGTTGAGCTGCCGTGAGTTCGCGGTCAGGGTTCCGGGGAACTTGTCCCCCGAGAGCGGCGGCGCGCAGATCGAGGAGGCCGTCGCGGCTGAAATTGCCGAGCGTGGCTGGAATGCCGAGGTCGCGAAGCCGGGCTTCGTGCTGGTGATGGGTGGCTTCGGGAATTCCGAGAGCCCGGGTGACGGAGATCGGCGTGCCAAGGCGTTGTTGCCGCGCCTGCGACGGTCGACCGAGCTGTTGCAGGGAGTCGAGATGCGCACCGGTGGCGCCAGGAGCGTGCGTGTCGACGGACAGAACACCACTGTCGGTGGAGCAGGTTCGTTTCTCATGGTCACGTACCTGTTGTTCAGTGGACCGCCACTGGTCGAAGACTGCACCGGATAACGACGAAGAAAGAAGTGATGATGACCGACTTGATTTCACACGGAACGTCCCATGACACAGCGGTGGTTGCCGTCGACCGGTGGATCAAGGTCTCTCGCCAGACGAGAACCTTGGCTGGTGCGGCTGCTGTCTTCGTCGACGACCTCCGCAACGCGCGCAACGTGCGCACCTGGTCGCGGGTGAACCTCGAGCAGATCCTTCCGTACCGACTCGAGATGCCGCGTCTGTTGTTGGTGGTGCGCGCCGGCGCACTGTTCCTGCCGATTCTGTTGACCTGGCTCGCTCTGTCGCAGGTGATCGGGCCGTTCGCACAGTTCATCCAGAACCAGCAGCCGAGTGCGAACTTCCTCTGGTTCTGGCAGACGAATCCGGGTGAGTCGTTCGCCGGGGTCTTCGAGCTGGGCCACGTCGCACTCACGGCCGCGGCAATGCTGGCGTTCCTGTCGGTGCTGGCGATGCGCATCGCATGGTGGGAGACCTCGCGTGCAGAGCGCACCGAGCACGCCTATTCGGAGATGCTCTCTGCCGTCGAGGCGTACTTCGTGTCGGTGCGCGAAAACTGACCCGACCGGGTTCGCGACGAACCCGTTTCACTCACCGGAGAGGCGCCGTGCCATCTCGCGGTCGCGCTTGATCACGTTGCGAGTCAGTACTGCACCCACGGTCCCGACACCGCCCATGATCAAGCCGAACACCGTCCATTGCATTGCTCCGCCGCGGTCTCCCGATTGCTCGGGTTCTTTGCCGCATCCGGGCTTCGGAAGAAAGCCGATGCACTCGCTGGGGTCACGTTCGAGGTCCCACACCACGGTCGTGTCTGTCACCGGAGGGTCAGAAACTGGCGGCGTCGCGCGGGCGATCGTCGAGAGTGCGAACGGCGAACAAAAGATCGCGAGACCGCACACGACGGATCTGAACCACGGCATGACACCATCGTCACACCGACAACTAGGGTGGAACAAGTCATGGCGATCACACCCGGCACAACCGCACACGAAACGGTGCTCGTGGTCGATTTCGGGGCCCAGTACGCGCAGTTGATCGCCCGCCGTGTCCGCGAGGCACAGGTCTACTCCGAGATCGTGCCGCACCGCATCACTGCTGCAGAGGTCCGTGCGAAGTCGCCGAAAGCGATCATCTTGTCGGGTGGCCCGAAGAGCGTGCATGTCGACGGGTCGCCGTCACTCGATCCGGCGATCTACGACCTCGGGGTGCCGATTCTCGGCATCTGTTACGGCTGCCAACTCGTGGCACAGCAGCTCGGCGGCACTGTCGCACGCGGCGGTCGCGGAGAATACGGCCGAGCCGAATTGACACGCACCACGTCGTCGTCGTCGATCGCGGTCGACGAGCCTGGGTCGACCGTCAGCGTCTGGATGAGCCATTTCGACTTCGTCAGTGAGCCGCCAGCCGGCTTCGTCACGACGGCCTCCACGCCTGATGCGCCGAATGCGATCATCGAAGACCCTGCACGGCGCATCTTCGGCGTGCAACACCACCCCGAGGTGGTGCATTCGGTCAATGGCCAGCGACTCCTCGAACGCTTCCTGCACGAAGTGGCGGGGTGCTCGGGTGACTGGACCATGGCCTCGGTCGTCGACGACCAGATCGCCGCGGTTCGTCGACAGGTCGGCACTGACCGGGTCATCTGCGGGTTGTCGGGTGGTGTCGACTCGTCGGTTGCAGCCGCACTCGTGCACCGCGCGATCGGTGCGCAACTCACGTGTGTTTACGTCGACACGGGACTCATGCGTCGCGGCGAGAGCGAACAGGTGGTCGAGACGTTCCGCCGAAGCATGGGCATCGAATTGATCCATGTCGACGCCGGCGAGCGGTTCTTCGACGCGTTGCGCGGCATCACCGAACCAGAGGCCAAGCGCAAGGCGATCGGTGAGTTGTTCGTGCGCATCTTCGAGGAGCACACCGGAGGAATCACCGACGCGAAGTTCCTGGTCCAGGGGACGTTGTATCCCGACATTGTCGAGAGCGGCGGTCATGACGGCACGGCAGCCGTGATCAAGAGTCACCACAACGTCGGTGGACTTCCGGACGACATGACACTCGAGTTGTGCGAGCCGCTGCGGGCTCTGTTCAAGGACGAGGTACGCAAAGTGGGCGTCGAACTCGGTCTGTCGGACGACATCGTCTGGCGCCAGCCGTTCCCTGGTCCGGGGCTCGGGGTGCGGATCATCGGGGAGGTGACTCCCGAGAAGGTCGCCACACTCCAGCACGCCGACGAGATCGTGCGGACAGAGGTACGAGCCGCCGGTCTCGAACGCGAGATCTGGCAGGCCTTCGCCGTACTCGCCGACATTCGCAGTGTCGGGGTGATGGGTGACGAGCGAACCTACGGTTGGCCGATCATCGTGCGGGCGGTCACCAGTGACGACGCGATGACTGCCGACTGGGCGCGTCTGCCATACGCCCTGTTGGAGAAGATCTCGAGCCGAATCACCAACGAGGTGCCCGGCATCAACCGCGTCGTGTACGACGTCACCTCGAAGCCTCCTGGCACCATCGAATGGGAGTGATCTGACCACGAAACCCGCTCTGTGCAAGGGTTTCGGTCCCCGACGGAAACGCTGGGCCGGCCACAAGTAGCCTCGCTGGGGTCATGAGGACGACCCGCTCGACGAGCCGACCCCAGCACCCAGCAGGAGCCGCACGTGCCCGGCGCTGGCGCCCGATGGCCACTGCCGTGGTCATCGCGGCAGTGCTGACCCCCGTGGCGGTGCCGGGTGGGGTCTCGGCGGAGCCGGTCGATGACAAACGTCGTCAGGTGGAGGCCCTCGCCGACGAACTCGAGCGCATGACCGAACGCCTGGACGCGCTCGCCGAGGACTATGTGGAGGCGATCGCGCTCGAAGAAGAACTGTCGGGTGAGATCGCAGACGCCCAGGCGGAGGTCTCGGCCGCCGAGGCCCAGTTGGCCCAGATGCGGGGCACCTTGTACCTGTCGGCTGTCACCCAGTTCATGCACGGCGGGCGTAACTCGACCCTTACGAACCTGCTTGCCTCTGCCGGAGGACTGCAGGACGCACTGCAGCGCGGCCAGTTGACGTCGATCGCTCTCAACCAGGGATCCCTCACGACCGACTCGCTGGATGCGACTGCGACCGAGTTGACCAAGAAGCGAAGGGTGCTCGAGCGCAAACGGGCCCAGGCCGAATCGGTGGCTGAGAACGTTCTCCGTCGACAAGGCGCGACGGAGGAGTTGGCGGCCAAGTTCGCACAGTTGCGAGACTCGGCCCAGGGAGAGTTGGCCGAGTTGTTGCGCGCGGAGCAACAACGCCGAGAGCGTCTCGCCCTCGAAGAAGCCGAGCGCGAGGCGAACTCGTTCAAGAACAAGTACTCCTCGGTCCAGGCGAAGTACCGGAACATCCCGAAGGTGTCGGCGCGCAGCCAGTCGGCCATTCGCTATGCACTTTCGCAGCTCGGAACTCCGTATCGCTATGCGATGTCGAGCCCGGGAAAGGGTTTCGACTGCTCCGGTCTCACTGCGTACGCCTGGGGCAAGGCCGGAGTGAGCCTGCCGCGCAACTCCCGTCGCCAATACAACGCTCTTCCGAAGGTGCCGAAAGAACTTGCACAACCCGGTGACCTCATCTTCACCGGGTCGCCCATTCACCACGTGGGCATCTACCTCGGTGGCGGGCGCATGGTCCACGCTCCGCAGACCGGCGACGTGGTCAAGGTCGGGCCGATCAGATGGTGGAAAGTGGTCGGCGTCGTCCGACCCGGCTGAGAACCACTACCGTCGCCATGCATGCGCGGGATCGACGAGGCACGAGTCGGGGAGTGGTTGTCGGACAATGTCGACGGCGCCCGCGGCCCGTTCACGTATGACCTGATCGCCGGCGGTCGCAGCAACCTCACCTTCAAGGTGGCCGGGGCCGACGGAACGGAATTCGTGTTGCGCAGGCCGCCGCTCGGTCACGTTCTCGCCACCGCCCATGACATGGCACGCGAGCACCGCATCATCTCGGCCGTCGGGCGTACCGACGTGCCCGTGCCCCGAACCCTCGGTGTGTGCACCGACAACGACGTGAACGGAGCGCCCTTCTACGTGATGGCCTACGTGCCCGGCGTCGTCCTCGACAGCCCGGAGAAGGGTCATCAGTTGCCCGAGCACTTGCGGACACCGGCGTCTGAGCATCTGGTCGACGTGCTCGCAGATCTGCACGCCGTCGACATCGACGCGGTCGGTCTCGGTGATCTCGCCAAGCGCGACGGGTACTGCGAGCGACAAGTACGCAGGTGGTCGACGCAGTGGGAGAACTCGAAGACTCGGGAGTTGCCCGCCGTCGAAGAAGTGAGCCGTCTGCTTGCGGGGTCGATTCCGGTGCAACAGGGAACGTCGATCGCCCACGGCGACTATCGCTTCGGCAATTGCCTCACAGACGTCACCACGGGTCGCATCGCGGCGGTGCTCGACTGGGAATTGTGCACTCTCGGAGATCCCCTCGCCGATCTCGGGTACGTGGGCATCTACTGGACAGATCCGGGTGAACCGGTACGTCGCGGCAACGATCCGTCCGGACTGCCAGGGTTTCCTGCCTACGACGACCTGGTCGAGCGATATGCCTCGCGCACCGGTCGTGACGTCTCGAACATCGGGTGGTACAAGGCGTTTGCGAGTTTCCGACTCGCTGTCATCTCGGAAGGTGTCTACGCGCGTTACCTGCACGGCGCCATGGGTGACCAGGAGATCGATCTCGAGCCGATGAAGATCGGTACCGAGATGTTGGCCGACGCGGCACTGGTCGCACTGAAGGGAAGGTGACGTCGATGTCGGTGGAACTGAACGGGTGGACGCGCAGTACTTTCAAGTCGGCAGCCATCGAGCGAGAGGTGTACCGCAAGGGAACCGGCCCGGCGGTCGTGGTCGTGCACGAAATTCCGGGAATCACACCGGCAGTGCTGCGTTTCGCCGAAGAAGTCGTGGCGCGCGGGTTCACGGTGGCGATGCCGAACTTGGTGGGCACTCCCGGCCGCGACGTGTCGGGTCGCTACCTCGCAACCTCGATGGCGAAGGTGTGCGTGGCACGCGAGTTCACCGTGTTGGCGACCGGCAGAACCTCACCGATCATCGGGTGGTTGCGGGCGCTCGCCCGCTCGTTGCACGCCGAGGTGGGCGGTCGTGGAACCGGTGCAGTCGGTATGTGCTTCTCGGGCGGATTCGCGCTCGGCATGATGCTCGACGAGACGATGGTGGCACCGGTGTTGTCGCAGCCGTCGTTGCCGTTCGCAATCGGCAAGAAACGCGGCACCGATCTCAACTTGTCACCGGCTGATGCTGCAGTCATCGCCGACCGTGCGGCACAAGGATGTGAAGTGCTCGGTCTGCGGTTCACGGGCGACAAGCTCATCGGCAACCGGTTCGAGTCGTTGCGCGAACTGCTCGGCGACCGGTTCGTCGCCGTAGAACTGCCGTCTGCCTCGAAGAAGGATCACTCGGTGCTCACCGAGCAGCGCGACGAGGAAAGTGTGCGCCGGGTGCTCGATTTCCTCGCCGCAAAACTGCACTGAGCCCCGGTTCCCGGGCCGATGTCACCGCGGCCCGCCGTCGACGTTGATCAACGTGCCGGTCACGTAACTCGACGCGTCGCTCGCGAGGAACAGCGCAGCCCCGACGATCTCGTGCGGCTGCCCACCGCGTTGGAGCGAGTAGGCGACCTGTGCGCGTTGGGCGAACTGCTCCAGGTCCCATGCCTTCGAGATGTCGGTGAGGAACGGTCCGGGCACGATGCAGTTCACCCGCACGTGCGGTGCGAACGCGCGCGAGAGGCTGACGGTGAGGTTGTTCACCGCAGCTTTCGCCGCGCCGTAGACCACTTCTCCTGGTGACGGGCGTTGACTGGTGGTCGACGACACGTTGATGATCACTCCGCCCCGAACATGTCCGGCGTCGTCGGCGCGGCACATCGCGGTCCCGAGCAACGCCGAGAGTCTGAACGGCCCTTTCAGGTTGACACCGAGAGTCTTGTCGTAGAGCTCTTCTGTGATGTCGGCGACCGACGGGTACAGCGGCGACATGCCGGCGTTGTTCACGAGCACGTCGACGTACCCGAACTCGGCGAGTGCGGTCTCTGCCAGTCGGTCGGCATCGCTCCACGATGCGGCGTGGTAGGCAACGGGGAGTGCACGGCGTCCGATGGCGCGTACTTCGTCGGCGACACGTTCGCAGTTCTCGAGTTTGCGGCTCGCGATGACCACGTCGGCACCGCGTTCAGCGAAGGCGAGCACCATCTCGCGCCCGAGACCGCGACTGCCGCCGGTGACGAGAGCGGTCTTGCCCTCGAGTGAGAACAGATCTCGTGTCATGGTCGCCTCTTCCGTGTCGTCGTCCCGGTTGTCACCGTGTCGCGATGCGCGCCGAGTACACCGAGTGTCTGAATGACGACACCATAGGTGCGATCGAGCCGCTGCTCGTCAGAAGATGGCGAGCCAGGAGCCCTTTCGCCGCCTTGGCGTCGTGTCCTCCGACGCGGCCGCCGTCGCGTGCCACCAGGTCGACGCGGACGGAGTCGACGCGGTTCCAGTCGATCGCGGCACGGTGTTCTTGGGGCAGCAAGTCGACCACCGTGCGACCCTTCACGAACCCGTTCAGAGCATCGGTGAGGTCGTCACGCCACCACGTCGACAAAGTCCCGAACTCGCCGAGTCGCGCCCCCATCTTGAGGCGGTAGTCGGGGAGTGGGTCGTCGGCGCGTACCAAGCCCGCCAACCCCGACACGACCACGATGCGTGTGGTTGCCTCGGACCGTGACGTGCTGTCGAGTCCGGCGAGGCTGAGGTGGTCCCAGACCACTCCCGTGTAGCGCCGCCACGCCGGCAGAGTGGGTCCACCGATCAGTGCTGTGTTGGCGGCGCGTGCTCTGTCGAGGTGTGCTCCCTTGACGCCCAGCAGACGTTCGTTTCCGCCGCCGGTTCGCTGCAGTTCGTGCGCAAGTTCTGCTCGCCAGTGACCGAGCGAGGGGCCGAATGCCCCTGATTCGGCTCGCCATGGCGCCGAGCGTGCACCACCTTCGGCTTTCCCCTCGGACGGCGGAAGCAGGACGACGAAATGTGCTCGACTCAAGATGAAATTACTCCACCCCCGAACATAGACTGACTTCATGCGCGTGCACGTAGACCCCACCAAGTGCCAAGGCCACAACCGCTGTTATGCGTTGGCCCCCGAGTTGTTCGACGTCGATGACCTCGGCAACGCGTTCGAACTGAACGACGGCGTGGTGCCGGCCGGACTCGAAGACAAGGCGCGTCTTGCTGCGGCGAACTGCCCCGAATTCGCAATCTCGATCACGGAGGACTGACCCCCATGACATCTGTGTACGGACCTGTCACCGACTGGCAGAACGACTTCGATCACGCCGATCCGGAGTACAACCGCAACATCCACGAGATCTGGGAGAACCTGAAAGGTGCAGGTTGCCCCATCGCTCACACCGAGCGCTACGGAGGCGTGTGGTTGCCGTTGACACACGAGATGGTGCACGAGATCGCCTACGACACTGATCACTTCACGAGCCGCAGTGTCGTCGTCGGCCAGATCAAGCCGCACGAGTTCGACGACATGCCCGACGACGAGCGCGGCACACCGCCGGCTCCGATCGGTGGCGCTCCGCCGATCACCAGCGACCCGCCTTTCCATCAGCATGCGCGTCGCATCCTCCTGCCCGCGTTCGCCCCGAAGAAGATCGATCCCCTGCGCGAGGAAGTGCAGCGCATGTGCAACGACCTCATCGACAAGATGGGCGACAAGGACATGATCGACGCGGCCGTCGAGTATTCGCAGCACATCCCGGTGATGATCATCGCCCACATGCTGGGTCTTCCGCTCGACGATGCAGATCGTTTCCGCGGGTGGGTGCACCTCGTGCTCGAGTCGGTCAATGCGCCGGCCGAAGAGCGCCAGGAGAAGTTCCGCGAGTTCGGCGAGTACCTCGACATGCACATCCAGGACCACATCGAGAACCCGCGCGAAGACCTGATCGGCGACCTGCTGAACGCCGAGGCCATGGGCCAGAAGCTCACGCCCGACATGGTGCGTGGCATGGTGATCCTCGTTCTCATCGCCGGTATCGACACCACATGGAGCGGCATCGGGAACTCGTTGTGGCACCTCGCCACGAATGCGGTCGACCGTCGTCGGCTCGCGGAGAACCCTGAGATGATTCCGATGGCCGTCGAGGAGTTCCTGCGGGCGTACGCACCGGTGACGATGGCTCGCCTGGTGAAGGAAGACCACGAGTTCCACGGCGTGCAGATGAAGCAGCACGACTGGGTGCTCCTGCCGTTCCCGGCCGCCAACCGCGACGCCGCTCAGTTCGAAGACGCCGACAAGGTGATCATCGACCGCGAGGTGAACCGCCATTCGGCCTTCGGACTCGGTATCCACCGTTGCATCGGATCGAACCTGGCTCGCCTCGAGATGAACGTGGCGGTCGAGACCTTCCTCGCGCGGTTCCCCGACTTCGAGTTGGCGACCGACGAAGTGACGCAGTGGAGCACCGGTCAGGTGCGCGGTCCGCGGCGCCTGCCGATCCGCGTTCTCGCTCGCAACTGAGACACCCCGCCGGGCACGACGTGCTCCGGGACCGGTGACACATCCCGTGCCTACGATGGCACGGCCATGCCCGACGACGATCGCATCATCGACTCCGTGGACGACGTCGTTCCGCTGAACCCTGACCAGCAAGATGCTGTCCACCACCCGGGCGGCCCGATGTTGGTCGTCGCCGGCGCGGGCTCGGGCAAGACACGCGTGCTCACCCAACGCATCGCATGGCTCATCTCACAGGGCGTGCGTCCGTCGGAGATTCTCGCCATCACGTTCACCAACAAGGCGGCCGAAGAGATGCGTTCGCGTGTCGCAGACCTGGTGGGTGGCGTCGTCGAGTCGATGTGGGTGACCACGTTCCACAAAGCGTGCGTGCGCATCCTTCGCCGTCATGCAGAGGCGCTCGGTTATCCGCCACGATTTGCGATCTACGACGCCCAAGACTCGCGCCGACTCGTGGGGTACGTGATCCGTGACCTCGGTCTCGACCCGCGCAAGTTCCCCGTCAATTCGGTGCAGTCGCGCATCAGTCTCTGGAAGAACGAGATGGTGAGCGTCGCGCGTGCCGTCGACGGGGCCGACAACCCCGCGACACGCCGCATCGCCGACGTCTACCGCGAGTACCAAGACCGTCTCGTGCGGGCCGGTGCGATGGACTTCGACGACCTGCTCGTCAACGTGGTCAGACTCTTCGAGTCGCAGCCCGACGTCTTGTCGTACTGGCAGAACCGTTTCCGCCACGTGTTGATCGACGAGTACCAAGACACGAACCGAGCCCAGAACCGCATCATCTTGATGCTCGGTGCCGTCCACCACAACGTGTGCGTCGTGGGTGACTCCGACCAGAGCATCTACAAGTTCCGCGGTGCCGACCTGCGCAACATCCACGAGTTCGAGAAAGCCTTCCCCGATGTCACGGTCATCGTTCTCGCCCAGAACTACCGGAGCACTCAGACGATCCTCGAGGCGGCCAACGCGGTCATCGCCAAGAACCTCGACCGCGTCCCGAAAGACCTGTGGACGTCGTCGGGGTCGGGCGACCCGATCGTTCGCTACTACGCCGAAGACGAATGGGACGAGGCGTCGTTCGTCGCCACCACTGCACGCGAACTGCGCAACGAGGACGGTCTCGAGTGGCGTGACATCGCGGTCATGTACCGCACGAACGCCCAGAGCCGCACGGTGGAAGAGTCGTTCATGCGGGCCGGTATTCCCTACAAGGTGGTCGGGGGCACCCGCTTCTACGACCGTCGCGAGGTCAAAGATGCCGTCGCCTACCTGAAGGCGGCGGTCAACCCGCTCGACGAGATCAGCGTCAAGCGCGTTCTCAACGTGCCGAAGCGGGGCATCGGCGAGACAAGCATGGCGCGCATCGACGCATTCGCCGCTGAACACCAGGTTCCGTTCTTCGAGGCAATGCGCAGGGCGAGCGAAGCGAAGGTGTCGGGTGCGGCGCTGAAGGGCATCGCGTCGTTCGTGGCACTCGTCGACGAACTTGCCTCGTCGCTCGACGACGGACCCTCGGCACTGCTCGAGGTCGCGATGATCCGCAGTGGGTATCTCGACGAACTCGAGAAAGAAGACACCGTCGAGGCGGTCGGACGCATCGAGAACGTGCACGAACTCATCGGGTCCGCGGCCGAGTTCACCGACGTCGACGAGTTCCTCGAACAAGTGGCGCTCGTCGCCGACACCGACGAGATCGACTCGGAGAACAAGGTCGTGCTGATGACCCTCCACTCGGCGAAAGGTCTCGAGTATCCGGCAGTGTTCCTGGTCGGACTCGAAGAGGGGATCTTCCCGCACAGCCGCGCGCTCACCGATCCGCTGGAACTCGAAGAAGAACGACGGTTGGCATACGTCGGCATCACCCGTGCCGAGAAGCGCTTGTTCGTCTCGCATGCGTGGCACCGCATGTTGTACGGCCAGTCGCAGTACAACCCTCCGTCGCGTTTCTTGTCGGAGGTGCCAGCCGAGTTGTTCGACCGCCGCGGAAACGTCGACTCGGGTCTCGACAGTGACCGCGCATCGCAGGCACGGGGGTCGGCCAGTTGGCGTGATTCGACCCCGCCGCCGTACCGCCGCCGCGACGCAGACGAACCCGAGGGTCGCACCTACGGGTCACGACCGCTGACGAGGCAGGAGCGGTCTCCCGCACCGCGCTCGACCGGGTCGTTGCCGGAGTTGCGCGTCGGTGACGACGTCGAGCACGCCACGTTCGGTGAGGGTGTGGTGCTCGAGATCACCGGCGTCGGCGAGAAGACCGAAGTGACTGTCCGCTTCAAGGACCGCGGCACCAAGCACCTGGCACTGGCCTGGGCGCCCCTCAAGAAACTCTGACGAATCTCCCGCAACGGGGCTGGAGACGCCTCACGCCGGCGGTCGGTAGTAGAAATGGAGGAATGAAGGCAGCCATTCTCGTCGAGAGCCTCACGGGCAACACCTGGCGCGCGGGTGAGATGATCGCCGCCAATCTCCAGCAGGAAGGTTGGGCGATCACGGGGTTGTCGCCGGTGCGCGAGCCCGACCACGCAGCCATTCAAGAAGCCGACACGGTCATCGTCGGAACATGGGTGCACGGTCTGTTCGTGGTCGGTCAGGCACCGTGGGCTGTCGACCGTCTTCGTGCACTGCCCGCGATGGCGGGCAAGACGGCCGTCGCCTACTGCACGTTCGCGCTCAACCCGGGCCGGTCACTCGACGTCATGACACGCACGCTCGAAGGTCGCGGAGCTCGCGTGCTCGGCGGGCTCGCGTTGCATCGCTCGCGTCTCGAGCAGCACTCGGAAGAGTTCGCCGCACGTCTGGTCGATTCGCTCGCCGCGGGCTGAGCGACACATGTCGCCGCGGCTCGACGGTCAGTCGCTCGGGTTCAGGCCGCGCAAGTCGATGTAGAGCGTCTCGCGGTTCTCGACGATCGGGCGCACGTTGCCGGGCGGCGAGAGCGCATCGACGGTGAGAGTTCGTCCGTTGCAGTCGGTGAAGTCGCGAGATCCACGCACGTGTTCCACCAGGCACTCCGGTCCGCGGTCAGACGGGTACCCGTAGTACACCTGCCAGCCACGCGCCGGGTCGTCGCCGGTGTGGTCGAGAACGATCGAGCGCACGCCGTCGGGGCTCTTCAGGTCGGGGAACAGCATCGGGCCGTCTTCGGCCACCGACTCGGCGAGTGTCTCGACCGGACCGACCTTGAACACGGCAGAGCCGATGCGGGTGCCCTGGTCGGCCCGGTCGTTGATGACTTGGGCCACCAGCCACAGACCGCCGAAGAACACTGCGAAGAAGGCGATACCGCCGAGAACGGGCACCGTGGCGCGGGCGAGGGGGGAGCGCAGGCGGGGGGCTTGCATGACCCCATTGTGGCGGGTTGGTGAGGCTGTGGCGCGACGGCGTAGGGTTTTCTTCCTGTGAAGAGGACCTACCGAGTCGTCGTCGCCAAACCCGGTCTCGACGGGCATGATCGCGGCGCCAAGACCATCACCCGGGCGCTGCGCGACCACGGGTTCGAGGTCATCTACACGGGTCTGCACCAGACCCCCGAACAGATCGCCGAGACCGCCCTGCAGGAAGATGCAGACGCCGTCGGCCTGTCGTTGCTGTCGGGGGCGCATCTCACTTTGTTCCCCCGTGTCATGTCCGAACTCGCATCGCGCGATCTCGACGACGTTCTCGTGTTCGGCGGGGGAGTCATCCCCGATGCCGACGCACGCGCACTGCGTGAGCAGGGCGTGGCCAACATTTTCGGTCCCGGCTCGTCGTTGAAGACGATCAGCCAATGGCTCGAAGAGGAGCTCGACGCGAGGGAGTGACCTCGGCGTTCGATCCACGACAACCCCACAACATCCAGAGAAGACGGAGACGAATCACATGGACTTGTTCGAGTACCAGGGCAAGCAGTACTTCGCCCGCTACGACATCCCGGTCTCGCCGGGCGGCGTCGCACACACGGTCGACGAAGCGGTGGCGGTTGCCGAGTCGGCGGGGTTCCCCGTCGTGGTCAAGGCCCAGGTTCAAGTCGGCGGTCGCGGCAAGGCGGGCGGCATCAAGTTGGCCAACAACGTCGAAGAAGTGAAGACGCACGCCGGAAACATCATCGGCATGGACATCAAGGGCCATCTCGTCAAGCGCGTGTGGGTGGAGCACGCCTCGGACATCGCCGAGGAGTACTACGCCTCGTTCACACTCGATCGTGCCGCCAAGAAGCACCTGTTGATGCTGAGCGCACAGGGCGGTGTCGACATCGAAGAGGTGGCGGCCAAGGATCCCGATGCCATCGTGAAGCTGCACATCGACCCCGTCGACGGCATCTCCGAAGCGGTCGCCAAGAAGGCCGCCGCCGACGCCAAGATCCCTGCCGGCGCACAGGACGGCGTCGCGTCGATCCTGGTGAAGCTGTACCGCTGCTTCACCGAGGGTGACTGCGACCTCGCCGAGATCAACCCGCTCATCTGGAAGCCGACCGGCGAAGTGCATGCGCTGGATGCGAAGGTCAGCCTCGATGCGAACGCCGACTTCCGTCACCCCGAGTGGGAAGAGTTCCGCGCGGTGGAAGAGCTCGACGCGCGGGAGAAACTCGCCCGCGAGAAGGGACTCCAGTACATCGGTCTCGACGGAACCGTGGGCATCATCGCCAACGGTGCCGGACTCGCCATGAGCACGCTTGACGTGGTGAACCAGGTCGGTGGCACGGCTGCCAACTTCCTCGACATCGGCGGCGGAGCCAACGCCGACCTGATGGCGAACGCGCTCGAGGTCATCAACTCGGACGCCAACGTGAAGAGCATCTTCATCAACATCTTCGGCGGCATCACCCGCGGTGAAGAAGTCGCGAAGGGAATCGTGGAGGCGCTCGGTCGTGTCGACCTCCGCGCCCCGATCGTCATCCGGCTCGACGGCACCAACGCCGAAGAAGGACGTGAGATCCTGCGCAATGCCGGAATCCCGGAGTCGAAACTGACCAGCAAGCCCACCATGCTCGAGGCGGCCGAGGCCGCTGTCGCGCTCGCCAAGTGACCCCCGCAAGAGAGAGACAACGACAATGGCAATCTTCGTCAACGAGAACACAAAGGTCATCGTTCAGGGCCTGACCGGCGGACAGGGCAAGTACCACGGCCTCCGGAACCGCGCCTACGGCACACAGGTGGTGGCCGGCGTGACGCCGGGCAAGGGCGGCACCGACGTGGAGGGGATCCCCGTCTTCGACTCGGTCGCAGAAGCGGTCGCTGCCACCGGAGCCGACGCGTCGTTCGTTGCCGTGCCTCCGAAGGCCGCGCCCGCCGCGATCCTCGAGGCCGCCAAGGCAGGCATCGGCTTCGTGGTGTGCATCACCGAGGGCATCCCTGCCCAAGACGAGGCCCGCACGTACAACACACTCATCCGTGACTACCCCAACACGCGCCTGCTCGGGCCGAACTGCCCGGGCGTCATCAGCCCCGGCAAGTGCAACATCGGCATCACTGCCGGCGAGATCGCACAGCCCCCGTCGGCATCGGGTCCGAACGTGGGCATCGTGTCGCGTTCCGGAACACTCACGTACCAAGCGTTGTACGAGTTGAAGCAGCGCGGCATCGGCGTGTCGACGTGCGTCGGGATCGGCGGTGACCCGGTGCCCGGTACGTCGTTCATCGACTGTCTGCGCGAGTTCCAGAACGACCCCGAGACTCACGCCATCATCATGATCGGCGAGATCGGTGGCTCCGCGGAGGAAGAGGCCGCCGACTTCATCAAGGCGAGTGTCACCAAGCCGATGAGTGCCTACATCGCCGGTGTCACCGCGCCTGCCGGCAAGAAGATGGGCCACGCCGGTGCCATCGTCTCGGGCGGCAAGGGAACAGCGAACGGCAAGATGGACGCACTGCGTGCGGCCGGAGTCAAGGTCGGCCAGAACCCGACCGAGGCGGGCGCTCTCATGGCAGAGATCGTCGCCGGGTTGCGCTGAGTGCCTCGCGCGCTCCTCTCCGTCTACGACAAGACCGGCATCGTCGAGTTCGCCTCGGCGCTGCACCGTCTCGGCTGGTCGCTCCTGTCGAGTGGTGGCACTGCCGCATCGATCTCTGCTGCGGGCATTCCCGTCGTCGATGTCGCTGATCTGACCGGTTTCGAGGCGATTCTCGGACATCGTGTCGTCACCTTGCACCCGAAGGTGCACGGAGGAATCCTCGCCGATCGCGACGACGCGTCACATGTCGCCGACATGGCCGCACACGACATCGAGCCGATCGATCTCGTGGTGGTGAACCTGTACCCGTTCACGTCGAATCCCGGTGTCGAACTCATCGACATCGGCGGACCGGCTCTGGTGCGTGCCGCCGCCAAGAACTACGCCCATGTCGGGGTGGTCGTCGATACGGCCGACTACGGCGATGTGCTCGACATGGTCGAGGGCGGGTACTTCGGTGTCGCCGCACGCCGTGTGTTGGCCCAGAAGGCGTTCCGTGTGACGAGTGCCTACGACGCATCGATTGCGTCGTGGTTCGAGTCTGAATCGAGCGATCGCGCCTCGGCCACGGTTCCACCTCTGCTCACCGTCGTCGCCGAGCGGGCAGAAGTGCTTCGATACGGAGAAAACCCCCACCAGAGCGGTGCCCGGTACCGCTTGCCCGGTGTCGAGAGCTGGTGGGATTCAGCCGTGCAGTTGAACGGCAAAGAGATGAGTTACCTGAACGTGCTCGACACAGAGGCCGCGTGGCGTCTGGTGAGCCGCTTCGACCGACCGGCGGCCGTCGTCGTGAAGCATGCGAATCCGTGCGGTGTCGCCCTCGCGCCGACCATCGCAGAGGCGTACCGGGCCGCACACGGGGCGGATCCCGTGAGTGCGTTCGGTGGAATCGTCGCCGTCAACGGCGAAATCAACGACGAGACCGCCGCAGAGATTGCCGGGGTCTTCACCGAGGTGGTGGTGGCACCGTCGTTCTCAGCCGGTGCTCTCGAGATCCTCTCGGCCAAGGAGAACCTGCGTCTCATCGAGGCGGTGGCACCGTTCAACTCGATGGCGATCGACGTCCGTTCGATCGACGGTGGTCTGCTGGTGCAGTCGGTCGACGAAGTCGACGAGCCGCTGGATGACTTCCAGGTGGTGACGTCACGTGCCCCGTCGGCCGACGAGTGGACGAGTCTGTTGCTTGCATGGCAGACGGTGGCGGCCACATGGAGCAATGCCATCGTGCTCGCACACAGAGATGTCGTGGTCGGAGTCGGGGGAGGTCAGCCCAACCGCGTCGATGCGGCTCGGCTCGCAGTCGGCCGTGCAGGTGACCGTGCGCGCGGAGCCGTGGCGGCGAGCGATGCATTCTTCCCGTTCGCCGACACAGTCGAAGAACTCGCCCGCGCCGGAGTCACTGCCGTGATCCAGCCCGGTGGCAGTGTCCGCGACGCGGAATCGGTCGCAGCCGCCGACGCAGCCGGTATCGCCATGGTCATGACCGGCACCCGCCACTTCCGCCATTGAACCGTTCCGCAGTGCGGGCATGCCCGGTGGCCACCGTCGTAGAATGCACCAATGACACGAATCGGTGACTTGCTCGCAGCCGGGCGCACCTATTCGTTCGAGTTCTCACCCCCGAAGACGGCTTCTGCGTCGCTGAGTCTGGGACACACCATCGCCGAACTGGAGCCGCTCGGGCCGTCGTTCGTGTCGGTCACCTACGGCGCGGGCGGCAGCACCCGTGAGCACACCCGCGACACGGTGCTGTGGGTGCGCAAAGAGACGGCCGTGCCTCCGATGGCGCACCTCACCTGCGTCGGTCACACACGCGGCGAGATCGCCTCGATCGTGTCGACCTACGTCGAGGCCGGAGTGGCCAACGTGCTCGCCCTCGGGGGAGACCCGCCCAAGGACCCTGCCGACGTCCGTGCCAGTGACTACGACCGGGCGATCGATCTGGTCGAACATTTGCGTGACATGGCCGATGTGTCGATCGGTGTCGCCGCGCACCCCGAGGGCCACCCGCGGTCTCCTGATCTCGCGACTGATCGCCGTCATCTGGCAGAGAAGCTGCGTCTGGCTGACTTTGCGATCACACAGTTCTTCTTCGACATCGAACATTACGTCTCTCTCGTGAACGATCTCGCCGACTTGGGGGTGCACAAACCTGTCCTGCCGGGCATCATGCCGGTCACCAACATCGCCCAGGTGAGCCGCATGGCAGAACTGTCGGGTGCTGAGTTCCCGGTCTGGTTGCGCGAGCGGCTGGAGGCCGGTGCCGATGCAGACGAGATGCGCCGCATCGGCATCGAGGCTGCCACCGAACTGTGCGCGGCTCTCCTCGAGGCTGGTGCTCCCGGTCTCCACTTCTACACGTTGAACAAGTCATCTGCGACTCGGGAGATCTACGCCCAACTGGGCCTCTCGGTGAGGTGAGCGACTTCTCGTCGCAAAGGGGCGCAGTCCACGTCATGAGTGTCGACCGAGGCTCTGCACAGTTCGCAGAGGGGACACCGGCATGGGGTGCCAGACGCGGTCCGATCGTGCCGTACGTGCCGGCCCTCGACGGACTTCGTGCGCTCGCCGTCATTGCGGTCATCGTCTACCACGCGAATCATTCGTGGCTGGGCGGAGGTTTCCTCGGTGTCGAGGTGTTCTTCGTGGTGTCGGGTTATCTCATCACTTTGTTGCTGACCGCCGAACGTGAGCGCACCGGACGTGTCGCACTCGGCGCGTTCTGGTGGCGCCGTGCGCGACGCCTCTTGCCTGCACTCACGGTTCTGCTGGTCGGCGCGACGGTGTGGACTGCACTGTTCGCCCGCGAGCGGCTCGGCATGTTGCGTGGTGACGTGGTGAGCGGAGTGCTCTACGGAGCCAATTGGTTCCAGATCTGGACAGGTGAGTCGTACACAGCAGATTTCGCGTTCGCCCCGTTGCGCCACCTGTGGTCGCTCGCAGTGGAGGAACAGTGGTACATCGTCTGGCCGGTCGTGGTACTCGTGACGACCCGACGTCTTCGTGCCCGCCGACTTCCGGTGATCGGTGCGGTCCTGCTCGCGGTCGCTCTGTCGGTGAGTGTGTGGACCGCTCTCACGTTCCGAGCGGGACCGGTCGGTGATCCGACGCAGACACCCGAGCAGTACCTGACACTCTTCGGTCGTGAGGTCCTGCGCACCGATTTCCTCTATCTCGGCACCCTCAGTCGTTCCAGCGGTCTGTTGCTCGGTGCCGCGCTCGCGATGGTGTGGAGGCCGTGGGCACTGCGGCGTGGCGGGGCATCACAGGCGGCTGGTGCCCTCGACGCCGTGGGTGTCGCTGCTCTTGCCGCACTCGCTGTGATGATGTGGCGTTTCCGCACCGTGGTCGACGTGGTCGACGGCGGTCAGCAGCCGTGGGGTTTCCTCTACCAGGGAGGTTTCCTGCTCGCTGGTGTGGCGACCGTGGCAGTCATCGCGGCGGTCATGCACCCCGGGTCGAGTCTCGGGCGGTGGGTCTTGTCGGCACCGCCACTCGTGTGGATCGGCAAACGGTCGTACGGGCTCTACCTGTATCACTGGTTCATCTTCCAGGCTCACCGAGAACTGGCAGGCGTCGGTCTCGAGCCCGTCGAATTCGTGTGGTTGATGGCGATCACCGTCGTCGTCACCGAGGTGTCATACCGCGCCGTGGAGCTGCCGGTGCGCGACGGTCGTGCGCGAGGGGTGTTGTTGCGGCTGCGTCACTCGGGCGACCGATTGCCGCGTGTCGCCGCAGTCGCGCTCGTTGTCACCGTGGTACCGGCGTGGTCGGGGTGGTCGCTCGTCACCGCCGACGTGATCGCCGACGAGATCACACAGGGTCTCGACGACAACCAAGACGCGGTCACTCGCATCACGACAACCACCGTCGCACCGGGTTCTTCGACCACCGCTGCCGGTCCCACGACCACGTCCCCGGTGCAGAAGTTGCCCTTCGACGTGTTCGCAGTGGGTGACTCGGTGATGCTCGGCGCCGCGAAGAAACTCACGTCGCTCGGACTGACCGTCGATGCGGCGAAGAACAGACAGGTGATCGAGGCCCTTCAGATCTTCAACTACTACAAATCGACGAAGGAACTGGGGGAGCGGGTCGTCGTCCACCTCGGTACCAACGGAACGACGAAGAAGGCGACGTACGAGTCGATCATGACGCCGCTCGCCGACGTCGACAAGGTCGTGGTGCTCACCGTTCGGGTGCCCGAACGCGAATACGAGACGTTGAACAACGACATCATCCGTGCCCTGCCGGCAAGTTTCCCCAACGTGACGGTGCTCGACTGGTGGGCCCTCTCCGACGACAAACCCGAATGGTTCGCAGCCGACGGGGTGCACCTGAACGACGTGGGTCGCGACGAGTACGCGCGCGCCATCGTGGAGGCCTTTGGTCGCTGAGGGTCGCCCGAAATAGGGTTGTCATCATGACCTCTCCAGTACGTGTCGCAGTCACCGGTGCCGCCGGCCAGATCGGCTACAGCCTCCTCTTCCGCATCGCCTCCGGTGCCGTGTTCGGACCGTCGACCCCGGTGGTGCTCCAGTTGCTCGAGATCACCCCGGCGCTCGGTGCGCTCGAGGGCGTGCGTATGGAGCTCGACGACTGTGCGTTCCCGCTGTTGGACGCAGTGGTGTGCACCGACGACGCAAACGTGGCCTTCGGTGACGCCGACGCGGCATTCCTGGTCGGCGCAATGCCCCGCAAGGACGGCATGGAGCGCGGTGACCTGTTGAGTGCGAACGGTGGCATCTTCAAGCCGCAGGGCAAGGCCATCGCCGCATCGGCCAAGCGCGACGTGAAGGTGCTCGTGGTGGGCAACCCCGCCAACACCAATGCCCTCATCGCCATGAACAACGCCGGCGGCATGGACCCGAGACGGTTCACCGCGATGACCCGTCTCGACCACAACCGTGCCGTCAGCCAGCTCTCGTCGAAGTTGTCGGTGCCTGTGTCGGACATCCGTCGCATGACCATCTGGGGAAACCACTCCAGCACCCAGTACCCCGATCTGTTTCGCTGCGAAGTTGCAGGCAAGAACGCCGCCGCTGCGGTGAACGACCAGGCGTGGCTCGAGAACGACTTCATTCCCACGGTTGCCAAGCGCGGGGCAGCGATCATCAAGGCCCGGGGACTCTCGTCGGCGGCGTCGGCTGCGAACGCAGCCATCGACCACATGCACGACTGGGTGCACGGAACCGCCGACGGGGACTGGGTTTCGATGGCAGTTCCTTCCGACGGCTCCTACGGGGTCCCCGAGGGCCTCATCTCGTCGTTCCCGTGCCAGTGCAAGAACGGCGAATACTCGATCGTCCAGGGGCTCGAGATCGACGAGTTCAGCCGCGGACGTATCGATGCGTCAGTGGCAGAACTGGCCGAAGAGCGCGACGAAGTCCGCAAGCTCGGCTTGATCTGACCCTCAGTCAGCAGACAAGGTCACTCGTACGTCGTCTGTGACCGGACTGCCTCGAACGCGTGGTCGAGGGCGGCAAACACCGGAGCCGCCTCCAGCAACCTGACGGTGTCGCCCGAGATGCGCACGAGTCCCTTCAGGAGCGCATCTTGCGCGGCCAGCGTCGAGGTGGCCACGCCCACGGCGGTCTCCCACGACTGCTCGAGTCGCACGTGTTCGTCGGGTGCGGGACCGGCCGCGAACATGACGGCGCCGTCTCCCACCTGCAGGTGATACAGCACGGATCCTTCCGGGCCGTCGGTGACCACTTGGGTGACGCCGATCGTGTGTGTCTCTGACAACTCGCGCAGTGACTCGCTCGCAGTCACCGCCTCACGCACCGCGTCGATCCAATCGAGGCTGAGGTACCGGAACACGGAGACAACTCTACGGAGACCCGGTGCGCACCCACGGTGCCCGAGACAACGAAAAAGGCCCGGACCCTCGCGGGTCCGGGCCTTTTCAGGTCGACTGGGATCAGACGAAGGCACCCGCGAACACGAGAGCCACGATCGTCATGACCTTGATCAAGATGTTCATGGCCGGGCCGGAGGTGTCCTTGAACGGATCACCCACGGTGTCGCCCACGACCGCGGCCTTGTGCGGGTCGGAACCCTTGCCGCCGTGGTTGCCCGCCTCGATGTACTTCTTGGCGTTGTCCCAGGCACCACCCGAGTTGGCCATGAAGATCGCGAGGGCGAACCCTGTCACGAGCGCACCTGCGAGCAAGCCTCCGAGAGCATCGACGCTGATGAAGCCGGTCACGAGCGGCACGACGACCGCGAGACCGCCGGGCACCAGCATCTCGCGAAGCGACGCCTCGGTCGAGATCGCCACGCAGCGAGCCGAGTCGGGGGCGACTCCCTCACGGCCTTCGCGCAGTCCTGGAATCTCGCGGAACTGGCGGCGCACTTCCTCGATCATCTTGTTGGCTGCACGACCGACGGCGTCGATCGTGAGAGCCGCGAAGAGGAACGGAAGTCCTGCACCGACGAAGAGGCCGATGAAGACCTCGACACGGCCGACGTCGAGCACCAGTTCGCCACCGCCCGCCGACTTGATCGCGTACTGGAAGCTCTTGAACAGAGCGAGCGCGGTGAGGGCGGCCGATCCGACGGCGAAACCCTTGGCGATCGCCGCAGTGGTGTTGCCGAGCGAGTCGAGGGCGTCGGTGACTTTGCGCACGCTCGGGTCGAGGTGAGCCATTTCGGCGATGCCACCGGCGTTGTCCGAGATCGGACCGTACGCATCGACCGACACCACGGCGCCGGTCGTGGCGAGCATGCCGATCGCGGCGAGCGCGATGCCGTAGATGCCGCCGGGGAGTCCTCCGTCGGGGCTTCCGAGTGTCTGCTCTCCGCCCCAGTAGGCGATGCCGACGCCGATCAGGATCAACACGACCGACGAGGCAACCGACACCATGCCGGCTGAGATACCTGACAACACGGTGGTTGCCGGGCCGGTCTCTGACTGCTTGGCGATCTTCTTGACGGTGTTGTAGTGGTCCGAGGTGTAGATCTCGGCCGCCTTGCCGAGCGCCCAGCCGACGAGCAATCCGCCGATGACGGCAACCGCGAGACCCCACGGCTTCTCGTCGAACATCCAGTACGACAGCACGACGGTGGCGATGACGGTGAGACCCATCGCGACGTTGGTGCCCATGTGGAGCGCCTTCGAAAGGGCGTGAGAGTCGGTGGAGTCTCCGCCGCGCACGAAGAACGATCCGATGATCGAGGCCACCATGCCGACGAAGGCGATGGCGAACGGGAACATCAGGAGGTTCAACACGCTCGAGTCGCCCGCTTGCGATGCGACGACACCAGCTTCGTTGGCACCGGTCACCACCGCGGCGAACGCCACGAGTGAGATCGGCGCGATGATCGAACCCGAGTACGACTCGAAGAGGTCGGCACCCATGCCGGCCACGTCGCCCACGTTGTCGCCCACGTTGTCGGCGATGGTCGCCGGGTTGCGCGGGTCGTCTTCGGGGATGCCCGCCTCAACTTTGCCGACCAAGTCGGCGCCGACGTCGGCTGCCTTGGTGTAGATGCCTCCGCCCACGCGCGAGAAGAGCGCGATCGACGAGGCACCGAGACCGAACGCGGTGAGGATCTCGAAGGCCTTGTCGACTTCCATCCAGGTCACGAAGACCAGGTAGACACCGGCGAGTCCGAGCAGCGAGAGTCCCGCCACCGAGAAGCCCATCACGGCGCCGCCACGGAAGGCGATCGGCAATGCCTTGCCTGGGCCCTGCTTGGCTGCCTCTGCGGTACGGGCATTCGCCATGGTGGCAACGGTCATGCCGATGTAGCCGGCTCCGGCCGACAACACCGCGCCCAACACGTAGGTCACGGCCGCGAGCGGTGCGATGACGAACGCGAGCACGATCGCAAGCACGACCACGAAGATCGACACCCAGGTGTATTCCTTCTTCAGGAACGCACGGGCGCCTTTTTGGATCTCGGTCATGAGGAAGACCATGCGGTCGTCTCCAGGAGAGGCTTTCGCCACGGTGCCGTAGAAGAACCAGGCGAGCGCGAGTGCCGCGATCGCCGAGCCCCCGGCGAGGTAGGGGATCAAGTCCATGGGGTGTGTGTCTCCAAAAGGATCGTGGGCCGTTCCGTGTGGAGAACGACCCTGGGTCGGGACGAAATAACCCTAGTGAAACGGGGCACAAAATCGGGGATTCCCCGGATCGGTGTGACAGGTGAGTTGTGGGCGACGGGGCCATCGGGGGTACCTTTTCGTTCGCTGTCCACGTGTAGCCGGAACGGCGTCGAAGGAGTCCTCATGGCACAGACCATCGCGAGCCAACGCGGAGCCGTCACGGCGACCGCGTCCCGCATCCGCAAGAAGCGTCCTTTCCTGATCGACCTCTACTCGACGGCCCTCGGCAAGAAGTACGCCATGGGTTTGTCGGGCATCGCGATGATGGGCTTCGTCTTCTTCCACATGGTCGGGAACCTGAAGATGTACGCAGGCCCGGCAGATCTCAACGAGTACGCCGAGTTCCTGAAGAAGTTGCTGTATCCGTTGGCCCCGAAAGAGACCGTGCTGTGGATCCTGCGCGCGGGTCTGATCGGTGCGTTGCTGTTGCACCTGCATGCGGCATGGTCGTTGACGGTGCTCAACCGCAAGGCACGGCCCGAGAAGTACCGTTCGGCCCGCGACTACCAGATCGCGAACTTCGCCTCCCGTTCGATGCGCTGGACCGGCGTCGTCGTGCTCGCCTTCATCGTGTGGCACCTGCTCGATCTGACCTTCGGCGTGACGAACACGATCGGTGCCGACGGTGAGTTCGTACGCGCCGAGGTGTACGCGAACGTCGTGCGCAGCTTCGAGCGCGTGCCGGTTGCACTGTTCTACATCGCGGCCAACGTGATGCTCGGAATCCACTTGTTCCACGGCGCATGGAGCATCTTCCAGTCGTTCGGGTGGAACAACCCGCGCTTCAACAAGTGGCGCCGCTCGTTCGCGACGGGCTTTGCGGCTGTCGTAGTGGTCGGAAACGTGTCGTTCCCGGTGGCGGTGCTCGCCGGGATCGTGGGCTGACAAGGAGAACCATGAGCCTCACACAGGAACTGCTGGCGAAGAACACCGTCCAGCTCGACTCGAAGATCCCGACCGGACCGGTCGAGGACAAGTGGGACAACTACAAGTCCGACATGAAGTTGGTGAACCCCAACAACAAGCGCAAGTTCAAGGTCATCGTGGTCGGCACCGGACTCGCCGGTGCGTCGGCGGCGGCAACGCTGGCAGAACTCGGCTACCAGGTCGATGCGTTCACCTTCCACGACTCGGCGCGCCGTGCCCACTCGATCGCGGCCCAGGGCGGCATCAACGCGGCGAAGAACTACAAGGGTGACGGCGACAGCGTTCACCGTCTCTTCTACGACACCGTCAAGGGCGGCGACTTCCGCGCCCGTGAGGCGAACGTCCACCGCCTCGCACAGGTGAGCGTGAACATCATCGACCAGATGGTGGCCCAGGGCGTGCCGTTCGCCCGCGAGTACGGCGGTCTGCTCGACAACCGCTCGTTCGGTGGTGCTCAGGTGAGCCGCACGTTCTACGCGCGTGGCCAGACCGGTCAGCAGTTGCTGCTCGGTGCGTACCAGCAGTTCTCGCGCCAGGTCGGACTCGGCGGCATCCGTCTCTTCAACCGCACCGAACTGGTCGACGTCGTCGTGATCGACGGCCGCGCGGCCGGCATCGTGGTGCGCGACCTCATGACCGGTGAAGTCACGTCGCACGCAGCGCACGCAGTCGTGCTCGCCACGGGTGGTTACGGCAACGCGTTCTTCCTCTCGACGAACGCCATGGCCTGCAACGTGACCGCCGCATGGCGCGCGCACCGCCGGGGAGCGTTGTTCGCGAACCCCTGCTACACGCAGATCCACCCGACGTGCATCCCCCAGAGCGACGAGAGCCAGTCGAAGCTCACGCTCATGTCCGAGTCGTTGCGCAACGACGGGCGCGTGTGGGTTCCGGTGAACCCCGACGAGACCCGTCCTCCGCACGAGATCCCCGAGTCTGACCGCGACTACTACCTCGAGCGTCTCTACCCGTCGTTCGGCAACCTGGCTCCGCGCGACATCTCGTCGCGTGCAGCCAAGCGCGCCGTCGACAAGGGACAGGGAGTCGGGCCGAAGAAGAACGGCGTCTACCTCGATTTCTCCGACGCCATCAACCGTCTCGGACGCGACGTGGTGGAAGAGCGCTACGGCAACCTCTTCGAGATGTACGAGCGGATCGCGGGCGAGAACCCGTACGAGACGCCGATGCGCATCTACCCGGCGAGCCACTACACGATGGGTGGCCTGTGGGTCGACTACGAACTGCAGACCAACATCCCCGGCCTGTACGCGGCCGGCGAAGCGAACTTCTCGGACCACGGCGCCAACCGTCTCGGTGCATCTGCTCTCATGCAGGGTCTCGCCGATGGCTACTTCGTGTTGCCGTACACCATCGGTAACGGCCTCGCTCCGCTGTTGAACAAGCCGGTTCCGGGTACCGATCACCCCGAGTTCAAGAGAGCCGAACAGGAGGCGCGCGAGCGTTTCGCCGGCTACCTCGCGGCCCGCGGAACGAAGTCGCCCGACTTCTTCCACCGCGAACTCGGAAAGATCATCTGGGAGTACTGCGGCATGGAGCGCACGCAGCAGGGACTCGAGAAGGCCCTGTCTGACATTCCTGCTCTCTACGAAGAGTTCAAGAAAGACCTGCGCGTCACCGGTGACGGTGACAGCCTCAACCAGACACTCGAGAAGGCCGGTCGTGTCGACGACTTCTTCCAGTTGGGCATGCTCATGTGCCGCGACGCGCTGGATCGCAACGAATCGTGCGGCGGTCACTTCCGGGCCGAATACCAGACTGACGACGGCGAGGCACTGCGCGACGACGAGAACTACGCCCACGTGTCGGCCTACCAATGGACGGGCAACCCGATGAGCCCGGCACTGAACGTCGAGCCGCTCGAATTCGAAGCGGTCCATCTCGCAACGAGGAGCTACAAGTGACGAACACGCTGAAGAACCTGACCCTGCGTATCTGGCGCCAGCCTGGCCCGGCCGCCGAGGGTCATTTCGAGACGCACGTGATCGACGAGATCACCGACGAGGCGTCGTTCCTCGAGATGCTCGACATCTTGAACGACAAGTTGGTCACCGACGGCAAGGAAGCAGTCGTGTTCGACCACGACTGTCGCGAGGGAATCTGCGGAACCTGCTCACTCATGATCGACGGTCAGGCTCACGGTCCCCAGCGCGGCACCGCCACCTGTCAGTTGCACATGCGCAAGTTCTCGAGCGGTGACACCATCACCATCGAACCCTGGCGTGCATCGGCCTTCCCGATCATCAAGGACCTCATGGTCGACCGGTCGGCTTTCGACCGCATCATCGAGTCGGGCGGCTACATCACAGCCGAGACCGGCGGTGCACCTGATGCGAACCTGATCCCGATCCCGAAGACCGTCGCCGACGCGGCGATGGACTCTGCCGAGTGCATCGGTTGCGGCGCCTGCGTGGCGGCGTGCCCGAACGGAGCGGCGAACCTCTTCACTGCCGCCAAGGTGGCTCACCTCAACCGTCTGCCGCAAGGTCAGGCCGAGCGCTGGAGCCGTGTGGAGTCGATGGTGGAGACCATGGACGAGTATTTCGGTTCGTGCACCAACCACGGTGAGTGCGAGGCGGCGTGTCCGAAAGAGATCTCGATCGACGTGATCGCACTCATGCACAAGGACTACCGCAAGGCCAAGTTCGCGAACCGCAAGGACCTTGCCCGCCAGTAGAACTTCGTCGTTCCTGATGGAACGACGGGTCCGAGTGGGCGGTACTCTCGCCCCATGACGACGCGCGAAGTCCCTGCCCATCTGCCACGAACGCTGGGAGCCCTGCGGGCCTCGGGGTGGAAGTCGGTGCCCGTCAAGGAAGAGTTGCGTGCAAACGCAGTGCGCGCAATTCAAGAGAGCCGTCCGTTGTTCGCCGGAGTCATGGGCTACGAAGAGACCGTCATGCCGCAGCTCGAGAACGCGCTTCTCGCCGGCCACGACGTGGTCTTCCTCGGTGAGCGCGGCCAGGGCAAGACCCGCATGATCCGCTCACTGACCAACCTGCTCGACGAGTGGATGCCGATCGTCGAAGGGTCAGAGATCAACGACGACCCCTACAACCCGGTGTCACGACATGCGCGTGACGCGGTCGCGACACACGGCGACTCGACGCCGATCGACTGGGTGCACCGCGACGACCGTTTCGGCGAGAAGCTCGCAACCCCCGACACCTCGATCGCCGACCTCATCGGTGAGGTCGACCCCATCAAGGTCGCAGAGGGCCGCTATCTCTCCGACGAACTCACCCTTCACTACGGGTTGGTACCGCGCACGAACCGCGGCATCTTCGCGATCAACGAACTTCCCGATCTCGCCGAGCGCATCCAGGTGGGACTTCTGAACGTGCTCGAGGAGCGCGACGTGCAGATCCGCGGCCACAAGATCCGCCTGCCGCTCGACGTGATGCTCGTGGCATCTGCAAACCCCGAGGACTACACCAACCGCGGTCGCATCATCACGCCGCTCAAGGACCGTTTCGGCAGCCAGATCCGCACGCACTACCCACTCGACGCCGAGACCGAGGTGGCGATCATGCGCCAAGAGGCGCGCCCCGCCTCGATCGGCGACATCGCAGTCACGGTGCCCGCATTCATGGAAGAGATCATCGCCACGTTCTCCCAACAAGCACGTGTCTCGAGCCATGTGAACCAGCGCAGCGGCGTCAGCGTTCGTCTGTCGGTGTCGAACTTCGAGATTCTCTCGGCCAACGCCGTTCGTCGTGCGCTCCGTGCCGGCGAGACGTCGGTTGCGCCACGGGTGAGCGACCTCGACGCCCTGGCCGCCTCGACCGGTGGCAAAGTGGAAATCGAATCGTTCGAGGAGGGCCGCGAGTCGGCGATTCTCCAGCAGTTGATCTCGGCCGCCGTGCTCACTGTCTACAAGGAGCGCGCGCCCGGGGAAATGATGCGCGACGTGGTGACCGCATTCGAAGAGGGCGCCGTCGCCCACGTGGGGGAGGACATTCCCTCGGCGCAGTTGATCGCACTGTTCAACGACATCCCCGCACTGCGTGCACCGGTCTTGGCGGTGACCGGGGGAGACGAGACACCGGCCGTGCTCGCCAGCGCAGTCGAGTTCTTGCTCGAGGGATTGCACCTGTCGCGCCGTCTCAACAAAGACGCCTCCGGGTCGCGCGCCACGTACCGCTCACGCGGCTGAGAGTGGCTCGGCGTCTCGCGGGTTCAGATCACGAACGGCGAACGCGTCCACAACTCGCCGGTGTCGTTGCGGGTGGCGACTGTCGGGTCGCCCTGCAGTGTGACCACGTCCATCGCGTCGTCGAGACCGCGCAACACGACCGGGTCGTGTGCCACTGCGATGACACCGTCGGGCAGTGATTCGAGGTTCGCGCGCGGAATCAGTACTTCGCCCACTTCGGCGTAGTCGCAGAGCCGCGCGGCCAAGTTGACGGCGGTGCCGATGTAGTCGTCGCCCTCGAACAGCAGGGCCAGCCCGGTCGCCATGCCGACCCTGATGCTCAACGGTGCACACGCAGCACCGGAGCGTTTCTGCAGCTCCAGAGCGAAGACCACGGCGTCGCGTTGGTCGACCGCCACGATCATGCAGCCGTCTCCGAGCCATTTGGCGATGCGCACGCCCGTCTCGGACGCCGTGTCGCGCGTGACCGCCCTCCAGGAGGCGAGCAGGCGCCCGGCGGCATCATCGCCGTTGTCGGTCGTGAACCTCGTGAAACCCGAGATGTCGACGAAGACGAAAGTCCTGGGCACCCGCATGTCGGTTTCCACCCTAGAGGAACTAGGTTGCGCTCATGGCCACGAGATTCACGTATTCGAGGTGGGACGGGACCCAAAAAGGTTTCAGCCTCGACGCCGAGGCCATCCTCGAGGAACTGACGGACGACCTGCTGTACCACGGGGACGTGAACGCGGCCCTCCGGCGCCTCATGCGCGAGGGCATGCGCGATGCCGACGGGAACCGAATCGAGGGCATTCGCGACATGCTGGAGCGGATCCGGCAACGCCGGCGTGAGATCGAAGAGAGCGGCGACCTCGGCGGGGTCTACTCCGAGATCGCCGATGCCCTGCGTGACATCGTCGACGAGGAACGCCACGCGATCGAGAACGCTGTGCGTGATGCCGAGGCGTCGGGCGACGAACGCCGGTCCGAGACCGCGCGTGAGTCGGCGATGGAGCGCAACTTCCGCCTCGACATGCTCCCCGACGATCTCGCCGGCATGGTCCGTGAGCTGCAGAACTACGACTTCGAGTCGGCCGAGGCACGCCAGAGGTTCGAGGAACTCATGGATCAGCTCCGCCAGCAGATGATGCAGCAGATGGTCGATCAGATGTCGGACGGCATGAAGAACATGTCGCCCGACGACATGGCACGCATGAAAGACATGATGGCCGCGCTGAACGAGATGCTCGACCGGCGCGAGAGGGGAGAAGACCCCCAGTTCGAGAAGTTCATGGAGGAGTTCGGCGATTTCTTCCCCGAGAACCCCCAGACACTCGACGAACTTCTCGAGAACATGGCCCAGCGCATGCAGGCGATGCAGGCCTTCATGAATTCGCTCACGCCGGAGCAGAGGGCCCAGTTGCAGGAACTGTCAGACCAGTTGATGGAGGACATGGACCTCAACTGGCAGGTCCAGCAACTCAGTCAGCGCCTGCAGCAGATGATGCCCGGACCCGGGTGGGACCAGCAGTACCAGTTCCGCGGCGACGAGGGCATGGGCATGGAAGAAGCCCTCGCCGCCATGCAGGAGATGGGTCAGTTGTCGGAGATGGAGTCACTGATGCGCCAGGCGACCACGCCCGCTCAGTTGGCCGAAGTCGACATCGACAAGGTGCGCCAGACGCTCGGTGACGACGCCGCCCAGTCGATGGAGCGACTGGCTGAGTTGACCAAGATGCTCGAAGAAGCGGGCCTGATCGACCGCAAGGAAGGCCGCATGGAGCTGACGCCACGGGGTCTTCGGGCGATCGGGAACAACTCACTGCGCGAACTGTTCAGCCGTCTCGCCAAGGACAGGTTCGGCCAGCACCGCATCGCCCGCGACGGCACCGGTCACGAGCGGACCTACGACACCAAGCCGTACGAGTTCGGTGACCCGTTCCGGCTCGACCTCCAGCGCACCGTGCGCAACGCGATCTCTCGCAACGGCCCCGGTACCCCGGTGCGACTGTCGCCCGACGACTTCGAGATCGAGCGCACCGAGCACGTCACTCGGTCGTCGACGGTGCTCATGATCGACCTGTCGATGTCGATGCCGATGCGCGGCAACTTCGTGCCCGCAAAGAAGGTGGCGATGGCTCTGCACTCGCTCATCTCGAGCCAGTTTCCGCGCGACTATCTCGGTTTGGTCGGTTTCTCCGAGACCGCACACGTGATGACGCACGACCAACTGCCGGAGGTCTCGTGGGACCTCGCCTACGGCACCAACATGCAGCACGGGCTGCGTCTCGCGCGCCAGTTGCTCGCGGGGCAGAGCGGAACGAAGCAGATCATCATGATCACCGACGGTGAGCCGACGGCGCACATCACCGGATCGGGTCAGGTGTTCTTCAATTACCCGCCCGTGCGCGAAACGGTGGAAGCCACGTTGCGAGAAGTGATGCGGTGCACGAAGGACCAGATCACGATCAACACGTTCGTGCTCGACGCGACCGGTCCGCTGCGTCGGTTCATCGAACAGATCACCGAGTTGAACCATGGTCGTGCCTTCTTCACCACCCCCGAGACACTCGGCGACTACGTGCTCGTCGACTTCCTCGAGAATCGTCGTCGCACCGCACGTGCTCGCTGAATCGGTCGTATTTCGGCGCAAAACCTGCCTTTTTGCGGGTCAACCGGCGAAAAACTGCGGAAAACAAGGCTTTTTGGTTGATTTGTCCCGACCATCGCGGGAAAACCCTTGCCAGAGTTGCGTTTTCGCCTGCTCTTTGTCAAAATGACACCGCTGTAGTTACAGGGGTGCCAGTCGCGGATCACAAGATCGGGCCAGCCCTCGCGCGGGGAGGCGCCACCAACATCATGATCGAAGATTCTCTGAGCCTGAGCCTGAGCCCTGAACGGGGCTGGCAAGACCAAGCCAACTGCCTCGGTGTCGACCCCGACCTTTTCTTTCCTGAGCGCGGTGCGAGCACCCGCGAAGCCAAGGAAGTCTGCCGAGGCTGCATCGTCCGCGGTGACTGTCTCGAGTACGCGTTGTCGAACGGCGAGAAGTTCGGCATCTGGGGTGGACTGTCCGAGCGTGAGCGTCGCCGTCTGCGTCGTCAGCGAGCCCAGGCAACGCGCCGCACCGGCACCGCCTGATCCGTTCGCGATCAGCGCGACCTGAGTCGTGACTCGATCGTCGAGTCACGCGAGAGATCGAGTTCCGGCCATCTGCTTTCGTCGATCGTCGAGAGCACCACTTCCGGCACGAGACCGACCAGTTCACTCCGCAACGTGACGGCACCCATCGACTCCGCTTCGCGCGCGATTGCATCCCATGCTTCGTCCGGGCCGTGGAGAACCGGCTCGACGAGGTTGACGCTCACCTGCACGTGGCTTCCGGTGCGAAGACCGAGAGTTCTGACGGCGGTGGTTCGCACGCGACGCGCGATCTCTCTGGCCGTGTTCAGGTCGGTGTCGAGCCAGACATTCCACGCCACGAGTACGTCGCGGGCACCGACACACATCGCCCCGGCACTCGGGTGCGGTCTCGGGGGATCGTCCGGCGTGACATCGGGTGTGAGGCCTTTCCATGCGTTTCGCCTCACCTCGGGCAGCGAGCGCTCCGGGCCGTACAGAAAGCAGGGAACACCGAGGGTGGTCGCCGCCCACCGCGCGAATTCGTCGCGCGCGGCGAGGGCGTCGTTCATCGTCGATCCACTGAGCGGTACGAACGGCACCACGTCGACGACGCCGAGTCGCGGGTGAACTCCAGCGTGCCGTGAGATGTCGAGACAGGCGACGGCCTCGGTCGCGAGCCTGCGAGGTGCCTCGGTGCCGACAAGTGTGAAGACACTGCGGTTGTGGTCCGGGTCGCTGTGGACGTCCAACAGATCGGGTTCGGCCGCCGACCGCAGGGCCTGAAGGACCGACCGGTCACGGCCTTCGCTGATGTTCACCACGCATTCCAGCACGACAGGTTCCTAGCGGACGCCGGCGGTAGAGTCACCATCCATGGGAACTCCCGAGATCGTCATCATCCTCGTCATCGTGCTGGTGCTGTTCGGGGGCTCACAACTTCCGAAACTGGCACGCAACCTCGGGTCAGCCCAGCGAGAGCTGAAGAAGGCCATGGACGAGGGCAAGACCCAGGAAGATCCGGGTTCGTCACAGAAGTGACCCCGGGCGGGTCGTGGAGACTCGCCCGAGTTCGTCGACGTTGACACGACGTCGACAGGGTCGGCTCAGACCGGCAGGCCTTTGCGGCGCTTCAGAATGCGGCGGCGTTCGCGCTCGCTGCAACCGCCCCACACTCCGTGCTCGATGCGCTCCTCGAGTGCGTATTCGAGGCACTCCGACACCACGGGGCATCCCTTGCAGATTGCCCGTGCACGGTCGACGCCCACACCGTCAGAGGGGAAGAACGTGGCCGGTGGGTAGTTGCGGCAGTTTCCCTGGCCCATCCATGCGGTAGGTGAGTCGTCGAACGGCCGGTTCTCGTCTGTCTCGACGTTCACTCGCTCGCTCGTGATCTGCAACTTCAGCTTCATGGCTCTCCTCGCTGCTTCCACCGGAGTGGACGCTCTCGGTCGGTGTCATCTCTGACGCCGAGTCATGGCGGGAAGTTCCCGCAAGATTCAGTCAACCACGAGGCCGCGGCTCGGTGGGTTCGGGACGTCAAAGATTGGGCAAGAAAACGTTTGTGGACGGCAGACAACACGCCGTTCGAAGGCATTTTCGACCCGAAAATCGCCGAAAATTCGGAGGTATGGTTGTGGATATGTCGGATGTCCAAGTTGCACAGCCACCACGCGCACATGCGCGCATCACCTACCTGGGGCCCGTGTCGCCCCACTGGGAGGTGTACGGCGAGTGGGGTGACCGCAACCTCGTCGAGGAGTTCCGTGCGCGTGTGCTGGCCCGCTTGGTGCTGCTGCCGCGCGACGACCCGCAGTTCCGTCGCAACATGGCGCGCATCGTCCGCGACGCCGAGCGTGAGGCCATCACGCTCGAGTGGGACATGGGCGACCCGAACTACGAATTCTGATCGCGCACGTGCCCGGTGGATCCGACCGTCGGGGACCACCAGACCGACACCGAATGAACCAGAAAGTGAACTCTTTCTGAACCTGCCTCTGGCGCGATGAATCAGACGACGCTCTCTGACGGTCGGTGCCTACCCTGTCGTCGATGACACGGTGGTTCGGAAACCGCGAGCTGAGCTGGCTCGATTTCAACGACCGTGTGCTGGCGATGGCACGTGAACAAGCGTTGCCGGTGCTCGAACGAGTGAAGTTCTGCGCCATCCATGCCTCGAACCTCGACGAGTTCTTCCAGGTGAGGGTGGCAGGGCTCAAGGGACAGATCGACGCGGGTGTGGTCTCGACTGCGCCTGATGCGCTGTCTCCGGCTCGCCAGATGCAAGAGATCGGAGTTCGTGTCCGCGACGCAGTCGACGAGATCGAAGGCGTCCTGTCGCGGGTTCTGCTGCCAGAACTGGAGATGCACGGCGTGTCGGTGGTGCGCTGGTCACAACTCGACCGGGCCGAACGGGACAGGGCGACCGATGTCTTTTCGCGACAGATGTTCCCGGTCTTGACTCCGCTCGCGGTCGATCCTGCTCATCCGTTTCCGTACATCTCGAATCTGGCTCTCAGCCTCGGTGTCTTCGTGCGCGACCCGGTCACGCGGGAACGTCGTTTCGCTCGTGTCAAGGTGCCGACCTTTCTCCGACGTTTCCATCAGGTGTCAGAGAACCGGTGGGTGCCGGTGGAGGACATCATCGAAGCAAACATCGGCACGTTGTTCTCGGGCATGGAGATCGAGAACTGTGCCGCGTTCCGTGTCACTCGCAACGCCGACCTCACGCTCGAGGACGAAGACGCAGACGACCTGCTCGCGGCCGTCGAGATGGAACTGCGTCGCAGACGTTTCGGCAAGGCGGTCCGGCTCGAGGTCGATCGTGACATCGACGGTGAAATCCTCGCCACGTTGCTCGAAGAACTGGAACTGGTCGATGACGACGTGTACCACCACGCTCTGCCGCTCGGGTTGTCGTCGTTGTGGGAGCTGCACGCACTCGACCGTCCGGAGTTGAAGGATGCACCCTGGACCGTCGTCGACCTCGAGCCGAGGGTCGGCGCCGACCGTGCGGAAGTGTCGATGTTCGCCGCAATCCGGGAGCGCGACATCTTGGTTCACCACCCGTACGTGTCGTTCTCCTCGTCGACCGAGGAGTTCATCGCCCAGGCGGCTGACGACGCGATGGTGCAGGGGATCAAGGTGACCCTGTATCGCACGTCGGGAGAGAGCCCGATCGCGCGCAGCCTCATCAGGGCAGCCGAGCGGGGCAAGCAGGTCGTGGCCATGATCGAGTTGACGGCACGTTTCGACGAGGCAGTCAACGTCGACTGGGCGAAGCGTCTCGAGCAGGCGGGCGTCCACGTCGTGTACGGGGTCGTGGGTCTCAAGACGCACAGCAAGTGCGTCCTCGTGGTGCGCCAGGAAGAGGCTGGGTTGCGGCGGTACGTGCACGTCGGAACCGGCAACTACAACTCGCGCACGGCGCGCACGTACGAAGACATCGGGCTCTTCACGTGCGACCCGACCGTGGGCGAGGACGTGAGTCGCCTGTTCAACCATCTCACGGGTTTCAGTCGTGCGAACGACTACCAGAAGATCATCGTCGCGCCCGAGCATCTGAGACCGAACATCGCCGACCTCATCCGTCGTGAGACCGCTCATGGTTCCGAAGGTTCGATCACCATGAAGGTGAACGCGGTGGCCGATCGTGAGATCGTCGACCTCCTCTATCAGGCGAGTGAAGCCGGCGTGCGTGTGAACCTCATCGTGCGGGGGATCTGTTGCCTGAGACCCGACGGCGAGCACGGCGCCAACATCACGGTGCGGTCGGTGCTCGGCCGGTATCTGGAACATTCGCGCATCTACCGGTTCGCCCACGGCGGCTCCGACGGTGGGCCGGCGTGGTTCGTGGGGTCGGCGGACATGATGCCCCGCAACCTCGACAAACGCGTCGAGGTCCTCGTGCCGGTGCGCGAGCCGCGCCACCAGGAACATCTCGATGCCGTCTGTTCTGCTCTGTTGGCAGACGACGTCTCGGCATTCGAGATGGAGCCGTCCGGTCGCTGGCGCCGGTCAGGGCCGGCCGAGTTCACTCAGGTACACGATGGTCAGGCCAGGGTTCACGGACTGGCGCTGGCCGCAGTTGGTCGCCGGGGCGTCTGACCCGCGTTCGTTCACCGTGCGTTCACCTTTGGTCGGGGACCAGTTCACTTTCGGGTTCCTACGGTGGTCTCCGAGCCCCCCGCACCGTGTGCGGCTGTCAACTTGGGAGACACCAGATGAACACAAGATTGCGCACTCGCCGTTCGGTCGCAGCGGCCACCCTCGCGGCGCTCATTCTCGCCTCGTGCGGTGGCGGCAGCTCTGACGGAGGTGGGGGCTCTGACGGTGGCGGCGACGTGACCGGCCAGATCCTGATCGACGGATCGAGCACCGTGGCCCCGTTGATGACCTTGGTGGCAGAGGACTTCCAGTCGGAGTTCTCCGGCGTGCGTGTCACCGTGGGAACCTCCGGAACAGGAGGTGGCTTCGAGAAGTTCTGTGCGGGTGAAACCGACATCTCGAACGCATCGCGCGAGATCAAGGACTCAGAGCGTGAGGCGTGTGCCGCCGCCGGTGTCGAATTCGCAGAGGTGGTCGTGGCCAACGACGCGCTGTCGGTCGTGGTCAACAAGGCGAACGACTGGGCGCGGTGCCTCACCGTCGACCAACTGAGGAAGATCTGGGAACCGGCGTCCGAGGGCAAGGTGACGAACTGGAACCAGGTCGACCCGTCGTTCCCTGACAAGAGGATCGCTCTCTTCGGAGCGGGCACCGACTCGGGAACGTTCGACTACTTCACCGAGGCGGTGATGGGCGAGCAGGGTTCGAGCCGTACCGACTACAACCCGACCGAAGACGACAACGTCACCGTGAGAGGTGTCGAAGGGGACGAGGGTGCGATCGGGTACTTCGGCTTCTCGTACCTCGAAGAGAACGCCGGTCGTCTCAAGAGCGTCGAGATCGACGGAGGCAAGGGTTGTGTCACGCCGTCGGTGGCAGCGGTCCAGGACGGGACATACGTGCCGTTGTCGCGCCCGCTGCACTTCTACGTGAGTCGGGCCGCCGCGGCCCGTCCGGAGATGAAGGCTTTCCTCGAGTTCTTCGTGGAAGTCCGCGACGAATTGACTCTCGAGGCCCTCTTCGTACCGTTGAACGACGCACAGAAGGCCGAAGAAGCGGCTGAGATCGATTCCCTCCTCGCGTCGTAAGATCGCCCCGTGCCCCCGACCGTTTCGTTGATGCCGTCCGGCGCGATGCGCCGGCGGATCGCGGTCGAGCGAGCGATCAAGGTCGTCCTTGCGACCATGTCGTCGTTCACCGTGGTGGCTTCGGTGCTCATCATCGTGGCCTTGGTTCGACCGGCGATCGACTTCTTCCGCGACGTTCCGTTCGTCGACTTCATCAGCGGGTCGAAATGGACACCCTTGTTCAGACCGGCCGATTTCGGCGTGTGGTCGATCGTCGTCGGGTCGCTGTGGGTGGCATCCATCGCGCTCGTTGTCGCGATTCCGCTCGGTCTCGGCGCGGCCTTCTACCTCAGCGAGTATTCGTCACCACGGGTGCGCGCGGTGCTGAAACCCGTCCTCGAGGTTCTCGCGGGTATTCCGACGGTGGTGTTCGGGTTCTTCGCACTCAACTTCGTCAACCCGCAGTTGGTCGCCAAGCTCTGGCCCGTCGGTGACGTCGGCACGTACAGCGTGCTGGCGGCCGGAATCGTGACGGGCATCATGATCTTGCCCACCGTCGCCTCGTTGGCCGAAGATGCGATGGCCGCTGTTCCGCTGTCGTTGCGGGAAGGCGCCTATGCGCTTGGTTCGAACCGCCGCGAGGTGTCGACGAGAGTGGTCTTTCCGGCCGCATTCTCGGGCATCGTGGCAGCGATCGTGCTGGCCGCATCGCGCGCGATCGGCGAGACCACCATCGCGCTGCTGGCGGCAGGAAGCAAGGCCCAGTTGACGGCCAATCCCGGCGAAGAAGCACAGACGATGGCTGGGTTCATCGGCTTCGCCGGTATCGGCGATCAGGCAACAGGCAGCACCGGATACAAGTCGATCTTCGCGGTCGGGTCGTTGCTCTTCGTCATCACGATGGTGCTGAACATCGTCAGCATCAAGGTCGTGCGCCGTTTCCGTGAGGTGTACGAGTGACCGCCGTCGACCTCACCTCGCGGCCTGACCGATCCCGCTCCGCCAAGGACGTGGTGTACCGCATCTTCATGTTCTCGGGCATGGGGATCGCGCTCGGCGCGCTCGCGACGCTGTTGGTGAACGTCATCGTGGAGGGTGCACCACGTCTGAGTGTGGATCTCGTCACCAACATGCCGTCTGCACGGCCGACCAGGGCAGGAATCCAGTCGGCGATCTGGGGTTCGATCTGGGTGGTGGGGTTCACCGCCTTGATCAGTCTCCCCGTCGGTGTGGGTACCGCTGTCTACCTCGAGGAGTTCGCCCGCAAGGAACGCTGGTACAACCGTCTCATCGAGTTGAACGTACAGAACCTGGCCGCCGTTCCGTCCGTGGTCTTCGGCATCCTGGGTCTGGCATTCATCAAGCGGGGACCACTAGGTCTGGGTTCCACGGTGCTGACCGCGGCGCTCGTGCTCACGATGCTGGTGTTGCCGACCGTCGTCATCGTCTCGCGCGAGGCGATCAAGGCGGTGCCCGATTCGCTCCGGCAGGGTTCCCTCGCACTCGGAGCCACGAAGTGGCAGACGGTGAGCAAGCAGGTGCTCCCGAACGCCTTCCCGGGGATCATGACGGGCACGATCCTGTCTGTCTCACGTGCACTGGGCGAGTCGGCGCCGTTGCTGATGCTCGGTGCTCTCACGTTCATCACGTTCAATCCGTCGGGCCTCGACAGTCAGTACACCGTCCTGCCGATCCAGATCTTTTCCTACATCAGCAACGCCAAGCAGGAGTTCCGCCCGTTGGCGGCGGCTGCGATCATCGTGTTGCTGTTCCTCCTTCTCACGATGAACGCCGCAGCGATCTTGTTGCGCAACAAGTACCAGAAGAGGTGGTGACCCATGAGCATGGACACAGACACGAGAATTCCGGAGGCGTCGACTTCGGCAGAGAACGGACACGAATCGTCGACAGACGAGGTCGTCCTCACGACGCAGGACCTGCAGGTCTTCTACGGTGACTTCCGTGCCGTCCGCGACGTGAACATGTACATCAAGCGCAGCGAGATCACCGCGTTCATCGGCCCGTCGGGTTGCGGCAAGTCGACCGTGTTGCGTTGCTTCAACCGCATGAACGACCTCATCGCCGGTGCGCGAGTCGAGGGTCGCGTGGAATACCACGGCATCGACCTCTACGGCGCCGAGGCAGACGCAGGTGAAGTGCGACGCCGGATCGGCATGGTGTTCCAGAAGCCGAACCCGTTCCCGAAGAGCATCTACGACAACATCGCCTACGGCCCGCGTGTCAACGGCGTGCGGAAGCGGTCAGAACTCGACGATCTCGTCGAGAAGTCGTTGCGCGGCGCGGCGCTGTGGGACGAAGTGAAGGACCGTCTCGACACGTCGGCAATGGGACTCTCCGGCGGTCAGCAGCAGCGTCTCTGCATCGCCCGGTCGATCGCCATCGAGCCCGAGGTGCTCTTGATGGACGAGCCGTGTTCGGCGCTCGACCCGATCGCCACGGCCCGAATCGAGGACCTGATGCAGGAGATCAAGAAGGAGTACACGATCATCATCGTGACCCACAACATGCAGCAGGCTGCCCGTGTCTCGGACAGCACCGCGTTCTTCACCACCGAGACTACTTCCGAGGGCGATCGCCGCACCGGTGTCCTCGTGGAGTTCAATTCGACCCAGAAGCTCTTCTCGCGACCCGACGACGAGCGGACGGAGGCCTACATCACGGGGAGGTTCGGCTGATGGACGAACTGCGCAAGTCATTCCACCAGGAGCTCGACGACGCCAGGACACAGCTGTCGCGGCTGGCGGCCGCGGTGATCGAGGCGATTCCGCGTGCGACACACGTGCTTCTCGAGGGAGACCTCGAGCAGGCCGATGCTCTCATCCGCGACGACGACGAGATCGACGCACTGTCGATCGATCTCGAGGAACGCTGTTACCAACTGCTCGCGCTGCAGGCGCCCGTGGCCGGTGACCTGCGCCAGTTGGTGGCGATCGTGAAGATGGTGGGCGAGATCGAGCGCTCCGCCGATCTCACCGTCAACATCTGCAAGGCGGCACGTCGGATCTACGGTCACGACCTCGACCCGCGCATGCGCGGTCTCGTGTCGCGCATGGGTGAACAGGCACAGCAATTGTTCACCGCCGCTCTCGAGGCCTTCCAGGAGAACGACGCGGCGAAGGCGGCGGCGATCGATGACATGGACTCGTTCCTGGACGGTCTGCAACGTGAGTTCGTGCGGACGATCTTCGAGAGCCACGCTGACGACCGGATCGATCTGCAGGTAGCCATCCAGATGGCGATGGTCGCGCGCTTCTACGAACGAATCGGAGATCACGCGGTGAACATCGGTGAGCGAGTCCGTTACCTGGTGACCGGATGGATGCCCGAGCACAAAGGGGCCGAGCGGTTCAACCAGCGCAAGCCCGAGGACGACACCGACGGGCTTCCCTACATCGAGGGATACGGGAGTCGCGGCGCCGAGTGACTCTGGCGTCCACCTGACATGTCGGCGTTCTGGTTCTTGCTGGGCGTGGTCGCCGGAGCAGTCGTGGGAGTGTCGGCTGCTGTCCGGATCGGCCGTCACTCGCGTGTCGACCGGGCGGAGACAGATGTCGTCGAGTCCGGTACCGCGCCGGCTCTGACAGCCGTACCGGCGTTGGTCCGTGCCGCACTCGATGCTCTCCCACTCGGGGTGCTCGTCTTCGACGGAAGCGGGCAGGAAGTGTTGCGCAACTCGGTGGCCGTCGTGGGTACCGGTCAGACCCACGTGAACGTGTTGATCGACGCGGCCGTCAGACGACTCGTCTCGCGTGCGTTGCGCGGCGGCACCGGCGACGAAGAAGTCAAGCTCGCAGGACCACCGGCGACGGTCTTCGTGGTTCGTGCGGCACCACTTTCTGACGGTGGCGCAATCGCAACGGTCGAAGATGTGACGGTGCGGTGGCGCCTCGACGCCGTTCGAACCGACTTCGTGGCGAATGTGAGTCATGAATTGCGCACCCCCGTCGGTGCCGTGTCGGTGCTGGCCGAGACCCTCGAGGGGGAGACCGACGACGAGGGCATGCTCCGTCTCGTGCGCCGCATGATCGACGAGACCGGGCGGATGTCCCGCACGATCGACGATCTGCTCGAACTGTCCCGCATCGAGATGGGGGGCGAGTTGCTGGCCACGTCTGTCGACCTCGAATCGATGGTGGAAGACGTCGCTGAGCGGTACCGGGAGATCGCCGGGCGATCCGGTGTGGCCATCGATGTCGTCGGTTCGCACGCAGGTGCTGCAACGGTCGAGGGTGATCCGCACCAGATCTCGTCTGCGGTGTCGAATCTCGTGGAGAACGCGGTGAAGTACTCCCTCGACGGCGGCCGGGTGACCATCGCGGTGGTGCCCGGCGCTACCGACGTGTCGGTGGAGGTGCGGGACGAAGGGATCGGGATTCCCGCTGCCAGTCTCGACCGAGTGTTCGAGCGCTTCTATCGCGTCGACCGGGCTCGCAGCCGCACCACCGGTGGGACGGGGCTCGGGTTGTCGATCGTCCGGCACATCGTGACCAATCATGGCGGGGAGGTGAACGTGGTCTCTCGCGAAGGTGAAGGATCGGTGTTCACCGTGACTTTGCCGCGTAAACAGCGCTCCGATGCGCCCATGATGGACACCAATGAACGCGGTGGCATCGATGGTTAGTCCGGTGGTCCTGGTCGTGGAGGACGAAGAGTCGTTCATCGAGGCACTGCAGGTGGGTCTGCGCCGGGAGGGCTACCGCGTCGAAGTTGCACGCGACGGCATGCAGGCACTCGAGATATTCGACATCGTGAAGCCCGATCTCGTGCTCCTCGACGTGATGTTGCCCAAGATGTCGGGAATCGACGTGTGCCGGGCACTGCGCAAGAAGACGACGACGCCGATCATCATGGTCACCGCCAAGGGGAGCGAGATCGACACGGTCGTCGGACTGGAAGTCGGGGCCGACGATTACGTGACGAAGCCGTACCGACTGCGCGAACTGACGGCCCGCATGCGTGCGGTGCTGCGCCGCGGAACGCAGGAGCGGGGCGGAGAACTGTCGTCTGGTTCGCTCGAGGTCGGTGATGTCGCACTCGACCCCGACCAGCACCTCGTGGTGATCCGCGGCGAGGAGACGAAGCTCCCGCTCAAGGAGTTCGAGCTTCTCCACATTCTCCTCGCCAATGCCGGTCGCGTGCTGCCCCGCGAGACACTCATCGACAGGGTGTGGGGAAGCGACTACGTGGGCGACACCAAGACACTCGACGTGCACATCAAGCGTCTGCGATCGAAGATCGAGACCGACCCCGCGAACCCGGGTCGGATCGTGACGATCCGCGGACTCGGATACAAGTACGAGAAGAACCCCGGGGCATAGCATCGGCGCGTGACGCGCGCCGGAGACGACCGAGGGACCGGGCTTCCGCCTCCGACGCCGTTCCAGAGGCTGACTCGGGTCCACGCGCTCACTGTCGCCGGTGATGCGTCGATGGCGATCGCGCTGGCCGACTCACTCTTCCTCTCGATCAGCCCCGACGCGGCCCGCTCGCGGGTCGTGTTGTTCCTGGCCGTGAGCATGGCTCCGTTCGTGGTGATCGCCCCGCTCATCGGTCCGGTGATCGACCGGATGCGGGGTGGCCAGCGCATGGTCGCGATGCTCGTGTCGGTGCTGCGGGCGGTCGTGCTGGTGTCGATGGCGTTCACGCTCGACTCCCTGACGCTGTTTCCGATCGCGTTCGCGGCGTTGATCCTCGGCAAGACGTATGCGATCTCGAAGTCGGCGCTCGTGCCGGTGACGGTCACCGACCCCGAGAAACTGGTGGAGGCGAACTCGCGGCTCGGCGTCGTCGCAGGCATCGCCGGGTTCGCAGTGGTGCCGGTGGCGGCTCTGCTGCAGTGGATCGACTCGCGCGCGGCACTGTTTCTCGGCGCCGCCGCGTTCCTCGCCGCTGCCGCCAATGCCCGCCGGCTCCCGCCCACGGTGATCGCCGACAGACCACCGGGGCGACTGGAGACAGAGGAGCTCCATTCGCCCGAGGTGGCCTCGGCGGCGATGGCCATGCGGACATTGCGCGGGTCTGTCGGATTCATGTTCTTCCATCTTGCGTTCTGGTTGCGCAGCGAGATCGCCGGGACGGCATGGTTCGCCCTGGCGATCGCGGTCTCGAGCGTGGCCACCATGGGGGCGAACCTCGTTGCACCGCGTGTGAAACGGATTGCACGTCACGAGACGATGCTCTTCGCCGCGCTCGTGGCGATCGCTGTCGCCGGCATGGGCGCAGCGTGGTGGAACAGAGTCGCGGCCGGGGTGTTCCTGGCGGCCGTCGTCAATGCGGCCGCGGCCATCGGTCGTCTCGCGTTCGAGGCAACGGTGCAAGAGGGTGCGCCCGATGCGAACAGGGGCCGTGCGTTCGCGCGGTTCGAGACGCACAATCAACTCGCATGGGTCATCGGTGGTCTCGTGCCGGTGGTGTCGAGTCCGCCCGGTTGGATCGGTTTCGCGATGGTCGCCGTGATCGGAGCGAGCGGTGCGGTGGTCTACCGACGAGGGCGCGGTGTCACTGCACCTCGAGGCGGGCGAGCCACAGACCGGGAGCGTCGACCTCGTTCGGAGTCGGAAGATTGGCCGGATCGGTGAGCATGCGGGTGAGCGAGTCGGCCCCGCCCCTGTCGATCACTCCGTCGATGAAGGCTCTGCCGCGCTGCTGTTGTGACCGCGTGAGGGTGAGCCCGAGGAGTCGTTCGATGAGCGTCGCGTCGTTTCCGTACTCGAGTCGGCGCCGCCGCACGGCCTCGGCGATCGGTGACGAGGCTCCGAGGAGTTTGTCGCTCACGGTGTCGACCACCCAGTCGACGTAACCCTGCAGTGCCGCAACGTGCGCGTCGAGGAGGGGAGCGATTCGTTCCTGCTCCGACGAGCGCACCGCACCGAGCACGACCATGGGGTCGGACAGCATTTCCTGTGCGCGGGCGAACGCCGCCGGATCGCTCGGATCGAGATCTCCGAGTCGGTCCATGATCGCCGAAGGATCCGGTCGGAACGCCGCCACGTGCGCGGTGACGGTCGCTGAGAGTCCCTGCGTCGCCGACGGTGTGGTCAACACCGAGTGCGACGCGATCTCGTGCACCAGCACCCACATGCGCAGGTCGTCGCGAGCGATCGACCAGTCGGATGCGAAGCGCGACACCGACGAGTCGACGATCAACAACTCCCGTACCGAGGGTCGGGGAAGGGGGAGGTCGTATTGACCGAATGCGTGCCGCGCGAGGGCACCCACCATCGACCCGATCGACATGCCGATCATCGCCGGCGCGATCATCGAAGTGAGGTTGCCGAGCATCGCCGAGATCGGGTCACTGGTGTCGACCTCGTCGGTGTGCGCCGCGCGTGACAATGCAGTTGCGAGGTCGTTGAACACCGGACGCATGTCGGTCAACGTGCGGTGCGCCCATGCGGCTCGTGTGACGGTGAGTACCTCCGGGGTTCGACCGACCGGGGCGAGGTCCGGCCCCATCGTGTCGCGCACACGCATGTCTGCGATGTCGGCGAGGCGGTTCCATTCGATGCGATCGGTGGGCGAGGGGTCGGGGTCGGGGTCGTCTCCGCGGGCACCGAGGGCCGCGAACTGCGTCGCAAGGTCCCAATTCAACGGTCCTTGGGCCGCCATCGCCCGCATCATGTCGGCGAAGAAGGGCATTCCCTGGAACGGGTTCTGGGGTACCGCATCGTCGTCTGACATGGAGTCAGGCTACGGCGAGAGACGGTGACGGAGTGTTCGCCGTCGCCGGACGCGTCACGAGCCGATCGACGTCGCGGCGGCCACGGTCGACGTGACATCGAGCGCGTCCTGCAAGGCGCCTCCCGAGATCATCCAGTGACCCTTCGCACGGTCGACGACGACACCGAGCGGCGTTCCCCACGCGTCGGTGACGAGGGCGACGCCCGTCACCGGCACATCGACCGTGACGGGAGCAGCGTCGTCGTCACCGCGCGATTCGAGTGTGAGCGAAGGGTGGCAGTTCACCTTCGTGCCGTCACGCGGATGGACGACCCGCATGCCCGACTCGGGCAACATCGCGGCCGGCAGCGACGCGAGCACGTTCCCGAGGCTCGTGATGCCGGGCGATGACGGGTCGACCTGAACGACGGCGATCCCGAGTCGTTCGTCGCGGGTGACCACCTGTGCCTCGATCACGTTGCCGGTGCGCTGCGACCGGACACCGGCGACGTCGGTGTCGGCAACGGCGCTGATGGAGGTCACGAAGCGGCCGTCGCCGACAGGAAGTGCCCCGTAGTCGCGACCGCCGCGGGTGACGAGGTGTGCGTCTCTGCTCGTTCCTTTCGCCACCGTCACCACCGGCGCCTCCGATACCGACGGCTGGTCGTCGCCCACACCACGGGGAATGGTCAGGGCGAGAAGCACGACCGAAGCGACGAGACTGCCCGTGGCCACCACCGCGGTCGTGCGACGGCTCAGCGGAGGGGGAGCAGCATCGCGCATGAACGACGTGCGCGTTTCGTGGGCGAGTTCGGCAGGGTGACGCCATGGTCGTTCGTTCGGAGGAACGGGCCCGCTGTCGGGGCCGTCGAATTCGTCACCCTTCACAAGATCGGAACGATAGTTCCGGTACGGCACACGAGGGTGTCGGGAGGCGCGCGAGAGTACGCTCTGTGCATGCCCGCCCCCACCGCCGGAGACGACTGGTTCGAACTCACGACGGCAGAACTCGGTGTGGGAGAGGTGCACGACTGGGCTGTGCGTCCCGACTGCGGCGCCGTCGTCGTCTTCACCGGCACCGTGCGCGATCACGCAGAGGGAAGGTCAGGGGTGACCGGGCTCCACTACGAGGCATACGTCGAAGCCGTCGTGCCGGTGTTCGAGAAGATCGCTGCCGAGACCAGGAGCCGCAACCCCGGGGTCGGGCGGGTCGCACTCTTGCACCGCACCGGTGATCTCGCACTCGGTGAGGTGTCGGTGGTGGTTGCTGTGTCGTCTGCCCACCGACCGCAGGCATTCGAAGCGGCGCGCTTCGCCATCGACGCTCTGAAGGAGTCGGCGCCGATCTGGAAGAAGGAGACATGGAACGGCGGTGACGACTGGGGTACCGGCGCGAAGGAGATTCGTCGTCCCGACCAGGTGGGGTCGGACGCGTGATCGCCGCATCGTTCTTCACTGTCGTGTTCACTGCGCTCGCGGTGATCAGCGGGTCGGCACTTCTCGTGCTGGTGTGGCTCGACAACCGCAAGGTCCGCATCGACGACGGCATTGCGAGTTTCCGTCGTCACATCGACGCTCTCTCGCCCGAAGCGAGGCGGACTTCCGTGCAGTCCGGGTACGCGGCCGACCGTCGTGACAGGAGAGACCGCTGATGGCACGCGACCTCGCCATCGACCTCGGCACCGCGAACACGCTGGTCTACATGCAGGGGCGCGGGATCGTGCTGAACGAGCCGACCGTGATCGCCGTGAACCGCCAGACGGGGGAGGTGCTCGCCACCGGTCACGATGCGCTCAGCATGATCGGGCGCACCCCCAGTTACATCGCCGCGGTGCGGCCCTTGCGAGGTGGCGCGATCACCGACTTCGACATCACCGAACGCATGATCCGCCTGTTGCTGCAGCGAGTCGGGGTGTCGAGGTTCACGCGCCCGAAGGTGATCATCTGCGTTCCGTCGGCGATCACCGAGGTGGAGAGACGTGCGGTCACCGACGCCGCCCGCCGTGCGGGAGCCTCCGATGCCCAGCTGCTCGAACAGCCGATGGCGGCGGCCATCGGGGCGAACCTGCCGATCGACGAGCCTGTCGGGAACATGGTGATCGACATCGGTGGAGGCACCAGCGAGACCGCTGTCATCTCGCTCGGTGGTGTCGTCGAACTCGACGCCGTGCGCGTCGGAAGTTTCGACATCGATGCTGCGATCCAGAGTTACGTGCGACGTGAACACGGAGTGGCGATCGGGGAGATCACAGCGTCGGAGATCAAGGTGCAGATCGGCTCTGCCGAACCCGGACCGGAAGATCGCGACGCCGACATTCGCGGCCGCGACCTGGTGACCGGTCTGCCCAAGACCGTCAGGTTGACCGCCGAAGAAGTGCGATTCGCGATCGACGAGCCTGTGCAGGCGATCATCGATTCGGTGAAGCGGTGTCTCTCGAAGGCGCCGCCGGAATTGGCGCAAGATTTCCTCGCACGCGGAATGTACCTCGTGGGTGGCGGTGGAATGCTCCGCGGGCTCGCCAATCGCATCGCACGAGAGACCGCGGTGCCGGTGCGCATGTCACCTCAGCCTCTCGAGGCCGTGGTACTCGGGGCCGGGCACTGTGTCGAGCACTACCAGGCTCTGAAGGGCATGTTCATGGGCGCTCGGCGCTGACCGAGCACCTCCGGGTCACGACACAGCCGTCGAGATCACGTGGACATCTCCGTCCATCGTCGTCACCCACATCGCACGCGACGTGGCACGCACGCTGGTGATGTCTCCCACGTCGGTTGCGACCCTCTCCACGGTGACTTTGCCCGCGGCCGGAACATGGGCCGACCACACTTCTCCCGAGCAGTAGTCGCCGTAGAAGAACCAGCCGTCTCTGCCCGGGTTCGTGACCGACGTGGCGACCGCGCCCCCCGAGACGGAGCAGCGTCCCTTGTCGTGCGTGTACTCGACGACCGGCGCGAGGTGCGGCGCCGCTGCCACGTCGGAGTTGTAGCGACGGGTGCCTTCCCATGCGCTCCAGCCGAAGTCGGCGCGCCTGCCTCCGACGCCCGTTCCCGACGCGCGGGCCACACTGACTTCTTCCACCTCGTTCTGGCCGACGTCGGCGATCCACATGTCGCCGTTCGCCGTGATCGTGAAGCGCCACGGGTTCCGCAGACCGATCGACCAGATCTCGGGCCGTGCACCTGCGACCCCGACGTACGGATTGTCGTCGGGCACTCGGTACCCGTTGGCCGACGGGTCGATGCGCAGGATCTTGCCGAGAAGACTCGAGAGGTTCTTGGCGAATCGCTCGGGGTCGCCGGCACTGCCACCGTCGCCGGTGGCGATGTAGAGCATCCCGTCGGGTCCGAACCGTAGATCGCCGCCGTTGTGGTTCGCGTACGGCTGGTCGATCTCGAGGATCACTGTGCCTGTCTCGTCGATGTCGCCGGCCGACGTGACGCCGTGTCGCACGATCAGTGTGGTTCCGTCGGTGTCGGTCATGTTCATGTACGCCGCCCATGCACCGGTCGATCCGCGACGGAACGCGAGACCGAGGAGTCCGCGCTCGCCTTCGCCCGTCGTTGCGGCCGACACGTCGAGTACACGGTCGATTCGAGTGCCGTCGTTGCGCCATCTCTCGACGAAGCCGTTGCGCGAGACGACGTAGACGAACCCGTCAGCCGGGTCACGCTCGACGACGTCGACGGCACCGTCGAGTGAGTTGAGTGTCTTCACCGTGTGCGAGACCTTGGTTGCCGGGGTCGACCCGACTTCCGTGGTCGATGGCGCGCTCGACGATGCGGTGGTCGAGTCGCTCGCAGAGTCGGAGGTGGTGGGATCGGTTGACTGGGACGAGTCGACGCTGGCGGTGTCGACCGTCGTGTCGACGGTGTCCGGTGTCGATGCACCGCAGGCCGAGAGCACGACGGCCGCCAGCACGGCCACGACACCGCTCGTGAGTCTCATTCCGGCTTGACCCTGATCAGCCCCTCTTGGACGACGGTGACCGCGAGGTGACCTTCGCGGGTGTAGATCGATGCTCCTGCGAGACCGCGTGCGTTCGAGTTGGAGAGTGCATGCTGGTCGTACAGCAACCAGTCGTCGGCACGGAACGGTCTGTGGAACCACATCGCATGGTCGAGACTGGCCATCTGGATGTTCCCTTCGCCCCAGCCCAGCCCGTGCGGAAGAAGAGTCGTGTCGAGAAGTGTCATGTCACTCGCATAGGTCGCGACCACCGCGTGCAACATCGGGTCGTCGGGGAGTCGACCGTCAGCGCGCAGCCAGACCCGTTGACCGTGGAGTTCTGTCCCTGCGCGCGAGGGGTAATCGCCGTCGACATGTCGAGTGTCGATCGGTCGCGGACGCTCGTACCACTCGCCCATCTTCTCCTTGTAGGGCTCCATGCGAGTCTTGAAGTCGGGAAGCGACTCGGGCTCGGGCAATCCCTGTGGTCCGGTGATCTGCCAGTCGAGACCCGCCTCGGGCACGTGGAAGCTCGCGTGCAGGTTGAAGATCACCTCACCGTGCTGGATGGCCTTCACCTGTCGTGTGGCGAAGCTGCGACCGTCGCGCAGACGGTCGACTTCGTAGAGGATCGGAACCGCAGGGTCGCCCGGGCGCAGGAAGTACGCGTGCAGCGAGTGCACGGAGCGTGAATGGTCGTCGACGGTGCGTGACGCGGCCACCAGCGACTGTCCGGCGACTTGTCCACCGAACACGCGGACCCGGTTCTCCTCCGGTGAGCGACCACGGAAGATGTTGACTTCGATCACCTCGAGATCGAGGAGGGCGATGAGGTCGTCGAGAGCGGCGGACACGCCCCAAAGCGTACGAGCGAACGCGACGGATAGGGTCGCCGGGTGGCTTTCGCACCGATCGACCCGGCTCTGCGCGAGGTCGCCCTCGCAACCCGTGGGTTCATGCCGGCCGACGAAGGTGATGCGCTCCATTCGGCGGCCCGTGCGGTCGAGGCTGAGGGGCCGTTCGTCGAAGTTGGTTCGTACTGCGGTCGTTCCACTGTCTGGCTCGGTGCAGCCGCCCGCGAGACCGGACGTGTGCTGTTCGCCGTCGACCACCACGGTGGAAGCGAAGAGAACCAGCCCGGCTGGGAATGGCACGAACCCGACCTCGTGGACCCGGCGACCGGCAGGCTCGACACACTGCCGACGTTCCGTGAGACGATCCGTCGTGCCGGTCTCGGTGACACAGTCGTCGCCGTCGTGGGTGATTCACACACCGTGGCGCGGTCGTGGACGACCCCGCTCGCGTTCTTGTTCATCGACGGTGGTCACGGCGTCGAACCGGCCACTGTCGACTACGAACTCTGGACCCCGCACGTCACGCCTGGCGGAATTCTGGCAATCCACGACGTGTTCCCAGATCCGGCCGACGGTGGCCGTCCGCCCTACGAGAACATCTACCTGCCTGCGATCGCAAGCGGACGGTTCACGGACGTGTCGTCGACCGGGTCGCTGCGGATACTGCGCCGCGTCTAGATGCTGCGTGCGTGAAGATGCGCGTTGCGGCGCGGCATCGGAGACGTGAACAGCGCGGCGGCATGTGAGCCACCACTGATCGCGTCTGCGGCCATGATGATGGCGGCGGCGGTGTACGCACTGTGCTCGTCGGCCGGGAAGTGGACCATCGTCTGGTCGGGTTCGACCGGGTAGACGATTCCGGTCCAGTACGACCCGTCGTCACGACGGTGCGGCATCGTCCAGAGGAGCAACTGGCGTGCGGTCTCACGGTCACCCACGGCGCAGTGCGCGATGGCGCACTCGCTGGTCTCGGCCGCTGTCACCCAACTCTCGTCGTGGACGCAACGCACGCCGCGATCGTCGAGAACGAACCGGTCCCACCCTTCGGCCAGACGAGCCTTCGCCGTCGCGCCGGTCATGGCGCCGGTGAGCACGGGGTAGTACCAGTCCATCGCCCACCGTTCTTTCGGCTCGAATGCGCCGAGGTCGGTGTCGATCACCTTGTCGATGGCATCAGCTGCGTCGGTCCACTGCGGGTGTGGCTCGTCCATGAGGTCGGCCAGTGCCGCACCGCAGAGGAGCGCGTGACGAATACTGCTCGAGCCGGTGAGGAGGGCGTAGTCCCACGGCGTGGAGTCGACTTCGCGGGCCCACAAGATGGTTCCGTCGTGGCGCCGGTGGTCGACCACCCAGTCGAGAGCTGCACGCACCATCGGCCAGTGGCGCCGCACGGCGGCGGTGTCGCGGGTGCACAGCCAGTGCGCCCACAACCCGGCTGCGACGTATGCGCACACGTTGGTGTCGAGTTTGGCGTCCTTCACTGAACCGTCGTGGGCGTAGTAGTTGAACCACGAACCGTCCGGTCGTTGGGTGTCGGCGAGCCAGTCGTAGGCACGCAATGCCGCGTCGTGACGTCCCATGATGTCGAGCGCGATCGCGGTCTCGACATGGTTCCACGGGTCACAATGTCCGTTCGGGTACCACGGAATCATGCCGCCCGTCGTCTGCAGAGCCTCGATCGAATCTGCTGTGCGCTGGAGGTCTGCGGTGGTGAGGATGCCCGGCAAGTGGGGGAGAGTTCGGCTCATCGGTCGACCTTCCGTGAGTAGACCACGAAGCTCTTGCCCATGACGGGGCTCAGCACGCGTTCGGCGGTGCGAGTGAGGAGCGGACCTTCGATGATGTCCCACTCGAGGAACTTGCGGTACTGCGTCACGAGCCGGTGGTCGTCGTTTCGCGGGCCGACTGCGCACTTCAGCCACCAGTACGGCGAGTGGAGAGCATGGGCATGGTGGCTGCCGACGACATCGAAGCCGGCCGACCGCAGTTTCGCCTTGAGCTCCGTCGCCGAGTAGATGCGCACGTGTCCGCCGACGCTCTTCGGTGCGTGGTACTCGTCGGAGAGCATCCAGTTGATCTTCTCGGGCCACCACGTGGGCACGGTGACAGCGAGTGTGCCGCCTGGTTTGAGCACCCGGTTCAACTCGGAGATCGCACCGACGTCGTTCTGGATGTGCTCGAGCACTTCCGAGGTCACGACACGGTCGAACGTGGCGTCTGCGAAAGGCAAGCGGGTGGCGTCCCCGCGCAGGACACCGCCGAAACTCGTCGACGGGATCTCTCTCGCCTCGATCATCGCGCCGAAGGTGGCACGGGTGCCCTGCACTTCGTCGGCGGCCCAGTCGAGCGCGTACACCGTGGCGCCGCGGCGGGCGGCCTCGTATGCATGGCGGCCGAAACCGGCGCCGGCATCGAGGAAGACGTCTCCCGGACGCAGGCCCAGTCGGTCGAAGCGAACGGTGAGCATCAGGCTCTCGCCGCCAGTTTCTTCTGGTTGTGCGGCATGGCCAACACCTCGCGGTACTGCTCGACGGTCAGTTCGGCACAGTGACGCCAGCTCCATCGCGACACGACCCGTTCGCGCCCGGCCGACCCGATGCGCTCCCGCAGCGAGGCGTCGTCGAAACCGCGTCGGAGCGCCGCCGCGAGCGCTTCGGAGTCACCGGCCGGACACTGGAGCACGGTGTCTCCGTCGGCACCGGTCACCTCCGGCAGGGCACCACCGTCGGTGGCGACCAGACAGGTCCCGGTGGCCATCGCCTCGATGGCGGGCAACGAAAACCCTTCGTAGAGGCTCGGAACCACTGCGAGTTCGGCTTCGGCGTACAACTCGACGATGCGTTCGTCGGGCACGCCCGAGACGAAGTCGATGTGAGGCTTCAATCCGAGTGACTCGATGAGATCCATGCTGTGGCCGGGTCGCGGTTTGCCGATGATCGTCAAACGAACGTCGCGCTCGGTGCGCAACTTCGCCATCGCCTCGAGCAGGTACGACAGTCCCTTGAGTGCGACGTCGGCGGACGCGGTGGTGATCATGCGTCCCGGTTCGCGTGTCACGTGCGGCATCGGCCGGAACAGGTCGGGGTCGACGCCCACCGGCACCAGACGCATCTTGTCGAGCGGCACGCCCATGTCGGAGTTGATGTCTGCGATCGAGTTCTCACTCACCACGACGATGCGAGGCATCTTGCTCGCGACTTTTCCCTGCATGCCGACGAACGAGTACCAGCGTCCGACTGAGCGGCGCTTCCAACGCGAACGTGCGTGGCTCATCTCGAGTTCTCGGTCCTTCGTGATCGGATGGTGGAGCGTGACGATCGTCGGGATCTTCTTCTCGATCTTCAAGATGTCCCATCCGAGACACTGGTTGTCGTGGACAAGGTCGAAGTCAACGGCGCGGGGTGCGATCGCCCGCAGTGCTCGCTTGGAGAAAGCCAGGGGTTCCGAGAACTGACCGGTGAGGAACCGGGCCGTCTCGACCACGTCGGGCCACGACTTGAGCTCCCAGTACGCAGGCAGACGACCCGGGTACTGGTCGTTGAAGATGTCGAGACTCGGCAGCTTGTGCATCTCGATCCGGTCGTCGAGCACCGGGTAGGGCTGACCGGCGAAGACCTCGACATGATGGCCGAGGTCGACGAGGGCCTTGGTGAGGTGGCGGGTGTAGACACCTTGTCCTCCCACGTGCGGCTTCCCGCGATACGTGAGATAGGCGATGCGCAAAGGATCGTTCGGACCAGGCACCCCTCGCATAGGCGCTAGAGGCTAACTGGACGGGCGTGCGATGAGTCCCCGGGAACGCGCGGCCATGAGGGCGGCAACAGCCAACAGAGCCCAGATGTACGGTGCATTCCCGAGCCGTGAATACAGCGTTCGACCGTCGCGAACCGGAATTGTCGCCTCGATGACGGCCTGTTCGCCGATTCCGACGACGTCGAAGGCGCCGCCCGTCGGCGCGACGAAGGCACTGAAGCCGGTGGGCGACGACTGCACCACCCAGCGTCCCTGTTCTCTCGCACGAAGTTTGGTGGATGCGAGTTGTTGTGTCTGCAGGATCGTCCACGTGTAACTCGAGCCGTTGGTCGGGTTGACGATGATGCCGGCACCGTCGGTGACTCCCTCGTTCACACGACCGCCGAAGAACACTTCCCACGAGATCGCGACCGCAACTCTCACTGTGTCGCCGGAGGTCGGTACGTCGAGGCGACCACGTCCTGTGCCGGCGCGCGCGTCGCGGGGCACCATGTCGACGGGCGCGCCGATCGACGAGAGCAGGGGTCGCAGCGGAACGTACTCGCCGTAGGGCACGCGCCGCACCTTGTCGTAACGATCGACGATGTCACCGTTCGGCATCACCACCACCTGTGCATTGGTGAAATACGAATCGCCGGCGTCTTCGGTGATGCCGACGACGAACGGCACTCGCAGTCGCCGGGCCTCTGCGGTGATCTCCGTGTGCTCGCGCGATCCCTCGAACACGCCGCGCGCGGTCACGTTGATCACGTTCTCGGGCCACAGCACGAAGTCGCGCGCCACATCAGGTGCGAGAGTTCGTGTCGCCGTCAGGTGACGCTCGAACGGCTCGCGCGGGTCGGTGTCGACTGCATGTGTTCCTTGTTCGCCGCCACCCTGCACCACCGCGATGCGTGCTTCGCCGACGCTCGAGGTTCGGTTGGCCAACGGCGCCAAGACCACTCCGAACAGTGCGATTGCGAACAGTGCCCGCACACGCCGGGGTCCCATGGCGAGCCAGAGCGTTGCGATCCCGATGAGGATGACTCCTCCCCACGGTGCGAGACGGCGCAGAGGGGAGTCGACCTGGCCGATCGCCAGAGTCGCGATCGGCACGCCTCCGAACGGGAACGAGAGTCGCAGAGCCTCGGCCAACGAGTGTGTCACCACGAGCGCGAGGCGATGGCTCGACGTGTCGGGTGCGGCGATGCGTGCGGCCACGACGGCGGCGATTCCGTGCATCGAGGCGAACAGTGCGACCGCCACCAACCATCCGGGAGCGGTGAGGAACCACATCCATGCGGTGCTGGGCGCGAACCATCCGAGACCGAACAGAAGTGCCGTCCGGAACGGCGACGTGTCGCGGTCACGGACAGCGAGCCGTGCGTACCATGCGAGCCCGATCAGGGCCGACGGCCACCAGCCCCACGGCGGCATCGAGGCCGCGACCAGCAGACCGGCCGCGAGGGGACTCAGTCGTTTCACGAGGTGACGAGCTGTGCGCGCACGACGTAGCGCTTGTCGATGCTCCCTTTGGGATGGCAGGCGAACATGGTGAGGATCGAGGCTCGCTTGGGTTGGTTCACGATCCACACCTCGTGCGGCTTCACGATGAACGATCGTGTGACCTTGTACCGGTGGACCTTGCGTCCCTGCCGCACATGGATGATGTCACCCTTGTTCAACTTGTCGATGTCGTAGAGGAAACGCGGACCGGACGTCCGGTGAGCGCTCACGACGTGGTTGCCCCGCTCGCCCGCGCGCGCGGTACCCGGCCAGTAACCGAAGCCGCGTTCGAACTGGCGATCCGTGATGCCCGTGAAGACCTTTGCTCTGACTCCGAGTCGTGGAATGGAAATGAGCGCGGTGTGCGTCTGCGGGCGCTCGGAGGCTGACACGTCGACGCCCGGAAGCGAAACTCCTGCCACGGTGATCACTGCGGCACACAACAGACGTCGCACGTTGAGATCCTAGGGGCGCGCACTCACAGGGGCAGTTCGACGGCCCCTCGTCAGAGCCGAAGCACGCGTTCCGCGGCGGCGTGTGCCTGTTGCACGCACGCGGGAATGCCGATTCCCCGGTAGCTCGCACCTGCGACGACGACTCCCGGGGCGTGAGTCGAGAGTGCGTGTTCCACTCGTTCGACGGTGACGAAGTGACCCGGGCGGTACTGCGGGAACGACTCGGGCCAGCGACTGATTCGTGTCTCCGACGGCGCAAAGTCACGGCCGAGGTGCATCTTGAGATCAGCCAGGGCGAGGTTCACGAGAGCATCGTCGTCGCGATCCATGACATCGAGACCGTCGCGACCGAGTGAGACGCGAAGGACCATCGAGTCGTCGGCCGGGCGCCAGTGGTCCCACTTGTTCGACCCGAACGACGCCGCCGTCACCCACCGTTGGTCGGGCTTGGGTACGAGGTAACCGCTTCCGTCGAGGTGGGTCGGCCATTGGTGCCGCGGGATCGACATCGTGATCAACACGACGCCCGCGTGGGTCCACCCAGAGAGCGCGTCGGCCGTCTCGGCGTGCACGTCGCGCACGAGGGCGGCGGTGTGGCGAGCCGGGGTGCACAACACCACTGCGTCGCACTCGGTCGTCGAGCGCGACGAGTGCACCGACCACGATGATCCGCCGCGCTCCATGGACTCGACGCGTTCTCCGGTGACCACACGTCCACCCCGCGCGATGATCGAAGTTTCGAGAGCTGCGACGAGTGAGCCCATGCCGTCGCGCGGCGCGCCGAACACCTGGCCCGGCACGCTGCCGTCTTGTGATGCACGCGCACGTGCCCGCCGTGCCGCCGAGAGCATGCTGCGTTCGCCGGTCAATGCCGCGATCTGGGGCACCGCAGCCAGGCTGAACCTGTCGGTGTCGGCGGCATAGATGCTGCCCACGAGCGGATCGACGAGGAGTTCGTGGACCTCGTCACCGAATCTCGCGCGCACGTACTCACCGATCGAGTCATGGTCGTCGGTCGTCGGCAAGAAGGGCTCGAGGGCCGCGCGCAGTTTTCCGCGGGCAGTGAACAGACCAGACGTCGCGAAGGCGCGCATGCTTGCCGGCACTCCCATCATGAGATCTCCCGGGATGCGATGCAGACCGCGGTGCCACACCGAAGCGTGGGCACCGGTGGGGGAGGTGAGTCGGTCTCCGAGGCCGACTTCTTCTGCGAGTCGACGTGCCCACGGAACCCGGGTGAGGAATGCATCAGCACCTTCGTCGACACCGGGAAGGCCGGCGAACGGGGTGGTCCGGATCAGACCCCCGGTGCGAGGTGAGGCCTCCAAGACGGTGACGTCGACCGCGCCTCCCGCATCGCGCAGCAGCCGGTCGGCAGCGGCGAGACCGGTGATCCCGGCGCCCACCACGACGACCCGTCGTGTGTTCACGCCTCGACGACTCTCCGCGCGAGTGCGGCCATGACCGACGGATCGTCGTTCACGCAGGCGGTGCGTCCGAAGGCGAGGCCTTTCGACTCTGCGTGTGCGGCGGCCTCGATGTCGAGGTCGTAGAGAACCTCGAGGTGGTCGGCGACGAAACCGCATGCACAAACCAGCACACCCTCGACTGCTTCGTCGGGGTTTTCGCCTGCGTCGCGTGTCTCGGCGAACTGGTCGATGACTTCCAGAATGTCGGGTCCGATCCACGGTTCCGGGGTGCGTCCGGCAGATTGCCACGCGATCGACCATTGCGACCAGCGTTCGAGCCCGACCCGCTCGGCCACGAGTTCGGCGGTCGCCCGCAGTTCGTCGGGATACGGATCGCCGCCGTCGATGATGCGCTGCGGAAGCGAGTGGGCGGTGAACAGGACTTTGGTGCGCGCGGGCATCTCGGCGAGTCGGGCGCGCATGTCGGTGGCGAGGAACTCGATGAATGCGTCTTCGCGCGCCCACGACTCGACTCCGACCACTTCGATGCCGTGAGGTGTCGCTGCCTCACGCGCACGTCCGACGTACTGGCCGATCGAATACGTCGAGTAGTGCGGAGCGAGAACGAGTCCGATGATGCGCGAGAAACCTCGCTCTGCGATCTCGGCCACGGCCTCTTCGACGAACGGTGTCGCGTGCTTGAGCCCCAGGAACACCTCGTAGGTGCCGGGGGAGAGCACGTCGAGTTCGCGTTGCAGGGCGTCGCGCTGTGCCTCGGTGAGATGTTTGAGCGGAGAGAGTCCACCGATCGCCTCGTATCGCTCCGTGAGCTCGGCCAGCAGTTCGGGTGTCGGGGGACGACCGCGCCTGATGTCCGTGTAATAAGGAAGGATCTCTTCTTTCGTGCGGGGCGTTCCGTACGCCATCAGCAACACGGCGGTGCGCGCAGCGCTCATGAGGGGCCTTTCGTGGTGGTTTCGATTGAGGTGGGTGCAGCGTCGTGCACGAGATCGACGACGGCGGCGAGTACGCCAGGGTCGGTGTCGGGTTGGACTCCGTGGCCGAGATTGAAGATGTGCCCGGGGTGTCCACCGTTGTCGGCGAGAACGGCGCGTGCTCCCTCGAGTGCGATGTCGTGTCCGGCGAGCACCAGCGCAGGATCGAGGTTGCCCTGCACGACACGATCGGCACCGAGGCGGGCCCGGGCGTCGGAGATCGACGTGCGCCAGTCGAGACCGATCACGGCGTTGCCGACCGTGTCCATCGACTCGAGCAGGTGGTCACAGCCGATGCCGAAGTGGATTCCGGGGGCATCGGGGAACCTTGTCGCGAGTTGTGAGAACACCGAGGTGGTGTGGGGGAGAACGAAGCGGTCGTAGTCGGCGCGCGACAGGGCACCCGCCCACGAATCGAACACCTGGAACGCTTCGGCGCCGGCTGTGAGTTGTGCCGAGATGAATTCGACCGAATGTTGCACGAGACGCTCCATGAGGCCGTGCCAGAGAGGCTCGTCACTGCGCATCAGGCGCTTGGTGTTCTGGTACGTGCGACTCGGTCTGCCCTCCACCAGGTAACTCGCGACGGTGAACGGTGCTCCTGCGAACGCAAGCAGAGGGACACTCAGCTCGCGCGCCAGGATCGACACCGTCTCGGTCACGTAGTCGACATCGCCTGGCTCGAGTCGGCGCAGGCGTGCAAGGTCGTCGTCGGAACGGAAGGGACGGTCGGCGACAGGTCCGGTTCCGGGTGCCACGTCGATTCCGAACCCGACCGCATGGGCGGGAACCACGATGTCGCTGTAGAGAACCGCTGCGTCGACGCCGTATCGCCTCACCGGCTGCAGGGTGATCTCGGCGGCGTCGTGCGGACGCTTGATGGCTTCGAGGATGCTGCCTTCGCCGCGTACCGCCCGGTACTCGGGCAGGCTGCGTCCCGCCTGACGCATGAACCAGACGGGGATGCGCGCGTGGGGCACGGCCTTGGCCGCGGCCAGGAACGGATCCGCGGGCCCTGCAGTCATGGATCCCCAACCTACCGGCGAGGCTCTGGGCGGTCAGGTGTGGCGCTTGGCCGCGTTCCGCAATTGTGCGTCGATGCGTACCACTCGGGTTCGTGCCGGTGGATGCGCTGTGAGAAGTCGGTCGCGCCAGTTGTCGTGGCGCTCACCGAGTCCGCGGGCGATGACGAGACGGAGAGCGTCGCGCAGTTCGCGGCCGAACCCCATCTCGACCACTGACTCGTCGGCGCGGAACTCGGCACCTTTTCCGACGGCGTTGCCGATGAGTTGTGACATGTTGATGACGGCCAGGAACAACCACGACACGATCGTGAGAAGACCGGCGATCGTTCGTCCGACTGCGTCGCCCCACTGCGACCTGCGCCCGAAACTTCCCGCGGCGGCGTCTGCCACGTTCTGCAACACGAAGCCGACCTGTGCGAAGAGCACCACGGGAAGCGCGAGCCACTGACCGATGGTGAGTGCGACAGTGTGCATGCCGAGGTGGTGGCTCAACTCGTGTGCGAGAACGCCGCAGAGTTTCTCGTGGTCGAGATTGGCGACGGCCCAACTCGACACGACCACGAGGTGACCGCCGGACGCGAATGCATTGAGGTCGTCGGAGTCGACGACTGCGAGCACGAATCTGCCGGGTGGAATGTGGTTCGCCTGTGCGACCACCCTCCATGCGCGTTGCAGTGCGTCGTTCTCGTCTCGTGTCGGAGTTCGTGCACCGAGCAGTCGTGTGAGGATGATGCGTTGAACCGGTCGGAGAAACAGCGTCGCGCCGACCAGCAGCACTGCGAGCGCGAACAGAGGAAACGGTGTCCACCACACCTGCGCCACCACCCACCAGATGCCCGCAACCGTGAGCAACCATGCCGGGAAGAGCGCAACGAGGGGGAGAAACGCCGCAGCCGCATGACCGTCGAAGCGACGCTGGTGTCGGGTTGACGGGGGCTGCATCAGTCACAGTCCACCAGCAGGCAGGTCGACGGTCAACCATCCCGGCACCCCGCCTGTGCGACCTACACTCCGAGGGTGACTGCACCACTCATTCCCGGAGCAGAACCGATGTCGCACCGAGGACACGGCGACACCGGTGTGCTCGTCATCCATGGTTTCACCGGCAACCCGGGCTCGATGCGGGGACTCGCAGAGGCGTGCGTGGCAGCCGGCCACCATGTCGAGATGCCACGGCTCGCCGGACACGGCACCGTCATCGAAGAGATGATCCCCACCCGTTGGAGTGACTGGTGTTCCGATGTCGAGGCGGCGTGGTCGCGCCTCGCGGAACGTGCGTCCAGGATCGTGGTCATGGGTTTGTCGATGGGCGGGTCGCTCACACTCTGGGCCGGCACCCGACACCCGGAAGCGCGCGGGCTCGTGTGCGTGAACCCGGCGACGCAGCCCCAGAGCGAAGAGGTGCTCGGGATGCTCCGCGGCATGGTCGACTCTGGAACCGAGACCATGGACGGCATCGGGTCTGACATCGCTGATCCCGATGTTCACGAGACGGCATACTCGGGCACGCCGCTCGCGGCATTGTTGTCGTTCCAGGTCGACGGACTCAGCGACCTGTCGACCCGGTATGCATCGCTGAAGATGCCGTTGCTGTTGTTCACGTCGCCTCAGGACCATGTCGTCGCCCCGACCGACTCCGATGCATTGGCGGCGGCATACGGCGGCGACGTGGAACGGGTGACGCTCGAGCGCAGTTACCACGTCGCGACGCAGGACTACGACAAACAGATCATCTTCGATCGCGCGGTCGACTTCGTCGCGCGCGTCACGAGCTGACGGTGACTGCTCTCGTGTTCGCGACGATTCCGAGTCCGTCGTCGGGTTCTCTCGAGATCTTCGGTCTCAAGTTGAACGCGTACGGGTTGATGATCGCCCTCGGCGTGATCGTGGCGGTACGCATCGCCGGCAAACGAGCCGAGCGTGCAGGGTCGGGCGGAGTCGAAGAGTTCTCGTCGATCGCATTGTGGGCGGTTCCTGCCGGGGTGATCGGCGGTCGGATTTATCACGTGATCACCGACTTCGATCGTTTCCGGGGCAACTGGGCTGACGCGTTGAAGTTGTGGGAAGGCGGCCTCGGCATCTGGGGTGGGATCGCTCTCGGTGTCATGGTCGGCGCGTGGCGCGCGAAGAAGATGGGGCTCGACGTCCCGGTCGTTGTGACTGCGGCAGTTCCGGGGATCGCGGTGGCGCAGGCCATCGGACGATGGGGGAACTGGTTCAACCAGGAACTGTTCGGTCGACCGACAGACCTTCCGTGGGCATTGGAGGTGTCGGGCGAGATCGCGGTGAAGGCGGGCTACCTGCCCGGCACCACGTTCCACCCCACGTTTCTCTACGAGTCGATCGGCAACTTCGCCCTCGCTGCTCTGCTGGTGTTCGTCGTGGAACGCCGGTTCAAGCCGGCCCCCGGACACCTCTTGGCGTGGTATGCGGCCGGGTACACGTTCCTCAGATTCTTCGTCGAAGGACTCCGTGTCGATCCTGCCCGCGAGGCCGGTGGTCTGCGTCTCAACCAATGGGTGTCGATCGTCGTCTTCGTCGCGTCGGTGATCTGGATCGTCGACAACCGCCGACGGAGCCGGGGTGCCGCCGGAGCGTCTACGGTCTCGGATCATGAGTGAGTGCCTGTACGAAGTGCGCGACCCCGGTGTCGCCGTCATCACCTTCAACCGTCCCGAGCGACTGAATGCATGGACAGGTCGCATGGGCGAGGAGTACTTCGCACATCTCGACACCGCAGTCGCCGACACGAACGTGAAGGTCATCGTGGTGACCGGTGCCGGCAAGGGTTATTGCGCGGGTGCCGACATGGGCACGCTCCAGGGAATCCCGAAGGGTGAGGCCGCACGAGATGCGGGACCGAACATTCTCGAGGGACGCATGCAGGACGAGATCACGCGTGTTCCCACACCTGTGATCGCAGCCGTCAACGGAGCGGCCGCCGGGCTCGGCATGGTGCAGGCGCTGATGTGCGACATGCGCTTCGCCGCCGACACCGCCAAGTTCACGGTTGCGTTCTCGAAGCGCGGCCTCATCGGTGAGTACGGCATCTCGTGGGTTCTTCCTCGACTCGTGGGTCAGGCGAATGCACTCGACCTCATGATGTCGAGCCGCGTGGTCATGGCAGACGAAGCGCTGTCGATGGGCATGGTGAACAGGGTCGTGCCTGCCGACCGGTTGATGGACGAAGTCATGGCATACGCCGCCGACCTCGCAATGAACGTCTCGCCCTCGTCGATGGCCGTCATGAAGCGTCAGGTCTACGGCGACTACGACAAAGACGTCGCCACCGCCAGTCGCGACGCGCTGGTGCTCATGCAGCAGTCGTTCACACGGCCCGACTTCCGTGAGGGTGTCGCGAGTTTCCTCGAGAAGCGCCAGGCCGCCTTTCCGCCGGTCGATCCGGGCCTCTGAGTCGTCCGACGGGCACGGACCGCGCCGTTCCGTCGGGGGAGTGGTGAGGGTGCCCTCGTAGGCTCATGATCCGTGGCTGACACGCACATCACCCCTGACGACGTGGCCAAAGTGGCCAGACTCGCCCGACTCGACATCGACGATGCCCAGGTGGCTCATTTCGCGGCGCAGCTCGCCAAGGTCATGGACCACTTCGGAGACATCGATGCTCTCGACCTGGCGGAGGTCGAACCGATGACGCAACCGTACGAGTTGGTGAACGTGTTGCGCGACGACGTCGAAGCACCCACGCTCGACGTCGACGAGGTACTCGCCGCCGCACCAGCCGCCGAAGACAGACGTTTCCGTGTGCCGCCGATCATCGGGCTGGAGGGCTGATGGCCGGATCGCATCCCACCACCGCCGCCGCCATCGCCCGTGCCGTGGCCGCCGGCGAGGTCTCGTCGCGTGAGATCGTCGATGCGCACCTCGCCGAGATCGAGCGCCGCGACGGCGACATCAACGCGTTCAACCTGGTGATGGCAGACGAAGCGCGTGCCTCGGCCGAAAGGGTCGACGCGGCCGTCGCCCGTGGCGAGAACCCAGGCCCTCTCGCCGGCGTCCCGGTCGCGCTGAAGGACAATCTGTGCACGCGCGGTGTCGCAACGACGTGTTCGTCGAAGATGCTCGAAGGTTGGAAGCCGCCGTACGACGCGACCGTGGTCGAGCGTCTGCGTGCCGCCGGCGCGGTGTTCGTGGGAAAGACGAACCTGGATGAGTTCGCAATGGGATCGTCGACCGAGAACTCAGCGTTCGGCCCGACGCGCAACCCTGTCGACCCGTCGCGAGTCCCGGGTGGATCGAGCGGCGGATCGGCGGCCGCAGTGGCGGCGGGCTTCGCTCCGGTCAGCCTCGGTTCCGACACCGGCGGAAGCATTCGTCAGCCGGCAGCCATGTGCGGAGTGGTCGGAGTCAAGCCCACCTACGGCCTCGTGAGCCGGCTCGGATTGGTGGCCTTCGCGTCGTCGCTCGATCAGATCGGGCCTTTCGCCACCACTGTCGAAGATGCGGCACTCGTGACAGAGGTGATCGCCGGGCACGATCCGCTCGACTCCACGTCCATTCCGCATGCGGCACCGAGTCTCGTACCGGCGGTGTCGGCCGGTGTCGCCGGCATGCGAGTCGGTCGTGTGGTCGATCTGCCGGGTGGTGCCGAACCTGAAGTGTCGGCACGACTCGACGAGGCGTTCGCTGCGCTCGCTGCCGCCGGCGCCGAGATCGTCGACGTGACGCTGCCGAGCCTGTCGTACGCGCTGACGGCGTACTACCTGATCGCACCCGCCGAGGCCTCGAGCAACCTCGCACGCTACGACGGCGTGCGCTACGGGTTGCGAGTGCCCGCTGCCGACACCAACGCGATGTACGCAGCGACGCGCGCCGCCGGCTTCGGCGACGAAGTGAAGCGGCGCATCATGCTCGGCACCTACGCATTGTCGGCCGGGTACTACGACGCGTACTACGGCAAGGCACTGAAGGTTCGTCGCCTCATCGCCGACGACTTCGCACGTGCCTATGCCGCGTGCGATGCGATCCTCATGCCCACGTCACCCGTGGTGGCGTTCCCCTTCGGCGACAAGGTCGACGACCCGATGGCCATGTATCTCTGTGACATCTACACGATCCCCACGAACTTGGCCGGACACGCCGCGATGAGCGTGCCGTTCGGATCGGGTGCGCACGGGCTACCCGTCGGGATCCAGGTGCTCGTACCGGCTCTGGCCGAGACAGCGATGTTCCGCGTCGGTGGGGCGCTCGAACAGGCAGCTGGGGGTGCGAAGTGAGTGCCGCGGCCGACAACCCCAACGCACATCTGTCGACGATCGTCGCGACCGACGACCAGTTGTTGGACGGTGGCTGGGAACTCATCGTCGGTCTCGAGGTGCACGTGGAACTCGCGACACGCACGAAACTGTTCAGCGGATCGCCGAACCGTTTCGGTGACGAACCGAACACCAACATCGACCCGGTCACGCTCGGACTCCCCGGCGCACTGCCGGTGTTGAATCGCAACGCGGTCGAACTCGCGATGCGCATCGGACTCGCGCTGAACTGCCGGATCCAGCCGTGCATCTTCCACCGCAAGAACTACTTCTACCCGGACATGCCGAAGGCATATCAGATCTCGCAGTACGACCTGCCGTTGAACGCCGACGGGCACCTCGAGTTGCCGAGCGGAGTGGTGATCGGAGTCGAGCGGGCACACCTCGAAGAGGACACCGGCAAGTCGACACACGTGGGCGGCGCGACGGGACGCATCCACGGCAGTGACTATTCGCTGATCGACTTCAACCGCGCCGGTGTTCCGCTCGTCGAGATCGTGTCACGGCCCGACATTCGTACGAGTGAGCAGGCGCGTGAGTACGTCACCGAACTGCGGGCGATTCTCGAGGCGATCGGTGCGAGCGACGCGAAGATGGAGGAAGGTTCCATGCGTGTCGATGCGAACGTGTCGGTGCACAAGCCCGGAACCCCCTTCGGAACGCGTTGTGAGATCAAGAACGTGAACTCGATCCGCGCGCTCGGTCGTGCGATCGACTACGAGGCGCGGCGCCAGATCGATCTCATCGAGACAGGCGGAACCATCCGTCAAGAGACGAGGCACTGGGACGACGCCGAGGGGCGAACCCACACGTTGCGCACCAAGGAAGACGCCGACGACTACCGCTACTTCCCCGAACCCGACCTGGTGAAGCTCGACCCACCGCAGCAGTGGATCGACGAGGTGCGTGCGGCGATGCCGCCGTTGCCGGCGGTGCGCCGCCAGGCACTGTCGACTCTCACCGGCTACGACACCCGGAGCGAGGCGGTGCAGGTGGTGGTCGAGCGCGGCCAGCACGATTACGTGCATGCGGTCGCGGCTGCCGGGGGAGATGCCGTGCGTGCACTCGTCTACGTGCAGCAGGCATTCGCCGAAGAGGGTCCGACTCCGCAGGTGCCGGCTGCCGATCTTGCTGCGCTGACGCTGTTGGAGCGTGACGGCAAGGTGTCGGCCACACAGGCAAAGACGATCCTTGCCGAACTGGTGTCAGCCGGTGGTGGTGACGCCGCCGCGATCGCGGCAGCCAAGGGCTTCGAAGCCATGGACAACTCGGCCGTGGAGGCAATGGTCGACGAAGCAATCGCCGCCGACCCCGACGCCTGGCAGAAGTATCTGAACGGCGAGGAGAAAGCGGCAGGCGCCATCGTCGGTCGCGTGATGAAAGCCTCCAAGGGCAAGGCCGACGGCAAGGTCGTGGCCGCCATCATGCAGTCGCGTCGCTCCGGCTGACAGCGCTGGACGGCGGCGCGCCTACTGTCGCGCCATGGACTTCGAGATTCCCACCGACATCCGCGCCACGCTCGATGCGCTCGACGACTTCATCGAGCGCGAGATCAAGCCCTTGCAAGCCGCCGACGACAACGAGCGTTTCTTCGACCATCGCCGTGAGTGGGCGCGCACCGACTTCGACAACGGAGGCGTTCCGCGCCCGGAGTGGGAGGCTCTGCTGCGCGAGATGCGCAGGAGGGCAGATGCTGCAGGCTGGCTCCGGCTCGCACTCCCGGCCGAATTCGGGGGTCGAGACGCGAGCAACCTCGAGATGGCGATCATCCGCGAGCATCTCGCCACCAAGGGGCTCGGCCTGCACAACGACCTGCAGAACGAGTCGTCGATCGTCGGCAACTTCCCCACGGTGCTGATGATGCGCGACTTCGGCACCGAAGCGCAGAAGCGCGAGTGGATGCCCGGTTTCCTCGACGGTACGAAGCGTCTCGCTTTCGGTCTCACTGAACCGAACCACGGCAGCGACGCCACGTACCTCGAGACGACGGCCTACCGCGACGGGGACGAATGGGTCATCAACGGCATGAAGCGTTGGAACAGCGGGCTGCACCACGCGACCCACGACATCATCTTCGCCCGCACGAGCGGCAACCCGGGCGACCCGAAAGGCATCACCGCATTCCTCGTGCCGACCGACGCTCCGGGCTTCAAGGTCGAGTTCTACTGGTGGACCTTCAACATGCCGACCGACCATGCCGAGGTCTCGCTCACCGACGTGCGTGTCGGCAGCGACGCTGTGTTCGGGCCTCCCGAGCAGGGGCTCGCACTCGCGCAGCACTTCGTGCACGAGAACCGCATCCGTCAGGCCGCCTCGTCGCTCGGTGCGGCACAGTTCTGCATCGACGAGGCCGTCCGATATGCGAACGAGCGGATCACGTGGGGCAAGAAGCTCTCGATGAACCAGGGAATTCAGTTTCCACTCGTCGAATTGCACACCGAGGCGGCGATGCTGCGTCAGTTGGTGCGCCACACGGCATGGATGCTCGACCGGCGCGACCACATGGAGGTCACGCACCTCGTTGCCATGTGCAATTACAGGGCGAATCGACTTGCGTGCGAGGCGGCCGACCGTGCGATGCAGACCTGTGGCGGTGTCGGGTACAGCCGCCACATGCCCTTCGAGCACATCTACCGACACCACCGTCGCTACCGCATCACCGAAGGGTCGGAAGAAATCCAGATGCGCAAGGTCGCAAGCAACCTGTTCGGCTTCGGCGCACCGCCAGAGCGTCGTTGACCCCCGCGCAGACCCGTCGGTCGCCCCTTACCGTCGGGTATCTGTCCACTACTTTGGGTCCATGGTCAGCACACCTGATGGAACACCAGTCGACGTCAAGCCCCGCAGCCGCGACGTCACCGACGGCATACAGAAAGCCGCCGCTCGAGCGATGCTCCGCGCGGTCGGGCTCGGCGAAGACGACTGGGTGAAGCCACAGGTCGGCATTGCGTCGGCGTGGAACGAGGTGACTCCGTGCAACATGTCGCTGCGTCGACTGGCCGAATCAGCCAAGCAAGGCGTGCGTGAGGCAGGGGGAGTCGCACTCGAGTTCGGCACCATCACCGTGTCCGACGGAATCAGCATGGGTCACGAGGGCATGCGTGCCTCGCTCGTGTCGCGTGAGGTCATCTGTGACTCGGTCGAGACCGTGGTGCACGGTGAGCGCTTCGACGGTTTCGTCGGACTCGCCGGATGCGACAAGTCGATCCCGGCGATGCTGATGGCTGCCGCTCGCTTGAACCTCGCGAGTGTCTTCGTCTACAACGGCTCCACGCTGCCGGGTGTGCACAAGGGACAGAACATCGACATCACGACGGTCTTCGAAGCGATCGGTGCCTGCACGGCAGGAACGATGACCGAAGACGAACTCGGTGAGATCGAGCGCGCCGCGTGCCCGGGCGAGGGCGCGTGCGGCGGCATGTTCACCGCCAACACCATGTCGTCGATCGCCGAGGCACTCGGCATGAGCCTTCCCGGCAGCGCCTCTGCTCCGGCCGTCGATCGCAGCCGAGAAGACGATGCGCGTCGCGCAGGTGAGGCAGTGGTCAATCTCTTGCGTCTCGGAATCAGGCCGCGCGACATCATGACCAAGAAGGCGTTCGAGAACGCGATCGCGATCGTCAGTGCCCTCGGTGGTTCCACCAACGCCGTGCTCCACTTGCTGGCGATCGCCAACGAGGCCGGTGTCGAGCTGTCGCTCGACGATTTCAACCGCATCGCCGAGAAGGTGCCCCACATTGCCGACACCAAGCCCGGCGGCAAGTACCACATGACGGACGTGCACCGCATCGGCGGGGTTCCTGTGGTGCTGAAGCACCTGCTGGACGCCGGTCTGTTGCACGGCGACGTGCTCACCTGCACCGGCAAGACCATGGCCGAGAACCTGGCCGAGATCGACCCGCCCGCACCCGACGGTGATGTCATCCATTCACTCGATCAGCCGATCCACGCAGAAGGCGGCATCAACATCTTGAAGGGCACGCTCGCGCCGAACGGCAGTGTGGTGAAAGTTGCCGGTCTGACGAAGGACCAGATGCAATTCGAGGGCCCCGCCCGGGTCTTCGACGGAGAAGACGGTGCGATGCAGGCGATCATCGACGGCACCATCAACCATGGCGACGTGATCGTGATCCGCTACGAAGGCCCGAAGGGCGGGCCCGGCATGCGCGAGATGCTCGCCATCACCGCGGCGCTGAAGGGCGCCGGTTTCGGGAGCACCGTCGCGTTGATCACCGACGGTCGCTTCTCGGGTGGTACGTGGGGGTTCTGCATCGGGCACGTCGCGCCCGAGGCCGTCGACGGTGGTCCGATCGCGTTCGTGCGCGAGGGCGACCGCATCCGTATCGACGTGCCCACCAAGTCGCTCGACGTGCTCGTTGATGCTGCCGAGATGGAGAAGCGCAAAGTGGGCTGGTCTCCCAACCCACCGCGGTACACCACGGGAGTGCTCGGTAAGTTCGCCAAGTTGGTGCAGGGTGCCGATCGGGGAGCGATCACCAACCCGACCATCTGAGCTGTCCGGTTTCGTCGCGCAACTCGTTGACGAACCGAGTTCGAAACTCCGATACACCCCTTCAGCAAGATCGGTGAGCCGCTTCGTATCGAGAGAACGTTCGAGGCCACCTTCGAGGTGACATCGATGCGAGGGGGTGTGTCAGAGTTATTCGTGACATTTCGTCCCGAATCGAGTTGTCACTCACTGTTTCGTGTGGTTGACTCTCGTTCCCCCGCGGTGACTCTGCCGCGGGATCATCGGGCCATGTCGGCCCCCGACGCGTGAAGGAGCGCGAGTGCACCTGTTTCTCGGTCACCAACTACGAACCATCTGACCGGCACCGGCCCATTTCGGCCGGACCGCACGGATCCGGATTGTTCATCAACCACAACCGACCAGAAACAACTCACAAGGAGCACTCACATGTCCTCTCCAGTTCACGACTCTTTTGGCGACCACGGGTTCGCCGAGATCACTTCCTCACTCGATGCGGTTGCCGAGCGTGTGCAGCGCATCGAGCCCGTCGTGCGTGACTTCAACCGCCGGATGCGCGACGTCTTCGGGCCCTGCCCGTCGACACCGACCGGCGAATGGATCTCCCTCGACGGTGCCGACACGCCGGTTTTCGCCGGGGGCATCGACGATCTCTTCCGTCTCACCGGCGGACTCGAGCACATCACTCGTCTCGCGGACGGTGCCGAAGTGCGCCGTGCGACTGCTCGTCGGCGTGCCGCCGAGGTGTACAGCGAGCCGCTGTCGGTTCCGGACGAATCGCCGACGCTGCACCCGCCGGCACCGTCGCAGATCTGGAACGACCGCCAGAAGGGAGACAAGTGATGAGCGACCGTCAGCCGCATCCGAACTCGACCGGTTGGACCATGGAGATCCCCGAGGCGGAGCTCGACCGTGCCATGTCCATGGCAGCGGCCTGTCGGTTCATGTCCGAACGCGGGCAGTACTTCAGCGTCGGTGTCATCGACTGCACCACCCGGCGCTGGGTCTTCGACGACGGTGCGGTGGTGGCCTGGGCTGACGCTCCGTGCAACCCGAACGACCCGCACGAACCGGTGCGCCTGCCCCGGCACTTCGTCGAAGCGGCGTTGCATCTCGCGGCCTCACTCGAAAGTGTCCGCATCTACCAGGACCGCACGACCGGTCAGTTCGTGGCGGTGTCGGGCGACGACACCGTTGCCGCCGATCCGTGGGACGGCGACTCCGGCGAACTCGACGATCTCGAGTCGTGCTCCGAGACGTTCGACGCAGATGTGTCGGCAGTGTTGTCGATGGAAACGGTGCGCCGCATCGCCCTCGACTACGGCAGTTTCTTCGAAATGGCGTTCGGTCGCACAGCGACCGTGACGCCGGCCTTCACGGGAATCACGGTGACCGAGGGGAGGATCAGCTGGATCTCCGACTGGACACGCTGGAACCTCCCCAAGCAGTCAGGGTCGGCGACAGCCGAGACCAAGGGCTCGGGCTCGGTGGGGTTCCTCGCGGAAGCGATGTGGCGTTCGGCGCGTTTCGTCCATCGTGAGAGCACCGCGACGATCACCTGGACCCGTGACAATCCGACCTGTGTGTGGATGATCGGAGACGACTGGGGTGTGCGTTGCGACGTCAACCACGAACTGACGTTCCGCCACCAGTCGAACATCCACGTGGGTTTCGCACTCGCCGACTACGTGGAAGATGTCGACACCGAGTTCGATGCGAGCAGGGTCGGTCTGCACGGGCCCCGGATCCACTTCAACAAGAACGGCCGCATCGTGACGGTGACCGTCCACGACCCGGGCAACGACCACCCCGACTATGCACGCATCGTCACGCACGTGGCGAGTGCCGACACCGATCTGCCCGCCGTGCGTGCCGAGATCGACCGCTTGAACGAGGCACTGATCGCGGCGAAGTTGTTGGTGCGCGACAACCAGATCTTCGTCGCGGTCGAGTTCCCGCTGGGGGCCGACCACAAGATCTTCGAGACACAGATCGCGTGTCTCGAAGAGGCAGTGTCCAAGTGCGAGGGACTCGACGAGTTCCTCCCGCTCTTCTCGCAGGGCTGACGCTCTGCGAGTGGTCGCGTCACGAGCCCGTCGTCGCCTCGCTGCGGCGACGGGCAACGGCGCGCCACCCGAACATCGTGGCGAACAGGAACAGCGCCGCGACGATCACGAACGCCACTGCGGTGCCGCGGTCGAACACGAGGTTGCGCAGGACCATGCCGACAGACACTGTGCCGATCCACACTGTCGCCGCCGCACGTGTCGAGCGCGGATCGTTCCCCACAGCAGGGAACAGCGACACCGACACGAGGGCGATCCAGAAGGGGACACCCACTCCGAGGACGGCTGCCACCCCGGTGTCGGTGTCGTGGTTGCGTGTGCCGACCACGACGAGCGCGAGCACAGCGAGAGCATCGAAGGCGACCGACGTCAGTCGTTCACGCACGGACATGGAGGAGTCGGTCCTCAGATTTCGTCGTAGTACTCGCGACCGAGATGGGTGATCTGGTCTTCACCCATCATCCAGCGCAAGGTGTTCTTCAGCTTCGTCAGCTGAATGAAGAGGTCGTGCTCGGGATACAGCCCGGGTGCCACCTGCGGGCTCTTGTAATAGAACGAGAGCCACTCTTGGATGCCGCCGAGACCAGCGCGCTGCGCGAGGTCGCTGAACAGCACGAGGTCGAGTGCGAGAGGTGCCGCCAGGATCGAGTCACGGCAGAGGAAGTTCACCTTGATCTGCATGTCGTAGCCCATCCAACCGAAGATGTCGATGTTGTCCCAGCCCTCTTTGTTGTCTCCGCGAGGCGGGTAGTAGTTGATCTGCACCTTGTGGAAGATGTCGCCGTAGAGGTCGGGGTTCTTCCCCGGCTCCAAGATGTCTTCGAGTACCCCCAGCTTCGACTCTTCCTTCGTCTTGAAGTTCTCCGGTGCATCGAGCACCTCGCCGTCGCGGTTGCCGAGGATGTTCGTGGAGTACCAACCCGACACACCGAGTTGACGGGCCTTGACCATGGGGGCGAGAACGGTCTTCATGAGGGTCTGGCCGGTCTTGAAGTCCTTGCCCGAGATCGGGATGTTGTGATCGGTGGCGTACTGGCGAAGCGCCGGTGCGTCGACGGCGAGGTTCGGCGAGCCGTTCGCGAACGGAACGCCCTCGAGCAATGCCGCATACGCATAGAGGATCGACGGAGAGACAGCCTCGTCGTTCGCGTCGATGGCAGCCTCGAGCGATTCGATGGTCTGGTGTGCCGGACCTGGCTCGATGTAGATCTCGGTACTCGCGCACCAGATCATGACCACGCGGTCGACCTTCTTCTCGTCACGGAAACGGTTGATGTCGGCGCGGATGGCCTCGAGCATCTTGCGCTTCGAGACGTCACCCATGGTGTGCTCGCCGGTCAGGTTGCGCGCGTACTTGCGCTCGAACGCCGCCTTCATGGGGCGGATCTCGCGGAGCGTGTCGGCGATCGACTCGATGTGGCGACCCTGTTCGAGCACTCCAGCGCGTGTGGCCGAGACGTAGGCGTCGTCGGGGAAGACGTCCCAGGCACCCCACACGATGTCGTCGAGGTCAGCGAGGGGCACGAAGTCCTTCACCAGTCGGGTGTCGTCGGAGGTGCGCTTGCCGATGCGGATCGTTCCCATCTGGGTCATCGAGCCGAAGGGTTTTCCGAGTCCGCGCTTGGCGAGTTCGACACCGGCGATCAGGGTGGTCGCCACGGCACCGAGACCGACGGTCAGGACACCAAGTTTGCCGTCGGCTGGGGCGATGGAACGGGGTTCAGGCATGCGACCACGCTATGCGATCAGATGCCATCCGAGCCGTGTACACCGCAAACCCCTTGCGGGAGTCCGATCTCGCCGATGCAAGAGCCTCAGTCGAGAGGGTTGGCTGCCACGAAGTCGACGAGGATCGCCGCGAGTTCCGGCCCCTTGTCCTCCTGCACGAAGTGTCCACCACCGGCCACGATCACGTGTCGCTGTCCCTGTGCCCCGGGGACGGCGCGCTCGAACGCACGTTGTCCGCCTGCCGTGACCGGGTCACCGTCGGAGAAACAAGTGATGAAGGGTTTCGTCCACGACTCGAGGACCGACCAGGCCTCTTTGTTGGCGATGTTCGACGGGTGCTCGTCGCCGTCGGGATACAGAGACGGAAAGATGCGAGCTCCTGCCTTGTACGACTCGTCAGGAAACGGCGCGTCGTAGGCGCCGACGACTTCCCGTGGCAGGGGTTTGGTGGCGCAGCCGCCGCTCACGAGTTTGCCGACCGTGAATTCGGGGATCTCTCGCGAGAACTTCTGCCAGGCGCGAAACGCCTCCGAGGGCTCTCGGCCAGCGAGTGGTAGCCCGGTGTTCGACACCGCCACGCGCCGGAACTTGTCGGGTCGCGCGGTGACGAGGCGCAGACCGACGAGGCCGCCCCAGTCTTGACCGAAGAATGTGAGACCGTCGAAGTCGTTCGCATCGAACCACTCGAGCATCCACGCGACGTGGCGTTCGTAGGTGTAGTCGTCGAGTTCGGTGGGCTTGTCGCTGCGGCCGAAGCCGACGAGATCGGGCATCACCACGCGATGACCTGCGGCGACGAGCCCGGGCACCATGTGACGGTAGAGAAAACTCCAACTCGGCTCGCCGTGCATCAACAGGAACGTCTCGCGCGCATCTGCCGGCCCGGCTTCGTAGTGGGCGACCCTGAGTCGGGTGCCACTTCCGTCTCCTGCGTCGACGTCGGTGTAGCGAGGTTCGAAGTTCCAGTCGGGGAGACCGGCGAACCGGTCGTCAGGGGTGCGAAGCGCCTTCATGGAACTGACCGTACGGCAATTCGCCAGTGTTCGCGCCTAGTACGGTGCATTCCATGAGTGACCCGTTCGCATCTCCGCCTCCGCTTCCGTCGTCATGGTCCGGAGGCACGCCCGGTACACACGGAGTCACGCCGTGCGACAACGGGGTGCGACTCGGGGCGTTCCTCCTCGACGGGCTCTTGTTCATCGTGACGTGCGGCATCGGTTGGCTGATCTGGTCGATCGTGCTCTGGCAGCAGTCCACGTCGCCGGCCAAGAAGATGCTCGGCTTGCGCATCGTCGACCTGAACACTGGAGCACCCGCGACCATGCAACAGATGCTGTTGCGCGAAGGCCTCGGCAAGATCGTGATCGGTGCGATCACCGGCATCTTGCCCCTCGTGAGTGGCGTCTTGATTCTCGTCACGCCGAGTCGACAGGGTGTGTGGGACTATCTGTCGAAGACCACCGTGGTGAAGGGCTGACGCCGTGTCGTCGTTTCCTCCTCCCGACTACCCTGCAGGTTCGTTCGCCGTCGGCGGTCAGCCGGCTGGAAACGGAATCCGTCTCGCGGCCTATCTCGTCGACTTGTTGCTTGCGATCGTCACCTGTTTCATCGGCTGGTTCATCTGGTCGATCGTGCTCTGGCAGCAGTCGACGTCGCCGGCCAAGAAGATGTTCGGGTTGCGGGTGAGCGACTCGGCCACCGGCATGGCGGCGCCGATGCAGCAGATGGTGATGAGGGAACTCGGAGTCAAGGTCGGTCTCGTGGTGGTGCTGAACTTGCTGAGCCCGGCTGTCGGTCTCGGCAACTACGTCGGTCTCGGCAACTTGGTGATCCTGGCGAGCGCGGTGATGGTGCTCGCCAGCCCGTCGCGCCAGGCCGTCTGGGATCTCGTCGCCAAGACGAGGGTGGATCGTGTCTGACCGTCGCTTTGTGTTTCTCACCCTCGGTGCAGCCGCCGCGTCGCCGGCCGTGTCGCGTCTGGCAGATCACATGGCCACGGCACCGAGTCTGTGTCCGTCGCAGATCGTCTTCGGCGTGGCGTGTCCGAGTTGCGGCGGCACACGAGCCGGGCTCCACCTTCTGGCGGGGGAGCCACTCGAGGCCTTGGCCGCGAATCCGGGGCTGACGATGTTCGCCGTGACTGTCGGGTTTCTCGCCCTGGCGGGGCGCCTGGCGTGGGCTGACCTGGCCGACTGGTTGGGGGTTGCCAAGCCGGAACGACCAGTGGCAGACTGCTTGCCGTGACGACGGAGACAGCCCCCCTCACCACCCTCGTAGTACTCGTGTAGGCGCGACGGCCACCGCCGTTTGCGCCTTTGACCACCCGTTTCGAGGGTGGTTTTTTCATTTCTCGCCCCGAACCGACAGACCACCGCCACCACAGGAGACGACATGACGACCAAAGAGACTCTCACCGGAGCACAAGCCCTCATCCGCGCACTCGAATTGGAGAACGTGGAAGTGATGTTCGGTCTCCCCGGAGGCTGCATTCTGCCGGTGTACGACCCGCTCCTCGACTCGTCGATCCGTCACATTCTGGTGCGCCACGAGCAAGGCGCTGGTCACATGGCGCAGGGATACGCACATGTCACCGGGCGACCGGGCGTCGCGATGGTCACGAGTGGACCGGCGGCGACGAACATGGTCACCCCGCTCTGTGACGCGTTCATGGACTCGATTCCGATGGTCGCAATCACCGGTCAGGTGTCGACGACGGCGATCGGTACCGACGCTTTCCAGGAATGCGACACCGTCGGCATCACGCGCAGCGTGACGAAGCACAACGAACTCGTGATGCGCGCAGAGGACATTCCGATGGCGGTGCGCCAGGCATTCCACATCGCCACCACCGGTCGTCCCGGGCCGGTGTTGATCGACCTGCCCAAGGACATCCTGCAGAACACGATGACATGGCACTGGCCGACCGACGACGAGGTGATGGAGTCGCTGCCGGGATATCGGCCGACCATGAAGGGCCATTCGCGCATGATCCGCGAGGCCGCCAAGATGATCCTGGCCGCAGAGCGTCCGGTGCTCTACCTCGGCGGTGGGATCTTGAAGGCGCGTGCGGCAGAAGCCGTGCGCGAACTCGCAGAGACCACGCAGATCCCGGTCGTGACGACGCTGATGGCTCGCGGCGCATTCCCCGACAACCACCCGCTGTGTCTCGGAATGCCGGGCATGCACGGCACTGCGACCGCGATCAATGCGATGCAACGTGCCGACTTGCTCGTCGCGCTCGGTGCACGTTTCGACGACCGTGTCACCGGAAAGGTGGCCGCGTTCGCGCCCGAGGCCAAGATCATCCATGTCGACATCGACCCGGCAGAACAGGGCAAGGTGCGCCGTCCCGACGTGCCGATCGTGGGCGACTGCCGACTCGTGGTCGAAGAGATCAACAAGCAGATCGCCGAGCTCACCTCGGCCGGTACGGCACAGGTCGACATCACCGCGTGGCGCAGCAAGGTCTCCGGCTGGAAGGAGAACTTCCCGCTCACCTACGACCAGTCAGCACCGGGCGGGGCACTCAAGCCCCAGTTCTGTCTCGAGAAACTCCGCGACATGGCTCCTGAGGGCACGATCGTCGTGGCAGGCGTCGGTCAACACCAGATGTGGACCAGTCAGTTCTGGGAGTTCAACGAGCCGTACACGTGGGTCAACTCAGGTGGACTCGGCACGATGGGCTTTGCAGTTCCGGCGGCGATCGGCGCGAAGGCCGCACGCCCTGATCGCACCGTCTGGGCTGTCGACGGCGACGGATGTTTCCAGATGACCGCACAGGAGTTGGTCACCGCGAGCACCGAAGGGATCCACGTCAAGATTGCGATCTTGAACAACACCTACCTCGGCATGGTGCGCCAGTGGCAGGAGATGTTCTACAACGAGCGTTACTCCGAGGTCGACCTCGCTGGTTGTCCCGACTTCGTGAAGTGGGCCGAGGCGATGGGATGCGTCGGCATCCGCGTCGAGTCGCCCGAAGAGGTGGAGGCCGCAATCGACAAGGCCAACTCGATCAACGACCGTTCGGTGGTCGTCGAGTTCCGCGTCGACGAATTCGAAAAAGTGTTTCCGATGGTTCCGGCAGGCACCTCGAACGACGACCTGTTGCTGCACCCCAGCCAGGAGGAGAGAAGGGACCTGCTCAAGTGAGAGCCACGAACCCCAACAACCCCTACGGCGACTCGCACCGCCACCACATCTTGTCGGTGCTCGTGCAGAACCGACCCGGTGTGCTCGCGCGTGTCTCGGGGCTCTTCGCGCGCCGCGGGTACAACATCTACTCGCTCGCGGTGGCGCCGACCGAAGACGACGACTACAGCCGGATCACGATCGTGGTCGACATCTCGGCCACGCCGCTCGAGCAGATCGTGAAGCAGTTGTTCAAATTGATCGACGTCGTTCGCATCACGGAACTCGACCCGCGAAAGACCGTCGAGCGCGAATTGATGGTGGTCACCGTGCGTGCCGAGGGCGACCAGCGGGGCGAGGTGGTCGAGCTGGCCAACATCTTCGAGGGCAAGGTTCTGGCGGTCGGCTCCGAGGCGATGACCGTCTCACTCGACGGAAACCCCGAGAAATTGGACGATTTTGAGGAATTGTTGAAGGCGTATGGCATCGTGGAGAGCCAACGCACGGGCCGTGTCGCACTGCCCAAGCTCGACAGGGAGGCGCGAAAGAGCGCCGCGAAGGGAAAGGCCAGCTGATGCCAGCACAGATGTACTACGAAAAGGACGCCGATCCGGGTCTGATCCGCGGCAAGAAGGTCGCGATCATCGGATACGGGTCGCAGGGTCACGCCCACGCGCTGAACCTGAAGGATTCGGGCGTCCAGGTGGTCGTCGGACTCCGTGAAGGGTCTGCTTCGAAGGCGAAGGCCGAGGCCGCAGGTCTGACGGTCAAGACCATCGCCGAGGCCGCCAAGTGGGCCGACGTCGTGATGCTGACCATGCCCGACACCGAGCAGAAGGCCACGTACACCGAGAGCATCAAGCGATACATGAAGCCGGGCAAGGCACTCGCTTTCGCGCACGGCTTCAACATCCGCTTCAAGCGCATCAAGCCACCCAAGGGTGTCGACGTGATCATGATCGCCCCGAAGGGCCCCGGTCACCTCGTGCGCCGCACCTACACCGAGGGCGGCGGTGTGCCGTGTCTCATCGCGGTCGAACAGGACGAGACCGGCAAGGCCAAGGACATCGCGCTGTCGTACGCCGAAGCGATCGGCGGCGCACGTGCCGGCGTCATCGAGACGACGTTCGCAGAAGAGACCGAGACCGACTTGTTCGGTGAGCAGGTCGTGCTCTGTGGCGGTGTCACGGCACTGGTGCAGGCCGGATTCGAGACCCTCGTCGAGGCCGGGTACCAGCCCGAGATGGCGTACTTCGAGTGCCTGCACGAGGTGAAGCTGATCGTCGACCTCATGTACGAAGAGGGCATCGCCGGTATGCGCTACAGCATCTCCGACACGGCCGAGTACGGCGACGTGACACGCGGTCCGCGAGTCATCACTCCGGCCACCAAGAAGCAGATGCAGAAGATCTTGAAGGAGATCCAGTCGGGCAAGTTCGCTCGCGAGTGGATCAAGGAGTCCGAGTCGGGTCGAGCCAACTTCAACGCCCTGCGCGAGGCCGGAGCCAAGCACCAGATCGAAGAGGTGGGCAAGCGCCTGCGCTCGATGATGCCGTGGATCTCTGCCGGCAAGCAGAGCGTGTCGGAGGCCTCCGGCGGCTGATTCCGTCGGGTCGTCGCGACTCAACGGAATCCCGAGTTGCATGGTCGGGAATTGCCCTCTAGGGTGACCCGCCTATGAGTAGCGACGCCAATTGGGGCTTTGAAACCCGCCAGATTCACGCCGGTCAGGAACCCGACCCCACCACAGGGGCGCGCGCCGTACCGATCTACCAGACCACCTCGTACCAGTTCCGCAGTTCCGAGCATGCGGCGAACCTGTTCGCCCTTGCCGAGATCGGGAACATCTACACCCGCATCATGAACCCGACTCAGGGCGTGCTCGAGGCGCGGCTCAACTCGCTCGAGGGTGGCTGCACCACGGCAGTGGGGTTGCCCGGTTCGCTGGTGGTCGCATCTGGTCAAAGCGCCGAGACCCTGGCGATCCTCACGCTCGCCGAGGCCGGCAGTCACATCGTGGCGTCGCCTTCTCTCTACGGCGGCACGTACAACCTTCTGCACTACACGATGCCGAAGATGGGCATCGAAGTGACTTTCGTCGACGACCCGCACGATCTCGAGCAGTGGAAGTCGGCGGTTCGTCCGAACACGAAGGCCTTCTTCGGCGAGGTGCTCGCCAACCCGCGCAACGACGTTCTCGACATCGAGGGTGTTTCGAAGGTCGCGCACGACGTCGGCGTGCCGCTCATGGTGGACAACACCGTCCCGACCCCGTACGGAGTGCGCCCGCTCGAATGGGGAGCAGACATCGTCGTGCACTCGATGACCAAGTTCCTCGGCGGACACGGCGCATCCATTGCCGGTGGCATCGTCGACGGAGGAAAGTTCGATTTCTCGGCCTCGGGTCGGTTCCCGAACTTCACCGAGCCCGACCCCAGCTACCACGGGCTCGCGTACTGGCCGGCGCTCGGTGCCGGGTCGTACATCTTGAAGGCACGCGTGCAGATGCTGCGTGACCTCGGCATGGCGATCAGCCCGTTCAACGCGTGGTCGGTGCTGCAGGGCATCGAGACCCTGTCGCTGCGCATGGAGCGTCACTGGTCGAACACCGACGCTGTGGTCGCTCACTTGCAGAAGCACGACGCAGTGCAGAGCATCAACTACGCAGGCCTTCCCTCGAGCCCTTGGCACGACCGTGCCAAGAAGTACTTCGGCGGGAAGGGCTACGGCAGCGTGATCGCATTCGTGCTGAAGGGCGGCCGCGAGGCCGGTCAGAAGTTCGCCGAGGCACTCGAGTTGCACAGCCACGTCGCCAACATCGGAGACGTGCGGTCGCTCGTGATCCACCCGGCGTCCACCACCCACAGCCAGCTCACCGAAGACGAGCAGCGCTCGGCCGGCGTCGAGCCCGGCCTCGTGCGCCTGTCGGTCGGGCTCGAGTCGATCGACGACATCCTCGCCGACCTCGACAAGGGTTTCGCCGCGATCCGCTGAGTCGGGCACCGCATCGGCCGTGCAGTGTTACGGTCGCCATGTGAAGAAATTGATCGTCGTTCTTTTGGCATGTTCGGTCGGTGCATTCGTGCCTGTCGTCGGAACGCACGCTGTCGACGAGATTCCGAGCCCGAAGCCGGTGGAACTCATGCGCCGACAGCAAGACCCGGCAATCACCCGGGGTCAGACCATGGTCTGGGATCTCGACGCGCCCGGGGCGGTGAGTTCGTTCGTTGCGTTCTCGAGCACGTCGAACACCCCCGGAGCAATGGAGCCCCAGGTGTTGTGCTCGGGGCCTGACGACCCGGCATGTCCGGCATCGTCGCACACGATGCTCAACGCGTCGGTCGTCCTCGGAGTCTGCGAGTCGGATGGCGAGATCGGGTGCATCGAGGGTCTCTCGCGCCGCGAGTCGTCGGGAGAGTTGACGGCTCTCACGAAAGTGTCAGGGGCCGACACGGTCACCGCCGAGCAGGTCCGGATGGGGATTCCGCGCGGTGCGACATTGTCGACATGGGAAGATGTGACCGGGGCACGGTACGTGCTGACGGCCCATCTGTCCGTCGGAATGACCTCGCAGAACGGGGCATGGGCCGCACCGAGAACGTCGACATTCCTCGTGATGCTCTCGCGAATCCCGCGCGGCACGGCTCATCCGGCAGGTTCGATCTCGATCATCGATTCTCCGGCCATGCCCGGGCGCAAGACGACTGCGATCACCAACGGCTCGCCTTGGAACACCGTCGAACTCACCAAGGGCATGCGCTTCAATCTCCAGGTCCGCGTCCCGAACATCGTGTCGGGGTGGTACCAGGGCCGCATGGCCAATGCCGTCGTCGGGTCGCGAGCGCTCTCCGGGTCCCGCACCGTGTACGAGATCGAAGGTGACGTCGTGCCCGTGTACGTGGCAGGTGCCCAGGCAGACGTGTCCCACCCGCAATTCCCCGCCACGCCGAACATGGTCTACAACTCGGTCATCAATTCGCTGTCGTCGCCGTCCGTCATCTCCGACTACGAGCGCTGGAGGCCGTTCATGGGCGACAAGGCCCTCACGACGAGGAACGAGTGGGTGTTGACCTCGCTCGGCGCTGCGTCGGGGTCGTGTTTCGACGCTTCCGGGGGTCTGACCGGTGTCGCCTCGACCAACGCGGCGTTCTACTCGCCGACTCCTCCGACGTACAACGCGTCGACCGGCTCCCTCGACTACCGGGTCGCATCTCTCCATCACGACGAGAACGGTCAGGTCGCTTCCGGCTCGTACTCGATCTCCCTGCCGTTGGCCGCGATCCAGTGTCTCTACAAGACGACTGAGGCACCGACGGTGGCCGAGATTGCGTTCAAGTACGGAACATCGACCGATGACAAGGCTGTCACCCAGACAGTCACCACCAAGGACGGGTGGGTCAACGTCTCCGTCGACGGCATGCACTACTCGTCGCCGACGATCTCGGCGAAGTTCGGACTCCGGTCAGGGTCGGGTCTGGTGGCTCTACCCACGACATCGAAGTCTGCATCTCGTGTCGCGGTCAGGACAAAGGGTTCGCGAGCGACCGTCACCGTGACATTGACCAAGAGACAGAAGATCAAGATCTACCGAAAAGTCGGCAAGCGGTTGAGCCTGCTGAAGACGTTGTCGGCGAAGACGGGTCGAAACACCTTCTCGACGTCGCACAAGAGAGGTTGGACGTACGTGGTGAAGGACGCCAAGGGCAAGACGATCAAGTAGGGACGGTGGTGCGGTCAGTCGTCGTCCGACTGGCCGCGCAGGAATTCCTCGAGCTCCGCAGCGAGGTCGTCGCCGGTCGGCATCATCTGCTCGGCGAGTTGGTCGTGGCGTCGTTCGAGCATCGCCACGTACGTCGCTGCCTGCGGGTCGCCCTCGACGGCTGCATCGTGCAGTTCCTGCCACCGCGAGATCTCGTCGATCAGGTTCGCATGGTCGGTGGGGACGCCGAGCACGTGTTGCAGGTGTTGCAGCAATGCGGCGGCACTCTTCGGGTGCTGTGCGTTCATCAAGTAGTGGGGCACGCCGACTCGCAGGCTGACCGAGGCGATGCCGGCTGCGTCGAGGGTCTGCAGCAGCACTCCGGCGACGCCGGTCGGGCCCTGGTACTGGGGGCGTTGAAGTCCGAGTCGCGAGGCGAGTTCGTCGTTGGTGGTCGACCCGACCACCAGAGGGACGCGTGTGTGAGGCACCTGCTCGGCGGCGGCGCCGAGGCTGACCACGAGATTGCAGCCGAGACCCCGGGCGACCTCCACAACGCAGTCAGCGAACGTGTTCCACGCCAGGTGGGGTTCGACACCGTTCACGATGACCATGTCGCGCGACCCTTCCGGGTATCTGACGACGACGAACTCGTTCTCGGGCCATCTGATCTGTCGGTCGCCGTCGGAGTCGAGGTAGGCCTCGGGGCGTTCCTGTGTGAAATCGAAGAACGGGTCAGGATCGATGTCGGCGATGGCGACGGCCTCGCGTTCCTTCACCATCCAGTCGAGAGCCGACGTGGCGACCGATCCGATGTCGAAGAGCCCTCGCAGTGCAACCAGGAGCACCGGATTGCGCAAAGGCGGATAGTCGTCCCAGTAGGTGGAGAGAACCTCGTCGACGTCGATCGGCACGTGATCAATCTACGAACGAAGGTGCGAAACCACCATGTCGACACAGGCTGTCAGTGCCCGAACGTCGTCCGGGTCGACGGCGGGGAACATCCCCACCCTGATCTGGTTGCGGCCGAGTTTCCTGTAGCTGTCGGTGTCGACAATGCCGTTCGCCCGCAGCAGCTTGTTGATCTCGTTCGCGTCGACCCCGTCGATGTCGATCGTTCCCACGACATTCGAACGACTCGCACGATCTGCCACGAACGGTGATGCGTAGTCGCTCGCCTCGGCCCACGAATAGAGGACCGAAGCCGACTCCGCACACCGCGCGGCGGCCCAGGCGAGTCCACCGTTCGAATTCAGCCACTTCACCTGCTCATCGAGCATGATCAACGTCGCCAGCGCAGGTGTGTTGTAGGTCTGGTTTGCGACCGAATTGTCGAGAGCGATCGAGAGATCGAGCGATGCCGGAACCCATCGTTTCGAGGTGGCGATCTCGCGCACACGGTCTTGCGCGGCCGGCGACATTGCCGCCAACCACAGGCCGCCGTCTGAAGCGAAACATTTCTGCGGCGAGAAGTAGTAGACGTCGACCTCGCTCGGTGACCACATGAGTCCTCCTGCCGCGGAGGTGGCGTCGACGACCACGAGTGCATCGTCGCCGGGACGCACCGGTGTCATCGAGACGCCGGTCGACGTCTCGTTGTGGGGCAGTGCATGAACGTCACACCCGGGAGCCGACTCGAGGGCCGGAGACGTGCCGGGTTCGCTCTGGGTCACCACCGGGTCGGCGAGGTGCGGTGCGGCGGCGGCCGCTTCTGCGAACTTCGACGAGAATTCGCCGAACACGAGGTGATGGCTGCGCTCGCGGATCAGCCCGAACGTCGCCACGTCCCAGAACGCAGTGGCACCACCGTTGCCGAGAACGATCTGCCAATCGTCGGGAAGCGCAAAGAGCGACATGAGACCCTCGCGCACCGAGCCGACGACGTTCTTCACGGGTGACTGTCTGTGCGAAGTTCCCATCACCGACGTGGCGGCGGCGACGATTGCGTCGATCTGTTCGCCGCGTACCTTCGACGGGCCGGCGCCGAAGCGGCCGTCGCGGGGCCGGACAGACTCGGGAATGACGAATGCATGGGGGCTGCTCTGGGTCACTGTGCAAGCATGGCATCCGTGACCCCGCGACAGGAACCGAAAAGGACCTCTGCCCGGCTCGCTGCCATTGCCGAGTCGGCCACCCTCGCCGTCGATGCCAAAGCCAAGGCACTCAAGGCTCAAGGCTTGAACGTGATCGGGTTCGGAGCCGGTGAGCCCGATTTCCCGACGCCGGCCCACATCGTGGAAGCGGCTGTGGCTGCGTGCCGCGACCCGAAGTACCACCGCTACACGCCGGCGGCCGGTCTGCCCGAGTTGCGAGAGGCGATCGCTGCAAAGACCCTGCGCGACAGCGGGTTCTCGTGCACCGCTGACCAAGTCTTGGTCACCAACGGCGGAAAGCACGCTGTCTACACCGCGTTCGCCGCGTTGTGCGACCCGGGTGACGAAGTGATCTGTCCGGCACCGTACTGGACGACCTATCCGGAGGCGATCACGCTCGCCGGTGGGGTGCCGGTCATCATCGACACCGACGAAGAGACCGGTTTCCGGGTCACCGTCGAACAACTCGAGCGCGCCAAGACTCCGCGAACCAAGGTGTTGTTGTTCGTCTCGCCCGACAACCCGTCGGGTGCCGTGTATCCCCCCGACGAGGTGGAAGCAATCGGCAAGTGGGCTCTCGACAACGGAGTGTGGGTGATCACCGACGAGATCTACGAGCACCTCACGTACGGCCCGCACACGTTCGCCTCGATGCCGACGCTGGTGCCCGATCTCGCAGACCAGTGTCTCGTGGTCAACGGTGTCGCAAAGACGTATGCGATGACAGGGTGGCGCGTCGGCTGGATGATCGGCCCTCGCGACGTCATGAAGGCGGCGATCAACTTCCAGTCGCACGCGACGTCGAACGTCGGGAACGTCTCACAGGTCGCAGCACTCGCCGCGGTGTCGGGAGACCTCACCGCAGTGAGCGAAATGCGGGATGCTTTCGCACGGCGCGGTGCGACCATGCACCGAATGTTGTCGGCGATTCCGGGCGTCACGTGCATGGAGCCCCAGGGAGCGTTCTACTGCTTCCCGAACGTCACGGGACTGTTGAACGTCGACATTCGCGGGAAGAAGGCCGCGACCTCGCTCGAGTTGGCCGACTTGTTGCTCTCCGAGGCGAACGTGGCGATCGTGCCGGGCGAAGCCTTCGGTGCGCCCGGCTTTGCACGACTCTCTTTCGCTCTCGGCGATGCCGACCTCGAAGAGGGTGTGCGCCGTATCGCAGACCTCGTCTCCTGACCTGCTACGGTCATCGATGCACCCCGATAGGGGTGTTGCACAGAACCCAGCGAAGTCCGGTGAGATCCCGGCACTGTCCCGCAACGGTGGTTCTGGTCGGGGACACCCGAACCAGACGAGTCCGGTCGCCTGGCTCTGTGTGCGAAAAACCAGTCCTCGAAGGAAGGGCGGTCCGCGGAGGCAACCGGCACGGCCGGAATCTGTGACCCACTCTTCTTTCTCCAGACTTTCCGGAGGAAGAACCATGAAGAAAACATCCATCTCGAGGCGAGTTGCCGTTCTGGCAGCCGCCTCGCTTTCGTTCCTGGCCGCGTGCGGCGGGGGAGACTCGGGAGCGGTCGACACCACTGCCGTTGCCGACACGGCGGAATGCGCGAACCCCGACGTGAAGGTGCTCAGCCTCTCGCCGACGGCGACAGAGATGCTGTACGCGATCGGCGCCGGCGACTCGGTCGTCGCTGTCGACTCGCTCAGCACGTACCCGGCCGAAGCAGCACCGAAGGTCACGAAGATCTCTGCGTTCGAACCGAACGCAGAGGCGATCCTCGGATACGACCCTGATCTTGTTCTCATCTCGAATGACATGAACAACATCTCGACCCAGCTCACGTCGGCCGATCCTGGGATCACCGTGTGGACCGGCGCCGCAGCGACGTCGCTCGACGACGTCTACACCCAGATCACCGAACTCGGTGCGGCGACATGTCGCGTGTCGGAAGCGGCGGCGGTCGTCGAGTCGATGAAGGAGCGCATCACAGCGGCGATCGAGGGTGTCACGGCGCCGGAGGGCACCACGTACTTCTACGAACTCGACAACACGCTGTACTCGGTCACGTCGAACACGTTCGTCGGGTCGTTGCTCTCGCAGTTCGGCCTGACGAACATCGCCGACGGCGCCCAGGAGGGCAACGACTACCCGCAGCTCTCGGCCGAAGTGATCATCGAGAAGAACCCCACGATGATCTTCCTCGCCGACACCAAGTGCTGCGGCCAGAACGAGGCAGAAGTGGCCAAGCGTCCGGGTTGGAACGGCATCGACGCCGTGAAGAACGGGAACGTCGTGGAACTCGACGATGACATCGCGTCGCGTTGGGGTCCGCGTCTCGTGGACCTGGTGGAGCAGTTCTCCGCCGCCGTGAAGGAACTCGCGGCCTGACAATGGCGAGCAATGCGGGCGTGGCGACATCGTCGCGGTGGTGGATCACCGCCGGGGTCGTCGCGCTCGCGTGCGCTCTCGTTGCCGGCGCCATGGTCGGACCGGCCGGTCCGGTCTGGTGGCGCGTGCCGCTCGAGATGTTGGATCGACTTCCGCTCGTGTCGGTCGACAGCGGGCTCACCGAAGCCGACTGGGCGATCGTGTGGCAGATCCGCGCTCCTCGTGTGGTGCTCGCCGCGCTGGTGGGAGCCACACTCTCGCTCGCCGGAGCCTCCTACCAAGGGGTGTTCCGCAATCCGTTGGTCGACCCGTATCTGCTCGGGGTGGCCGCCGGTGCCGGACTCGGTGCGACCGTGGTGATCACGGTCAACCGGGCCGGGTCGAGCGGTTGGATCATCGACCCGCTGCCGCTCGCCGCATTCGTCGGGGGTCTCACTGCTGTCGTCGTCACCTACGTGGTGGGTACCCGTGTGCGCGGGGAACGCAGCGCCACGACCCTGGTGTTGGCAGGCGTCGCCGTGACGAGTCTCGCGACTGCCATCCAGACGTTTCTCTTGCAACGCAATTCTGACGTCGTGCGACAGGTGTACTCGTGGATTCTCGGTCGCTTGTCGTCTGCCACGTGGGACGACGTGCGTCTCGTGATCCCGTACGTCGTGCTCTCGACGATCGCTCTCATGTTGCACCGTCGTCTGCTCGACGTGTTGCGTGTCGGTGACGAAGAAGCCACTGCGCTCGGCGTCGACGTGGCAAGGGTGCGTCTGGTGGTGGTCATCGCCGCCACCCTCGGAACCGCGGCCGTGGTGGCGGTGAGTGGTCTCATCGGTTTCGTCGGAATCATCGTGCCGCACGCGGTGCGCCTCATCGTCGGCACCTCGTACCGGTTGGTGCTTCCGGTCTCGTTCCTGTTCGGAGCGGCATTCCTCATCGTCGCCGACATTCCCGGACGGGTGCTCGACAGACCGGCCGAGACTCCGATCGGTGTCGTGACGGCGTTCCTCGGCGCACCGTTCTTTCTGTTGATTCTCCGCACACGACAGGCACCCAGATGACATCACTGGCTCTCGAACACGTCAGCGTCGGATACGGCAACCGCGAGGCTGTGCGTGGGTTCACCGACACGGTGCGTCCCGGTGAGTGGCTGTGCATCATCGGACCGAACGGCGCCGGCAAGTCGAGTCTGCTGAAGGCCGTCGCCGGTCTCGCCGACCACGACGGCCGCATCCTGGTCGACGGTGCACCGTTGCGTGCACGTTCCTCGCGCCGGCGCGCACAATTGATCGCCTACGTTCCCCAGTCGCCGGTTCTGCCGTCGGGAATGACCGGTGCCGAGTACGTGACGCTTGGCCGCAACCCGTTCGTCACACACTTCGGGTCGGAGTCCGAGCACGACTTCGCAATGGTGACAGACGTGGTCGAACGTCTCGACCTCGCCGATCTTGCTCGCCGCGACGTCGACACGCTGTCGGGAGGGGAGCGACAGCGTCTCGTGATCGCACGTGCCATCGCCCAGGAGGCACCCGTGCTCCTGCTCGACGAGCCGACCAGTGCACTCGACATCGGTCACCAACAGCAGGCTCTCGAATTGGTCGATCGTCTGCGCCGTGAGCACGGGCTCACCGTCGTGTCGGCGATGCACGATCTCACGTTGGCCGGCATCTATTCGGACCGGTTGGTGTTGATGCACGAAGGGTCGACAGTGGCGAGCGGGAGCGCAGAAGAAGTGTTGCGGCCCGAGACCCTGGGTGAGTTCTACGGAGTCAACGTGCGTGTCCATCGCGAGCCCGACGGCACGGTGGTCGTCGTTCCGCACCGCGGTCTGTGAGCCGCTCGCTGCTCGGCGAGGCTTCCCAATAGCCTCTGGTGCGTGCCGACTGGACCTGACGCGCGACGAATCGATGCATGTGTCGCCGGGTGTGCCGAGTCTCATCAACGTCTGCTGGCGATCGTCGATCAGTTGAGCGACGAATCGTTCGCGTGCGACTCTCGTCTGCCGGGGTGGACCCGTGGTCACGTTCTCGGGCATCTGGCGCTCAACGCTCGTAGTCACGTGCATCTGTTGGCCTGTGCAGTGCGCGGAGAACAAGGCGAGCAGTACCCCGGCGGCGCATCGGCGCGGTCGGCAGCGATCGAAGAGGCGAGCACTTGGAGTCCTGAGACCACACGTCGCGAACTTCGCCGTGCGGTGTACGAACTCGAGGGTGCCTGGGCCGGGGCGACGGCCGAGGCATGGCAGGGGACAGGCCTCTCGGCGTCGGGTCTGGTGGTCAGAATGGAAGACCTGCCCTTTCTCCGGTGGCGCGAGACGGTTGTGCACCTCGTCGATCTCGACGTCGGCTACACGCACCGTGACTGGCCCGACGTGTGGGTGCGGCTCGAACTGGATCGTCAGAAGATGGCATGGGCCGCCAGTCATGCGATGGGACTCACACAGTTGCCGGCGGCTGCGAACGCACTCGACGAGCGCACGCGGGTGGCATGGCTCTTGCAGCGCGTCGAGGTGGACGGACTGCCGAGGGGTCTCGGGCTGTGAAGCGCATCTTGATCGCGGCAGTGTTGGCTGCGACGGTGGCGCTCCATGCCGGGGCAGCGCCGGTGTCGGCACATGCTTCGCTCGACGGTTCGTCGCCCGTGGCGAATTCGGTGCTCCCGAGCGCTCCGGGCGAGGTCTCGCTCGACTTCTCCGAAGCGATCGAAGAGTCGCTGGCGAGCATCAGGCTCTTCGACGGCAGCGAAAAAGAGATCGAGATCGATCCGACACGGCGTCTGTCGGCCGATCCGTCCGTCGTGACGGCAGGACTGCCACCGCTCGCCGCGGGCGTGTACGTGGTGGTGTGGCGCGTGGTGAGTGCCGACGGACACCCGCTGCGGGGGTCGTACTCGTTCGAAGTGGGCGACACCACGGTCGGCGACACCACTGAACTGGTGGAGACCGTCGTGCGTGGTCTCGACTACGACTCGTCACTCGGTGTTCCGCTCGGCATTGCGCGATTCCTCGCGTATCTGGGTGTGCTCGTGCTCGTCGGGGCACTCGTTCTCACGTGGCGTGATGCGGCCGTCCGGCTGGCTTCGGTGCGCGGGGTGAGGCTGCTGTCGTTCGGTCTCTCGACACTCGGTCTCGGCACACTCGGGGCACTGTTCCTGCAGGGGGCGTACGTCACCGGGGGAGATGTGGGTGATGTCTTCGACGCGCAGTTGGTCGCCGACGTTGCCGGAACACGGCTGGGAATCTCGTTGCTTGCACGCCTCGCGCTGGTGTTGGTGTGGGCTGTGGTGGTGCTCGGTGCCCTGCGCGGACTCGCGGGTTCGAGTGCGTGGAGATCGTCAGCCGTGGTGGCGGCAGTCGGCACGGTGGTCACGTTCCCTGCCGGCGGTCACCCGAGCGCATTGCCCGTCGCCGCGCTGCACGTCGCACTCGGCGCTGTTCACGTCGGTGCGCTCTCGGCGTGGATCGGGTCGCTCGTGGCGACGTACGTCCTGCGCCGAGACGACCCCGGCCTCGTCGCGCGTCTCTCGCGGATCGCCACATGGACGATGCCGGTCGCCGTGCTCTCGGGGGTGGTGCTCGCTGCTCGTCTCACCGAGGGCTTCGACGGTGTCATGTCCACCGACTTCGGTCGGTTGCTCGCTGCCAAGACCGGTCTCGTCGTCTTCGTGGTGCTCGGCGCGGCGACCGTTCGCCAGCGAATGAATTCGGCGCGCGAGACAGGTGCCGCACTTCGGTTCGAGACGTTGGCCGCGCTCGCTGTGCTTGCCGTGACCGCGGCACTGACAGCCGCATCGCCGACTGCCGTGTCGCCACCACCGGTGTGGACGGCAAGCCTCGTTGCAGACGGCGTGATGGTCGACGTGTCGGTGTCACCTGCACGTGTCGGATCTGCAGAGGTGCACATCATCGCGGCTCCTCCCGGCGGCGCGCTCGCTCCGGTCACCGACACGACGGCGACGCTTTCTCTGCCGTCGCGCGACGTGGCACCGAGCCCGATCGATCTCGTGCTCGTCGGGCCCAACCATTACGTGGGAATCGTCCAGATTCCTCTCGCCGGTGACTGGACGATGACGATCGACGCGATCGGATCGAAGGGCGAGAAACTCACGTGGTCAGGCGAGTTCACCGTCGACGACTAGTGGTGTCGACGTCAATGCGAGCCGCGAGCGTCGATCGCGGCTCTGATTCGGTCAGCGAGACCTGATGCCCTCTTGATCGGTGTCATCAACGCCTGGCGGATCGACTCTTCGCTCCCGATGATCACCAGTCGTGACTTGGCGCGTGTGACTGCCGTGTAGAAGAGCTCGAGCTGGAGGAGCGGTGATCCGACCGGCGGCACCACGAAGACGACAGTCTCGTACTGCGAACCCTGCGACTTGTGAACCGTCATGGCGAAAGATGTCTCGAGGTGAGTGAGAGCTGATTGATCGAGAAGATCCGGCAAGTTGTCGGATTCCCCGGCGCGTTTGTGCAGGTGAAATGCGATACGCGACGGTGTGCCCGTGACCACCATCCCGTTGTCGCCGTTGTTCAATCCGACGGCTCTGTCGTTTCTCGTGACCAGAACGGGCCGTCCGGGTTGATCGAGGCCGGGCTTCAGACCGATCTTCGCTCGCACCGCGTCGTTCCAGCCACTGACGCCATGAGGGCCGTCACGGTGTCCACACAGCACCCGGACCCGCGACAGGCATGTCAACGCGTCGTTGGCATTCCTGCGAGCCTCGTCGTCGTCGGCCGGAAACCGGGCAGCCGCTTCTGCCGCCTCTGCGAAGCTCTTCAAGTCGTGTGCGAGGACGTCGATCGTCGTGTCGGCGGTCGGGACCTGCTTGTCTTCGACCGGGATCCAGGTGATCGAAGGTCCGGCACTCGTGCCGATGGTTGCTGACTGCGATGTGACACGGCATTGGTCGACGAATGACATGACATCTGAGACACTCTCCACCTGGCCGACCGAGCCTTGACCGTTCACCGGAGTTCCGACGGCTCTGATGAGTTCGGCGAGCAGGCCGATCTGGTTCAGGACCGAGTTGCCGTCCTTGTCGACCGATGCCTGTCGTCGGTTCTTGGTCAAGGTGATGATCTGGTCGAAATCTGCTTTCAGCATCTCGAGCTGAGCAAGCACAGCCCCCGTCTCGATGCTCTGCAACTGCTGGGGATCGCCCACGAGTATGAGGCGGGCATGCTGCGGGATTGCTTCCAAGAGACGGGCCATGAGGGGCAGTGAGACCATCGACACTTCGTCGACCACGATGACGTCGTAGGGGAGCGGGTTGCGTGCGTCATGTCGGAACCGCACGAGGTTGCCGGCCCGGACCCCCAGCAGACGGTGGACCGTGTCGGCTTCGTTGGCCCACTCGATGATCTTGTCCTTGTGGCCGACGGGAAAGGCATTCTCGTCGTCAGGTTTCTCGAATTTCTCGATGATCGACGACGTCACCTGCTGTGCCGCCTTGGCGGTGGGGGCGGCCAAGGCCACTCGAAGGTGACCGGGATTTCCGCTGGAATCGTGTTCTTCTGCGAGTGCATGCAGCATCGCGGCGATGGTGTGGGTCTTTCCGGTGCCTGGACCACCCATCAACAGCAAGGTCGAGTGCCGGAGAATCGTGCGCACGGCCAGTGCCTGCAGGTCGTCTTGGTCTGCGCCCGGAATGGCGGCGGAGATCCACGATTCGGCGGACGGATGCGTGGCGCGCTCCGGGGCGAGGAGGCGCTCGGCAAGCAGGCCGGCCACGACTCCTTCGTCGATCCACTGTCGGGTGAGAAAGAGCCTGCCGTCGGCCAACACCAGCGGCTTGGTGAGGTCAGGCTTCTCTGACGCCGGACCCACAAGGCCCGACGCGGTGATCGCCGCCGTGAGCGCGGTGATGTCGGGCCACTCGAGGGAAGCGAACTCCGCGAGACGTTCCTCTGACGCGAACGGCGCAACCTCGGTCATCACCTGGTTCTGCAGCGAGTCGAGATCGATGCAGACGTGACCGCGGTTCATCGCCCACACGGCGAACGCGAGAGCCGTCAAGTTGTCGTCGGAGGTATCGGTCGAGCCTGTGGCGACTTCCGCGATCAACTGGGCGGCGTGCACTTCTGCTGCGCCGAGAACGCCGGCCTCGACGAACTGAGCGAGCACTGCCGATGGCACGTTCGGTGTCAGGCGGCGAGCCATGTCAGCGACCTCCCTGCGGGGCGATACCGGTGGCAAACAAAGCATCGAGTGACTCGACGAGTGAACGAGGGGGTTGCCAATGCCATATTCCGTACGGGTGCCCTTGCGGGTCGAGTGCTCCGATCATCCCTCTGATGAACATGTACGTCACTCCACCGAAGTGGCGGTCGAAGTCGTACGAGTCACCGAGACGCCAACGAAGGAAACGGTGCAGGGCGACTGCATAGACGAGCGCCTGGACGACGTAGCCCTTCTCTGGCATCTTCTGGCCGATCCGGGCCGAGTTGTATGCCTCCAGCGGCGTGGAGTCCTTGCGGTCGTGAAGAACATCGCTCTTGTAGTCCGTGACGAAGAACTTTGCGTCGTCGTTGCTCTCCACGCGGAACACTGCGTCGATCGAGCCGTTCATGAAGCCGGCCACGGCACTGTCAGCCCATCGACGGTCGCTGAGCACGGCACCGAAGCCGGCGATCTCGGGGGGAAGGTCGGGCTCGTTCGTCAACAATCGTCCGACATCGGCCAATGAGAAGGCGACGTCTTGGTTCAAGAGGTAGTCGAATCTCAACTCCGACAGCCGGTTGCGGCGGCCGAGAGAGCGCAACGTCTCACCCCGAAATGCAGGTCCGAGCGGGCTGTCGAGGGCGGCGATGATGCCCCGGGCGATGTCATCGGCGACGTATCCGGTTCGCCTGGGTCGTTCCCATGCCGCAAGTTTCTGTGAGACGAGACTCCTGATCGTGTCGTTCACGTCATCTGCCGACGGGTCGATCTCGTCGAAAACCTGGTGAACAAGATTTCCGAGAGCAGAACCGCCGCGTGTCGCAGCGAGTGGCATCTCGGGCCGCACGTCCTTTTCGTCGCGGACGATGTCCATGTCGGCCGTGGTCGAGTCAGAGGTGGCGAGGTCAGGCTCGTCGTTGCCTCCCTTCGCAGGAGCGTCGTCCGGCCGACCGATGTCGTACGTGCGTTGGTTTCCCTTCACTATGCGGGTGAGGCTCGAATAGGACCAGCGTCCGTAACCCTCGACCAACACAGACTTGGGGTTTCGGCGGTCGAACTGTGCGTGACCGATAGTAGAACGGCCGGTGTCGTCGGTGGTCCCGCGATCGGTCCACGGGCCAGGACGTGTGCGGTCGTGACCAGTTGTGATCTGTCGTGTCGCGATCACGCCGCCCGGTGCCGTGGCGTGGTGAGACATGGTTGATTCGACGAAATTGTCGTCGACGGGGGTGACATCTTTCGGGTCCTTTCCCTTGGTGGTCTTCGACGATTGTTTCGGAGCGTTCCATCCGAGCAGTCGACCCCACGTTTTGTCTCGGTTACCGGCGGCTTCGGTCCAATAGGTGATCACCTTGTACTCGGCTCTGGTCAACGCCACATACAGCAGTCGGTCGAGCGAGCTGTGCTCTTCTTCGTCGTTTTGCCTCTTGCGCGACGATGCGTCGGCGAGTGACGAGAGTTCATCTGGTGGGTTGGTGAAGATCCACTCGTGTGCGCCGATCATTCCTCGCGCCGACTTGTCGCTTTTGACACTGAAGCGCGATGCGGCGTCGACGAAACGTTGCGGTCTCGCGTTCCAGATCTTGGTGAACACGTGCGGATTGTCGTGGGTGGTGTTCGGCGGCACGTGGAGTGTCGGCAGAATCACGATCGGAAATTGCAGACCTTTGCTCGAGTGCATGGTCATCACGGTGACCGCGTCTTCGTCTGTGTCGATGCGCCGCTTCTGTTCGTCGTTGTCTTCCGAGTTCTCGATCAACTGCTCGAGCACGGCCAGTGCCTCGGGTGCCACACAGTGGTGGCTGAGCGCCGGGTGGCTCGCGAGTGCCTCTGCGATGTGGTCGAGGTCGGTGAGCATCCGCTCTCCCGACTCGTCGTCCAGCACTCGTGCCAGAAACTCCGGCGATGTCCTGTAGTGGAGATAGAGGGCGGTGATGCCCTCCCTGCGCAGAAGTTCGGCGTCGGCCGAGCACCTCTTTTGCTCTTGGTTGATCTGGTCCTCGTCGGCGACCGCAAGGTCGTGTTCGTCGAAACTGCCGAACACCGACAGTGTTCGTGCACGTACCCGGCCAGCATGCTGAGGATGCGAGAGCGCGGCAAGGAAGATGCGCCAGTGGGTGGCGGCATCCGACGAGAACACCGGCCCGGTCTTCACCTGGACTGCAGGGATGTGCACGTCCCGGAGGGCCCTCACCACGGCGTCAGCATTCTTGTGACTGTTCACGAGGACTGCGATGTCCCGGGGGATCACGCGCCTCGTTGCCGTGGCGCCGGTGTCTGTGGACTTGTCGTTGGGGATGTTGCCGTACGTCAACAGTTCGACCACACGATCAGCCACGTCGTCACAGAACAATTGGAGAACCTCATCGGCGGCATTGATCGGGTAACTCGGTGGCTCGCCCGGTTTGCTCTTGAGTGGCTTCTTGTCGCCGATCAGGTTCACGTCACGCTTCACCCATCGAATCTCCAACGGCGAATCGGTGACGTCGACCTTCGGTGCTGCATCGCCAGGCGCGGCGATGGTGACGAGACCTTGGCGCACGGGGGTCACTGCACCGAAACGAATGCGCTCTTCAGGGTCGAATGCAAACCCGCCTCTGTTCTGACCGGTCGTGTCGTTGAAGAGCCAGTCGAGGGCCTCGAGCAGGGGGGCGGTGCTCCGCCAGTTCTTCGTGAGGTGGTACCGGTGCTGCGCTCCCGATTCAGCGTCGAGATACACGCTCACGTCGGCACCGCGGAACCTGTAGATGGCTTGTTTCGGGTCGCCGACCGTGACCAACGTGTGGTCGTGTCCACCGTGTCGGTGAATCGACTGGAAGATCCGCCATTGCGCGGAATCGGTGTCCTGGAACTCGTCGACCATGACCAGTCGATGTTGGGCGGCAATGGTGGCGGCGAGCTTTGCCGATGCGTCGGTGTACTGTCCGCCCGATTGAGAAGCAACCACCTCTTCCACGAGACGGATCAAGTCGTCGTGTGTGACTATGCGGTGCTCGGCACACCACGAACGCACCTTTTCGACAAGCTCTCGCACCGTGTCGGCGATGTCGGCGGCGAGTGCGGTCGGTACGTCGGTCTGATCGGGGTCATCGTCTGATGATTCTGAATCGGGTTCCCGGCGGACGTCTGGGGCCAGAGGAAGGACGATCGAGCCGGTGTTGCCGAGTGTCGTGTGAACCGCCGCCCTGATTCGACGCACAGTCGAGGCCACATCGCTCGTCTTTGCATCCGCGCCCGAGGGATGCAGAAACCGATCGGGTTGGGCTTCGAGCATGGGGGCGAGGTGATCGGACACGACGTGGTCGATGATCTCGGAAGTGTCCTCGACGATCCTGAACCCTGACGGAGCTGATCCTGCGAGACCACTCTGGCGGAGGACGCGCTGACAGAACCCGTGGATCGTCGAGATCACCGCCTCGTCGTAGCGCGAGAGAAACAGTCTCAGGTTGGCCTTTGCTGTGTCCGTCGTGTCTTTGTCGTCGAGTACAGCCCTGAGCCAGGGAAGCGAGTCACGGTCACCCGATTCGAGAACGGTGAGCGCCTTCTGGCACATCTCGCGGGTCTTGTGTCTCAGTTCTGCGGTTGCCGCTTTCGTGTATGTGACGAGCAGGAGTTGGTCGGGGCGAAGGCCTCGGTGGACCACATGGAGGACGACCAATTGTGTGAGGGAGTACGTCTTGCCCGTGCCTGCGCTGGCCTCGATCGAGACACGTCCTGTCGGAGGTGCTCCACCGTCGAGATCGAGCGGGATGCGGTCAGGTGTCGGCATCTGCGCTTCCTTTCGCGGGGTCTGCACCAGCGACCTTCTTGACGATCCAGCAGTTCTCGATCGACGTCCAGATCTTCTCGGCGAAGAACTCGAAACGGTTCTGCGCAACGCGTGACTGACCGAAGACTGTCGTGTCGGTGGCCGACACGGGTTCCTCGCGCACTTCCTCGAGCCCCGAATCACCGAGCAGGAACTTCAGCGCATCGGAGTACTTGATGTCGTCGCTGAACTTCTTGCCGATCTTGTCTTTCTTGGTGCCCTGAGCATGCGTTGCACGTTCGAAGGCGGGAACACGTCCCTGTGAGGCGGTCGCGACCATCTTCGCTCCGAGACCGAGAACTTCTCGTGCACTTGCGAGGCGCTGTTCGGCGGTCTCACCCTTGAGCATGACGTCGTGACGCACCGGGGTGTTCTTCTCTTTGGCTGGTGCATCACCCGGCGCTCTGCACACGACGATCGCTGTGATCGGTCTCTCGCCTTTCGTGTAAATGGTCAGCGCCGCAATCTCGAGAAGTGCGTCGATCAGCATCGGCTCGGTGTACCGGCGGTAGCGAACCCGAACGAGAGTGTCGGTGTCGTGGTGTGGCATGTGAACCACAGACGCCACCCTGTACTTCGTGGGTTCACCCCGGAACTCCACTTCGCAGTCGACGTCGACACCGAGCGACAGGTCTTTCAGTTCATCGGGCAACATCTCGACCATCTGTCGGACGGTGTCGGCGACGTCGTTCGCCACCAGCTCGCCGAGTTGTCCCGGGGGAATCACCCCGGTCAGGGCTCTCACGTCGCGCCAGGCGGAGATGGGATCGTCATCAGTCGATGCGCCAGAGGTCAGGCGAAGCAAGAGATTCCGGCCTTCGGCCGACGTGAGTGACGCATCGAGGGTCAGGGGAATGATCCCGTCGCCGTGGATGTGCTTTTCCTTGTCGAAGTTCCGCTCCTCCGGCATCGGGGGCAGATGCAACTCGAGTGCATGATCGGCGTAGAACTCGATGGGGTTGCGGATGGCGAGAGCGATGTCGGACAGGCTGTACGACTTGGGTCGCTCGGCTGCTGTCGATTGCGCCGCAGGCGGGAGCGGTGATGTGCCGGAGGAAAACCCGGACCTCCAGCGGTTCACCAATCGGTGAGCCTCAACTGCTGAGGCATCGAAGGTGAAGGGTTCACCGGGCACGATCGCCCCGATGTCGAGAACTGATCTGTCGTGGTTGTGACGCTTGTGGATCACCAGCACCCGGTGTTCGAGGTTTTCTGATGCTTCGTCACGCAAGGTGCCGGCGACGATCTCGAGGAACTCGCGGATGGGAATCGGCAGGGGGATGGGCTTGTTGTTCGACACGTCGTGGCCGTTGCAGGTGACGATGAACTTCTCGCGAGCCGACATCATTGCGTGCAGGAACGACTCCCGTCCCGACATCGAGTACATCGGCTCGCCGACCAGGGGTACGCCGGCGAGGGCGTCGTCGCCGTCTGCGGACGTACCGGTGAATGCGTGCTCTTCGGCCCCGAAGATCGCCACGATGCGCGTGGGGCGATGGCCGACACCGTCGAGGGTTGTGACCCTGATGGCCTCATTCTTCGACCCGAACGGCGAGAAACCTGATTCGAACAGACCGGCTGTGACATCGAGCAGATCCATCAGCGGGTACGTCGTCTCGGCGTCTGCATCGTTCGCAGCGGCTGTCTCGGGAAGACTCGAGACGGCCGAACGGAGCTTCACCATGTCTTCCGACTCGTCGAACGTCGCGGCGATGAAGTCATCGACGACTCCGAGCGAGACGTCAGTCCATTCGGACACTGTCAATCGTGTACCGGGCTTCAAGGCATCAGCCAGTCGCGAGAGCCGCTCGAGAAATTCGGCGAGGATGCCGAACACCTCGAGGTCGCTCGACCCGATGGTGTCGAAGGGCACGACATTCCCCGGCCCGGCAATGTCGACCGGAGCCGGAATGGCCACACCGACGGCGATTCGGCGAAGTGCGTGTCTCCATGTTCCGACGTTCAGCGTCGAGGGAACCCCGGAGGCGGCTCGTCGGTGGGCTTCATCGAGTCCGTGCCGAACGGACAGCTCGTCTGCCCAGTCGGCAATGAGTTCGAGATCGTCTCTGTCGAGTCCCAGGCGTAGCGACACATTCGGGTGCGAGATGACGTCAAGTACCTCCGACGGCGAGCATCGCGACATTGCGAGTCTGACGACGGCGAGGTACGCATCCATCACTGGTGCGAACCCGTCAGGGTCTGAACCTGTCGCATTGATGGGCATCGACGGAATCGACTCGTCGACCGAGCCCGGGTTGAGCACAGCCTTCAGCAAGGGCGCAACTTTCTGTGGGTCGCTGCATGCGATCGTGATGTCTCGCAAACGAAGCGTGGAGTCGTCGCGAAGAGCACGCAAAAGCGAATCCCGGAGTGCCTCGGCCTGGCGCAATTCGCCGAAGCACGCGTGAATCTGCACGGATCCGTCGCCGCGAGAGACTGCCTCGGCGAGGTGTTCGTCGTCGAGGCCGGTGACGGGGGTGCGGTATCGGTCGTCGACGATGTCGGCTCTCAGAATTCCGAGGAGCGAGGCCCGGTCGATCGGTGCGCCAGGAATCGTGAGAGACGGCGCACCGACCAGTGCGGCGTTCTCGATCGAATGCATGCACCATCGGGAGTGAAGGGGGTGAGTCGAGTGCGGCGGTCGCTCGGCGCGGAGTTCTTCCTGGAACGACGAACTCGACTGAAGCGGTTTCGGAACGACCGTCGGCCACTTCGACGTGGCATGCATCATGTAGACGGTGACGTCGAGATGATCCGACAAGACGGAGAGGATCTCTCGCGCAGCGGTCGCCAGTGACGTGACTCCGAAGACGGACACACGCCGAGGCAAGAGACCCGATTGTGCAGCGGCGGCAATCTGTGCTCGGTACTCGTCGCGATGATGTATGCCGAGTCGGGCCTTGGTCGAAAGTCTGCGGGCGACGGCACGGTAGAGGTCTCGTTGCCAGACATGGGCCGGTGACAGCATGTCTCGCGTCGCATCTGCTTCGGTACTACCACCGTCGTCGACCCATTCCCTCAACATCCCCGGCCGATGAGTGGCGTAGTGGTCGAACAGTTGGGCCATTCGACGTGCCGCTGCAAGCGGATTCGTGAGACGACGGTCGGCGAGTGCACCGTGAGTGTCTCCCCACGATGCATCGACCGACCACAGCAACTGGGCTTCATCCCAGGCGCTCGAGCCGAGTCCGAGCACGGTGTGCACGTCAGGCCACGAGGGCAATTGGCCGACTGTGGCCATTCCGACGAGTCGTGGATAGACGAACGCAATGTTTGCGACCACCCCGTTGCGTGCGCCGGTACTTCCAAGTTCAGCGGCCAACTCCTGGATGAGGTACTCACGCACCGACGAACTCGGCACCACCACGATTTCTGGCTCGAATGCATGCGCCACCCGTGTGCCCGCATCGCTCTCCGGGTTTGCCAGCCGGCGCGTCAGTTCAGACCCCAGTGCGTCGAGGTCATGGCTCGCGATGATCTCCATGGCCCTCATCCTCCCTGCGCGGCAATCCGACAATGAAACCACACCGGTGTGGCGGGGCTCCCAGGGGTGTCAGATGTCAGACCGGACGGATGACTATGTGGTGGGGCATTCCTGTCGGTTCGTCGATGAAACCATCACCGACAGCGTCGAATCCGAGGGCTTCGTAGAAGCCGAGCGCCGAATCACGCGCGCGCGCCCACACCAGTTGTGCTCCACGCTCACGGGCAAGATCGAGCCCGGCTGCGACCAGCAGCGACCCGAGACCCGAGCCCTGCAGGGTCTGGTCGACGGCCATGCCTTTCAATTGCACGGCTGCAACTCCGAGTCGTTCGGGGCATTCTTTCGTGAACCAGGTGGAGGTCGCAACGGCCCGGTCGTCACGTGAGATCGCAAGATGCACCACGTCGGCCAGTGCGTCCTCCGGGTAGTCGCAATGAGTGGCAGGTGTCCCTTGCCGGAGAACACGCACTCGCAGCCCCATTATCTGGTCGAGGGCGACTGGTCGCACAGTGTGCATCAAGAGATCTCGCTCACCGCCACGGTGTCGCCACCGGAGCGACTGCTCGAATACATCGCCTCCACGACACGGTGCGCCTCCAGTGCGACGGTGAAGTCTGGAGCGGCCGGTCGGCCGTCTCGAGCGGCGATGACGAAGGCTGCATCCGGGTTCGGATGGACGTGTGCAAGGGGGGCGACTCGTCCGACCAGGTCGTCGCCAGCCAGTTCGCCCGATGTCCCGTCGGCATCGGTCCACGACACCGGCCCGAACCAGTCGTCGCCACCGAGGGTGACGGTGCGCCTCTCACAGAAGATCTCGACACGACGCAGGCTCGGTCGCGACAGGTTGTCGTGCCATACGGTGGTCAGAGTACCCACGGCCCCGTTGTCGAAACTGATCGACGCCGCAACCGAATCGTCGATTCCCGGCAGGCCGTGGCGATAGGTGGCGCGCGCACTGACAGAGGTGATGTCGCCGACGAGGAACCGCAGCATGTCGACATCGTGAATGGAATGCTCGAGCAGTGTGCCAGCACCTGCCTTGTCGACGTCGGCGCGCCATGTCGACTTGTAGTGGCCCTGGATCGGAATGAACTGGTCGTCTCGGAACACGACAGCCATCACCGCACCGGCAGCCGGGTCGGTGATCAGTTCGCGAGTCCACAAATACGCCGGTGAACGTCGCAGAATCAGACCGCACTGGTGGGTCAGTCCACTCTGGGTTGCGGCGACGGTCATGGCTCGTGCCCCGGCGAAGGAGCCGGCGAGGGGTTTCTCGCAGAAGAACGGCTTGCCGGCTGCGATGCAGGCATCGACGAGCGGTGCGTGCTCGCTCGTCCATGTCGTGATGTAGACCAAGTCTGATCGTTCGATCACCTCGGCGGCCGACTGTGCAAGTGCTGAGCCGGACGCCTGGGCGAAAGAGCTCGCGCGTTCGTGGTCGATGTCGAAGCACGGCCCGCGACTGATCTCCACGCCGGATCGTCGCAGCATCTTCGAGTGGAAGGTGGCGATGTGGCCGGTGCCGACGAACCCGATGACCGGAGAGGACTGCATCGGTATCGACTGTAGTGCCGGCCGTAGCGTGGGAAGCATGGCGGTGCTACCCCCTGTGGTCGAGTGCGAGAACTCGGACGAGGTCGTCGATGTGATTCTCTACGGCGAGGTCGAACACGGGATCGTGACGCGCTGTGTGGAGGCCGGCACACACAATGTGGTCGCCGAAATCGACCTCACGCGCACCGCAATCATCGGCTTCACCGACATGGTGGAAGTACGGGTGCTCTCGCACCGATGGGCACTTCGCACGGCAAGAGCGGTCCATTCGCAGCCATGGACACCTGAAGAGCGTTACTCGGGGGAGAACCCGACGCGTGCGTCGTTCGACGACGGACCGTGGCGTTGTTCGTATCGAATCGATGTCGAGTGGGTCTGAGTACCGGCACACCGTGTGTCACGAGGTGCGACTCGTGGCGACCACGATCACGGTCGTGAGTGCAACGAGGGCGAAGCCGGCCTGTTGAAGCAACGGGCCCGGTCGGTTGAGGAGTTGTCCGATCGCGATCGGCACCGTCATCGATCCGCTTCGCGCGAGGAAACTCGTGGCCCCGAATTCGCCTATCGAGACCGCGGCACTGATGCTCGCCGCACGCACGAGCGCCGGTCGGAGCAACGGGAGATCTACGCACCACCACCGTCGTGCGGGGGTGGCCCCCAGGTCGCTCGCCGCAGCGAGAAGATCGCTGCTGATTCCACGCACGGCGGGGCCCAACGTGTAGACGGCCAGTGGAAGGGCCACGACCGCGTGCACCACCGGTATCAGCCAGGCGTCTGACCGCCACTCGACGGGCCACGAGTCGAAGGTGACGACGAGGCCGAGCCCGAGTGTCACCGACGACACGAGAAGCGGCGCGAACGAGGCACGTTCGGTCCACGACACAGCCCCGCGACGAGTGGCGGCGAGTGCGAGCGGAACGGCGATGAGTACCGTTGCACCGGCATTGAGTGCTGTGTTGCCGAGCACTTGGGGCACGTCGATCCCGACGCGCCCGACGGTGCCGTCGAACAGGGCTCGCCACCCGACCAGCGTCCACGATCCCGCATATCTCAGCGAACGCACCATGACGACGCCGAGAGGAGCAACCGTGACGGTCGCCGCGACTGCCGCGACCAGCGGTGGCAGCCAACGCGCAGCGATGCGTTCCCTCACGTGACGCACGTCGTGCGACGTGTCGACATCACTGAACCCGATTGAAGTTGATCGGCGCCGTCCGAGCGCGAGTACCACCATCACGATCACGGTCTGTACGAGTGCAAGTGCGGTTGCGGTGTCGACGTCGCCGAGCCTGACGGCTTGCGTGAAGACCTCGGTTTCGAGTGTCCGCCTCGACGCCCCGCCCAACACGGCGATGACGGCGAACGATGAGAAACAGAAAGCGAACACCAGTGAAGTGGCGTTGCGCACCGACTCACGCAGCAGCGGCCATGTCACGAGACCGAACACTCGCCACGGCGGGGCACCCAGCGACGCGCCAGCCTCTTCCATCGACGTACCCATCGACGCCCATCGGGCACCGACGACGCGCACCACGACAGCCACGTTGAACGACAGATGCGCCCACAGAATCGCTCCCACCCCGCGACCGGGCACCAGAGACAACACTCCGCCGGCAACGACGACGGCCGGCATCAGAAACGGCACCGTCGCGAGACTTCTCAGCAATGAGACACCCGGAAATGTCCATCGAGTCACAGCCCACGTGAGTGGGAGCCCGACGGCAAGTGTCACCACGGTGCTCGCGACTGCTTGCCAGAGCGTGAACCACGCGACACTGCGGAACGAGTCGTCTCGGACGACGTCGACGAGTGTGCCCCATGATGCGAACCCCAGAAGAACGTTGGCGACGGGCCATGCGAAAAAGACCCCGAGGAACACGAGAGGCGCCGCGCGCAGGAGCGAACGTGTGGTCGCCCCCGTGCGCAGTGTGCCGGTCACAGTGCGATCGCTCTCCACTCGTCGAGCCAGCGGTCACGGTTCGCCGCGATCTCGTCGGCGGGCAATTCGTAGGGCTCGTCGGCACGTACTGCGAACTTCCGGAACAGCTCGGGCAGGACGGCCTCGGGGTTCACCGGGAACACGAACAGCGAGAGCGGCATCGACTCCTGGAATTCCTGGCCGAGCAGGAAGTCCATGAGTTGCTTCGCACCGTTCGGGTTCTTCGTGCCACGCAGCACCCCCACGTATTCGGTTTGGCGGAAACACGTCGACTCGATCACGCCGGTGGGCGGCTCGTCGATGGGAGTCGCGGCATAGAGAACCTCAGCCGGCGGGCTCGAGCCGTACGACACCACGAGCGGGTAACGACCCTTCCCGCTCGAGCCCGAGAACTCGACCGTGTAGGCACTCGTCCAGTCGCTCACCACGAGCATGTCGTTCGCCTTCAATCGTTGCCACCATGTCGTCCACCGGTCGCCGTACTCGGCGATCGTTGCCATGAGGAACGCAAGTCCCGGGGAGGAGTTCACCGGGTCCTGCACGACGAGTTGACCCTTGTACTCGGGCTTCACGAGATCGTCGAGCGACGCTGGCGGTGTGAGGTTGCGGCTCGCGTACCAGTTCTTGTCGTAGTTCACGCAGACGTCACCTTCGTCGACAGGTGCGAAATCGTCGAACAGTTCGGCTTCTGTCGCTCGCGACAAGGTGGTGTTGTCGACACCCCACAGCACGTCACCCTCGGGGTTGCCGGCGGTGAGGATCGCCTTCGAGATGACGGTCCCACTGTCGCCACCCGTCACCACTTTCACGTCGATTCCCGTGTCGCGCTCGAACGAATCGAAGATTCCCTCCGGGGGAGTGAACGAGTCGTAGGCGAGGAGGGTGATCACGTTCGACTCGTCGTCGGTGCTCGACGATCCCGAGCCACAGGCCGAGGCGACGAGTCCCAGTGCGACGACAACGACGGTGAGTTTCGAGGTTCTCTTCATGAGTGATCTCCTTGTGGATGTGGTTGATGCGGATGCGGCAAAAAGTGGTACGGCTGGATCACGGCAACGCGACCGTCTGCGACCGACACCGAGAACGACGGCTCGAGGGCGATGTTGCTCACACCACGCGACGCCAACGGCGCGAGCGTGTCGTCCGTGAGTTCCCATTTCAGGCCGCGGGTCGTCACCTCGTGCGCTGCGCTGCCGAGCGGCACGAGTGACACGAGCGGGTCGTCGCCTGTCTCGCACGTGGTCTCTGCTCCCGGCGAGATGACGGTGATGCGTGCCCGGCCGATGATCACTTCCACACGACGCCGGTCGGTGGCGTGCAGAGCGGCGGCGTTCAAGAAGCCGATCACATGGTCGATGCGATCGCCACCACCCGACACGACGGTGAGTCGCGAATGCCCCCGGTTGACGGCCAACTCGAGTGCGAGTTCGGCGTCGGTGAAGTCCTTGTCGACAGGATGACGCACGATTTCGACCCCGAGACGCTCCGCCTCGTCGAGATGTGCTGTCGAGATCGAATCCATGTCGCCCACCAGCACGTGAGGCGTGGTTCCGGCCGCGCGAGCATGTTCCCATCCCGAATCGACAGCGATCACCGTGCACGGCTCCGCGACGAGATGTCGTGCGCCCGGGTGTGGTGCGTCACCGCCCGTGAAGATGATCGCGTGTCGTGATTCCATGTCCCTCCGCTGGCATTACCCAGATCAGGTTCTCGGGTCGGTGGCCGCGGCCACCCTCTCAGCCCGTCGTTCGCGCGAGCTCCCCGTGTGTTTGTGTCGTCACATTACCTGGGCCGTGACTAGGTTGACGGACGGCGTCTCGTGTGGCGTTCGGGCCCCGGTACCGGGCCGACAGGGGGAGTGATGTCATGGGAGTTCTCGACGGGAAGATTGCTCTTGTCACCGGTGGCAGCCGCGGCATCGGTCGCGGCATAGCCGAAGCGCTTGCTCGTGAAGGCGCGACGGTCGCCGTCAACTACAGGCGCGACAAGGAAGCCGCCGAAGAGGTCGCGTCATCGATCGTCGCCGCCGGTGGCCGCGCCACCGTCCACCAGGCGTCGAACGATGTTCCCGACGACAACCGTCGCATGATCGACGAGATCCACTCCGTGCACGGTGCGCTCGACATCGCGGTCATCAACGCCGGGAATGCCTCGCGCGGACGAAGCGTGGTCGACACCGACGAGAAGGAACTGTGGAACCTGGTCGAGACGCACGCGCTGGGCCCGCACCAGCTGTGCCGCGCGTTCCTGCCGCAGATGCGTGCGAACGGCGGCGGACACGTGGTGTTCATCTCGTCTGTGGCGACACGCGGAATGGCGGCGAACGGTGCTCCGTACAACATGGGCAAAGCAGCCATGGAGGCTCTCGCATTGACTCTCGCCAAGGAAGAGATGCCCCACAACATCCACGTGAACATCGTCGCGCCGGGGCTCGTGGAGACCGACATGGGGGTGCGTCTCGCACGTGCCATCCAGGGCAAGTCGAAAGAAGAGATGGCCGACTTGCGGCAGATGGACGCGGGCTCGCCGTTCGGCCGCGTCTGCCAGCCGGAAGACGTGGCCGGTGCAGTGTTGTTCCTGGTGTCGCCATGGTCGGGGTATGTGACCGGTCAGCGCATCGAAGTCGACGGTGGAGCCTCGGGCATACGCCGCTGACGGTATATTTCGCGACGTGAGTCCTCTTGCGCCGCAGAACGCCGACACGATCATCGAAATCACCCCAGAGGCCCTCGAGCAGCTGGTCAGGCTGCGCGACGAGGAGCCAGACGGTGACCAGTTGGGACTTCGTCTCGAGGTCATCGCGAACCCGGGTGAAGAGTTCAAGTACGACCTCAGTTTCGACAAGGTGACTCAGGCCGCTCTCACCGACGAGGTGAAGAAGATCGAGAACCTGCGCATCATCGTTCCGCAGGCCTCGAAAGAACACATCGTCGGTTCGGTCCTCGACTATTCCGATCGCCAAGGGCTCATCATCCGCAACCCGAACAAGCCGCCGGCACTCGTGATCGAAGGCCTCGTGAACGACGACGAGATGTCGGCGCAGATCGAAGTCGTGATTTCCACGGAGGTGAACCCCGCGCTGGCGGCCCACGGTGGGTTCGTCACCTACGTCGGTCACGACGGCGAGGGCATCGCCTACCTCACGATGGGTGGCGGTTGCCACGGGTGTTCGATGAGCAAGATGACCATGCTCGAAGGGGTGCAGACCACGTTGGTGGAACAAGTGCCCGGCGTGGTGAAGGTGCGTGACATGACCGATCACGCATCTGGCCAGAACCCGTACTACTCCTGATCTGATCGATTCGCGCCGTGGGGGAAGGACGCGTCACCCAGATCTGGCGGTATCCGGTGAAGTCGTTCATCGGAGGGGTCGTCGACGTCGCTGAACTCACCGAACTCGGCATCGCCGGAGATCGCCACTGGGCGATTCGTGACCACGAGCGTGGAGGCATTCGTGGTGCGAAGAAGATCGGTGAACTGATGCAGTTTGCGGCCGAGCCACTCGACGACGGGTCGCACCACGTCGCCCTCACGTTTCCCGACGGATCGGTGGTGAACACCCGCGACGCCGACGTGCACGACAAGTTGTCGAGAGCACTCGGTCGTCGTGTGAGCATCGAGTCGCTTCCCCCAGGCGATGACCTGGAACATTTCGTGCGCGGGCCGGCCGACTCAGACGATGTCATGGCAGAGCTGCGAGGCATTTTCGGGCGCGACGCGTCGGAACCGTTGCCGAACTTTGCGTCGTTCCCGCCGGAAGTCGCGACGTACGAGTCGCCGCCTGGTGCGCACCATGACTGCTGGCCACTCATGATCATGACCACGCAGGCGCTCGCCGCCCTCGCCGCTGCCGTTCCCGGCTCGAACATGGACGTGCTGCGCTTCCGCCCGTCACTGGTGATCGACACCGCCGGCGAGCCCGGACATCCTGAATTCGGATGGACCGGACGACATGCACGGATCGGTTCGGCCGACGTCGAGTTTCTCGACCCGTGTCCTCGTTGTGTGATGGTGACACGCAAGGTGAACGACGACATCGGTGAAGACCGCGAAGTGTTGCGTCACATCGTGCGAGACCTCGACCAGTGTGTGGGGGTGTATGCGCGAGTCACGGTTCCCGGAACGGTCCGCGCCGGCGACTCGCTCGAGTTCC
>CAYQCU010000001.1:148823-273032 GCA_964416135.1 uncultured Bifidobacterium sp.
TCAGTAGCGGTCAGCGTTCGACGAGAGCGCTGACATGAGTCCGAAAAGAATCATCGCGGCCCACAGCGCGAAATAGTTCCACGGAAATTGGTTCTCGACGATCCAGTAGAGGAACGGAAAGATCACGAGTCCGGGCACGGTGAAGACACCGACCAGCAGCCCGACACCGCCCCACCAGTCGATCCATGTCATGACGTACATGACCCAGAGAACAAGACCAGAGGCCTGCGCGGCGAGAAAGAAGAACAAACTCAGCCCGGTGCGGGTTCCCCGCGCGATCATCGACACGGGTGTCATTGTGTCGCACGGGTGACGCTTCGACCAGGGATGTCTGTCACTTCGCCACAGGCGCACCATAAGGTTCTGCGCATGGGATTGTTCGATGGTTTCAAGAAGAGACTGGCAGTCAAGCGGCATGAGAACGCATCAGACGAGTACGAACTCGACTACGAGATGTGGCAAGACGAGACAGCGACGCTCGAGAACATGCTCGCGATCGTGCGCGACTGCGCGGCTGGCCGAGAGCGAGACCACTTCACCGACAACTCCGACTACGGCTACATGCTCGAAGCCGACGAGTTCGCGGTCGCTCACGTGACGGGAGCGCTGTATCTCGAGAACGTGAAGGCACCGACGAGATACAGCGGTGGTTACGGGGGAGTGTCGTTCCCCATTTTCGGGAGGGTGCGCGTGAACACCGGCCGCACGGGCGGTCGGATCATCCCGGGCGACGAGTCGATCACGCCCACCGACGAAGGGAACGCACTCGTCACCAACCAGCGCGTGATGTTCGTGGGAGCCAAGAGAACGCACGAGTGGGACTTCTCGAAGATGGTGAGTCTCACGCACGCGCCGCTCGGCTACACCGTGTTCGCCATGAAGGGCCGCGGAAAACCGGCCGGCATCGCCTACGGCAAGGAACCGGCACCAGAGGTGCAGTTCAGGTTGGAGCTGGCGGCTGCGATGGCACGTGGCACTCTCGATCGCTACGTGGCAGAACTCGAGGCCGAGCGTGTCGCTCACGATGCGGAGCGGCCGGTGCCGCCTCCTCCGATCGCTCCGTAGCCTGACGGCATGCGGATCGGTGTTCTCACGGGTGGTGGTGACTGCCCAGGTCTGAACGCGGTGATCCGCGCGATCGTGCGCAAGGCGGTGAATCACCACGGAGACACCGTGGTCGGCTTTCTCGACGCATGGGACGGTGTGCTCGAGGGCCGCTACATCGAACTCGACGTTGCTCGCATGCGTGGAATGTTGCCCCGCGGCGGGACGATTCTCGGTACTCGTCGCGGAAGTCCCTACGACCACGAGAACGGTCCTGAGATCGTGCGCCAGTCGCTCGCGGGGCTCGGTGTCGACGCGCTGATCGTGATCGGTGGCAACGGTTCGTTGTGGGTGGCCGAGAAACTCCACGACGACATCGGGGTGCCGGTGATCGGTGTGCCGAAAACCATCGACAACGACGTCGTCGGAACCGACGCATGTTTCGGTTTCCACACCGCCGTCCAGATCGCCACTGATGCGATCGATCGACTTCACACGACGGCTGAGAGTCATGACCGCGTGTTGGTCGTCGAAGTGATGGGTCGCGACACGGGGTGGATCGCAACATATGCGGGAATCGCCGGAGGTGCGACTGCAATTCTCATCCCCGAGCGGCCGTTCGACATCGATGCCGTGGCCGACGCGGTCAAGCGCCGTCACTCGCGCGGTCGATACGCCTCGATCGTGGTCGTGGCCGAGGGAGCACAGCCGATCGACGGGACCATGGACCACGTGCACTACGACCTCGATCCGTACGGTCGCCCGCGTCTCGGAGGCGTGAGCTCGGTCGTGGCAAAGGCACTCGAGGAGCGCACCGGTATCGAGACGCGGGTCGTCCAGATCGGGCACGTACAACGTGGCGGCACGCCGAATGCCTACGACCGTGTGCTCTCGACACGGCTCGGGGTGGCCGCCGTGGAGGCGTTGCACGACGGGCACGGCAACCACATGGTGGCCCTTCGCAACCCGAAGATCGCACTCGTTCCCCTCGACGAGGTCACCGGCAGGACACGCACGGTCGACCTGTCGATCTACGACGACGTGGCCGCCGTCTTCTTCGGCTGACGGTGCGTCAGCGGCGAGCCTGCTGCTTCGCCTTCTTCTCGCGTTCGGCGGCCTTGCGTGCCTTCCGCGCCTCGCGCTTGGCGGCTTGTTCGGCTTCGTCTTTCTCGATCACGGTGACGGCCGTCGCGGACGTCGGCGCGGCGAAACGCTCGTCACTTGCGACCAATTGGCGGAACCCCTTCAGCGATCGCGAGTACTGAATGACCATCAACTGGGTCGCCTCGAGCCCGAACTTGTCGATGGCCTGGGGAATGACCTCGTTCAGCTGCTCGAGTGTCGGGTTCTCAGACGCGTCCCCGAGCGTCTCGATCGCCCACTGGGTGCAGGGTTCGGCCAGCACCACTCCTGCATCGTGTGCGACGCGACGTGCCGTCACTCCCTCGCGTACCTTGGCGCCGAGAGTCGCCGCGTCGTCGAAGGCTCCGTCGGCAAGGCCCACGATGCGGGCGAACCCGTCGCGCAGGTCGCCCTCGAGTGCGCCGGCAAGTGCGGCGAGGACGGTGTCGTCGAGGCGCTCGAACATCGCTGAATAGCGGCGGTCGAGAAGGAAGCGGTCTTTGTCGTCGTTCATGGCAGTCACCGAGGCTATTCGCCGCGCACCCGATGCGGGCGATTCATCACCGGTCATCTCGTGAGAGCCTGCAGTTCGAGAACTCGTGCGGTGCGACCGATACCGAGCCGCACGTTCGGCAGACGGCCCGAGAGTCCCAGGTTCGATCTCCAGGTCACTTTCCATTGTGCCGACATTCGTGCGGCGAAAGTGCCCTTCGGGCGCGTGTGCGACGGGGTGTCGTGGGTGTGCATGCAGTCGCTCGTGACACGGTCTCCGTACAGCGGTGTCCACGGCCGGCCGGGGCCTTCGCAGACCGTCGAATCGGCGCCGTCACCGGGCGAATAGATGAGGTGTGTGGGAGTGGCAGTCACCGACACCACGATCGGCCCGACCGACGTCGGGACCGAGGCGACGACGGTGAGTGGCTTCCACAAAGCCCTCGGAACCCAGAACCAGGTGCCGACGGTGACCACCTGTTTGTCGATCGGCGGTGCCGTCCGGAGAACCAAACGCGGAATGATGTCGGTTGCCCTGTCCTGTGCGACACGCACGACGCGTTTCGCGATGTCTTCGGCGATCCAGTGCAAGGTGCGGCTCGTGCCGCAGATGCGTTCGAAGAGCACCTCAGACCTCGTGTTGCGTGTCCGCCGCACCGCATCTTCGGTGTAACGGCCGGTCACCGGGTCGACGCCCGTGTACTGAACCCAACGACACGCGACAGGTCCGTTGGTGTCGGAGACCGAACCAACTCGCACTTCTGCGGTGATGGCGTCGTCTTCGACCGTTGCACGGCCGTCACTCGGCGGCGCGGTGGCCGCGGCAGACGCCGACTTCACCGGGATCACCGTGACGGCTGCGGTGGTCAACGTCGGTGCGGCACTCCACATGACGACCATGAGCCACAGGCCGAACCGGCGCGAAGTGGTGGGGGTCAAGGGTTTCTTCATGTTCGGTACAGACCTCCTCGTGGTGCCCGGTCACGACGAAACGACCGGATGTGAATGGTGACGAACGAATGCGAATTCGTTGCGTCGGGGTGGCGTCTGTGTGTGCACCGGTAGCATGGCAAGACCCCTAAATCGGGGAGGCACGACCCCCGCAAAGGTGTCCATGACCGATCAACACCCGGAACTCGCGGCCGAGCAGGCCTACATCGAGCACGCGTACGAGTGTCTCGAGGCGTCGAAAGCCGACGCTCTGAAGATCCGCGAGCTCACCACCACCGGCCCCGGTGGTACTCACCAGGCGAGGGTCGAACGGAACGCCTTCGACGAAAAGATCGTGTCACGACTCGAACAACTCGAGATCGGCGACTCGGCGCTCGTGTTCGGTCGTATCGACCGGATCGCAGACGATCTGGACACCACCGAGGCCTTCCACATCGGCCGCCTCGCGGTGTCCGACCAGAATCGCGAACCAGTGGTGGTCGACTGGCGTGCGCCGGTCGCAGAACCCTTCTATCGCGCCACCGGACGTGACCCGATGGGACTGGTCCGCCGTCGCCACTTCGCTGTCGAAGGTCGCACATTGCTCGGCATCGAAGACGAGATGTTCGGCGAAGGACGCCTCGGTATCGGTCAAGACGACGGTCTCACTGATGACGACCCTCGCGCCGGTATTCGCGGTTACTCGACCCTCATGACCGCGCTCGGACGCGGACGCACCGGACAACTGGGCGACATCGTGGCAACGATCCAGGCCGAACAAGACGAGATCATCCGCTCTCCCCAGGGAGGAGTGCTCGTCGTGCAGGGTGGGCCGGGCACAGGCAAGACGGTCGTCGCACTGCACCGTGCCGCGTACCTGCTCTACACGCATCGATTCCCGCTCGAGGATCAAGGTGTGCTGGTGGTCGGGCCGAACCGTGTGTTCCTGCGCTACATCGAGCGCGTGTTGCCGTCGCTCGGCGAGGCCGGCGTCGACCAGGTGATTCTCGCCGACTTGGTCGACGGCGTACGGGTGAGCGGCCGCGAGTCGTCGGAGGTCGCACGCATCAAGGGCCAGAAGAAGATGTCGAAAGTGGTCGACAAGGCCGTGTCTGATCGTGAACGTCCGTTGCGCGACGACGTGCGTATTCCGATGGGTGCCCAGTACGTCACGCTTCGTGCCGAGGAGACGGTCCGCATCGTGAAGGCCGCGCGCCGTCGCTATCACCGTCACAACCAGGCGCGCCGGTTCGTGGAGAACGAAGTGTGGGCGGCGTTGGCGGCGACTGCACGCGGAGACGTGGAACCCGACGAGGTGCGCGAGGCTCTTCGGGGAACCGACCAGATGCGTGAGGTGTTCGAACGCATGTGGCCGGTGCTGACGCCGGCACAGTTGTTGCACGACCTGTTCGGGTCGAAGGCTCTGTTACGTCTGGCCGCAGGGAACGTGCTGAAAGAGGACGAGTGGTCGCTCCTGCACCGTCCTCGGTCGGCTTCGGTCGACGAGGTGCAGTGGACTCCAGCCGATGTCGCTCTGCTCGACGAGGCGTTCTTCCAGCTCGGCCCGAAGCCCCGCCGCAACGGAAAGATCGACGAAGCCGACGAGACCCGTACCTACGGACACATCGTCATCGACGAGGTGCAAGACCTCACCCCGATGCAGTTGCGCATGGTGACGCGTCGTTCGCTCGCCGGGTCGATGACCATCGTGGGTGACATCGCACAGGCGACCGGGCCGTTGGCTCCAGATTCGTGGGACGACGTGCTGTCGTATCTTCCGACACGCAAGGAGCCGCGCGTGGTCGGCCTCTCCGTCGGGTACCGCATTCCCTCACAGATCATGGCCCTCGCCGACAAGGTCATGCACGCCGCGACTCCGGGCTTGCGTGCTCCACGGAGCGTGCGCGACGGCGACAGTGACCCGCGTGTCGAACGCTGCAACGATCGCGTCTCGCTGCTGTCGGCTGTCGCTCGGACCGTCAAGGACCAGCGTGCGACACCCGGTGGCGGACGTGTGGCCGTCATCTGCTCCGATGCCACTGTCGACGACGTGTCTGCCGCATTGACCGCCGCCGGCGTCGATCACGGGAGCGCTCGCGCCACTGGTCTCGACAGCGACGTGTCGATCGTGCCGGCAAGCGTCGTGAAGGGACTCGAAATCGACAACGTGGTGGTGGTGGAGCCGGCCGAGATCGTGGCTGACGATCCGCAGGGCCTTCGACTTCTCTACGTGTGTCTCACGCGCTCGACGCAGACACTGACCGTGTTGCACCACGCACCGCTTCCCGACGCGATGCAGTGACGCGGGCGTCGGCGGCGCGCCGGCGCGACTCAGAGCGAGGCGACCGACTCGATGATGAGGTCGACGAACCGCTGGGCCTTGTCGCCGTCTGCCGGACGACGACGGTTCACTGCCGTGATCATCAAGTCGATGACACTGCGCACTTCCTCCACGAGATCGACGCCGGCCTCGCGAATCTGTGGTTCGAGAACGCCCCAGATCTCCTCGGCACGATCGATACGGCGGCCACCTTCTGTGCGGTCGTTGTCGACCACGACCTGACTGAGGCCGTCGGTGAGGACGGCGAGTTCGCCCAGGAGCGTCGGTATGTCACCGGTCGGGGGCGGCGGCACGGTGCTCGAAGTGGTGGTCGTGGTCTCGAGCGATCCGATGATCACCGTCTCTCCGCACGCCGACAACGGCGCAGCGAGTGACACGGCAAGCAACACGGCGACGGGTGCGCGGCGCATGGGGCGACCTAGACCGTGACCAGGATGCGCGACGACGCGAATTCGTCGACGGTCACCGTCTTGCCGGCCACATCGACAACGAGTCCGCTGCCGGTCTCGGCGTTCACCGTGCCGGTCGAGCCAGGCAGCAGGTTCGACGACTCGAGGAAGTCGAGCATCCCGTCGGCGAACTCCAGCTCTTCGGGAATGCGCGACACTGTGAAGCGCGCACCGGCCGGAACATCGGAGAGCCGCACTGCGTCCGGTGCTTCGTAGTCAGAGCCGGGAATCGGGTTGCCGTGCGGGCAGGTGGTCGGGTGTCCGAGCACCCGGTTCATCGCCTCTTCCACTTCGTCCGAGAGCACGTGTTCCCACTTGCCCGCTTCGCGGTGGGCGAGTGCCCACGACAATCCGAGAATGTCGGTCATGAAGCGCTCGGCGAGGCGATGCCGTCGCACCACTCGCTCTGCGAGGCGTTGACCGGCCGCGGTGAGGCTGATGCGCGAGTCCTTCACGACCACGAGGCCCTCGTCGGTCATGCGCTTGATCATCTCCGACACCGACGGACGCGACACCCGCAGCCGCTCGGCGACGCGGGCCTGGATCACTTCGACGTCGTCTTCGCGCAGTTCGAAGATGCACTCGCAGTACTCCTCGAAGGCGGGGTGGTGCTCTCCGGGGTTCGGCATGTGGAGCATTCTACGGGTGCCTCACCGGCTGGATACCCTCACGGATCATGGCTGACCACCGCGCTCTGGAGGGGTTTTCCCCAGCCGTCCGGGAGTGGTTCGCGACGTCGTTTCCAGAGCCGACGGCACCGCAGTCACAAGGCTGGCCAGCCATTCAAGGCGGTGCGCACACGCTGATTTGTGCCCCCACCGGTACCGGGAAGACACTCACCGCGTTCTTGTCGGGGCTCGACTCGCTGATCACCACGGAGCCACCGCCACCCAAGCAACGCACGCGCGTGTTGTACATCTCGCCGTTGCGAGCACTCGCCTTCGACGTCGAGAAGAACCTGCGTGCACCACTCGCCGGTATCGGTCTGGCTGCGGAACGTCTCGGTGTGTCGATCTTCGAACCTGTCGTGGCGATGCGCACCGGCGACACGCCGTCACGGGAGCGTCAACTGTTGCAGCGAAAGCCTCCCGACCTGCTGATCACCACGCCCGAGAGCCTGTATCTCATGCTCACATCTGCCGTGCGCGAGACCCTCGTCAACGTCGACACGGTGATCATCGACGAGATCCATGCGTTGGCTCCCACCAAACGCGGCGCACACCTCATGATGAGCCTCGAGCGACTCGAAGAGGTCACCGTCAGGCCTCCGCAACGCATCGGGCTCTCGGCCACTCAGCGGCCTCTGGAAGAGGTGGCACGTTTCCTCGGCGGTCAACGCGACGGTCAACCACGACCGGTGACGATCGTCGACACAGGCGTGCGAAAGACACTCGAGATCGACGTCGTGGTGCCGGTGGAGGACATGGCCGATCTCGGACGAGAGACCGTCGAGTTGCGCAGCGGGCCGGCAACAGCCGGGCTTGCTCCGCGGCGCACGAGCATCTGGCCGAGCATTCACCCGCGCATCCTCGACCAGATTCTCGACCACCGGTCGACCATCATCTTCTGCAACGCACGGCGTCAGGCAGAGCGACTCGCCGCCAGTCTCAACGAACTGGCCGAACAGCGCGGCATCGGTGTCGACTCCGAGACTGGTCGGGTGCGCGACGAACTCGTGAAGGCACACCACGGGTCACTTGCGCGCGAGCAGCGCGTGCTGATCGAAGACCAGTTGAAGCGGGGTGAGCTCCGCGCGATCGTGGCCACCTCCAGTCTCGAACTCGGTATCGACATGGGAGCAGTCGACTTGGTGGTGCAGGTCGAGTCGCCGGGGGCGGTGAGCCGCGGACTGCAGCGCATCGGACGTGCCGGCCACAGTGTGGGGGAGCCGAGCCGGGGCACCATCTACCCGAAGCACCGTCACGACCTGCTCGAGACGGCCGTCGTCACCCGGCAGATGCTCGACGGCCGCATCGAAGCGACGCGTTACCTGCGCAACCCGCTCGATGTCCTCGCCCAACAGATCGTGGCGCACGTCGCGGTGACCGGTGAGACCACGGTGGCAGAAGTCGCGGCCATGGTCAGGAGGTGCGCCGCCTACGCCGATCTCGCCGACGAAGTACTCGACTCCGTGCTCGACCTTCTGTCGGGGCGGTACCCGAGCGAGGAGTTCGCCGAACTCCGGCCGCGACTGGTGTGGGACCGCATCACCGGTGTGCTCCGACCGCGTGACGGTGCGCAACGACTGGCGGTGACGAATGGCGGAACGATCCCCGATCGGGGCCTTTTCGGGGTGTTCCTGCCGGACGGCACGCGCGTCGGCGAACTGGACGAAGAAATGGTGTACGAGTCACGCCCTGGGGAGACCTTCGTGCTCGGAGCGTCCACCTGGCGCATCGAAGACGTCACCTTCGAGCGTGTCATCGTGACACCTGCGCCGGGCGAGCCGGGAAAGCTGCCCTTCTGGCACGGCGACATGATGGGACGACCGGTCGAACTGGGGCGCGAGATCGGTGCTGCTGTGCGCGGGTTGCGACAACTCGACCCAGACTCGGCAGTCGCCACACTCCGCGAGCGTCATCTGCTCGACCAATGGGCGGCCGAGAATCTGGTGGCGTACCTCGGCGAACAGGCCGAGGCAACCGGCGTCGTGCCCGACGATGCGACGGTGGTCATCGAGCGTTTCCGTGACGAGATCGGCGACTGGCGGGTGTGCGTGCACAGCCCGTTCGGGACACCGGTGCACGCGCCGTGGGCGATGGTCATCCAGAATCGTCTCACGGAGCGCACCGGTGCACCGGTCGAGATCATGTGGAGCGACGACGGCATCGTCATTCGACTTCCTGAGGCGATCGACTCTCTCGACGTCGACGACATCGTGCTCGACCCCGACGACGTGCGCGCGCTCGTCACCGACCACCTGCCGCAGACGTCGCTGTTCGCCGCGCGGTTCCGCGAGGCAGCCGCACGAGCGTTGTTGTTGCCGCGGCGTCGTCCCGACCAGCGCACGCCGTTGTGGCAGCAAAGGCAGCGTGCGGCTGATCTCCTCGCCGTTGCTTCGCGTCACCCCACGTTCCCGATACTCCTCGAAACGACACGCGAGTGCCTGCAGGACGTCTTCGACGTACCTGCCTTGTGCGACGTGCTGTCACAGTTGCGGTCGCGGTCGATTCGCACCGTGCAGGTCGACACTCCGCGTGCCTCGCCGTTCGCCCAGTCGCTCCTGTTCAACTGGATAGCGACGTACATGTACGAAGGCGACGCGCCGCTGGCGGAGCGCCGAGCCGCGGCATTGTCGCTCGACCGCGATCTGCTCGACGCCCTGCTGGGGGCCGAAGAACTGCGCGAATTGCTCGACGCCGGCGTCGTCGCCGACCTCGAAGCAGAACTCCAGCAACTTGCTGACGAGCGACGGGCCCGCACCAAAGACGAGGTCCACGACCTCGTGCGCAGGCTCGGCGATCTGACACTCGACGAGATCTCGGCGCGAACCATGATCTCGACCGAGACCCGCTCGTGGGTCGCAGATCTCGTCGCCGAACGACGTGTGATCGAGCTTGCGGTTGCGGGGCAGTCTCGTGTCGTGGCGGCCGAGGACGCCGCGTTGTATCGCGACGGACTCGGCTGTGCCCTGCCGCTCGGGTTGCCGACGGCGTTCACCGACCCGGTTTCGCGCCCGCTCGAACATCTTCTGGGGCGGTTCGCGCGCACTCACGCGCCGTTCACCACCGCAGACGTGGCCTCTCGATTCGGGGTGGCATCGGAGCGTGTGATCGCCGTTCTCGAGACATTGGAGGAGAACGGCCGGCTCGTGCGTGGCGAATTCCGACCCGGCGGTACAGAACGCGAGTGGTGCGACGTCGACGTTCTGCGCCAGTTGCGGCGTCGTTCACTTGCTGCGTTGCGTCGCGAGGTGGAACCGGTCGAACAAGCGGCACTTGCACGGTTCTTGCCGGCGTGGCATCACGTCGAATCCCCGCTGCGCGGCCCGGACGCACTGGTGACGACGATCTCTGTGCTGCAGGGCGCGGCGTTGGTGGCATCGACTCTCGAGAACGACGTGCTGTCGTTGCGCGTGCGCGGGTACAGAGCGTCCGATCTCGATGCGCTGTGTGCTGCCGGCGAGGTGGTGTGGGTCGGTGCCGGTGCGATCGGCTCGCACGACGGTCGCGTACGGCTGTTCTTTGCCGATCAGCTGGCGCTGCTCGCCCCGTCGCTCGAACATCCCGAGGCACCCCAGGGTGCTGTGCACGACGCGCTGCGCACTGCACTTTCGCTGCGGGGAGCCCTGTTCTTCGGTCAGCTGCGAGCCGCAGCACCGAGTGCCACCGACCAAGAAGTGCTCGCCGCGCTGTGGGACTTGGCGTGGGCAGGTGAAGTCACGAACGACACGTTGTCTGCGATGCGTGCGTTGCTCTCGGGTGGCAAGCACGGCTCGCGCTCGGCATCTCGCACGTCGCGCTCGGGGCGTCCGCGCCCAGGCCGTTTGTCTCGCGTGGGGCCGCCGACGGGGGCGGGGAGGTGGAGTCTCGTGGCGCCTCTGCTCGAGCCACGAGCCACGCCGACCGAGTCGTCGCACGCATGGGCCCTGCAGATGCTCGAGCGTCACGGTGTCGTGACGCGCGAGGCGGTGCTTGCCGAAGGCCCGATAGGAGGCTTTGCGTCGGTGTACGGCGTCTTGAAGACCATGGAAGAGCGTGGCCAAGTGCGTCGTGGCTACTTCGTCGACGGTCTCGGCGCGGCCCAGTTCGCTCTTCCCGGTGCGGTCGACCGTTTGCGTGACGTGCGACGTGCCGCCGAGCCCGAACTGCACCCTGAGGCCGCGCCGACACCCGTGGTGTTGGCGGCCACCGACCCGGCCCAGCCCTGGGGTTCGACCATTCCGTGGCCCTCGACCTCTGGCCGTCCGACACGAAGTGCAGGATGCCTCGTGGTGTTGGTCGACGGTGAGCCGGTCGTGTGGTTCGATCCGCGTTCACACCAGCTCGTCGCCTTCGAAGGTGTGCACCACAACCAGTCGTGGGCTGAAGCGCTCGTGTCGGTCGTCAAGGACGGTCGTCGACGTGCGATCGAAGTGCGAAAGGTCGACGGAGAGACCCCTGACCCCGACGGTGCGGTGGTACGGGCATTGCAGCGTGCCGGGTTCGTGCTCGGGTATCGCGGCTGGGTGCTGCGCGACTGAGCCCTGGGAGAACTCAGCCGCGCACGACCCGTACGGGCATGCACTCAGCCGATCGAAAGCGACAGTGTCGTCGTGCGGACTTTCTTCTTCGAATCCCTGTACCGCACTCGCACGTTGCACGTGCCGGCAGTCTTGGCGGTGATTCGCGTGGCAGTCACGGTGCAAGCTGCGATCGGCTTCCTGGGCTTCACGAAACTGACTCGTGTCACGCGCTTCAGGCCGAGCATGCTGACGGCCTTCCTGGTCGAGACAGTGGCTCCCACTTTGGTGAACGGACTCTTCGCCGCCGGGAGTGTCGTGATGACCGCCGGGGTGCTCGCCTGCGCACGAGCGGCTTCGATCTGCTTGCGCGCTGCTTCTCGTTCGGCGGCGGTTGCCTTGTCGACGAGCGCCTGGATCTCGTCTGGCGTCATCGGCTTCGTGGACGAGCCACCGAGGGCCTCGATGAATGTTGCACGCTGCTCCGGCGTGAGGACTTCCGCGTAGAACGATGCATTGTCACGGATCATCTCGTCGGTGAACTGGAACTCCTGGTTCTCCACCTCGCATCCGTCGCAGAGCTCGTCGTTGACGTTGGGCGCCGGTCCGCCGAACGATTCGGGGATCGCGATCGTCCAGCCGTAGTTGGAGCCCCATGTCGCGACGGTGCCGTCGCTCGTGACAGCGAGGAACGCAGCGGTTCCTGCTGACACTGCGACGTAGTCCAGGCCTGCCGGGGCCGCGAGCAGTTCGTTCGCATCTTCGCCCCAGGCGATGATCTGGCCGTTGACGATGGCCGCCATGGAGAGGTCTGACATGGCGATCGTGGTCGCCCCTTCGAGAGACGTTCGTTCGTTGAACGACTCGTGACACGATCCCCAATAGACGAGTTCGCCGTTCTCTCGGAGGGCTGCTGAGCAGTACCCGTTCGCGGCAACCGCGATCACGTCGTCGAGACCGTCTGGCGGTGTCGCCTTGTTGTACGAGTTGTCTCCCCATGCGACGACACCACCGTCGACGGTGATGCCGAGAATGTGGGTGAGACCACCGGCGAGATGCCTGAGTTTCGGCAAGTCGTCGGGTTTGGTGACCAGTCGTCCTGCCGGAGCGGTGTGTGAACCCCATTCTTCGACACTGCCGTCTGCACGCAGGGCTGCTGAGTAGGCATAGCCGGCGACAACTTGGATGACGTTGTTCAAGTCGCCGGGAACGTTCAGCTGACCCACTTCGTAGTCGCCCCATGCCACGACTGTTCCCGAGCGCGTGATCGCGAGAGCATGGCGCGGGCCGGTCGCGACCGAGATGAAGTCAGATCCGTCGATCGCGCCCAGGGTCCCCGTGAAGGCTTCGATGCGGCCCGTGTCTTCGATGCCGAAGGCATTGTTGCCGCCCATCGCGATCGGCATCGACCGCGCATAGACCGGACTCAGTGCCGAAGGGATGTTCGTCTGTCCGTAATGGTTCCAGCCCCATGCATACAGGTTGCCTTGATCGTCGACGGCCAGCGAATGGGCTCCGCCTGCCGACACCGACGAGTAGCGTGCTGCGCCTTCGGGGAGAATTCGGACGCTCGTCTGCCCGTAGTCGTTCCAGCCCCATGCATACGCGTTGCCTTGGTCGTCGAGCGCCAGCGAATGGCCGTGGCCGGCCGAGATTGCGGTGAATCGTGACGAGCCGTTGACGAGGCTCGGAGCAGTTGTCTGCCCGTATTCGTTCCAGCCCCATGCGTAGAGGTTGCCTCGGTCGTCGAGCGCAAGAGAGTGGTCGCCGCCGGCTGAGATTGCGGTGAATGTGCTCGCACCGTCACGCAGTGGTGGTGCGGCGGATTCGCCAGCAAAGTTCTCGCCCCATGCGTAGAGGTTGCCTCGGTCGTCGAGCGCCAGCGCATGGCCGGTGCCGGCCGAGATTGTGGTGAACCGTTGCGCGCCATCGATGAGGGCAGGGATGTTCGTCTGCCCGTAATGCGTCCAGCCCCATGCGTAGAGGTTGCCTCGGTCGTCGAGCGCCATCGAGAAGTACGGACTGGCGGAAACTGCTGTGAAACGCGTCGCTCCTGGCTGCAGCAGCGGAACTGTGTCGAGCCCGAAGATCGACCTTCCCCATGCGTAGAGGTTGCCTTGATCGTCGAGCGCCAGATGATGGGTATGGCCGGCTGAGACAGTGGTGAATCGGGTGGCGTTGTCTCGTAGCGTTGGGACTTCCATCCGGTCGCTTATGTCGTGTCCGAATCTGTAGAGCGCGCCACTCTCGTCGAGCACGAGAGAGTTCACGATGCCTGCGGAGATCACCTCGACCTTCTTGTTGATGGCGATGTTCGACACGTTGAGGGCCGCGTTGCGCTGACGCATGGAGTCGCTACCGGAACCACCGCACGAGGCGACAAGCACTGCACCGGCGGCGACGAGAGCGATGACATGATTGAACCTGAATTTGGACACCCTGGAAAGGTACAGGTTCCCGCTCGGTCTGAACAGGCACCTCCCGTGGTCGTCGAGGGGTCAGGGGCGGCGAGACTGACCAATGGAGCGCAGCCCGCCCCACGCCAACTCGGCCAGTGTTCGGCCGAGTGACTCAGGGTCGAAGGTGCGCCCCTCGCGAATGGTGAGACGGCTCACGGTCTCGGCCATGCCCACGAGGCCGACGGCGAACGTGACCTGATCATCGGGGGTGACATCTGCTGCGATGAACGGCGCGATCGCGCGAGCCGCGCTCAGTTCGAACTCGGCCACGATGCCGGCGAATTCTTCGTCGACACGCTCGCTCGACTCGAACAACAACGAAAACGCCGGTCGGTTCTCGTGCACCCATCTGAAGTAGGCGACCATGCCTCGCTCGGTCTGCTCGCGCGGGTCGCTCGAACCTGCCGCGGCCTTGGTGACCGCGGTGAGCAGGTCTTCGCCCACGTCACGAAGCAGTTCCAGATAGAGCGCACGCTTCGAATCGAAGTGCTGGTACACCACCGGCTTGGTCACACCGAGCGCCTCGGCGATCTCGTTCATCGAGGTGGCGTGATACCCGCGCACCGAGAACGCCCGAAGTGCGACGTTCAAGATCTCGCGCCGCCGGTCTCCCGGGGTCGACATCAATAGCCCTTTTCGCGGTCGTGTCGTTCGGCGGCCTTGACGGCGTACCCGATCACGATCGACGGCGCGAGAAGGAACGATCCCGCGATGAGGCATGCAGCCACGATCGAAACGAGGAAGTCGGGGAAGCCGAACAGGAACGTCATGAAGAAGAACGCGAACGCCACGCCGAACAACAGATACCCGACGCGGTTTGCGATCAGGTTCCACTTGGCGATCTTGGCGCGCTTGGTGCGAACCGGGTCGTTCTCCATACCCCGATGGTACGGCGCGAAGTGCCCGACCGACCAGTGACGTCGACCGAGACCGCTCAGATGTTGGTCGGGAGAAGCCCCGTCAGGTTCTCGAAGAAGAAAAAGAGCACCACCAGGAACACCGCCACGGTCGGCGGCCAGACCAAGAACGTGCGACCGGTGCGCCGTACCAGCAACCACCCGGCGGTCCACACCGCGATCAACAGAGCACCGAGCGCAATGACCGCCGGGATCACCGAGGTGTCGTGGAACCAGCCTTCGTCGAAGGCCACCAACTCGGTGTCGACGAACGGAGTGGCCGGCTCCGGGGTCACTGTCTCGACTTGGTTCTTGGTGACGAGTTCTGCTTCGACGATGAGGCGTTTCCATGCGGTCCACTTCGGAGTGCAGGTGACGAGAGTGAGCGTCGCGCGTGTCGGGTCTTTGGTCTCGACCACCTCGACCATCGACGGGTACACGTTGTACGGCTCGCGTGTGACTCGGTACTCGACTTCGCCGCGGGGAGTGTCGAACGTGATCACGTCGCCGATGACGATCTTGTCGAGATCTTCGAAGGGAGCGCCGTACGTGGTGCGGTGGCCGGCGATGGCGACGTTGCCGAGCTGACCGGGCAGAGGAGAATTCGGAAACAGGCCGGGACCCTTCATCAGTGATTCGGCATCGACGCCGCCCACGAGGACCTTCTCGACGCCGAGACGCGGAATCGCGATGCGACTGACCGCCGCGCCCCGAGATGCGGCGATCGTCGACGAGGGGGCGGAGAGAACCTGGTCGAGTTGTGTCTCGAGGGCCGACTGTTCGCGGCTCTCGCGGAATCCGGTGCCCCACAGTTGGTAGACGACGAACAACCCCAGCAAGAGCCCTGACGCGATCAGCACGCGACCTGTCACGTCGAGCACGCGAGAGAATGTGCCGCCTCGTCGAGTGCTCGGTCGGGCGGTTTCCACTGGAGAAACGCTAGCGGTGCGTTGGTGGGCACATTCGGCGATCGTTAGCGTGGGACATTCATGGATGCCGAGGTACAACCTGTCATCGAGTTGACCGGTGCCGTTGCCGTGCTGGGTTCGTTCCCGGCGCTCGCTGGCGCCGATCTTCGTGTCGATCGCGGTGAGATCGTGTTGCTGCGCGGTCCGAACGGCGCGGGAAAGACGTCGCTGTTGCGCGTGTGCGCGGGTTTGTTGCCGCTCGAACGCGGGCGCGGACGTGTGCTCGGTCTCGACGTGACCACCGGTCGAAACGGCATCCGATCCCGCACCGGGCTGCTCGGACATCAGAACGGGTTGTATCTCGAGCTGACAGTGCGGGAGAACCTCGAGTTCTGGGCACGTACCGTCGGTGCGAGCGGCGACGAAGTCGATGCGGCGATGCGCCGCATGAACGTCGACGGCCGACTCGCCGACGTGCGAGCGGCGCGACTGTCGGCCGGGCAGCGCCGGCGCACGGCTCTCGCTGCTCTGGTGATTCGTCGAGCCGAACTCTGGCTGCTCGACGAGCCACATGCGGGACTCGACGCGGCCGGTCGCGACGAACTCGACGGTCTGCTGCGTGAAGCAGTGGCCGCGGGTGCGACGGTGGTGGTGTCGAGTCACGAGACAGAACGAGCCGCCGCGCTTGCGACTCGTGTCGTGACCGTCGAAGGCGGCATCGTGACAGAAGAGCGACCATGAAGCGCCGTGTCGTGTTCGCGGTCGCGCGCAAGGATCTTCTCGTCGAGTGGAACAGCCGCGTCCTGACCAACCAGGTCGCACCGTTCGCCGCTGTCGTCATGGTCATGTTCGCGTTCGCGCTCGACAACGAAGGCATTCTGCAACGCGTGGCGCCAGGTTTGGTGTGGCTTGCGGTGCTGTTCTCGATGCTCGTCGTGGTGCAGCGCGGCTTCGCCGTCGAGACAGCAGACGGTGCGCTCGACTCGTTGCGTGTGGCCGGTGTCGACCCGGGTGCGCTGTATCTCGGCAAGTCGTTGGCGTTGATGGTCCAGTTGTTGGTGTTGGAAGCGGTACTGGTCGCCACGGCCGTCGTGTTGTACGGGGTCACCGTGTCTGTGTCTGGTGCGGCACTCGTCGTCGCCACGACAGTGAGCGCGACGGTCGGGCTCGGTTTCGCGGGCACTCTGTACGGAGGTCTCGCGGCCGGCGCACGGGGTCGGGAGACGTTGTTGCCGCTGCTGTTGCTGCCGGTGGTGGCACCGGTCTTGATCGGCGCCACGCGGGCCACTGAAGCCGCGTTCGGCTCCGGTGGCGCGACGGTGGGCGAAGGTTGGGCCTGGCTCGGGCTCCTGGGCACGTTTGCTGTGGCATTCGGCACGGTCGGCACGTCTGCGTTCGGGCCCCTCATCGACGAATAGGTGTGACGTGTTGCCGGTGATTTCCCAACCGGTCCCGCGACCGACAAACTAGGGGTCTGTGACCGTCCCCTCGTCGCCGACACCCGGCACCGGCACACCAGCGACCCGTCGTCTCGGGTTCGTGGTGCTCGCGATGATGGCGATGCTGGTCGCCCTCGGTCTCTGGTTCTCCGGTGAGGACGTGGTGCAGGGTCAGTCAGTTCGGATCATGTACATGCACGTTCCCACCATCTGGGTCGCGTACATGAGTTTCGCCTTCACTGCGATCTGTTCCGGGGTCTATCTGTCCGGGCGGCAGCGGTCGCTCGCATGGGACCGTGTGGCCGGAGCGAGCGCCGAGATCGGTGTGTTGTTCGTCGCCGTTTCGTTGGTCACCGGCAGCCTCTGGGGTCGCATCACGTGGGGCACTTTCTGGGTCTGGGACGCACGGCTCACCACCACTCTCTTTTTGTTCATCACGTACGTCGGGTATCTGGCAGTGCGACGGCTGGGAGGCACGCAGCGCCAGCGGGCGCGTCGTTCGGCGATCCTCGCCCTGCTCGCGGTGCTCGAGATCCCCCTCGTTCACTTCAGTGTCGTGCTGTGGCGTTCGCTCCACCAGGAGGCATCGGTTGCGAACACCAACGCGCGGGTCGAACTCGACGGTTTGATGCTCTTCAGTCTGTTCTTCGGTCTTGCGACGTTCACCCTCACATACGTCTGGCTCATCATGCACCGCCAGCGCGTCTTGACTCTCGAAGACACGGTGTCAGACCGAGGTCTCGACGTCGCGATCGCCGAGCGTCGCAGCGAAGCGGGGGTGGTGTGACCATGTGGCCCTTCACCATGGACGACGCCGGTTTCATCTTGTTGTCGTGGGCGCTCAGTCTCGCCGCCACCGGTGCGTACGCATGGTGGGTGGTGCGTCGCGGACGGGCGTTGTCACGCAACGCCACGCGAGAGGAGATGCCGTGGACCTGACACCGCGCGAGTCCGGCCAGCCGGCGGCCAAGACCAAGAAGCGTTGGCTGCCGATGATGATCGTGGCCGGTGCCGTCGTCGCCGGTGGCGTGGTCGTCACGCAGTTCCTCACGAGTGCGATCGACTACTACTGCAACGTCGACGAAGTGGGAGCCAAGGACGGTTGCGAAGGCGACAGGCGCATGCGGGTGCAGGGTGTGGTGGAGAAAGGATCGTTCACGAGGTCTGCAACCGGCAGCGCATTCGTGATCGAGTTCAACGGCAAGAAGTTGAACGTCGCATACGAAGGTGACCCGGGCGGAGTCTTCCAGGAGTGCATCTCAGTGGTGGCCCACGGCCGGGTTGTCGGGGAGACCTTCGAGAGCGATCGCATCGAGGTGAGGCACTCGAACGAGTACGTCGAGAAGAACGAGGACCGCCTCAGCGAGTCTGATGAGGAGTCGGCTGCATGTTCGCTGCAGGAGGCATAGGGGGCCCGCTCGGCCGTGCCGCACTCGTCGTCGGGTTGGTCGGTGCGGTCTTCGGTCTGATCGCAGCCGTCGCCGGTGTCCGCACGGGTGACCGCCGCGTCTCGCGGCTCGTGCTGCGCTTCGCCTGGCTGACGGGCATCGCCTCGGTCGGAGCGTTCGCCGCCATGGAGTGGGCGATGATCACCCGCGACTTCTCGCTCGCCTACGTGCAGAAGGTCGGCTCCACCTCGACGCCCGCGCTCTACAACTTCGCGGCCGTGTGGAGCGCACTCGAAGGGTCGATTCTCATGTGGCTCGTGGTGCTGTGCCTGCTCACCGTGGCGGTCGCGTTCAAGTACCGCAACCGGGTCGAAGACCCGATGGTCGGCTGGGCGATGGCGACGATGTTCTTCGTCTCGATCTTCTTCTACATCCTCACGATCGGTCCGGCGAACCCGTTCCTCGAGGGCCCACCCGGGGTGTTCGAAGGTCCCGGCCCGAATCCGCTCCTGCAGAACCACATCTTGGTGATGTTCCACCCCCCGATTCTCTACATCGGGTACGTCGGCATGACGGTGCCGTTCGCGTTCGCGATCGGGGCATTGATCACCGGCCGTCTCGGTGAAGGCTGGTTGCTCGAGACCCGGCGATGGGCGCTCGTGTCGTGGAGCATGCTCACGCTCGGCATCATTCTCGGCGGCTGGTGGAGCTACGAGGTGCTCGGGTGGAGCGGCGTGTGGGCCTGGGACCCGGTCGAGAACGCATCGTTCATTCCGTGGCTCACAGCCACCGCGTACATCCACTCTGTGCTGGTGCAGGAGCGCCGCGGCATGTTGCGCGTGTGGAACATCTCGCTCCTGGTGGCGACGTTCTCGCTCACGATCCTCGGCACCTTCCTCACACGCTCGGGAGTCCTCAACAGCGTGCACGCCTTCAGCGAGTCCGACATCGGCCCGTGGCTGCTCACGTTCTTCGCGGTGATCGTGGTGATCTCGGTCGGCCTCATCGGATGGCGCGGAGATCGTCTGCGTGCACCCGGAGTCATCGACTCGCCGGTGTCGCGCGAAGGTGCCTTCCTCGCGAACAACGTGGTCTTTTCGGTGTTCGCGTTCGTGGTTCTCCTCGGCACGGTGTTCCCGTTGGTTGTCGAGGCGCTGCAGAACCGGCAATTGGTGGTGGGTGAGCCGTTCTTCGACCGCCTCTCGCAGCCGATCGGTCTGGTGCTGTTGTTCCTCATGTGCGTCGCGCCTGTCCTGCCGTGGCGCAAGGCATCGGGTGAGTTGCTGTCGCAACGTCTCTTCTGGCCGGCGTGGATCGGCACCGGAACTCTCGTGCTCGCGGTCGTTCTCGGAGCAACCGGGCTCGCGGCGTTGCTCACGTTCGGACTCGGCGGGTTCGCCGGCGGCGCGGCGTTGCGTCAGCTCGTGCTCGCGACGCGACGTCAAGGGTGGCGCGGTCTCGTCGGGCGCGCCAACGGCGGCATGGTCGTGCACCTCGGGGTGATCCTCATGGCGGTCGCACTCGCCGCCTCCAACTCCTACACCCGCAGCCAGGAGCTGATGCTCGAGAAGGGGCGACCAGCATCGTGGGGTGGGCACACCTTCGAACTGGTGGGTTTCTCCGAAGTCGACGACGATCGTGTGACCGCGATCAAGGCACTGGTGTCGATCGACGGCGGTCAGGCCTATGCGCCTGCGATCTCGAAGTACAAGGCGATGGGCATGAACGTGGGCACACCGTCTGTGCGTACCGGGTTCGCCAAGGACATCTATCTCACTCTCGAGCCACCGGTGAAGCCGACGAGCGACAGCGCAAAGATCAAGGTCTTCATCAAGCCGATGATCCTGTGGCTGTGGATCGGTGGCGGACTGATGGGACTCGGTACGTTGCTCGCGCTCTTCCCGGGGCGGCGTCGACGCCCGACTGATCCGGTGTCGGCGCCGGTTCCCGTCGACGACGTCGTGGGGACACCGTGAACCAGGCGGCAGCCGCGAAGGGACGTGTCGCGCCGTGGGCAGCGGCGGCGGTCGGCGTGGTCATCGCCGCTCTTCTCGCAGTGCTGGTGCTCGCCGAACCTGGATCGAGCGACAGCGCGTCGTCTCCGTTGCTCGGCAACCCGGCACCGCAGGTGGTGTCGACGACACTCGAGGGTGACAGGTTCGACCTGTCGCGCCGCAAGGGCAGCTGGGTGGTGCTGAACTTCTTCAACTCCACGTGCGTGCCGTGCATCCGGGAGCATCCGGTGCTCGTCGAATGGGAAAAGTCGCAGGAGACCGCAACCGACCCGGTCGAGCTCTACACGATCGTCAACGACGACTCCGACGAGGCCGTGCTCTCGTTCTTCGAAGCGAACGGTGGCGACTGGCCGAAGATCCGCGACGACGACGGCACGATCGCGGTCGCTTTCGGGGTGGCGAAGGTTCCAGAGACATGGGTGATCGACCCTGCCGGGTTCGTGAGGCTGCGGGTGCTCGGAGAAATCGAAGAAGGATTCCTCGAAGCCCGCATCGCCGAGTTGCGCGGCACCACCAGCGGGAGCACTCCGTGAAGCGGTTGAAGTCGTGGCCGGCGTGGGCACTCATGGTGTTGGTGGCGGCGTCAGCACTGGCAGTCGGCGCCACACGTGACTCTGGGCCCTCGACCCAGGCAGAGCGCATCGATGCGATCTCGAAGCGTCTCGCGTGCCCCACGTGCGACGGCGAGAGCATCTATGTCTCGCGTGCATCGGCTGCCGAGGCGATCCGCAACCAGGTGGCCCGTGACGTGTCGGCCGGCTTGCTGACCGACGACCAGATCATCGCCCAGATCGCCGACCGCTTCCGGGCCCAGGTGTTGCTCGTGCCGCGGGCGACCGGGTTCGACTCGTTGGTGTGGGTCGTGCCGGTGGTGGTGTTCGCGATCGCGGTGACGGGGCTGGCCACTGCGTTCTCGCGCTGGCGACGTGACCAGCCGGGGGAAGCCACGAGCGACGACGAAGACCTCGTGCGGCGCCTGCTCGACGACGAGGAGTCGTCACTGTGAGCGACGACTCACTCGACGCTCTCCGCGAAGAACAGCGATTTCTGCTCGAGTCACTGCGCGACCTCGAACGCGAACGGGCAGCCGGTGACGTGGGCGACGACGACTACGAGACGTTGCGTGAGGGCTACGTCGCCCGAGCCGCCGCCGTGACTCGGCGTCTGGAAGCGGCGGTGGCCGGCGAAGTCACCGACGAACCTCGTGATGCCGCAGCGGTGAGCAGAGGACTCGGCCGACGAATTGCGGTGTTCGTGGCAGTCGCAGTCGTCGCAGCCGGTGTCGGAGTGTTCGTGGCGCGGCAGGCAGGACAGCGACTTCCCGGTGGAACATTCACCGGCGGCATCGAGCAGAGCACGGCGACACAACTCGCCACCGCTCGAGCTCTGAACTTCAGCGACCCCGGCAAAGCCATCGAGACGTACTCGGAAGTGCTGAAAGTCGAACCAGACAATGTCGAGGCGCTCACGTACCGCTCGTGGCTGCTCGCGCTCACTGCCCGCGAAGCAGAGGGTGACCTGAAGAAACTGGCGCTTGCAACAGCGGTCGCCGATCTGTTGCGGGCCCAGTCGATCGAGCCCGGGTATCCCGACGCGCGCTGCTTCCTTGCGATCGTCTACTTCCGGTTCCTCGAGCAGCCGCAACTGGCTGAGCCGCAGTTGAAGGCGTGCATCGCGTCTGATCCGCCGGTGGAAGTGAAATCGTTCGTACAGGCGATCGAGAACGACCTCGCCGAGGCCCTCGCGGGCAAGTAGCCGTTCGGCGAACCTGTCACCACGGCGGGATCATCCCGGCGCCGGATGCCACGTTGCCTGTGTCCAGCGACCAGATTCACGAACGAGGACGAACCAGGAGCCTTTCTTCACGCCGGGGACCGACGACTCGAGGACCATGCCGCGACGAATGAGCGCATCGACGAGCATCGGGATCACGTCGCCGTGTGAGCAGAGCACCGCCCCGTCCGGCACCTCGTCCATCAGTGAGAGCGCCGACTCGAGCGACGCACCCTCGGCGAGTCGGTCGTCGACCGTCACGTCGAGAGTGTGGGCCCGCGCGAGCGGCTCCAGTGTCTGGACGCAGCGCACGTAGGGGCTCGAGACCAGAGTCACGGGCGCCGAGCCGATCGCGGTGACGAGAGCTGCTGCCTGGGCGTGACCTTTCTCGGTCAACGGGCGATCGGAGTCGTCGCCCGTCCAACGGTCCCGGTCGCCGGCCTTTGCGTGTCTCACCAGCACGACAGCCACGACCGCACCGTAGTGCGTGTCGGTGACGGCAGACTTGCCGCATGGGTTTCTTCGACCGAAATCGAGATGAAGTCGCAGCGAAGGGCTTCGACCCCTCGCGTCTTCCGCCGGGTCAGTATCTCACCGAACGATTCCCCGTGTTGCACGTCGGTGACGTGCCGACATACGCACCGGGGGAGTGGAATCTCACGATCACCGGTCTCGTCGAGAAGCCGTACGTGCTCACCTACGAGGAACTGACCGCGCTCGAGTCGACCGAGATCGTCACCGACATCCATTGCGTGACGAAGTGGTCGAAGTTCGACACCAGATGGCGCGGAGTCAAGGTGAGCGATCTGTTGGCACGCGCTGGCGTCGCCGAAGGTGCGACGCACGTGATGGCGCACGCCGAGTACGGCTACACCGCGAACATGCCGTTCGACGATGCGACACGACCCGAGTCGATGGTGGTGTGGGAGTTCGACGGAGAGCCGATCGAACCCATCCACGGCGGTCCGGTGCGCATGCTGGTGCCGCACCTCTATTTCTGGAAGTCGCCGAAGTGGTTGCGCGGGATCGAGGTGCGCGACTCCGACAAGCCCGGTTTCTGGGAACGCAACGGCTACCACATGTACGGCGATCCGTTCCTCGAGCAACGCCACTGGGGCGACTGAGACGTCTCAGACGGCGGTGACGCAGAGGGTGTCGCCGCTGGCCATGGTGCCGACGGTGACCGGCTGGGTCTCGCCGTAGAGCGCTCCCAGCATTCCCTTCACCATGCCGCGCTCGACCGCACAGATGACGGGGTGTTCGATCGCGACATCGCCGAACGGGCAGTGGCTCGTCACGATGCGCAACGAGTTCTGCTTCTTCTCTGCATGTGCGGCGAAGCCGTGCGCGGTGAGTGCGTCGGCGACGGCCTGAATGGCCGAGCGCAGCGATCGGTGACCTGCCTGCGGATCACCACCAGCCAGTGACGCCGCCATGGCCTGGCCGTATTCGGTGCCGACTTGTTCGGCGATCATGTGTGCGGTGTCTGCCGGGAGCGCAGCGAGTGCCTTGCCGAGCAGCGTGAGCACGAGGTCGTCCGTGTGCACGGTGAGATCGAGGCCGGCGTCTTTGTCGACGAGTCGGTAGTGCTTCGAGGGTCGACCCGCCTTCGCGCCGCGAGCTCGCTCGACGGACACTTCCACGTATCCGCCGGCGGCCAATTTGTCGAGGTGATGGCGCGCGACATTCGGATGGAGGTCGAATTTCTCCGCCACTTGTGATGCGGTCACCCCGTCGGAGCTCTCTCGAGCGAACAAGTAGATGGCGCGACGTGTGGGGTCGCCGAAGGCCGACGTGATCGCTGACACAGTGGCGGTGAACGCCTTCGGTGTCAGGTTTGTCGTGCTGTTCGGCTCGGCCACGCCGGTATTCTACCTATCGCCGTAGTGCAAATTCTGAGAACCCCCCGGAGATCCCATGCCGAGCGCAACCCAAGACCAGGTCATCGACGCCCTCCGCCCGGTGGAGGACCCCGAACTGCACCGCTCGATCGTCGATCTCGGCATGGTCCGCGACATCGACGTCGCAGGCGATGCCATTTCTCTCACCGTGGTGCTGACCGTTCCCGGTTGTCCGATGCGCAACGAGATCCAGAACCGAGTCACCACCGCCCTGCAGCCGCTCGCTGGCGGTGCGCCGGTGAACATCTCTTTCGGTGTCATGACCGATGCAGAGCGAGAGAACGTGCGCCGCACGCTTCACGGTGACCCGCGCGCAACTGCAGGACAGGGCCAGGCGCACGGTCACGCCGAGGGGCGTCGCGTTCCGTTCGCCGACAAAGACTCGAAGACCCGACCTCTGTTGATTTCGTCTGGCAAGGGCGGTGTCGGCAAGTCGAGCGTGACCACCAACCTCGCGGTCGCACTTGCCGCACGCGGACACTCGGTCGGCATCGTCGATGCCGACATCTACGGATTCTCCATTCCCCGAATGCTGGGCGCAGAACGTGATCCGGTGATCATCGACTCGATGCTCGTGCCGCCGGAGAACCACGGTGTGCGGTGCATCTCGATCGGGTATTTCGTTCCGGAGGGCGAAGCTGTCATCTGGCGCGGGCCGATGCTGCACAAGGCACTCGAGCAGTTCCTCACCGACGTGTTCTGGGACGAGCCCGACTATCTGTTGATCGACATGCCGCCCGGCACCGGTGACATCGCGTTGTCGCTCAGTCAATACCTGCCGCAGGGCGAAGTGCTGGTGGTGACCACTCCGCAAGATGCAGCGCAGAAGGTGGCGCGCCTCTCGGCCGCAATGGCCAAGAAGGTGAATCTCCCGGTGCGCGGCGTGATCGAGAACATGTCGTGGTTCACCGGCGACGACGGGAAGCGGTACGAGATCTTCGGTTCCGGCGGTGGTGCAGAACTGGCGGCCGAACTCGGCGTGCCGTTGCTCGCCCAGATTCCGCTCGTTCCGATGTTGCGAGAAGGCGGTGATGCGGGCAACCCGATCGCAGTGGCCGCTCCCGACTCGGAGGCCGGCCGTGCATTCCATGCATTGGCAGAGCAGGTGGAGGCGATGCGCCCGAAGAAGGTGTTCAGCAAGGCGCTGAAACTCATCTGACCGCTACCCTCGGGGTCGTGTGCGGCGACCCCGCCACGACGATCAGGAGCAACGACAAGTGGACATTCGCATCGGCGTCACGCAGGCAGCACGGGAAATCGCCCTCGAACTCGACGACGACGAGAAGGTGCGCACGGCGGTGAAGGCCGACGTCGACGCCGCTCTCGCCGGCGCGGTCGACACGTTGTGGATCACCGACAAGAAAGGTCGTTCAGTCGGAGTTCCGGCAGCCAAGATCGCCTATGTCGAGATCGGGTCGGCAGACCCTGACCGACGCATCGGTTTCGGCGGTTGATCTGACCGACCTCTTCGGCCGCCGTCTCCTCTTCGTCACGGGCAAGGGCGGCACCGGCAAGTCGACCGTCGCCGCCGCCATCGCCGCGCGCGCAGCCGCCCGGGGCCTGCGCACTCTCGCATGCGAGATGGACGCAAAGGGGTCGCTCGCCCCGATGCTCGGGCTCGCCAGGGCTCCCGGGTACACCCCGGTTCGCGCACCCGGCGGTGTCGACGTGATGTCGATGAACACCGAAGAGTCACTGCGCGAATACCTGCGCATCCACCTGCGCTTGCCGCTCGTGACCAAGATCGGGCCGCTCGCGGCGGCTTTCGACTTCGTGGCCGACGCCGCACCTGGTGTGCGCGAGGTGCTCGCAGTCGGCAAGGTGTGCTGGGAAGTGCGCGAGAACCACTACGACCTGGTCGTGGTCGACGCGGAAGCCTCGGGCCACGTGGTCTCCCAGATCGCATCTCCGCGCACCATCGCAGATCTCGTGCCGCGTGGCCCGCTGCGCGAGCAGACATCGTGGATGCTCGACATTCTCGACGACCCCCGACGATGCGGCGTCGTCATCGTGGCCAACCCGGAGGAACTGGCAGTCGCCGAGACACTGCAGCTGGTCGAGGCGTTCCGACGTGACACGCACACAGACATCGTGAGCATCGTCATGAATCGTGTCGCTCCCGAGCCGGGCGCGCTTGCCCGTGACCTCGCGAGTGACGACTGGTTCGTGCGCACGGCTCCCGATGCGGCGGGCATGGTGACCGCGGCATCGGTTCGCAACGCTGCTCACCAGACCCGTGTGGCTCAGGTGTGCGGTGCCGTTCCCGAGGTCGAGTGCACGGTGGTGCCGCGTCTCGACGCGAGCGGTGTCGACCTCACCGAGGCCGTGGGTGGATTTCTGCGATGAGCCCTCGTTTCGTGTTGGTCTGCGGAAGTGGCGGCGTCGGAAAGACCACCGCATCAGCGGCCATCGGACTTGCCACGGCGCGCGCCGGCGAACGGGTACTGGTGGTCACTGTCGACCCTGCCAGGCGACTCGCACAAGCGCTCGGCCTCACCGACATCGGCCATGCCACTGCCGACGTTGCGGTCGCCGGTGGTGGACGGCTGCAGGTGGCGATGCTCGACACCAAGGCGAGCTGGGACGCGCTGATCCGTCGACACGCGCGTGACGACGCGACCGCCGAGCGCGTGTTGCGCAACCCGTTGTACGACAACATCACGGCGCGGTTCGTGAACAGTCACGACTACATCGCGATGGAACAGATCCACGAGCTCTCGCGCACCACCGACCACGACCTCGTCGTGATCGACACACCTCCCTCGCGCAACGCGCTCGACCTGCTGGATGCTCCGCGCAAGATGCGCGAATTCTTCGGCGGCCGTCTCGTGCAGTGGTTGACCCTGCCGTACAAGTCACGTGTGTTGACTCTTGCATCGAAGCCGTTCCTCCAGATCGCTGACCGCTTGTTGGGGGCGACATTCCTCGGCGACATCTCCGAGTTCTTCGCTCTGCTGCAGACCATGGAGAAAGGTTTCGTGTCGCGTGCGAGAGAAGTGGAGCGGCTGCTCACGTCGCCCGACGTGCAGTGTGTGATCGTGACCTCTGCCGAGCCCGAGTCGACGAACGAGGCCAGACATTTGGCCGGCGAGTTGTCACGACGTGGCATCGCACTCTCGTCGGTGGTCGTGAACAGAGTGGTCACGCACCGCGAGACGGTGTTGCCGTCCGCCGACGAGGTGGCGCGCCGTGCCACCCGGGTCGCCGCGCCTGATGCGACAGGGGCTCTCGTCCAGGTGGCACAAGTCGTGGAAGCCGAGGCAGCGATCGCGGCGCGTCACCGGGCAGGTGTCGAGGTCGCAGAATCGTTGGGAGTGCCGGTGGCTGTCGTGCCCGAGGCCGGGCCGGCCGCGACACCGACCGAGGTGCTCGACGAGATGGTCGCCCGTCTGAACCCCGCATAGGGCAAACTTGCGACGGAGGTTCCATGGCAACCGTCGCCGACATCGTGCGTCAGCACACCACTCTCACCAAGGAGCAGACTGCACACCTGGTCAACCTGGTGGGCGAGTGGGGCATGCTCGCGGATCTCTGCTTCGCAGACCTGCTGTTGACCGTTCCCACGGTCGGCGGTGAGTGGGTGGTCGTTGCCCAGGTGCGAGCGGCAACCGGTCAGACCCTGTACGACACCGACTGGGTGGGGCGCAGCATCACGACACAGGAGCGTCCGTTCCTTGCCGACGCCTTCGTGGGACTGGCCATCACCGAGGCCGACATCGAGGTCGAGGGCGAGACCGACGACGGTCATGTGGTCGCGATCCCCGTGGTGCACGAGGGAGTGCCTGTCGCGGTGTTGACCCGCGAATGGTCGGGTCGCGGTGGACGCCAACCGGGACTTCTGGAACGCACCTATCTCGGGCTGTTCGACCGGTTCGCCGAGATGATCGCCGGCGGGTCGTTCCCGTTCCGGGGTCGCGTGGCCGACTCGAGTGTGGCGCCCCGCGTCGGTGACGGAGCGATCGTGCTCGACGAGAAGTGCCGTGTGACGTATGCGTCGCCGAATGCCACGTCGGCACTGCACCGGGTCGGTATCACCGCACCCGCGGCCGGACAGACACTCGCCGAACTCGGCGTCGTCGATTCCTCGTTGCGTCAGGCCTTCGAGCGTCGTCAGCCGGTGGTCGAAGAATTCGAACAGACACCGGAAGTCACGCTCCTCACGAGGTGCATCCCGCTCGTGCGTCAGTCACCCGACGGGCCGCAAGTCACCGGTGCCCTCATGCTGCTGCGCGACGTCAGCGAACTGCGCCGCCGCGACCGCATGATCTTGTCGCGCGACGCGACGATCCGCGAGATTCACCACCGGGTCAAGAACAACCTGCAGACCATCTCGTCGTTGCTGCGCCTGCAGGGCAGGAGACTCGAGTCAGACGAAGCCAAGGCGGCTGTCGCCGAGTCGGTGCGGCGCATTCGCACCATCGCTCTCGTTCACGAGACGTTGTCGCGCGAGGCCGGCGACGACGTCGCATTCATAGAAGTTGTGCGGCCGTTGCTGCGTCTCGTGGAAGAAGGACTGCAGTCGCCTGATCGCCCGATGCGTTTCACCGTGGTCGGTGACGGCGGGCGACTTCCTGCCACCGTCGTCACTCCGTTGTCGGTGGTGCTCACCGAGTTGTTGCAGAACGCGATCGACCACGGTTTCCCCGAAGGTTCGGGAGGAGGCAACGTGGTTGTCAGCCTCGGTGGTGACGACGAGTCGTTGTCGGTGCGTGTCACCGACGACGGGTGTGGCATCGACCCCGACTTCGATCTCTCGGCCGCCAAGGGGCTTGGCCTGTCGATCGTGCGCACATTGGTCACCACCGAGCTCGACGGCACGATCGACATGCGACCTGCGACCACTGCAGAACTCGAGTCGGTGGGGCTGAGAGCACGTGATGGTCACACCGGGACGGTGATCGATCTCTCTGTCCCCGTCGCCACCCATTGACGAGGGGTGCTGAGGCGCCGGCCTCAGGCTTGTTGCTGGGCGAGGCGCTGTGCGCGCTGCAGTGCAGCGGCGTCACGACGAATCTGTCGCCGCTCTTCTTCTGACAGTCCACCCCAGATGCCGGTGTCCTGGTTGGTCTCCATCGCGAATTCGAGGCACTCCACCTGCACGGGGCACTCGCAGCAGACGCTCTTTGCTTTTGCGATCTGCAACAGTGCCTGACCTGTGGTTCCGACGGGAAAGAAGAGTTCGGGATCGGTGTCCCTGCACGTCGCGTGGCGTCTCCAGGTGTAGTCGGCATTTCCGAGGGCCAAAGAAGACGCAAGGATCGACACGTCGGTATTCCTTTGTGGTCGGGCGCCGGAGCGCGACTGCGGCGGGCCATCCGCCGTGGAGGAACGCTACGAGCCGTCTTCGCAGGTGACAATGAAGTGAACGAAGTTCCTCCCATGTATTTTGCGAACGGGCCACCCTGTGGACATCGGTGGATAACTCGCCTCGGAGTAGCGTTTTCCCATGACCACGGGCACGAGGACACAAGTGCTTGCCCACAGGGGGGCCTCCAAGGCCGAACGGGAGAACACCCTCGTGGCGTTCGAGACGGCTCGCCGAATGGGGTCAGATGCCGTCGAGCTCGACGTGCGCCGCACCGCCGACGGCGCACTCGCCGTGCACCACGACGCCCACCTCGCCGACGGGCGACTGATCTGTGACCTCTCCGCCCGTGATCTTCCCGCGCACGTTCCGCTGCTCGGTGATGCGCTCGATGCGTGTGACGGCATGTGGGTCAACATCGAGATCAAGAACAACGACGGCGACCCCGACCACGACCCGACCGAGCGGGTCACGGCCGCTGTCGCCGGTCACCTGGCTGACCGTCGAGACGACGAGCGGTGGCTTGTCTCGTCGTTCTCGCGAGCCACGGTGGACGCCATGCGAGCGATACACCCGCACGTGCGCACGGCGTGGTTGACGGTCGGCGTGAGGCCCGAGAACATCGAACGCACCGCACGTGATCTCGCCCTCGCCGGACACACGGCGCTCCACCCGTGGGTCGATCTGCTCACACGCGAATGCGTCGACGCCTTCCACGCACACGGGCTCGCGGTGAACACCTGGACGTGTGACGATCCGGTGCGCATGGCAGAACTCATCTCGTGGGGTATCGACGGCATCTGCACGAACGTGCCGGACGTGTGTCTCGAGGTGCGCGCCAGCCAGTGACGAGGGCTCAGGCACCCGAGCGCACGAGCCGCACCGCCTCGGGCACCCAGTCGAAGACCACTTCTCGGGTCTCACCGAGATAGTCGCCGTCCAGTTGGTGAGGGAAGGCGCGCTCGGCGGCCGCGACCATCGACGTGACGCCGTGTCGCACGTCGAGCCACGGACCCGGGCTGACGCCACCGCCGCGCAGGGCGGTGACCAAGGTGCGCATCACGTGAGGCACCGAGAGGTCGGTGAAACTCACGACGCTGAGTGCGTTGTCGAGACCGGTGTCGGGGGCAAGGTCGAAGGGGCGACTGCCGAGGAACGTGTAGGGGTTCGTGTTCATCACGATCGAGAAGTACGACCCCTCGAGCACACCCTCGCTCGCCGAGCCGTTGCTCGCTGCATCGCTGAACCGGAGATCGAAATGCGGTCGCTTGCGGTCGTAGTCGAACATCGCCGTTCTGATCGTTGCGAGAACGAACAACGGGTGCCCCGCGTACCGTTTGAGGGCCGCACGTTCTTCCACGCGGCGCACCACGGCTGCGTCGAAGCCGAGCCCGGCGTGGAAAGTGAAGAAGCGACCGTTCGCCCGACCGAGTCCGGCGGGGGAGATGTCGCGCCGTGCGAGTGCCGCGACCAACAGTTCGACGGCGGCCTCGGCGTCGTTCGGAATGCCGATCGTGCGGGCAAAGACGTTCGTCGACCCGCCGGGCAGCACCGCGAGTGCGGTGTCGGTCGTGGCGATCCCGGTGGCCACCTCGTTCAAGGTGCCGTCGCCACCGAATGACACCACCACGTCGATGCCGCGCCGGGCTGCGTCCTCGGCGAACCGCGTGGCATGGCCCCGGCGGTTGGTCTCGACCACCTGCACGTCGTGGTGACGGGCCAGGCATTCGTGCACCGCCACGGTGTTCCGGGGGGTGACGGAGGAGGCGAAGGAGTTGACGACGAGCAGCAGACGCAAGGCGAGAAACGGTACCAGCGGGCCCGGCGCACCTCAGGGGACGGTGAGCCGTTCGTCACGCCCACGGGGCCCCGCACAATTGGGACGATCCGTGGCCAGCCGGTAAACATTGAGGCATGAACGTGATCGTGTGCGTCAAGCAGATCCCCGACCCTGCGGTGCCCGGCGCACTCGACGGGGCCACCAACACATTGAAGCGAGACGGGAAGTTGATTCTCGACGACTCCGATGCCTACGGCGTCGAGATGGCGTTGCAGCTCGTCGACAAAGCCGGCGGCGGCGAGGTGAACCTCGTGTCGATGGCTCCGAACGGTGAGACAGCAGGTCTGCGCACCGCACTCGCGATGGGCGCAGGCAAGGCCGTGCTCGTGTCCGACCCCGCACTGCAGGGCAGCGACGCACTCACCACCGCCAAGATCCTCGCGGCCGCGGTGCAGCGTCTCGGTGGTGCCGATCTCGTGATCGCAGCCACCGAGTCGAGCGACGGTTACACCGGAACAGTGCCCGAGCAGATGGCTGAGGTTCTCGGACTTCCGTCGGTGACGTTCGCAAAGAAGGTCACCGTCGACGGCAGCCAGTTGAAGGTCGACCGCCAGACAGAGTCGGGCTACGACGAAGTCACCTGTCCGCTGCCGGCACTCATCAGCGTCACCGCAGGTGTGGTGGAGCCGCGCTACCCGAGCTTCAAGGGCATCATGGCCGCGAAGTCGAAGCCGGTCGAAGAAGTCACCGCATCTGACCTCGGTGTCACAGCGGTCGGTTGGGCCGGCGCCGGTCAGAAGATCACCGGCGTCGCGCAGGCCGAAGCACGCCAGGCCGGCGAGATCATCGAAGACGACGGCGAAGCATTCACCAAGATCGTCGGGTTCCTCGAGAACCTGAAGGTCATCTGAGCTCGGAACCCCGAAGGAGACACGACATGGCACTCAACAGCATCTGGGTTTTCGCGCAGGCCGCGAACGGGGCACCCACCTCGGGAACACTCGAACTGCTCGCCAAGGCACGCACGCTCTCGTCGAACGTCGCAGCATTCGCCGGCAACGGCGGAGCCGACATGGCAGCTGCACTCGGTGAGCACGGCGCCACCAAGGTGTTCGTCGCCGAACACGGATCGACTCTCCCGGGAGCCGCGATCGCATCGGCGATGAAGTCGGTGATGGACGGCGGTGAGGCCCCCGACCTCATCATGTTCCCGCAGAACTACGAGGGACGTGACGTGATGTCGCGTCTGTCGGTGAAACTCGACAAGACGGTCATCACCAACAACGTCGACATCGCCGAGAGCGCCGACGGCGTGACGGTGACGACTCCGATCTTCGGTGGCAACACGCTGGTGTCGACCACGTTCACCGGATCGGGTCCGTTCCTCGCCGCGTTCCGTCCGAAGTCGTTCGCGCCCGAGTCGGTCGGCGGCGCCGCCGCCGCCGTCACGGCCGTGCAGATGCCCGATCTCGGCGCCACCGGTGGTGCGCAGGTCACCGCGGTGCACGTCGAAGAGTCGACCGGTCCGAAGCTCGACGAGGCAGACATCGTCGTCTCCGGTGGTCGCGGTCTCGGCGAGTCCGACAAGTTCGGCCTCATCGAAGAACTCGCCGGCATCTTGAAGGGTGCGCCGGGCGCGTCGCGCGCGATCGTCGACGCTGGCTGGGTGCCCTACAGCTACCAGGTGGGCCAGACCGGCAAGGTCGTGAAGCCGAACGTGTACATCGCGGCCGGCATCTCGGGTGCCACGCAGCACATGGTGGGCATGAAGGGCTCGAAGAACATCATCGCGATCAACAAGGACAAGGAAGCACCGATCTTCGGTGTGGCCGACCTCGGCATCGTCGGTGACGTGCACAAGGTCCTTCCGCAGATCATCGAGGCGCTGAAGGGCCGCTAGAGCCAGTCACGCGCCACGAGCGCACACGCGAGATTCTCCTCGCGGTCCACGAGGACAAGACCGAGCCCCCACCCGATGGTGGGGGCTTCGTCGTTCACCAGCATCGAGCACTCGAGCGACTGGACCAGTGATCCGATCTCGTCGGGATCGACCGGCCACGGTTCGTCGACCCCGAGGAACACCGACAACAGCCACCATGCCTCGCTGCGCCCGGTCGCGGCACCACGGCGGCGTCCCTGCGCACCGCCGCTCGCCGCCGCCCACGCCAGGTGCGACATCGCATCTGCTGGCGCCACGGCTCCGAGCCGCGCCGATGCGAGACCGACCGCACCGAGTGCTTCGGCGGCGCCACCTTCTGCGACGGCTGCAGTCGCCGAGCCGTTCGACTGCGCCGTCCACGGTGACATCATCTGGCGGAAAGCATCGACGGTGTCGTCGTCGATCGACTGTGCATCGATCGATTCGACCAGTTTCCATTCGGTATCGGTCTGCGGTGGAGGTGCGTCGATGCCCGAGTCGTCGTACGACGCGACGACGTAACGAGGTTCCCACGGCATCGGCATGATCGGAATGTCGAGCAACGACGGTTCGTCGCTGGCGACGACGTCGCCTCGCAGGGCACGTTCGTGTGCGCACAATGCACGGTCGTGGCCGGGCGGGAGGTGCGCCGACAGATCCGCCCACGTGTGGTGTTGGGCGAGGATCTCGCTCACGGGGCCGGGCATGAAGGTGCGCGCGGTGTCGTCGAGTGCCCGTACGGCGAGATCGGCAGGTGCCCACAGTGCGAGCCGCTGGTTGGCAAGAGTCGCGATCGGCCACAGTTGACGCCCGGTGTCGACGGCGGAACGGGCCGCATTGCGCACGTCGAGCAGATGCTCCCAGTCGCGTGATGCACATACGGCGTCGACGTGGCGCACGAGTCCGTCGAGGTCGGCGCGGTGGATCAGCGCGCTCAGAGAATCGGCCATGGGTATTCGTATCTCGAGGCTGGTGCCGGGAACACCCGGTTCTCGACGAGCCACGCGATGCGTTCGACCATCGCGTCGGTCTCGTCATCGTCGAGTACCTCACGGATGCCGGACGGAACCTCCGTGAGCCACGTCTCGAGCGGTGTCAGCAACTCGTCTGCGATCTCGTCGCCGGCGAAGTCCCAGATGACGGTGCGCAGTTTGAAGTCGGGGGAAAAACAGACCCCGTGGTCGATGCCCCAGACACGACCGTCGGTGCCGAGCAGCACGTGACCACCCTTGCGGTCGGTGTTGTTGGTGACGATGTCGAAGACCGCCATCGCCTTCAGCGCAGGGTGGAGATCGCTGCGGTTCTCGAGGAGTGTGAAGTAGTGCTCGTGGGGGTCGAAGTCGACGAACAGCTGCAGCGATCCCTCGCCGTGCGGACCGTCGCAGACGACCGTCGGGGGAACAAGGTCCCATCCGAGAGAGTCGCTGACGCGGAACGCGGCGACCTCGTGCAGGTACAACCCGGGCTCGAAGTCCCACAGCGGGCGTTCTCCGCGCAGCGGCTTGTAGACGGCGCGCAGCCCGCTCTCGCAGAGTTGCACGAGCAACGTGGCATTCGACGAATTGGGCAGGCGACCCACGACCTCGATCTCGGCGGTCGCCAGCTCCTCGAGCAGCGTCGGGTCGGCTGGCACGGCGCCTCCCAGGTCAGTTCATGCGCGGGCACGCATGGCCCGCGGGATCCTTCGGGGCACCGCACCACGTGCACGGCTCACGGCCGGCCATGACCACCGTGTCGGCGACGTCGCAGAAGGCGCGTGCCTGGGCCGCGGTGAGCAGCACGCGCACGACGGTCGACGACGACTCGGTGTCGTCGTCGCCGAACAGCGACTCGAGTGCGGCGGCGATCTCGTCGTCGTCGAGTTCGTCGTCGTCGGTGGACTCGAGCATGTCCTCGTCGATGAACTGCACTTCTTCCAGCTGGACCACCATGCGGCTCGATGCACGGTCGATGCCGAGTCCGATCGATCCGAGCACGAAGTCTTGTTCGACGGGCGATGTGAGCCAGGCCGAAGCGGCGTCGGCATTGCCGACATCGGGGAGATCAGAGAGCATGCCGCGCATGTGTCGCGAGAGTTCGGCGACTTGGGTCTTTTCGCACTTCACACAGAGCGTGCGGCCCTCGGCGCGGATCTGCAGATAGAAGGTCCGCTCGCCGGGTCGGCCGATGGCGCCGGTCGCGAACCCGTCCGCGGCCTCGAAGTCCCAGTACTCGCCCATGACGACTCCAAGTGTGCCAGAGCACGGGCCGACCCCACCAACGGCGGGGTGTGACGTCAGGAGGGACGAAGGTCCGTCAACGACCCGGTCGAATTGACGGCGAGCACGATCGGGCCGTGCGGCGACCATGCGACAGCGTTCACCGAACAGGTGCCCACCACGATGCGCTGGAAGAGGTCGAGGTGGGTTCCCATGGCGTGAGCGACAGCGGCTTTGATCGGGTCGGCGTGCGAGACGCACACCACAGTGCCGCCCGGGTGCGCGGTACGAATCTGGTCGAGTGCGCTGACCATGCGCACCTGCATCTCGGTGAAACTTTCCCCGTTCGGGAAGCGGAACATGCTCGGTGCTTTCTGCACGGTGGTCCACTCGGGCTTCTTCATGAGCGCGGACAGTTCTGCCCCGGTCCAGTCACCGAAGTCGCACTCGAGCAGACCGCGGTGGATCTTCGCGCGCACACCGACGGCACGCGCGATGGGGGCGGCCGTCTCGCGTGCGCGCTCGAGCGGCGAGGCATACACCGCATCGACACGGGGCAGTGCGGCGATGCGTTCGGCAACGGCCGAGGCCTGCGAGCGACCGGTTTCCGACAGGCTCAACCCCGGCGCACGACCCGGCAAGATGCGCCCGGTGGTCGGGGTCTGACCGTGTCGCACCATCAGGATCAGCGTCGCCGACGGAGGTGCCTGTGTCTTGGACTTCGTCGCCGTCGGTTTCTTCGCCGATGTTCGTGTCGTGCGTGGTGCCATCGCCGTCCAACCTACTGTGGAGCGTCGTGGACTCCCTCGCCGCACTCGCCTCCGACGTCGAGTCGTGTCGGGCGTGTCCACGACTCGTCGAGTGGCGCGAGAGCGTCGCGCGTGACAAGCGTGCATCGTTCCGCGACGACGAGTATTGGGGAAGGGGAGTGCCCGGTTTCGGCGACGCGGACGCACGCCTGTGGGTGCTCGGGCTCGCGCCGGCCGCACACGGGGCGAACCGCACCGGTCGCATGTTCACCGGCGACCGCAGCGGAGACTGGCTGTACCGAGCGATGCACAAGGCAGGGTTTGCGAACCAGCCGACGTCGACCGGCCGCGACGACGGTCTCGTGTTGAATCGAGCGTGGGTCTCGTCGGCGGTGAGGTGTGCTCCTCCTCAGAACAAGCCGCTGCCCGCCGAGAAAGATGCGTGTCGGGGATTCCTCGAGCGCGAGCGGGCACTTCTCACGAAGGTGCGCGTCGTGGTGTGTCTCGGCAGTTTCGCCCACGTCGCGGCGTGCGAGTTGTGGGGTGTGCGTCCGCGTCCGAAGTTCGCCCACGCGCTCGAACACGAGTCGGGAGACGTGACGATCCTGTGTTCGTATCACCCCAGCCAGCAGAACACATTCACCGGGAAGCTCACCGAGCCGATGATCGACGCAGTGTTCGCCCGGGCCCGCGATCTGTGCACATGAAGCGGCTCAGGCCTCGAATGCACGTTTGAGCGCCGCGGCAGAGATGTCGTGGGCGTGGTTGGCATCGTCGAGAATCCCGACCATCCCGAAGAAACTGTGGAACTGGCCGTTGAAGCGCACGGTCGAGGCCGTCGTGCCGTGCTCGACCAGCCGTCGCCCGTAGGCCTCGCCCTCGTCACGCAGCGGGTCGTACTCGGCTGTCACGATGAGTGCCGGCGGTGTGCCGCGCAGCAACGACTCGGGTGCAAAGAGCGGTGATGCGATCGGATCGCGTGGGTCGGCTCCGGACGGCATGTAGTGCCCGATGAACCAGTCCATCGCCTCGCGTGACAGCACCGGACCCGCCTTGTTCTCTTCGTGCGAGCCGAGCGACATGGTCATGTCGGTGGCGGGGTAGATCAACAGCTGGAACGCGATCGGTACGGGTCGTTGCTGTGCGACGACGGCCGCCAGGTTGCCGCCGGCCGAGTCTCCACCCACCGCGATGCGGTTCGCGTCGATGCCCAATTCGTCGGCGTTCTCGTGTGCCCACCGCAGCGAACAGAGGGCGTCTTCGGCTGCGGCAGGGAAGCGATGTTCCGGCGCGAGCCTGTAGTCGACAGCGAGCACCGCATGACCCGAGCGCACCGCGAGCGAACGACAGACGTTGTCGTGCGACTCGAGACCACCGATCACCCAGCCGCCGCCGTGGTAGTAGACCAAGAGACCGGTTCCGGTCGCAGACGTCGGTCGGTAGAGCCTCGCCGGCACACCACCAGCCGAGACGTCGCGCACTTCGTGCACCTCGAACATCGCCGGCATCGCGCGCGAGTCGTAGTAGGCGCGGAACTCCGACGGTGTCGACTCGTGGATGATCGGGCCGCCGAGGGCCGCCATCGCCTCGAGAACGGCCGTCGCCTGCGGATGAAGAATCGGTGGCATCAGTCTCCCCCCTGTGATGTCGTCGGTGTCGTGCAGCGTCAGTTCGCCGGTTCGGCGGGTTTGTCTGCCGGTGCCTCGGCCTTCTTCTTCGGCGGCGGCACGCCGATCGTGACCGACTTCTCGGCCCATTCGGGCCAACGGCGACGGCTGACGATCGACAGAGTGCGCAGCAGCTTCATGGCGACTTCGTCTTCCTGGGCGGGGCGCGACTCGATCACACCGTCTTTGATCATGCGCTCGATCACCTCGACTCCGAGCTTGGTGCGCACGATGGTCAAGGTCCAGTCGTTGTCCTTGCCGATGCCGCCGGTGGAGATGTCGGCATGTTCAGCAGCGAAGTCGGGACACGTCTTGCATCCCTTGCGCGTCCATTGGTGGCATTCCTTGAGGTCGATCTCGTGGTACGAGCCGTCCTTCATCCAGATCTGGAAGACACCCTTGATGTTCATCTTCACCATGTCTTCTTTCTTGAGGCCGTACTTGGCCTCGAAGAGTTCGGCGAAGATGGCGTCGTCGAAGGTCTTCGAACAGAGCAAGCCGATCGTGAACTGGAACGGCTTCGACACCTTGCCCGCTTTGCGGTCCCACATCACCGGGGGAGACGAGGTCTGGCAGCCCATCCCGACGAGAGCGAGTTTGTTGAGACCGAGTTCTTTCGCGTCGCGAAGTGCCAGCGGGTTCGCACAGTACGTGTAGCGACTGCCGGCGGTGGCGAGCACTTCGTCGCGGTTGCGCACGACGGCGGGCTTGGCCTTCCATGCGTCGTCGTCCTCGACGCCGCTCACGAGGGCACCGTCGATGTAGCCGTTCTCGAGCAGCCAGATCAACATCGCCGACACGAAGCCGCCGTCTTGGCCCTTGTGGTGCGCCTCGGTGTCGACCGCACGCGTGAGGAGCAACTGTTCCCAGATCCCCGAGAGCTCGTCGTCGCGGCGGTCACGACCGAAGAGATGGTTGTTCGCGGCCGACTCCCACGTGCGGAACCGCGGGCAGGCGCGCGTGCAGGTGGTGCACCCCTTCTCGCCGTGGATGCAGTTGTCGAGTCCGAGTTCTTCCTCGAGGTGGAACGGGATGTACTTGCCCTCTTCGTGCTCGTAGCCGATCACGTCGTGCGGGCACGTCACCACGCATCCTGCACACCCCGTGCACAAGCCGGCATTGATGACCTCTTCGTAGAGTTCCTTCCACTGGGCCGTCCAGCGGGTGGCCTTGGCAGGTGCGTCATCGATCATCGTCATGACACGAGACTAGAGAACCGTGCCCTTCGAACGGGAAGGCAGGCAGAGAAGGTCGCTGGATCACGCGAGGAAGTACACGAAAGGGGCCCGTATCGACGCCGGGCGGCGCGGTACGGGCCCCTCGATCGGTTCGCGTGAAACCGGGGTCAGTCGGCGTTCGAGTAGCCGGAGAAGCCGTGCTCGTGCACGTCGAGACCTTCGATTTCTTCCTGCTCGCTGACTCGCAGACCGATGGTGGCCTTCAAGACGGCGAACAGAATGCCCGTGGTGACGGCCACGAAGATCGCGACTGCGACCACGCCGATGACCTGGCTGACCAACTGGTCGGCTCCACCGCCGTAGAAGAGTCCTTTCTTCACGACACCCTCGGCCTCGGTGGCCGAGAAGAGCCCCACCATGATCGTGCCGAACGCACCGCACACGCCGTGGACACTCACTGCACCGACCGGGTCGTCGATCTTGATCTTGTCGAAGAACGACACCGAGTAGACCACGATGAGTCCCGACGCGAGACCGATGACGATCGAACCGAGACCGTTCACCACCCATGCGCCGGCTGTGATGCCGACCAGTCCGGCCAACAAGCCGTTGCCTGCCATCGCGACGTCGGGCTTTCCTCCGCGGATCCAGGTCAACACCGTCGCGGCGAGCGCACCAGTGGCGGCTGCGAGCGTGGTGTTGACGGCGATTCCGCCGATGGCCTTGTCGGCTGCGAGCCAGGAGCCCGGGTTGAAGCCGTACCAGCCCACCAAGAGGATGAACGTGCCGAGAATCGCGAACGGGATCGAGTGCCCGGGAATTGCCCGTGGTCTTCCGTCAGCCGAGTAGCGACCGAGACGCGGCCCGAGCGCTCGCGCACCCATGGCAGCGGCGACACCGCCGGTCATGTGCACGAGTGTCGACCCTGCGAAGTCGTGGAACGGTGTGTCGAGCTGGAACAGCCAGCCTCCACCCCACTGCCAGCGGACCACGATCGGGTAGATCACCGCCGAGATGACAGCCGAGAACACCACGTACGCGCGGAACTGGGTGCGCTCTGCCATCGCTCCTGACACGATCGTGGCCGCGGTCGCGGCAAACGCCACCTGGAAGGTGAAGAACACGAACTTGTCGAGAGTTCCGTAGGTGAACACGCCGTCTCCTGCGAGGAACCAGCCGCCGCCGCCGATGTAGGCACCGGGGCCGGTGAACTCACCGCCGAAGGCGATGGCGTAACCGATCGCGAAGAACAGGACTGCGCCGGCGGCGAAGTCCATGAGGTTCTTCATGAAGATGTTCGCGACGTTCTTGGCACGGGTGAGACCGGCCTCGACGAGTGCGAATCCGGCCTGCATGAAGATGACGAGCACCGCCGCCACCAGAATCCAGACGTTGTCGAGAGTCGCCTGGACGGACTCTGCAGTCACTTCAGACAGCATCGGGTCCCTCCTCTCCCGTCCTGATGCGCACGAGACGATCGACGGAGGTCACCCAGACCTTGCCGTCACCGATCTTTCCCGTCGCCGCCGCCGACTTGATCGCCTCGACCACCTGGTCGACGAGGCCGTCGTCGACGACGAGCTCCAACTTCACCTTCGGCACGAAGTCGATTGCATACTCGCTGCCGCGGTAGGTCTCGGTGTGGCCGCCTTGGCGGCCGAACCCCTTCACCTCCGACACGGTCATGCCAGCAACGCCTGCCGACTTCAGTGCGTCTTTCACGTCGTCGAGCTTGAATGGCTTGACGATCGCCGTGATCAACTTCACTGATCTGTCTCCTTGTGATTTGCCGGATCGCTCCGGTGCCGCGAGTGCGGCTGGTGGGTGTCGCGCCGTTGCAACACCGGTCAAGGTAGGGAGGCAAGATTTCGGGCGAATCGCGCGAGTGTTACGACTTCGTGGCGATCGGAGCTTTGTGTGAACGGAGTGTGTCGGGAGGTGGCTCTGGTGCCGGGCCGAGTCTCAGTCGAGTCGATTCGCCACCTGGTCGAGGGTGCGCTGTGCGATCTTTTTGCCCCTCTTGGTCGACACTTCGAAGCGGTCAGCGACCTCGATGCCCTCGGTCGAGACTCGGGCGTGGTGAACCTGCACCCGCTCGGCTGCGAATGCCGCCGCCACCGCACCGAGAAGCCCGGGGCGATCTTCGCCCGAGATGCTCACGATGCTGTGGAACGGATGGGCGGCGTTGTCGAGGACGAAACTCAGTCGGGAGCCCGACACCGCCGCGGGTGTGCGCGGAGGCTTGGCGAGTGATGCAACCAGTGCTTGCTCCAGACGTGCAGCGTCGGGTGTCGCGGTCGCAGCGACCACGAACGAGTCGAGAACGGCTCCGTCGGGCCACGTCGCGACATCGGCACTCACGACGTCGAGTCCTTCGGCCGAGAAGCTGGCACAGATTCGTGCGAGCAGGCCCGGCGCGTCGGCGGCCGCGACGTCGACCACCCAGGTCGACTCCGTCGCTCCAGCCGACACCGTCACCCGGGCGTTGCCGGTCGTCGGCATCGGTTCGATCAGCGAGGCGTGACGCACCAGGGTGTCGGTCGAGTGTGAGAGCACGTAGGTGTTGCCGGCGGTGCGAATGCGGTCGCGCACGTACGGGTCGTCGGTGGTCGACATGGCCTCGCGACGGCGCACTGCCTCGAGCGAGTCACCCGAACCGTCGATGAGTTCCGGGTGTGCGAGAAGCTCCTGGGTGCGGGTCACAAGTTCGAGCACCGCCGGGTACTGCCACTCCTCGAGATTGCCGCGCGCTTCCGTGAGCAGACGGCAGTACTCGACCATCTCAGGGGTGCCGAGGAAGTCGGCGAGCTGGGCGATGGCCCGCGGGTTGTTCCCGTAGGGCTCCGACGACGCCGCGCGGTGCAACACGTTCGACGCGGTGACGAGGAGGCGGGCGCGATCCCGCGTCGATGTCGGCAGTGTGAGACGGTCGAGGAAATCGACGGCGGGGAAGTCCTCGGAGAAGTCCGCAACGAAGGCCGCCCACAGGAGCGGCGACTCGGCAGTACGCACGCGACCCAGTCGGTTGCGCAGTGACTCGACCACAGGCATCGACGCATGGTGCGTCGGGTCGAGTTCGGTGGCATCGCTGCGGCGGGCGTTGATCGCACGCGCGATCTCTGGCATCGCTCGGTCGATGACCCCGGTCACTTCGAGCAGTCGCCACGACCGTGCGTTGCCGCGCATGAGAATCTCGCCCAACAGACCCGTCGTGTCGTCGTCCCACGACAACTGTGCGGCGCGCTGGGTGTGGAGCCAGTTCTGCAGAGTGTCGTCGGGACGGTTGCTGGCCGCGCGCAAGGCTGCTTCCAGCGAGACCTTCAGTGTCAGGTGCGAGGGCGGATTTCCCTGCAGCGACACCGAGTCACGGGTGGTCACGACCCAACCTCCGGGCGGCTCGGTCACGTCGACCGGTGCGGCATCCGCCGCTCCGGCGAGTTTCGAGTTGATGCGCCAACGCAGGACGGGAGGGGTGATGACCGTGGTCACGAGCACCACCAACAGCACGACCGCGTAGAGCTCCTCGTCGAACACACCGACCGAGACGCCGATGGTGGCGAAGATGAGCCCGACCTCACCGCGAGGCACCATGCCTGCACCGATCACGATCTTGTCGGTTGGTGTCCCGACTGCACCGACGGCGGCGAGTGCCTTGCCGGCGATCGCAATGACCGTGAGAACGGCCGCGATTCCGAGCACCTTCAGGTCGAAGAATTTGGTGACGTCGGTGTCGACGCCGATCTGGACGAAGAACACGGGGATGAACACCGCACCGATCGACTGGAAGTCGCGCTCGATGCGTTCGTGGTGGTCGGTTCGTGCGAGCGCAGTGCCCGCGACGAACGCGCCGATGATCGGGGCGAGTTCTGCACCGCTCGCCGCGGCGGAGAACAAGAAGGTGACCCCGGCCGCGACGACACCCATCGTCGCCGACGACGTGACCCGTGACCCGAGAGCGGCGAACAGTCGGGGCAGCACGAGAAGTCCGACTGCTCCCGCCACGACGAGGAAACCAACCGCGAGTCCGATGGTGGAGGCGAGGCCGGCAATGTCGATGGAGCCCTTCTCGACAATGCGCGTGACCACCGTCAAGATCACGAGCCCCAACACGTCGTCGGCAACGGCGGCGCCGAGCACGATGCGTGCCTCCGTCGACGAGAGGGCCTTGAGGTCGCCGAAGACACGGGCTGTGATGCCCACGCTCGTCGCGGCGAGAGATGCCCCGAGGAACAACGACGCGTTGGTCGACTCGCCGAGCACCGAACCTGCGAAGAAGCCGGTCGACATCGGCAGCACCACGCCGACGATCGCCACCAGCGTCGATGCACGTCCGACCCGGCGCAGTTCGTCGAGATCAGTCTCGAGACCGACCTGGGCGAGGAGCACGATGACACCGACTTCGGCCAGAATCTTGAGGGCATCGGTGGGTTCCACCCAGCCCAACACCGACGGTCCGATCAGGACACCCGCGACGATTTCGCCGAGAACGGCAGGGATACCGACTCTCTCAGACAGTTCGGCGGCGGCCTTGGCGGCAATGAGGACGACAGCGAGGGCCATGAAAATGGATCCCCAGTCGAGGGAGCCGCCAGCCGCGAGAACTGTGGAAAGCACCGTTCGTTTATAGCGACTCGGGCATGCTCGGCCGTAATTCTGCCCCGAGAGCCCTGCCGGCTCGCCCCGTCCACCCTTTGTGGGGCCGGGTCCGGGGTGTGCGAACGGACACATCCGGTCGGTGCGACGGATCGGGTTTTCATTCGGCAGAATTGCCGACCATGGAACTCACTTACTCCCCTGAAGACGAGACATTCCGCGGCGAGATCCGCGCATGGCTGAAGGACAACCTGCCCGAGGGCTGGTTCGACAAGGGCTTCGAGATGTCGGCCGAGGAGCGCAAGAAGTTCAACGACGAGTGGCCGCAGAAGTTGTTCGAGGGTGGCTGGATCTGTGCGACATGGCCGAAGGAGTACGGCGGGAAGGGCCTCACCACGATGCAAGGTGTCGTGCTCGCCGAAGAGTTCGCGAACGCGAAGGCTCCCATGCGTGCCGACTTCTTCGGTGACACTCTCGTGGGCCCGACCATTCTCCAGTGGGGCACCGAGGAGCAGAAGAAAGAGTTCCTGCCGAAGATCCTGAGCGGTCAGATGCGCTGGTGCCAGGGCTTCTCGGAGCCGAACAGCGGCAGTGACCTCGCGAGCCTGAAGACCACTGCCGTTCTCGACGGTGACGAGTGGGTCATCAACGGCCAGAAAGTGTGGACCACGCAGGGTCACCACGCTGACTACTGCTTCCTGCTGACTCGCACCGATCCCGACGCACCGAAGCACAAGGGAATCTCGTACCTCCTGGTGCCGATGCGCCAGCCCGGTGTCGAGGTGCGCGGCATCGTGCAACCTGACGGCACCGCCGAGTTCTGCGAGGTGTTCTTCAACAACGCTCGCTGCCCCAAGGACAACGTGGTGGGTGGCGTGAACAACGGCTGGCAGGTCGCCAACTCCACGCTCGCATTCGAGCGTGGCATGAGCGCCACCACCGGCTATCGCCGCTTCGAGGCCGAGTACATCGCGATGGCCAAGGCTGCCAAGAAGAACGGATCCATCGAGGATCCGGTCATTCGTCAGCGCCTCATGACCTACTACACGAAGATCCAGATTCTCCGTATCAACGGGCTTCGTTCGCTGTCGGCGACCCTTGCCAACAAGAAAGACTTGGGTGTCGCCGCACTCGGTGCGACCAACAAGATGTTCTGGACCGAGATGCACAAAGAGGCGATGGAACTCGCACTCGACATCGCAGGCGCCGACTCGATGCTCATCGACACGGGGCTCGGCGAGTCGGGCTGGCCGGGAACGGGGCGTGACAAGCGTCGTGACGGCTACCCGGTGAGCGGCATGATGTCGGCCTTCTTCTTCTCGCGTTCCGAGACGATCTGGGGCGGCACCAGCCAGATCCAGCGCAACATCGTGGGCGAGCGAGTGCTCGGTCTGCCGAAAGAGCCGTCACCGGGCAAGTGATCCGTCGCAGTCTCGACGACTGCGAGACAGATCTGGCGATCAGTCGGCGGGGTTGCCGTCGCCCGGGCTGACGGCAGCCGCCTTCACGGAGGGATCCTCGAAGGCTGCATGCGTGCGCAACGGAATCTCGCGCACGGCCCACGCGAACAGAAACGCGAGCACTGCGAGCGGGATCGCCCAGCGGTACACGTTCACGATCGCATCGGAGACGACAGAGATTGTCTCACTGCGTGCCGGCTCGGGCAGATCGTTGATCAGACGCGGCCTGCGCAGGTACTCGTCTTTCACTTCGCCGATCACCTGTGCGTTCAGCAGCGACCCGAAGGCCGCCAGCGAGATGGTGCTGCCGAGCGAACGCATCAACACCGACAACGACGTGGCCACGCCCATGTCCTGTACGTCGACGCTGTTCTGGATGGCCGTCGTCGACACTGGCATGGCTGCTCCGGTGCAGATGCCGATCAACGCCATGCCGACCATCGCCACCACGATCCCGCGTGTCGAGTTGTCGAGAAGGGTCAAGAAGCCGAGTCCGGCGACGAGGAACAAGGTTCCGCTGATCGGATAGATGCGGTAGCGACCGCTGCGCACGGTCCACTTGCCGACCATCGTGCTCGAGGCCGTGAGCCCGATCATCATCGGCACCAGCAGAAGACCCGAGTTGGTGGGGGAGACGCCGGTGACCGACTGCAGATACAACGGCATGAACGCACCGACGAGGGCCATCGTGGCCGCGACGAGAGTGACCATCGGAACCACGCGCTGGATCGTGTGGTTCTTGAAGAGATGGAGCGGCAACATCGGGTTCGTCGCGTGCGGTTCCCACCAGAAGAAGCCGGCACCCAGCGCCACGGTGAGTGCGATCATGGCGAGCGCCTGGGTCGAACCCCAGCCGTACGACTCTGACGCCCACGAGATGGTCAGGATCATCGAGGCCACGCCGGCGGTGAGGAGCAGCGCACCCCATGTGTCGATCTGTGTGTCGCGCCTGATCGTCGGCAGGTGGAGGTAACGGTGGATCATGAGCAGAGCGACGATCCCGATCGGCAGGTTGACGAGGAAGATCCATCGCCACGAGGCGTTGTCGACGATCACGCCGCCCACGAGCGGGCCGAGCACGCTGGTGATGGCCCAGATGCTCGTGAAGGCGCCCACGTAGCGGCCGCGTTCACGAGGCGAGACGATGTCGGCGATGACCACGAACGACATGGCCTGGATTCCGCCGCTGCCGATGCCCTGCACTGCGCGAGCGAGAACCAGCATCGACATGCTGGGAGCGACCGCGCACAACACCGAACCCACGAAGAACACTGCGATCGACAGTTGAACGAGACTCTTGCGACCGTAGAGGTCGCTGAACTTGCCGAAGAGCGGGGTGACGGCAGTCGAAGTCAACATGTACGAGGTCGAGACCCACGTGTAGGCACGGATGCCGCCGAGGTCGCCGACGATGGTGGTCAGGGCCGTGCTCACGGTGGAGGCATTGAGTGCCGACAGGGCAGTGGCGGCCATCATCGCCGCGTACACCATGCGCACGTCGCGCTGGGTCAAGGAAAAGGGTGCAGATTCGATTTTTGTACCGTACAACCAACGACCGGGCCGATGTCGGATCGGAGCGACGGTCCTCCCGGCGGGAGCGGGAACCTACTGTGGTGCCGATGGCAACAGACACGGCAGATGTTCGGTGGGCAAAAGTGTCGACACCGATCGGGCCGATCAGCGTGGGGGCGACTGCGTCGGCCGTGGTCGAGGTGATTCTCCCCGGCTGCGACAGTGAGCGCGAGTTCGAAGTACGACCGTCAGGCGTGCTGTTCGAGGCTGTGACACAACTTGTCGAGTATTTCGACGGACGCCGCACGGTGTTCGACGTTCACGTCGATGCTCGTGGTACCGACTTCCAGCGACAGGCGTGGGCGGTTCTCGGCACCATTGCCCACGGTGAGACCATCTCGTATGCCGAACAGGCACGACGCATGGGCCGCCCCACGGCCACGCGGGCGGTCGGGGCGGCGAACGGTCGGAACCCGGTGCCCGTCATCGTGCCGTGCCACCGGGTGATCGGCGCCGACGGATCGCTCACCGGGTTCGCCGGTGGACTTGCGATCAAGACGTGGCTGCTCGAACACGAACGACACGTGGCCCGCGCCAGGGGCGCAGCATGAACATCGTCGCCGCAGTCCTCGCCGTGATCCTCGCGTCGGCGTGTGTGGGGACGGCGGTCGGCGATTTTCGCGGCGAGCCGCGCATTCTCGAGACCATGGCTCGCCTCGGTGTGCCCGCCGGCAAGGAACGGCTGCTCGGGGCGATCAAGTTGTTCGCCGCGGCCGGGTTGGCAGTCGGCTTCGTGGTGCGGGGTCTGCACGTGGTCACCGGAGCGGCGTTGTTCCTTTATTTCGCAATTGCCGTCACCGCACACGTGCGGGTGCGGGACGGTTTTCGCCGTTACGCGCCCGCCTTCGTGCTGACGGTCGTCTCGGTCGCGTTCACACTCGCCGCGTTGGCGGCCTGAGCGCGTCGACACCGCGTCGTCAGCTGCGCATCTTCTCCCACTCGGCCTCGTCGCGGCCGAGTTTCTTCAGTCTCTTGCTCACCGACAGGGGCACCTCGATCGTGTGCCCGGCACGGATGTCGGCGACCATCTCGCCGTGTTCGTCCCAGATGTGACAGGTGTTCAGGTTCATCGCGTAGCCGCGTCGACGGCGCTCGTCGATCTGCTCCTGGGTGAGGTGCGACGTTTCTTCCGGTGTCGAGCCGATCCGCATCGACCATCCGCTCTGGATCGCTACCGGGCCCATCGCCTGCAGAAGCGCACCGATGTGGGTGCAGCCGCGCGGGCCGCCGAAGAGCTCCTTCACTCTCGCGTTGAATCCTCGGGTGATCGAGAGTCCGATCAACTTCTGGTACTCGGGAACGATGTTGGTGCACCCGGTGTGCGGGTGCTCACGGAACTCGACGCTCACGTCGACGATCTCGAACGTCGGCCAGGCCACGTGGAGGTCGACGGTCATGTGATGCATCCAGAGCGGCTCCGGATCGTCGTCTATGTAGAGGCCGGCGGGCTTCTCGTCGCAGACCACGCCGCGCAGCATCATCACGTCGTCAGACAACTTGTAGGTGCGCACCTGGTAGCGGCGGTCGTGGATCAGCATTGCGCCCTCGGGCGCCGGGGGAAAGAACTCGTCTGGCACGACGTCAAATGTCGCACACGACGACCTGTCCGCGACGACCCGAGCGCACATGTTCCGGAAAACGAGAGAACCCCGGGGTTGCCCCGGGGTTCTCGTCGATTGGGCCGGAGTCGCTGTGCGCGACGTCACCGGTCGGGTGTCACTGGCCCGGAGTCGGTGGATTCGGCGGGTTCTGCGGTTGACCCGGCTGCGGTGCCTGACCGCGCTGCCACTTGAAGTGGGTCGAGTTGCCTGACTTGTCCATCGCCGACACCGACATCTGTCCGACCTGCGGCATGCACGAGGCGATGTCGGTGATCGTCACCTGGATGAAGTTGGCCGGGTTCGGCGTCGCGTCGCTGGCATCGTCGACGACGGCCGAGCCCTTGTCACCGTTTCTCACCGTGAGTGAGCGTCCGTCGCTCGTGACAGCCGCGCTGATCGTGCACTTCTTGGCGTCCGATCCGACGGCGTAGGTGAGACCGCCGACGTCCTGCCATGTCGACTCGGTGCCGATGGGAGCACGCTGCGGTCGCCAGAACGTCACGGTTGCGGTGTTGTTGGCGTTCGCCGCGGCGTCGGTCATGGCCGGAATCGTGGCGATGCTGTACGAGCCGTCCGCATTGTGGAGAGAGGTCCCGTTCCATGTGCGCACCGACGGTGCGGTCTGGATGACCCCCGAGATCACCTGTGTGCTCGAGTACACGGTCCTCTTCGACGAGTTGGTGATGTTGTAGCGGATCGTGTCGCCGACCTTCATGCCGTTCGCGCCGCTCAAGCGGGGCTTGATCTCGTTCATCCAGGGCTCGCCCGAGTTGATGGTTCCCTTCGACGGAATGATGTTCGGCAACGAGTCGCCGTCAGGGTCACAGGTGCGGAACACCCATTCGTCCATCAGTCGGTCGAAGGCCGACCCGCTTCCGGCATCGTTGCGTGGCCAATTGCTCGGACCCTGGTAACCGGGGTTGGACGCGGCCGCCGGATCCTTGGCGATGACGCCGGCACCACACAGGTTCGTGTAGTTCTCGCCGGCCGCCAGGGGGAGTGCATTTCCGGGCGGCTGGTTGCCGGTCGCATCGAAGTCGGGCGAGATGGTCACTGCCTTGCTCGCCGTGCCGGCGCACCACTCGATGCCTGCACAGTCGATGTTGAAGAAACCGAAGTCACGGTTCGCGCGAGTGGGGAAGGTCTTCGCCACGTCACGGAACTGGAAGAAGACACCTTGGAAGGTGTTGATCATCTTGTTGAGTCGGTCTCCGGCTGCGCCGGTGGGGGTCGTCGCATTGAACGCGTTGAGGTTCACGCACTCACCGCCGCACACGAGTGCTGTGAAGATCGAGGCTTGCCCCTGGTTGGAACCGTCGTCCTTCACGGGTGTCTGGTAGAACGCGTCGTCGACGAGGTCGAGCTTGCCGTCGTTGTCGTCGTCGACGTCGGCGAATGCGGCGATGCCGTCGTTGTCGGCGTCGTCACCGAGCGGGTTCTCGGTCGGGTCGGCCATCGAGCGCACCCCGCCCGATCTCACGCTGGAACCCTTGCCGAAGTTCTGTCGTGCCGGTGGAACACCGCGCGAGACTGCCACCGACTTGCCTGTGACGGCCGGCGCCTTCGTCGCGTACGCGTAGTTCGCGCCGGTCCTGATCGAGCCGAGATCGACCGTCGACTTGCTCGCACGCTTCATCTTGATGAAGCCGGCGGTCGCCTTCTTCGGAGAGGTGGTGGCCTTCTTCTTGGCGAGATACCGCAACATCACCGGCCCGACGTAGGTGCCCTTGGTGTTGATGACCGACAGGGTCATGCCCGATGTCTCGGCGCGGCTGATGCCGCGCAAGGTGACGGCGCCTCTCGTCGGTGCCGCAACGAACGTCTTGCCCGACTTCGTGACAGCCAACAGACGGAACGACGCGCCGAGCTTGGCCTTGATGGTCACAGCCGACGACGCAGAAGCGGGGGCACCGGCGACGACCAGTGATCCCGCGGCGACCGCGGCGACGACGAGTGCACGACCCAATCGGGAACGACGAGATGACGAGAACACGGGTTGCCTCCCCTGACATGGCACCGAACGTTTTTCAGTACAGGACTGAAAATAAACCAATCGGGCAGACTTGTCCACCATGGGCGACCTCAAATCTCGGATCCAGGCAGACCTCACGGTGGCCATGAAGGCAAATGACGACGTGGCGAAGTCGACCCTTCGCATGGTGCTCTCGGCCATTTCCAATGCGGAAGTGGCAGGTGACGCCGCTGTTGCACTGACCGATGAGCAGGTGGTCCGGGTGCTGCAACAAGAGGCCAAGAAGCGCCAGGAAGCTGCCGAGGTCTACGCCGGCGCCGGCCGTGACGAGGCTGCGGCGAAGGAATCGGCCGAAGCCGAGGTGATCGCCCGGTATCTCCCGGCGGCGATGGGCGCAGACGAGCTGGCGGCCGTGGTTGCCGAAGAGGTGGCGGCCGCGGCATCTCGCGGTGCCACCGGCATGAAGGCGATGGGTCAGGTGGTCAAGGCCGTGCGCGACCGGGTGGGATCGTCGGCCGACGGTGCCGTCATCGCCGACATGGTGAAGTCTGCACTCGGCTGACTGACGGTGCACGACCACAGAATCGACCATGTTCCGGCTGCGTTCGTCGCGAGCTGACGCCACGGACGACACTGAGCGGAGCACACGGAGGTGTCCATGTCGAACGAACTCATCCTCGATTCCCTGCGTCGTCGGTTCCGTGCGATGTTCTCGCTCTACGAAGAGGCCTGCGCGACGATGACCGTCGAGCAGGTGAATCACCGCGAGCGGGAGGGAATTCTGCCGATCGCGTTCTCGCTCTTCCATTACGTGAACATGCACGACGCGTCGTTCATGATCCTGTCGGGACAGCCGTTCATCTGCAACGACGAGATTCTCGACGCCATCGCACCGGCCGTGCGCGATCACGGCAAGGAGCGCACCGTCGAGGAGATGCAGGTGCAACAGATCGGCGATCTCGACGCATTCATCTCCTACATGAATGCCGTCTTTTCCCGTACCGAGGCGTGGCTGGCTGGTCTCGACCCGTCCGAGCTCGAACGCCTGCTCTTGCCGCGCCCGTTCGGTCCCTACGTTGCGAACACCTTCTCGGCGAGAGTCGCCGGTGAGGAGGGAATCACGGTTCTCGACGGAATCGAGTGCTGGCTCTACCAGCACGGTCTGCGCCACATGGGCGAGATCGAACTCGCTCGGTCGTTCGTCGGTCTGGGCGGACTCACGTCGTGAATCCCCGATCCGGATGGGGTGACTGACCCCCGGCGAACGTACGCCGAGATGTGTGGCGCTCACGGCAGGACTTGAACCTGCGACCCCTTGCTCCGGAGGCAAGTGCTCTATCCGCTGAGCTACGTGAGCGAGACCATGCGGTGACCGAAGTCTAGATGTGCCCCGAGCCGAACCCCCGGGGCGCCGCCGGTTCGTGCACAGCGAAACGAACCGGTGTCGCGACTGCATCGCCGGGCAGAATGTGGGAACCATGGCCGATCCATTCGCTCTCGTCTCGCGTCGGCTCGCGCCTGCGTTCGCCGCCGTCGCCGGCGAGTCGTGCGACCCTGTGGTGCGCCCGAGTGACCGTGCCGACGCGCAGGCCAACGGCGCGCTCGCACTCGCCAAGACCCTCGGATCCTCGCCGCGAGAGGTCGCAGAACGGGTTCTGGCCGCTGCCGGCGATCTCTCCGACATCGTCGAGACGACCGAGATCGCAGGACCGGGGTTCGTGAATCTCGTCTTCTCGAGTGAATTCCTCGCGAACGAACTCGTGGCCGCGATGGGTCAGGATTCGCTCGGGGTGCGCGCGAGCGAGGCGCCGGCGACGGTGACCGTCGACTACTCGGCGCCGAACGTCGCCAAGGAGATGCACGTCGGCCACCTCCGCTCGACGGTGATCGGTGACGCACTCGTTCGCATGCTGATGTTCGTCGGGCACACGGTCGTGCGCGAGAACCACATCGGCGACTGGGGCACACCGTTCGGGATGCTGATCGAGCACCTCGTCGACCTCGGCGAGGAAGAAGCCGCCCACGAACTCGGTGTCGGCGACCTCGACGGCTTCTACAAGGAGGCACGTCGCAAGTTCGAGGCCTCGGACGACTTCAAGGAACGTGCGCGCAACCGTGTGGTGGCGCTGCAAGGAGGCGATGTCGACACGGTGCGTCTGTGGCACACGCTCGTGGCCGAGAGCACCCGGTATTTCAACTCGGTGTACCGAACACTGGACGTGCTGCTGACCGATGACGACCTGATGGGTGAGAGTGCCTACAACCACTTGTTGCCGGAGGTCGTCACCCGGCTGGAGTCGTCGGGAATGCTGGTCGAGAGCGAAGGTGCACAGGTGGTGTTTCCCGAGGGATTCACGAACCGTGACAACGAACCGCTGCCGCTCATCATCAGGAAGGGCGACGGGGGCTACAACTACGCGACGACAGACCTCGCGTGCGTCATCGATCGTGTCGAGAGGATCGGTGCCCGCGAGATGATCTACGTGGTCGGCGCACCCCAGGCACAGCACCTCCAGATGGTCGAGGCGGTGTCCCGTGCCGCAGGGTGGATCGACGATCGTCACACGTTCCGTCACGTCGCGTTCGGAAGTGTGCTCGGATCAGACCGGAAGATGTTGAAGAGCCGGGCCGGCGACACCGTGAAACTGGCCGCGTTGCTCGACGAAGCCGTCGAACGCGCCGCGGAGGCCGTCGCCGACAAGAACCCCGACATGTCCGAGACGCAGCGTGCCGAAGTGGCGCGAGCCGTCGGTATCGGTGCGGTCAAGTACTCGGATCTGTCGACCGACCGCGTCAAGGATTACATCTTCGACTGGGAGCGCATGCTCTCGTTCGACGGGAACACCGCTCCGTATCTGCAGTACGCACACGCGCGGATCTGCTCGATCTTCCGGCGCGCAGATCTCGACCGTGTCAGTGTCCGGGCGGTCGTTCCCTCGTTGGCAGACCCGCGCGAGAAGGCCCTGGCGTTGCGCGTGTTGCGATTCGACGCCGCCGTCGCAGAAACGATCGAGTCGATGGCTCCGCACAAGCTGTGCACGTATCTCTACGACCTGGCGACCGACTTCACCGCCTTCTACGAGCATTGTCCGGTGCTGCGCGCCGACGACGAGTCGACCCGCCTGTCGCGTCTCGCTCTGAGCGATGCGACTGCGCGGGTTCTCGAGCGTGGGTTGTCACTGCTCGGCATCTCTGCCCCGGAGCAGATGTGACCGCGCTCGAGACACGGCTGTTGCCCGACACCGCGTCGGTCGACGGGGCCGGGGTGTTGTCGATCGGGGGAGTGACGATCGCAGATCTCGCGGATCGTTGGTCGACACCCTTGTTCGTCTACGACGAGACGCATCTGCGTGCGCGCTGCCGCGAGGCGGTGGCCGCATTCGGTCGCGAGAACGTGATCTATGCGACCAAGGCGTTCTTGTGCGGCGCCATGGCACGGCTCGCCAACGAAGAGGGTCTCTTGCTCGACGTCGCCACCGGGGGCGAGCTGCACACGGTGCTCGCCGCCGGAGTCCCGGGCTCTGCGTGCGTGTTGCACGGCAACAACAAGTCGCACGACGAGCTGCAGACAGCCGTCGAAGCCGGTGTGCGGCACATCGTCGTCGACTCGTTCGACGAACTCGACCGACTCGAGGCGTTGCACCGTGCCGGCGGAGCCGTGCCTCGCGTGCAACTGCGAGTGACCCCTGGGGTGCACGTGCACACGCACGAGTACGTGTCGACCGGACAGGACGACTCGAAATTCGGCTTCAACCTCGGAAACGGCGACGCACTGCGTGCGGTGGAGATGGCGCGCGCATCCGATGCCGTCGAGCTGGTCGGTGTGCACTGCCACATCGGCTCGAACGTCTTCGCAGTCGAGAACTTCGCCGATGCATCGAAGGTCATGGTCGACTTCTTCTCCGGTCTCGGTCTGGCCGAGATCACTCTCGGTGGTGGACTCGGTGTCGCCTACACCGCCGCCGAGACGGCGCCCACCATCTCGCAGTGGGCGGACGTGCTGCGTCGTGCCACTGCACACCTCGGCGGCGGGGTGCGCGTGATGGTCGAGCCCGGGCGTGCGATCGTGGCGCAGTCGGCCGTGACCGTCTACACCGTCGGCACCGTGAAGAAGATCGACGGGGTCCGTACGTACGTCGCAGTCGACGGAGGAATGAGTGACAACCCGCGGCCGGTCCTGTACGGAAGCGGCTACGAAGCCTTCGATCCCATGCGCACGCACGACTCGCGAGACGCGCGGGCTCGTGTGGTGGGCAAGCATTGCGAGAGCGGTGACATCATCATCGACGAAGCGGAAGTGCCGAGTGGTCTGGCTGTCGGCGACCTGCTGGTGACCCCCGTGACCGGGGCGTATGGCTATTCGATGGCGAACAACTACAACAAGGTGCCTCGTCCCGCAGTCGTGTTCGTGTCGGCCGGCGATTCGCGCCTTGTGGTGCGCCGCGAGACACTCGACGATCTGGTCCGTCTCGACGTTCTCTAGTCACCACCCGTCGCGAGCCACCACCGACGGGTCGCCGCAATACCGCGGTGTCCGGGGTGAGCCTGCCAATAGGCTTGGAACTCATGTCGTCCTCTGGGTCATCTGTCGTGCGCATCGGAGTGCTCGGGTGCGGCAACGTGGGGGCGGCCTTCGTCGACCTCGTGGCGCGACAGGCAGACGCCATCGAGGAACGCACTGGTGTGCGACTCCAGGTGGCCAGGGTCGCCGTGCGAAACATCAGCCGCGAGCGCGAGGTCGACCTCCCCGAGGGAGTGCTGACCCGCGACACGCATGCAGTCGTCGACGACCCCACCGTCGACCTGGTGGTCGAGGTGATCGGCGGCATCGAGCCGGCCCGCGAACTCATCGCGACGGCACTCGAGCGCGGCAAGCCCGTCGTGACCGCCAACAAGGAACTGCTCGCGAACGTCGGCCACGAATTGTGGGCGCTGTCGGACAGGGCCGGGGTCGACCTGTTGTTCGAAGCTGCGGTGGCAGGAGGAATTCCGCTCATCAGGCCCCTTCGCGAATCGCTGCGTGGAGAGCCGGTGACGCGCGTGATGGGCATCGTCAACGGCACCACCAACTACATCCTCACCAAGATGACCGAAGAGGGTGCCGATTATTCGGTCGCGCTCGCCGAAGCCCAGCGCCTCGGCTATGCCGAGCGCGACCCCACGGCCGACGTCGAAGGCTTCGATGCCGGCGCGAAGGCCGCGATCATCGCGAGCATCGCCTTCGGTGCGCGCGTCGTCGCGGGCGACGTGTACCACGAGGGGATCAGCGGCATCACCGCCGCCGACATCGCGGTCGCACGACGACTCGGATACGTGGTGAAGTTGCTCGCCATCGCAGAGGTCGAGCACGACCCCGAGGCCGTCGCCGTGCGGGTGCACCCGGCCATGGTGCCCGTCGGTCACCCGCTCGCGAGTGTGCGCGAGAGCTACAACGCGGTCTTCGTGGAAGGCGATGCGGTCGGGTCGCTCATGTTCTACGGCCGCGGCGCCGGTGGGTTCCCCACGGCGTCAGCGGTGTTGGGCGACGTGATCGATGCTGCGGTCAATCTGCGGCGCGGCACCCACGGCGCGATCGGCACCTTCAGGCGACTTCCTGTGGTGCCGATCGACGAGACGTCGTCGCAGTACCTGGTCAGCCTCGACGTCGAAGACAAGCCGGGTGTCCTCCATGCCATCACCGGGGTCTTCGCCGAACACGGTGTCAGCATCAGGGCGGCCGAACAAGAAGGAATCGGTGCCGACGCTCGGCTCGTGTTCATCACGCACCGTGCGCGTGAAGCCGACGTGCAGGCGTGCCTGCGACAGTTCCGGGACCTGCCGGTGGTTCGACGCACCTCCGGCCTCTTGCGCGTCATCGGCGAGTAGCCGACACATGCGGTACGTCTCGACACGCGGTGCTGCGCCAGAACTCGGGTTCGCCGACGTCGTGCTCGCCGGGCTGGCCACCGACGGCGGGCTCTACGTGCCGGCCGCATGGCCGTCACTGCCGTCGTTCGACAAGTTGCCGACGACCGGTTACGCCGACCTCGCAGCCGCGGTGACTTCGCCGTACGTGAGTGCCGACATCGACGCCGACACCATGTCGGCGCTGTGCCGCGATGCCTACTCGGGGTTCCGTCATCCCGACACGGTCCCGATCGTCGAGCTCGAGCCGGGTCATCACCTCATGGAGTTGTTCCACGGACCGACGCTTGCCTTCAAGGACCTCGCTCTGCAGTTGCTCGGTCGGTTGTTCGACCATGTCCTCACCGCTCGCGGCGAACGGGTGACGATCGTGGGTGCCACCAGTGGTGACACCGGCAGTGCCGCCATCGACGGGGTGAAGGGGTGTGCGAACGTCGACATCGTCATTCTGTATCCGCACGGCCGCGTGAGCGACGTGCAGCGCCGTCAGATGACGACGATCGATGCGCCGAACGTGCGCACGGTGGCGATCGACGGCACGTTCGACGACTGCCAGGATCTCGTGAAGGCGATGTTCAACGACTCGTCGTTCCGCGCCAGGCACAACCTCTCGGCTGTGAACTCGATCAACTGGGCCCGGGTCATGGCACAGGTCGTGTACCACGTGGAGGCGGCGCGACGTCTCGGCACGGTCGACATCACCGTTCCCACGGGTAATTTCGGCAACGTGCTGAGTGCGTGGATCGCACGACGAATGGGCGCCCCGATCAGGCGGCTCGTGGTGGCGTCGAACGAGAACGACATTCTCACCCGTTTCTTCGAGACGCACGAGATGACGGCACGCGGCGTGCACCCGACGTTGAGCCCGAGCATGGACATTCAGGTCTCGTCGAATTTCGAGCGGTTGCTGTTCGAGATGAACGCCCGTGACGGTGCAGTGACTGCCGCTCAGATGGCACGGTTCCGCGAACGGGGGAGTCTCACCGTCGAGGCAGACCAATGGGGCGAGTGGATCGAGCCTGTGTTCGGGGCCTCGCGTGCGAGCGACCACGACACCCTCGAGACCATGCGGCGCGTGCACGAAGCGTGCGGAATGTTGCTCGACCCGCACACGGCGGTGGGTGTCAAGGCAGCACGCGAATGGCTCGACGACGAGGTGCCGATGGTGACCATGGCGACCGCACACCCGGCGAAGTTCCCCGATGCTGTCGAACGAGCAACGGGAGTTCGGCCCGAACTGCCGGCTCACCTGGCTGATCTCATGGACCGACCCGAGCACACTGTGCGACTGGTGAACGACCTTGCTGTCGTCGAGCAGTTCGTCGACTCGTTCGTCGAGTCGCGCCGCTGACCCTCCGCGAGTGTTGCTCGTGACCGCGGCGCGCGCTCAGTAGAGCGGGCCGCGGGCGGTCGCGTAGATGTTGCGAATGACCCAGCCCGCGTCGAGCGGATTGCGCTCGAACCAACGGTGCACCTCGATCATCGCCTCGCGTGCATCGTCTGCAGTTCCGCCGTTGCGCTCCGCCCACCACTTGGCGGCATCGGGTGCGTAGACGATGTTTGCGATCGGACGCGCGTAGCGGATCGCCCGGAGTGCAGGGAGGAGATCCCAGCCCTGCGACAGCAGGATTGCAAGCGCCGCCGACGGTCCGCGGTTGACGCCCAGGTAGCACGTCACGACCAGCTTGTTCGCCGGGTTCGCCAGGATCTCGCCGCTGACCCGTGCCACTTCGTCGAACCAGCGCGGGTCGCGGGTTCCGAGGTCGTCGTCGACGCCGACATGAATGACCTCGATCGAAGAGTTCGCCTCGATGACGTCAGTCGCGTCGAATTCGCGGTGCACCGCCAGGTAGTGGGTGACGCCTTCGGCGACCCACTCGTCGAGTCGCTGCAGTGCCTGGGTGTGGTCGAACTCGATTGCACCCGAGAGATACACGCGGTCGCCGACGCACGTGATGCTGTCGCGCACCAAGCCGGGGTCTGCCGGACGAATATCGAGCTGGAGCGACAACGGGAATCGGTCCGCGTCGCTGACGTCGTCGATCGAGAACCGGTCGTTCGAGTCGGTGGGGGTGATCGGTGTGGTCATGGCCTGGTCCTTTCTGTCGGGTACCTCCCGAGCCGGGGGTTTCAGGTACCTGTCACCAGAATAGAGAGGGGGTGTATCGCACTTCCCCGGCGGCCAGTCTTTTCCGTGTCGTGGCACACGGCCGCACTCCGGCGTCGAAGAATCGCTCCGCCCGCCGGCTCACATCGTCGTGCTCGGGCGATTCACGCGCGACATCACCGAAGAGCGTGATCGACGAGACGAACTTCTTCGCGTCGACTCTCGACCCGAACAGATCGACGAGTGCCTCCCATGGCGTCCGGTCGCCCCGGTTGTCGAGCACGTGCGAAGCGACGATGTCCACGGCGTCGCGGTAGCTGGCGCCGAGAAAGTCGTCGTCGAGAATCTCGATCACTGCGCTCGTGTCGTTGACTGCAAAGAGAACAGAGTTGGGGCTCTTCCCGAGGGAAATCTGCGGAAAGACGTACCACATCCAGTGGGTGGTCTTTCGCCCTGCAAGAAGTTCTTCCCGTGCAACGCGATACGGAGACCCCCGGAAGCCGGCCGGGCCGTGTGGAAGCCACTCGTCGCACTGGGCGGCGATCAGATTCTCGACGAGCTCGGCGTTGCGCACGGGTGTACTGCCACACCTGCGGCAGTATCGGTCGCGGATGTGTTCCGACCGTGACATCGGGGGAATGCAGCCGCCGAGCCGAATTTCGCCCTTCATGGCGCTGTCGATCGCCTCGGAGGAGGGGTACCCGTAGAGCACCGGCTGAATCGGGGTGCCACAGCCGGGGCAGTGAGGACCTTCGTGTGTGCGATTTTGTGTCGTCATGTCCTTATTCACCGTAGGGGTTGTTGGCCTGGGTCGCAACCTCAGGAAGTGACAATTCCGAGGTCGCGTCGAACGTCGTCGGCAAGGTCGACCAGTTCTTCCATGCGCATGTCGAAGAGTCCGTCGGTCAGTTCGGCTTCGGTGAATCGCCGCGCCACCCACACTGCGTGCTGTGGCGACGTCACGTACTCGATCGAGATCTCGTGACTTCTCTCCGGACCGAGACCGCGCGAGATGTGGAAGCGAAAGTACTCGGGGTCGTGTTCACGCTCGACCGAGGCAAGGGCGGCCACCTCGACCACATGGTCGTCGATGCGGCAGGTGGGTTCGCCGAAGTAGTACTCGACTCCGTCGAAGTGCCGCTGGTCGAGTTGTTCGTCTGGGTCAGGTGCACGGTCGGTTCGTGCGCCGTGCGCATCGAACCAGCTGCGCACCAGGTCGAAGTGCTCGTTGGTGCCCCGTGGTGTGGTCACTTGTCTCCTTTGGTCGGGCCGGTCGAGAAGATCTGGTTCCGTGCCTCTGTCAAGCGCTTCACGAGTGGGAGGGCCTCAGGCTCGGTGACTTTGGCAGTGAATGCATCGACCAGTGCCGAGTACCAGCCGTGCTGCTTGTCCCACCCGGCGTTGAATTTGCCGAAGTACGCGACACGTTCGGCGTGCGACATGGCGCGGGTGTCGGTCAGTGTCGTCTCGATGTTGTGCACCTTGTCGGCGAGTGCCACCAGCAGCGAGGGATCGCCGATCGATTTCGCGTCGAGTTTCTCGAGGTAATGCGCTTTGCGGATCTCCCAGGGTTCTTTGTCTTGGCCTGGCTGCTTCTCTGTATCGGAGCAGTCACGCACGATCTGGGCGACCTCAGTGCCCATCTGGGCGCTGAGTGACTCGAACGTGATCGCGGTGTCTTCGAGTGTGTCGTGCAGAAGCGCGGCAGCCGCCTGCGTTTCGCTGCCTCCGTGCTCGGTGACCAGGGCCGACACCGCCATCAGGTGCGAGATGTAGGGGATGTCGGTGCCTTTGCGCGTGTGTTTCTTGTGGAACTCGCGGGCGATCTCGAACGCCCGCGTCATCGCATCTGTGGGTGTCCACCGTGGCGGGATCTCGTCTTTCCTCGTACTCATTGTGGGCTCCCTTTCTGTTGTCACCGATTGGAGAATCGACTGGTCATGCGCCTCCGCCGCCACCGATCGCACCCGCGACGGCGAAGAGAATGATCAGCCACCCGATCGCCACGATCGGGAACACAAAGATGAGAAGAAAGATGCCAATGCTCCAGAACAGGGCCCACAGCGTCCAGCCGAGGCAACCACCGCCGAAGCTCAACGGCGTCACAGCGTGCGGTCGCTCCGGCTGCGAATGGTGTTCGGGAGAACTTCTCTCACGACCACACCGTATTCATCGGGTGTCGCAGAGTTGACAGGTACGAGTGATCAGGGTTGCACGTTGCAACGCTTGATCGTTGCGTCGGAGAGTTTCTTGTTGGCCTCCACCACGGCGGCGTCGGTGGTGAGCGAATCGAGTTGCTCCGACACGTCCGGTACCGCAGCCATCTCGGTGATGTCGAACTTGTACGAGGCGAAGATCTTCTTGCGCGCTTCCCAGTTGTCGGCGAGTGCCTTCACGGGGCCTGCCACCTCGAAGGGGGCGGCCGTGACCATGCTCCCGAACACCTTGGAGACGTCGTTCCACACTGACTCGAGGGCCACGGGGTCTGGGGTGTGCGAGAACTGTGTCTTTGCGAGGAGATCCGTCGCCAAGAAGCAGAACTCGGCCCATTCGGGGTCGATCTCGCGGGTGCCGCTGTCGTTTCCACCGCACCCCGACAGCACCCCGGCCGCCAACGCGACTGCAACGCCGAGACGTGCCAGTCGAGTACGCGCGCCTCGGGGGAGAGTTGCCATGTTCCCCGTCATTTCATGCCCAGCAGACGACCGAGCTTTGCCCGGCGACCTGCTCGCGATGTGGGGATTCCGGTGGCCTTCGACACCTTGCGCTTGAACGCGGTGATGCCGAGAGCGCGCTTCCAGGAAAAGGTGAGGCCGGGACCGAGACGCACGGCGACGACGGTACCAGAGCGGCCGAGAGGCCACAGGAACGAAGTCTGCACCCTTTATGGTAGTATTGTCACTATATGGGACTCTTCAAATGGTGGCTCGTGTGGCGGGTCGCGACGCGGGGCAAGAGGCGCCGCGCACGTGAGCGGGAAGTGCTCGTGCGGGTCGACGAACTCACGGCCCTCGACCTCGCGCTGATGGGTGTCGACCCTGCCGACATCGACCTCGACTCGACGTGTCCCGAGTGCGCCGGCCCGTTGGGCGAGCACTTGGTCGCCGACTACGGATTGGAATGCCCGTGACAGACAAGCCCGATTCACCGCGCGACCGTTCGCGCACCAGGCGACGCAACGAACGTGGCGCCTCGAGTGCGCTGCCCGACCTCGACGTTCGCACAGCGGCGCGAAAGATCGCACTCGCCGCGCTCGAGCCCGGCGGCGACAAGTACCGGGGACTGTTGCACGCGGCCGTCGGCGATCTCTCGATGGTCGAGCCGTTCGACTGGCCGAAGTGGGGTGAACCGTGGCCGGAGAGCGCCGATGACGTCGCGCGTCTCGACAAAGAGCTCGTGAGCAAGCACATGACTCGCATCATGCGCAGCGATCGCTTCATCGAGGGCAACTTCGAGGCCGCTGTCGCAAGTGGGCTCGTGTCGTGGCTCGTGTTGCGCTGGCTCGACCTCACCGAGGCCGAGTAACGGCCGACATCGGGGTACCGGCGTCGACACGGCCAGCCCATTCGGCGAGCGTGAGTCGGTGCCAGTCGACGACCTCTGACATGTCGTGACCCCAGGTGTAACCGCCGGCAAGCCCGAACACGGCGGGAGTGCCGTCGACATGGTCGCGCACGATGCGCTCGCGACGCTCGATGTCGGCGACCGACACGCCGCTGTTGATGGGGTCCATTCCTGCGTTGTAGACGACGAGATCGAACCCGCCCTGTCGACGAGCGTGCGAGAGCGCACGCCTGATGGCAGGGAGGTAGTTGTCGGCCTCGGTGCGGATGAACTTGCTCGGTGACGTCGCGCGCCATGTGTCGAACGGCGACACTGTGACGTCGACCTGGACGATGCGCTCGGGCGCGACACGACCGATGATGTCCCAGGTGCCGCCGCCACCGTGACTGTCGAAATCGAGAACAAGCACGCGTTCGGCGCCGAGTTCGAGTGCGCGTACTGCCGCTCCGGCAACACCGTTCAAGGTGCAGTAACCCGAGCCCGAACTGAACGAGGCGTGGTGCATGCCCGAACTCAGACTTCCGGCCGTGCCTCCGGTCGCCATGGCAACGTCGACGGCTGCGATCATGCCGGCGAGGTGAGCCCGGGCCATGGTCCAGATGTCGGCGTCCCACTTGAAGCCTTGCGACGTCGCGAGGTGGCCGGGCTTGCCCGTGTGCAGTGCCTCGAGATATTCGGCCGAATGGATGATGCGTGCGATCCGCTCTGCGTGGTCGTACGCGGTGGTCGGGTCGCGCAGTTCGACCCCGCTGATGGGCCGTTCATCGAGCGAAGCGCTGATCTCGAGTGCCTTCCGGGTCGTGTCGAACGCATGACCGCAGGCCGCGTAGTCGGAGTTGACATGCACCGGAAGTGTCGTCTGGGTGAGTGTGTCGAGGGGAGTGAGTGCCATCGGTTCGCCTTTCGGGGTCGTGTTCGGGGGTGATTTAGAGTACGAAATACCTGTGTCAAGGTGATCTGATCGGCCGATGTGGCGGTGTCGGCGCACTGCCCTCGGCTCGCGGGCGCATCGCGACGTCGTTGCGACCGGGCACATCGGCGTGTATGGTGAGGGTTGCTCGGTGCGCCGAGTTCTCCCCGTCTCGTTCGAGAGGGTCGAGAGTCCCCAGTTGCGACTCGCCTGAAGCGTGTGCGCAGATTCCCACGGTGGTCGCAAGGAGACCTCCGGAAAGCAGGAGAACAATGGCTGCAGAAGCCCTCGAGAAGTCCGCCCTCGAATCGAAGGACAAGGACCAGTTGATTGCGATCGCCGAAGCACTCGGCGTCAAGGCCAGTGCGCGCTCGTCGAAGGCGACGCTCGTCGACCAGATCTTGGAAAAGACCGGGGCAACTGCTCCGGCAGCACCCAAGCCACGAGCCGGCCGCACTGCCAAGGTTGCTCCGAGCGACGAGGCTGCCGACACCTCGTCTGACGACAACGACGACGCCGAGTCGTCGAACGCAGGTCGTCGGAACCAGCGTGAGAGCCGTTCGGCCGAGTCGTCGTCGGGCGGTGACGCCGAGCAGGTGTTCCTCGGTCCCGACGGCGAACCGCTGGCTGAGTGGGAAGTGGAGTTGGCCCGCCACGAGGGTCGCGAACTGAAGCCCGCACAGGGCAACGGACAGCAGCGTCACCAGGGCCAGCAAAGCCGTGACGGTCAGCGTCACCAGGGTGGCCAGCAGCGCCAGCAGCGTCAGAACAACCAGCAAGGTGGCGACTGGGACAACGATCGCGGCGGACGCCGCCGTCGTCGTCGTGGGCGCGGCGGTCGCGACGAAGGTCCGCAGGGCGACGATCGCTACGACGTCGGTGCAGACGACGAACCGATCAGCACCGAGCCGGTGAAAGTGGAGGGCTATCTCGACTTGCGCGACGAGGGCTACGGCTTCTTGCGTGTCGGCGGTTATCTGCCGACCCGGAACGACGCCTACATCCCCGTCAAGTTGACCCGTCAGTTCGGGTTGCGAAAGGGCGACCATGTCACCGGTCTCAGCCGACCGGCAGGTCGCAACGAGAAGAACCCGGCGATGCTCGAGATCCACACGGTGAACGGACAGGATCCCGACAAGGCCAAGGGTCGTCCGCGCTTCGAGGACCTCACACCGTTGTTCCCCGACCAGAAACTGCGCATGGAAGACCCGCGCGACCCGCTCAACATGACGGCCCGCATCATCGACCTCATCTCGCCGATCGGCAAGGGTCAGCGCGGTCTCATCGTGTCGCCGCCGAAGGCGGGCAAGACAACGGTCATGAAGACGATCGCTCAGTCGATCGAGCAGAACAACCCCGAGGTGAAACTGATCGTGCTGCTCATCGACGAGCGCCCCGAGGAAGTCACCGACATGCGCCGCACCGTCAAGGGCGAGGTCATCGCATCGACGTTCGACCGTCCGAGCGACGAGCACACGCACGTCGCCGAACTCGCGATCGAGAAGGCCAAGCGAATGGTCGAGATGGGTGAAGACGTGGTCATCATTCTCGACGGCATCACGCGACTGTCACGTGCCTACAACCTCGCCGCCCCGGCGAGCGGGCGCATCATGTCGGGCGGTATCGACGCAGGTGCGCTGTACCCGCCGAAGAAATTCTTCGGTGCCGCGCGCAACGTCGAAGAAGGTGGCTCGCTCACGATCCTGGCGACAGCACTCGTGGAGACCAACAGCCGCATGGACGAGGCCATCTTCGAGGAGTTCAAGGGCACCGGCAACATGGAACTGCGTCTCGACCGACGGATCGCCGAGCGCCGTGTGTTCCCTGCGATCGACGTGGTCGGCTCGAGCACCCGTCACGACGAGCTGCTCTTCGACCGCAAGCAACTGCAGCTGGTCATCAAGTTGCGCAGGGTGCTGGGCGGTCTCGCCCAGGAGGGCAACCCCGCTCCAGGCCTCGAGATGCTCATGGAGCGGCTCAAGACCTTCCGTACCAACGACGAGTTCCTGGCCGAAGTGGCCAAGACGCCCGGCGTCTGATCCCGGTACACTCGACAGTCCGCACGCGACGAACCGCCAGCAGGAGACTTGCCAGATGAAGACCGACATTCACCCCGCATACAGCGACGTGACCGTGAAGTGCTCCTGCGGGAACACCTTCACCACCCGCAGCTGCAAGGGCAGCGACTTCAACGTCGAACTCTGCAACGAGTGCCATCCGTTCTTCACCGGCAAGCAGAAACTGGTCGACACCGGCGGACGAGTCGAGCGCTTCAACAAGCGCTACGGGTCGCGCAAGACGACCAAGAAGCAGGACTAGTTCCGTTGTCCGCCGGCGCCGATGCCGAGCGCCGGTCGCAACTGCTGTCTCTCAAGTTGCGCGCACTCGTGCGCGACCACACAGGCGGTGACGACTCCGGCGAAGCACTCGTGTTCCCGTTGGGAGCCGCAATTGCACGTGTCGACGGACTCTGGCTCCTCGTCGACGGCCCGGCCCACCGCACCCTCGGACCCGCCCTCGCGTGGTCGCTGTCTCGAGACCTCGGCACGCCGATCAAGGTGCTCGTCGAACGAGACTCGGGAGTGCTGGCGCGCCGGGCCGCACACTTCGGACTCGATCTCGAGATCTGGCATGTCGACGACCGACAGTTGTTGCCGGCCATCTCCGATCCGCATGTGCCGCTGACCCCGGCGCGCGCCGAGCACTTGGCGTTCACCGAGCTCATCGAGTCGGCTGGTGCCGATGTGGTTGTCGAGCACGGGGTGGTCGCGGGCGAAGTGCGCGGACTCGAACTGTGTCGCGTGGTCGACGACGAGACCACCGGTGAAGCACGGCTCGAAGTGGGCATGGGAGCACACGACAGGGAAGCATTCGCCATGGTGCACGGACATCTGCCCACGCGCGACGCGCTCCGGCAGGTGATCGATGCAGTCGCACCGCACCGCGTCGAAGATGCTCCGCAGCATCCGTTCAACCAGTTCGCTGCAGAGCGACTCTTGAGGTGGAATGCACTGCGTGATCCGTCTGGCATCGGATGTGACATGTTGTACGCCGTCGAACCCCCGCTGCCGAGACAAAACGTGAAAGATGCGGTGCCGTGTGCCGCACGAGGAACAACCAACGACGGACGCGAGGTGGTCGCGGTGTTCGCACACGGGGTCGACCTCGACGTGGTGCCCTTCGCGGTCGACGTGGCCGGACGAGAGGGAGTGGGTGGAGCGCTCGTGGTGCTCCGCTCGCGAGATGTCGTGCCGTCGATCGAACGGCTCGCTGCGGCCTCGACCACGCCGGTGCAGATCGTCGCGATCTGACCGCTTCTGCATCGCCAGGACACTGGTCGGGGCGTGCCTAGCGTTGTGTCCGTGACACGTGTCGTTGGTGCTCTGGCGATCGCATCGATGTTGTCAGTGGCAGCGTGTTCTGCCGACGCGGACGACCGCGAGGCTGATGTGACGTCGCCGACAGTGGTCGATGCCGCAGATGTCGCGGTCGACGAGACGGCGGCAGGCGTCGCCACGAGCGTGCCCGTTCCGGTCACGGTGCCGTGGAAGAAGGGAGACGCGGCGCGTGCCTGGAAGAAGTTCGTGGCGTCGTACGACGTGCTCGATGTCTCCGACTACTCACGCAGTGAGTGCGGCCTCTACAAGATGTTGCTCACAGAGGGCAGCGTGACCTTCTATTTCTGGGACGGTCGCGCGTGGGTCGACCAGTCGCAGTTGCTGGCGGGGGGCCAGGGACGCAACCCGGTCTCGGTTCATTCGGCCGATTTCACCAACGACGGAGTGATCGACTTCTTCGTCACCTACGAGTCGCAGCCGGGTGCGGGACGCCGCGAATACGGCGCCTACTTCGCCATTCCGTGGGGCGGCAACTACCGCTGTCAATGGGGCTGGATCGACGTCGACGACGGTCGGATCCGCGGCAAGAGAATCGAGTCGCCCGACGTTGATCGTCGCGACGCAGTGGTGAGCGGTGACGGGTACGAGCGGGGCCGCTGGCGCACCAGGGGCGAGTACCTGTACCTGCCCTCGAGTGTGTCGTTCGTCTTCAAGAAGACTTCGCAGCCCTAGCCTTTCGGGGGTGGACAACCGCCTCGACGCGATCGAAGTCGAATACGCAGAACTCGAGGCGAGTCTCGGCAGCCCCGAGGTGCTCGGTGACCAGTCGCGCCTCCGTGAGGCGTCGCGCAAGTACAAGCAGATGACCCCACTCGTGGAATGCATCCGCAGTCTTCGCGAGGCGCGCGGCGACCTCGAGGTCGGACGGGCCTTGTTCTCCGATGCCGACTCTGCCGAACGCGAGTCGCTGCGCCAGGAGATCGCCGACACCGAAGTTCTCGTCGAGGAACTCTCGGAGAAACTCAAGGTGCTCCTCCTGCCGCCCGACCCGAACGACGGCAAGAGCGTCATCATGGAGATCCGCGGCGCCGAAGGCGGCGAAGAGGCGAACCTCTTCGCGGGCGACCTGATGGAGATGTACCTGGCGTGGGCGGCGCGGAACGGATGGTCGGTGGAGACGATCCAGATCGACCGGTCCGACATGGGAGGTGTGAACCAGGCGACGTTGCTGTTCAAGGGTGACGATGCGTGGACCCGGCTGAAGTTCGAGGGTGGCCCGCACCGGGTGCAGAGGGTGCCCGCAACCGAGGCACAGGGGCGCATCCACACTTCGGCCGCGACGGTCGCGGTGATGCCCGAGGCCGAGGAAGTCGACGTCGACATCAACGATGCAGACCTGCAGATCGACGTCTACCGCGCATCCGGCGCCGGTGGTCAACACGTGAACACCACCGACTCGGCGGTGCGCATCACGCACAAGCCCACGGGCTTGGTGGTGGCGATGCAGGACGAACGCAGTCAATTGCAGAATCGTGCGCGAGCGATGCAGGTGTTGCGGTCACGGTTGCTGAAGTTGCGCCAAGACGAACAAGATGCGAAAGCTTCGGCCGAACGTCGCGCACAGGTGGGTGGCGGCGGCCGCGGGGAGAAGATCCGCACCTACAACTTCAAGGAGAACCGCGTCACCGATCACCGCATCGGATTCACCGTGTACCAGCTGCAGGACGTGCTGGCGGGCGGACTCGACGTGGTGGTCGATGCGCTGTCTGCCGACTTGCGCACACGTCAACTCGCCGGCGATGCCTGACACCGTCGGCGGGGAGTCGGCTCACGACGACACGGTCACCTGGGCAGAGTTGACACGTTCGACGACAGATGTCGTGGGGGACCGCACCGTCGCCACGTGGCTCTGCGAACACGCGAGCGGTGCGACCGATGCGCGCGATTTCGATGCGATGCGTGACGAATCGGTGTCGGCCCGTGCGGGTCTTCATCTCGAGTCGATGGTGCGCCGCTATCTGGGTGGCGAGCCACTGCAGTACGTGATGGGGCGGTGGGCGTTCCGTCGGCTCGATCTGTTGGTCGACGCGCGCGTCTTGATTCCGCGTCCCGACACCGAGACACTCGTCGACGTCGCGCTCGAGGTGCTCGAGGCTCGTCGTGCGGTCACCGACGTGCCCGCGAAGGTGGTCGACCTCGGGACCGGGTCTGGCGCCGTCGGGCTCGCGCTTCTCGACGAGTCACCACTCGGGTCGCTCGAGGTGTACATGACCGATGTCAGCAACGATGCTCTCGATGTCGCCCGAGCGAATGCCGCCGGGCTCGGCCGACGCGGAGCAGGTGCACGTTTCGCCCAGGGTTCATGGTTCGACGCGCTGCCAAATGACCTGCGGGGCGAGGTCGATCTGATCGTGTCGAACCCGCCGTACATCGCCCACTTCGATGCCGACCTCGACGACTCGGTGAGACAGTGGGAGCCGCACGTCGCGTTGTTCGCGGGTGACGACGGACTCGACGCGTACCGGGTGATCATCGGCGGCGCGCATGAGTGGCTGACGCCCGGCGGTCTTGTCGCACTCGAGATCGGCCACACACAGGCTGATGCCGTGTCGGACCTGCTCGTGGGCGGACGGTTCGCACATGTGGCCCTGCGCCGCGACGCTGCCGGCCGCGACCGTGTCGTCACTGCGCGGTCGTGACTGCGCGGTTCTGACCGTGGTCAGCCGAGAGAACGTCGAATGAAGTCGAGCTGGTGGAGGAGAAGGTTCTCTGCAACCACTTCTTGCGGCGTCATGTGCGTGACGCCCGACAGAGGCAAGACCTCGTGCGATCGGCCGGCCGCCAGCAGCGCCGACGACAGTTGCAGAGTGTGAGCGGCGACCACGTTGTCGTCAGCGAGACCGTGGATCAACAACAACGGCCGTGTCAACGCAGGTGCGAGCGGCAGAAGCGACGTTGCGGTGTAGGCGACATCGTCGAGGTTCCGGCCCAGATAGCGCTCGGTGTAGTGGGTGTCGTAGAGCGCCCAGTCGGTCACCGGGGCCCCAGCCACGCCGGCGTGGAACACCTCCGGTGCGCGCAACACCGCGAGAGCGGCCAGGTAGCCACCGAAACTCCAGCCCCTGATCGCCACTCGCGAGAGATCGGCGCGCGGCTCGATGTCACCCAGTGCACGCGCAACCTCGATCTGGTCGGCCAGGACCGGAGACGCGAGATCACGCCACACGTCGCGCTCGACCTCGGCGCCGCGTCCCGGGGTTCCCGTGTTGTCGGCGACGACGACGACGAAGCCCTGGTCGGCGAACCACTGAGAGGTGGTGAACGCACCGGTGGCCTCCACGACACGCTGTGCGTGCGGGCCTCCGTAGGGGTCGAAGAGCACGGGCAGTTTCGCGGTCGAGCCGTCGCGCGGGGTGAGAATGGCGACCGGAATGCGGCGCTCTCCCACCTCGTGGAACGTGACATTGGGTGTCACGAGTGCGGTCTCGGCGAGGTTGGTGATCTCTGATCCGCCGTGCTCCGACACCACGAGGAACGACGCGCGCGGGTCTGTGAGCGACGCATGCCGAGTGACCGTCGCGTGGTCGTTGCCGACCACGGATGCCACTCCGAGATCAGGTGACACCGGCACGATCGATCCGGAGTCGGGGTCGAGGCGGTGCGCACGCAGACGTCGCGGCACAGCGGGGTCGTTGGCTGTGAACAAGATCGTGTCGCCCACGTGTGAGACGGCCCGCACCTGCATGGCATCTGGAGTCACGATGCGACCGTCGACTGCAATGCGTCGCAGTCCGCCCCTGTCGACACAGGTCACCAGTCGACCGCGTGCGTCGAGTGTCGGCACACCCGGCACGAGCTCCACCCAGTGTTCGTCATGGTCGGAGAAGACGACGTCGGAGTCGCCGGTTGCAGGATCGACGCGTCGCACGTGCACGACACGTTGGTCGCGTGTCTGTACCTGGGCGACGAGACCAGATCGCGTCCACGAGACCGAGTTGAGGTACTCCCAGCCGTCGCCGAGGTCGACGTCGACACGGTCGCCCGTCGTCGTGTCGAACAGCGACAACGAGACCAGGGCATTCGCCGTTCCAGCTGCGGGGTAGCGGTGCGCGGTCGGCTCGTGCTCGGGGTGCGCGGGGTCGGCGATGAACCACTCAGCGACCGGATCGACGTCGACACGGCATGCCGCCAGCCACCGTGAGTCGGGAGACCACCAGAAGCCGCGCTGACGTCCCATTTCTTCGGCGGCGATGAAGTCGGCACTGCCCCACGACACCGTCTCGTTCTCGTCGTGGGCAACGACATGATCGTTCCCGTCCAGCGACGAGACACACAAGGCGCGTCCGCGCACGTAGGCGATCTGGTGTCCGTCGGGTGAGAGGCGCACGTCGAACACCCCGGGCGCGACGTCGGGAACTGTGACATGGCCGTCGTCGAGTCGGACGTGCACGATCTGTCCGCCGACCACCGTCGCCGCAGCCGTGACTGCGGCGTCGCACGAGTAGGCGACGATGCCGCCGGCACCTTCGCGGGCTCGTTCGCGGCGACGACGTTCCTCGGCAGTCAGGTCGGCGCTGTCGACAGCGAGTGTGCGCGGGTCGAGCACTTCGCGTTCGGTTCCGGTTGTGGTGTCGAAGACCCACAGGGTGTTGACCGGGTCAGAGCCTCCGTGGGACCGTGCGAAGACGACGTGCGCACCGTCGGGCGACACGGTGAACGACCTCGGTTCACCGAGGGTGAGTCGCTGGGTGCGTGCGTGTTGACGAGGGAAGGTGTCGCTCACGTGAGATGTCAGTCTGCGTGCAGAACGCCCGACGAGTCGAGGGTGACGGTACGGCCGACCCATTCGTCGGTGCACATGGCGCGTCCGAGATCGGCATCGGTGGAGTCGCCCCACGCGCGCCGACCGTCGGCGAGCAGACACGACGCGATCGTGCGCTCCGGGGTTCCGTCGCGGTCGTGCATCACCGAGTAGCCCTCGATCGTCGCTGCGCCGGCTGCGTCGGCGGGCGAGGCGAGGCTTCGTCGCGGCAGGGCGTCGATCTCGTCCTGCGGGTAGTCCCACGCGAAGCCCCGCGCCGGAGGAGTCGTCGAGTACACGCCGAAGGCATGTTTGGTGGCGTAGCCGCCGTTCGCCCACACGAGTCCGGTCTCGCCCGGGTTCTCGCGCAACTCGCGCATGACCGTCGCGATCGCGTGCATCACGTAGTTGTTCCACGGACCACCCGCGAAGGGCAGCCCGCCGGTGCGGGTCAGTTGGCGGTCGAGCGAGAGACCGAGTGACTGCGCACCGAGTTGCACCGCCGACGGAAAACACGAGTAGAGGTCGACGATGCCGACGTCGTCGATGCCGACGCCGGCCAGCTCGAGCACGCGTCGTCCCGCGAGTTCGATCGCCGGCGTCTTCCAGAAGTGTTCGCGGTGCGACACGAACGGGTGCTCGTGTGCGTCGCTTCCCGCGTGCGGGAACACCCAACGGTCACGCGGCACTCCGAGTGACTCGGCACGCTCGACGGAACACACGATGAGTGCGGCCGACATGTCGACATCGTTGTTCGAGTTCATCATCTTCGGGTAGGGGAAGCCGATCATCCGGTTCGACGCAGTCGGCGTGCGGATCTCCTCGGCGGTGTGGGCGACCTGGTTCCACGCGTACGGATTCGTCGCAGCCACGTGGCTGAATCGCGACCACAGCTCGGAGATGTGCACCTGGTGGTCTGCCACCGACCGCCCGGCCCGCGCACGCAGTGCGGTCTCGAACAACGGGTAGATCTGGATCGGCATCACGATCTGGCGTTCGCGTTCCTCGGCCATGTTCATCACGAGGTCTTCCGACACGAGCACCGGTTCTTCGTCGGTCGTTCGCCAGTCCGGCTCGATACCGGCCTTGCGCATTCGTGCGCGCGTCCGTGTGGTCTCGCCGCCTGTGAGGATCACGAGGTCGCACGTTCCGGCGAGAATCTCGCGCGATGCGGCGTTCACCAACGTCTGTGGGGTGTTTCCACCCATCGCCGAGAGTCCCGTCTCGCGGGGCGACAGCCCCAGGTCGTCGGCGATGAACCGCGCCGGATTGCCGTATTTCCACGACAGCAGACTCACGACGCGTATCGCATCGGGGTTCGGTACCGAGGCGAGACCGGCGTCGGTCACGGCGCGCCGGATTGCTTCGACCATCATCGCCACGGGGTCGAGGGCGTTCGTGAGGTCGTCGGTTCGCTGGACCATTTGGCCGGCACCGATGAGCACCGGTGTACGTGGGTCGATCGTCATGCCCGAACGCTAGGTCGCTTCCGGCCCCTGCCCACTACTGTGACGGTGATGTCTCGTATCGCAATCGGCGCCGATCACGCCGGATACCCCCTCAAGACACATCTTGTCGCCGTGCTCACGTCGCAGGGTCACGAGGTCGACGATCTCGGAACCCACTCCACCGAGAGTTGCGACTATCCGCCCATCTGTGCCGCAGTCGGACGTGCCGTTCGTGACGGTCGGGCCGATCTCGGCATCGTCCTCGGTGGCAGCGGACAGGGAGAACAGCTCGCGGCGAACAAGGTGCGCGGCGTGAGAGCGGCACTGTGCAACGACCTCTACACCGCTCGCATGGCGCGGTCTCACAACGACGCGAACGTGCTCAGCATGGGTGCGCGCGTGGTGGGCGAGGGACTCGCCGAAGAGATCCTCGCGACGTTCCTCTCGACTCCCTTCGAAGGGGGACGCCACGAGCGCCGCGTGGCACAACTGGCCGACATAGAAGCAGAAGAGGCAGGTCGCTAGATGCCGTTTCCCTCCGATTCCAATCCCGACACCGAGGTGTTCGCTCTTCTCGAACAAGAGCGGATTCGCCAGACCACCGGGTTGCAGCTCATCGCGAGCGAGAACTTCACGTCGCCCGCGGTGATGCGCGCGACGGGGTCGATTTTCACCAACAAGTACTCAGAGGGTTACCCGGGCAAGCGGTACTACGGCGGCAACGCCATCGTCGACTCGGTCGAGTCGCTCGCCATCGAGCGTGTGAAGCAGTTGTTCGGCGCCGAACACGCGAACGTGCAGCCGCACTCGGGAGCGAGCGCGAACATGGCGGTGTACCTGGGCCTCTTGAAGCCCGGTGACACGGTGCTCGGGCTCAGTCTCGACCACGGCGGACACCTCACGCACGGGTCGCCCGTGAATGCGAGCGGCATCTTCTACAACTTCGTCTCGTACGGGGTGAAGCCCGGTGACGAGCGCATCGACTTCGACGAGATGCGCAGTCTCGCTCTCCAACACCGCCCGAAGATGATCGTGGCCGGTACGACCAGTTACCCGCGACGACTCGACCCCGAGCCGTTCCGTGCGATCGCCGACGAGGTCGGTGCGCTCCTTCTGTTCGACATCGCGCACCTCGCCGGTCTGGTGGCCGGTGGTGCGCACCCGAACCCGGTTCCCTATGCCGACGTGGTCACCTTCACCACCCACAAGACGTTGCGCGGTCCGCGCGGTGGCTGCATCTTGTGCAAGTCGCAGCACGCGCAGGCGATCGACAAAGCGGTCTTTCCGGGCAGCCAAGGTGGGCCGCTCGAGCACGCCATCGCGGCGAAGGCGGTCGCATTCCGCGAGGCACTCGATCCCTCGTTCAAGGACTATGCACACCAGATCGTCAAGAACGCCTCGGCCCTGGCGGGTGCACTCGCGAACGAAGGGTTCCGTCTCGTCAGTGGCGGCACCGACAGCCACCTCATGGTCGTCGACCTGCGTCCTTTCGATGCCGAGTGCACAGGCAAGGACGCACAGTTGATCCTCGACGAAGCCGGCATCACGCTGAACAAGAACACGGTGCCCGACGATCCACGCAGCCCGTTCGTGACGTCTGGTGTGCGCATCGGAACTCCGTCGGTGACGACGCAGGGCATGACCGAGACGGAGATGCCGGTCATTGCATCGCTCATCGCCGAGACTCTGCGTCATCGAGCTGATCCCGCCGCGGTGCGTGCAGTGAGGGAGAAGGTCGCTGCTTTGTGCGCCCGCTTCCCTGTGTATCCGAACCCATTCTGAGTCGGAAGTCGCTCCCTGCTCGTGTCTCGGGCAGTCTCATTAGGCTCGTCCGTTGATGGGGGACACCACCGGATACCTGATCGTGGGCGGTGCGGCGTTTGCCGTGACCGCTGTCGCGACACCGGTCGTGCGGGAACTCGCGAAGCGTTTCGGCTGGCTGGCAATGCCCGGCGAACGCAAGGTGCACACCGTTCCCACTGCGAATGTGGGAGGGCTGGCGATGTTCGCTGGCTTCGTCGCCGCGCTGTTGCTGGCATGGAACATGGACCGTTTCTCGCCCTTGTTCAAGGGGAGTTCGGAACCGCTCGGGGTTGCCCTGGCCGCCTTCGTGATTCTCGCTGTCGGCACCCGTGACGACATCAAGGAGGTGTCGGCGCCCGCACGGGTGATCGCAACCGTCGTGTCAGCGCTCGTGCTCGTGTGGTTCGGCGTCACCATGTTCTATTTCCGCGTTCCGTTCCTGGGGGTCATCCAACTCTCCGACGACTGGATCCCGATCGTGACGGTGGTGTGGCTGTTGGTCATGACGCAGGCCATCAACCTCATCGACGGACTCGACGGTCTGGCGGCCGGCATCGTGGCGATCGGCACCGCCTCTTTCTTCGTCTATTCCCGGCATCTTTCCGGGCTCGGGCTGCTCACCGAACCGAACATCGGCCCGCTCGTGGCGGTGATCACGCTCGGTATCTGTGTCGGGTTCCTGCCGTACAACTTCAACCGTGCGACCATCTTCATGGGAGACGGTGGTGCCTACCTGCTCGGTCTTCTCGTTGCGGTCTCCACGAGCGTGGTCGGTGGTCGCGCCGACCCCACCACACAGGCTTTCAGCGGCCAGACGTACTTCTTCCTCGCACCGCTCGTGATCCCTCTGATCATCCTCGGCGTTCCGGTCGTCGACGTGTTGTTCGCGATCGTGCGGCGTGTCAGCAAACGGCAGGGTTTTGCCACCGCCGACAAGGGACATTTGCACCATCGTCTGATCGCCCTCGGTCATGGTCCGAGACGAGCGGTCGCGATTCTCTGGTTGTGGACGGCGTTGTTGTCGTCGTTCGTCCTGTATCCGGTCTTCAACAAGGCCGCGACGAATTTTGCACCGTTCGTCCTCGTGGCGCTCGTTCTGTTCCTGTACACGGTTCTGCATCCTGATCTGAATCGCACGTCCAGTGACGAGGAACACTCCGACGTCGATCCGAAGACAGATTCCACCACCAGTCGCGCGAGAGACGAATAACAGACGAGTACGAGCGATGTCTCGTCTTCTCGGGACATTTGCAGACACGGCAGTGATGTCTGTCGCCGACGTTTGTACCGTGTCGTCTCAACTTGGTATTGCCCTACCGGCGAAACAGAGAAACGAAGCGTCGTATCTCTGTATGGTCACCGCATGAGGCATGTTGCGACCGTGACGACGAATGATCATCACGACGTGTCGTTCGTTCTCGACGCACTCGACACACGACTGGCGGTCCACTCGCCGGTGTTCGACACATGGGGTGACGTCGTCGACTCGAAACTGGTGTGGGCGAACCAGGCGTGGCGTGCGGCGCCGACGCGGGCTGCGTCCCGCGACGCCGTGTTGTCGCACCTGGCGATGGCATGGCGGCAGGGGAAGTCGTCGGGAGTCGTGCGGGGAGAAGACGACCCGGCCGGTTCGTGGGTCACGTGGAGCCGAGCCAATGACCACTTGGTCGAGGCGGGAGCAGCGTCGGGGACCGATGCGTGGGGTGGATGGATCGACGGTGACGGTCGTGCGCCCGTGCTGGTGGCGCGGCGTGCGGTCTCGCTCGAGAGGACACGTATGGCACGCGGTCTGCACGATCTGGCGATCCAACGCCTGTATGCCTCGCGCCTGAAGCTCTCTGCACTCGACGGAAACATCGCCGACGAGTTGCGCCACGACGTCGATTGCGTCGCCGAGTCGATCGACGCCGTGATCACCGATCTTCGCGAACAGATCCTCCAGACGGTCGACTCGGCCGGTCCGGGACTTCGTTCGCGCGTCGAAGAATGTCTGGCGGCGATCGTTCCTTCTCACGGTTGTGACGTCGACGTCGACGTCGACGACGAACTGCGCGTGTCCGGTCACATCTGGTCACACGCGCGACCGATGCTCATCGAGGCTGTGTCGAATGCGGTGCGCCACGGTGGGGCATCGATGATCTGGGTGTCCGTCGGACGACAGGGGAGACACATCGTCTTCACCGTCGCCGACAACGGGAGCGGAATCGGTGTGCCCTCCCACAGCGGACACTTCACACCGGGAAACGGAATCAGGAACATGGACAACAGAGCACACACACTCGGTGGGACTTGTCGTGTCTCACCGCGGGACGCCGGGGGAACCCTCGTCGAATGGTCGGTTCCGATCGACGGAGGCCCTCGATGATCCGCGTCGTCGTCTGCGACGACCACGCGATGGTTCGCGAGGCACTCGCGAACGTCATCGCACAGGACCCCGGCATGGAAGTCGTCGGCACCACCGATTCGGCCGCGGCCACGCTCGGGTTGCTCGACAGCTACGCCGTCGACGTGTTGGTCCTCGACGTGAGGCTGCACGGAGAGTCGGGTCTCGAACTCGCGCGCCGGGTGGTGTCGTCACATCCCGGTGTGCGCATCATCATCCTCACCTCGTATGCGTCGGAAGGTTTGCTGGTGGAAGCCTTCGAACTGGGAGCGGGTGCGTTCCTGCTCAAGACCGGTGATGCGAGCGGACTCGTGAGCGCGATCCGCGACGTCGCGGCCGGCCGCCGTCTCATCAACCCGAGCGACGTACGCACGGCATCGATGAACATCGAACGGAACGGTGTGGGGGCGATCAGGAAACTCGATGCAAACGACCGCATGATCGCCACGTTGATCGCCCAGGGATTCTCCGACAAGCAGATCGCCGAGTCGGTGTTCCTCGGGCTCCAGACGGTGCGCAACCGCGTCTCGCGCATGCTCTCGAGGTTCGACAAGCAGAACCGGACCCAGTTGGCCCTGATGTTCGCTGAGCACGAACTCGAACTGGAGTCGAGTCCTCGCTGACCGCGGAGGAGTGATTCCTCGCGGTCGAGTACCTCTTCGTCTGGCTCCGACGTCTCTCGCGTAGTCAGATGAGGCCGGCGATCCCCTCGGGGTCGCTCCGCATGGTGCCGGTGTCGTCTTCCCCTCGGGCGGCACCGGCACCGTCATGTCCGGGCCCGTGCCAGGCGAATGTCACAGCCGCCCGAATTTGACGCTGTGCCGCCCCCGTCCTACATTGTTCTTCGTTTCACAAGGCTCTTGCCCCCGCAAGATCGATGAACAGGCGAACCTCACGGTGAAATTGATCCCCACACCGAAGCCGATTCAGGTGAACAACCGTGGCGTCTCCCAGGGGGCTGAGTTCGCAGGTGGGATCGTGGTGTTCTTCCTCATGGGTCTCGCGCTCGATGCGTGGCTCGACACGACACCGGTGTTCATGATCTCGCTGGTGCTGTTCGCCACCATCGGTCAGTTCGTGAAGATCTGGTACGAGTACTCGAACGAGATGCAGCGTCTCGAAGCCGAGAGGGCTGAGTCGAACCGATCCTCGAGAGGCGCGGTCGGACGTGGCTGAACAGCCGTCGCCGTTGGCGCTCGCAGCCGAGGGTCGCGCTCCCGAGGTCGCTGTCTCGACCGACCTGGTTCGACGCGGATTGATCGTCGCTCCGGGTTTCCTCGTTGTGTCAGGTGTCATATGGGGCGGTGACGGCGTGTGGTCGGCGGCTCTGGGGCTCGGTCTCGTGCTGGTGAACTTCGCTCTCGCGGCCGGAATGGTGGCCTGGTCTGCGCCCATCTCGCTCGGGTTGATGATGGGCGTGATCATGTTCGGGCACTTGATCCGACTGGGTCTGATCGCCCTCGTCGTGTTGCTCGTGCGGGACCTCGAGTGGGTCTCGCTCCCTGCTCTCGGTGCCACGATCATCGTGTCGCACCTCGGGCTGCTGTTCTGGGAGATGCGCTACATCGCGGCATCGCTTGCATTTCCCGGATTGCGCCCCCGTCGGCAAGAATGGCGGACGGCCCCGTCCGCCGAGAACCCAGAAGGACCCCGTCTGTGATCGCGCTCAAGTTCCCCGAGATGTACGAGATTCTCGTCTGGAAGGATCTCTTCCCGACCTTCAACAAGATCTCCCTCATCGCCGTCATGGCGCTTGTCATCAGCTCGACGATCTTCTGGCTCGCAACTCGTCAGGATCATCGCGAGGCACCGCGCGGCATTCGCAACTTCGCCGAGACGATCGTGGAGTTCATCGAGAACGGTGTCATCGCCCAGACCATGGGCTCTGACCGTGAGTCGATGAAGTGGACACCGTTCCTTCTCACCATGTTCCTCTTCATCTACCTCAGCAACGTTCCCGGAATCATCCCGCCGTTGCAGATGCCGGCGACCGCTCGCATGGCGGTGCCGATGTTCCTCGCACTCGTCGTGTGGGTCGTCTACAACGCGACCGGCATCAAGCACCAGGGCTTCGGCGGATACATGAAGAGCACGCTCTTCCCGCCCGGTGTGCCGAAGGCGCTGTACGTGATCGTTGCGCCGATCGAGTTCATCTCGGCGATCATCGTGCGTCCCTTCTCGCTCGCCGTGCGTCTCTTCGCGAACATGCTCGCGGGGCACATCCTCCTCGTCACCTTCGCAGTGCTCTCAGAGGCCCTGTTCCAGGCGAAGGATCGCGTGCTCATTCCCATCGGCATCTTCCCGATGTTCATGTTGATCTTCCTCACCGCGTTCGAGGTGCTGGTGGCGTTCCTGCAGGCGTACATCTTCGTGATCCTCGCCTCGGTGTACATCAGCAGTGCGGCGCACGCCGAGCACTGATCGACAGACACAGTCACAACGGTCTCCCAACCACAACCACAACCAGGAGAAACACACAATGGAAGCAATTGCAAGACTCATCGCGGCAGCAGACGAGACGGCCCTCACACCGGCCGACCTCAAGAGCAACGCCGCAGCTGCAGGAGCCGGCTACGCGTACGGCCTCGCAGCGATCGGACCGGCCATCGGCATCGGTTACCTCGTCGGAAAGTCGGTCGAGGCCATGGCCCGTCAGCCCGAAGCCGCCGGCATGGTGCGAACCACGATGTTCCTGGGTATCGCCTTCACCGAGGCCATCGCCCTCATCGGCTTCGTGGTCTTCATTCTCCTCAAGTTCGCCTGATACGCGAACCAAGGAGAGTCGAGAAGGATCGATCTCTGCGTGAGCAGAGTCAGGAGTTGAGATGCTGACTGCGACAGTCACCACAACAGCCGCTGGAACGGTGAACGTGCGTCTCTCGTCGGCCTACCACGGAGTCGTGGCGGCCGAGGAGAGCGAGAAGCCCGAAGGCACGCCCCCCAATCCGATCGCCCCCACGGCGAACGAGATGTACTGGGCGGGTGGTGCGTTCCTCGTGATGTTCGTCATCATGAGGTACTTCCTCTTCCCCCGGCTCAAGAAGGGGATGGATGCCCGCTACGAGGGAATCCGCTCCGACTTGGACACCGCCGAGAAGGTGAAGGCCGACGCCAAGGGTGACGTTGCCGACTACGAGCGTGCGCTCGCAGAGGTGCGGGCCGAAGCGGCAGGTCGCATCGACGCGGCGCGTCAGAAGGTGGACGCCGAGCGCACCGCGCGACTCGCAGAAGTGAACGCGAAGATCGCGTCGGCCCGCGCAGAAGCCGACCAGCGCATCGCCGCGGCACGCGAATCGGCTCGCGGTCAGGTCGAGTCAGCCGTCGCACAGGTGGCCGCGCGTGCGGCAGAACTTGCGACCGGCAAGACCCCCGACCCGTCGGTGGTGCAGTCGGCAGTCAAGGCAGCCATGGAGACCGGAGGAAGCAGATGAGCGCGTTGTCGTTCGTTGTCGCCGCGTCGGCGAAGTTCGAGAGCCACCACTGGTTGTGGCCCGAGTTGAAAGAGATCATCTACGGCGGCATCGCGTCGACGTTGGTGATCGGTGCTCTCGTGAAGTTCGCCGGACCCGTCGCAAAGAAGGGCCTCGCCGCCCGCACCGAGCGCATCCAGTCCGACCTCGACCGTGCCAAGTCGGCGCGCGAGGCGGCCGAAGCCGAGGCAGGTCAGATCAGGTCGGCTCTCGGAGACATCTCCGGGGAGCGCGCCCGCATCCTGGCCGAGGCAGATGCACAGGCAGATGCTCTCGTGAGAGAGGGTCGCGCACGCATCGAGGCCGAAATGGCCGACATGGAAGCAAAAGCCATGGCTGACATCGCGAACGCCGGTACACGTGCCGGTGACGAACTGCGCTCGGAGATCTCGCGCCTCAGCGCGATCGCCGTCGAGCGCGCAGTCGCGGCCGCAATGGACGATCGTGCCCGTCAGGACATGATCGAGAATTTCATCACGAACGTGGGAGCCTCCCGATGAGTGACGCACGCATCGACGCCTACGCCACGGCGATCAACGAGATGGCGGCCGCCGAGGGAGTCCTCGAGCGTGTCGTCAGCGAATTGCGCGACGTGAAGAACGCGCTCGAGTCGAGCGACCAGTTGCGCGCTCATCTCACCGACGAGATGGTGCCGGTGGAAGCGCGTCAGAAGACCCTCGAGGCGTTGTTCTCCGGGAAGGCTCACGCCGTGACGACACAGTTCGTCGGAATGGTGATCGGCGCGGGTCGTGGACGCGACCTCGGCAAGATCGTCGACTCGGCGGCGTCACGTGCGTCCGGAACGACGGGTGTCGGCATGGCCGAGGTGCGCAGTGCCGTGGCACTCACCGACGACCAGCAGCGTCGCCTCGCCGACGCGCTGTCGAAGGTGGTCGGTGGCGCCGTGAGCCTGAAGGTGATCGTCGACCCGAACGTGGTCGGCGGTCTCGTCGCCACGGTGGGCGACAAGGTGATCGACGGTTCGGTCCGCAACAGACTCGACGAGCTGAAGAGCCGTCTGTAGGGAACGCAGGGAAGAAGGAACAGCACAGATGTCAGACATCACACTCTCCGCATCCGACATCGCCTCGGCGATCTCGAAGGGACTCGAGGGCTACAACCAGTCGCTCGAGGCCCGCACCGTGGGACGCGTCGCCGAAGTCGGCGACGGCATCGCCCGTGTGACCGGCTTGCCGGACTGCGCGGTGAACGAACTCCTCGAGTTCGAGGACGGCACCGTCGGTATCGCTCTCAACCTCGACGAGTCGCAGATCGGCGCCGTGGTCCTCGGCGAGTCGGACTCGATCGAAGAAGGTCAGCCTGTGAAGGCGACCGGCCGCATCTTGTCGGTGCCCGTCGGTGACGCCATGCTCGGCCGAGTCGTGAACGCACTCGGTGAGCCGATCGACGGCAAGGGTGACATCGTCGGTGCGACGATCCGCCGCGTCGAGGTTCAGGCTCCCGGAATCATGGGTCGCAAGCCCGTGCACGAGCCGTTGCAGACCGGCATCAAGTCGATCGACGCCATGACCCCCATCGGCCGCGGGCAGCGCGAACTGATCATCGGTGACCGCAAGACCGGCAAGACCACGGTTGCGATCGACACCATCATCAACCAGCGCGGTCTCGGCGTGAAGTGCATCTACGTCGCGATCGGCCAGAAGGGTTCGACCGTCGCCCAGACGGTCGAGACCCTGCGTCAGTACGGCGCACTCGAGTACACGGTGGTCGTCGCAGCTCCGGCGTCCGACCCGGCACCGTTCAAGTACCTCGCGCCGTACTCGGGTTGCGCGATGGGACAGCAGTGGATGGAGAACGGCGAGCACGCACTCATCGTCTACGACGACCTGTCGAAGCAGGCCGAGGCGTACCGCCAGATGTCGCTGTTGTTGCGCCGCCCGCCGGGACGCGAGGCGTACCCGGGCGACGTGTTCTACCTGCACAGCCGCCTCCTCGAGCGCGCTGCGAAGCTCTCCGACGACCGTGGTGCCGGTTCTCTCACCGCACTGCCGGTCATCGAGACCAAAGCTGGTGACGTGTCGGCGTACATTCCGACGAACGTGATCTCGATCACCGACGGCCAGGTGTACTTGCAGGACAACCTCTTCAAGTCGGGTGTGCGCCCGGCCGTCGACGTGGGCATCTCGGTGTCGCGCGTGGGTGGTGCGGCACAGACCAAGGCAATGAAGAGCGTGTCGGGAACCCTGAAGCTCGACCTCGCCCAGTTCCGTGAACTCGAAGCGTTCGCCACTTTCGGTTCCGAACTCGACGCCGTGTCGAAGGCACAGCTCGAGCGCGGCTACCGCCTCGTCGAACTCCTCAAGCAGGGTCTCAACAGCCCGATGCCGGTGGAGGAGCAGGTGGTGTCGATCTTCGCCGGTACCAAGGGTTACCTCGACGACATCCCGGTGGTGGACGTGCGTCGCTTCGAGACCGAACTCCTCGAGTGGGTGCGCTCGCGCCACGGTGCGATGCTCGCCGAGTTGCGCACCAACTCGAAGGCCGACGTGCCGTCTGATCTCGGTGACATCATCGTCGCCTTCAAGTCCCAGTTCCGCACCACGTCGACCGGCCGTTCCGCGGCCGACCCGACGGCGACCGATGCCGAGGCTCTCGGCGAGGCGCAGAGCGCAAAGACCCTCGCGACGGAGTGATCTAGGTGGCTGGCGGTCAGGAACGAATCCTGCGCGGACGAATCCGTTCGGTGCAGGCGACGAAGAAGATCACGCGCGCGATGGAGCTGATTGCTGCCTCGCGCATCGTGAAGGCGCAGCAGCGCGTGGCCGCCGCCGTTCCTTATTCCGAACTCATCACCGAGGTCGTGCGCGACCTCGCCGCCGCCGGTGCGGGTGCCGACACTCCGTTGCTCGCCGGTCGCGACGAGGAGAAGCGCGTCTGTTACGTGGTGCTCTCGGCCGACCGCGGTCTCTGCGGCGGATACAACGCCGGCGTGCTCCGCGCGACCGAAGGCGAGATCAAGGAAGAAGCACTGCAGGGTCGCGACCATGCAGTGGTGGCGGTCGGCCGCAAGGCAGAGGGATACTTCCGCTTCCGTGGCTACAACATCGTGAGGTCGTTCTCGGGCTTCACCGACAACCCGTCGTATGCGGTCGCCAAGGAGATCGGCGAGTACGTGACCGGTTTGTTCGTTGCCGGCGAGGTCGACCGTGTCGAACTCGTGTACACGCGCTTCATCACCGCCGGCAGCCAGGAAGTGGTGCAGCGCCCGCTCGTGCCGCTCGACACCAAGGTGACCGAGGGCGGCGACGGCAAGAGCGAGTCAGGCCGCGACTACGAGTTCGAACCCGACCCCGACTCGATCCTCGAGTCGTTGTTGCCGCGCTACGTGGAGGCACGTGTGTATGCGGCGCTCCTGAACGCCGCGGCGTCGGAGCACGCCTTCCGCCAGCGAGCGATGAAGTCGGCCACCGACAACGCAGAAGAGTTGATCAAGAACCTGTCGCGCGTGATGAACCGCGCACGCCAGGACGCGATCACGACAGAGATCATGGAAATCGTGGGTGGCGCAGAGGCACTCGCGTCGGGCGACTAGAGAACGAAGAAAACAGGAGAGATCCAGATGAGCATGACCCAGACACAGACCGACGGACGGGTGGTCGCGATCGCCGGACCGGTGATCGACGTCGAGTTCCCCCGCGGTGCGCTCCCCGAGATCAACTCGGCGCTCGAGTTCGAGGTGGACGTCGACGGAACCAAGACCAAGGTTCTCGCCGAAGTCGCACAGCAGCTCGGTGACAGCCGCGTGCGTGCGGTGTGCCTCAAGCCGACCGACGGTCTGCGTCGCGGCACCACGGTGCGCAACACCGGCCACGGCATTCAGGTGCCTGTCGGCAACAAGACCCTCGGTCACGTGTGGAACGTGTGGGGTGAGGTGCTCGACGGCGACAACGCCGAGTTCGCGAACGTCGAGCGCTGGGACATCCACCGTCCGGCCCCTGCATTCGACACACTCGAGCCGTCGAAGCGCATGTTCGAGACCGGCATCAAGGTCATCGACCTGCTGACGCCGTACCTCGCGGGCGGCAAGATCGGCCTCTTCGGCGGAGCCGGTGTCGGCAAGACCGTTCTCATCACCGAGATGATCAACCGCGTTGCTTCCAAGCACGGTGGTGTGTCGGTGTTCGCCGGCGTCGGCGAGCGCACCCGTGAGGGAACCGACCTGCGTCTCGAGATGGAAGAGTCGGGCGTGTTCGAGAAGGCCGCGCTCGTGTTCGGCCAGATGGACGAGCCGCCGGGGGTGCGCCTGCGCGTCGCGCTGTCTGCGCTCACGATGGCCGAGTACTTCCGTGACGTCCAGAACCAGGACGTGTTGCTCTTCATCGACAACATCTTCCGGTTCGTGCAGGCAGGCTCGGAAGTGTCGACGCTTCTCGGCCGCATGCCGTCGGCGGTGGGATACCAGCCCACGCTCGCCGACGAGATGGGCCAGTTGCAGGAGCGCATCACCTCGACGCGCGGTCGTTCGATCACCTCGCTGCAGGCCGTGTACGTGCCGGCCGACGACTACACCGACCCGGCGCCGTTCACGACGTTCACCTTCTTGGACGCAACCACGGAGCTCTCGCGCCAGATCGCGTCGCTCGGCATCTACCCGGCGGTCGACCCACTGGCCTCGACGTCGACGATCCTCACGCCGGAAGTCGTGGGCGACCGTCACTACGCCGTGGCACGTCGCGTGCAGGAGATCCTCCAGCGCTACAAGGAACTGCAGGACATCATCGCGATTCTCGGTCTCGACGAACTCTCCGAAGAAGACCGTCTCATCGTGGCCCGTGCGCGCAAGGTGCAGCGGTTCTTGTCGCAGCCGTTCTACGTCGCCGAGGTCTTCACCGGCGTCAAGGGCGAGTACGTGCCGGTCAACGAGACCGTCGAGTCGTTCGAGGCGCTCATCAACGGTGAGCTCGACGAGGTGCCCGAGCAGGCGTTCTTGAACGTCGGCTCGGTCGAGCAGGTGCTCGCCAAGGCGAAGGCACTGCAGGAGGGCTGATGGCCGAGTCGAGCGGAACGATGCGCGTCGAGGTGGTCTCGCCGGAGAAGGTCCTCTTCTCGGGCGAGGCGACTCAGGTCATCACCCGCACGGCCGGCGGAGGAGAGATCGCGTTCCTCCCCGGACATGCGGCGTTCCTCGGTTCACTCACCGAGAGCCACACCCGCATCTATCTCTCTGACGGCAAGGTGCAAGATCTCGCCGTGCACCGTGGCTTCGTGGAAGTCGGGGCCGACCACGTGACGATCCTGTCTGACACGGCCGAGTTGGCCGAAGACATCGACGTGGTTCGCGCCAAGGCGGCCAAGGCACGTGCCGAGGAGCAGATGCGCAGCGAGCACTCCGCCGAAGTCGAAGCCGACCTGCGCCGTGCCCATGCGCGCCTGGCCGCCACCGGTGGTCTCGACGCCGCCCACTAGGGCCGACCAGACGGCATTGCCCGTCAGGAGTGCACGATGAGGCCCCTCGCTGCTCTGCGCCTGTGGAGCACGAAGAACTGGTTCACCGCGATCGCCGGTGCTCTCGCGGCGTTTCTCGTCATCGGTGTGCCGACCGACGTCATCGACAACCCGATCTTCGGTCGTGAGATCGACGAGACGCCGTGGGCGATGCCCGTGTTGGCGGTGACCGCGGTGCTGTCCGGGCTGTTGCTCGGAACGTACGTGAACGCCGACTCGTTCGACCGCTCGGCGAAATCGGGAACGGTCGGCGGAGTGCTCGCGTATTTCGCGGTCGGTTGCCCGGTGTGCAACAAGCTGGTGCTTCTGGCGCTCGGAACGACGGGTGCGGTGAACTACTTCGAGCCGGTGCAGCCGTACCTGGCGGCGTTCGGCATCATCGCTCTCGCATTGGCACTTCGCGCCCGTCTCGTCAACTCGTCGTCGTGCGCCGTCTCCGGCGCCTGATCAGTACTCGATCGCGGAGAACTGGCCGATCTTGTCGAGCCGGTGCTGCGCGTCGATGAGACGCACCGTGCCGCTGCGTGAGCGCATCACGAGGCTCTGGGTGTGCACGAGGCCCGGCTCGTAGCGCACGCCCTTCAGCAACTCGCCGTCGGTGATGCCGGTGGCGGCAAAGAAGCAGTTGTCACCCTTCACGAGGTCATCGGTCGTGAGGACCTGCGAGAGATCGCACCCCTGTGCGATGGCTGCGTCTCGCTCCTCGTCGGTGCGCGGCCACAGACGGCCCTGGATCTCGCCACCCATGCACTTCAACGCAGCGGCCGCAACGACACCTTCGGGGGTGCCGCCGATGCCGAACAGCACATCGACTCCGGCTTCCGGCCAACACGTGGCGATGGCGCCGAAGATGTCGCCGTCAGAGATCAACTTGATGCGAGCACCCGTCTCGCGCACCTCGCGGATCAATTCTTCGTGGCGGGGACGGTCGAGGATCATCACCGTGAGGTCGCGTACTGCCTCGCCCTTGGCCTTGGCGATCCACTTCAGGTTCTGGGTGGGGGTCGCGGTCACGTCGATCGAACCCGCAGCGGCCGGGCCGACGGCGATCTTTTCCATGTAGAAGCACGGTCCCGGGTCGAACATGGAACCACGCTCCGAGACCGCGATCACCGAGAGTGCGTTGCCGCGGCCGAGCGACGTGAGGGTGGTGCCGTCGATCGGGTCGACCGCCACGTCGGTCTCGGGCATGCTGCCGTCGCCCACCACCTCGCCGTTGAAGAGCATGGGGGCATCGTCTTTTTCGCCTTCGCCGATCACCACGAGACCGCTCATCGGCACGCTCGAGAGCACCGTGCGCATCGCGTCGACGGCGGCTCCGTCTGCGCCGTTCTTGTCGCCTCTGCCCACCCAGCGCGAGGCGGCCATGGCGGCTGCTTCGGTGGTGCGGACGAGTTCGAGAGCGAGGTTCCTGTCGGGGCGTTCGGTCATGGGAACAACGGTAGTGCGGTGGCTAGCGTCGCGGCGTGCCTGCCGTTCCTGTCGATCTGATGCTTGCGGTGGGCGATGTGACCGATGCCCGGGTGCGGCCGGGTGGCGCGTGGGTGTCGGCTGTGGAAACCGTGTCGACCGAGACGGGTGCGCACAACGTGCTGCGCATGTGGAACGTCGCGACCGGTGACGCGGTCGACCTGCTCGTCGAGCCCGAACCGTCTGCCGGTCGCGGATTGTCGGGTGGTGCACACGTGTGGCATCCGTCGGGGTCGTCGCTTGCTGTCGTTCTGCGCGGCGGGGGAGTCGCAGTCGTCAGTGTCGACGGCGACGCCGTCGGCGGTGTCGAGATGTTGCCCTTCGATGCCTCCCGCACGTGGTCGACACCCGAGTTCACCGCAAACGGTCGCGAACTTCATGTTGTCGCCGACTGGCATGAGGTGATCGGACTCGACACCGAGACACTCGAGACCTGGGTGTTCCACGATGCGAGCGATTTCGCAATGGATCCAGCCGGTGTCGCAGGCGGGGTCTCGCTCGCGTGGGACCGACCCGAGATGTCGTGGACCACGAGTCGCCTCCAACCCGACGTGGCCCGTGCCGGTGTGTCGGTGCAACAACCTCGCCGCGGACACGACGGTCGACTGGCCGGGTGGATCGACGATGCGAACGGCTGGTGGAACGTTGTGGTGCACCACCGCGACGGTACGACCACCCGCATCGCCGACGATCACGAACATGCCGGCCCGGTGTGGGGGCCAGGTCAGCGAACCTGGTGTCCGAGCCCTGACGGGCGACACGTGGTGATCGCACGCAACGACGACGGGTTCGGGTCGTTGTGGGTCCGCTCTGTCGACGGTGGAGACGCAGTGCAGGTCGCACGCGGCGTCCACGGGTGTGTGTCGTGGGAAGGTGACCTCGTCGCGGCTGTGCGGAGCGGTGCGCGGACGCCGCAGCAGTTGGTGGCGTATCGCATCACCGACATCTCGTCGCCTGTGCGCACCATTGTGTGTACACCTGCTGATCGTCGGTGGACGACCGACCACGACGCAGATCTCACCGAACCGAGTGTGCACCGTGCCGTCGCCGCTGACGGCGTCGCGGTGCCGTACCGACTGCACGAGCCGACGAACCCGCACGGAGGTCTCATCGTGTGGGTGCATGGCGGGCCGATCGACCAGTGGCAGGTCACGTTCCGTGCGCGACTCGTGGCGTGGATGTCGCGCGGCTGGACGGTGGCGGTGCCTGATCATCGTGGCACCACCGGTCATGGTCGTGTCTTTCGCGAGGCGCTGCACGGCCGCTGGGGCGAGGTCGACGTCACCGACACGATCGCCGTCATCGACAATCTGCAGACCCTCGGTTTCGAGCCCCGCACGACGGTGATGATGGGTGGCAGTGCAGGTGGTCTCACCGCACTCGGCGTCGCCGCGCGGGGCGCCGGCACAGTGGCAGGCGTGGTCGCCAGCTATCCGGTGGTCGATCTTGCCGAGATGCTGCGCCACGACGACCCGTTCGAGGGTCATTACATGCCGATGTTGTTCGGCACGTCCGACCCCGACGATGCGACACTCGGGGCGCGGTCACCGCTCGCGATGGCCGATGCCATCGCACGGGTGCCCGTCCTGTTGTTCCACGGCGATGCAGACCTGTCGGTGCCGCTCGTCCACTCCGAGCGCCTGCGCGACGCTCTCGCCACCCACGGGGGCACGGTGCACCTCGAGGTGATGGTGGGCGAGGGTCACGGGTTCCGGGCACCCGAGTCGGTGCGTCGGGAGTTCGAATTGACCGAGGCGTTCCTCGCCGGCGTGCTCAGCCGTTGAACTGGTCGAGATCCACCGCGCGCTCGGCAGGTGACGCGTCGTCGACGATCGGGCGCGCGATGAACCACGACGAGATGCGCGGCCCGGACGTCTCAGTGCGCTGGGCGTGGAAGATGCGATCGTCGGCGGTGAGATCGTTCCATTCCACGTGGAAGTCGTGGCGCCCGTTGAAGTGCAGTTCCTTCACTTTCCAGTGGCAGTACCCGCCGTGCGGCGCGCTCGGTCGGGTCGAGGAGGGCTGTCGTCTGATGCGAGCCGCGTCGAACACGCGGATCAGTTTCTCGAGGCTCCAACCCGGCCATGTCTCGCGCAGGAACGCGTCGGTGAAGCCACGCGAGCGCGGAATCCAGTGGGTGTAGTGCAGCACACGGTCGATGTCTGCACGGGTGGCATGGAATGCGAAACGCTCCTCGATCTGTTCGGGAGTGAGTCGGCTGGACGGTGTTCCGGGACGGGAGGTCGGCATGGTCGGTGACTTTCTGACACAACGTGTCGTTCGTGCCGACCGTTCGCTTGTACGGCCGTAGCAGCCGTCGCATCCGCTCGCGGCGTGGGGCGGAAAGGGACACCCCACGCCACGAGCGCAAGCACCGCGGCCGGTCTGGCTCGGTTGCTGGCCGCGGTTGCCCGCGACACTCGTGATGCACCAATGACCCTGTCAGGGGGGTGTGTCAGAGATCTCCGGGTGCCTCGCCGTGCGACTGGGGTGCGTCTCCTGGTGCCTGGATAGCGTCTCTGTTCATGCTGCTGGCGGAGTTGGAGATCTTCCACTCGAGGCCCATTGCGCCCACCCGGCGGCTCGCACTCGGGCACCTGGTGTTGCCGGTCGACCCGGCCCCCGGCTTCGGCGGGGTGTTGCTCGGCGGGGTGTTGTCTGCCCACATGCCCGATGTCGACGACGATGTGCACGTCGATCTCCAACGCCTGCTCGCCGAGATCGAGCGCGGTGCTCGCGTGGTGCAGCCACGACTCCGTCATCGCTACCAGGTCGACCGTCACGGTCTCACACACAGTGTGCACCGACTGATGGGAGAGGGCGATTCGGTGCAGTTCGATTTCACCGCCAACGGAACCGGCCTCCAGCAGGTGCTCGGCGCGATGTATGCACTCGAGCGGCTGGAGCCGAATCTGCGCAGGGCTCTCGTTCCCATGATGCGTCGCGCACTCACCTGGCGCGGACCACTCGGCGCGTCGTTCATCGCGCATCTCGCTGGTACCAGCGCATCGTCGGTGTCGGCACTGGCCGACCCGCGCGCCTGGGCACTCGACATCCTCGGTTTCCCCGGGGGAACGGTGAAGCCCTCGAAAAGAGAGGTGATGGCTCGCTACCGAGAGAGCATGCGCCGTGCGCACCCCGACCACGGCGGTGACCGGACGAAGGCGGCCAAGGTCATGTCCGACATCACCGAAGCACGACGGGTGTTGCTGGAGTCGTCGTGACGGCGAGCGGTCTCGTGCTCTTTCCGGGTGCGGGAACCTCGGCTGATCATCCGTCGCTCGTGGCGGTCGAGTGCGGCTCGGAAGTGCCGGTCGCCCGAATCGACTTTCCCTATCGTCGAGCCGGTCGCCGGGCACCTGATCGTGCTCCGGTTCTCGTCGATGCGGTGCGCACCGAGGTGCGCGCGTTCGCCGATGCGCTTTCGTTGCCGACGACGTCACTCGTGATCGGTGGGCGTTCGATGGGGGGACGCATGTGTTCGATGGCGGTCGCCGACGAGAACGACCCGCTGCAGGTGGCAGGCGTGGTGTTGATCGCCTACCCGTTGAAACCGCCGCGCAAAGCCGATGCCGTGCCGCGCACGGCGCACCTGCCCCGCATCACGTGCCCGGTGCTGTGCGTGAGTGGCACACGAGACGAATTCGGCTCGCCCGACGACCTGCGCGAAGCCTTCTCCGTCGTGACTGCGCCGGTCGACTTCGTCTTCCTCGACGGCAAACGACACGATCTCGCCCGAGCCGACGCAGACGTGGCCGAGATCGTCAACCGCTGGGTGTCGGCGCTGCGCTGATGTCGTCGATGTCGCGGTGGGCGGTTTCCGGATAGCGGAACCACACGAGCAGCGACGCGATCACCGGGCCCACGAGTGCGATCAACATGACCCGGCCGTACGAGGCGCCCGAGTCGACCGCGAACCCTCCGACCACGAGGCCGATGATGCCGCCCACGAGCGACGACGTCATGATCAGGCCACCTGCGAGACTTCGCACGTCGGTGGGGAACAGTTCGCCTCGGTACACGGCCAGCGCGGGGAACGAGGCGCCGAGTGCGACCGAGCCGACGATCGCACTCGTCCACATGGCAGGTCCGGAGAACACGAACGACAGTGCGAACAACGTCGACCCGATCGGCACGAGCGATGCCCCCACCAATCGTCGTCCGCGTTCGTCGGCGATGCGTCCACCGGCGACGAGGCCGATCATCGCCGGGGCCGAGGTGACGGTGGTGAACACCGCGACGAGCAACGCCGAGAAACCACGGTCTTCTTTGAGGTAACGATTCTGGAAGATCGATGCGGTCGCCACGAACACGTTCGAGAGGAACACCACGGTGCAGATGTCGGCGAGATGACGACGCTCGGCGGCCCCGAAGCGGCGACGCTCGGGTCGTGCCGAAGCACGAACGAAACGTTCCGACTCGGGCAGTCGTGCGGTGATGGCGGCCGCCGCCAACAACCACACGAGCGACACCACGTACACCCAACGCCACCCCGAGACGCCGAGATCGGCGAGCGGCAGTGACGCGACTGCGACACCGGCACCTGCGCCGCTCAAGATGGCGAGCAGTCCCGTTGCGTAGGCGCGCGAGTTCGCGGGCATCTCTTCGAGTGTGACCACGGCGAGCAAGATGTCGAGTGTGAGGCCGAGCGGTCGACCGATCGCCTGTGTCGCAACGAGCGTGGGGAAGTTCGGCGAGAGTGCCCCGAGCGCCGAAAAGAACGGAGCGGCCCACGCTGTCGCCACGATCATGGGCCGTCGTCCGCGGCGGTCAGCGAGTGCGACGATCGGCAGCGAGATCACGATGCCGGCGCGTACCACAGCCGCGCCGATTCCCTGGCCGGTGTTGCCCACACCGAATTCGTCAGCGGCGTACGCCACGGTCTGGGTGAAGAGCGTGTTGATGAACGCCGATGCCATCGACCCGAGCCCGAGGAGAACGATGACGGTTCGCTGTCGTGGGGTCAGAGGGTCGCTCGATCTCCACCAGCGGGGGTTGGCGTCTTTCGGTGCGGGAGAGATCATCCCGTCGACGGAGGCCACTTCGGGAGCATACTGAGAGCCATGTCTGAGGCCTCGTTCGATGCGTCCGTCGGGCATGAACCAGAAGACGTGATCGTGTGTGCACGCAGCGGGCCGCTGTCGGGAGCCGTCACCGTGCCGGGAGCGAAGAACTCGGTACTGAAGTTGATGGCAGCGACCCTGCTCGCCGACGGTCGTCACGTGCTCACGAATGCACCGGTCATCACCGACGTCGAGATGATGGCCGACCTGTTGGGTGTCCTCGGACTGTCGATTCGTCGCGAATCACCGGCAGCGGGCGAGACAGGTCAGCGCCTCGTCATCGACAACCCCGGTGCCATCACCCCGGTCGCGCCGTTCGAGTTGGCCGATCGGATCAGGGCCTCGGTCAACGTGGTGGGTCCGCTGCTCGCGCGTTTCGGCCGTGTCGAGATCGGACTGCCCGGCGGCGACGACTTCGGTGCCCGGCCGATCGACATGCACCTGCGCGCACTCGAGGCGATGGGAGCCGAGTTCGAGATCACGCCCGGTGCGGTGGTGGGCAGTTGCGCGCGCCTGCGGGGTGCAGACATCACCTTCGACTTCCCGAGTGTCGGTGCCACCGAGAACACGGTGGTGGCCGCGGTCCTGGCAGACGGCACCACGACCATTGCGAACGCGGCGCGTGAGCCCGAGATCGTCGACCTGTGTCAGATGCTCCAGAAGATGGGTGCGCGCATCGACGGCGAAGGAACATCGACGATCACCGTGCGCGGTGTCGACTCGACGTCGCTGCAGGCCGTGACGCACGACGTCGTCACCGACCGTGTGCAGGCGGCCACGTACGTGGCGGCTGTCGCGATGTGCGGCGGCGAGGTGCGTGTCGAACGTGCCAACGCCGCGCACTTCGGCATGATGCTGCCGCGGTTCGCCGACATGGGTGTCGAGATCTCCGCCGACGACTCAGGTCTCGTCGCATCGTGCGACTCACGGTTGCGCCCGGTCGACGTGGCGACGCTTCCGTACCCTGGCGTTGCGACCGACTACAAGCCGCTCGTGGTGGCGATGCTCTCGGTCGCCGACGGCACCGGCATCGTCACCGAGAACCTGTATCCCGGTCGTTTCCGGTACGTCGAAGAGCTGCGCAAACTCGGTGCCGACATCACCATCGACGGTCATCATGCCGTGGTTCGCGGTGTCGGCCATCTCACTGGCGCACACGTGACTGCCCCGGACATCAGGGCTGGTGCGGCGCTCGTGGTCGCGGGACTTGCCGCGTCGGGAATGACCGAGGTGTCAGCGATCGATCACATCGACCGTGGCTACGACGACCTCGTCGGCAGGCTGGCCGGTCTCGGCGCAGCCGTCAGTCGCGAGTCTCGCCGCTAGCGCTCTCGTGGGTTTCGCCACCCGTGTCTCGGTCGAGGCTGTCTGAGTCGACGGTGTCGCGCGTCGACCCGAGTGCAGTGGCACGTTTGTTGGCGAGCCACAGCAAGCCACCGATGAGCGCGATGGGACCGGCTGCGAACAAGAATTCGTCCCAGCCGCCCTGGTGGGCTACGACCGCGAGAAAGTCTGTCGCCACGGCTCCAAGCGTACGGGGTGACCCGGGGCGGTGGCCGGTCGGTATCGTTGAGGGCGACCCGGAGGACCCCTACATGTCGATGCGCCAACAGGTGGAAGAGACAATCGAAGTGATCAGGCCGGCGCTCCAGGCCGACGGCGGAGACATCGTGTTGCGCGACGTCGACGAGTCGACCGGGGTCGTGAGTGTGGAACTCGTTGGTGCGTGCACCACCTGCCCGGCGTCTGACCAGACGATGAAGGCGGGCATCGAGCGGATCATGAAGGACCGCATCGACGGCGTCACCGAGGTCGTTCAGGTCGCCTGAGTGGCCCGCCGCACCGTCGAACCGGCCGCGCTGTTCGAGGCGGCATGCGCGGGTGACCGCGCGGCACTGGCCCGTTCGTTGTCGTTGCTCGAACGTGGAGAGGCGACCGCACGAGAAATGGGCCGCCTCGCCTACACGCGCGGCGGCAACGGCTACACGGTCGGGATCACCGGCGCACCGGGGGCCGGCAAGAGCACTCTCACGAGCGCTGTCATTCGCCATCTTCGCTCGCGCGAGCTCGAAGTCGCGGTGCTCGCCATCGACCCTTCGTCACCCTTCACCGGCGGCGCCATTCTCGGTGACCGGGTGCGCATGCAAGACCACGCCACCGACCCCGGTGTCTTCATTCGTTCGATGGCCACGCGCGGACACCTGGGTGGTCTCTCGCTCGCCACGCCGGAAGCGATTCGCATGCTCGACGCCGTGGGCAAAGGGTGGATCATCGTCGAGACGGTCGGTGTCGGTCAGGTGGAAGTCGAGATTGCGGGCAAGGCCGACACCACGGTCGTGGTGTTGAACCCGGGGTGGGGCGACTCGGTGCAGGCGAACAAGGCCGGTCTCATGGAGATCGCCGACATCTTCGTCATCAACAAGGCCGACCGCAAGGGTGCCGACGAGACACGACGCGACATCGAACAGATGCTGGAACTTTCCGACATCGCACACGATGCGTGGACTCCGCCGATCATCGCGACCGTGGGCACCAGTGGCGAAGGGGTCGCCGAATTGTGGGACGCGGTCGAGTTGCACCGTCGTACGATCACCGATTCGGGTGAACTGGTGCACCGTCGCGAACACCGGCTGCGCGAGGAACTGCGCGAGATCGTCGCGCGTCGACTCGAGATGCGCGCCCGCGAGATCTGCACCGGTGAACGCTGGGACGACCTGCAGGGGCGCGTTCTCGCCCGTGCGCTCGATCCGTGGTCGGCGGCCGACGAAATGTTGAAGGGAGTGGGAGCATGAGCGACGACCTGGTGGTGCTCGAGCGCCGCGACGACGGAGTCGCGCTCGTGCGGCTCAACTCGCCGAAGGTGAACGCACTGTCGCGAGCACTGCTTGCGCGCCTGCGTGCGATCGCCGACGACCTCACGCAGAACCCGGCCGGCGCGGTGGTGATCTGGGGTGGCGAGCGGATCTTTGCCGCCGGCGCCGACATCTCCGAGTTTGGCGGCCAAGCCGAGGCGCGCGACATTGCGGCTGCATTCCACGGCACCCTCGATGCGGTGGCTGCGATTCCTTCGTTCGTGATCGCGGCGGTCTCGGGGTATGCCCTCGGCGGCGGGTGCGAACTCGCGCTCGCGTGCGACTACCGCATCGCCTCCGACAAGGCAGTGTTCGGCCAGCCAGAGATCCTGCTCGGGATCATCCCCGGCGGTGGCGGCACGCAGCGTCTCCCGCGCACGGTCGGGGTCAGTCGTGCCAAAGAGTTGATGGTGACGGGACGCCAGGTGCGTGCCGACGAAGCCAAGTCGATCGGGCTCGCCGACGAAGTCGTGGACCACGACACGTTGCTCGACCGTGCACTGGAGCTCGCAGCCGAGGTCGCGCGCGGACCGCGCGTCGCACAGCATCTCGTGAAGCGCGTCGTCGACGCCGGCATCGAGACGGACCTTGCCTCAGGCCTGCGCGGCGAAATCGACGCCTTCGTGGAGGTCTTCGGCACCGACGACAGCCAGATCGGTGTCGCCAGTTTCCGCGAGAGTGGCCCGGGCAAAGCAACGTTCACCGGCCAGTAGACGTGGCGAACCCTTTCACCGCCCCCGAGGCGCCGCGCGTCGCGCGTGCGTCGCTGGTGATTGCGGTCGCCTTCGTGGTGTTCGGTGCGTCGTTCGGCGTGCTCGCGGTCTCGGCCGGGGCGAGCGTGGCGCAAGCCTGTGCTCTGTCGCTACTCGCGTTCACCGGTGCATCGCAGATGTCGGCGGTGTCGGTGATCGCCTCCGGTGGCAGTGCGGCGAGCGCGATGGGCGGCGCAGTGTTGCTCGCGGCACGCAACACTGTCTACGGGCTGGCGCTCGCGCGCGAGGTCGAGGGACGTTGGGTCACGCGCATCATCGGTGCGCAGTGGGTGATCGACGAGACCACCGCACTCGTGTCGGCGGAGCGTGGCAGCGACGCCCGTCGCGTGGCGTTCTGGGTGTCTGCTCCCATTCTCTACGGGGCGTGGAATCTCGGCACTCTCGTGGGTGCGCTCGCCGGCGGGAGCATCGACCCCGAGACGTTCGGACTCGACGCGGCGTTTCCGGTGATGTTCACCGCCATGGTCGCACCGCAGCTGCGCACGTCGGCCGGACGGCGGGCGGCACTCTTCGGCGGCGTCGTCACCGTGGCACTCGCGCCGTTCCTGCCGATCGGGTTGCCCATCTTGGTTGCATCGCTCGGCATGTTGTTCGGGTTGCGCCCCGTCGAGAGCGAGATGCCCGATGCCGCAGCGGTTCAGAAATCGGACGGTGCGCCATGACCTGGGGGCTCGTTCTCGGGTTGTCGGGGGCCGCGTTCGCGCTCAAGTTCCTCGGTGCCGTGTTGATCGGTCAACGCACCATGGCGCCGGCTCTGCAGCGGTGTCTCTTGCTGATTCCGGCTGCACTGCTCGCCGGGTTGATCACCAAGGACACCTTCACCACCGGTCGGGAGATCGTGCTCGACGAACGTGCACTCGGTCTCGCGGTCGCAGTCGTGGCCACGTGGCGGCGACTGCCCTTCATAGTGGTGATCGTGCTCGGCGTCGGATCGACGGCGGCGCTGCGCGCCCTCGTGTGAGTGTCAGGCGGCTTCGACGATGCGCTTGAGTGCGCGCAGATTGCGTCGCCAGATCGCCTTCATCACGATCTGACCGCCCACCAACGCCCCGAGTGGCCCACCGAGCCACCAGGGGAAGATCAACTGCTCCGACCACGTGAACCGGGTGCGGCCGGTGCCGAGCGGCTCGAGCGTGAACTCGCCCGTGCCGGTCACCACGCCGGTGTGGCGCACACCCATCGTGCGCTCTGGTTCCCACGCAGTGATCGTCATCTGGTCGACGAGCTTGATCGGGCCGACCTTGGTGTCGCAGAAGAACTCGGTGCCGACACCGCGTGTCTGGACGCCCTTGAAGCGGATCGCGACCGCGTCGGCCATCCAGTCGACGTGGCGCTCGACAGGTTCGACGATCTCCCACACGCGCGCAACGGGTGCGTCGAGGTCGATCGAGACGGTGATGCGGCTCACAGTGGACTCAGGACACAGTCTGCGACACCGCGCGCAACTCGGCAGCGGCGCGCTCGGGGGCGACGATGTTGATCATGACCCCGGTGCCGCGTTCGAAGCCCGCGGTGGTGGTGAGCTTCGGCCACAGGTGCACGTGCCAGTGGTACATGCCGGCATGGTGTGACGGAGCTGTGTGGAACACCAGGTTGAAGGCGATGTCGCCGAGTGTCTTGACGAGATGTGCGAGTGCGTCACGGATCGCGATGCCGACTCCGGTGAGGGCGGCGTCGGTGGCGTCGGTGAGGTGCTGGTCGTGGCGCTTCGGCATGATCAGCAGTTCGTAGGGGCTCGACGACCAGAAAGGACACACCACGACGGCATGTTCGTTGTCGAGCACGAACCTCTCGCCGGCAGATTCGGCTTCGGCGGTGGTGCACACGATGCACCCGCCCTTGAAGCGTTCGAACGCGCGCTCTTCTTCCAGGATCTCGCCCGGCACGAAGGGAAGTCCGAGCAACTGGCCGTGCGGGTGCGACAGCGACGCGCCAGCCTCGCGGCCGTGGTTCACGATCGCCTGCGTGTAGCGGATGTTCGGTGTCGCGGCGTGTGTCAGGAATCGGCTGCGAAGAGTCGACATGAGATCGGCGATCACCTCGTCGGTGAACTGGTCGAGTCGGGTCTCGTGGTTCGGTGTGAACACGAAGACTTCGTGCGTTCCTGATCCCTCGGCCATCACGTGCACCGGTCCGAGGTTGCGCACCGCGAGCGGGCCGTCACCTTCGAAGGCGGGGTAGCGGTTCGGAATGACCCTCATGCGCCACTGTCCCGACGAATCGAGTTTCACGTGCAACGGAGAATCTTCGCGTGATGCGCCAGGGCAGAACGGGCACTCGGTGCCGGGTTCGGCTTCGACCTGCGTGGCACGCGGTGCGAAATCGGTGGTGCGCTTTGCGCGGTCGGGCACCACGGTGACCCACCGGCCGTTCAGGAGGTTGAGGCGGAGTTGACTCACTGACTCAGAGGATACGAGCCGGAAGCCCGGACTGGGCGGAGGCCACAGGTCACGCCGGGCGGTACGTGCTGACATGTCGAGCCGACGACGGCTCCCATGGCTCACCGGGGCCGTCGCCGAGTCGATGCTCGAGCACGAGACCACACGAGAGGGCGACCTCGTCGAGTCGTTCGGGTGAGACGTACCGCACCGACCACGGACGCAGACGCACGCCGCCGGTCTCGGTGAACTGCACGAATTGTCCGGTGATACGCCCGGTGGACGGTTCGTGACGGCTCACCGACAACACCACTTCGTGTGCATTCAGGGTACGGATGCCCACGTGGTCGCCTCCGGCATCGAGTGGGGGAGAGATGCAGTCCACCACCAAGTGTCCCTCTGCGGTGAGAACGTCTCGCACGAGCCTGAGACACGAGGTGAGGGCCGTGTCGTCGGGGAGATTGAACAACGTGTTGTACCCGGCAAGTACCACGTCGAAGGGACCGTCGGGGATCGCCACCGAGAAGTCACCTTCCACGAAGGTCGCACCGGCGAGTTCCGGTCGTGCGCGGGCGAGGTCGAGCATGGCCGACGAGGTGTCGATGCCGACCAACTCGTCGTCGGGTCGTGCCCCGCGATGGCGGACCAGCACGCGGCCGGTGCCGGTGCCGAGATCGAGCACTCGTGCCGGTCGAGCCGGGCAGGCGGCAAGAGACGCGGCGGCGAAGTCGGCATCGTCGAGGTCGGCGTACCACTCGTCGTAGATGTCGGCGAACGACTCGCCGTAGGTCCGTGCGTCATAGCCGTCCATCTCGAAGCGGGAGCGGTCACCCATGCCGTCAAGTTGACCACGACGAGAGCCGAACCCACACAACCGGCGGTCGTGTCTGGAGACCTCGGACCGGGGTGGTCGGTAGCCTGAGTGCGTGAACGGCACCGGCGACATTGCCTATCTCGACCATGCCGCCACGTCGCCCCTGCGTGCCGAGGCGAGGGCCGCCATGGAACCCCATCTGACTGCTGAATGGGCGAATCCGTCGGGGTCGCACCGCGCCGCACGTGCCGCTCGTGTCGCGGTCGACGAGGCCCGTGACCAGGTGGCTGAATCGATCGGCTGCACAGCGGGCGAGGTGGTCTTCACGAGTGGTGGCACCGAAGGCGCGAATTCGGCCGTGCTGGGGTCGGTGCGCCGCCACGGTGGTGCGGCGGTGTGCCCGGCCACGGAACATCACGCGGTGCTGCACTGTGTCGAACACGTGGGCGGGCGCGTCGTGAGCGTCGATGCACAAGGGCGTGTCGATCTCGACGCACTCGCGACCGCACTCGACGACGAAGTAACCGTCGTGTCGGTGATGGCGGTCAACAACGAGACCGGCGTGGTGAACGACATCTCCGCAGTCGCACGACTGGTGCGCGAGCGAGCATCGCGTGCAGTGCTTCACACCGATGCCGTGCAGGCGGCGTGTTGGCTCGACCTCGAGTCGCTGTGGCACCACGTCGACGTGCTCACACTGTCGGCGCACAAGTTCGGTGGGCCCAAAGGTGTCGGTGTGATGGCCGTGCGCGACGGGGTGACTCTCGAGCCGCTCCTCATGGGCGGGGGGCAAGAGCGCGACCGTCGCAGCGGAACACACAACGTGGCAGGAATCGTCGGTACAGCCGCGGCGCTTGCGGTCACGACACGTGACCGCGAGAGTGATCGCATGCGTGTCGGTGAACTGCGCGACCGATTGAAGCGAGAGATCCTCGCCGCGGTCGACCTTGCCGTCGACACTGTGGCCGGTGCCGAGTGTGTGGCGGGCACCGCGCACATCTGCATGGTCGGTCTCGAGAACGAAGAGTTGCTGTACCTGTTGGATCGTGACGGTGTGTGTGTCTCGGCGGCGTCGGCGTGTGCGAGCGGGGCGATGGAGCCGTCGCACGTGTTGGATGCGATGGGCTTGCCGCGGGCCGCGGTGCGCGGATCGCTGCGCTTCAGCCTCGGTCACTCCACCACCAGCGCCGACATCGACCGTGCTGTGGCCTCCACGGTCGCCGCCGCGGAGCGCCTGATCGCGGCACGTGCTTCGACGGGAACTTCGTCGTGAAGGTGTTGGTCGCGATGTCGGGCGGGGTCGACTCGTCGGTTGCGGCACTGTTGTTGCGCGACCAGGGCCACGAGGTGACCGGCGTGACGATGCGACTGTGGGGCGGCGAGAGCGACACCGGGTGCTGCTCGGTGTCAGACGTCGACGATGCCCGACGTGTGGCCCAGCAACTGGGTGTCGACCACCTCGTGTTCAACTTCTCGGAACAGTTCGACGCGGCGGTCGTGGCACCGTACGTCGATGCGCACGTCGCCGGTGTCACCCCGAACCCGTGCGTCGAATGCAACCGGCATCTCAAGTTCGATGCGCTGCTCGAGCGTGCCCGCGTGTTGGGGTTCGACGCGGTCGCAACCGGTCACCATGCGCGCATCGAGATGCGTGACGGCGTGGCACGCGTGCGGCGCGGCGCCGACTTCGACAAAGACCAGAGCTATGTCGTGCACATGCTCGCGGGCAACGACCTGTCGACGGTGCTCTTTCCGGTGGGGTCAATGACCAAAGCCGAGGTGCGCGCTGCGGCGGCGAACGCCGGACTACGCACGGCATCGAAGCCCGACAGCCAAGACGTGTGTTTCATCGGCTCCACCGAAGGTCGAGCCGGGTTTCTTTCCGGGCGCATGGAGATGCACCCTGCGACGGTGACCGACGAGTCGGGCAACGAAGTCGGCACCGTGCCCGCCGTGGAGCTGGTCACCGTCGGTCAGCGACGGGGGCTCGGACTCGGTGGTGGCGACAAGCGCTACGTGGTGGCAGTCGATGTGCCCACACGACGAGTCGTGGTCGGGGGTGAAGAAGGTCTGCGTGTCTCGACGACGCGGATCGGCACTCTCGCTTGGCCGCACGAGAGCGACTCGGTGCATGTCCACGGCCGAACGGTCCTGGTGCAGGGAAGTGCGCACGGTGCACGCGCCGCGGCACGAGTCGACATCGACGGCGACGAGGCACTGCTCACGTGGGCCAAGCCGCAGCGCCGCATAGCCACCGGTCAGACGGTGGTGTTCTACGACGAGGGCGACGAGTTCGTTCTCGGTGGCGGCATCGTCACCGGCTGAGCGCCGAGTAGGCGGCGCCGATGCGTTTCGGTGCCACAGCGAACGTCGTCACGTGTGCGGCGCCCGAGATGCCGAGCATGCGCGCTGTCACGTCGCTCACGATCACTTTCTCGGCGTTACGAAGTGTGATGTCGAGACGTGGTCCGGCGGTCCCGCCGGTGAGATCGAAGGCGTCTCCCGGTCCGGTCGCGAGTGTCACCTGTGCGACGCCGTGTCGCTTCGCCATCACTGTCTCGCCGAGCACCACATGGTCGTGAACCACGACCCCCGACGGCACCAGCACGAGCCATCGTCTGGAGAGTCGGTGCAGGCGAACGGGCACCAGCCAGGCGAGAACACACCCTGCGACGACGAGAGGTAGTCCAGCAACGATGACGCCGTCGGCAGTCAGCAACGACCCGGTGATCGAGGTGCCGATCAGCAACACCCAGGCGAATGCGGCAGGTGCGAGTTGTGGAACGGGTGTGCGGAGACAAAAACGGGTCTCGTCGCCGTATGCGCCGCCTTGCACCATGGCATCGCAGTACGTGCCCGACATCGTCGCGACGAGCGCGACAGCGGCAGCAGCAGCGCTCGCGACATCGGCGTCTGCGACGGCACAAATGACCGCGAGCGGAGTGATGATCCGCGTCACTGTCAACGAGGCCGGGGAGGGAACGAGAGCGCCGGCTGCAACTGCCACCCAGCCGGCCCAGCCCCACGTGGCCGCAACCACAGCGGTCGCGTCAGAAAACCCACCGACACTCGTCCACGGTGCTCGCACGGCGAGCAACACCCACGACGTGGCGAGCACTGCGAACACGCCCCATTTCGCCCACGGTGTCGTGCGTCGAGATCGGCTCATCTCTCAATCCTGCCCGTTTCGGTGGCCGAGTCCCCGGTTCGTCGCACAGGCAGCGGTACTGGGAGCATGGTCACGACAGCGGGAGACCGAGGCGCAATGGCCGAGACCACATCACAACAGACGCGACCGGGAGCCTCGTTCGGCATCGGAAGCCTGCCCCATCGGTCGTTGTCGGCCGCTGTCGAGTTCGCGTGGTCGTCGACGCAGATCCCGACGATTCCGACTCTTCCGCGTCGTTCTCCCTCCGAGGCCATGGTGCCCCAGGCACTGGTCGGCATCAGGGGAGTCTCGGTCGGTCACTACGGCGGTATCTCGGTCGACCTCGCTGCGCTCGACATCGATGCACCGGTGGTCACCGATCTCTCGGCCGATTCCTTCGGTGGTTTCGCCGCCTTCCTCGACTCGGTCGCGTCGCGCGACACGTCGACGCTGAGACACGTGAAGTGGCAGTTCGTGGGACCGGTCACGTTGGCGTTGGCGCTCGAGCGTGCCGGGTTGTCGAGCAACGTTGCGTTGCCGCTCGCGCTCCGTGCGGTGAGATCACACGTGTCGGCACTGCAGTCGGCTGTCGCCGACGCTTTCGGAGACATCACACAGATCGTCGTGCTCGACGAGCCGTCGTTCGCCGAGGCACTCGAGCCCGGTTCCGGTCTCGACGGAGTCGACATCGTCGACACGGTCTCTGGTGCGCTCGCCGCCGTCGAGTCCGGCCACATCGCCGGTGTGCACTGTTGTGCACGTACCGACTGGAGAGCGTTGCTCGCCACCGGTGCCGGTTTGTTGTCGGTGCCTGTGCCGTCTCCGTCAGACGACGACGCACGTGAAGCAATGGTCGACGCCGCCTTGCGCATCGCCGATCATCTCGAACACGGCGGACGGATCGCGTGGGGTTCGGTGCGCACCGACGGACCGGTACCGACCACGGTCGAGCGTCCGTGGCGCAACTTGATGGATGCCATGTGCGATCTCGTGCGCGCCGGAGTCGACCCGTTGGCACTGCGCAAACGCTGCTTCGTCACGCCCGAGTGCGGCCTTGCCTCTCACTCCGAGGCACTCGCCACCCGAGTCATGTCACTCGCAGGCGAGGTGGGTGAGCGCGTGCGGCAACAGTCGACGGCATCACGTCTCACGCTCGGTTCCTGAGGTTCGCAGTCGGCTCCTCCGACACGCCCCTTGGGTAGTTTGGTCGCCGATGGCACGGCGCACTTCCCCCAAGAACGGTGCAGTGCCGAGCGCACGTGCAGCCGAGTTGCAGGCGGCCATCAGGCGTCACAACGACCTCTACTACGCCCGCGACGAACCCGAAATTTCTGACGCCGAGTACGACGAACTTGTGCGCGAGCTGCGCGACATCGAAGCGGCACACCCCGAACTCGCGGTCGGGTCACCGCTCGCCGAGATCGGCACGGCTCCGGTCATGACCACGTTCGAGCCGGTCGTTCACGCCGTGCCGATGACGAGCCTCGACAACGCCATGGACGGCGACGAACTGACCGCTTGGGGCGATCGGGTGTTGCGCGGGCTCGACGGCGACACGCCTCGTTTCGTGTGTGAGTTGAAGATCGACGGACTGGCGATCTCGATCCGTTACGAACAGGGGCGTCTGGTGCGAGCAGCCACCCGCGGCGACGGTCGCGTCGGTGAAGACGTGACGGCGAACGTGCTCACCATCGCATCGCTACCGAAGACTCTCGACGCCGCTCCCGAGGTGCTCGAGGTGCGGGGCGAGATCTACATGTCGGTGGCTGCGTTCGAACGGTTCAAGAGTGATCGTGAGCGCGAGAACTCGGAGCGCATCGCGGCCGGTCGGGCGCCGTTGTCGGTGCCGGTGAACCCGCGCAACGCGGGTGCCGGCAGTCTCAGGCAGAAAGACCCGTCCGTCACTGCGCAGCGAGACCTGTCGATCTGGTGCTACCAACTGGGCGAGGTGGTCGGAGGGCCGGAGTTCGCCAGTCACCACGACACGCTCGAGTGGATGTCGTCGCTCGGTTTTCCGGTGAACCCCGAGATCACCGTCGTCGACTCACTCGACGAGGTCACGGCCTTCTGCGACTCCTGGCAGCAGCGACGCGGCACGCTCGGGTACGAAATCGACGGCGCAGTGGTGAAGGTCGACGACCTGAAACAGCGTGAGTTGCTCGGGTTCACGTCGCGAGCACCGCGGTGGGCGATCGCCTACAAGTTCCCGCCCGAAGAAAAGACCACCGTGTTGCGCGACATCCAGGTGTCGATCGGGCGAACCGGTCGCGCGACCCCGTTCGCGGTGCTCGAGCCTGTCTTCGTGGGTGGGTCGACGGTGTCGATGGCGACGCTCCACAATCGCGACCAAGTGGCACTCAAAGACGTGCGCCCCGGTGACACGGTGGTGGTGCGCAAAGCCGGTGACGTGATCCCCGAGGTCGTCGGACCCGTTCTCGCCAAGCGACCGAAGGGCACGAAGCCGTGGGTGTTCCCCGAGACATGTCCGTGTTCGCTCGCGTCGACGTTGGTGAAACCCGACGACGAAGCCGACACTCGGTGCGTCGAACCGTCGTGTCCGTACCAGCGCGACCAGCGCATCATCTATTTCGCGTCGCGCGGCGGCATGGACATCGAAGGTCTCGGAGAAAAGACAGTGTTCGCACTCTCCGATGCCGGTCTCGTGCAGGATGCCGGCGACCTCTACATGCTCACGATGGAGCAGTTGCTGACATTGGAGGGATTCGCAGAGGTCAGCGCACAGAACCTGCTCGCCGCGATCGACGCGTCGAAGTCGCGTCCGCTTCCGAAGTTGTTGACGGCGCTCGGTATCAAACATCTCGGTCCTGCGGCGGCGGAGTCGTTGTCGTCACATTTTGGAACACTCGACGCCATCGCCTCTGCCGATGCCGACTCTCTGTCAGGCGTGGAAGGAGTCGGTGCGGTGATCGCCAATTCGATCGTGTCGTGGTTCTCTTCGCCGCCGAACGCTCGCGTCATCGACAAGTTGCGCGACGCCGGAGTCGCCTTCGGTGTCGTCGAGGTGTCTGATCTTCCCCCCGTGCTCGCCGGCAAGGCAGTGGTGGTCACCGGTACTCTCGCCAGCTACTCACGCGATGCCGCTGAAGCCGCGATCAAGGCACGCGGTGGCAAGAGCCCGGGCAGCGTGAGTGCAAAGACCTTCGCGGTGGTGGTCGGTGCCGAACCGGGCGCCAGCAAACTCACCAAAGCCGAACAACTCGGAATACCGGTGCTCGATGAGGCGGGGTTCGAGACCCTTCTCGCCACTGGCGAATTGCCCTGATCGGCGGACGCGACCGGCCTAGTTGGTCTCGAATTCCCAGGAGAACGAGCGGGCCTTGGTCGGGCCGTCCTCGATCTTCCAGTACCTCACTGTGGCGGTGTGCATTCCTTGGCCGAACGACTCGATCGCGCCACCCCGCTGCGGCAGATAACTGATCGTGAAGTTGCCCGGGTCGTAGATCGCAGTCGGTGGAATCTCGACTTGTGCACCGGGTCGCAACGCCTGCCCGCCACCCGACAGTTCGTCGAGACGTGTCGTTTCGAGTTCGATGCCGTCGATGATCAACGTTGCTTCGTACCCGGGAATGAAATCGACGAACACCTGACTCTGCACGAGCACTGTGTCGCCCGGACCGGGACTGATCTGTTCGATCGCATCGGGAAGTCGTTGTGCTTCACGTCCGGTGGTGCCGACGCTGAGTCCGAGACCGATCAACGTGAGTCCGGCGGCTACCACCACGCTCACGATGAGATTCTCTTTGTTGATGCGGCGGCGACCACCCTCGCGAACTTCTGACCCTGCCACAGCCTTTATTCTCGCGTGATTCAGGGCCGATTCCGCGCGGCGAGGGCCAGCCGATAGGTTTTTCGGGTCATGAGGGAGCCTGAGACATTGCTGGGAACTGTCCTGGCTGGTCGCTACCAAGTCGAAACTTTTCGGCTTCAGGCGACCGGCTCCACGTTGTTCGACGCAGTCGACATCACCGGCGGGTCACCGCTCACCGTCCGCATCACGCCACTCGATGTGCTGGTCGACACAGCGCTCGGTACCACCACCCAGGCCGATGCCATCGAAGCGTTCGAACGACAGATGGAGACAGCGACCAGTCTTCGTCACCCCTGTATCGAGTCGGTGCTCGACCACGGCGAGATCACCCTCGACGGTGAGCGTCACGTGTTCGTGGTCACCGAGCGTCTGGCCGGTGGCTCCCTCCAGGACCTCCTCGACCGCAACCGCCGTCTCACCCCCTCCCAGGCCCTCATCGTGGGAATCGACGCCTGCCGGGCCCTCGACGCGGCGGCCAAACAGGGGTTCATTCACGGCGACATCCGCCCCTCTCGGCTCGTGTTCGGCCTCGACCGCCGTGTCCGTCTGGTGGGTTTCGGGGCGCCACTGAGGTCGCTCGAGTCCCTGGGGCTTGACCAGGCCCGCTACAGCGCCCCTGAACTGGGTGAGGGGGGCTCTCGCACCGTCTCGTCTGATGTCTACTCGCTGGCCCTGGTTCTGGTTGAGGCCATGACCGGTCAGGTGCCGCTCGACGGCGACTCGACCGCGGCCGTGTTCGCCAACCGTGCGGGCAAGTTGTTCCCAGTCAACGCCGACTTCGGTGCACTCGCCCAGTTGCTCGAGCGCGCCGGACGCCCGACGGCAACCGAGCGCTATTCGCCGCGTGAGTTCGGTCAGGCGCTGGTGGAGGCGGCCCCGAAGATGCCGCGACCGACGCCGATCGACATCGTCGGGACGGGCCTGTTCGACGAAGACGTGACCGCGAGTGATCCGTCGAACCCGATCGTGCGTCCGTTGCCGAGCGACATCGAGCCGGTCCAGAACGAAGCACCGAGCGGGCCGATCGTCATTCGCACGACACCGAACATTCCCGGCGACGACGCGAGTGGTCCCATCGTGTCGCCGTTGCAGCCGGTGAGTCCGATCACCGGCGCACCGCTCGTCATCGGCTCCGACGAATCTGGCCCGATCGTGGTCGACCCAGAGACACTGCGTGCGCTCGCCGCCGAAGACGACACAGCAGTTGTCGAGCGTCCGCGCCCGCGTTGGCGTCGACGTCTGGTGGTGCTCGTCGGTGTCGTCGTTCTCGCTGCCGGTCTCGGCACGGCGGCGTGGTTCACGGTGTTGAACCCGAAGAACCCGGTGCCTGCGCTCGTCGGACTCACCGAGGCCGAGGCACGCAACCAAGTCTCTGAGTTCGGCTGGGGTGTCACCGTTGTTCTCGAACGCTCCGACGAAGTCGCCGCTGGTCAAGTGATCCGCACCGATCCGGTGTTGGGGGCGAATCTCGCAAAGCGTGACACCCTCACCATGATCGTGTCGGAAGGCCCGACATTGTCGGTGCTCGAAGAGTTCGCCGGGCTCGCCTCGGCCGATGCGACTGCAAAGATCACAGCACTCGGTCTGCAGGCCGCGCCTGCCGACGTCCCCGACGAGAACGTGCCGGTCGGCACCGTCATCTCGTGGAGCATCCCCGAACAACCGACTCTGAAGGCCGGTGACTCGGTCGTGAAGGGCACCACGGTCGCACTGAATGTCTCGACTGGTCCGGCATTGCGCGACGTGCCTGACCTCGCCGGGCTCACCGTCGAGGAAGCGACGGCGAAGTTGACAGAACTCGGTCTGGTGACGGTCGTCGAACCGGAGAAGAAGCCGCACCCCGAGATCGCCGCCGACAAGATCTCTGTCCAGCTGCCCGCCAAGGGCGAAAAGATCGCTCGAGGCGAGACCGTGACACTCACTGTCTCGGCCGGTCAGCAGTCGACGCTCATCCCCGACATCTACGGCAAGACCTTCGCAGTCGTGAAGGAGCGTCTCGAACGTTATGGAATGGTCATCGGCAAAGTCACCGGAGACCGCAACAGGGGCCTGCGCCAGGCCAAGATCGACGACAAGATCGTGCGCAACCGCGAACGGGTGGTCGTCGGTAAGACCGTCGACCTCGAGTTCCCCTAGTCTCGCCGCCAGAGCCCGACCGGGCTCTCCAGAGGTCGCCCCGGGGGTTGTGGGGCGTGACGAAAGGACCAGTCATGGGTGCACTCGACGGACGCGTCGCCATCATCACCGGAGCAGGCCGCGGCATCGGTCGCGAGCATGCGTTGCTGTTCGCCGCTGAGGGTGCAAAGGTCGTCGTGAACGATCTCGGTGGCGCAAACGACGGCACTGGCGAGGATGCGACTCCCGCACAGCAGGTCGTCGACGAGATCGCGGCCATGGGCGGCCAGGCGGTCGCCAACTACGACAACGTCGCCGACTGGGAAGGCGCACAGCGCATGATCAACGCTGCTGTCGAAGCCTTCGGCGATCTCGACATCTTGGTGAACAACGCCGGCATCCTGCGCGACAGAGTGCTGGTGAACATGACCGAAGCCGAGTGGGACGCCGTCATCACCGTGCACTTGAAGGGACACTTCGCGCCGTCGCGCTGGGCTGCTGCCTACTGGCGCGAACAACACAAGGCCGGAGCCACCAAGCCGCGCAACATCGTGCACACGTCGTCGACGTCGGGTCTGCTCTCCAACCCCGGCCAGTCGAACTACGGCGCCGCCAAGAGCGGCATCGCCACCTTCGGCCAGATCCTCGGCAAAGAGCTCGCGCGCTACAACGTGAAGAGCAACTCCATCGCACCGGCCGCACGCACACGCCTCACGCTTGCCACGCCCGGTCTCGGCGATCGCATCGCCGAGCCGGAGAACGCGGCACAATTCGACGAGTGGGACCCGGCCAACATCTCGCCGCTCGTGTGCTACCTGGCATCTGAGGCATGTGAATTCAACGGTGAGACGTTCTTCGTCAAGGGCGGAGAAGTGACCCGTTTCCGTTCGTGGGAGCGCGCCGAGACGGTCGAGCAGCAGGGACGCTGGGAAGTGTCGGATCTCACCGCAGCGATGAAGGGAATGGCCGCGAACCTGGGCAAGTAGGGCGGTACTGTCAGAGACCGCCCCATGAACCCCCCGTCACACGATCAACAAAAAGAGCTGTCCCAGCACGGCCGTGAGTCGATCACCCTCGAACAGGTGGGTGTCGACGAAGTGTCGGTGGTGCCGTGGACCCTCATGGTGCCGCGACGCATCGCGCGCAAAGTCGGCCTCACCCGCAAGTGGGCGACCCTCATCGTGGTGCTCGCCGGTTTGTTCACCACGAGTTCGACCATCACTGTTCTGGTGGTGTCGCTCGAGACCATCTCGAAAGACCTGAACACCTCGGTGACGGTGCTCAACTGGTCGATCACCGGTCCGATGCTCGCCTTCGGGGTGGTCGGCCCGGCATACGGAAAGATCGGCGACCTCTACGGTCACAAACGTGTCTACGTATGGGGTCTGTTGTTCGCGGGTCTCTTCGCCGGGGCGACAGCATTCGCGTGGGACGCGTTCTCGATGGTTCTGTTCCGTCTGCTCTCGGCGGTCGCAGGTGCGGCCACCGGCCCGGCTGCGATGGCCTACATCAACCGACTCTTCGAGCCGCACGAACGTGTGCGACCGCTCGGGCTCTGGAGTTTCACCACTGCCGGCGCACCGGTTCTCGGCGTGGTCATGGGCGGCCCGCTCGTGCAGTCGATCGGTTGGCAGATGATCTTCATCATCCAGGCACCGCTCATGCTCGTCGCCACGTTCCTCGCATGGCGGTTGTTGCCCCAGACGTCGCGCTCGGCGGAAGTGAAGTTCGACGTCAAGGGCACCGTCACGCTCGGTGTCGGCGCGACCCTCGTGATGATGGCGGTCAACAGAGGTCACTCGTGGGGCTGGACGTCGCCGGGAATTCTGCTCGCGTCCGTGACAGCGGTGATCGCGCTGTGGCTCTTCGTGCGGGTCGAGCGAGTCGCTGACGCGCCGTTGATGCCGCTGCAGTGGCTGCGAACACCGAACATCATCTTGCCGATCAGCATCCAGGCGTTGTTGAACTTCGCCTACATGGGTGGGTTCATCGTGGTGCCACAGATGCTCGAGATCGGGCTCGGTCTGACACCGGCCTTGATCGGGTGGCTCGTCATCTCGCGACCGCTCACGTTCGCGATCATGGCCCCGATCGGCAGCTTCTTCACGATGCGCGTCGGTGAACGTGTGTCAGGTGTGATCGGGTCGCTCGGCATCGTGGCGTCGATGGTGATGCTGAGCACCACCAGCAACTCGACTCCCGGTTGGGTGATCGCGCTCGGGCTCGGCCTGTCGGGTGCGGGTTACGGCATTGCCGGTCCGGCCCTCGGTGCACTGGTGGCGAACTCGGTCGACGACGACACGATCGGGGTCGCCGGCGCAATGCAGCAGTTGCTCAGTCAGATGGGTGCCGTGCTCGGGTCGACAGTGATGATCTCGATCCACGAAATGACGGCGTCGTCTGGTGTCGTGCAGAGTTATGCGTATGCGCTCATGTCGGGTGCGGTGACCGCCGTTCTCGCGACCGTTCTCGCGTTCCGGGTGAAGGCGACCACCGGCCGCAACATGGTGAACGCCGCCTAGGCGGTGATGCGACGGATCTCGTCGGCGACAGCCAGGGCATCGTCGGTCTGGGGGACTGACGTCTGCATCAGCATCAACTTCGTGATGTCGCCTTCCACTTTGATCTTTCCCGACATGAAGGCCTGCATGCTCGCGGCCGGGTCTTGAGCCACGAACAATTGCCGGGCCGTCTCGTAGTCGGTGGTCACGGTGAGATCCGCAGACTCGAGAGCGCCGAGTTCCATCTCGATCCGCCCCGACGACGAGTCGATGTGGGCGTGCACCGTGCCGTCGCCGAACGGCACCTTGGTGGCCACCACGTTGATGCGCACCTGCACCTCGACGGCCGGTACCCGGTCCTCCCATCTGCGCCGTATGTCACGGGCCGCTTCGATCCACTCGTCGGAGAGGAATTGATGGCTCATGCATGGCTCCTGAGTCGTGTCGGGGTGATCGACCGTCGATTGACACTTTGTCAATCAATGTCGGAATCTACGGCCCCGGAGGCGAGAATTGACCCCTATGTCGCGGATCCTGGTCACCGAAGAACTTGCCGACGGGGGGCTGGCGCGCATGCGCGCTGCCGGTCACGAGGTGGACGTTCGCACCGGGCTCTCGCCAGACGAACTGCGCTCTGCCATCAAGGGTGCGCATGCCCTCGTGGTGCGCTCGGCCACCCAGGTCGACGACGCCCTGCTCGCCGCGGCCGACTCGCTCGTGGTGGTCGGCCGGGCCGGCGTGGGTCTCGACAACGTCGACGTCGAGTCGGCGACACGTCGCGGCGTGATGGTGGCGAACGCCCCCGAGTCGAACATCGTCTCGGCGGCCGAGCACACCGTGGCGATGCTGCTGGCCGTCGCGCGCAACATTCCCCAGGCACATGCCGCTCTCGTGCAGGGTCGTTGGGAACGCAGCCGATGGGAGGGTGTGGAGCTCTTCGACAAGGTGCTCGGCGTGGTCGGTCTCGGCCGCATCGGCAAACTCGTCGCCCAGCGCGCCGCCGCCTTCGGTATGCGCATCGTCGCCCACGACCCGTTCGTCTCAGAAGAGCGGGCACGGGCAATGAACATCGAACTGGCCGATCTCGACACGCTCGTCGAGCGTGCCGATTTCCTCACGGTGCACCTGCCGAAGAACAAAGAGACGGTCGGCTTGATCGGCACCAGGCTTCTCGCCAAGGCAAAGCCGTCGTTGCGCATCGTGAACGTCGCGCGTGGCGGAATCGTGAACGAAGCCGAGCTCGCCGATGCCATCAAGAACGGTGTCATCGCAGGTGCGGCCCTCGACGTGTTCGACAAAGAGCCGACGACCGAGTCGCCGTTGTTCGGTCTCGACGGCGTCGTCGTGACACCGCACCTCGGTGCGAGCACCCGCGAGGCACAGGATCGCGCCGGAGACGACATCGCCGACCAGATCGTGCTCGCACTCGCCGGCGACTTCGTGCCCTATGCGGTCAACATCTCGGCGGCCGATGCAAACGAGACGCTCAAGCCGTACCTGCCGCTCGCCGAGCGAATCGGCCGCTTGTTCTCGTCTGCCGCGGGTGACGTGACCGAACTCGAGGTGATCGCGAGCGGCGAGATCGCCGGTTACGACACGCGCATTCTCACCTTGTCGGCCATGAAGGGCTTCTTCGCGGCGCGCTCGGCCGATCAGGTGACGTATGTGAACGCACCACAGGTGGCAGAAGCCCAGCGCGTGAAAGTGACCGAGTCGAAGGTGGCCGGCGGGACGGCCAACAGCGACTGGGTGAACCTCGTGACGCTGCGCGCCGGGTCGCACTCGATGTCGGCCACCGTCGTCGGCCCGCGTCGTCAGGCTCGCATCGTGATGGTCGACGACCATGTCACCGACGTGCCGCCGAGTGACCACATGCTGGTCGTGCGAAACGACGACCGCCCCGGCGTGATCGGACTCGTCGGCACCTTGCTCGGCGACAACGGCGTGAACATCGCCGATATGGACGTGGGTCGTGCATCGACGCCCGGCACCGCGTTGATGGTCATCTCGCCGACGGCAGAAGTCACCGAGCCGGTGCTCGACGCCCTGCGTGCAAAGCCCGGCATCATCGAAGTCATCGCGTTGCGCGCCTGACTCACGTCGCCGCTCGGCTGACTATCGAGCGGCGTTCAGAGCGTCGCGGGTCTCGCGCGCGACTCGTGCGGCACCTGCCACGTGGTCGTTCGCGTCTGCATAGAGAATGGCCCGCGACGAGTTCACGACGAGTCCGGTGCCGGCCGAGTTCTTGCCGGCGCGCACCACTTCGGCAGGGTCGCCACCTTGTGCGCCGACGCCCGGCACGAGAAGTGGCATGTCTCCCACGATCTCGCGCACACGTGACAGTTCACTCGGGTAGGTGGCGCCCACCACGAGTGCGACATCGCCGCGCCGCGACCAGTCGTCGGCGGCGCGTCGTGCCACGTGCTCGTACAGAGCGGCACCGTCGCTCGAGAGCGCCTGGAACTCGCCACCGCCGGCGTTCGAGGTGCGGCACAGCACCACCACTCCGCGGTCACTCCATGCGAAGAATGGCTCGAGGCTGTCGGTGCCGAGGTAGGGGTTCACAGTCACCGCGTGCGCGCCGTAGCGCTCGAACGCTTCGCGCGCATACAACTTCGCCGTGTCGCCGATGTCGCCTCGTTTGGCATCGAGAATGATCGGGACAGTGGGGTGGCGGTCACGAATGTGCCCGCACACCGCCTCCAGCTGGCTCTCGGCTCCGATGGCAGCGAAGTAGGCGATCTGTGGCTTGAACGCACATGCGTAGTCAGCAGTCGCATCGACGATGTCGATGCAGAACTTCGCGATTGCCGCCGGCTGGTCACGAACCGCCGGTGGCAGTCGGTCCATGTCGGGGTCGAGCCCGACACACAGCAACGATCCTGATGTCTCCCAGCGATCGGCCAGGAGAGAAAGGAAACCCATCTCAGTCTTCGATGGTGATGGCAGCCGTCGGGCACATGTCGGCGGCCTGTTGGACCTTGTCGCGCAGTTCTTCGCCCGGCTCCTCGATGAGGATGTAGAGGTAGCCGTCGGAGCGCACTTCGAACACCTCCGGGGCCACCTGGGTGCAGGCTCCTGTGCTCGCGCACACGTCGAAGTCGACTTTCACCTTCATGGTCACTCCTTCAGGTTTCTCTCTCGCAGATCTCGTTCCCGGTCAAACCTACTCGCCGAGCACAGGCGAGAGATCCTTGTGCTGACGCTCCCACGCGCCCAGCACCGCACGCAGCGACGCAGTGATGATGTTCGGATCGCATCCCACACCCCAACGCACGTTTCCCGCGCCGTCGACAGTCTCGACGTATGCCACTGCTGTCGCCTCCGAGCCCTGACCCATGGCGTGCTCGGCGTAGTCGACCACGTCGATCTCGCCGCCGAGACCACTTTGTACTGCGTGTACAAATGCGTCGATCGGTCCGTTTCCCTCGCCGGTGATGGTGGTGGGTGTGCCACCCACCACCAACTGGGCGGTGATCGTCGTGGTGCCGCTCGCGGAGTCGCTGCGCAGTTCGTGGCTCGAGAGCTTGATGTGGGGCACCTCGGGCAGGTATTCACTGGTGAAGGCGTGCCAGATGGTCGAGGGGCTCACCTCGGTGCCGGTGTCTTCGGTGATGTGCTGGATGGTCTTCGAGAATTCGATCTGCAGACGACGTGGCAGATCGAAGCCGTGCTCCGACTTCATCACGTAGGCGACCCCACCCTTGCCCGACTGGCTGTTCACCCTGATCACGGCTTCGTAGGTGCGGCCGACGTGCTTCGGGTCGATCGGCAGGTACGGCACGCCCCACTGGTCGTAGTCGCGGGGGAGAGCCTCGAAACCCTTCTTGATGGCGTCTTGGTGGCTGCCCGAGAATGCGGTGTAGACGAGGTCGCCCACGTACGGGTGGCGAGGGTGCACCGGCAGGCGGTTGCAGTACTCGGCCACGCGCCGCAGAGCGTCGATGTCTGAGATGTCGAGTTTCGGGTCGACACCGTTTGCGAACAGGTTCATCGCCAGCGTGACCACATCGACGTTGCCGGTGCGCTCGCCGTTCCCGAACAACGTTCCCTCCACGCGGTCGGCACCTGCCATCACGCCGAACTCGGCCGCTGCCACGGCACAGCCGCGGTCGTTGTGGGGGTGCAGCGAGATGATCACCGAGTCGCGGTTCTTGATCGTGCGTCCGAACCATTCGATGACGTCGCCGTACACGTTCGGCGTGTAGCACTCGACGGTGGCCGGCAGGTTCAAGATGAGCGGACGCTCGGGTGTCGGCTCGATGACGTCCATCACCGCTTCGCAGACTTCGATCGCGAACTCGGGTTCGGTGAGCGTGAAACTCTCGGGCGAGTATTCGTAGCGCACCTCGGTGCCCTCGAGCATCGGTTCGAGTTCCAGGCACAGGCGAGCCGCGTCGACGGCGATCTGCTTGATGCCTGCTTTGTCGAGTCCGAACACCACCTCGCGCTGCAGCGGGTTGGTGGAGTTGTAGAAGTGCACGATCGCATGTCGCGCACCGCGCAGACACTCGTAGGTTCGCTCGATGAGTTCTGGTCGGCTCTGCACCAGAACCTGGATCCACACGTCGTCGGGCACCAGGTCGTCGTCGATCAACTGTCGCACGAAGTCGAAGTCGGGCTGACTCGCCGAGGGGAACCCCACCTCGATCTCTTTGAACCCCATGTTCACCAGGGCCTCGAACATGCGGCGCTTGCGGTCGGGATCCATCGGGTCGATGAGGGCCTGGTTGCCGTCGCGCAGGTCGACCGAACACCACAGCGGCGCGGTGTCGATCACCTTGTTCGGCCATGTCCGGTCGGTGAGGACGAGGGGAATGAACGGCGCGTACTTGGCGTAGTTCATGGTCTTCGGTGTCACGTTCTGGGGAGGCATTGTGGGCTCCTGTACTTGTCGGTTCGTGTGGTCTGGCGGTCGGTGTGGTGTGTGTCGGCGATTCGGGCAACAAAAAAGCCCCCTGTCCGGTGGGCAGGAGGCTCGGCAGCGCGATATGCGGCGGCTGCCGTCACATAAGAAGAAGCAGGCTCGAGGTGTTCGTCACGGGCATCACCTTATCTGTCGACCTGCGAACTCGCCACCCCCGGGCTGCATGGCAACCCGGGGGAGCGATGCGGCTCAGACCGTGAGGAAGTTCCCGAACTGCCACGGGTCGCTCGGGTCGTGCAGGGCTGCGTGTGGTGCCCACTGGTCGAACACGTCGCGCCGGGTGCGCAACGGGTCCCAGTCGACAGGCGTCGACAACATGGTGCCGAGGTACGGGCGTGCCCACTCGAGAATCTGTTCGTGCGGCAGGTCGTCGGGCACGCAGACACCACGTGCGGGTTCGGCGATCATCCAGCGCACCGCGGCTGCGATCGAAGCCGCCACCTGCAACGTGGTTGCGTTCTGGTGGGCGAGCACCGAGCGTGCTTCGTCGATCGACAGGAGCGACCCGGTCCACCAACCACCGAAGTCGTGGCCGAGCAGCAACACGCCGAGCTGGTCCTGTCCGGTGGTGATGTCGTCGTTCAAGATGCGCTGGTCTGGTTGCATGTTCCAGTCGCGCATCTTCAACTCGTGCACGCTCGCGATCGCCGAATCTGACGGGCAGTAGGCGTAATGCACAGTCGGCCGGTAGAGATCGGTGCCGTCTGGGTTCTTCACTGTGAGGTGCTTGCACATCGTGTAGGCCTCGCCGTGGCGAATGACCATGCCGCGCGATTCTCCTGCCGGTACCCAGGTACGCACCCAGGTGTCCATGCCGGGAGTCGCGATCGCGATCTGGTTGCACGGGCCGTCGTCGGCGTGCATGTACGCGTGCGGTGGCAGAGTCTTTTCGTGCGTACCCCAGCCGAGTTCGGCCGGTGCGATGCCTTCTTCGTAGAAGCCTTCGACGCTCCAGGTGTTCACGAATTCGTTCACACGCTTCGGCACGTTGGTGAGCTGCGTGTCGCGTTCGGCGACGTGGATCACCTTGGTGCCGGTCAGCATCGCGAGCATGTTGTGCGCGCCGTCTGCGAGGGCGGCCTCGAGCCCGGCGGTGCGGTCGCCGCCTCGACCCTCGGTGAGAATGCGGCGCGCGATCTCCTCCAGTGCCTGGCGTGCGAAATGGCTCACGAGACCCGGGTTTGCACCGTGTTCGAGCACTGCGGTGGCACCGGTGTTGTCACCCCAGCGTTCGATCATTTTTCTGATCTGCTGGTGGCGCACGTACAGAGTGCGGTCGAGCGGGTGAGTGGCCGCCATGTCGTCGTAGGGGTCCCACAACTCGACCGAGGTGTTCAGGTATCGCACGCCGTGAGCGCGGCACCACTCGAGGATCGTGACGGCGTCGATGTTCCACGCGAGGTCGAGCAACACGTCACCCGGGCCGACCCGGGCCGAGAGGAACTCGTCGATGTTCCCGGGTGTGACGCGACCCGACTCCCAGTTCACGCCGGCGGCGAGCTGGTCGGCGATGCGGTCGCGGTTGTCGACGAAGTCGACGACGGTGATCGACTGCGGTGCGAGTTTCAGGTCGCGCACGAGGAGCGGCAGGGTGCATTGTGCGACGCCGCCGCACCCGAGCACGAGCACGCGAGAGGGAATGGTTCCGTTGTTCATCGTTGGTCCGGCCTGTTCGTCAGAGGCCGGCGTCAGCGGTGAGTTCGCTCTCGAGAGAGGCGTCGCGTGATTTGTCGAGAAGAGCACCGAGCTCTTCGGTGAAGACCGGTTCCACCGGTATCAGCAAGGCTTGCCAGTCGTATGGCAACCCCTTCATTCCGCGCGTGTGCGTGCCGTCGTGTGATGTGTCCATGAGAACTCCTCCCTGGTGGGTAGAGGGTTCGCCCGTGGCAGGTGGCGAACGACGTGGCCTTCATGGGACCCGGTTCGTACGACTTTGGCTCGGTGCTGATCCGTTGTGGTTGTGTCCTTTCTGCTCGGGTCTGTCCCGAGGCAGGCTGATGAAACTAACGGTTCGCACCGGTCGCTGCGCAACATTCGGGTGAACTTTTCGTGAGCACCTGCCGGCACAATTCACGCCACCCGGGGCAAAACCGCACCGACAGCCCCTCGCGCCGATACGGTGATCAACCGACATGACAGATACCCCCGTGAGTACGCCCACCGGCTTTGCCGCCCTTGGCGTCCCCGAAGCGGTCGACAGGGGGCTCGCAGCCGCGGGTTTCGCCCAGCCCTTCGCCATCCAGACCGAAGCCATTCCCGTCGCCCTGCGCGGCGTCGACCTGTGCGGCCGTGCCCGCACCGGCTCTGGCAAGACCCTCGCCTTCGGCGTGCCGATGATCGCGCGCATCGCAAAGGCCACCGCGCCGCGCGCGCCCCGTGGTCTGGTGCTCGTGCCTACCCGCGAACTCGCGCTCCAGGTCGCAGAAGTGCTGGCCCCGATCGGTGCCGAGTGTGACCGCGTGGTGTTGCCGGTCTACGGCGGTGCGTCGCGCGACGACCAGATCGACGCGCTCGCCAAAGGTGTCGACATCGTGGCGGCGACTCCGTTGCGCTTGATCGATCTCATCAAGGCCGGCGAAGTGTCACTGTCAGACGTCGAAGTGGTGGTGCTCGACGAAGCCGACCGCATGGCCGACGAAGGCTTCACGCCTCAGGTCGAGTGGATTTTGCGCCACGTCACCGGTGAACACCAGACGATGCTGTTCTCGGCCACTCTCGACGGCCAGGTCGGCAATCTCGTGCGGCGCTACATGAAGTCGCCCGAGGAAGTCTCGATCGACGCACCCACCGACACAGTCGGCACCATGCACCATCTCTTCCTCGCGGTGCATCGACTCGACAAAGACAAGGTCATCGCTGCCATCGCGAACGGAGCCGGCAAGACGGTGGTGTTCTGCGACACCAAGCGCCTCTGTGACCGTGTCACCGACAACCTGCGCGATCTCGACGTGAAGGCACTCGCCATCCACGGAGATCTCACGCAGGCCGCGCGCGAGCGGGCGATCGAGAAGTTCACCAACGGCACGCTCGACGTGCTCGTGGCGACCGACGTCGCGGCTCGCGGTATCGACATCGACGACGTCGCCTGTGTCGTCCACTACGCGCCGCCACTCGACCACAAGACGTACCTGCACCGTTCTGGCCGTACAGCGCGTGCCGGTCGTGACGGGTGGGCCGTGACCTTGGCCGAGTACAACCAGCACACGACCTGTCGCATCATTCAGCGCGCATTGCGCCTGCCCCTTGCGCCGCCCGTCGAGGTGTTCTCGAACGACAAGCGCCTCGCGAACCTGGGCGATTTCCTCTAGCACTCACCGGCGCTCGTGGCGCCGGTCGCGTCGATCTAGCGCACCAGCCAGGCGGGGCGGCGCTTCTCGAACTCTGTGATCGCATCAGCGTGGTTCAACGTGATGCCGATGTCGTCGAGACCGTGCAAGAACCGGTGCTGAGTGGCTGCGTCCATCGGGAACGAGGCCGAGATACCGGCGGCCGGTGCTTCGATGGTGAGCCGCTCCATGTCGACGGTGATCTCGGTCGTCGGGTCGGCTTCGATCGCCGCCCAGAGTTTCTCGACGATCTCGAGCGGCACCACCACCGGCACGAGACCGTTCTTGGTGCAGTTGTTGCGGAAGATGTCAGAAAAGCTCGGCGCGATGACTGCGTCGAAGCCCCACTGTTGAATCGCCCACACTGCGTGTTCGCGAGACGAACCCACTCCGAAACTCGGGCCGGCCACCAACATGGTCGCACCCGCGTAGCGCTCGTCGTTCAACACGAACGAGCGATCGTCGCGCCACGTGGAGAACAGTCCCGCTTCGAAACCGGTGCGCTCGACACGCTTCAGCCACTCGGCCGGAATGATCTGGTCGGTGTCGACGTCGCTGCGCTTCAACGGCACAGCGGTGCCCGAGATGATGCGTACTGCTTTCATGACAGATCCTCCGGTCGTGCGAAGTGTCCCGCCACGGCGGTGGCGGCGGCGACTGCGGGCGAGACGAGGTGCGTGCGTCCGCCCCGTCCCTGGCGCCCCTCGAAGTTGCGGTTGCTGGTGCTCGCGGCACGTTCGCCGGGCGCCAACTTGTCGGGGTTCATCGCCAGGCACATCGAGCAGCCCGGCTCGCGGAAGTCGACACCGGCGGCCTCGAACACCTTGTCGAGCCCCTCGGCGATGGCCTGTGCGCGTACGGCATGGCTGCCGGGCACGACCATGGCGCGCTTCACCTTCACGCTGCGTCCGCGGAACACCTCGGCAGCGGCTCTCATGTCCTCGATGCGTCCGTTCGTGCACGAGCCGATGAACACGGTGTCGACGGCGATGTCACGAATGGGGGTGCCGGCAGTGAGTCCCATGTAGTCGAGTGCTCGCGAGACTGCGTCGGCTTGCGTCGGGTCGTCGACGTCTGCTGGCGAGGGCACCACACCGTCGATGCCCACCACTTGTGCTGGGTTCGTTCCCCACGACACGTGGGGCGTGATGGTGGCGGCGTCGATGACGACTTCTTTGTCCCATTTTGCGCCCTCGTCGGTGCGCAGTTCGCGCCATGCGGCAACAGCTGCGTCCCACGCGGCGCCGGTCGGTGCGTGCGGGCGACCCTTCAAGTATTCGAAAGTCGTCTCGTCGGGTGCGATGAGACCGGCCTTGGCGCCGGCTTCGATGCTCATGTTGCACACCGTCATGCGACCTTCCATCGACAGCGCGCGAATGGCCGAGCCGCGGTATTCGATGACGTGGCCGATGCCACCGCCGGTGCCGATCTTTCCGATGATCGCCAAGATGATGTCTTTGGCGGTCACACCCGGTGCGGTGTCGCCCTCGACGGTGACCGACATCCACTTCGGTCGAGTCTGGGGAAGCGTCTGGGTTGCGAGTACGTGCTCCACTTCGCTGGTGCCGATACCGAAGGCGAGCGCACCGAACGCGCCGTGCGTGGAGGTGTGGCTGTCGCCGCACACGATCGTCATGCCCGGCATGGTGCGTCCCTGTTCGGGGCCGATCACGTGCACGATGCCCTGCTGCGGGTCACCCATGGGGAAATGCACGAAGCCGAACTCGCGTGCATTCTCCCGCAGCACCTCGACTTGGCGCGCCGAGATGGGGTCGGCAATCGGTTGATCGATGTTCTCGGTCGGAACGTTGTGGTCTTCGGTGGCGACAGTGAGGTCGGGCCGGCGCAGCGTGCGCCCCGACATGCGAAGCCCGTCGAAGGCCTGCGGGCTCGTCACCTCGTGAACCAGGTGGAGGTCGATGTAGAGCAGTTCAGGCTCGCCCTCGGCGGAATGCACCACGTGCTGGTCCCACACCTTCTGGGGCAGGGTCATGGGAGTGGACATCGGGGCCCTTTCTCGTGTCGTCGTCGCAGTCGGTCGCTGGTGTCGACCAGGGCGTCATCCTACGAGGAGTGGCCTGAGGTGGTGCCGGTCAGGGGAGACCGGCGAACACATCGCCGCCATGAACCAAGACCTGCCACTTCCGCCTGCCGAACTCGCCGACATCGTCGAGATCGCCGTCTCGGTCGAGTCGGCGCTCCACCGCATGATCGACTCGTTCGAACTCCCCGGAGCGCGTCTCTACGGGGTCAACAGTGCCGCCGGAGAGTCGGTCGAGACCCGTGTCTGTTTCCTCGCCCAGCACCCCGACGTGTACCAACTCCTCGATGCCCCCGGCAGTGCGCTGGCGCGCATGTTCGAAGCCGCCGCCATCGTGACCACCGGTTGGGCGGCTCCTCTCGGGCCAGATGGTGTCGTCGAGGGTGCACCGAGCGAACACGCGATGCGTCGTCGTGTGCGGCTGGTGGTTGTGATCGCCGACCACGGCACAGCGAGTGTGTTGCGATTCCAAGATGCTCCCGACGACATCGTCACCGACCCCGGCTCTGCCACCGGCAGCCTCGCCGAGGCCATCGGTCGTTTCTGGTTCGACCCGCCGTCGGCCGCGACCGTGCGCAGCGGTTGATGTTCGAGATGTGACACATGCGTCAACGTGCGGATTTTCACAAGCGAACGAAGTGTGCGTCAGGCCCGTAGCCTTGGAGCGTGGCAAATTCTCCCGATGCCGACTGGGCACGTCGTGTCCGTGACCTCGCCGCCGAACGCGATGCGGTGATCCTGGCGCACAACTACCAGGTGCCAGAGATCCAAGATGTCGCCCACCACGTGGGTGATTCGCTCGCCCTGTCGCGCGTGGCGGCATCGGTGCCTCAGTCGACGATCATCTTCTGCGGCGTCCATTTCATGGCCGAAACCGCCAAGATTCTCTCGCCCGACAAGACGGTGATCATCCCCGACGAACGCGCCGGTTGCTCGCTCGCTGACACCATCACTGCCGACCAATTGCGTGCCTGGAAAGCCGAACACCCCGGCGCCGTGGTGGTGAGTTACGTGAACACCACCGCCGCCGTGAAGGCCGAGACCGACGTCTGCTGCACATCGTCGAATGCCGTCGAAGTGGTGCAGTCGATCCCGGCCGACACAGAGATTCTCTTCCTGCCCGATCAGTTCCTCGGCGCCCACGTCAAGCGCGCCACCGGCCGCGACAACATGCACATCTGGATGGGCGAGTGCCACGTGCACGCCGGCATCAACGGCGCCGACCTGAAGGCCATGGTCGCGGCCGAACCAGAGGCCGAGTTGTTCGTGCACCCCGAGTGCGGCTGTGCGACGAGTGCGATGTACTTGGCGAGCGAGGGCATCGTTCCGCGTGAGCGCACCAAGATTCTCTCCACCGGCGGCATGCTCGACGCCGCACGTGCCACAACCGCGAAGAAGGTGCTTGTGGCGACCGAGACGGGCATGTTGCACCAGTTGCGAAAGGCCAATTCACGCACCGAGTTCCAGCCGGTGAACCGCGCGGCCGTGTGCAAGTACATGAAGATGATCACCCCCGAGAAGCTCGAGAATGCGCTCCGAACCGGCAACGACGAAGTCACGGTGCCGCTCGACATCATTGATCGCGCTCGAGCTTCGGTGGAGCGCATGATCGCCATCGGCACGCCGTCGCCGGTGGGCGAGTAGCTCGGTCGACTGGACCTTTTCGTGTCGACCGACTCGGTTCGCGTCCCGCGTCGGCTGGCGGCGCCGGAGGCAACCTGGACGATGACCACCGACGTGGTGGTGCTGGGCTCTGGTGCGGCTGGCTTGTCGGCCGCACTTGCCGCACGACCGGTACGCGAGGTGATGCTGATCACCAAGGACACCCTCGATGCCGGCAGCACCAACTGGGCACAGGGGGGACTCGCCGCGGTGCTCGACCCTGCCGACTCGCTCGAGAACCACGTGCACGACACGCTCGAAGCTGGTGCAGGTCTGTGCGACGAAGGAGCCGTGCGCACCCTGGTGACCGAGGCGCCGACAGCCATTCGTTATCTCATGCGTCTCGGGGCTTCGTTCGATGCCGGGGTGCACGAAGAGTTCGCACTCACCCGTGAGGGCGGCCACTCTCACAGCCGCATCGTGCACGCTGGCGGCGACCAGTCGGGCGCCGAGGTGCAGCGAACACTCGATGAATCGGTGAGGCTCGCCGGTGTCACGGTTGTCGAGCGTGCATTCGGGCTCGATCTCTTGATCGGCCGGACCACGAGCGGCGAGCGCACGGTGGCTGGTGTTCGGGTGGCGATGCTCGACGACAGTGGAGGAGTCGAGAGCGTGGGTCATGTGTTCGCGCGTGCCGTCGTCGTCGCGACCGGTGGCTACGGCCAGGTGTACGCCTCGACCTCGAACCCGCCGGCCGTCACCGGTGACGGCATCGCGCTTGCGTTGCGTGCCGGTGTCGAAGCATGTGATCTCGAGTTCGTGCAGTTCCACCCCACGGTGTTGTGGCGCGGGGCCGACGCAAAAGGCCAACAGGCGCTCATCAGTGAGGCGCTGCGCGGTGAGGGCGCGTTTCTCATCGACGCTGCCGGTCGTCGCGTGATGGAGAACGTGCACCCGCAGGCCGATCTCGCCCCGCGCGACGTGGTGGCAGCGGCCATCGCGAGCCGAATGGCAGAAGCCCCGGCCGGCGTCGTTGACCATGTGTATCTGGATGCGCGCGGCATTGCGAACCTTGCGACGCGATTCCCGACGATCACTGCCAAGTGCCGCGAGGCGGGTATCGACCCGGTGCGCGAATTGATTCCGGTCGCTCCGGCTGCCCACTACGTGTGTGGTGGTGTGTGCGCGACGCTCGACGGCACCACATCGCTCGCCGGTCTCTACGTGGTGGGCGAGGCGGCGCGTACCGGTGTGCACGGAGCCAACAGGTTGGCGTCGAACTCGCTCACCGAAGGCGTGGTTGCCGGCACGAGGGTCGGTCGTGCACTCTCGTGGAACCTGCCCGACGCTGCCCAGGCAGGCACGGTCGACGACCTCGACGGAACACCCGGCGAACTCGTCGACTCGTACCATCGCGCCGCCATGCGCTCAGCCATGTCGCGTTTCGTGGGTGTGTTGCGCACTCCCGATGGTCTCGACAACGCGGCGTCGATTCTGCGCACGCTGTCGCTGAACGCATCGTCGCGAGTGGTGCCGACGCGTCAGGCGTTCGAGGCGACCAACATGTTGACGGTTGCAGTCGCAGTCGTGGAAGCCGCACGGCGCCGCACGGAGAGCCGCGGCTGCCACCGCCGCACCGACGTCACCGAGCAACTCGACTCGTGGCGTCACCCGCAAGAGGTTCGCCTCGACGAGGGCATCGTGACGGTCGATCGATGAGACCACTGCACCCTGTGTCACACGCCGTTCGTGAGCGTTTGTCCGCCGCCGGTCTCGAGCCCGATGCAGTTGTCGACCTCGTGCGGCACACCGTGGCTGAAGACCTCGGCGGAGGCGACGACGTCACCTCTGCTGCCACTGTGCCG
>CAYQCU010000002.1:0-222744 GCA_964416135.1 uncultured Bifidobacterium sp.
CCGACTCGGCTGATCTGGAGCGCATCAACCTTGCACAGACGATTCTCGACACCGAACAAGTGGTGGTCCCACGTCGCTCTTCGTCTCGCTCGGCGGTCACAGTAGCGCCGCGTCACCGGCCGTCTCGGCGCACCACCACGACGGCTCCCGTTGTCGGCGCACCCGGGGTGTCGCCGCCGACTCAACCGACGGCTGGTGCGGGTATCGTGAATTTGAACACCGCGAGCGTGGAGCAGCTCGACACTTTGCCGGGCGTCGGGCCTGCCACCGCCAAAGCGATCGTTGCGTACCGGACACGAAAAGGTCCGTTCACTCGACTCGAGGACCTGCTCGCAATCGACGGTATCGGACCGAAGAAACTCGAGGCCCTGCGCGACGCGGTGAGCCTGTGATGCCGACGTGACGCCGAGATCGGTGGGGCGTGGCTCAGACCACGCCGAGTGCGAGTGCGCCAAGTGCCAATCCACCTGCAGCACCCACCCACAGGCCGAGGCTCATCACGAAGAACTCGCGTGTCCACTCGCGCCAGCCAGCGACCGGTCGGCGTGTGACACGACCTGCGACTACCTGTCCGATCATCCACCACAGGGCAGTACTGGCTGCGACAGCGAGCAACAGTCGCGTCCCGCCCCCGGCGGCGGGCATTCCGAGCAGTGGCATCACGGGCAACGCCATCACGAGGAAGAAGAACGAGATCACACCACCGGCTGGCCCGTCGAGCACCTGTGCCGCCACAAGCCCCGTGAGCCACAGTGCGGCGGCGACACCGATCGCTGCGATCCCGCCTCTTCGTCGCACCGACCGTCGTGTCGCGAGGACACCGCCCGGCATGAGATCTGACGTGTCGCGCGACGCACGCTCGGAAGGTCGTCGGTCACCGGCCACCTCAGAACTCTACGGTGCCCGGTGGTGGTCGGTCGGGCATCGTCTTCCACGCACGAGCGTGCTGGCTGCATGTGCCGCGGTGCTGTGGCTCGCCACTCTCGCAGGACGTCGACTGCCGGCACTGGCAGACGTTCGACCGGTGGTGGTGTGGTGCTGTGTGCTGTGCATGATGTGGCGTCCGCGCCTTCGAACAGGTGTCGTGTGCCTCGCGGCGTGCGGCTTTGCCGGTGGAGCAAGCGCATGGCATGCCACTGTCGTGGACGCACCCCGGCAGTGCGACGGTCTCGCGCTCGTGCGAAGCGATCCACGGGTCAAGCACGGCGCCACGAGTGTGGTGCTCGAGATCGACGGTCTCCGTTGGCGTGTGACCGCCCGTGGTCGTGTGGGTGGGGTTCTCGCGCGCAGTCTCGCTGGCGAGACCGTGCGGGTGTCGGCCACATGTTCTGCGGGTGAAGGAGTGTGGGCCGAGCGTGATCGTGTGCGCCACATCGTCGGTCGTGCCGTGGTCACCGAAGTCTCCGAGACCACCGGTGCCGGTGGTGGACTCTCGAGGGCGTCGAACCGGGTGCGTCGTGCGTTGGTCGACGGAGCGCGGTTTCTTCCCGACGGTCTCGCGGGATTGTTCACCGGTTTGGTCGTCGGCGACGACCGCGCCCAACCAGAGTCGATGATCGACGATTTCCGGGCTGCTGGCATCTCGCACCTCACGGCGGTCTCCGGTCAGAACGTGGCTTTTCTCGTTGCCATGATGTCGCCACTGTTGAACCGCATGGGTCGGTGGGGTCGGCTCACCGCCGTGTTGTCGCTCATCGCGTGGTTCACGGTGCTCACCCGCGCCGAGCCGTCGGTGGTGCGCGCCGGCGTGATGGCGGGTGTGGTTGCGATCTCGGGCGCCGTGGGTGCTGGGCTGAACGCACGATCGGTGTTGTCGCTCACGGTCACGGTGTTGCTCGTGGTCGACCCGATGCTCGCATGGAGTGTCGGGTTCGCCCTCAGCGTCGGCGCAACCGGTGGCCTCGCATGGTTCTCGGGGCCGGTCGCCGAGGTGCTCGGTGGGCGGGTGGCCCGTTCGGGTGTCGTCTCGTCGACACTGGCCGCACAAGCAGGAACGGCGCCGGTGTTGCTGGCCGTGTTCGGGTCGATTCCCGTGGTGACCCTGCTCGCGAACCCGCTCGTGATCGGGGTCGCCGGTGTCGTCATGACCATAGGGGTGCCGTTGGCTCTCGCGGGCGCTTTCTTTCCGTGGGTCGCACCGCTCGCAGCGCTGGTGTTGGTGCCGATGTTGTGGTGGATCGCCCAAGTGGCGTCGCTGGCGGCCGCGGTGGGGCCGTCTGGTTGGGTGAACGTTCTGCTGTGGAGCGGTGTCGTGTGGTGGTTCACGAGTCGCTGGCGCAAGGCACGACGGAGACTCCGGTGTGGCAAGGTGGACGCATGGCCGCATGGGTGATCACCGGTGACGAGGCGTTGGTCTCGCTCGAGTTGACCACCCTCGTCGAGCGCCTCGTCGGGGACGGCGACCGATCGTTGATCGTGGAAGAACTGGAATGCGGCGACGGTGCAGGCGATCCGTCGTCGATCATCGACGCTCTCACCACGATGTCGCTCTTTGCTGACCGTCGAGTGGTGGTGCTGCGTGACCTCGACGGTCTACTCGCCGAACATCACGAAGCAGTCGCCGCCGCGATCGCGAACTGCATAGAGGGTGTCGACCTGGTGGTGACTGCCGGGTCGAAGCTTCCGAAGGTCCTCGAGTCGGGTCTTTCGCCGCTGAAGCCCGAGAAAGTCGGTGCCGCGGTCGTGTCGAAGCCCGCCGACCGCGTGCGTTGGGTGGAAGAGAAACTCGTCGAGGCGGGCTTCACCTGGGCGCCGGAAGTTCCGCGCCTCATCGAGGGCTGGTTCGGTGGTGACCACGCTCGAGTGGCCGGTCTTGTGCGCACCTTGGTCTCGGCGCTCGGTGAAGGGGCGAAGCTCACCCGCTCCGACGTCGAAGATTTCCTCGGCGATGCCGGTCGCATCGAACCGTGGCGTCTCACCGACCCGATCGATGCCGGCAACACTGCCGACGCACTCGTCATGTTGCACCGCATGCTGTCCGACTCGCATCCTTTGCAGGTGCTCGGGTTGCTCGCCAACCGGTACGCCCAGATGATGAAGGTCGACGGCCGTGGGCTGCGAACCGAGAAAGTAGCGGCCGAGGTGCTCGGCGGTCACCCCTTCGCCGCGAAGAAAATTCTCGAGCAGCAGATGCGCCTCGGAAGTGCGAACCTCGCCCGGGCGGTGCGACTGATCGCCGAAGCCGACGTCGACCTACGCGGAGGCAAGGACTGGGACGAGATGCTGGTGCTCGAAGTGCTCGTCGCGCGACTCAGTCGCCTTGCCGGAGGGGGTCAGTCGGGGCGGAAGAAAACTCGCACCGCGCGCTGACGACGCAGGAGCGAGCCGGAATCAGTTGCCGGCGTTGAGGCGGCGCATGAGGCGGCTCTTGCGACGTGCGGCGGCGTTCGGATGGATGACACCCTTGGCGGCGGCCTTGTCGAGGCGCTTCATGGCAAGTCGCAGGTCAGCGTCGGCGGCATCGGTGCCGGCAGAGCCGAGCGCGTTCTTCACGCGCGTGCGCAGTTCGCTCTTGACGGCCTTGTTCCGCTCGGTCGCCTTGGCGTTCGTGAGGATGCGCTTCTTCTGGCTCTTGATGTTTGCCACGTCGGTAGAGGCTAGCGGTCGACTGAGAGGCAGCCAACGCCCCGCAGAACCGCAAAGCAGACCCCCGAAATGGCCCGACGGTAGGGTCATTGTCAGCCCATGGACCTCTCCAAGATCCGCAATTTCTCGATCATCGCGCACATCGACCACGGCAAGTCGACGCTGTCCGACCGAATCTTGGAACTCACCGGGGCTGTCGACGCCCGCGAGATGAGGGCCCAGTACCTCGACTCCATGGACCTCGAGCGCGAGCGGGGCATCACCATCAAGGCCCAGAACGTGCGGGTGGGCTGGCACGACCACGTCTTCCACCTCATCGACACCCCCGGTCACGTCGACTTCGGTTACGAGGTGAGCCGTTCGCTCGCCGCCTGTGAAGGCGTCGTGCTCGTCGTCGATGCCGCACAGGGCATCGAGGCCCAGACTCTCGCGAACTGTTACCTCGCGCTCGAGAACGACCTCGAGATCGTCGCCGCTCTCAACAAGATCGATCTTCCTGCGGCTGACCCCGACCGCTACGCGATGGAGATCGAGACGGTGCTCGGCATCCCGGCCGAGGACATCCTGCGCATCTCTGCCAAGACCGGCGAGGGAGTTCCCGATCTTCTCGATGCGATCATCGAACGCATCCCGGCCCCGAAGGGTGACGTCGACGCTCCGTTGCAGGCGCTCATCTTCGACTCTCAGTTCGACCAGTACCGTGGCGTGGTCTCGAGCGTGCGTGTCATGAACGGACGTCTCACCACCGGGAGTCGCCTGACGTTCATGCAGGCTCGTGCGACCCACGACGCGATCGAGGTCGGTGCTCGGTCGCCTGTGGCGACACCGCTGGCAGAACTCGGGCCCGGAGAAGTGGGTTACCTGATCGCAGGCATCAAAGACGTCGCCGAGGCACGGAGCGGCGAAACAGTGACACTCGCGTCGAGTCCGGCGGCTGAGCCGTTGCCCGGGTATCGCGACCCGAAGGCGATGGTGTTCTGCGGTCTCTACCCGATCGACGGAGACGACTTCGAGAACCTCCGCGAGAGCCTCGAGAAACTGAAACTGAACGACGCATCGGTGACCTACGAACCCGAGTCGTCGGGTGCCCTCGGCTTCGGGTTCCGGTGCGGTTTCCTGGGTCTTTTGCACATGGAAATCGTGAAGGAACGCCTCGAGCGCGAATTCGGCCTCGCTCTGATCGCCACGGCACCGTCTGTGGAGTACCGGGTGACGCGTACCGACGGCGACGTGGTCGTCGTCGACAACCCGGCCGACCTTCCGGCGAACCAGAGCATCCAGATGATCGAAGAGCCGTTCTTCAAGGTGTCGATCATCACGCCGAAGGACTACACCGGAACGCTCATGGACCTGTGCCAGACCCGTCGCGGCGAGATGGTCAAGATCGAATACCTTTCGCCGGAGCGCGTCGAGTTGCACTACTTCATTCCGCTCGCCGAGGTGGTTGTCGACTTCTTCGACCAGATGAAGAGCCGAACGCAGGGGTATGCGAGTCTCGACTACGAACTCGAGGGCTACCGGCCGAGCGACCTGGTGCGTGTCGACCTGTTGTTGAACGGGCAGCCGGCCGATGCGTTCAGCACCATCGTGCACCGCGACAAGGCCTACGACTACGGACGGCGCATGTGCGAGAAATTGCGCGAGTTGATCCCGCGGCAGATGTTCGACGTGCCGATCCAGGCGGCAATCGGCGGCAAGGTCATCGCGCGAGAGACGGTCAAGGCCAAGCGCAAGGACGTGCTCGCCAAGTGTTACGGCGGCGACATCACGCGTAAGCGCAAGCTGCTCGAGAAGCAGAAGGAAGGCAAGAAGAAAATGAAGGCGATCGGGCGGGTCGAGGTGCCCGGAGACGTCTTCATCAGTGCCCTGAAGCTGGACGACTGATGCCCGAGGCGGGGGCCGACACAGCCACCGGCACGTTCCGGTCGCTCAGGCACCCGAACATGCGGCTCTACATGGCGGGGCTGCTCGTCTCGAACGTCGGCACGTGGCTGCAGTTCACTGCCACGTCGTTTCTCATCTACCAGCTCACGGGCCGTGCGACAGACGCCGGACTCAACACGTTGTTCCAGTTCCTGCCGATGCTCCTGCTCGGGGCGTGGGCAGGCGGCTTCGCCGACAGGCACGACCGTCGGACTGTCGCGATCTGGACCCAGACCGGTCTCGCGTTGCAGGCAGTGGCGATGGCGGTCGTCGGATTCGCCGACGTCATGTCGCCGGCGGTCATCTACTCGCTGTCGCTCGTGCTCGGTGTGGTGAACGCGATCGACAACCCCGCGCGGCGCGGTCTCGTCACCGAACTTGTGGAACCGGCCGAGATCTCGAATGCCATGAGTCTCAACACCACGGTCATGACCGGGTCTCGCATCTTCGGCCCTGCGCTCGCCGGACTGCTCATCGGCCCGCTCGGCACGTCGTGGTTGTTCGCGCTCAACGCACTGTCGTTCGTGGCAGTGCTCTTTTCTTTGCTCGCCATCAAGCGCGAGACGATGTTCGCCGCTCCCATCGCGCCGCGCACGGGCAAACCGGTGCGAGAGGCGATCGCCTTCGTCATGGGCGACGACCTGCTGCGTCGCACGTTCATCGTCTTCACGGTGGTCTCCACGTTCGCCTTCAACTACAGCGTGGTTCTGCCGAAACTGTCAGATGTCAGGTGGGGAAGTGCCGGTGCATTCCCGTGGCTTCTCACCACGGTGAGCATCGGTTCGGTGGTTGGCTCCCTCGCCACTGCGCGTCTGGCTGAGGTCACCGGGCGGTGGTTCGCCGGTGCCGCAATTGTGAACGGTGTCTCGTGCATCGCACTCGCGTGGGCGCCGAACCTTGCGACGGCCTTCCTGGTCTCCTTGCCGCTCGGTGCAGGCGGTACGGCGCTTGTCGCCTCGATGAACGGGCTCAGCCAACAGAACACCCCGCCCGAGATGCGAAGCCGCATGCTCGCGCTCGTCGCGGTTGCTTTTCTCGGGTCGACCCCTGTGGGCGGCCCGATCACGGGGTGGATCGGCGACACGGTGAGCATCGAATGGTCGCTCGGATACGGAGGGCTCGTCACGCTGGCGTGCGTGCCGTTGCTGCGAAAGGTGAGATGACATGACTGCGGTGTGGTGGATCAGGCGCGACATGAGACTTGCCGACAACGGCGCGCTCGTCTCGGCCGCATCGCGTGGCGAGGTGACGCCGCTGTTCGTGTGGGAGACGGGATTGCTCGAGGGTGCAGGTGATCTGCGGCGGGCTTTCCTGTTCGAGGCTCTCGAGAGTCTGAATGCCGCGACGGGGGGAGCGCTCGTGTATCGCGACGGCCCGTCGGTGTCTGCTGTCGTCGAGTTCTGCCGTCTCGTCGGTGCGACCAGCGTGCACGTCACCGAAGATTTCGCGCCCTGGGGTCGCAGGCGCGACGATGCCGTCGGCGAAGCGCTGTCGTCGATCGGTGTCGAGTTCGTGAGGGCCGACACGCCGTATGCGGTGCGACCGGGCACAGTACTGAAAGACGACGGCACCCCGCTCAAGGTCTTCACGCCGTTCTACAAGCGTTGGCTCACGCATTCGTGGACGAACGTGGTCGATGCACCGGTGACGTTCGCCGATCATTCCTGCCACAGCGTCGGGACTCGGCGTGCGACCGGATGGCAGGCCGCGGCACCGCAGCCTGCCTCCGAACGAGAGGCATGGGAACGCTTCGACGAGTGGTCGTCGCGCGCCATGGCTCGCTACAAGGACGAACGAAACAACCCTGGGATCGACGGGACTTCGATGATGTCGCCCTATCTGAAGTTCGGCATCGTGCATCCGCGACAGTTGCTTGCCCGGCTCGATGGCTCGGCCGGAGCTGAACACTTCCGGTCAGAGATCGCTTGGCGCGAGTTCTACGCCGATGTGTTGTTCCACCAGCCGCGCACCGCGTGGGAGAACCTTCAGCCGAAGATGGATGCGATCGAAATCGACTCAGACGCCGCGGCTCGGTCGCGCTTCGAGGTGTTCTGTCGCGGCGAGACGGGGTATCCGATCGTCGATGCCGGTATTCGGCAGATGCTCCGCACCGGGTGGATGCACAACCGGGTGCGCATGATCGTGGCGAGTTTTCTCGTGAAGGATCTGCATCTCCCGTGGCAGTGGGGAGCCGAGTTCTTCATGCATCACCTCGTCGATGCCGACATCGCGTCCAACAACCACGGGTGGCAGTGGACTGCCGGCACCGGCACCGACGCCGCGCCGTATTTCCGGGTGTTCAACCCCGTCTCGCAAGGTCAGAAGTTCGACCCGACGGGAGAATATGTGCGTCGTTTCGTGCCGGAACTGGCAGAGGTCGACACCAGACACGTCCACGAACCGTGGACTCTCGGGGTGTTCGCCCCAGCCGAGTACCCGGCACCGATGGTCGACCACGCGGTGGAACGCGAGATTGCGCTGGCCCGGTACAAGGCCGTCAGCGGCAAGTAAAATTCATTCCGATGCTCGACGAGAGAAAGACTGCGATCCTGCGCGCAGTGGTGCAGGAGTACATCGCAACCGGCCAACCGGTCGGGTCGAACCATGTCGCTGCTCTGCCGTCCGTCACGGTGTCGCCCGCCACCGTACGAAACGAGATGTCGGCGCTCGAGCAAGAGGGTTATCTGGTCCAGCCCCACACATCGGCTGGTCGCGTCCCGACCGACAAGGGATACCGCCTGTTCGTCGACTCGATCACCCCGGGTGGACTGCTCGCTGCCGAGGAGGCGACCCAGGTCGGCCAGTTCTTCGAGGGCTCGCACGGTCGTCTCGAAGACCTTCTGAAAAAGACGTCGACCTTGCTGGCGAATCTGACCCGCCAGACGGCTGTGGTGATCGGGCCCGAGGTCGAGGCCACCACGGTCAAGGCTCTCCTCATCAGTCGGGTGACGGCCCGGACCGCCACCGTCGTGGTGGTGCTGTCGAACCACGCAGTCGAGAACGAGACGATCCAACTGTCGGACGACGTCGGCGACGAGCACATCGCACGCGCTGCTGATCATCTCGCCAAGGTGCTCGTGGGCAGGTCTCTCGGCGACGTCGACACTGTTCCGAGCGCGAACGATGCGCGTGTCGATGCCGTCGCGTATGCGACCCTTGCCGCGCTCGCACGGCATCGCAACGACAAGCCGGTGTTCGTGGGCGGTGCTGCATCGCTTGCGGCATCGTTCGATGCGGTCGACGTGGTGCGCGACGTGCTCGCCACGATCGAGCAGCAGTTCGTCGTCGTCACGCTTCTGCAAGACCTCCTCGACCGGGGTTTGTCGGTGGCGATCGGTGCCGAACACGGCGTCGAGCCGCTCGCGGCATGTTCGGTGGTCGTGGCACCGGTGGTGGCCGACGGTGAAGTGGTGGGGTCGGTGGGTGTGCTCGGCCCGACCCGCATGAACTACCCGCAGGCACTGAACACCGTCGAAGTGGTGAGTGAGGGGCTCGGTCGACACATCTCCGAGTCGGCTTCGTGAGAGACTTCTATGGCCTCCTGGGGGTCTCGCGCAACGCAAGTGCCGACGACATCAAGCGTGCGTACCGCAAACGTGCACGCGAGTTGCACCCCGATGCGAACCCCGACGACCCGGCAGCCGAAGACCGGTTCAAGGAAGTCAGTCGTGCCTACGAGGTGTTGAGTGACCCAGAGACCCGCGCGCGCTACGACCGGTTCGGCGAAGCGGGAGTCTCCGGTGCCGCCGGTGGCGGTGATCCCTTCGGTGGTGGAGGACTCGGGGACATCTTCGAGGCCTTCTTCGGAGGCGGAGGGTTCACAGGGCGCGGACCAGTTGGTCCCCCGCGCGGACAGGACATCGAGGCGACTGCCCGCATCGATCTCGCGGCTGCCCTCACCGGTGAACGGGTGACGGTGCAGGTCGACACCGCGGTGCGCTGCGACACCTGTGACGGAAGCGGAGCGGGCGAAGGCACGCGACCCGTCCAGTGCGTCGACTGCGAGGGCTCAGGCCAGGTGCGACGCGTGCGCCAGAGCATCCTCGGCCAGATGGTCACCTCTGGTCCATGCGGACGCTGTGGCGGGCTCGGCCAAGTGGTGGTGACACCGTGTTCGACGTGCAACGGCGAAGGGCGGAAACTCTCTCGTGAGACATTCTCGGTCGATCTGCCTCCCGGTATCCGGGCCGGTCAGACCATGAGACTGTCCGGCCGCGGTGCAGTCGGGCCCCGTGGTGGTGCGCCGGGAGACCTCTACGTCCACGTCGCCGTCGCGCCGCATCCGGTCTTTGCACGCGAAGAAGACGATCTCGTGGCCGAACTGCCGATCTCGTTCGCACAAGCCTCGCTCGGCATGCACACCACGCTCGAAGCGCTCGACGGCGAGATCGACCTCGTGGTTCCCGCCGGCACGCAGCACGGACAAGAATTCGTCGCGCGCGGACGCGGTCTGCCTCACTTGAACGGTCGCGGTCGGGGACACCTGCGTGTGCGCGTGACGGTGGAAGTGCCGCGCGAATTGAGCGAGGAACAAGAGACCCTTCTGCGCCGGTTCGCCGAGGTTTCGGGCGACGAGGTGGCGCCGGCCGACAAAGGTTTCTTCTCGCGGATCAAGTCGGCCTTCTCGTGACACGGGACGGGTTGCGTCGGTCGTCGGCGCACGTGTTCGTCGGTGATCTCGCCACGTGCGTGCTCGACGACGACGATGCGCACCATCTGGCACGTGTGCTGCGTCTTCGAGACGGAGAGACTGTGACATGTTCCGACGGTGCAGGTTCGTGGCGTGCCTGCCTCTGGAGTGGCGACGGCCTGACGGTCTCGGGAGAGATCGCACACGTACCGGCGCCGGCGCCCCGATTGAGTGTCGTGTTGCCCCCCGTCAAGGGTGACCGTACCGATGACGCCGTACAGAAACTCGTCGAGGTCGGTGTCGACCGGATCGTGATCCTCGCCCCGGTCGAGCGCAGTGTGGTGCGTTGGGATGCCGCACGTGCCGCATCGCAGATGCAACGTCTCGCAAGGGTGGTGCGTGCGGCGTCGATGCAGAGCCGACGGGTCCACCTTCCGCTGTTGGAGGGTCCTGCCAGCCTGGACGACGTCTTGGCTGGCGAGGGAGTCGCACTCGCCGAACCCGACGAGGCCGGCACGTGGGACGAGGTGACGACGGTCGTCGTCGGCCCAGAAGGCGGGTTCTCATCCGTTGAAGCAGCTCGTGCCTCGCGTCGGGTCTCGCTCGGTCAGAGCATTCTGCGTGCTGAGACTGCCGCAGTGGTGGCCGGCGCACGTCTCGTGGCGCACTGGCGCGGTTGACCTGTCGCACCAGATCCACCACCGAGGGTGGTCGGCTGCACCACACTGGGTGACACCATGGCGACCGACGACGAACTGCTCGAAGACTCACCGTTCGCCCGTCTGGTGGGGGAGCGGCTCAGGCGCATCAGGCAGCAGAAGAAATGGTCGCTGTCCGACGTCGAACAGTCGAGCGAGAGCGAGTTCAAGGCGTCGGTGCTCGGTGCCTACGAGCGAGGTGAGCGCGCGATTTCGGTTCCCAGGCTCGAGCGACTGGCGCGCTTCTACGGGGTGAGTGTCGATCAACTGTTGCCGCGCGAAGCCCAGAGCACCGAAGACGGGTCGTCAGACGACGCACCCAGGAAGCTCCGCATCGACGTGGCGAAGCTCTCGACCATGTCTGGTCAGCAGTTCGAGATGCTGGAGCGTTTCCTGCGCATGATCCAAGTGCAGCGGCAGGACTTCAACGGCAAGGTGATCACCGTGCGTGCCCACGACACGCGAGCGATCGCGGTCATGCTCGACGTGCCGGTCGACCAGGTCGGCGAACGACTCGCCGACCTCGGGCTGCTGTTCGTGCCGCCCGCTTCGTAGCCTGACCCCATGGCCGAGTTCGGGGTGTACGTGCACGTGCCTTTCTGCCGTTCGCGATGTGACTACTGCTCGTTCGCGACGTGGACAGACCGCGGGCACCTGGTCGAGTCGTACGTCGGCGCGGTCGTCGCCGACATTCGACGTGCCGTGACCGACGGTATGCCGGTCGCCGACACGGTGTTCGTGGGTGGAGGCACGCCGACATTGATCGATGCGGAGCACATCGCCCGCATCGTGCGGTCGATCCCGCTCGCCGGGAACGCAGAGGTCACGGTCGAGTGCAACCCCGACGACGTGACTCCGAAGATGATGGAGACGTACGTCGCGGCCGGTGTGTCACGTGTGTCGATCGGTGTGCAGTCGATGCTCGACCATGTGCTGTCGGCGCTCGGTCGCGTGCACGATCGTTCGAATGTCGCGCGCGCTGTCGACGCGGCGCGCAATGCCGGCATCGCGAGCGTGAACCTCGATCTCATCTACGGCGGCCACGGCGAGTTGCTCGACGACTGGCGCGCCTCACTCACCGAGGCGGTCGGTCTCGCACCGGACCACGTGTCGGCCTATGCGTTGACGGTCGAGGCGGGAACTCCGCTGGCTGACGACCCGGCGCGTCACCCCGACGACGACGACCAGGCCGACAAGTACCTGGTTGCAGACGAAGTGTTGGGTGCGGCAGGTCTCGTCAACTACGAGATCTCCAACTGGTCGAGACCGGGACACGAGTGCAGACACAATCTCGTGTACTGGCGTCAGGGCAACTACACCGGTTTCGGATGTGCCGCCCACTCCCACGCCGACGGTCGCCGATGGTGGAACGTGCGCACACCAGAGCGCTACATCGAGATCGTGGCGAGGGGAGAAACGCCGGTCGCCGCAGACGAGGTTCTCGACGACCAGACACGGCGGCGAGAGAAACTCGAGTTGTCGCTGCGCACCGCAGACGGAGTGCCTGCCGGTGCGCTCGACCCCGCCGGGCTGGAGGGTTTGGTCGAGACCCGGGGAGAACGCGTGGTTCTCACCCGCGACGGACGGCTCCTGGCCAACGAGGTGAGTCTTCGCTTGGAGCCCTGATAGCCTTCGTGTTCCCGAAAAGGGCGCGTAGCTCAGTTGGTTAGAGCGCCACCATGACACGGTGGAGGTCCCGGGTTCGAGTCCCGTCGTGCCCACTATCCTCGATGCGTGGAGTCGCTGGCCTTTCTCGCCGCGATCATCGTGTTGACATTGGTGGCCCTGGGCGTGTTCGCCGCTCTGGTCGTGATTCGGCCCCCACGATCGACGCCCGGAAAGATGGTCGTGACCGTCGTCGCTGCTCCGGCGATCGTCGGCGGCGCGTGGTTCTTCCTGCTCGACATCGGGCTCGGCGCCCGTCTGTTGGGCGGGGTCACTTTCGTCATGGCGTGTGCCGGTCTCGTGCGCACGTGGCGTCGTCGCTGAGGTTCGACGATGGCCTTGCTGATGGCTCTGCTGTGTGCCTGCACCTACGGAACGGCTGACTATTTCGGAGGGCGGGCCACCCGTCATGTCTCGGCCGCGGTCGTGACTCTGGCCGGCCAGACCGCCGGAATGACGATCCTGGGCCTCATCGCGCTGATCTCGGGCGTGCCGGCACCGTCGATGAGCGACTGGCTGTGGGGCGGGCTCGCCGGGGTTTTCGGATCGACAGGGCTCTTGTTCTTCTACAAGTCGATGAGCAGCGGACACATGACCACTGCTGCGCCCGTGACCGCGATGGTCAACGCGCTCATTCCGTTGATGTTCGGTTTTGCGATCGGTGAACGTCCGGGCGTGCTGGCGCTTGCGGCAGTGCCGCTCGCTCTCGTTGCTGTCTCGCTGGTGAGCGGGCTGCTCGAGCAAGGACGAGGACCGGCACCGGTGTCGGTGGTCGTGCAAGCGGCGACCGGTGGTGCCTTCTTCGGACTGATCCTCGTCGCCCTGCACCAGACGTCCGACGCCTCCGGTGTGTGGCCGGTGTTGGTGATGCGTTTCTTCTCCACGCCGTACGTGTTCGCGGTGGTGTTGGCGACCCGGTCGTCGACTGCGAACCTGCGCAGTCGTTGGCGGGTGGTGATCGCGTCGGGCATTCTCGACAGCCTCGCCAACTGGTTCTATGTGTTGGCGGTGCGCGAAGGAATGCTCTCGGTGGTGTCGATGGTGGTCACCATGTACCCGGCAGTCACGATCATGCTCGCGACCGGCATCGACAAAGAGCGTCTGCGGCGCCCGCAGGTCGTCGGTCTCGCTCTCGCTGCATCGGCGCTGGCGATGTTCACCCTCGCCTGAGCCGGCGCCAGTGTCGGCTATTCGCCCGCCTCTGCGCGCTTGACGACCGAACTCGACTCGCGACTCGCACCCTTGAAGATTCCCTTGGCCATGAGCGACAACTCGTTCTTGCGGCGCATCTCGTAGACCTCGGCGCGCACGCGGTGCACGTCAGGGTCGTCGGGGGCGGCCCACCCGGCGAAGTCGGCCAGGTGGCACGCGAGGCGCAGGTCGCCGGCCGCGGCGAGATCTCGTGCACGGCGCACCAACACGTCGGCGCCGCCGGCGAGTGCTGCGAGTTCGCTTCCGAGCGCGGCGTCAGGCGCCGGCTTCAGACGAGACGGTGCTCCGTCCCACCAGCCACCGAACAACCGCCACACGTTGCGCACGACGAACTCTGGTTCGTCGTAGAGCGGACGAAGGAACGGCTTGGCGAGCGTGTCGGCCGGCACCTTCACCGTGTGGACGATCTCGTCGAGAGTGGCACCCGAGTTCATCATCTCGAGCACGTCACGCACGAGGTTCTCGAGCGCGGTGGCGATGTCGTCGAGCACATGTGCGATTCGCTCGCGTCCCGCGATGGGCAGTCCGTGTGCGGGGAGCAACAACTCGGGTTCTTTGGCAGCGATCGCGCGCAGCGACTGCGCCCACTCGATCGGCCAGCGCTGGACTTTCTGCGGGTTGCCCGCGTTCGGGAAGTTCCAGATCACGAAGTCTCCGGTTGCGACCCATTTCTTCTCGGGGAACCACGACCAGAGGTGGTCGTCGGTCTCGCCGCGACCGTGGTGGAACTCGACGGTCGTGCCCCCGATCTGGCGGGAGGCGAAGTCTCCGATCACGTCGGTCACGTCGAGCACGGATGGGTCGACGAAATCGGTCAGTCGACGACCACCGCTGGCCGGACGCAGGTCGTTCACCATGCCCAGGTCGTCGCGCACGCCGCCGAACTGGCGCGCGTTGATCAACAGGTTCCAGGCGTTGGTGGTGCGGTACCGGTCGAAGCGGCGTTGCACGTTTTCGTGGCCGATCACACGGGGATCGTGGAAGCCGACACGGGCGTTCTGGGCGGCGAAGTATCCACTTCCGCCCACGTGGTCGACGTGTCCGTGGGTGTAGACGAGCGTGTGGAAGGGAATGTCGCGCCACCCGCGCACCGATTCCACGACTTGCGCTCCCGAGTTCACGTGACTCGCGTCGAACGCCACGAGTCCCTCACCAGAGTCCCACACCACGCTGTGGCTGAATGACTCGACCATCGCGAGGTCGTCGGCGATCTCGGAGAGTTCGTTCGTGGTGCGGTTGACCGGCCCGTCGGCGCGGTTCTCGTCGATCACCTTCGCGCTCAGTGCGAGAAGATCAGCCATGGTTGCCTCCCATCGTGCGGTGTTCCGGTTGTCGTGAGCCTTGGTCAGCCCTTTGCGAGCCCCAGCACGCGTTCGCCGAGGATGTTGCGCATCACGTTCGACGTGCCGCCCATGATCGTGTAGCCGGGGCTGTAGACCATTCCTTGGGTCATGTCGTCCCACAGCATCGCATCGGCGCCCAGCATGCGAGCGGTGAAGTCGTCGACACGCTGCTGGTGTTCGGTGCAGAAACACTTGGTCGCGGCCGAGAACCCGGCCGGAGCCTGACGCAGCACCTCGCGAATCACCAAGATGCGCCCGATGCGGTAACCGGTCTCGAGTGCGGCGATTTCCTGGCGCACGATCGGGTCGGAGGTGTCGGCCGCCTCGCACGCCGCGCGGAACTGCGCCCAGTTCGAGACCAGTCGGTCGATGCCGCCTCGTTCGTGCTCGAGTTGTCGCATGGTCTGGGAGAACGCACCACCTTGCTGGCCGACGAGGTTCTCCTTCGGGACACGGACGTCGGTGTAGAACACCTCGCAGAAGTGGCGGTTGGTCGTCATGTCGGTGATCGGGCGCACCTCGATGCCGGGGGTGTCCATCGGCACGATGATCTCGCTGATGCCCGCGTGCGGCGGTCCGTCGTTCGAGGTGCGACAGATGAGATAGCAGTAGTCGGCATCGGCGCCGAAACTGGTCCAGATCTTCTGGCCGTTGATGACCCACTCGTCGCCGTCGTCTTCGGCGAACGTCTTCAACGACGCCAGGTCGCTTCCGGCGTTTGGTTCGCTCATGCCGATGCACCATGTGGTCTCACCGGCCAGGATTCCCGGAAGGAAACGATCGCGTTGTTCCTGTGTTCCGTACTGGATGAGAGCAGGTCCCATCTGGCGATCACCGAACCAACTTGCCGCGATCGGAGCGCCGGCCTTGATCATTTCTTCGCCGACAATGAGACGGTCGATCGGCGGTCGACCGCCGCCGCCGTGTTCCACCGGCCACACCATGCCGATCCAGCCGAGAGCGGCGAGTTCTTTCGAGAACTCTTTCGAGTACCCGTTCATCCATGCCACGTTGTGTCGGCCGTACCGGTGCACCGCATCTTCGGCCACCTTGCGGGCCTGTTCACGCAGTGCGGTCTGTTCTGGGGTCCAGGCAAAGTCCATCGCCCCCGATGGTACGAGCCGCTTCGCACCCAGACGCTATTGTGTACAAGTCTGATACAAGTTCCCGCACCCTTGCAGGACAGGGCGAAAGGTGCCTCGCATGGCCAAAATCAAGGTGGACAATCCGGTTGTCGAACTCGACGGCGACGAGATGACCCGCATCATCTGGCAGTTCATCAAGGAGCGCCTCGTCCTTCCGTACCTCGACATCGAGCTCGAGTACTACGACCTCGGCATCGAGCACCGCGACGCGACCGACGACCAGGTCACCATCGACTCGGCGCACGCCATCTTGAAGCACGGCGTCGGAGTGAAGTGCGCCACGATCACCCCTGACGAGGCGCGAGTCGAGGAGTTCGGGCTGAAGAAGATGTGGAAGTCGCCGAACGGCACCATCAGGAACATCCTCGGTGGCGTGGTGTTCCGCGAGCCGATCATCTGCTCGAACATCCCGCGCCTCGTGCCGGGCTGGACTAAGCCGATCGTCATCGGCCGTCATGCCCACGGTGACCAGTACAAGGCGACCGACTTCAAGGTACCGGGAGCGGGAACGGTGACCATCACGTACACCCCCGACGACGGTGGTGCACCGATCGAGATGGAGATCGCCAAGTTCGGCAACGACGGCGGCGTGACCATGGGGATGTACAACTTCAACGACTCGATCCGCGACTTCGCGCGTGCATCGTTCCGCTACGGCCTCGCGCGCAGGTACCCGGTGTACATGAGCACCAAGAACACGATCCTGAAGGCGTACGACGGCCAGTTCAAGGATCTCTTCGAGGAGGTCTTCGAGGCCGAGTTCAAGGCCGAGTTCGACAAGGCCGGCATCACCTACGAACACAGGTTGATCGACGACATGGTGGCCTGTGCCATGAAGTGGGAGGGCGGCTATGTCTGGGCGTGCAAGAACTACGACGGCGACGTGCAGTCGGACACGGTCGCACAGGGCTTCGGATCGCTCGGTCTCATGACGTCGGTGTTGATGACGCCTGACGGGCGCACTGTCGAGGCCGAGGCCGCACACGGCACCGTGACCCGTCACTACCGTGAGCACCAGAAGGGCAACAAGACGTCGACCAACCCGATCGCATCGATCTACGCATGGACCGGCGGACTCAAGCACCGCGGCACACTCGACAACAACCCGAAGTTGATCCAGTTCGCAGAGAGTCTCGAGTCGGTCTGCGTCGAATCGGTGGAAGGCGGCGAGATGACCAAGGACCTCGCGATCCTCATCTCGAAGGACCAGCCGTGGCTGACCACCGAGGATTACCTCGCTGCTCTCGATCGCCGTCTCCAACAGAAGATGGCCTGAGCCGTGAAGGCGGTCGTTCTGACCGAGTACGGCGGACCCGAGGTGTTGCGGGTCGTCGAGGTACCCGATCCTGTGCCCGGCCCCGACGACGTTCTGGTGCGAGTGCATGCGACTGCTTTGAATCGAGCCGACCTGTTGCAGCGGATGGGCATGTATCCGGACCCGTTCCCGTCGGCGCACGAGATCCCCGGCCTCGAGTTCGCCGGCACGGTCGAGACATGTGGAGCACGGGTGACGATGTGGAAGCCGGGCGATCGTGTCATGGGAATCGTCGCAGGTGGCGCATACGCCGAGAAGCTCGTGGTGCACGAGCGTCAGGCGATGGCTGTTCCGCACGGGATGCATTTGTCGGAGGCGGCGGCGATTCCCGAGGTCTTCATCACTGCATGGGATGCGCTCGTCGTGCAGGGTGGTCTGACGTCCGGTAGGTGGGCGCTGGTGCACGCGGGGGCATCGGGAGTCGGCACCGCGGCGATCCAGATCTGCAAGGCCATCGGAGCGCGGGTCGCGGTGACGTGTTCGTCGGGCAAGGTCGACGACTGCGGGCGGCTGGGTGCAGACGTGGTGATCGACTACCAATCACAGGACTTCGTGGAGGTCGTGGGGTTGGCGACGCACGGCGCTGGCGTCGACGTGATCCTCGATGTGATCGGTGGCGACTATGTCGAACGGAACATCGCGTCACTGGCCGTCAAGGGGCGCATCATCCAGGTCGGAGTGATGGCCGGAAAGCCGGCGCCGTTCAACGTCGGGGCCTTGCTCGGCAAGCGAGCCTCGATCACCGGAACGGTCCTGCGGCCGCGACCACTCGAAGAGAAGATCGCCGTCACTCGTCGTTTTGCGTCAGAAATGTTGCCTCTGTTCGACTCGGGGCATCTCAAGCCCGAGGTGGACTGTCTCTACCGGCTCGTCCACGTCGCGCAAGCACACGAATACATGGTGTCGAACAAGAACGTCGGCAAGATCGTCGTGGTGGTGTCCGCCGACTAGCGACCGGCGATGTCGACGTAGGCGCGCTCGTCGGCGCCCACGTACCACTGACGCGGACGGCTGATCTTCTGCTCCTTGTCGGCGAGAAGTTCCTTCATGTGGGCGAGCCACCCGACGGTGCGGGGGATCGCGAACAACACGGTGAACATCTCGACCGGGAAACCGAGGGCCTGGTAGATGAGGCCGGAGTAGAAGTCGACGTTCGGGTACAGCTTGCGGCTCTTGAAGTAGTCGTCGTTCAGTGCAACCTCTTCGAGTTTCAACGCGATGTCGAGCAGCGGGTTCTTGCCGGTCACCTCGAAGACCTCGTATGCGGTCTTCTTGATGATCGTGGCGCGCGGGTCGAAGTTCTTGTACACGCGGTGGCCGAATCCCATGAGGCGGTCCGAGCCCGACTTCACGTCCTCGATGAACGCCGGAACGTTCTCGATCGATCCGATCTCGGTCAACATGCGCACGACCGCCTCGTTGGCTCCGCCGTGCAGGGGCCCGTAGAGCGCAGAGGCCGCCGCCGCGGTGGCGGTGTACGGGTCGCTCTGTGCAGAGCTGACCACGCGCATCGCGGTGGTACCGCAGTTCTGTTCGTGATCGGCGTGGAGAATGAACAGCACGTCCATCGCACGGGCGAGAACCGGGTCGACTTGGTAGTCCTCGCCGATCTTGAACATCATGTTCAGGAAGTTCTCGGCGTACGACTTCGAGTTGTTCGGCAGCACGAAGGGGAGTCCCTGGCTGAAGCGGTGGCACATCGCTGCGATCGTCGGAACCTTCGCGATGAGCCGGACCGTCTGCTTCTCGAGTGAGGCGGCGTCGAAGATCTCCTTGGCGTCGGTGTAGAACGTTCCGAGCGCGGCCGTTGCCGACACGAACATTCCCATCGGGTGTGCGTCGTAGTGGAAGCCGTCGACGAAACGCTTGCGCATGTTCTCGTGGATCATCGTGTGATGTGTCACGTCGTGCTTCCACGAGGCGAACTGGTCTGCACTCGGGAGTTCGCCGTTCAGCAAGAGGTACGCGACCTCCAGGAACGTCGACTTCTCGGCCAACTGCTCGATCGGGTACCCGCGGTACCGCAGCACGCCGGCATCACCGTCGAGATAAGTGATGGCAGAGCGACACGACGCGGTCGAGAGATACGCCGGGTCGTACATGAACAGCGACGGGTCGAGTTCCCGCAGCGCTGACGAGGGGAATGTCCCCCCGGTGATCGGCACCGTGACTTTCTTGCCGGTGCGGTCATCGATGATGGTGATGGTGTCGGCCATGTGGGATCCCCTTGGTTCGACGATGGTCAGGGGCTGTTCTCCCCCGGGGGCAAGGGTAGTGCCCCGGGGTGCACGGGAACCATTTTCGGCACCGCGCCCCGGCGAGAATTCACCTGGCGGTCAGAGCGGGGTGTTGTCGTGCTTTCGCGAGACGAGGCGCTCGCGCTTGTCGCGCAACATGTGCAAGGCCGCACAAATCTCGGCCCTGGTGTCTGCGGGGTCTATGACGGCGTCGACATACCCTCGCTCAGCGGCGATGTACGGGTTGAGCAGTCGTTCGGCGTAGTCGCGTTCGAAGTCGGCGCGTTCGTCGTCGGTGGCCCGGCGCTGGAGAATTGCGGCTGCCTGGCCGGCACCCATGACGGCGAGTTCGGCCCAGGGCCACGCGAGACAGAGGTCGTTCCCCATCTTCTTCGAGTCCATGACGATGTATGCACCGCCGTACGACTTTCGCAGGATCACGCAGATGCGCGGCACCGTGGCGCGGCCGTAGGCGAACACGAGTTGTGCGCCGTGCCGGATCATTCCGCGCCACTCGAGGTCCTTGCCGGGGTAGAAGCCGGGGGTGTCGACGAGCGTCACGAGCGGTACGTTGAACGCATCGCAGAACGCGACGAATCGGGCTGCCTTCTGCGACGCAGGAATGTCGAGAGTGCCGGCGAGTGCGATCGGCTGGTTGGCGACGATGCCGACGGTGTGTCCGTCCATGCGGGCGAATGCAGTCACGATGTTCTGTGCCCATGCGGCCCGTGTCTCGACGAAATACCCGTCGTCGACGAGAGCGCTCATCACTGTGCGCACGTCGTAGCTGCCGGTCGCCGACTGGGGAATGGTGTCGCCGGCCTCGGGAACCGGTCGGCCCGGTGGATCGTCTGACTGTTCGGCAGGCGGCAATTGATCGACATGGGAGGGCAGAAACGAGAGAACCTCGTCGACCCAGTCGAGTGCCGTCTCGAGGTCTGTGACCACCTGGCTGGCGGCTCCGCTGGCGCGAGCATGGGCGGCTGCGCCGCCGAGTTCGTCGTTGGAGACGGCGATCCCCGTGAATTCGGCGACCATCGTCGGCCCGCTCACGAATGCGTATGCATCTGAAGTCATCACGACGAAGTCCGACAGTCCGATCAGAAGTGCCGGGCCCGAGACAGCAGGTCCGGTGACGATGCTGAACGTGGGAACCACGCCGGAACATTCTGCGAGTGCCTTGGCCGCCGTGCCCCAACCGTGAAGCGCGGCGATTCCCTCGACGATGTCGGCGCCCGACGACTCGATTCGCATCACGAGCGGGAGGCGTTGGTTGCATGCGACGGTCGCGGCGTGTGCGATGACGCCGGATGCGTCGGCCGACAGGGCTCCTTTGCGGTGTGTCCCGTCGACGTCGAGCCACACGATGTCCCGACCTGAGGCGAGTCTCGCGACGGCGGCACCGGCGGCTCCGCCGACCTTGTTCTGCAGGTCGAGAACGATCTCGAGGCGCGCAGTCACGGTGTCAGACACGCCATTGACACTAGACGGCACTGCCGCGCGGCCCGGCGTGCGCGGCAGTGCGTCAACGTCGTCAAGAGCGTGAGACGAGGGGCGCGATGTCGACTGTCACGCCGGGTTGGCGTGAGCCGTGCCGCTCGACGACCGCGCGGGCTGTGTCGCGCACGGCCAGCGTCGCTCGCGACGGCGCCGGTCGAGCGCGCTGCACCCAACCCACGACACGGCGTGGCAGTTGGGGAACCGCGATGCGGGTGAATTCTCCCGACAGCCACACTGGGATCGCCGACGCCGGCACGATCGCGGCGCCGTAGCCGTCGAAGGCGAGAGACGTCATGAGGCGAACTCCGTCGATCTCCGCCTGTGTCTTCAACACGACACCGTGCGCCGCCGCGGCGCGGTCGACGATGCGGCGGTGCGCAGTGCCGAGCGGTGCGAGAAGGATCGGGTGCTCGGCGAGTTCCTCGAGCGTGATCGTGGTGTGCCGTGCAATCGGGTGTTTCCTGTGCGCGAGCAGCAACAGATCCTCTGCGAACAGTTGAACCGATTCGAGACCCGCCTCGCTCACGGGTAGGTGCACCACCGCGCCGTCGAGTTCCCCGGCGGCGACTCGTGGCAGGAGAGAACTGGTCACGCCTTCCACCACCGTGATGCGCACGTCGGGGTGCAGTCGCGACATCTGGTTCAGGAGAGGTGGCATCAACCAACGTGCGGTGGTGCTGATGGTGCCGATACGAGACTCGCCCGTCGCATTGCCGCCGAGTGAGTGGATTTCGCCGTCGATGTCCTCGATCTCGTGCATGATCCGGCGTGCGCGCGCCACCACCACGTCCCCTTCGGGTGTGAGGGCCCCCGACGCACGATCGACGAGCGCGACACCGAGGTGCTTTTCGAGCCTGGCGATGTGGGCCGAGACATTCGACTGGACCGTGCCGAGGTGTTTGGCGGCGGCCGAGAACGACCCTTGATCGGCGATCGCAACGAGCGTCTGCAGTTGTTTGATGTCCATGGCCATGTGCATCTCCGATCGAAGAACAGACCGTGTGGCGTCTATCACACAAAATGATAGGAAGTATCGCCTCGTTCGGCTTGCGTGATAGCAGGGGTTTTGCCAAAATCATTCTCAACATAACGAGCCGGAGACATCCCCCTGTCCCGGCCGCAAGAACCCGATCGATGGTCCCCCCCACCATCGGGTTTCGGTTGAGAGGCCCCGCACCCCCTGCGGGGTCTTTCCCGTTCTGGGGGCATCGCAAGAGGCGTAGCCTGCGCGCGTGAGTGGTGCTGCGTTCTTCGATCTCGATCGAACGTTGCTGTCGGGTGCCTCGGCCCACGTGGTGAGCAAGGTGCTGCGCGAGACGGGGGTCGTGAACCGCGACATCCCCGGCGAGTCGCTCCTCTATCAGGTCTTCGAGGCATTCGGGGAGAACCTGCCGTCGATGGTCCTCGGACGGCAAGCGGTGCACGCGATGCGCGGTCATTCGCGCGACGACGTTCGTGCCGCGGCAGAGAGGGCCGCGCCCGATCTGGTGGCGATGGTGCAGCCGTACGCCCGCCAGGTGATCGATTCACACCGACAGGAGGGGAGGAAGGTGGTGCTCGCCACCACGACCCCTGTCGATCTCATCGCTCCTTTCGCGCGTCTCATGGAATTCGACGACGTCATCGCAACCACGTACGCCGTCGACGACGACGGCCGCTACACCGGCGAGATCGACGGTGTCTACGTGTGGAGTCGGGGCAAGCGGGATGCCGTGCGCGAGTGGTGCACAGCGAACGGTGTCGACATGACGCACTCGCACGCGTACTCAGACAGCGTGTACGACGAACCGTTGCTCTCGAGTGTCGGTCACCCGCACTGTGTGAACCCTGACTGGCGCCTGCGCCTCATGGCCGCCGTGCGTCGCTGGCCGGTGATGAACCTCGATGTTCCGCCGGGCGTGGCGAAGATTCCCGTGGTCGGGCTCGAGGCGCAAGAAGCACTCATGAAGTTGACCCGCCCTGAGGTGTTCCCGTACGCACGCTTCGACATCTCCGGCACCGAGAACATTCCGACCGACAGACCGGTCATCTTGTGCGGCAATCACCGCAGCTACTTCGACGTGGCGGCGGTGTTCCTCACGGTTGCTCGCGTCGGACGTCCGGTGAGATTCCTCGGCAAGAAAGAAGTCTTCGATGCACCGGTGATCGGACCGCTCGCCGCCGCTCTCGGTGGCATCCGTGTCGATCGCGGAACAGGGAGCGACGAACCGATGCGCGCGGCCGCCGAGGCGCTCGCGGCCGGCGAGATGGTCGCGATCATGCCGCAAGGGACCATTCCTCGCGGGCGTGCCTTCTTCGATCCGGAGCTCAAAGGTCGATGGGGCGCGGCGCGACTCGCCGCAGAGACGGGCGCGCGCATCGTGCCTGTCGGACTGTGGGGCACCGAGAACGTGTGGCCGCGCAACGCCAAGTTGCCGAACATCACCAATCTGGCATCGCCTCCCACGGTCACCGTCCGCGTGGGTGCGCCGTTCTCGGTCGAAGGTGTCGACCCTGATGCAGACACACGACTCATCATGTCGTCGATCGTCGACTTGTTGCCACCGGAGGCGCGGGTGTACCGCGAGCCGACACACGAGGAACTGCGACGATCTCTGCCGTCGAGTTACAAGGGTGACCTCGACGCCGAGTTCGAGCGACGTCCAGGAACTGATTGAGCCGTACCGGTCGCTGTGACTGACGGGTGCGATCGCTGCTCGCCTGCAGTGACCGTGCCTGGTCGAAGCCTTGTCGCGACGAGGCTTCGACTACTTGCTGGCGGCGACCTTTGCCCGCACGATGTTGAGTGCCGAGCCGGCCTTGAACCACTCCACCTGCTCGTCGGAGAAGGTGTGCTTGGCCTCGAAGTCGACGGTGCGTCCGTCAGCCTTGGTGATGCGACATTGCACGGGGCGATCGGGTACCGGTGGCAGGTTCAACACGCTGATGCGGTCTGTTTCTTCGATCTGGTCGTAGGTCGTCGGATCAGAGAAGGTGAGCGGCACCAGACCCTGCTTCTTCAGGTTCGTCTCGTGGATTCGCGCGAACGACCGCGCGAAGATGACGACGCCGCCGCGGAAACGTGGCTCCATGGCCGCGTGCTCGCGCGACGATCCCTCGCCGTAGTTCTGGTCACCGATGGCACACCAACGGACACCTGCCTCGCCCCAGCGCTTGGCGATGTCGGGGTAGGAACGGCGCTCGCCGTCGGTGAAGTCGAGACCCTCGCCCACGGCGCCGCCGAATGCGTTCACCGCGCCGAGGAACAAGTTGCCCGAGATGTTCTCCAGGTGGCCTCTGTACGTGAGCCACTTGCCTGCGGCGGAGATGTGGTCGGTCGTGCACTTGCCCTGTGCCTTCATGAGGATCGGCAGTTCCACGTAGTCGTTGCCGTCCCATGCGGGGAACGGCTGCAGCAACTGCAGACGGTCGCTCGTCGGGCTGACTTCCACCACCACCTTCGAGCCGTCGGCCGGAGGCGCAGTGAACGTGTCGACACCCGGGTCGTATCCGCGAGCCGGCAACACTTCGCCCACCGGTTCGTCGAGGCGCACTTCGGTGCCGTCGGGCGCGGTGATCGTGTCTGACGTCGGGTCGAAGTCGAGACGGCCGGCGAGTGCGATCGCCATCACGGTGTCGGGGCTCGTGACGAACGACAGGGTGTTCGCAGAACCGTCGTTGCGCTTGGGGAAGTTGCGGTTGAACGAGTTGACGATGGTGTTCGGCTTGTCGGTTGCCGACGCAGGACGCTCCCACTGTCCGATGCAGGGTCCGCAGGCGTTCGCGAGGACGGTCGCACCGATCGCCTCGAGGTCGGCGAGCAGGCCGTCGCGCTCGATGGTGGCGCGGATCTGTTCGCTGCCCGGGGTGATGAGCAGTTCCGTCTTGGCGCGCAGACCTCTCGCCGCCGCCTGGCGGGCGATCGACGCCGCGCGCGTGATGTCTTCGTACGACGAGTTGGTGCACGAGCCGATCAGCGCCGCCGACACTTCGAGCGGCCAGTCGTTTGCCTTCGCGGCGTCGCCGACCTGGTCGCCGACCGAGTGTGCACGGTCGGGAGAGTGCGGGCCGTTGATGAGAGGACGCAGAGCGTCGAGGTCGATCTCGACGAGTTGGTCGTAGTGCGCGCCGTCGTCGGGGCGCAGGTGCTCGCGCACGCCGTCTGCCGCGTCGGCGATCGCGGCGCGACCGGTTGCTCGCAGGTACTCGCCCATGTTGTCGTCGTACCCGAACACCGAACACGTCGCACCGATCTCGGCACCCATGTTGCAGATGGTGGCTTTGCCGGTTGCCGAGATCGAGTCGGCACCCGGTCCGAAGTACTCGACGATTGCACCGGTGCCGCCTTCCACGGTGAGCAGTCGCGCCACCTCGAGGATCACGTCTTTGGGGCTCGACCATCCCGAGAGACGTCCCGTGAGCTTGACGCCGATCACCTTGGGCCAGCGCACGTTGAACGGAAAACCGGTCATCACGTCGACCGCATCGGCACCGCCGACACCGATCGCGACCATGCCGAGACCACCGGCGTTCGGGGTATGGCTGTCGGTGCCGATCATCATGCCGCCGGGGAACGCGTAGTTCTCGAGCACCACCTGGTGGATGATGCCGCTTCCCGGCCCCCAGAAGCCGATGCCGTACTTGGCGCTCACGGAGCGCAAGAAGTCGTACACCTCGCGGTTCGTGTCGTTCGCATCGCGCAAGTCGAGCGCCGCACCGACCTTGGCGAGGATCAAGTGGTCGCAGTGCACCGTCGACGGTACAGCTGTGGTCGCGAGCCCTGCGGTCATGAACTGCAGCAAGGCCATCTGCGCCGTCGCATCCTGCATCGCGACCCGGTCAGGGTGGAAGTCGGCGTAGCTGCGGCCGCGCTCCATCTCCTGGGTCTTCGGGTCCATGAGATGGTTGACGAGGATCTTCTCGGCCAGGGTCAACGGACGTCCCAGACGTTCGCGTCCGAGCGCGACATTGGCGGGAAGAGAGGAGTAGACCCCTTGGACGAGTTCGATCGGGGTGCCGGCGGTGACGGTCATCGGAGGTTCCTTTTTCTCATGGTGCGCAACGAGGGCTTGCGCTCGAACGAATCATAGACAAGTCTAATACAAGTGCGCACCATCCAGTACAGACGAATCGCCGACGAGGTGAGGGCGCGGATCTTGAGTGGCGAGTACGCGGCCGGTCGTGTGTTGCCGAGTGAGGCCGAGCTGTCGGGTGAATTCGACGTGAGCCGTGTGACCGTGCGCAAGGCGCTCGAGCAGTTGCGCGACGAAGAACTCGTGGATTCCCGTCAAGGGTTCGGCTGGTTCGTTGCCGGTGAGACGGTGAGGCAACCGCTCGCGAGGCTCGCCACCATCGAAGACCAGATGCGCGACTCGGGCGCCACTCCCGAGCGACGCATTCTCGAGTTCGCATTCGAGCGCGCACCCCGCGACGTGGCGGCGGCACTCGGCGTCACGCAGGTGCTGCGAGTGCGGCGCGTCAACATGGCAGACGGTGAACCGTTCGCAATCGTGACAGTGTGGTGTCCGGCCGACCTCGCTGAACATCTCTCACGTGCCGATGTCGAACGATCACCGTTCTACGAGTTGCTGGACATCCCGTTGTCGGGTGCCACCCAGACGATCGGTGCCGATGCGGCAGACGGCGAGGAGGCTGCGATCCTCAAGGTTCCGGTCGGATCACCGGTGTTGCGTTGCCTGCGCACGACGACGAGCGCCGACGGCAAGACGGTGTTGTTCTCGCGACATGTGTTCCCGGCGCACCGCACCGAGTTCGTGGTGGATCTCCCGACGGCCGACCAGTCGATCGCGCCGAGCGGCCTGCGTCTCGTCGACTAAAGGGTCTCGTCGACTAGAGGAAGGTCTTCCTCCAGCCTGCGTCGTCTTTGACGATGCCGGCTTCGACCGCTGGCAACAGTTCCTCGCGGAGCCTGCGCTTGCTGTGCATGTGGGCAGATTGGTCGAGGGAGGCGAACGATTCCGCACGCGCGATCGCGGCAGTCATGATGTCGTCGGCCGGAACGACCTCGTCGAGAACGCCCGTGACCACTGCGTTGTCCGGGGTGAAGGTCTCCGCGAGGGCCACTGCACGTGTGAGTGCGGCCGGGCTCATGCGGTGGCGCATGATCTCGAGCGTCGAGTACGGCATCGTCATGCCGATCGCCACCTCGTTGGCTGCGTACTTGAAGTTGCCTTCTGCGCCGATTCGGTAGTCGCCGCACATGAGGAGGAAGAAGCCCATGGCCATCGCGTGCCCGGGACTCGCGATCACCACCGGTGACGGGAACGTGAGCAGGCGGGTCGCGAGACGCAGGCCGCCGTTGAGCATGTCGACCGCAGGCTGTCCGCCCCCGGCGAGTGTCTTCAGGTCGAAACCGGCCGAGAGGATCCCTGGTCGACCGGTGACGACCACCGGGCCGCCGTCTTCTTCCGCGCGGTCGAGCGCCTTGTTCGCACCTTCCTGCAGGGCGAGCGACACGGCATTGGCCTTGCCGTCGTCCATGGTGACCACGCCGACCGATCCGTGGCGCGAGTAGGTGACGATCTCGCTCATGTGTGTCACCACTTGTCCCAGTGCATCACCTTCGAGATCGGTTCGCGCTTGGCGAGTTTGAAGTCGGTGCCGATCGTGTAGGCGATGGGGAAGAGCCCGCCTTGCGAGATCTTGTCGTAGGGAATGCCGAGAATCTCGGCGGCTTCCTTTTCGCCGTCGCCGATCAGGTGGATGGTCGTCCACGCCGAACCCATCGCGCGCTCGCGCAGTGCGAGCATGAAACTCCACACCGCCGGCAACAGCGAGCCCCAGGCCGAGGCAGTCATGAACGACGGCAAGTTGTCGAGGCGGCCTTCGATCGCCGGGATCATCAGGATCGGCGCACGCTCGAAATTCTCGGCGAGGTAACCGGCCGAGTCGCGCACTTTGTCCATGCGCTCGCCGCGCGTGTCGCCGGCTGCGTATTCACGGCCGGGCATCGAGGCGTACACCTCCCAGTTCTTGCGGTAGGTGTCGGCGAGGGCCTTCTTCTTGGCGGCGTCTTCCACGAAGATCCAGTGCCAGCCCTGGCTGTTCGAACCGGTTGGAGCCTGCAATGCGAGCTCGAGGCACTCTTCCACGATCGCGCGCTCGACGGGCCGGTCGAAGTCGAGACGCTTGCGGACGCTACGCGTGGTGGTGAGGACTTCGTCGGCGGTGAGATTCAACTTCATGGTCGCAGTCTGCCATGCGGCACGGTGACGCCGGCCGTCCGTGCGCGTGGCAGGATGTCGCACATGTCAGACCGTGTTCTCATCGACATCTCAGACGGCATCGCCCACGTGCGTTTCAACCGTCCCGACAAGCGCAACGCCCTCGACGGCGACCAGTTCGCCGCCATCGTGGAGGCTGGCGAGAGCCTGAAGACCAACAAGAAGGTGAATGTCGTCGTCGTGTCGGGTGAGGGCAAGTCGTTCTGTGCCGGCATCGATCTCGCTTCTCTCGGAGGCATGGCCAGCGGCGAGCGCGGCAACGGCGAACGCGCACCGCAGGCGTCCGACATGGCAGACGGTCGCATCACTCATCTCGGTCAGCAGTCGGCCTGGGTGTGGCAGGAGTTGCCGATGCCGGTGGTGGCGGCCGTGCACGGACATGCTCTCGGAGGTGGTTGCCAGATCGCTCTCGGTGCCGACATTCGCATCGCCCATCCCGACACGAAGTTCTCGGTACGCGAGACGTACTGGGGTCTCGTTCCCGACATGGCCGGCACGGTCCTCATGCAGGGCCTCGTGCGTGGCGACGTGATGAAGGACATCGTGCTCTCGGCCCGCATCTTCGACGGACGCGAGGCCCACCAGATCGGACTCGTCACCCGTCTCTCCGACGACCCGTTGACCGACGCCTTCGCGTGGGCACGCGAGATCTGTGGACGCAGCCCCGATGCCGTACGCGGCGCGAAGCGCCTGCTGAACCGGCTCGCGACCGGGTTCGCCGCAGAGCAGTTCGCGGCCGAACGCGAGATCATCGGCAGTCTCATCGGCAGGGCGAACCAGCGCGAAGCGGTCATGTCCGACTTCGAGAAGCGCGCACCGGCTTGGGCTGAGCCCTTCTGATGCGAACCGTGCGGCAGGTGTGACGTCAGCCGCACATTCGGAACAAAACCGATTGCCCGGCGGGGCGCCGCGCCGATAACCTTCATTTCCGCTCGGGCCAATGTCGTCCCGGGAGAACACAACAGTTTTCCCATCTGTCCTCGCTCCGTGCGACGAGAGACCTGACGAACCAAGGACGACCATGAACCCGGACCTGCCCGGCCGCCACGGCCTGTACGACCCGCGTTTCGAACACGACGCATGTGGCGTGTCGTTCGTTGCCCACATCAAGGGCCAGCGCAGCCGTTCCATCGTCGACATGGGAATCGGTGCGCTCTGCAACATGGAGCACCGCGGAGCCACCGGCGCCGAGGCCGAGACTGGTGACGGCGCAGGGATCCTCATCCAGGTTCCAGATCGATTCCTCCGTGAAACCGTGTCGTTCGCCCTGCCCGACGCCGGTTCCTATGCAGTGGGTATGGCCTTCTTGCCGCAGGATCCGTCTCGCGCCGACGCAGCCGCTGCCGCCGTGGAGCGCATCACCGCCGAAGAGGGGCTGCGTGCGCTCGGGTGGCGCGACGTGACCGTCAATCCGGACTGCCTCGGCGCGTCCGCGCGTGCGGTGATGCCCACGTTCCGTCTCTTCTTCCTCGACGACCCTGCAGGAGCGGCAGGTTTCGACCTCGACCGCAAAGTGTTCACGGTGCGCAAGCGGGCCGAACACGAACTCACCGGCGAGATGCGCACGTATTTCCCGTCGTTGTCGGCGCGCACACTCGTGTTCAAGGGAATGCTCACGACACCCGAGTTGGGCGAGTTCTACCCGGAGTTGTGGGACGAGCGCATGGAGTCGGCGCTCGCCCTTGTGCACAGCCGCTTCTCGACCAACACGTTCCCGTCGTGGCCACTGGCGCACCCGTACCGCTACATCGCGCACAACGGCGAGATCAACACAGTCCAGGGCAACCGCAACTGGATGCGCACACGAGAGGCGTTGCTCGCGAGCGAGGCCATTCCAGGGCTCGAGCGCGCGTTCCCGATCTGTGCGCCGGGCATGAGCGACTCGGCCTCGTTCGACGAGGTGCTCGAGTTGCTGCACCTCGCGGGACGGTCACTGCCGCATGCTCTGTTGATGATGATCCCCGAGGCGTGGGAGAACAACCAGCGCATGGATCCGCGAAAGCGTGCCTTCTACGAATTCCACGCGTCTCTGATGGAGCCGTGGGACGGACCCGCCGACGTCGCGTTCACCGACGGCACCGTGATCGGGGCGGTGCTCGACCGCAACGGTCTGCGGCCGGGGCGTTACTGGGTGACCTCCGACGACCTCGTGGTGCTCGCGAGCGAGGCGGGTGTCCTCGACATCGAGCCGTCGCGCATCGTGCGCAAGGGGCGTTTGCAGCCGGGTCGCATGTTCTTGATCGACACTGCGCAGGGACGCATCGTGGGTGACGACGAGGTGAAGATGGCCCTCGCCTCCGAGCACCCGTACGCCGAATGGCTCGAACAAGGTCTCACACGACTCGACGACCTGCCGGAGCGCGAACATGTCGTGCACAGCCACCAGAGCGTGATGCGCAGGCAGCAGGTGTTCGGTTGGACCGAGGAAGAGTTGAAGGTGATCATCGCCCCGACGGCGCGCACCGGTGCCGAACCGATCGGTTCGATGGGCACCGACACACCGATCGCGGTGCTGTCGGAGCGTCCTCGCCTGTTGTTCGACTACTTCCAGCAACTCTTCGCCCAGGTCACGAACCCGCCGCTCGATGCGATCCGCGAAGAGGTCGTGACCTCAGTCGGTACGTCGGTCGGGCCGGAGGCAAACCTCCTCGCGCCGGGGCCCGAGTCGTGCCGGCAGTTGGTGCTGTCGTTCCCGATCATCGACAACGACGAGCTCGCAAAGATCATCCACATCGACGACGACGGTACGCACGGTCACCTCGCCTCGACCGTGGTGAGCGGGCTGTTCCGTGTCGCCGACGGGGGAGCAGGTCTGCGCGATGCGCTCGACCGGGTGCGCGCCGAGGTGAGTGCGGCCATCGACGGAGGTGCGCGCATCATCGTGCTCTCCGACAGGAACTCAGACGAAGTGTGGGCACCGATCCCGTCGCTGTTGTTGACGTCGGCGGTTCACCACCATCTCATCCGCGAAAAGACCCGCACCCGGGTGGGGCTCGTGGTCGAGACGGGCGATGCCCGCGAGGTGCACCACATGGCACTTCTCGTCGGATACGGCGCAGGTGCGATCAACCCCTACATGGCGTTCGAGTCGATCGAGGACATGATCGCCGCCGACGGAGGTGCTGGTGTCAACCAGATGGGTGGTCTCGACCCGAAGAAGGCAGTGAAGAACTACATCAAGGCATCCGGCAAGGGCGTGTTGAAGGTCATGTCGAAGATGGGTGTGTCGACGGTCGCGTCGTACACCGGAGCCCAGATCTTCGAGGCGATCGGGCTCGGTGAAGAACTCGTCGACGAGTACTTCACCGGGACGGTGTCGCGTCTCGGCGGGATCGGGCTCGACGAGATCGCGCGTGAGGTGGCGATGCGCCACGCAGCGGCACACCCGGCACGACCGGAGTTGCGCGCGCACCGACGGCTCGAACTCGGCGGCGAATACCAGTGGCGTCGCGAGGGGGAGATCCATCTCTTCAACCCCGAGACCGTGTACCGCCTGCAGCATGCGACACGCGCCGGTCGCTACGACGTCTTCAAGCAGTACACCGCCGCCGTCGACGAGCAGGCAGAGAAACTGGCCACTCTGCGCGGGCTGTTCGCACTGCGCGTCGGGTCGCAGCCGTCGATCCCGATCGACGAGGTGGAGCCCGTGTCGGAGATCGTCAAGCGCTTCTCGACCGGTGCGATGAGCTACGGCTCGATCTCGGCCGAGGCGCACGAGACTCTCGCGATCGCGATGAACCGCATCGGCGGCAAGAGCAACACCGGTGAGGGTGGCGAGGATCCGGAGCGGTTCGTGCCGATGCCCAACGGCGACTCGAAGCGTTCTGCGATCAAGCAGGTGGCGTCGGGGCGGTTCGGCGTCACCAGTGAGTACCTCGTCAACGCAGACGACTTGCAGATCAAGATGGCCCAAGGCGCCAAGCCCGGTGAGGGCGGCCAGTTGCCCGGACACAAGGTGTATCCGTGGGTCGCGAAGACCCGGCACTCGACGCCCGGGGTCGGGCTCATCAGCCCGCCGCCGCACCACGACATCTACTCGATCGAGGATCTCAAGCAGCTCATCCACGACCTCAAGAATTCGAACCCGGCCGCGCGTGTGCACGTGAAGTTGGTGGCCGAGGTCGGGGTCGGCACGGTGGCTGCGGGTGTGAGCAAGGCGAAGGCCGACGTGGTGTTGATCTCCGGCCACGACGGAGGAACGGGTGCGTCACCGCTCACTTCGTTGAAGCACGCCGGTGCCCCGTGGGAGCTGGGACTTGCCGAGACGCAGCAGACCTTGATGCTGAACGGTCTTCGTGACCGAATCGTGGTGCAGGCCGACGGCCAGATGAAGACCGGTCGCGACGTCGTGATCGCGGCGCTGCTCGGCGCCGAAGAGTTCGGATTCGCCACCGCGCCGCTGGTGGTGAGCGGGTGCATCATGATGCGCGTGTGTCATCTCGACACGTGCCCGGTGGGTATCGCGACACAGAACCCCGTCCTGCGCGAGCGTTTCTCGGGCAAGCCCGAGTTCGTGGTGAACTTCTTCGAGTACATCGCCGAAGAGGTCCGCGAACTGCTCGCCGAACTGGGCTTCCGAACGTTGCAAGAGGCGGTCGGACGGGTCGACATGATCGACTCGCGCGCCGCGGTCGACCACTGGAAAGCCAAGGGTCTCGACATCTCGCCGATTCTCGCCGTGCCGCAGAACCCGTACGGCCAGACCCCGTACCAGTCGGTGCCGCAAGACCACGGTCTCGACGATGCACTCGACATGGTGTTGATCGAACGTGCACAGCAGTCGATCGCCGAGGGAACGCCGGTGGTCATCGACCTGCCGGTGCGAAACGTGCACCGCACCGTCGGCACGATGCTCGGTCACCGTGTGACCAAGTCGTGGGGTGGTGAGGGTCTGCCCGACGCCACGATCACGGTGAACCTCTCGGGATCCGCGGGTCAGAGCCTCGGTGCGTTCCTGCCGCGAGGCATCGACATCAGGCTCACGGGAGACGCGAACGACTACGTCGGAAAGGGTCTCTCGGGAGGTCGCATCGTGGTCCGGCCTCATCCGGATGCGCCGTTCGTGGCAGAAGAGAACGTGATCGCCGGCAACGTCATCGGGTACGGAGCGACGGGCGGCGAGATCTTCATTCGCGGTCTCGTGGGTGAAAGATTCTGTGTGCGCAACTCCGGTGCCACCGCCGTCGTCGAGGGCGTCGGCGACCACGGATGCGAGTACATGACCGGCGGTCGTGTGGTGGTTCTCGGTGAGACGGGGCGCAACTTCGCGGCAGGCATGTCGGGAGGCATTGCATACGTCTGGGATCCTGACGAAGAACTCGCGGGCAACGTCAACTTCGAGATGGTCGATCTCGAACCTGTCACCCGCGACGACGAAGAGTGGCTGCGTGCGACCGTGCAGCGGCACCTCGACCTCACGGGGTCGACGGTGGCCGAGCGCATCCTCGGCGCATGGACCGTCGAGATGTCGCGGTTCCGCAAGGTCATGCCGCGCGACTACAAGCGAGTCCTGCAGGTGATGGAAGCAGCCAAGGTCGAGGGGCTGTCCGATGCCCAGACGGCAGAGAGAGTGATGGAGGCGGCACGTGGGTGAGTCGACCGGATTCCTGAAGTGGGGGCGCACGGGTCCCGTGCGCCGGCCGGTGGAGTTGCGTCTCCGCGACTGGCGCGAGGTGTACGAGCCGTTCGATGCGGCCAAGCTGACTGAGCAGGCTGGTCGCTGCATGGACTGCGGCATCCCGTTCTGCAACAACGGGTGTCCGCTCGGAAACCTGATTCCCGACTGGAACGACCTCGTCTATCGCGGCCACTGGCACGAGGCGATCGAGCGTCTGCATGCCACGAACAACTTTCCCGAATTCACCGGTCGGCTCTGTCCTGCTCCGTGCGAGTCGGCCTGTGTTCTCGGTATCAACCAGGATCCGGTGTCGATCAAGCAGGTCGAAGTGGAGATCATCGACAAGGCATTCGAGAACGGCTGGGTCGTGCCTCAGATGCCGTCCACTTCGACAGGCAAACGAGTCGCGGTGATCGGAAGCGGTCCGGCCGGGCTGGCGGCGGCGCAGCAGCTGACACGCGCAGGACACGAAGTGGTGGTGCTCGAGCGGGCTGACCGCATCGGGGGACTGTTGCGGTACGGAATCCCGGAGTTCAAGATGGAGAAACGCCATCTCGACCGTCGACTCGACCAGATGCGCGCCGAGGGAACCGAGTTCCGCGTCAATGCCGACGTCGGAGGAAGCATCGACATCGACGTGCTGCGGGCGTCGCACGACGCGATCGTTCTCGCGTGCGGCGCCACAGCGTGGCGAGACCTGCCGGTGCCGGGGCGCGAACTGCGCGGCGTGCACCAGGCGATGGAATATCTGCCGATCGCCAACAAGGTTCAAGAGGGTGACACGGAGTCGTCGGCCATCGACGCATCGGGCAAGGCGGTGGTGATCATCGGAGGCGGCGACACCGGGGCCGATTGCCTCGGGACTGCTCTGCGTCAGGGGGCTCGCGCCGTGGTGCAACTCGAGATCATGCCGCGACCGCCACAGGAACGCTCAGGTGCAAACCCGTGGCCGCAATACGCAATGGTCTACCGGGTGTCGTCTGCTCACGAAGAGGGTGGCGAGCGCGTGTACAGCGTGAACACCGAGAGGTTCCTCGACGACGGCAACGGCAACGTGCGAGCGCTCCTCGTGCACGAGGTGGAGATGCGTGACGGGAAGTTCGAGAAGGTCGAGGGAACCGAGCGGGAAATCGAGGCTGACCTCGTCTTCCTCGCACTCGGATTCGTCGGTCCCGAGAAGGGATCGTGGATCGAGCAGCTCGGCGTCGCACTCGACGACCGCGGGAACGTCGCACGTGACGACGACTACATGACGAACGTCCCGGGGGTGTTCGTGGCGGGCGACATGGGTCGGGGCCAGAGCCTGATCGTGTGGGCGATCGCCGAGGGACGCGCCTGCGCAGCCGGGGTCGACCGCCATCTCATGGGTGACACGGCGTTGCCGGCGCCCATTGCGCCCACCGCACGGCCTCTCGTCTGAGATCGACGGTGTGACGTCGTCTCGGGCGGTGCTGCCCCGTCTGGAGCGGTCGTGCGATCTACGCTCGGTGTCCGTGTTGGTGCGCAAGAGACTCTCGGTTGCCTCGACCGCGGTCGGTTTGTGTGCGCTGTCGCTCCTGGCGTCGTGCGGATCCGACACTTTGGGCGTGGCCACGACTGTGGTCAACGTGACTCCCACGAACTTCGCCACGATCCCACCGGTTGCGACCACGTTGCCGGGTCCGTCGACCACCTTGCCGCCGAACGCCGTCGGGTCGGAGCAGATCTACGTGGTGCAGGCCGGTGACTCGCCATTGGCGGTGGCGAACAAGTACAACATCGCACTCACGACGTTGCTCGCATACAACGGCTGGGTCAGCCCGGCGCAGTTCCCGTACCCGGGTTCCGAGATCAAGATCCCGGCCCAAGCCGTCGTGCAGCCCGGCACCGACACCGGCGGCACCGCCACTGGCGGCGCACCGGTCACGACTCAGCCTGCGGCCCCGGTCGGCCCCGGGTGCGGTACCCGCCCGGCCGGCACCTACACGATCCAACGCGGTGACTCGATGTTCTCGATCAAGGAGAAGTTCTGCGTCTCCATCGCGTCCCTCCTGGCGGCCAACAACTGGGCTGACACGAGTCAGTTGATCATGCCGGGCGACGTGATCAACATTCCCGCTGCCGGCACCTGACCGTATTCAGTGCGACGTGTCGCGGCGACGACGCGCGTGGCGTTCGCGCGCGAGCGAGACGAGTTCGTCGATGAGGTCCGGGTAGGCGAGACCCGATGCCGCCCACATGCGCGGGTACATCGAGATCGGCGTGAAGCCAGGGATCGTGTTCACTTCGTTGCACAGGAAGCCGCGGCCGTGTTCTTCCCAGAAGAAGTCCACGCGTGCCATGCCCTCGCAGTGCAGTGCCTCGAACGCTCGCACCGCGATCGCCCGGACGTCGTCGACGGCAGCGGAGGGGAGGTCTGCCGGCGTGACGAGGAGCGCTCCGTCGTCGACGTACTTGTCGTCGTAGTCGTAGAAGTCGTGCCCAGGAATGATCTCGCCAGGCAACGAGGCGCGCGGCGAACGGTTGCCGATGACGGCCACTTCGATCTCACGACCCACGACGGCCTCCTCGACCACGATCCACTCGTCGTAGCGAGATGCGAGGGCCGTGGCGGCGATCAGTTCGTCGATGTCACGCGCTTTCGACACGCCGACCGACGAGCCCATGTTGGCTGGCTTCACGAAGAGCGGCCACCCCAGGCGACTGGCGATTCCGGTGAGGGTTGCAGCATCGGCATCGTCGTCGCGCAGAACTTCGTGGCGCACCTGCGCGATGCCGGCATCTGCGAGAAGGCGCTTGGCGACGCCTTTGTCCATCGCGACGGCACTTGCGAGCACGCCGCTGCCGACGTAGGCCACGTCGATCATCTCGAGCAGCCCTTGCAGTGTTCCGTCCTCGCCGAGTGGCCCGTGGACCAGGGGAACAACGACGCCGGTGCCGTCGATGTCGAGGGCACCCGTGCCGATCGGGTCACCGTCGGCTTCGAGACGGTCGGGCAGACGCGACGTGTCGATGTCACCGTCGGCGGCAAGTGGAAGAGAAGGCCGGCGCCACTGGCCGTCGCGGTCGATGGCATACGCGAGGACGCGGTAGCGACGCGGGTCGACGGCGCGCATCACGTGCACGGCTGTCACACAGCTGACGTCGTGCTCGGCTGAACGACCGCCGTAGATCACAGCGAGAGTGATGCGCTCGGCGTCGGCTGCCATTCGTTGAACGGTACTCGCCGCTAAGGTCGCACCATGCGCATCGAGGCCGAGGTCGTCGCGCGTGTGGCGTCCGGCGAATTGGTGCGCGGCTCGTCTCGGGGGCCGGCGGTGTCGCAGGGAATCTGGTTCGATTCGCGCCACCTCCACGACGGACAGGCCTTCGTCGCGCTTCGTGGCGCCGACGGCGCCGACGGTCACGTCTACTTGCCTCAGGCGGCTTCGGCCGGCGCACCGTGGGCTATCGTGGAGCGCGGTCGCGCACACCCGTCACTCGACTGCGTGGAAGTCGACGACACTCTCGCGGCGTTGGCGGCGGTCGGTGCCCATTGCCGCGAGCGCATCGATCCGACGTGCGGCGCGCGTCTCGTGGGCATCACGGGCTCGGCGGGGAAGACGACGACGAAGGACCTCATCCACTCGGTCCTGGTGCAGGGCTTTCCGGCCGCGCGGGCATCGGAGAATTCTCTGAACAACGACATCGGACTTCCGGTCACGCTCGCCAATGTCGAAGAGGACTGCCCGGCGCTCGTTCTCGAGATGGGTATGCGCGGTTTCGGTGAGATCACCCGTCTGTGCGACGTCGCCCGACCGTCGATCGCGGTCGTGACGATCGTCGGTGACGCCCATTCCGAGCGGGTCGGAGGGATCGACGGTGTCGCGCGCGCCAAGTCGGAGATCGTGCAGGCAGTTCCGCCGCACGGAACGGCGGTTCTCAATGCCGACGACCCGCGAGTGGCGTCGATGGCACGGTTGTGCGCCGGGAACGTCGTGACGTACGGGTCGACGAACGACGCGATGGTGCAGTGGCGCATCGAATCGCGCGACCGGTGGGGACGTGCGGTCGTGCGTTTCGCCCACGAGGGGGCGAGCGCGTCGGCGAGGGTGCCGTTTCCGGGATCACACATGGCGTCGAACGCAGCCGCCGCGGTGGCGGTGGGGTTGGGGTGCGGCATGTCGCTCGACGCCGGCGCCCAGGGTGTCGCCGATGCGGTCACGGCACCGGGGCGTGTGCAGTGGCGTGAGGTGGGCGAGCTGATGATCCTCGACGACACGTACAACGCGAACACCTCGTCGATGATCGCCGCTCTCGAGACACTCGCCTCCACCGGTGTGGGTCGCATGGTGGCGGTGCTCGGCGCGATGGCCGAGATCGACGATCCGGTCGCTGCGCACGCGACCGTGGCGGCCCGGGCCCGCGACCTCGGCGTGGAAGTGGTGGCGCTCGAGACCGATCTCTACGGGGTCGACGGTGTCGACGTGGCGGGTGCGGTTGCGAGGGTCGGAGACGCCGATGCGGTGCTGGTCAAGGGGTCGCGCGCGAGTCGCACAGAACGAGTGGTTGCTGCCCTCATGTCGCCGCAGTAGGAGCGCCGCCCGGGTGTCGGCGGTCGACGGCCGCGATGTCGCACCACTTGGCCAGCACCAGTGCCCACACTGCCGCCACGTAGAGCACCGGGCGTGAGCCGAACCGGTCCACGAGCGGGCCGAAGATCACGTTGCCGAGCGGAATGGTTCCGCCGAACGACATGAACCACAGCGACAACACTCTCGCTCTCACCTCGAGTTCGAGTCGGCTCTGCAGCACCGTCATCATCGACGTGGTGGTCGAGAAGTAGGAGATTCCGAGCCAGAAACCGGTCACGAATGCCAGCGGCACGTTCGGCGACGATGCGAAGGCAGCCATCGACAGTGCGAACGACAGGAAACCAAACTGTGTCGTGCGTCTCTTGTCGATGCCTGCGAGCACGGTACCGATGGACAGTGCGCCGAACATTGCACCGAGTCCCCACGTCGCATACAGCCACTTGTACGTGGTGGTTCGCGGTTCGATCCCGAAGGTGAGGTCGGCTATGGCAGGGAAGAGTCCGACATAGGGGAGACTGATCAACGAGAACGAGAACATCGTGAGCAGCAGTCGCCGCACCGCCGGTCGTGACTTTGCGGTGCGGAAACCGAACGTGAGGGAACGAACACCGGATTCGGGCGAACGACGGGTCGGCGGAAGTTTCACGGTGAGCACGGCGCGCATGACGATGAGGTAGGTCGTCGCATTCAGCCAGAAGATGTGCGGCGTGTCGAGGCCGATGTTCATCAACAGCGCCGCCAGGATCGGCCCCATCACGCGCGATCCGTTGACGGACGTCGACGAGAGGCTGATCGAGCCGCTGAGATCCTCTGGCGGAACGAGACTCGGCAACACCGCCGAGAACGCCGGCGCGTTGAGCGAGTTCCCGATGCCGACCATGAGTTGGGCGAAGAAGAGGGCCATGATCGGGCCGTCGAACGACGAGATGACACCGAGGGCGATCGATCCGGCCATCTGGATGCACTGTGCGGCGACGAGCCACGGGCGGCGTTCGAACTTGTCGGCCATCACCCCGGCCGGAATCGAGAGCAAGAGAAGCGGTCCGAGTTGAGCGAAGGTGAACAATGCCACCTGCGAGGCGCTGTCGGTCCGTGAGTACACGTAGGCCGGCAGCACCACCTGTTGCATCCACACCCCGACACTCGAGGCCGAGTTCGACATCCACATGATGCGAAAATCGCGGTGCGAGAGCGCCGCTCTGGCCGTCCCCGGGCGGTGACGGCGAGGAGTCTGTTCGCTCGGTTCTGTGGATTCGTCGTCGTGCATACGGGGGCACTCCGACGCTACTTGCCGACGCCCGGCAGCGGACGAGTCGATCCACCACGTCGACTGCGTTCGTGGGGCACAATGAGACCGTGACGAACGACGACGCCACGACCCACGGTCTCGACGGTGTTTCGCTGGACAGCGACGGCTCGTGCCGTACCCGGCACGGCACGTTCGCCGAGTGTCCGCTCTGTGGCGGCGACTTGAAGCCCGAGCACGCGCACTTCAAGTGCTTCTCGTGCGGGTGGCGCGACAGCTGCTGCGACTGACGCGAGTCGACTCAGGTCGTGGGGTCGAACGTGAGTGGGAGGTGTGACGGTCCGAAGATGCCGACCGCCGACGGCTTGTAGCGGGCCTCGCCCGCTGGTGCGAGGTTCGGCATCGCCTGTGACAGCACCACCAGTGCCTCTTGGAGTTCGGCTCTCGCCAGTGACGCGCCGAGGCAGTAGTGGATGCCCGAGCCGAACGAGAGCTGCGGCTGACCGGCGGGCTCTCGGCAGATGTCGAAGCGCAGCGGGTCGACGAACACGTCGGCGTCGAAATTGGCGGTCGACATCGATGTCGACATGAAGGTTCCCTTGGGGAACAACACGTCGTTGAACTCGATGTCCTCCGATGCGAAACGGATCGTGCCGGCGACCGCACCGTGGTAGCGCATGGTTTCTTCGACGGCCTTCGGTGCAAGTGTCGGATCGTCGCGCAAGAGGGTCCATTGCTCGGGGTGGCGGGAGAAGAGTTCGAGCGCGAGTCCGAGTTGGTTGCGTGTGGTGTCGGTTCCGCCCACGATGACGGCCTCGACCATCATCGTCAGTTCGTCGGTCGTGAGTCGGTCGCCTTGTTCTTCGGCGGCGATGAGGTCCGTGATGAGATCATCGGCGGGCCTTGAGCGCCGCTCGGCGATCAGGCCCTTCGTGTACTCCTCGAGCTCGACGCCGGCGGCGACCACGATGTCGATCTCTTCGGCCAGATTGCCGCCGAAGACACGCAGGACGTCGGTGGCGAGCCGGCTGAAGAGTTGCCAGTCCTCCTTGGGTGCGCCGAGCAGTTCGCAGATCACCGGGATCGGATAGGGCTCGCACAGGTCGGCAACTGCCTCGATGCGACCGTTCGGCAGGTGCGTGGCGATCAACGACGAAACGATCTCGCGCATGAACGGACGCAGACGATCCGCGCTTCGAGGTGAGAACGCCGGCGCCACCAGTCGTCGCAGGCGCACGTGCACGTCGCCCTCTGCGTTCAAGATGTTCACGCGGCGCCGTGCCAGGTATCGCTCGTCGCGCACACCGGCCATCTCTGCCACCAGTCCGGTGGCAGAGTGCCATCTCTTGTCTCGCAGTACGCCCGTGACGGCGTCGTATCGCACCACGGCGTAGCCCGCTTCTGTGCGCGCCAGCCACGAGTGTTCGGCGACGTCACGCATCACGCGCTGCCGCTCCTGTCGGGACTCGGTACCGAACAGCGGCACCGCGGGCAGTTCGAGGTCAGAAACGATCGTGGCCATCGCAGACCGAGCCTATGGCCGGGTGCTGGGGTGTCAGGAGTCGAGTGCGTCGATGGCGTCAGTGTGCGGTTTGCCGAGCGACTCGGCGACTGCCGAGTGCGTGCAGAGCCCGCGGTGCAGGTTCAACCCGTGTGCGACGGCCGGGTTCTTGGCGACGGCATCGCGCACTCCGTGCGCGGCGACTTCGATGAGATACGGCAGGGTCGCATTCGTGAGTGCGTACGTGCTGGTGTTGGGCACGGCGCCGGGCATGTTCCCGACGGCGTAGTGCACGACGTCGTGCATCGTGTACACCGGGTCGGAGTGCGACGTCTCGCGAGTGGTCTCGATGCATCCGCCCTGGTCGACGGCGACGTCGACGATCACCGCGCCGCGCTTCATTCCGCGCACCATGTCCTCCGACACCACCACCGGCGCTCGGTCTCCTGCGACCAGCACCGCACCGATCACGAGGTCGGCCTCGGCGACGCTGCGTTCGATGGCGCCGCGGTTCGACGCGAGGGTCATGATTCGCCCGCGGTGGATCTGGTCGACGTAGCGCAAGCGGTCGAGGTTCTTGTCGATCAAGACCACTTCTGCTTCCATGCCGGCGGCGATCCACGCGGCATTCCACCCCACGTTGCCGGCGCCGAGCACCACGACACGGGCCGGTCGAACGCCGGGCGCGCCGCCCATCAACACCCCTCGTCCGCCCTGCGGTCGCTCGAGGAAACGGGCACCCATTTGCGGCGCGAGCCGTCCCGCCACCTCGCTCATCGGTGCGAGCAGAGGAAGCGACCCGTCGCGCGACTGCACGGTCTCGTAGGCCAGGGCGGTGGTGCCGGCCGATGCCAGAGCGTCGGCGACACCGGGGTATGCGGCCAGATGGAGGTAGGTGAACAACACGCTGTCCTTGCTGAGGAAGCCGAACTCGCTTTCCTGTGGCTCCTTGACCTTCACGACCATGTCGTGAGACCAGGCGTCGGCGGCCGTCGGGACGATGTCGGCTCCAGCGGCGCGGTAGTCGTCGTCGGAGATGGAGGCCCCCTCGCCGGCGCCGGTCTCGACGTAGACGTCGATGCCGAGCCGTTCGAATTCGCGCACGCCGTCGGGCGTCATGGCCACTCGGCCCTCCGAACTCTTCACTTCCTTTGGGACACCGACCGTTCGCATCTGGGGCATGCCCCCGTGTCTATCTGATGCGGCACCCGTCCCGACGCCACCACGTGGTCTTGACGAGTGTGCGAACCTATGGACATGCAGAAGATCCACAATTTCGTGAACGGACGCCGAGTCGAGGCCAAAGACGGTCGCACCACCCAGGTGATCGATCCGGCGACGGGACGGGCGTACGCCGAGGCGCCGCTCAGTTCGGCTGCCGATGTCGACGACGCAATGCGTGCGGCGGCAACCGCGTTCGAGTCGTGGAGCCAGACCACGCCGTCGGAGCGTTCTCTCGCGCTGTACCGCATCGCCGATGCAATCGAGAAGCGCGCTGACGAGGTGCTCGCCACCGAGGTGGCCAACACGGGCAAGCCCGTCGACCTCACGCGGTCGGAGGAGATTCCTCCGATGGTCGACCAGATCCGTTTCTTCGCCGGTGCGGCGCGAATGCTCGAGGGCAAGGCGGCCGCCGAGTACATGCGCAACATGACCTCGATGATCCGTCGCGAACCGGTGGGGGTGTGCGCACAGGTCGCACCGTGGAACTACCCGATGATGATGGCGGTGTGGAAGTTCGCTCCGGCGATTGCCGCCGGCAACACGGTCGTGCTGAAGCCGTCCGACACAACTCCGGCTTCCACTGCTCTGCTCGCCGAGATCGCATCCGAATTCCTGCCCGAGGGTGTCTTCAACGTCGTGTGCGGCGACCGTGACACGGGGCGCGAGATGGTCAACCACGACGTGCCGTCGATGGTGTCCGTCACCGGTTCTGTGCGCGCCGGCATCGAGGTCGCAGAAGCGGCCGCGAAGTCGTTGAAGCGAGTGCATCTCGAACTCGGCGGCAAAGCGCCGGTCATCGTCTTCGACGATGCCGACATCGAGGCGGCAGCCGCCGGAATCGCCGCAGCCGGGTTGTTCAACGCCGGTCAGGACTGCACGGCGGCAACACGGGTGGTGTGCGGACCGAAGATCTACGGAGAGTTCGTCGCTGCTCTCGCCGAGCACGCCGCCGCCGCCACCACGGGCGCACCGACAGCGGGTGAGCACACGTTCGGCCCGATCAACAACTCGAACCAGTTGGCTCGTGTCGCCGGCTTCCTCGAGCGCACACCGTCGCATGCGCGGGTGGTGACCGGCGGTTCGACGGTGTCGGGAGACGGATACTTCTTCCAGCCGACGGTCGTGGCCGACCTCAAGCAGGACGATGAGATGATCCAGAACGAGATCTTCGGCCCGGTCATGACGGTGCAGCGTTTTTCCGACGAAGACGAGGCGCTTCGCTGGGCCAACGGAGTCGAGTACGGGCTCGCGTCGTCCGTCTGGACGCGCGACTTCGGGCGAGCGATGCGCATGGCCAAGCATCTCGACTTCGGATGCGTGTGGATCAACACCCACATTCCGATCGTGGCTGAGATGCCTCACGGTGGATACAAGAAGTCGGGTTACGGCAAGGACCTCTCGGCGTACGCACTCGACGACTACACGCGCATCAAGCACGTGATGGCAAACCTTGACTGTTAGCCTCGCCACACGACCGACCAAGGAGTGCAGGTGACGAACCCGACCCACGATGTTGTCCGTCTCGAAGGGGTGCGCAAGTCGTTCGGTTCGTTCGTGGCCGTGCACGACGCCGATTTCGGGATCGCGAACGGCGAATTCTTCTCGGTGCTCGGCCCGTCCGGTTGCGGCAAGACGACGATCTTGCGGATGATCGCCGGTTTCGAGCAACCCACCGAAGGTCGGGTCTTGATCGAGGGGATCGACGTGTCGTCAGTGCCGCCTCACAGGCGCAACGTGAACACGGTCTTCCAGCAGTACGCCTTGTTCCCTCACATGTCGGTCGCCGACAACGTTGCCTTCGGTCCGCGCAACAAGAAGCTGCCCGCCAAGGAAGTCGACGCACGAGTCGCCGAGATGTTGTCGGTGGTGCGACTCAGTGAGTTCGCTGCGCGTCGTCCCGCGCAGTTGTCGGGCGGTCAGCAACAGCGGGTCGCTCTCGCGCGAGCGCTGGTGAACTACCCGAGTGCTCTTCTGCTCGACGAACCGCTGGCTGCGCTCGACCTCAAACTGAGAGAAGCGATGCAGATCGAACTCAAGCGCATCCAGCGCGAGGTGGGGATCACATTCGTCTTCGTGACTCACGACCAGGGCGAAGCACTCACCATGAGCGACCGTGTCGCGGTGATGAGTGCCGGACGGGTGGAGCAGATCGCCAGTCCTGTCGACATCTACCGTCGCCCGGCGTCGTTGTTCGTCGCTGGGTTCATCGGCTCGGCAAATCTGTTGCCGGCCACGGTTGCATCGGCCGACTCCGCCGGGGCGCGTCTCGAGATGACGTCCGGCGGCTCGGCCACGGTGGGATCCGCCCAGATGGCAGACGGTCTGTCATTGTCTGCCGGCGACAAGGCGACGCTCATGGTGAGACCGGAGCAACTCGTCATCACCGCTGATCGCCAAGCGGGCGACGCCATCGAGGTCCGGGTCACCGACGTCGTCTTCCAAGGTTCGTCGGTGCGTGTCGTGGCTAGGACAGGGGACGGCATCGAGGTTGCGGTGCTCGTGTCCGGTGATGCGAATCTCCCGTTCTTGCGGCCTGAGTCGGTCGTGTGGCTCGGGTGGAGTCACGGCACGGCCTACGTGCTCGGTGGTTGGCCGGAGGTCGCCGGTGCCACCACCACCAATGTCGACCACGTCGAAGCCGGTCTGTGACCGGCATCGGACTATGTTGTGACAGACGGCTCGTTCCATACTCAGGGAGGCACCGATGGCAACACCACTGAATCGCAGAGAATTCTTGATCCGGTCGGGACTGATGGGAGTCGGTGCAGTGTCACTGCCCGCGATCCTGGCCGCATGCGGAGGCTCTGATTCGTCGTCCGATACGGCGTCAGACACCACCGCTGCCGCGAGCGGTGGTGAGCGCGAATTGTTCTTCGAGAACTGGCCGGCATACATCGACGAAGAGACGGTGCAGTTGTTCTCGGCCGCCACCGGAATCAAGATGAACTACACCGAGGCCTACAACGACAACAACGAGTACTTCGCCAAGATCCAGCCCATCCTCGCCAAGGGCGACGCGATCGAGCCCGACCTTCTCGCACCGACGTTCTGGATGGCGTCGCGCTTCATCCGTCTCGGCTGGGCACAGAAACTGCCTCTCGACAAGATTCCGAACGCTGCGAACCTTCGTCCCGACCTGAAGAACCCGTCGTGGGATCCGCAGGGCGAGTACAGCCTGCCGTGGCAGACCGGCATCGCCGGCATCGCGTACAACCTCGATGCGACCGGTCGCGAACTGAAGAGCGTCGCTGATCTGTTCTCGCCCGACTTCAAGGGCAAGGTCGGCATGTTGACCGAGATGCGCGACACGATGGGTCTCATCCTCATGGGTGAGGGGGTCGACATCACGCAGATCTCGACATTCGACCAGGCGGCCGCCGGGTTCGAGAAGCTCGAGAAGGCCAAGAACGACGGCCAGATCCGCGCCTTCACCGGCAACGACTACATGGACGACCTCGCCAAGGGCAACTTTGCGGCGTGCGTGGCATGGTCGGGCGACGTGGTGCAGCTCGCGCGCGAGAACCCGAGCGTCAAGTTCGTCATTCCCGAAGAAGGCGGCACCTCGTGGTACGACTCGATGATCTGGATGAAGGGTTCGGCAAACGCCGACGCCGTCGCCGAGTGGATCAACTGGTGCTACGACCCGGTGAACGCCGCGCGGATCGCCGCGTATGTCGGGTACATGAGCCCGGTCGTCGGCGTGAAGGACGAACTCATCAAGTTGGGCGGTGACGCGGCCGACCTCGCAGAGAGCCCGTTGTTGTTCCCCGACGACGCGACCCTCTCGCGCCTCCAGACCTGGGCCGGACTCGCTGACGAAGAAGAGGCCAAGTTCGACGAGGCCTTCTCCAAGATCACGGGCGCCTGACCCGGACCGCGGCACGAGGCCGAGGTGAGCATCGTCAGTCGTCGCCCAGACAGGGTGGGGCTCGGCGCAATGGTGCTGCTCGGAGCCGGGACGGTCGCACTGGGTGCAGGTTGGGTGAGCGGTCTCGCCGCGGCTGCGATCGCGGTCCCGATGATCTCGGTGTTGGTGGGTCTCGTGTGGGTGGCCTTTGCCGGTGGACTCGAGACGCGACGAGCGCTCGCGCCGTACGGGCTGTTGAAGCCGGGCATTCTGTGGCTCGGTCTCTTTTTCCTGGCACCGTTGTGGACGATGGCGGTCATGTCGCTGTCGAGCAAGAAGACCCGCTTCGACTTCTTTCCCTCGTTCTCGTGGGAGTGGGAGAACTACCGCACGGCGCTCGTCGACTTCGCTCCGCAGTTCAGCCGCAGTTTCGTCTACGCAGGTGTGGCCACGGTGTTGACGATCGCCATCGGGTATCCGCTCGCATATGCGATTGCGTTCCGCGGAGGTCGGTGGAAGTCGGTGCTGATCGGGCTCGTTGTGGTGCCGTTCTTCACGTCGTATCTCATCCGAACGCTCGCATGGACCAACTTGTTGTCCGACAACGGCCCTGTCACCGGTGTGATCGACACGTTGGGGCTCGGTGGAGTGATGAATGCCCTCGGGATCATGGAAGGCGACAAACTCCTCAACACGCCGGCGGCCGTGATCGGTGGCCTGACGTACAACTTCCTGCCGTTCATGGTGTTGCCTCTGTTCGTCAGTCTCGACAAGATCGACCGGCGGCTCGTCGACGCCGCCCAGGATCTCTACTCGACGACGTCGGGTGCATTCAGGAAGGTCGTGCTGCCGATGTCTCTGCCGGGGCTGTTCGCAGGCAGCCTCCTGGTGTTCATTCCGGCGGCCGGTGACTTCGTGAACGCCCAGTTCCTCGGCAATCCGAACACCACGATGATCGGCAACTCGATCCAGGACCAGTTCCTGCGGCAGTTGAACTGGCCGCTCGCGAGCGCGATGTCGTTCGTGTTGATGATCGTCATCACCGTGGCCGTCCTCGTGTATGCGAGGTTCATGGACACCGAGGACCTGGTGTGAGCCGGTCATCAGGGTCTGCCACCGACCTGCGCCAGCGCATCGGCCAGCGCGTCGTCAACGGCATCGCCGCTCTCGGGTTGTTCTACGTGTTCCTCCCGATAGCGGTGATCGTGCTCTTTTCCTTCAATGCCCCGAAGGGGAGGTTCAACATCGAGTGGCAGGGGTTCACTCTCGACAACTGGGCCAACCCGTTCGCCGAGTCCGAACTCACGAGCGCACTGTGGCTGAGCCTGCGCATCGCTCTCGTCTCCACGGCGTGTGCGACCGTGCTCGGGTCGTTGATCGCGCTCGCTCTCAGTCGCTACGACTTCCGCGGACGGTCGGGCGTGAACCTGTTCCTGGTGCTGCCGCTCACCTCGCCAGAGATCGTGCTCGGGTCGTCGCTCGCCACGTTGTTCATCGACCGTGGAGTCGATTTCGGGTTCACCACGATCGTGATCGCCCACATCATGTTCCAGGTCTCGTTCGTCGCGGTCACCATGCGCGCTCGCATCCGCGGGTTCGACTGGACGCTCGAACAGGCGGCCATGGATCTCGGCGCGACGCCGCTCCGGGCGTTCTGGCGCATCACCTTCCCGCTCATCTTGCCGGGCATCGCCGCCGCCGCACTGTTGTCGTTCGCGCTGTCGATCGACGACTTCATCATCACGTTCTTCAACGCAGGTTCACTGCTCACGTTCCCGCTCCAGATCTTCGGAGCGTCGCGCGTGAAGATTCCGCCGCAAATCAACGTCCTCGCGACGATGTTGCTTCTCGTCAGTGTCGCCGCGATGGTCGCCGGGGCTGCCATCGCGGCGCGTCAGCGACGTCGACTCGAGGGCGACACCGCGTGAGTGGTGTGCGGCGAGTCGCCGTGCGTCCGGTGGATTCGCCCTCGTGGGTGGTCGATGCCGTCGTTGCCGGAGGGGCCGAACTGGCAGAGCCGTCGAATGCCACCGGACTCGTCTGGACCGCCGCTCGCGATGCCGGTGGGCTTGCGTCTGTGCTGGCCGACAACGACCACATCGAGTGGGTGCAGGTGCCGTTCGCCGGAATCGAGAACTTCGTGCCGGTGCTCGACGACCGTCGTCAGTGGACCTGCGGCAAGGGTGTGTATGCCGAGCCGGTCGCCGAGCATGCAATTGCGCTCGCATTGGCGGGCATGCGTCATGTCGCCGGGTATGCGCGCGAGTCGGCATGGAGCGGACCGGTCGGTCGAAACCTGCTGGGTGCCCACGTGACGATTCTCGGTGGGGGAGGAATCACCAGGTCGTTGCTCCGCCTGCTGACGCCGTTCGGTTGCCGGACGACGGTCGTCAGGCGGAACGTCGAACATGTGGAGGGTGCGGCAGAGGTGGTGGGCCAGGATCGCCTCGTCGATGCATTGGTCGGTGCCGACGTGGTGATACTTGCACTTGCGTTAACTCCGGAGACCGAGGGCATCATCGCGCGTCCCGAACTCGAGGCCATGGAGAGCCATGCATGGCTCGTGAACGTCGCGCGCGGGCGTCACATCGTGACCGACGATCTCGTGTGGGCTCTTCGCGAGGGGCAGATCGGCGGGGCTGCGCTCGACGTCACCGACCCCGAGCCGCTTCCGGCGGGTCACCCGTTGTGGAGCTTGCCGAACTGCATCGTGACTCCGCACGTCGGGAACACGCCGGAGATGGCCGTTCCATTGCTCGGTGAACGCATCACCACGAACGTGCGCCGATACCTTGCCGGGGAGGAGTTGATCGGCAAGGTGGATGTGCGACGTGGCTACTGACGACGATCCGTACCGCGTGCTCGGTGTCGCGCGCACCGCGACGCAGGAGGAAATCCGTGTCGCGTACCGGCGTCTCGCGAGGCGTCTGCATCCCGACGTCTCGCCGGGAGTCGGGGCATCCGACCAGATGGTCGCGGTCAACCGTGCATGGGAGTTGCTGTCCGATCCCGTCCGGCGTCGTGCATACGACGAACGTCGCTCGGCAACGGCCCCCGGACGCACGGTGCCGACGACCGGCACCGGCGAACCGACGGAGCGGCTCGCTCCGTTGCCGCCGGCCAGATTTCCGTGGCGCCTCCTGTTGTTGCTCGGTGTGCTCGGCAGCATCGCCGTGCTCACGGCCCATGCCCGGACCACCCCGCCAACCCCTGACACGCCCGACCAGCTTCTGAACCCGGGCAGTTGCGTGACTATCTCGGAGATGTCGTACGCGGTCGAGGTGCGATGCTCGGGTCCGCACGACGGAGTCGTCCGTCGCTTCGTCGCCATCGACCAGACCTGTCCGATGGACTCCATGACGTATCGCGACCGGCAGGGCATGGGTCTGGCCTGCGTCGACCTCGTCGAAGTGGGCGAGTTGGGCACCTCGGGGTAGCCTGACAGTCCCGCAAGGGCGATTAGCTCAGTTGGAAGAGCGCCACGTTCACACCGTGGAGGTCATGGGATCGAGGCCCGTATCGCCCACCATCGCACGGTCGTACAAGTAGCGTTCGTCCTCGTGCGGAGATTGTGCGAACGACCTGGGTGCGGAGCACCAGCTGAGGTGTCGTACGGCATCGACCAGGCATCACTCGTGGTGTGGGTCGACAATCGTGCAGTGTTCGAACGTGAACTCGCGGGCAGACTCTGTCGTCGCCACGCTGATGCTCTGGTGGTTCCGCGCGGTTGGACTCTCGACGATCGTCGGGAACCGGTGCCGAAGTTGTTCGTGACCAAGGACCACCCGGCACCTGCCGAGGCTCGCGCCACCCGTCGGGCTCCGTCGCGGCGCAGCGATGCACCCGACCTCGATCAAGAGTTGCCGTGGGTCGACTCGGGGCAAGTTCCCGATGACACGTCGTTCGTGCATGAACACGGCGACTCAGGTGACGCATCAGAACCGGATGTCGCGCACGTCGAGACGGCTGATCCCGACGAGACACGTGCCGTGCCGTGGTCGCCGAGGCTCGTGCCGACCGAGCCGGACGACCCGTCAGGCCCTGTGTTCGGACGTCTGCTCGGCCGTGCGTTCGGCAACCGCGGTCGCGACGAGCCGGTCGCAGGAGACGGCTGAGCTCGTGCATGTCGACGCGACCCTCGAGGTTGCAGCCCCTGTCGATCGAGTCGTGCCCCACGTGGCCGACCTCTCCCGGTATCCGGCGTGGATGCCGCTGGTGCACGCGGTCGACGTCGACATCTCGGTCGCCGACGAGTCGGCATGGATCGTCGAACTGCGCGCCAAGGTGGGGGTGTTCGCGCGATCCAAACGGTTGCGCATGGTACGCACAGAGGCGGGCCCGATTCGCTTCGTGTTCGAAAGAGACGAGACCGACGGTCGGCGACACGCCGCGTGGACGCTGACGGTCGACGTCGAGTCGACCGAGAGAGGAAGCCGTGTCTCGGTGTCGTTGTCGTACGGCGGCACGTTGTGGACTGCCGGAGTTCTCGACAAGATCCTCGCCGCCCAGATCGAGGCGGGCAAGGAAGGCTTGGCACGCATCGTCGCCGAGTCGTGACCGTCAGATCGCGTGCAGTGACCAGCGCCCGTTGGGGCGTCGCTCGAGGTCGACCGACACGCCGAAGCATTCACTGATCGCAGAGGCGGTGAGAGTGTCGTCGATGGGGCCCGACGTCACCGCGCGACCGTCGCGCATCAACAGACAGTGTGTCGCAGACGGTGGAATCTCCTCCACGTGGTGTGTCACGAGCGCCGTCGTGAGACCCGATTCTGTCGTCGCGGTGTGTTCGAGCATCGCGACCATTTCTTCGCGTCCGCGCAGGTCGAGACGTGCTCCCGGTTCGTCGAAGATCACCGCGATCGGGTCGACCATCAACGCGCGCGCGAGCAACACACGCTGCAACTCTCCCGATGACAGGCTCGAGATCGGCCGTGTCGCGTGTTCGGCGACCCCTGTTCGCGCGAGACATTCACGGGCGCGGGCCGCGTGGGACTCGTCGTAGTCGTGCCACCAGATCTCGAGCGCGCCGTGGGCAGCAGACATCACCGCGTCGTGTGCGCTCAGGCCGCCACGAAGTTCACCCGCCAGCGAGGCAGACACCAGGGCGAGTCGTGCACGCACCGGGCGAATGTCGAAGTCGCCGAGGCGCTGCCCGTTCACTGCGACCGAACCACGAGTCGGGTGCAGACGAAGCGAGAGCACCCGCACGAGGGTCGACTTGCCACTCCCGTTCGGCCCGAGAATGACCCACCGGTGTCCGGTTTCCATGGCGAGGCTCACTCGGTCGACGACCGGTCGCTGGTCGTGGACCACGGTGACATCGCGCGCTTCGATCACTGGGGTGCCTGACGGTGCGGTGCTCGGCATCTCTTCGACGGTACCGGGCGTGCCAAAGTGTCGTCATGGTCGAGGACTCCCGCGCGCGGCTCGAATCGCAACTGGCGACAGTGACCGGTGGTCGACGGATCGAGAACCTGCGGCGACTCTCGGGGGGAGCATCGCGCGAGACGTGGACGTTCACGACAGACGGGGAGCGGCTGGTGCTCCAGCGCACCCGCGAGGGAGGTCTGCGTCGTCTCGACGTCGAGGTCGCTGTGTTGCGGGCGGCGGCTGCCGCCGGTGTGCCGGTGCCAGAGGTCGTGATCGACGGGTCGAATTCAGATGCGCTCGAGCGACCTTTCATGGTGGTGCGCGAGGTGGAAGGCGAGACGATCGCGCGCAAGATCCTGCGCGACGAGACCCACTCAGACGCCCGCGGCGTCCTGACCCGTCAACTTGCTCATGCCGCCGCGCGCCTGCACACCATCGACGCCGCGACGATCGCGGGACTCACCGCCGACGACCAGGTGACACAGTACAGAGCCGTTCTCGACGAGAGCGGAGACGTGCACCCGGTCTTCGAGGCCGCGTTTCGCTGGCTCGAGGCACACCGTCCCGAGCGCACGACACCGCGGCTGGTGCACGGCGACTTCCGCCTCGGAAACGTGATCGTGGGGGAGGCAGGTCTCGCGGCTGTCCTCGACTGGGAACTCGTTCATCTCGGCGATCCGGTCGAAGATCTCGGTTGGCTGTGCGTGCGTGCGTGGAGGTTCGGCGGAGCGCACCCCGTCGCCGGTGTCGGTGACTACGACGAGCTTCTGGATGCATATTCCGAAGTCGCCGGTGTGAGGCCGACGCGCGAGGCGCTGCGATGGTGGGAGGTGCTCGGCACTCTGAAGTGGGGCATCATGTGCATCGTGCAGGCCCAGACCCATCTGCGAGGTGTCGTGCGCAGCCACGAGTTGGCGGCCATCGGCCGACGGGTGTGCGAGAACGAATACGACCTGCTCGCGTTGCTCGAGGAGGCACTGTCGTGACGGCTCCGCACGACCGACCGTCGACGGCGGAGTTGATCGAGTCGGTGCGTGAATGGCTCGAGCGCGACGTGGTGCCCGGAGTCGAGGGGCGCCTGCAGTTCCACGCCCGGGTGGCGATCAATTCTCTCGACATCGTCCTGAGGGAGATGTCGCTCGGTGCGGAGCAAGAATCGTCGCACCGGGCGCGACTTGCTGCTCTCGGCTACGACGACGATGCATCGCTCGCGGCTGCGATTCGTGCCGGCGAACACGACGATGACCTGGGCGGTCTGCTGGCGGCACTGCGTCCGACGGTGGAAGACAAGGTGCGGGTGGCGAACCCGCGTCACCTGCGCTGACTCAGCAGTCACCTCGCGACGATTCCCGTCGCGAGGGCACCGCCACTGGTTGGCCGGCCGCCAACTGGCCGCAGGCGGCGTCGATCTCGGTGCCTCGGTTCTGGCGCACTGTTGCGTTCACTCCGCGCGCTTCAAGTGCCTCGCGAAATGCACGCACGCGTGAGGGCGGTGAACCCTTGGTGGGCCAACCGGGCGTGGGGTTCAGCGGAATCAGATTGACGTGAGCAGCAGGGGTGAGAGCAGCGCAGACCCCGGCGAGCTCGTCGGCGTCGCGATCGGTGTCGTTCACGCCGTCGATCAGCGCCCATTCGAAGGTGACCCGTCGCCTCTTGGCGCGCAGATAGTCGCGACAGGCGGCGACGAGATCGGCGATGGGATAGCGGGTGTTGATCGGCACCAGTTCGTTGCGAAGGTCGTCGCGGGCCGCGTGCAGCGAGACCGCCAGGTTCACCGGCAGCGGTCTCGTGGCGAGAGTGCGGATTCCGGGGATGATCCCCACCGTCGACACCGTGAGATGGCGCGCCGAGAGGCCGATGTCGCCGTGCAGTCGTTCGATGGCGCCCCACACGGCAGGTTCGTTGGCCAGTGGCTCGCCCATTCCCATGAACACGATGTTGTCCACCCGGCGGCCGAGGGTCTTGGCTTCGCGTGCGCACCGCACCACTTGCTCCACGATCTCGCCGACGGTGAGATGGCGCGAGAAACCCGCCTGACCCGTGGCGCAGAAGCCGCAACCCATGGCACACCCGGCTTGGGTGCTGACACACACCGTGGCACGCGAGCGGTAGAGCATGAGGACGGTCTCGATGAGATGTCCGCCGTTGCGCAGCCGCCACAGGAACTTCACCGTGTTGCCGTCGTCGCCGACACTGTGTCGCACTTCTTCGAGGGCGCTCGGAAGTTCGTCTGCGATACGGACCCGCAAGGCAGACGGCAGGGTCGAGATATGGGACGGGTCGGCGAACTCGGTGTACAGACCGTGCCACATCTGGTCGAGCCGGTAACGAGGTTCGCCGGCGAGCAGTGCCGACATCTCCTCGCGGGTCGGGTCGTAGAGCGACGTCACGGGTGCACCTCTCCCACGAATGCGACCTCGACGTGGTGTGTGACGAACCCGAGTTGCGAGTACATCGTCACCGCGACCGTGTTCTCCTGGTCGACATAGAGCATGCCGGTGGCGACGCCGCGGCTGGCCAGGTAGCCGAGTCCGGCACGGGTCAGTTGGCTTCCGAGGCCGGTGCCCGCGGCCCACGGTGCGACGGCGATCACGTAGATCTCGCCCATCGGTTCGCCGTTGTCGTCGCATGTTCCGCCCGGTTCGTGGATCTTGGTCCAGCAGAAGCCGGCGAGGCGTCCGTCGCGGCGGTGGAGAAGAAAGCCGTCTGGGTCGAACCATGTCTCGCCCTTGCGGGACTCGAGCACCTCGCGCTCCCAGCCGCCTTGTTCGGGATGTCGGGCGAAGGCCGCGTTGTTCACCTCGAGCCATTCCTCCTCGTCGACACCGACCCTGAAAGGCTCGGTCGCGATCGACGGGCCACCGTCTGCGAGGGGGAGCGACACACGCATCTGCAGCAACCGGCGGCCAGGTGCAAGACCGAACTCGGTGGCGAGATCGGCGTGGAGGTTGTTCGGCTCGAACACCCACCAGTGAAGGTGCCCGCCGCCCTCGTCTGCCACCACGTCGAGAGCGGCGCGCATCAAGGGCGGCGCGATCTCGCGCGAGTCGTAGCGATGGTGGGGGTGAATGATGACGTCGAGCGACCACGACGTGCGGCCACGCTCGGAGTTGCCGCGCGACACCTGGGCATAGCCGATGAGTGCACCGCTGTCGGTGTCTCGCATCAAGACGCCGGCAAAACCACGGCGACCGCCTTCTCTGAGATCGAGCCAGAGGTGGTCGCTCAGGGGCCGTGTCCCGTCGGCATTCCATGCTGCCTCGACAAGTCCTGAGACTTCGTCGATGGTTCCGGCATCGAGCCGGCGCCTGACATCGAGCGCCCTCACGTGCTCAGGGTACCGTCTGTGCCCGTGGGAAAGCCGAGAACGCCGGCCGGGCGTGCCAAGGAAGTGATGGTGCGTCTCGCTGAGTTGTACCCGGGTGCCGAGTGCGAACTCGCGCATTCCAACCCTTATGAACTGCTCGCGGCCACGATCTTGTCGGCACAGTGCACCGACGCGCGAGTGAACATGGTGACTCCGGCGTTGTTCGCCCGCTATCCGACGCCGCACGACCTGGCCGAGGCGAACCCCGCCGACGTGGAAGAGATCGTGCGATCGACCGGGTTCTACGCGAGCAAGGCGAAGAACCTCATCGGCATGGCACGTCGCGTCGTTGATGTGTACGGCGGCGAGATCCCGCACGATCTCGACGACTTGGTCACCTTGCCCGGAGTCGGAAGAAAGACCGGCAACGTGTTGCGCAGTGTGGTCTTCGATCTTCCCGGGCTCGCCGTCGACACACATGTGGGCCGACTCTCGCGGCGTCTCGGTCTGACCACCGAAGACGACCCCGTGAAGGTGGAGAAAGTCTTGAACGGCTTCTTGCCGCCCGCAGAGTGGGGCCGATTCAGTCTGCGGCTCATCTTGCACGGTCGACGGGTGTGTGACGCACGCAAGCCTCGGTGCGACATGTGCGAACTCGAGGACATCTGCCCGTCGTCACAGTTGCCGAGTGCACGCAAGCCCAAGTAGGTGCGCCAAGTAGTGTCGGGCGTCGTGGCAGACCCGGCAACCGACACAGTGAGAGCCGAACTCGGCGCGGCAGGTGACGCGGTAGCGCGCTACCGCGAACGCATCGCCGCCCTCGTGGCGTCGGTCGAGGGCAACGAGGAACTGGTGGCCGCGATGTGGGAAGTGGAGCGCAGCCTGCTCGGCGCACAGCGCCTGATCGCACGCGCCGAAAAAGTCGCCCGCTGAGACCGCACCTGCGCAGATAAGTTTCCCCCGTGAACAGGTTCCCCGCACGAGACGCAGTGCGTGCGATGAGTGGCTACCACTCGCCTCAGGTCGACGTTCCGGTGCGTTTGAACACCAACGAGTCGCCGTTTCCACCCCCGAGGGCGTGGATCGAGTCGCTCGCACGGATCGCCGCCGACACGGAGTGGAACCGCTACCCGGATCGTTCGGCGCGACGCGTGCGCGAAGCCATTGCGGCGCGTCACGGTGTCGGAGTCGAGAACATCTTCGTGGCCAACGGATCGAACGAGGTGCTCCAGACGATCCTGTTGGCATACGGCGGCCACGGCCGGACTGTGGCGACGTACGAGCCGACCTACCAGATGTATGCACAGATCGCCCGCGTGACAGGGGCCGAGGTGGTCACCGGCGAACGTCGCGGTGACTTCACGCTCGACCCCGAAGAAGTGCGACGCGTCTCGGCGCGTCACACGCCGGCTCTCACGATGCTGTGCAACCCGAACAACCCCACCGGCATCGTGGAGCCGCGCGAGACACTCGTGGCGATGCGGGACTCGACCGACGGCATCATCGTCGTCGACGAGGCATATGCCGAATTCGGAGACTGGTCGGCGGTCGAGGAAGTACGCGACGACGCGAATCTGGTGGTGACACGGACGTTCTCGAAGACTCTCTCGCTCGCCGCGCTGCGTGTCGGTTATGCGGTGGCTCCGACGTGGATGATCGCCGATCTCGAGACCGCGGTGTTGCCCTACCACTTTGATGCGTTCAAGCAGGCGGCGACACTCGCTGCGCTCGAACACGTCGACGAGATGGAAGAGCGAGTGGCCACCATCCGTGCCGAACGTGAGCGTCTGGAGCGTGGTCTCGACGATTGCGGAATAGAGCACTGGCCGTCGGGTGCGAACTTCGTGTTGTTCCGTGTGGAAGATGCCTCGGCCACGTGGAAGGCCCTGCTCGCCGACGGCGTGCTGGTGCGTGACTGCTCGGGATGGGATCGCCTGTCTGGTTGTCTGCGTGTGACGGTGGGAACCGCCGACGAGAACACGGCGTTTCTCGCCGCTCTCGGCAGGGCAGTGGCAGCCGGCTGACCCTCGGTCGGGGCGACTGCCGATCTGGCGCGCCAAATCGGTCCGCCGAATCGGCGCTCGACAGGCGAGAATGGACAGATGAGCCGCACCGCGCGAGTCACCCGCACCACCAAGGAGACGTCGATCGACATCTCTCTCGATCTCGACGGCTCCGGCTCGTCGCAGGTGTCGACCGGTATTCCCTTCTACGACCACATGCTCGATCAGCTGGCGCGCCACGGCGGGTTCGACCTCACCGTCCAGGCCACCGGCGATCTGCACATCGACACCCACCACACGGTCGAAGACGTCGCCATCGCACTCGGTGAAGCGCTGCGTGAGGCACTCGGCGACAAGGCAGGGGTACGGCGCTTCGCGAGCGGTCTGTACCCACTCGACGAGGCATTGGTCGAGGTCGCGCTCGACCTCAGCGGACGTCCTTTCGTGGCGTGGGAGGTGCCGTTGCCCGAGTGTCTTCCGCTCGGCAACCCGGCCTTTGATCCGCAATTGGCCGAGCATGCGGTCTCGTCGCTCGCGACGAACGCAGGCATCACGTTGCACGTGACGCTGCGAGCCGGTCGCAACGTGCACCACATCATCGAGGCCACCTTCAAGGGGCTGGCTCGTTGTCTGCGCGACGCCGTGAGGGTCGAGTCGTCGGGGGTGCCGTCGACGAAGGGCACCCTGTGACCGTTCGCCGGAACTTGTCTGCGTCATGACCAGGTCGCCGCGTGTCGCGGTGCTCGACTACGGCATCGGCAATCTCCGCTCTGCCGAGAAGGCTCTCGAGCGTGTCGGGGCAGAGGCGCGCCTCACCGACTCTTCCGCTGACGTCGAGGCGGCTGATGCGGTCGTGTTGCCCGGGGTCGGGGCGTTCGGCGCGTGCATGACCTCGTTGCGCGAGCGTGGACTCGAGCAGGTGGCCCTCGACGCGTGCGCGTCGGGGCGGCCGTTCCTCGGGATCTGTGTCGGCATGCAGATGCTCTTTTCGTCGAGTGACGAGGATCCCGGCATCGCCGGCCTCGGGGTGATTCCCGGCCACGTGCGCTACATCGAAGGCGACGTGGTTCGGCCACAGATGCAGTGGAACCGTCTCGACACCGACGGCCTGGACCCGATGTTCGCCGGTCTCGGGAATCGTCCGTGGATGTACTTCGTACACTCGTTGCACGGCGTGCCAGACGACCCGACGATGGTGGTGGCCACGTGTCGCTACGGGGGTCGGGTGAATGCGGCATTCCGCACGGGCAGTGTGGCGGCCGTGCAGTTCCACCCCGAGAAGTCGGCATCGGCCGGCCTCGCGTTGCTTGCCAACTTCGTGGGCCAGGTGGGCACGTGAATCTCTATCCGGCGATCGATCTGCTCGGGGGCAACGTCGTGCGGCTGCGGCAGGGCGACTACGGCGATGCCACCACGTACGGAACTGACCCGGTGTCTGTCGCGCTCGAATTCGTCGACGCAGGCGCGGTGTGGGTGCACATGGTCGATCTCGACGGCGCACGCACCGGCGAGCCGGTCAACCGGGGCGTTATCGGCCGTGTCGTCGAGGCTGTCTCCGGTCGGGCACGCGTACAGGTGGGCGGAGGAGTGCGGACGCTCGCCGACGTCGAGGCTCTCGCGGGTACCGGTGTGGCACGTGTGGTGATGGGGTCGGCCGCTGTTGCCGATCCGCCGCTCGTTGCACGAGCTGCGCAGGTGATGCCGATCGCGGTCGGTCTCGACCACCGCGCCGGTGAAGCAGCAGTCCACGGCTGGACGGCGGGGTCAGGTCGACAAGTGACCGAACTCGTCGGAGAATTCCCCGATGCCGCGGCATTCGTGGTGACCGACATCTCGCGTGACGGCATGCTCACCGGACCCGACGTCGACGGACTCGCCGCGCTCGCGCAGGTGACTCCAGTTCCGGTCGTGGCCAGCGGCGGTGTCGGGACACTGGAACATCTGCGCGCTCTCGCGACGGTGGGAGTGCTCGACGGTGTGATCGTCGGCAAAGCCATCTACGAGGGCCGCGTCAGTGTCGCCGATGCACTCGAGGTGTTGCGATGAGACCCGACGTGGTCGCGCGCGTGATTCCGTGCCTCGACGTCACCGACGGCCGTGTCGTCAAGGGCGTGAACTTCGTGGGTCTCCGTGATGCCGGCGATCCGGTCGAGTTGGCCTCGCGCTACGACGCTGAAGGCGCAGACGAACTGGTCTTCCTCGACATCACCGCCTCGTCAGACGGCCGCGCCACGATGCTCGACGTGGTCGCGCGCACGGCCGAGCAGGTCTTCATTCCCTTCACCGTCGGAGGTGGGGTGCGCGAAGTGTCCCATGCGCGTGCGTTGTTGCGTGCGGGGGCCGACAAGGTGAGCGTCAACACCGCCGCCGTCGAGCGTCCCGATCTGATGTCGGACATCGCGGCCGAATTCGGATCCCAGTGCGTTGTGTGTGCGATCGATGCACGGTGGAACCCCGAACGGTCGACGTGGTTGGTGCACCTCCACGGCGGTCGCACCCCGACCGAGATCGAAGCGGTCTCATGGGCGGCACGAGCCGCGTCGCTCGGTGCAGGGGAGATCCTCCTCACGTCGATGGATCGCGACGGGACGCGTGACGGTTTCGATCTCGCTCTCACCCGTGCCGTGTCGGACGCCGTCGACGTGCCGGTGATCGCGAGCGGAGGTGTCGGGGCACTTGCGCACCTGGCGGCCGGTGTCACAGAAGGTGGCGCGACCGGGGTTCTCGCCGCGAGCATCTTCCACTTCGGCGAATTCACGGTGCACGATGCAAAACGAGCGATGAACGAGGCCGGCATCACCGTTCGCCTCGACGACTGACTCTCCGTGTCGTCAGGCGCCGATCTTCGCCAACAGATCGGTGAGCGCCTCGACACAAGCCGACTCTGCCCCGGCAAGGAAGAAGTGGTCGACGGAGGCGATGACACGCAGGTCGGTGTTCTCCCATGTCGACACCAGTGCGGCGAGATCGTCATGGTCCGAGAACTGGTCGTGTTCGGGGGCAACGATGATCTTCGGTCGCGGATTGCGCGACGAGACAGGTCCACGAGTGAGCATCGCCATGGGGGGTGCGACCGCCAACCACCCCTCGACGAGCGGGTGCGTGACGTCGAGCGCGACCACGGATCCGAACGAGTAGCCGGCCAGGACCACCGGAGCGTCGGGTTCGAGAAGGTCGGCCAGTTCGCACGCAGCCGCGAGATCGAGCCGCTCAGCGTCGCCGCCGTCGTGCTCACCCCCGGAGGCGCCCCCGCCACGGAAGTCAGGTGCGATCGAGTGGCACCCGAGCGTCGATGCGGCTTTCTGCAGCGCAGACACGACATGGTTGTGGCGGTCGCCACCGTGGAGCGGGTGAGGATGGCCGATCACCACGGTTGCACGCGGGCGTGGCACGTCGGTGCGCACGATGTCGGCCTCGATCGAGACGCCGTCGAGTGTCTCGAGAGAAACAGTTTCGGCCCGCACGCGAACGACGGTACCGTGCCTCTCGTGACGTCACAGGATCAGCGACTCCCCATCAAGATGCTGAACGATCGGCTGCTGGTGCGAATCCCCCACGGCGAGGGGGAGCGACGTTCATCGGGCGGGATCGTGATTCCGGCCACGGCGCAGATCTCGAAGCGTCTCGTGTGGGCAGAGGTGGTGGCGCTCGGTGTCAACGTGCGGTCGGCAGAAACCGGTGACCAGGTGTTGTTCAGCCCCGACGACCGCTACGAGGTCGAGGTGGGAGGAATCGACTACATCATGTTGCGCGAACGCGACTTGCACGCGGTTGCGGCGCCACGGAACGAGGCGAGCACGGGGTTGTACCTGTGAGCGCCGAACCCCGTGTCACGCCGATCGTGGCCACCGCCGAGCAGTTGGCGGCGGTGAAGTACAACTCCGACGGTCTCGTTCCGGCGATCGCACAAGACGTCGAGACACGTGAGATCCTGATGATGGCGTGGATGAACGCCGAGTCGCTCGAGATGACAATGCGCGAGGGTCGCATGGTCTACTGGAGCCGGAGCCGTTCGGAACTGTGGCGAAAGGGCGACACCAGCGGCGACCGTCAGTTCGTGCGTGAGGCGTTCTACGACTGTGACGGCGACACATTGCTGTTCGTCGTGGAGCAGGAGGGCAAGGGGGCCTGCCACACGGGCGAGCGCTCGTGCTTCTACCGTGCCTTCGGCGGTCGGTGATGGCCACCACTTCGGTCAGACCGTCGCGCGAAGAATTCGCAGCGCTCGCCACTGAACACACCGTGGTGCCGGTGTGGACGGAGATCCTGGCTGATCTCGAGACGCCGGTCGCGGCGTTCGTGAAGCTGGTCGGCGAGGGTGACGGATTCCTTCTGGAGTCGGTGGAACACGGCGAGCGTTGGAGCAGATGGTCGTTCGTGGGGCGCAACCCGCGCGGGACACTCACGTTGCGAAAAGGGGTGCTCGAGGCAACAGGTGAGGTCCCAGAGACTGTTCCTCTCGACAAGGGGATTCTCGCGGCGATGGAAGAGCTGTTGCGTCTCTACCGGGCCCCGTTGTTCCCTGATCTCCCGCCGTTGCAGGGCGGTCTCATGGGTCATCTCGGTTACGACGTGGTGCGAGAGATCGAACACCTGCCGAACGTTCCTGCCGACGACCGTGGTGTGCCTGACGCCACGGTGAGCATCATCGGCTCCCTGGCCGCGTTCGACCACTGGCGCCAGCGTGTCTATGTGCTCGAGAGTGTTCCGGTGGCCGGGCTCAGTGCCGACCAGATCTCGACGGCCTACGACGCCGCTGTCGCACGGGTGCATGCCGGTGTCGCCGATCTCGCCCGACCGCTGTCGTATGCGCCCGTCGAGCCACCTGTTCCGGGTGAGGCGCTGCCCCCCGTGAGGTCGTCGATGCCCGACGGTCGATTCCGCGACGCGGTCGACGTGGCCAAGGAACACATTCGTGCCGGCGACATCTTCCAGGTGGTTCTCTCGCAGCGGTTCGACCTCGACCTCACCGCCGACCCGTTCGACGTGTACCGCGTGCTCAGACAGGTGAACCCCAGCCCGTACATGTATTTCTTGAGGCAACCCGGGCTCACGATCGTCGGAGGCTCACCCGAACCGATGGTGCAGTTGGTCAACGGTCGTGTCATCTCGCGGCCCATCGCCGGTACGCGCAAGCGGGGAGAGACCGACGAACACGACAGACGTCTCGCCGCCGAACTGCGCGAGAATCCGAAGGAAGTCGCCGAGCACGTGATGCTCGTCGACCTCGCTCGCAACGACGTGGGTCGGGTCGCGAACTTCGGAACCGTGACGATGGACGAATTGATGACACTCGAGCGCTACAGCCACGTCATGCATCTCACGTCACAAGTGTCGGGCGCTCTGCGCGAGGGGCTCGGTCCGATCGACGTGCTGCGCGCCACGTTGCCTGCCGGAACGGTCAGCGGGGCACCCAAGGTGCGCGCGATGGAGATCATCGACGACCTCGAACCGGTCAAGCGCGGCCCGTATGCAGGCGTCGTGGGGTATGTCGACTTCTCGGGCAATCTCGACACAGCGATCGCGATCCGCACCATGTTCGTCTGGCCGGGAGGGGCGAGCCTGCAGGCAGGGGCCGGCATCGTGGCCGACAGTGACCCCGCCGACGAAGACCTCGAGTGCCACAACAAGGCACGTGCCCTGCTCGCGACCGTTCCTGCGGCCGAACGCATGACCGCACGCCGCCGCGCCGAGGGAACCCGAGCATGAGTGATCTCGTGTGGGCCGACCGCGACCGCGACGTGGTGCGCGTCGAGGGGGCAGATGCCGGCGCGTTCTTGCATTCCCAGCTCGCCGCCGACGTCGCCGCGCTCACGGTGGGCGCCTCCGTTCACTCGATGCTCCTCGACCCGACGGGACACGTGGTCGCACTCGTGCGCGTCGTGCGCCACTCCGAGACGCTCTACACGCTCGACGTGGAACGAGGTCACGGCACATCGGTCATCGACCGGCTGAAGCGGTTCGTGTTGCGTTCGAAGCTCGAGATGGAGATGTCTCCGTGGATCGTGCGCGCGTTTCGCGGCCACGAGGCTGCGCTTCGCGTCGGCGACGTGCCCGGGGCATGCGCGCCGGGGTGGGGTTCACCCGACGAGATCGACGTGGTCGGGCCGGTCGATGCGATGCCCGTCACAGACGGAGCGGTCGCCACTGAGCCCGGACACATCGAAGCACTGCGAGTCGATGGGTGCTGGCCGTCGTTCGGTGTGGACATTCTCGCTGGTGACGTTCCCGCGACGTCCGGGGTGTTGCGAGTGGCGGTGAGTTTCACCAAGGGTTGCTACCCCGGTCAGGAGCTCGTCGAGCGGATGGATTCGCGCGGCGCGGGAGCGCCGGTGCAGCTGCGCGTCGTCGGTCGCGGCGACCGGGTGCCAGGTGCGCGGGTCGAAGTCGACGGTCGCGACGTGGGAACGGTGACATCTGTCGGTGTCGAGCGCGCGATCGTGCGCATCGCTCGCGGTGTCGAGTTGGGTGATCCACTCGACGGTGCCGCTCGCATCAGCTGACCGGTGCGCCTCAGCCGGCCGTGACGCGCGACAAGATGGCAGCGACCTCAGGATGACCGGCTGACGGGACGAAGTCACGTGCGTCTCCGACACATTCGGCGAATTCGCCTCTGTCGAGTTGCGTGCGTTCGGCAGCCACGAGCCATGCGGCGACCCAGTCGTGTGCCTCGAGCGAGACTGCGACACGGGCGTTGTCGACGGCCGCACTGGTGCTCGGCTCGCGGCTCCATTCCTCACTGAGGCCTGTCATCACCTCGGCGGGGCTGAGTCCGCCGAGCGTGAGTGCCTGCCATTGCATGAACGCGAGAATGGCGAGGAAGGGGAGCAGTGACCGGAGCGGGCTGAAGATCGCGATCACTCCCACGAAGAGCGTGATTGCGAAGCTGATGCGGACCATGACCGGGCGACCGCGTCCGGGAGCGAAAGCGTCGATGACGCTGGCCACGATCGCGCCTCCGTCGAGAGGAATGAGCGGCACCAGGTTCAACAGCCCGAGCACGACGCCCGCCCACCAGACCGCCACCGACATGTCGCTCTGTGTGATCGACTCGCGAGAGATCGGCGACACACCGAGCACGGCGAGCACGGCCAGTGCAATTCCCACCTGTGTCGCGGGGCCGGCGAGAGCAATGCCGCCACGTTGCCACCACGAAAGGGGTCGGCGCGTTTCGTATGCGGCGTAGGCGACCATGAAGTCGAGCGAGATGCGTGCTTCACACCCCGCTGCGCGCGCAGCGAGCGCATGGCCCAGTTCGTGAATGAGGGTGAAGGCGGCGACGGCGCCGGCGATCCACAGCCCGAGTGGGAACGGGTACAAAAGCACCAGAAGCAGCATGAAGATGAAGAAGCCCGGTCTCACCGCAGTCGGGAAGCCGAGCACACGCAGTCCACCGCCGGCCGGCTTCGACGTTCGTTGTGCGCGCACGGGACGAAGTGTACGAATTTGCGGTTGCGTAGACTCACGATCCGTGCCCCTCGTGTATGCATTCGACCACAAACATCGTCGTGCACCCATGGAGATGAAAGATCTTCTGGGTGGGAAGGGGGCGAACCTCGCCGAAATGATGAGCGTCCTCGGCCTGCCCGTCCCGCACGGGTTCACGATCACCACCGATGCCTGCCGTCACTACATGCACCGCGGCTGGCCGAAACCTCTCGACGACGAGATCGCGCGCCACGTGACGTCGCTCGAGAAGAAGATGGGGCGAAAACTGGGAGACGCGCGTGACCCGTTGCTGGTGTCGGTGAGATCGGGGGCCAAGTTCTCGATGCCGGGAATGATGGACACCGTCTTGAACCTCGGGCTGAACGACAAGAGCGTGAAGGGGCTCGCTGTCTCGACCTCCAACGAGCGTTTCGCCTACGACTCGTACCGCCGTTTCATCTCCATGTACGGACGTATCGTTCTCGGTGTCGACGCACATGTGTTCGAGGTTCCGCTCGAACACGCCAAAGAGGTCGCAGGCGCCAGGAGTGACGCCGAACTGTCCGAGGCGGTGTTGAAGGAACTCTGCGAGACCTACAAGGCGGCAGTGGCACGCGAGACAGGCAAGCCCTTCCCGCAAGATCCGGGGCGGCAGTTGCGCGGTGCGATCGAAGCGGTGTTCCGCTCGTGGAACGGGCCTCGCGCGGTCGCCTACCGGGTACGCGAAAAGATCAGTCACGAACTTGGCACGGCAGTCAACGTGCAGGCCATGGTCTTTGGCAACCGTGACGACAACTCGGGCACCGGGGTCGGGTTCACCCGGAACGCCGCCACCGGCGAGGCGGTGCCGTACGGCGACTTCTTGGTGAACGCCCAGGGGGAAGACGTGGTGGCCGGTATCCGCAACACCGAAGATCTCGACGCCCTCCGCACCAAGTTCCCCGAGATCCACGGTGAGTTGTTGCGCATCTTCGCGCGCCTCGAGCGCCACTACCGCGACATGTGCGACACCGAGTTCACGATCGAGCAGGGAAAGCTCTGGATGCTCCAGACCCGCGTCGGCAAGCGCACCGGTGCAGCGGCACTGCGCATGGCCGTCGAGATGACCAAGCCCACCGGTTCCGGTCGCTCGGCGTGGAAGATCAGCCGACAAGACGCCGTCATGCGTGTCGCTGCCGAGCACCTCGACCAGGTACTGCACCCCCAGTTCGCGCAGAAGGCGCCGGCCATCGCCAAGGGACTTGCGGCCTCGCCCGGCGCGGCGGTCGGACGTGTCTACTTCACTGCCGACGACGCCGAAGCAGCCGCGCGCACCGGCGAAGACGTGGTGCTCGTGCGCAACGAAACCAGTCCCGAAGACGTGCACGGAATGATGGTGGCGCGCGGAGTGCTCACCGTGCGCGGGGGGCTCGTCAGCCACGCCGCTGTCGTTGCACGCGGTTGGGGCACGCCTGCCGTGGTGGGGGCCGAGTCGATCAAGATCGACGACCGCTCGTTCGTGGCAGGCGACGTGACGGTCAACGAAGGCGACTGGATCTCGATCGACGGCACCACCGGTGTGGTGATGCTCGGCAAGCTCGAACTCGCGAGCTCGGAACCTCCGGCAGAGTTCACAACCATTCTCAAATGGGCCGACGAGATCAGGCGGGGGAAGATGTCGGTGCGTGCGAACGCAGACACTGCCGACGACGCACGCAAGGCGCGCGAACTCGGGGCAGAGGGCATAGGTCTCTGTCGCACCGAGCACATGTTCCTCGCCCAAGACCGGCTCCCGGTGGTGCGTCGCATGATCCTGGCCGACACGCCCGACGAGGAGATTGCCGCACTCGAGGAACTTCGCGCGGTCCAGACAGAAGACTTCGTGTTGCTGCTGCGCGAGATGTCGGGCCTGCCCGTCACGGTGCGGCTTCTCGATCCGCCGTTGCACGAGTTCTTGCCCCGTGTCGACGAACTCGAGATCAAGGAAGCGCGCGAAGGCCTCGCCCCCGACGAAGAGGAGTTGCTCGACGCCGCGCGGGAGTGGAGCGAGTTCAACCCCATGCTCGGCACTCGAGGAGTGCGGCTTGCGATCGTGAAACCGGGTCTGTATGCGATGCAGGTGCGTGCACTCATGGATGCTGCCGACATCGTCGCAGCCGAGGGACTGAAGCCAGTGCTGGAGGTGATGATTCCCCTCACCGTCACGCGCGACGAACTGGCACTTGCGCGTTCGTGGATCGAAGAAGTGTTGTCCGACGTCGCGTCGCGTCCCTCGCCGCGCGCGAAGAAGGGCATGACACCGTCGAAGCGTCCGAAGGTCACCATAGGAACCATGATCGAGACACCGCGTGCCGCTCTGCGCGCAGAAGATCTCGCAGAGGTTGCCGACTTCTTCAGTTTCGGCACCAACGACCTCACCCAGATGACGTTCGGATTCAGCCGCGACGATGTCGAGAGCCGCATGATGCCCGCCTATCTCGAGGCCGGCCTTCTGAAGCGGAATCCCTTCGAGACCATCGACCAGATCGGCGTCGGTGAACTCGTGTCGCTCGCCGCTCAGCGCGGACGAAAGACCAAGAAGTCGATCAAGTTGGGCGTCTGCGGCGAACACGGCGGAGATCCCGAGTCGATCGCATTCTTCGCTCGCGTCGGTCTCGACTACGTGAGTTGTTCGCCGTACCGCGTGCCGATCGCCCGACTCGCGGCCGCCCAGGCAGTGATCGGTGGTGCACGCTCCGACACCAAGTGATCTGACCGCACGCCGCGCTCGGTCGTCACCCGTCGGGCGTGCCACACATCGGCACTAGTGTCTGATCCGTGGGGATTGCAGACGACGACATCGCCAGGGTGCGGTCGTCGGTGGCGCTGTCCGACATCGTGACACCACACGTGCAGTTGCGCCGCACCGGTCGCAGTTGGGTGGGTCTGTGCCCGTTCCACGGCGAGCGAACGCCGTCGTTCAACGTGAACGACGAGACCGGTCGCTACATGTGTTTCGGGTGCGGGGCCAAGGGTGACGTCTTCACGTTCGTCCAGCAGACAGAGCATCTCGACTTCGTGGGTGCCGTCGAGCGGCTGGCATCGCGCGCCGGTATCGAGTTGCGCTACACGAGCGGAGGCGACCAGGGAGAACGCAAGCGCCGCAAGGAACTTCATGCACTCATGGAGGCGGCTGTCGACTGGTACCACCGGCGGCTGCTCGAGGCCCCCGACGCCCGAGCCGCCCGCGAGTACCTGCGCGAACGTGGCATGGCCGGAGACGTGGCGCGCTCGTTCAAACTGGGGTGGTCACCCGACGACTGGGACCAACTCTGTCGTGGTCTCGATGCGCCTGCGGCGATGTTGCAAGAGGCCGGCCTCGGGTTCGTGAACAAAGCGGGACGACTCCAAGACTCGTTCCGCGCCCGCGTCATGTTTCCGATCTTCGACGGCACGGGGGCAGCCGTCGCCTTCGGCGGTCGCATCCTGCCTGGGTCGACCGATCCGGCCAAGTACAAGAACTCCACCGAGACTCCGATCTATGCGAAGTCCCGGACGCTCTATGGTTTGAACTGGGCGAAGGGGGACATCGTCAAGCAAGACCGTGTGATCGTGTGCGAGGGCTACACCGACGTGATCGGTTTCCATCGCAGTGGCATGGGTGTCGCCGTGGCGACCTGTGGCACCGCGCTGACCGAAGACCACGTGCGTCTCATGAAGAGGTTCGCGCGCAACGTGGTGCTCGCATTCGACGCTGACTCGGCCGGTCAAGGTGCGGCAGAACGCTTCTACGAGTGGGAGAAGAAGCACGACGTGTCGGTGTCTGTCGCGCAGTTCCCCGAGGGGCGTGATCCGGGCGATCTCGCGAGTTCTGATCCCGCCGCACTCGCGGCAGCGGTGGCCGATGCCATGCCGTTCCTCGGGTTCCGGCTGAAGCGGGTGTTCGCGGCGAACCCGCTGCGAAACCCCGAGACGAGGGCACGAGCGGCGCAGAAGGCGATGGAACTCGTCAACGAGCACCCCGACCCGAACGTGCGTCTGTTGTATGCGGGCGAGGTCGCCACGCACACGGGTGTGTCGGCCGCCGAACTGGCGAAAGTTGCCGATCGCGGTGGTCGGGCGCCGGTTCTCGTGGCGACGCCCGTGCAGCAGGCCACCGAGGGGGCTGGATTCATGGCGATCGCGCTGCTCGTGCAGCGGTGGGACGAGATGGCGCCGTGGCTGATCGAAGAGATGTTCGCCGACGACGCGGCTCGGGCTGCGTTTCGGGCCTTGGCCGGGACCGAGGGCGACGTCCATTCGGCACTCGCTCTCGTCGACGGGCAGGCAGCCGACATCATCGAGAGGGCTGCTGTCTACGACGGCGATGCCGACCCGCAGGTCGAGGCACGCACGTTGATTGCAGCCGCTGTCCGTCGACAACTTGCCGTCAGGCGACCTGGAGTCGATGCAGAACGTGTGCAGGAAGAGCGTCGGGTGCGGATCGCACTTGAAGACCTGGGTAAACCCGACAAAGGGCCGGCATCTGCGGTGCAGCTGCTCCAGTGGCTCGCCCAACGCTCCCGAGGGGACGTGTGAGCGAGGGCGCCGTGGCAGGGGGGACGGTGCCGCACCCGGGGATCGACCCAGCAGAGTGGGCAACGTTGCTCGCGTCACGCACGCCCGAGGGAACTGTCGACCCCGACGACGTCGCTCATGTGGTGAGAAACGTGGAACTCACCGAGGATCTCATTCGTCACATCGAGTCGGTGCTCACAGAACTCAACATCACGCAATCTGCCCCTCACGTCGCCGACGCGACGCCGCCCCAGGGTGTCGCCGCAGGAGACGAGGCGCGTCCGCATCGAACCCGACCACTGCGCAAGGTGGGGGCGCTCCCGGTGCTCGCCGGCGACAACCCCGATGCAGTGCGGCTCTATCTGCGTGAAATCGGACAGATCGATCTGCTCACTGCCGAGGAAGAGCGCACTCTCGGCCGGGCAATCCGCGCCATGCAGGACGCACGCGCTGAGATGGAGGCGAGTCGGGTTCCCGGCGCACGACAGCGAGAATTGCGCCAGACGATCTCCGACGGTTCGGCGGCCCTCGACCACCTCATCACTGCCAATCTGCGTCTGGTGGTGTCGATAGCCCGGCGCTACGACGGACGTGACCTCCAGTTGGCCGACCTCATCCAAGAGGGGAACATCGGCCTCATGCGTGCGGCCGAGAAATACGACTGGGAGAAGGGCTTCAAGTTCTCCACGTATGCCACGTGGTGGATCCGTCAGGCCATGATGCGGGCCATGGCCGACCAAGGCCGCACCATCAGGGTGCCGAGTCACGTGGTCGAGCAATTGAACCGCCTCGCCAAGGCCGAGCGCGACCTGGTGGTCGAGCTGAAGCGCGATCCGACCGACGACGAACTGGCCGAGCGCACCATGCTCGACGTCGCTCGTATCGAAGAGTTGCGACGGATCTCGTCGGTGACGGTGAGTCTCGACGCGCCGATGAACTCCGACGACGACAGCGCGACGTGGGGAGACACGGTCGGCAACGGCGAGGGACATGAATCGCCCGACGAAGTGGCCGAGAAGAACCAGTTGATCGCGGTCATCGCACAGGAGTTGATGCACCTGCCGGATCGCGACCGGCGGATCTTGGAGCGTCGTTTCGGCATCCACACAGGGACTCCGCAGACCCTCGACGAGGTCGCTCGCCAAGAGGGTGTGACGCGTGAGCGCATCCGCCAGATCGAACAAAAGACCCTCGCGCGAATGCGGCACCCGAACAACAGCCGACGCCTGCGGGCCTTCCTCGACGAGATCTGAACGCGGCCCGACCGGGCACCCGTTCGGAGGGGGGTCGCTGGTATCGTGAGCGTTCCTTCCGGGGTAGCTCAGTTGGCAGAGCGACGGACTGTTAATCCGTTGGCCGTGGGTTCGAGCCCCACCCCCGGAGCCAGTGGGCCCCGTTTCGGGTCCCCGCTCGCGGGCCAGTAGCTCAGTTGGTTAGAGCAGGGGACTCATAATCCCTTGGTCGCAGGTTCGAGCCCTGCCTGGCCCACTTCGTTGTCACCTCTTCGTTTGCAGACGTAGGTAACCTCGCTGGTTGTGAAAAAACGTTCTATCCAGCCCGTTGCTTGGGGCCTGATCGCGTCGTGGGTCATCGCGGTGTTCGGACTCGTTCCTCTGGGCGACCCGCCACGGCTCGATGCGGCATCGACCGTGCATGCCGATGCGTCGACCGGCGACGATGCAACGGGTGACGGAACGTCGGCCAATCCGTATCGGTCATTTCACAAGGCCTACTCAATGGTGAACGCAGGTGGCACGATCAGGCTGGCGGGAACCTTCACCTGGACTGACGCCGATGAAGCCGGTGACGTGTCCGGAACCGGGTACACCCTGGCGAAGAATCTCACGATTCTCGGCGATGGCCGCAGTTCGACGATCGTCCAGGCTGCCAGCACACGGGGAACGGCGGATCGGATGGTGTTCTTTGTGGCGGCAAACACCACGGTCACGATCCGGGACCTGACCATTCGTCATGGTCGGGTGACCGGAGAGAAGCAAGGAGGCGGGCTGACGCTGGCAGGTCAGTATTGCGGCAACTATCCGTGTGCTTCCATCACCGGAACCGCGACGCTCGAGCGCGTCGACGTCGTGGCGAACAACGCCGCGCCGGCGGCAAATGTCACGTACCGGGCCGGTGGTGTGTACATGCGCGAGGCGTCGACACTGACTCTGATCGACTCTTCGGTGTCAGACAACATCTGCAGCTGTCGTCTCTACTCTGCGGGTGGAATCGCCGGTGGTGAGCAGTCGCAGAGTTTGACGATCGTCAACAGCACCATCTCGGGAAACGTGGCGACAAGCACATCTGGCTCCACATTCGCGTTCAGTTACGCATCTGTCGCGGGTGCGATCGCGCTGCAACGATTCGGCCGGTTCGTGCTGACGAACAGCACGATCCACGGGAACACGACGGACAACTACGGAACAGTGCTCCTGCATTACCAGACTCGTCCGATCATCACGAATGCGACCATTGCAGGGAACTCGGCCTCGCTCGGTGCCGGCGGAATTCTGTGGAGCACCAACTGGTACGGAGACCACTACCGACTCAACATCAAGAACACCTTGTTGGCGGACAACACCGGAGTGAGCGGGGCGGCTGACGACTTCTATGCCAAGAACGATGCGGGTAACACCTATGCCACCGACCATGTGTCGGCGACACACAGCATCATCGAGTCGTCGACCAACAAGAGTTTCGCGGGGTCGTCCAACCTGACGGGGAACCAATCGTCGCTCGATCTCGCTGGGACGCTCGCGACCAACGACGGAACGAACGGTACTCAGACGCTCGCAATCGGAGCATCGAGTGTCGCAATCGACGCCGGAAACTCCGCTGCTCACGGCGTCTCGGGCTTCACGGTCACGCCTCCCTCGCGGGATCAGCGTGGCGCGACGAGAATCGGCAACCCGGACATCGGTGCATTCGAGAGAGGAGGGACTCTCCCGACGACCACCACGACGTCGACAACCACGACCTCGACGACCTCGACCACCACGACGACTGTCCCGGTTGCCACCACGACCACTGTGGTTGCGTCTGTGACGACCTCGACTGCCCAGCCGAGCGCCGCGACAGTTGCGCCGACGCCGGTGACCACCGTCTCGGGAGATGGAGGCTCATCTCCGACCCCGCCTGTTGCAGCCGGACCAACTGGCCCTGATGTAGCGGCCAGCGCCACGTCCACGACGGTCACAGCGGCACGTGCGGCCCAGGCGACCCCCGCGATCCAGTCGACGACGCCGACCACGACCACCGTCGCTGCGACGCCAGCAGAACTGGAAGTTGACGCTCCGAGTGCACCCGACGTCGTCATCGGAACTGCGGCGGCATTCGTCAACGGTGAGCCTGTCGAACTGTCGATCTCGCGTGAGAACAACACGCTGACCATCACCGGTGCTGGCGTCACGATGACGCTCGCCGCTGTTCTCGACGACGGAACGATCATCCCGCTCGACCCTGACGGCAACATTCGTCTCGAACAGACCCGACTTCTCCAACTCACGTCGATGGGTGTGGCACTCGAGTCCGAGACTGAGGTGTGGATCTATTCGGAACCCATCATGCTCGGTCGGGTCAAGCCTGATGCGACCGGCGCGATCACGGCTCGGCTCGCGGTGCCCGACGACGTGCCCGGGGGTGATCACCGGTTTGTCGTCAAGACCCGCACCCAATCGGGCGACGAGACCACGCTCGCCGTAGGTATCGGGGTGGGGGCTGCGCCAGAGGGAGTCGCAATCGAATGGTTGATCGGCGTGCCGCTTTCTCTCGCCGTCGCAATGGCGTTGATCATTCCGGCAACCCGACGTCGTCGGCGCCAGATGGCCGCCACCTGAGGTCGATCACGACACGAGCGGCAGAACCTCTTCTTTGAAGCGGGCCATCTGCTCGACGGCTTTCGCGTAGGGATCGCCGATCAGGTGCGGGAAGATCGTCAACTTGTCGAAGCCGAGCATGTCGCGCAACTCCTGCACCTGCGCGGCGACCTCTTCGGCCGTGCCGATCAGCATCGTCCGGTTGCGCACCGACTCTTCCATCGTCGGGATCTTGCCCGGACCGACCGGCTTGCCGTCGTCGCCCATGTAGCCGCGACTCCAGCCGTAGGGGCCGAGAAACTTCCAGAACTCGTCGTGCCCGGGTCGAGCGGTGCGCCAGGCCTCTTCGTGTGTGTCTTCGACGCGAGCCGCAACCACGAGCATGCGCTTGTCTCCCGACGCCAGTGACGTGCCGTGGTTCTCGTCGTGGAGTTCGCCGTAGCGGTCCCACATGCGCTTGATGAACTGCGGGTGCTGGTTCCAGAACACCGCGCTGTGTCCGACGATCGGTGCGTAGTCGAGCGTGCCGGGGCTCGTCACCGGCTGCCAGATGTCGAACGGGTAGATCGGGCGCGGAATGAGTGTGAGATGCGTGACAGTCGAGCCGCGGTCGGGAATGCCGGCCTCGGGGAAACGGAAGAACTTGCCGGTGTGGGAAAACTTCTCCTGGGTGAGAGCCATACGGATGACTTCCATGGCCTCTTCGAACCACTCACGGTTGCGGTCGTCGTCGATTTTGGCCTCGGGGTTGTCGTGAGACCCGATCGAGATGTGGTCGTTGTTGAGGTGGAGGATCTCTCTCGGCACGGTTCCGCGTCCGACGCCGAGCATGCCGCGGCCGCCCGAGATGTTGTGGAGGGTGGCGAAGTCTTCTGCGAGGCGCAACGGGTTCCACTGCGGCACCACGTTGAACATCGCGCCGAGTCGGATGTTCTGTGTCTTGGCGGCGATCCACATCGAGATCAGGAGCCCGTTCGGGATGACCTCGTAGCCCTCGTACTGGAAGTGGTGCTCGGTGGTCCAGAAACTGTCGTAGCCCATGGCGTCTGCTTCGATGGCGGCGTCGACGTATTTCTGTGTCGCGTCCCAGCATGCCTCGTTCGAATAGAAGCGATCCATCGGATCGGGGGCCCCGGCACCTGCGTCGTCCATCTCGACTCCGCCGAAGAAGAACGCTCCCAGTTTGATGTCGTTCGCCACGTTCGTCTCCTTGGTCATCGGCCGGCGCCACACCAGGCGCTCGACCCCGAAAGTACCACCGGGCACATTGGCCGGGTCGGGGCGGAATGTGAACGCCGTTTGACTTTTTGTCGCCGACGGACCGTCAGTCGCGTTCGTCGATCCAGGCCGGTACGCGCTCCAGCAGATCGAGGCTGACCTCTCGGCAGCGTTCCAGCACCTCACACAGTGGGTCGTTGACTGCTTTGTAGACCGTGCCGAGATCGACCGGCACGCGACCGACCACGCTGAGACTGCGCTCGGGCGCGTCGATCACTTGCTGGAACGAGTCGATTGCCGACACCTGCAAGGGCAATTCGACGCCTCCGAGGGCTGCGACTTCTGTCGCCAAGACCAACAGATCTGGCGGACTCACCAACGGTGGAAAGGTCCAGGTGAACACGAGCGGAATGGCGAATCCGTCGGGTGGGTCACCGTCGGGGTCGTCCATGGCGAGCACCGCGTCTTCGAACCCGAGCAAGGTTCGCGGGTCGACTTCGAGACTGACGTGGAGGTCGATCGGTCCGCTGCAGGCTTCCTCGGGGTGGAGGTCGACTTCCCACAGCTGGCGCAGCGAGTATGTCTCGACGAAGTGGCGTTCGTCGTGGACGTGGAACCCGTGGTCGATCGCGTGGGCCTTCAGATCGGTCACGAACCCGGCAATGTCGAGAACGGCCACGAGTGCGACACTACCGTTTCACCATGGCCCGGTTCGATGCCCTGAGCGACGACCGCGACATTCTTGCGTTTCTCCACGACGTCGCCGATGCTGCGGCCGACACGATCGACGAGTTCGGTACGTGGGAGATGACAGGCGACAGAGACGGCCAGTACACCGGAGACATCGCCGTCGACGAGGTCGTCGTCGACATATGCGAGGCAGCCGGGTTCGCGGTGTTCAGCGAAGAGAGCGGCACCGGTGACTGGACTCCGGGAGACGATCGACTGCTGGTGGTGGTCGATCCGGTCGACGGTTCGACGAATGCGAGTCGCGGGTTGCCGTGGTTTGCGACGTCGTTGTGCGTGGTCGACCCGGAGGGCCCGCGCGTGGCGCTCGTGGCCGAACAATCGGGAAGCGAAACCCGGTACGGCGCGATCCGCGGTGTCGGCGCGAACGTCGACGGTGTGGGGTTGCGTGTGGTTGCGAATCGTGAGCCGTCCACTGCGGTGGTGGGAGTCAACGGTGTGCCCGCGGTCGATCACCCGTGGTGGCAGGTGCGCTCCATGGGGGCTGCTTCGCTCGACATCTCGCTCGTCGGTCGGGGTGCACTCGACGGATGGGTCGACTACCACGGTCACGGCGTGTGGGACTACTTGGCGGCGTTGCTCATCTGCACCGAAGCAGGAGCGCTGGTGGCCGAGGCAGACGGGCGCGACCTGGTGGTCTTCGAACACGAGGCGCGGCGCAGGCCCGTGGTTGCCAACTCGCCAGAGATGCTGGAGTCGCTCCTGTCGTCTGTTCGCACTCGGTGAACGCCCACAATCCAGGAAGGGACCTGGGCGTAGTGTGTGCGCTGAGGTGAGATGGACATGAGAAAGATTTCGCACTGGATCGACGGCAGAGTCGTCGAAGGTAGGTCGGGTCGCACGGGCAAGGTGTTCGACCCGGCGACAGGGGAGCAGACCGGGGAAGTCGATTTTGCAGACTCGTCGGAGGTCGATGCTGTCGTTGAATCGGCTGTCGCCGCACACAAGGCTTGGCGCGAGACGAACCTGTCGCGCAGGGCAGAAGTCATGTTCGCGATGCGCGATCTTGTCGATGCTCACCGCAAGGAGATCGCAGAGATCGTCAGTTCTGAACACGGCAAGGTCGTGTCGGATGCACTCGGAGAGGTGGCGAGAGGGCTCGAGAACATCGAGTTCGCTTGCGGTGTGCCGAACCTGTTGAAGGGCGGCTACTCCGAGCAGGCGTCGGTCGGGGTCGACGTCCACAGTGTGCGCCAGCCGCTCGGAGTGGTCGCTGGAATCACCCCGTTCAACTTCCCGGCGATGGTGCCGATGTGGATGTTCGCGAACGCCATTGCCTGCGGCAATGCATTCGTGCTGAAACCGAGCGAGAAAGACCCCTCGACGGCCCTGTTTCTTGCAGAGTTGCTGAAGAAGGCCGGCGTTCCCGACGGTGTCTTCAACGTCGTCAACGGCGACGCCGAGGCGGTGACCCGGTTGCTTGAGCATCCCGACGTGGCGGCGGTGTCGTTCGTCGGGTCGACGCCGGTGGCTCGCCACATCTACGAGACCGGCACCCGCAACGGAAAGCGTGTGCAGGCGCTTGGCGGTGCGAAGAACCACATGCTGGTGCTTCCCGACGCCGATCTCGACATGGCCGCCGATGCTGCCGTCAGTGCGGCGTACGGATCGGCAGGCGAGCGCTGCATGGCAATCTCGGTGCTGCTCGCGGTCGACAGCATCGCCGATGCGTTGATCGACAAGATCTCGGCGCGACTGCCGAACATCAAGGTCGGACCAGCGAGCGACTCGGCCGCCGAGATGGGACCGTTGATCTCGGCCGAGCACCGCGACAAGGTCGTGTCGTACATCGCCGGGGCAGCCGGCGAAGGTGCCACGGTAGTTGTCGACGGTCGTAGCAACGTTCCGGCAAAGGGTTGGTTCGTGAACCCGACAGTCATCGACAACGTCGCACCCGGTATGCGCTGCTACGACGACGAGATCTTCGGACCGGTGTTGAGTGTCGTGCGTGTCTCGGGTTATGACGAGGGCCTGCGTCTCATCAACGACAACCCCTACGGCAACGGCGTTGCCATCTTCACCCGCGACGGTGGTGTTGCACGCGACTTCGAACACAACGTGAATGTCGGCATGGTCGGTGTCAACGTGCCGATTCCGGTCCCGGTGTCGTACTACTCGTTCGGCGGGTGGAAGAGCAGTCTCTTCGGTGACCACCACATGTACGGACCCGACGGCGTCAACTTCTTCACACGCACCAAGGTGGTCACCACGAGGTGGCCCGACCCGCGCACGTCGTCGGTCGATCTCGGGTTCCCGCAGAACCGCTGAACGTCACCGGCGTCGGTCGCGCGTCGTCGATGTCTGCGGGTGTCAGGCGCCGGTGTAGTGGCGATCGGCGAGGTCGAGCACCTCGTCGATGATCGCAAGTCCCTCGCGCACGAGCGCGTCGGGTGTGTTGACCGGGGGAGCCACATGGATGCGGTTGAAGTGTGCGAACGGCCAGAGTCCGCGTTCCTTGCAGGCAGCGACGACTTCGGTCATGGGGGCTGCGGCGTCACCGGCTGCGTTGAACGGCACCAACATCTCGCGGGTGGCGCGGTCGCGCACCAGTTCGATGGCCCAGAACACTCCGAGACCTCGCACGTCACCGACGCTCGGGTGACGATCCTTCATTCGCGCAAGCTCCGGGCCGATCACGTCGGCGCCGAGATGACGGGCGTGGTCGAGCACGTGTTCTTCTTCGAAGATGTTGATCGAGGCGACCGCAGTCGCACATGCGAGCGGGTGACCCGAGTACGTGAGACCACCGGGGAACTGTCGTGTACGGAAGGTCTCGGCGATCGCGTCTGACACCACCACGCCACCGAGTGGCACGTACCCCGAATTGACTCCCTTGGCGAAACAGATCAGGTCGGGTGCGACACCGAAATGATCGAGGGCGAACCACTCGCCGCAGCGACCGAAACCCGACATGACCTCGTCGAAGATCAACACGATCCCGAAACGGTCGCACATCTCCCTGACGCCGGCGAGGTAACCGGGCGGGGGAACCAAGATGCCGTTCGTACCGACGACGGTCTCGAGAATGACGGCGGCCACGTTGGCCGCGCCCTCCACCATGATCGTGTCGGCCAGATGGGCGAGTGCACGTTCGGTTTCTTGCGCTTCGTTCTCTGAGTGGAACGCCGAGCGGTACGGGTAGGGGCCCCAGAACTTCACGATGCCCGGCATCGCCGGCTCGGCCGGCCAGCGGCGCGGATCGCCGGTCAACTGGATCGAGCCACCGGTCGCGCCGTGGTAACTGCGATATGTGCTGAGCACTTTGTGGCGACCGGTGTGGAGACGGGCCATGCGCATGGCGTTTTCGGTCGCTTCGGCGCCGCCGTTCGTGAAGAACACCATGTTGAGGTTCTCCGGTGATCGTTCTGCGATCAGACGGGCTGCTTCGCTTCGTGCGTCGTTCGCGTGGAACGGGGCCACCGTGCAGAGCAGATCGGCCTGTTCTTTGAGAGCGGCGACGAGTTTCGGGTGCTGGTGGCCGATGTTCAGGTTCAACAATTGGCTCGAGAAGTCGAGGTAGCGCTTGCCGTGTTCGTCCCAGAATTCCGAGCCCTGTCCGCGCGCCACCACGAGCGGCGAGATCGCCCCTTGCGCCGACCATGAATGAAAGACGTGTTTGCGGTCGTTCACGAACGCATCCGAGAGGGTCTGCTCCACCAATGTCACGACAGCGAGCCTAATCGCGACCGTGTTTCGCGCCCTGCCGAGGCCTGTGGCTCGGATGGGTGTACCAATGGAGGGGTGAGATCGATGCGCCATTTCTTCGCCGGGGCCGGCTTGCTGACGGCGCTCGTCATGGTGTCACCTGTCGCGCCGGTCGAGGCCGCGTCGTGCGCCGATGGTGGCGCATGCCGCATCGGCGACATCGGTCCGGGTGGAGGAACCGTGGTCGTTGCTCTCGTGACCCCGGCCTGGTGGGGCTCGTACCTCGAGGCCCGACCCGTCACACGCGTGCGCGGGCTCCGGTGGTCGCTCACACCGACCGAGGCGTTGTATGTCGCCGATGCGAGCGGCTCGGTGGCTCGCAAGCGTGTTGCGGCCCGGGGAGTGGGAATGGGCAGGGCGAACACCGCGGCGATCGTGGCCCAGAACGGACCGGGCCGGTACGCCGCCGCGTACGTCGAGGGCCTCACGGCAGGCGGCAAGTCTGACTGGTACCTGCCGTCGCTCGACGAACTCGATCTCGTGTACCAAACCGTGGTCTCTGGTCGCATGCGCAACGTCGTTCGCGATGCCTACTGGACCTCGACCGAAGCGAGTGATCGGTACGCGTGGTACCAGATGTTCCAGGACGGAACCCAGTTCACCGACGAAAACAGCATCGGTCAGGTGAACGGCGTCGGAGTGAAGTCGAACAAGAACCGCGTGAAGAACGCCAAACACGGCCAGTCGGGTTTCCCGGTATTGCCGTATCGGTTGATGGCGATGCGAGCGTTCGGTCGGGTGGCGGGAGTCGAACCGCCGGCGTCGTCGCCGTCGCTGACCGGCAACACCTGCACCGATGTCGGCCCGTGTGCGGTGGGTGACATCGGCCCGGGAGGTGGAATCGTGTTTTTCGACGCGGGCATGTCGCACCAGTGGGGCAGGTACTTGGAAGCCGCTCCGTCATCGACTGAGGCTGTCGGGCTGCCGTGGCATCCGACGGGGACCGGTGTTCGCACCGTGCACCAGACTCTCCCGTGGGCGAAGCAGCAACCCGCGCGGGTCGCCGGAAAACTGATCGGCAAAGGCGAGGCGAACACTCGCCGAGCAGTGAGGGTCTACGGACCAGGTTCGTATGCGGCTCGCTACGCGGCGTCGCTGGTGATCAACGGCAAAGACGACTGGTTCTTGCCGTCACACGACGAGCTGACGCTCATGTACACGGTGCTCCAGACAGCCGACACGCCCATGGACCCGCTGAAGCGGAGTTTCTACTGGTCGTCGTCGGAATACGACCTCAACAACACATGGACCGTCAACTTCAAGGACGGCCAGATGTTCGACCGCCTGAAGAACACTGTGCCCGCCCCCTCGATCAAGGCGATCCGGGTGAGGGCGATCAGGGCCTTCGGCTGACCAGCGCTGTCATTCTCGTGAGGGAGACGTGTGTCATGGGCTCAATTGCTAGAAAAAAGTTCTTTTCAGCGGCTAGCCTCCCGATGTTCTGAATTTCTCTACAGGGTGAGGCGACATGAATCGGCACAGGCTCGGGCGTGCGATCGGTATTGGTGTGGTGGCGACGTTGGTCGCCGCTGTGGGCGGAATTCCGCTCGTCGGCGTGAGCGCTTCTGCGACCCCGGTCATCTCACTCGGCAACTCAAATGTCAGCGCAACGACGTCGCTCACGATCTCATTCAGGGTCACAACCGCCGTCAACGGAAACACGCGAGTCGTCATCAACAGACCGACGGGGTATGGGTTTCCGGTGGGGACCATCACCAGTCATGTATCGAGCACGATCAACGGCACGTCGACTCCACCAAACTCGGCCACAAGTTCCTCCAACGAGATAGAGATCGCCTACGGCGGTTCGGTGTTGCAGGGCTACACCGCCCAAAGTCCCGCCGATGTCGTGGTCGTCATCGCGGCGAGCGCCGGTATTCAGAATCCCTCGTCGGGAGTTATGTCGACATCGTGGACGTGGGGTACCTTCGGCCCCGGCGGACAGGCGGTGCAGTCGTACACATCGTCCAATGTCGTCCAAGCGGCCGACACCACCACGACCACTGCGGCTGTGACAACGACAACCGCAGCTGCGACGACAACGACAGCGGCTGCGACGACGACGACAGCGGCTGCGACGACGACGACAGCGGCTGCGACGACCACGACAGGGGCTCCGGCTCTGGTGAAGGCGCTCGAGGCTGACCCCCGCGGCTCGGCCAACAAGGAGCTGACCGACATCGTCAAGCTCGACCTCGCGCCGACCGACGACAAAGACAAAATCGGCGGCTCGGTGGGTCTTCGTCCCGGGCCGAACGACCCGGCGCTGCAATTGATCGCGATCTACACCCGCACGATGCAGCTCGAGACCGGGTCCACGTCGTCGTGGGTCAAGAAGTCGTCGACAGCAACTCCCCAGACGAACGTTGCGGTGGACTTCTCCGGTTCCGACTACAACAAGCCCGAAGTGTGGGCAGCCGAAGGGTTCGGTGAGCGCTGCTGGAAGATCGACTGGACCACTTCGCAGTACGTCTATTCGCTTCCGTCGCCGTCGGTGACGTCGGGGCAGAACCTGGCTGGCTGGACCTACACCAACGTGATCGTCAAGGCGGGATCTGTCACTGATCCGTCCCTGCAGGTCAACACCCTCTTCAAGTCGCCGGCTGTCGGGTCAGGTGTCTTTGCTGACGTCAATCGCAGCGGCACGTCTGATCCAGGTGGAAGAACTGGCGACAAAGAGATCAGCCACGTTGTTTTCTGCGGTACATCGAACTCTGGCGCAACGCAATCGACGGTGAGCGGCGGTCAGGCCAGCACGACGACCGCGGCTGCGTCGACGACTGCGGCACCGACCACCACCACTCGTGCGACCACGACGACAACGACTCGCGCAACAACGACCACCACGACCGCTGGCGGAAGGCGTGCAACGACGACAACTGCACCGGCCACCACCACGACCGTTCCGGGGTCGAAGGATCCGATTCTCGTCAACATGACGGCCGAGCCGAAGGTGACGCTCTGTCACCGCACGTCGAGCCGCACCAACCCCTACGTCTCGATCACGGTCGATGCGTCGGCCGTGCTCAAGGAAGGTCACGGATCACACACCGGTCCGATCTTTCCGGCCGACAACTGGGGTGACATCATCCCTGCCTTCGGTGATTACCCGGGTCTGAACTGGCCCGAAGGAAAGGGCATCGTTGATGCCGGGTGCGACACCGACCGCATCGTCGATTCGTTCGTGCGTGACGGCAAGGTGACGTTGTGTCACGCCACGTCGAGCCGCACCAACCCGTATGTCACGATCACCGTCGATGCAAACTCAGTATTGCGGCGCGGACATGGCGACCACACCGGGCCGATCTTCCCGGCCGACGGTTGGGGCGACATCATTCCGCCCTTCGGGACATACCCCGGGCTCAACTGGCCAGCAGGACAGACGCTTCTCGCGAGCGGATGCGACACCGGTGCGTTGGGTCTGACATCGACTCCGACGACAACGGGCGCTCAGCCTGGCTCGACGGTCGCGGGCAACGTCGCCACCACAACGCCCCGAGCCACCACGACCACGGTCGCTCGAGGACGGACAACGACGACCACTTCTCCGCAGGGATCAGTGACAACTGTCCGGGGCAACCAGGCCACGACGACGGCCCCTCGTGCGACGACCACAGCTCCTCGGGTCACGACGACGGCCCCTCGTGCGACGACCACAACTCCTCGGGTCACGACGACGGCACCGCGCGTGACGCCCACGACTCCTCGCGTCACGACGACGGCACCGCGCGTGACGCCCACGACCCCTCGTGTCACGACGACCACTGTCCCGCGGACAGTCGCACCGAATGTGGCCTCCACGTTGCCGCAGCAGACCACCACGACCGTGGAGGCCTCGACGACCACCATCTCGGTGCCTGAAGGAGAGTGGAACCCCTCACTCACTTCCATGGGAACCGTGAGCGCTTCGACCTTGCGCCGCCGTGAACAGTGTGCCGAGACGAGTTCGTTCGACGCGACGATCACCGAAGTGCAGATGCTGCTGTCGCGCGGAACCTCACAAGAAGTGGTGTCATTCGAGGTCTGTATGAACTCGTTCACCGTGACCGCTGCGAACACCCCTCTCGAGGCGTTCGGCGACGCAGTGACAGTCGACCCGGCAGAAGTGTCTGCGTCCGGACTCTCTGCGGTGCCGGCCGTGGGTGGCGATCTCGACCTTCTGTGGCTGGCGAGCCTGTTGGCTGCGCTCGGGCTCGTGCTTGTCGGCACCACCCGCCGCTTCAACGACTGAGAGCAGTCAGAACTTTTCGAACGTGAAGTTGCGTTCCTTGAAGCCCTTGATGGCTTCGGGGAGCAGGCGGAGAGTGCCGTCGACGTCGCCCGATGCGTCGTGGAACAGCACCACGATGTAACTGTTCTTCTTCAGTACTTCGTCGATGCGTCGACGGAACCGCCACGGCGGGTTTCGATGCGCAAGCGGCGGAGTCGCGCTGAGGTTCCACATCATCTCTGTCATGCCTGCTGCCTTGCCGGCACGCCGCACTCGTGCATTCGTGGCACCGTACGGCGGGCGATAGTGGGTGGGTCGTTTTCCGGTGGCGTCTTCGATGAGATTGCTGCACCGCACCAGGTCGCGCCTCGGGTCGCGCATCGTGCGCAGGTCGATGTGTGACCACGAATGGTTCTGTACCCCGTGCCCGTCCTTGATCATCGACGAAAGGGTCTTTGGTTGGCTCCGTGCCCGACTTCCGACGACGAAAAAGGTTCCGGCCACACCGGCGGAGTCGAGAATGCGTCGAGTCGCCGACGTGCCGCCGCCCGGTCCGTCGTCGAACGTGAGGTAGGCGACGCGCTTTTGTGACGCAGACGTCGCAGCGTCGACGATGCTGCTGCGATCGACGACAGCCAACGTGAAGCCGGCTCCGACAATGGCCAAGAACCCACGACGATCGACTGGTTGCATGCGTCAAGAAACTACGGGATTGCTTGCGATACAACGGTGATGGGGGTGTGACGTGACCAGCGTCGGTGTGCCCACCTAGGTTGTTCTCCATGTTGCCCACGGTTCGTCGAATGAGATGTCTCGCCATGCTGAGCGCTCTGGTGATGTCCGGTCTGGTCGTCGCGCCGCAATCGGGAGCGTCCGCCACCACCGACGGTGTGGGCGGGTTCGTGTGGGCATCAGCCAAGAGCCGCACGGCTCACGGTCGGGAGTTCCAGACCGCGTCCCTCACGGGGGCATCGGCAACGTTCTCGGTACGGGGCAAGCGCTTCGCCCTGTGGTTCGTGGCAGGCCCGTCGAACGGGAAGATGGCGGTGCTGGTGAACGGCAAACGAGTCAGAACGGTCGACCAATACGCCCCTCGCGCGACGCGGCGCGCCGTGGCGTTGTCGGGATCGAAGAACGTCAATCAAGTACAGGTTGTCGTTCTCTCCACCAAGAACTCTCGCTCCACGGGCACGAAGGTGAACGTCGACGCATTCTCGCCCTCGACCAGAACCTGCGGGCGAGGGTGCACCCGGAACCCGACGCCGATGGCGCACCAGACTGCGGTGACCCCGACAACTGCGCCTGTCACCCCGACAGGGGGTCCGTTGCAGTCGGTGATCACGGCAGCGTCCGGAGAAGCGGTCTGGTATCCGACTGCGGTACCGCCACGCGGGAGCGCCGAGTGGACGGTGGCGATCGGCAGTTACGTGCGCTCGCGTGACGTGAAGCCGGTCGACACGGCTGTACCGGTCATACGTGCCGCGGCATGCGACCAAGCACGCAAGGTGCCCCGTGGCATCGTGATCTTGTCGTTCGGTCGCCAGGTGCGCGGGGGAACGAGCGGGTTCACGGCGTCGTCGCCGCTCAGTCACAACGAGATCGTCGCAACGACTGCCGCATGGGCGGCGGGACTTGCCGAGTGCGGCACCGGCCCATGGGAGGTGTCGATCGGCACCAGCAACTCCGGTGCCGTGACGGCTTTCAACGGATACTCCGGCGGTGCCACCTGGGCACGTCTGGTGACACGTGCGCGTGCGGCATCTGACCCGCGGGTTCAGGTCACCGGTTCAGTCGACCTCGAGCCCGGTTGGGGTCCACCTGGGCAGGCCCGAGCATGGGTCGACGGATACGTGGCGACCACATCGGTGCGCCTGTGGAACTTCGGCTCTGCCGACGGCTGTCCGCAGACGTATCTGTCGAAATTGACCTGCAACAACGGCTGGACGATCGACGACGTGTTGTGGGTGTCGTCGCACGCTGGGCCGAACGTGCTCGCGATGCCCCAGATCCACACCCAGAGCGGTTCTCAGGCACGCCAGTGGGCTGTGATGGCCGCTCGTGGCATTGCGATGGCAAAGCCGTTGCGCTTGGCGGCGATCACCGTGCAGACGGCAGCGTGCAGCCAGGTTCGGGGAGGCTGCCCGAAGACGGGTGTGTCGGCCTGGGACGGCTGGATGCAGTTGAGGTCAGCGATCGACGCGATCCCGATCGCAGCCGGCACCCCGGTGGGCGCACCGATGGACATCAGGTGGGGGTGGGCGAACGGATTCGTGATCCCGAAGGCGACGACCACCACCAAGCCGCCCGCCACGACGACGAGTACCACAACTTCGTCGACGACCACGACCACGGTGCCGACATCGACGACCACGACGACGTCGACGACATCGACCACCACCACGACGCAGCCGACCACGACAACGACGTGATTGCCGGCCTTCGGGTGGGTGTCAGTCGAGGTAGTCGCGCAGCAGCGCCGGCCGCAGCCCGTTCTTCTTGATCTGTGCGAGCAGGAGCTCGAGTGTCGACGCGGTGGAATTCAGGTAGTGCATCAAGATGATGTCGCCGCGATTCAGACGACCGCGTGGCATGCGCAATTTGTTCTGCTCGGCGATCACGTTCCACATCACGATGTAGCGCATTCCGCACTGCGCGACCGCTTTCTTCGTCGTCTTGTTGAAGTTGCCGCCAGGGGGGCGGAAGTAGATCGGCTCGTCGCCGGTGATCTTCGCAAGGCGCTTGCTCGCTCCGCAGATCTCACGTTTCTGTGAGCGGAGTGACAGGAAAGTGAGGCTCCTGTGGTTCACCGTGTGGTTCTCGAAGGTCATCTGCTTCTGCGAGAGGTACCACTTCTTCTGGCGTTGCACGAGTTTCGGCATTGCGAACGTGGTGATCGGTACTTTGTGGCGCCTGATGACCTCGGCCAGAGCCGGCGTCGTGGTGAACCCGTCATCGATGGTGATGAAGACGACCCGATCCTTGGTGGGTACTCGATACACCACTTTCACGTCGCGAGGAGAGATCGGTGCAGTGGTCGAAGTTGTCGGCGCAACACTCGTGGTGGTGTCTGCCGGAACAGTGTCTGTCGTGCCGTCTCCGGCGGTTGCGTCGACGGTCACTGCCGCGACGTTCGTCGACAGAAGTGCTGCGGCACACATTGCAAGATGTGTTGTCCACTTCGTCACAAGGGAAAAGGTTATTGATCTGCACCGCGTGGAGAGAATTGACGGCTGGTTGCCTGAGTCCCGTACACTTCGAGGGGTCAGATCGACCGGCAACGAAGATTTCCTCCATCGGACAGTCGACACATGCGCCGGGGCGTTTAGCTCAGTTGGTTAGAGCATCTCCCTTACAAGGAGAGGGTCGGGGGTTCGAGTCCCTCAACGCCCACCACTGTGCCGAGGGTGGTGGCTGGTTCAGTGTGTCGCGCGACGACGTCTGAGGGCCATGGGCAGGAGAAGTCCGCCGACAATCGCAAGTCCTATCGGAAGGACGATCACAATCGGGTTCAGGCTCGCGTCCTCGTTTCCGATCGCGATCGACAGCGAGAAAGTCACCTGCTCGTCGTTGTGGGTGCCGATGAGCACCACGGTGTGATTGCTGGCAACGGTGTTCCCCGGTATCTCGTAGGAAGCGAGCAAAGAACCCGTCTCGTCGACAGCTGAGCGCCCCAGCAGCGTCGGATCCGAATAGAGCCGTACCTCGATCTGTGAGTTCGCGTCGAATCCCTCGGCTTCGATGGCGACCGAATCACCGCCATTGAGCCGAAGGCGGCCCTCCTCATCGAGAGGGATCTGGCCACCAGCAGCTGCGACTGCCCGGAATCGTGCGGTGATGGGACCTGCCGTGACGGCAAGTTGATTGTTCTGACGGGCGATCGAGGCCTGGACAGGCACTCCACCAACGAGTGCTGCCGCACCACCGTCGTCGGTCGTCGGGAGTTCGATCGGTGAAAGTGTTGTCGTGGTGGCAGGGATCGTTGTGGCAGGGATGGTGGTGGTGACAATCGTCGTCGTTTGCGTCGGTGATGGCAGAGATGTTGAGGATGTGGTTGCTGGAATCGTCGTGGTCGCGGCCACGCGGGGCGCCAATGTCGACACCGTGGTTTGAGTCACTGAACGGGACACAGCGGTCGTGACGGGCGTGGCAACAGCGGGCGTAGTGGCGGCGGTGGTCGGTGGTGGTGCCGTTGTCGGCACAGACGACGAGATGGTGACCGGCGCTGCCGTGGTTGTGCTGGTCGGGCCGGTGTTCGCGTTTGAATCGACCACCGAGTTCTGGGACAGCTCGGCGATGACTGTCCCATCGGAACCACACGTCACTGACACGTTGATCGATGACGAAGTCGACGACGACGAGGGTGCGAACACGCAGCCGGATGCGGTACCGAGGTTCTGGAAGTCTCCTGCCGCGATCCCCGAGACCGGTTCAGAGAACGTCAGCGTGTACGTGATGGTACGGCTCGATGACGGAGACGGAGGTGGAGTCCATGTGGCTGTGGGGGCCGACCCGTCGGCGGTTGAGTTGTTGCTGAGGGGGCGACCGGCGAAGGACGGCGCGTCGTTGCCTGCGGCATCTTGCAGAGCCGCGTTCGACGTTCCGTCGCTCGGTGCGGGCGCTGTGTAGGAAACGGTCGCAATGGCCGATCCCTCGAGCGTCACGGGCAGTGTCAGTTGTACCGATGATCCGGACACAGATGCGGCAGTCGGGGTGTGGTGCACTGCCGTTGCGGTGACCCGGTAGGCACTCGCTGGGGCTGAGTTCGTTCCGAGGGTTTCGTCGAAGTTCAACGTCACTGTCCTGCCGTTCGCCGCAATCGAACCGTTGATGAACGACGGCGCCGTCGTGTCTCGGGTGATCACGGTGGAGGCATCGGTGGCCGATGTCGGGCCCGTGCCGCTCGATGCGCTTGTTGCCCCGTTGGCGGCGAACCGTGGCCGAACCGTTCCCTGGCTGCACCCTGAGACAGTGACGGTGCGCGCGACCGACGAGGTGTCGGTGCCCGGATTGAAGGTGCAGCCGGTCGCAGTTCCTGCATTGGTGAAGTCATTCGCTGCCACGCCGGTGACCGCTTCTGAGAATGTCAGAGAGTAGGAGAACGTCGCATCATTCGAGGGAGTTGCCTGCGCGGAGGTGAAGGACGTGACCTCGGGGATCGATTGAACGCATCCACCAGAGGCGGTCCTGTTGGACAAGTTGGTGTGCGCAGAGGCAATCTCGGCGTCGGACAAGGCGCGGTCGTAGACGTGAAGTGCGCCGACTTTGCCCGTGAGGTGGTCGAAGCCGTACGACGAGCCGATGTTCATGATCGCAGATTCCGAGTAGGTGTCGGAACCGTGTGCCGTCGAGATGACGTTCTGGGTGTTGACGTAGACCTTGGTCGAGTTCGATGCGGCGGTGATCTGCGTGATGAGGGTGATGAGGTACCACTGGTTCGTCTGCAAGGCTGCGGTGGAGCTTGTCGACAACGGCGCCCGTGCTCCGCCATTGGTGAGTATCTGGAGATGCCCACTGGGGAGGAGGGAGAAGTAGTAGCCGTCCCAATTTGATGTCGAGAACTTCATCAAGAGCGCTGCGGTCGCCCCTGACGCAGGAAGAGCGGTCGGCTTCATCCACAACTGAAATGTCCTCGCAGACGAAGTGGACAATGTCGTGATCGACGCATGTGGGACGGTGACGTACTGCGTCGAGCCGTTGAGCGCGAAGTATCCGCCCTCAGTGTTCGAAAATGCGGGGCTACCGACAAGGGTGGCGTTGACAGGACCGGTCGTTGCTGTCCAGGTCGTCCCAGTTCCCGAGTACGTACAGGCGTCGAGCTTGAGTTCGGTCGATGCCAAGGCTTCTCGGGCGGCCGGCCCCATTGTCAGCGGGACGCCAAGGGCGATCAGCAGGAGCGCGACAAAGCCGGCCAGCGTGGCTTGAAAGAATCGATGTGACTGCTTCATTGGACTACCCGTCCATAATTGTAAGGGTATTAAAAGGGCTGAAATCGTCTGCAGCATCTGTCGTGAAGGTCAGGTCGGAGATCCGCTCGGGCGACGGCCGCATTCGTCGGGACGACTGAGTCTTCGTAGAGCCCGGTGAGGGTTGATGTCCGAGTTGAGAAAGCCAGTTCGGTGGCGTCTACTGAGGAACGATGGCGCGGCGCACAGGGCGGTCCCAGCCGGGCTGACCAGTGGGCCTCGGTGTCGGCCAGAGGCCGGGTCCCATCTCGAGCAAGCCGTGGTGCGTGCCGTAGTCGCCCAACAAGTTGAGGAACGGCACGGCATCGAAAGCCTCGGGCCCGACCACGCCGGTGCCCTTCCACGACCCGTTCGCGAGCAATTCGAGTGCGAGCACCGGGCACACCGCTGTCTGCCAGAGCACTGCCTGTGAGCCCCACTCGCGCATCGTGACCTCGTTGTCGGCCACGTGGTACAGGTACACCTCGCGATGCTTGCCGTCGTACGTGCCGCGAACCCAGGTGCCTGCGCACGTCTTGCCGTGCATCAGGTGGCCGAGTTTTGCCGGGTTCGGCAACACGGCCGCCAGCACGTCTCGCGGGGCCACTTCGACTGAGCCAACGCGGATCTTGTCGGTCGAGTCGAGGCCGAGATATGCGAATGTCTTCAGCCAGTCGATGAACTCGGCGCCGAGCCCGTATTTGAATGTGACGCGGTTGCAGTCGACCTCGCGCGGAATCTGGATCACTTCTTCGTGTTCGACGTTCACGCACTCGACCGGGCCGATGCCGGCGGGGAAGTGGAAGATCTCGGGTTCGCTGAAACAGTCGGTGGTGTAGAGGCCACGCGATTTCTCCCACACGATCGGCGGGTTCAGGCATTCCTCGATGGTCGTCCAGATCGAGAACGTGGGCGCAAAGTCGAAGCCGTCGATCGACAAGTTCGACCCGTCGCGCACGCCGATCTCGTCGACGGTGTCGAAGAGGTGGTCGGCTGCGTAGCGGGCGAACACGTTGCTGAGTCCCGGTTCGACGCCCATACCCAGCAGAGCCATGATGCCTGCGTCTTTCCACGTCTCGTGAGCGGCAAGTTGCGCCTCACCGAGCGGGGTGCCGACCACGTTGTAGGGGTCGGTGGGGTGTGGTTTCGACAGGTTCATCGCCATGTCGAGGTAGTTGGTCTTGGCGCGCAGGCAGGCCGCGAAGATCGTCTCGTTCAAGCGAGGGTCGCCCGCATTGACCACGATGTCTGCCTTCGTGCGTTCGATGAGAGCCACGACTTCGTCGACGCTCGAGGCATCGATGCGTTCGGCGCGGAACTTCGACGGATCGTCGAGCTCGGTAACGGCGCGCTCTGCCTTGGCGAGGTCGACGTCAGCCAACACGAAAGAGTCGAAGAATGACCGGGTCTCTGCGATCGAAGCGATGGAAGCTCCCACGCCTCCCGCACCAATCGTCACAATGTTCATGAAAAATCACCACACTCGTCGTTGTCGACGGTTGCATCAAGTGTACCGTGCGGAACTGCATCGCAGAACATGCGCTATCGTCAGGGGCATGCGATGTCGCACGCAGTCATTCGCTGCAACACTTGCAGCAGTGCTGATGACAGGTGTTTTCGCTGCAGGATGCACGAACAGCGTGACATCTGATGCGGCCTCAGACACGTCGGCAGTGTCTGTCGGTGACACGTCGTCGACAGTGCCTAGCGGCTCAGGTGATGTGCAGTGGTCGGCAGAATTGATCGGCGGTGGTTCCTACGATCTGTCAATTGGTGTCGGTGAGACACCGGTTGCGCTGTGGTTCTGGGCGCCTGGTTGAAGCCTGTGCAACATGGAAGCCGCTTCGGTCGAGGCGGTACAGAAACGATTTGCCGGTTCGGTGCGAGTGGTCGGGGTGGCGTGGTCGGGTGACGACGGCGCCTACCAGGCGTTCGTGGAGCGTCACGGTCTGACATTTCCGAATGTCGACGACTCGGCCGGTGAGATTTACCGGCGCTACGGGGTGGCCGGTCAGCCGGCCTGGGCGTTCATCGGGCGCGACGGCTCAGTTGACGTGAACCTGGGTGGTCACTTCGAGGCCGACCTCGACAAGATTCTCACCGAGTTGGCCGCCGGTACCGAGTAAACCCAAGTCCGACAAGGGTTTCAGATGGTCACGCGGGTGCCTGTGGAAATCCACCACCTGGCGTGTGACCGTCGTTACATTCCTCGGTGGGCGGGGTACTGACTCGAAAGAGGTCAACCCATGTACACACTCGGATCACTCATTCTGCTGGCGATCCTGCTGGGTGCGGTCATGCCGGTGTTCAACACCGTCACGCACACCCTCAAGCTGGACACGATCCTCGGACGCCTCCCCATCGTGGGCGCCCACGTCACCCTGGCCGTCAGCGTCCTGCTCGTCTGGGCACTCGATCTCCAGATCGTCACCGCATGGACCGGCTCGATGCGCGAATCGTGGATGACCATCATCGTCGACGGCTGCATCGTCTACGGCATGGTTCCTGTGAAAGACGCAATCGTGTCGTTCATCAGCCGCGGACTCACGGGCCTTCGCGCCGCCTGAGCCTCGGCTCCTCAACACTCCCATCGAGAGGGGGTCGTCGCTTCGGCGGCGGCCCTCTTTCGCGTTGTACGGGGCGTGTCGAGCACGCGTGTCAGCTGCGCGGCACCTTGCTCCACGGCAGGTCCTTGTCGACGCGTGGCTCACCCGGCAAGCCGAGGACCTGTTCGCCGAGGATGTTGCGCATGATCTCGCTCGTGCCTCCCTCGATCGAGTTCGCACGCACACGCAGGAACGAGTGCCGCACGCCACCGTCACTGCCGTCGACCGAGAGGTTCTCCGGACGGCGGAAGGTGTAGTCGTAGCCGATCATTCCCTCTGGTCCCATCAACTCGACGGTGAACTCGGTGACCCGCTTGTTGAACTCGGCCAACATCAACTTGGCGATCGAGCCTTCTGGCCCCGGGTTGCCCGCCTTGGCGGCCTGGGCGGCGCGCATGTTGGTGAGACGGAGCACCTCGCTCTTGCACCACAGGCGCATGAGAGTGTCGAGGTGGGCCGGGGCGCGTTGGTCGACAGGTGTGTTGCGCCACACCTTGACCGCGTCGTCGATCGGCCCGCGACGCCGCGTGTTGCCGCCACCACCGCCACCGATCGCGGTGCGTTCGTTCATGAGAGTGGTGAGTGCCGCACGCCAGCCTTCGCCCACGTCGCCGATGCGGTGGGCATCGGGCACACGCGCGTCGGTCATGTAGACCTCGTTGAACTCTGCTTCTCCGGTGATCTGACGCAGCGGGCGCACCTCAACCCCCGGGGTGCGCATGTCGAGCGCGAAGTACGTCATGCCCTTGTGCTTCGGGGCGTCCGGGTCCGTGCGCGCGACCAGCATTCCCCAGTCGGCGAGATGGGCGAGCGTGTTCCAGACCTTCTGGCCGTTCATCACCCATTCGTCTCCGTCACGCACTGCGCGGGTGCCGAGACCGGCAAAGTCGCTGCCAGCGCCCGGTTCGGAGAACAACTGGCACCATTTCTCTTCACCGGTGAACATCGGTCGTAGAAAACGCTTCTTGGCTTCCTCGCTGCCGTGCGTCACGATCGTCGGTCCTGCGAGGGCGATGAAGAACGTCGAGGGGTCTTGCGGCGCGGCACCTGCCTGACGGAGTCGCTCTTCGACGCGACGGTTGAGATCGGGGCGTACTCCGAGGCCACCGTGGCCTTCGGGAAAATGCACCCAGGCCAGCCCGTGGTCGAACCGTGCACCTCGGAAAGTGATGTTGTCGACGGTCGTCGGGTCACAGGCGGCGAGCAGGGCGTCGATGGCTGCGTCGACGCGGGCAATGGCGTTGTCGGTGGAGATTGTCGCGGTCACGGCGCGATTCTCGCCGCATCGCCCTCGGTGGGCAAATCGGTCAGGCGATCGCGGTGCCGACGATCGAGCCGACGAGGGATGTGATCCCCATGGCGGCCAGGCCACCCACCAGCACGCGCAGCGTCGGACGCTTCGTGCCGGCTCGTCCGTAACGGGCGCCGACGAACCCGAGCACCGCGAGCGCGGCCGCAGCGACGATCACCGTGACGACCATGCGCGACCCCTCGGACGACAGTGCGATGGTGGCGAGCGGCACCGAGGACCCCAGTGTGAACGAGACGCCAGACACCAATGCGGCCTGCAGCGGACGGGCGCGGGTGATCTCGGTGATGCCGAGTTCTTCTGCAAGGTGTGTCTTCAGGGCGTCTTTCTCGGTCAACTCCACCGCGACGGTGCGCGCGAGTGCCGGCGACAGCCCTTTGTCTTCGAAGATGCTCGTCAACTCGTCGAGTTCGTGGTCGGGCATCGTCTCGAGTTCCAGGGTTTCCTTGGCGATGTCGGCAGCCTCTGCATCGCGCTGCGAGGACACAGAGACGTACTCGCCGAGGGCCATCGACGTGGCACCGGCCACGAGTGCGGCGAACCCGGCAGTCACGATGGTGTTCGTGGAGGCATCGGCTGCGGCCACGCCGAGAACCAGACTGGCGGTCGAGACGATTCCGTCGTTGGCGCCCAGCACCATGGCCCGCAGTGCGCCGATTCGACCGGCGGCGTGTCGTTCGAGATGAGGCACGCAGGAATCATAGTTCCCGTGAGATGTGCCGAGGCTGGTTGAATTGGGACATGGCCACCATGCATCCGACAAAGGCGCTGCTCCTCGAGACAGCGGTCCAGCTGATCGACCGTTCAGGGCCGCAAGGTTTCACGGTGGAAGAACTGCTCGAGGTGTCGGGGATCTCGAAGGGTTCGATGTACCACCACTTCGAGGACTTCAACGACGTGATCGAGTCGGCGCAGTTGGCGCGCTATTCGCGTTTCGTCGACCAGGACAGCGCATCCATCGCCCGCGCCATGGCGCAGGTGAAGTCGCAAGACGAGATGTTCCAGGTCTTCCGGTTGATCACCGACATGACGGCAAGTCCGGAGAGAGCGGCATCACGTCTCGATCGGGCGGCGATCCTCGGTCAAGCCCGTCATTCACCGAAATTCGCAGCGCTGCTGGCCGTGGAGCAGGAACGACTGACGACGTCGCTCGCTGACGTGGTGCGTGAGTTGCAGGAACGTGGCTTCGTGTCGGCCGACGGAAATCCGCGTGCGTTGGCCGCGTTCGTGCAGGCGTACGCTTTCGGTCGCGCGATCGACGAGCAATCCGAGCACCCTCTCGATGTCGAGACCTGGGTGTCGCTGGTCGACAAGGTGTTGCGCGCGTTGGTCTGACCGGTCAGCGTCGTTCGAAGCGGCTCACACGGTGAATGCCGTGGTTCGAGTCTTCGTGGGGCGCAGCGACCAGGCGGACCTCGTGCGGGAATCGACGGTCGAACTCGGCCTGCAACCGGGCTTGGATCTCGGGTTGGCCGACCCTGTCCCAGGCTTCGAGCGAGTCCCACACGAACACGATCGTCACACGGCCCGGGTGGGCGTCGTCGAGCCACACCTCTTTCGAGAGAAACGGCACTTGGTCGTGGCCCGGCAGGTACGCCTCACCGAGCGTCCACACCTCGTGGTCGATGGTGAGGAACTCACCGACCACGCCCGGGTCCATCTCGAACACGAGAACCTCGACTGGCAGACGCTCGCCGTTGGTGAACAAGTGCGTCATCGGCGCGGCTCCCCGGTCGGGTCGATCACGTCGCGGGTGATCTCGCTCACCGAACGCAGACCGGCGAGGGCCATCGAACGACGCAACCCGGAGGTGATCATCTCGATGGCCGCATCGACGCCGGGTTCGCCGGCTGCCCCGAGTCCGTAGAGATAGCTGCGGCCCATCGTGCAGGCGTCTGCACCGAGCGCGAGGGCTTTGATGATGTCGGAGCCGCGTCGCACTCCGCCGTCGCAGATCACCGCCAGGTTGTCACTCACGGCGTCGCGCACGGGCGCCACGAGATCGAGCGGTGACGGCGCATGGTCGAGTTGACGCCCGCCGTGGTTCGACAGCATCACGCCATCGACGCCGTGTTGTGCGGCTCGGCTCGCATCGGCCACGCTCTGGATTCCCTTGATGACGATCGTGCCCGGCCACCGTTCGCGGAACCAGGCGATGTCGTCCCACGAGAGCGACGGGTCGAACTGGGAGGCGATGAAGTCCGACAAGGTGACTGCAGTTCCTCCGCCGGTGTGTGCGGCGATGTTCGAGAACGTGATCGGACCGCCGCGCACGAAGTCCCATGTCCAGCCGGGGTGTCGGACGCCGTCGAGGATCGTGGAGAGACCGAGCGTCGGCGGAAGAGTGAAGCCCCGTCGCACATCACGTTCGCGTCGGCCGAGCACCGGGGTGTCGACGGTGATGGCGATCGTGGTGTATCCGCGAGCGGCCGCTCGCTCGAGCATCTCTGTGACCAGTCCACGGTCGCGCCACACATAGACCTGGAACCACAGCTCACCGCCGCTGACGTCTGCGACTTCGTCAATCGATCTGGTGGACAGGGTCGACAGGCAATAGGGAAGTGAATGTCGCGCGGCCGAACGAGCGACGGCCAATTCTCCCTGTGAGTCGGCTATGCGGCTGAAGCCGGTGGGGGAGAGGAGGAGCGGTGCCGACAGGGTTCTGCCGAACAGCGTCGTGGAGGTGTCGACGCACGAGACGTCACGCAGAACGCGGGGTACGAACTGCCACCGGTCGAAGGCGGTCACGTTCGACGTCATGGTGTGCTCGTCTTCTGCGGCACCGTCTATGTAGTCGAAGATGCCGCTCGGCAGTCGCCGGCGTGCGATCGAGCGCAGATCGTCGACATTGGCAGCTCGAGAGAGCCGGCGTGAGGTGCCGATACGGGGTGTACCGAAGCGGGCGACCGATCGGAGCGTCGAGATGAGTGCCATTGTCCTCCCTCGTCGAGAGGCTAACCGTGCGTCGCGCGGCGAACGGGTGCCGGTGGCTGCGACACGGCGAGGGCTACCGTTTCGGTGTCGTGTCTCAACGTGCCAACTGGCTGGTCAGATTCTCCGTGTCGGTCGTCGCCGGCGCACTCCTCATCACCGCAACGGTGGTGGGGGCGGCGCCGTATGCGTGGCGTGTCCTGAACGCCCACGACGAGGTCCCGGTTCGCCTGCCCGGTCTCGGCGGCATCTCGTCTCGTTCGGTCATTCTCGACAAGGACAGCCAGCAGATCGGGGTGTTCGAGGCAGAGAACATCCAGCCGGTGCGGATCGCAGATCTGCCCGAGCATGTGGTCGGCGCCTTCTTGGCCGTGGAAGATTCCGACTTCTACGGCCACCGGGGCGTCAACCTGCGGGCGCTGGTGCGAGCAGCCTTCGCCAATTTCCAGTTCACGGGGTCACGACAGGGTGCATCGACGATCACGCAACAAGTGGTCAAGCTCGAGTACCTCGGCGGCATTCCGCGTGACGGTCGCTACAAGATCTTGCAGGCGCGCTATGCGGCGATGCTCGAGAAGTCGCTCACCAAGGCCGAGATCGTCGAGCGATACCTCAGTCGGGTGTTCCTCGGCAACAACGCCTACGGCATCGAGTCGGCGGCCGAGGTGTATTTCCAGAAGCGTGCGTCGCAGTTGACCGTGGCCGAGGCCGGCTTCCTGGCTGGTCTCGTTCGCGCGCCGTCGACGTACGACCCCATTCGACGGCCACAGCAGGCACGTCGTCGCTTTGCCCAGGTGGTCGAGCGTCTGCAAGAGACCGAGATGGTGACCGCCGACGAGGCGGCGGCGCTCGTCGACCCCGAGTCGCCGACACGGTTCGCGATCCCAGAGACCCTGTCGGAGGCACCCGAGCGCCCGACCAGCCGCACGCACATCTCGGAGATGGTTCGTGAGTTCCTGCTCGAGCAATCGACGATCCTCGGTGACAGTTACGCAGAGAGGTACAACGCTCTGTACCGCGGGGGCATCACGGTGACCACCACCATCGACCGTGACGCCCAACTGGCCGCCGAAGACGCAGCGAAACGTCTTCCCGAGAATTCTGTCGGCATCAATTCGGCGCTGGTGTCACTCGACACCGCCACTGGCGCCATTCGCGCTTTGCGCGGAGGGTCTCCGTTCGTTCCCGGACGAAACGAGGTCAACCTCGGCCTCAGCCGCCGCCAGACGGGCTCGAGCATCAAGATGTTCGTGCTCGTCTCCGCACTCGAGGCTGGCGTGGAGGGTCAAGATCTCATCGACGGCACGTTGCCGTGCACGATGCCGAACCCCGAACAGCCCGACGAACCGTTCCGCATCACACGCGGTGTCAGCAAACCCACCACGTCACTGGCAGAACAGACGTGGTTGTCGATCAACTGTGCCTATGCGCGTCTCGCCCAGATCGTCGGACTGAACCGCGTGGTGAACGGCATCTATCGCTATGCCTCGTCGCAATGGTTGCGGCCAGAGACCTTCCCCATTCTTCCCTTTGCGAGTTTGTCGACGGGCGCGAACGAGATGAGCCCGCTCGACATCGCGTCCGGCGCCCAGACCGTCGCGAACGGGGGAGTGCACCACGAGCCGTGGTTCATCAGGGAAGTGAAAGATGCGAACGGCACGGTGCTCTACCGACAAGATGTGGCGGGAGACGTCGTCACCATCACGTCGAACGGAGCGGTGACGTCGAAGATCGCCGAGCGGGTCATCTCGAAGGAAGTGGCCGACAAGGCAGTCGACATCTTGAAGCAGACCCTCATCAGGGGCACGGCGCGACGCACGCCGCTCGAGAACGACCGACCGTCTGCCGGCAAGACGGGGACGCAAGACCGCAACACCAACGCGTGGTTCGTGGGTTTCACGCCGTGGCTCACGACGTCGGTGTGGGTGGGCGATCCGAAGGGATACACGCCGATGGTCCGCATACCCGAGTTCGTGCGCGACGGTGTCCCGCGTGTCCAGGGCGCGACCTACCCGGCACGGATCTGGAAGGCGTACATGGATGCAGCTCACGACCGTCTGAGCGCCGACTACGAGAACAGACCGACCGACTGGGATGCCCCGCCGGCGCCGACGCGCAATCCGATGCGGCTCTATCTGCCCGGGCTCGACTGCACTGCCGAGTTGGTGTCTGGTCGTCTGCCGGCGTCGCAGACAGGCGCCGTCACGACAGTCGTGCCGACCGTGCCTCCGTCGACGACGACCACCACGTCGCCTCCGACCACTGTGCCGCCGGTGACGACGACGGTGCCGCCCGGAGCGACGCCGCCGGTGACGGCTGCACCGGAAATGCCGACCACCACTGCATGGCGCGGCCCCGTCGTGCGAGTGGTCGACCCCGGCACCACCATTGCCCGCACCGTCACCGACCCGACTGTGCCCGTGGTCGGGGCTGATCCGACGCGCACCCTCATCTACGACTGTGCCAAGGGACTCCCGAAGACGGTTCGCACCATTCCGTAGCATCGACTCCGTGTTCTTCTGGTTCGTGGGATCCGCGGCACTTGCGGTGTGGCTCGTGTTCCGCGACGACCGCTTCGACTACCGGGTGCTCGCGCTCGGTGCACTCGCGCCCGACATCGTCGACGGTGTCGCCGGCGGAACAGGAGTCGCGCACTCCGTGACCACGAGCGTGGTGGTGATGGCGGCAGTGATGGCACTCACCGTCGGACGACGACCGACCCGGCGACGGTGGCTGGCGTTGCCGATCGGGATGTTTCTCCACCTGGTGGCAGACGGGGTGTTCTCGAACACGGCCGCGTTCTGGTGGCCGTTCGCGGGGCTGTCGCTCGACGGTGGTCCGTTGCCGAGCATCGAACGCGGCTGGTGGAGCCTCGTACTCGAGGTGGTGGGAGTTGCGATGATCGCGTTCCTGTGGCGCAGGCATTCTCTCGGTGATCCGGCACAACGGTCGCTGCTGATCACGCAAGGTCGACTGGTCGAACCGAACCCACCGGAGGTCGGAAAATGTTGATTCTCGTCCGTCACGGCCAGACCGCCATCAATGCAGGCGGGCTGCTGCAGGGGCGAATCGACGCCGAGCTCGACGACACAGGAGTGCGTCAGGCCGCCGCTCTCGCCGACGCAATGGCGGCGCGACATCCCGCGGCGCTGGTCGTGGCGAGCCCGCTGCTCCGTGCGCGCCAGACCGCAGACGTGATCGCCGCATCGTTGCAGACCGACGTGGTGATCGACGAGCGGTTCATCGAACTCGACTACGGCGACTTCGACGGCAAAGCGATGCACGAGATCCCAGACGAGACGTGGGCCGAGTGGCGCCGCGACCCGCTGTTCACGCCACCCGGGGGAGAGTCACTGGTCGATCTCGACCGGCGCGTTCAACCGGCACTGGCCGAGCTCGCGGTCGAGGCCCGCGAGAGAGACGTGATCGTGGTTTCCCACGTGTCGCCGATCAAGAGTGCCGTCACGTGGGTTCTCGGCACCGGGCCTGAGTCGACCTGGCGGTGCTCGCTCGACCGAGCCTCTGTCACCACGTTCGCGGTGTCGGCACGGGGTGTGTCGCTGACGGGTTTCAACGACACGTCTCATCTGCGCTGACGCCCGGCTGTTCCGCCGCGGGTCGTTGCGGGGTAGATGACGGTGAGTCGCCGTGTAAGCGGGGTTCTGTACTCGCTTGCGCGAGTGGTGACCATCCATCTGAGCGGCCTACCCGGAGGGTGCCTTTCGGCAGACGGGCCGTCTCCTCCTGCTTGGCCTTGCTTCGAGTGGGGTTTGCCGAGCCACACGGATCGCTCCGTGCGCTGGTGCGCTCTTACCGCACCGTTTCACCCTTACCTGTGGCTTTCGCCCATCGGCGGTTTGTTCTCTGTTGCACTGTCCGTCAGGTCGCCCCGACCTGGCTCTCGCCAGCACTCTGCCCTGTGAAGCCCCGACTTTCCTCGATGTCTCGCGACACCGCGGCCACCCGGGCGACTCACCGTCACGAGGCAGTGTACGAAGACCGCTCCACGCCGCAACGCGGACGCAGTGGTTCGGTACTCATTGGTCGCGCCGGAAGCGACGCACGCAGCGACCAGCGGTCAATAGATGTAGGAGTTGAGGCTCGGAGTCTCGAGGGTCAACGGCTCACGGATGCCGGCCTCGTTCGGCGGTCCGATGACGACCTGGATCGAAGCGAGCGTGCCGAACGGCGACGGCAGTGCCGCGACCGAAGCGTTGCCGAACTCGTCGTACACCGGAGCAAACCCCTTGGTGCCCGGGGCGACCTGTTGTGCGATCGTGGCGGCACGGCGTGACGCACCGACAGCGAGACGCATCATGTCGGCGCGCAACGCGGGCTCTGATGCCTGCGACACGAACCCTTGGTAGGTGCTGGCGAGCAGGGTCTCGAGCGCTTGGGCGAGTGCGAGTGCGTCGTCTGACTGGCGATCGCTCGTCTCCACCAATTCGAGCGCGCGTGCGCCCCAGTTCTGGGTGAGCTTCGCATTCGCTTCGTCGACGGGCTGGCCGTTGCGGGCGGTGACGAGGCTTCGCAGAGTGAGACGGGCCGAATCGTGGGCACCGGCGAGAGCGTTCATGAGCGATGCGTTGGCACCGGTGGCCAGGACAGGGCTCGAGAGCGCATCCTGCACCATCTTCTCGACCGACATCGCCGTGCGCAGCAACACCACGTCGGTGACATCGACGTCGGGGAGTGGCTCCTTGGCCACGCCGGTTCCGAGGCGCGCGATGGTGTTGTCTTCCGAGCCGCCGCAGGCCGCGAGAACGACTCCTGCGACTGCTGCAACACCGCCACCGCGGAGAAGTGAACGACGGGTCACTCCGCGCGCTGTCGGGGTGTCGTCGGGGGTGAGTGTCTCTTTGTTCATGAGGGTTCCCTTTCGATCACAGTCCTGCGGCGGCCAGTGGGGTCTGGCCCGAGACGATGCCCAACGCGGCGACGTGACGGGCTTCCATGGTGATGATGGACGCGACCAGTGACGCAGCGGTCGTGCCGCGCAGTCCGGCGAGAATCGAAAGATGGGCGTCGACGGTCTCTTGTTCGAGGCGTGACAAGGTGCCCGCGATGGAGGCCGTGCTGCCCGACATCGACGCGAGTGGAGTGGTGCTTCCGTCGGCTGCCGCGGTGCCGAGCGCACCGGTGAGTGCCTCGACGTAGGCCACGTGGTGGTCGTGAACCAGTGTGAGGGCGGCTTTGTCGTCCGCGTTCGACACCGCATTGACGGCGGCAAGGCACGTGGCGACCATGCGCCTCTCGCGTTCGAGTCCGGCGTTCAACGAGTCATTGTCGGCGATGTCACGGGTCGGCGAGTCAGAGGCCGCCGACGCACTGCCTGCAAACAGTGGCGCTGCGGCCACCGCTGCTCCACCGGCGAGCAGGCCGGCGATGAGACGGCGTCGCGAGGTGGCGGTGTCCGTCGCGGTCTGGGGGGAGAGATCTGCGTCGTTGTGGTCCACTCGACTGGTTCCTTTGTCGGTCGTCGTTGCGGCCCCGGCGGGGCCCGTTCGATCTCCCAACACTAGAAGTCCAGTGCCGAGAGGTCCGGTATCCAGGCTTTCGACCTCGACACCGCTTCCGACCATTGTTGTCGCGAGACGCCTGGATCTCCCAATGGGTGCACCTGTCGCGCGCCCGTGATCGTGGCCGTCGCGGCCTCGAGATGGGGCCACTGTCCGACCGCCACTCCGGCCAGGAAACCGGCGCCGAGCGTCGTGGCTTCTGTCACTGGCGAGACCACGACAGGACGGGCAGCGGCATCGGCGAGGCACTGGACGAAGGTGGCATTTCGGCTCATGCCTCCGTCTACGTGGATCTCGGTCACGTCCACATCGGTGTCTGCTTCGGCGGCGTCGAGAAGGTCGACTCCGCGATGCGCCACGCCCTCGAGCACTGCTCTCACGAGATGAGCCCGAGTGGTGCCGCGAGTGACGCCGAACAACGACCCTCGTGCGCCGTAGTCCCAGTGCGGAGTGCCGAGTCCGAGCAACGCAGGTACGAACACTGCACCGTCGGTCGAGGCGACCGACGCGGCGACGGCGTCTGAGTCGTGAGCCGAGTCGATGAGGCCGAGAGAGTCGACGAGCCATTCGACACAGGTTCCTGCAGACAACATGATCGCCTCGGCGCCGTATGCGATGCCGTCGTTCCACGAATGTGCAACCACGGGGAAGGTGCCCGAGTACGTCCGTCCGGAAACGGTCGGTGCGCGATCTCCGACGAAGAGGTCGAGCATCCCGCCGGTGCCGAACGTGATCTTGGTGCGACCCGGGCTGATACCGCCTTGACCGACGAGTGATGCTTGCTGGTCTCCGACGCGCGCCGCGATCGGTGGTGCGCCAGGAAGCGCAGAGGCTTCTGCGATCACCCCGCGCGAGGGGACGATGGTCGGCAGCCACCCGCGAGAGATGCCGAGCGCCGAGAGGACGGTGTCGTTCCAGTCGAGTGCATCGGGCGTGACGAGTCCGGTGACGGCTGCATTGGTGTGGTCGGTGACATGACTCGCACCGCCCGTGAGTCGCCAGGTGAGCCAAGTGTCGACGGTGCCGAACGCGAGATCATCAGGGTCGATGTCGCGGTGCTGCGCCGCGAGCCACGCGATCTTCGTCGCACTCTGGTTCGGGGCGAGACCGATGCCGTGGGTGGCACGCAGAGAGATGCACTCGCCGACGGTACGAAGGTCTTGCCACCCGATCGCAGCCCCGATCGGCTCGCCCGTGGAGCGGCGCCACCCGATCGTCGAAGCACGTTGATTCGTGATGCCGACGGCGTCGACACGGTCGTTGCCCATCGCGGCAAGTGACACGTCGAGCACTGCCCGCCACATCTCGTTCGCGTCGAATTCGACGAGACCCGCTGCCGGGGTACTGGGCAGGAGAGGCTCGTGGTGAAGCCGTGTCATGGTGCCGTCGTCGCTCAACTGTGCGGCGCGCACGCCGCTCGTGCCCACGTCGATCACGAGAGTTCGCACGTGTGACTCCTAGAGCCCGAGTTTGCCGGGGTTCAAGATTCCGTTCGGGTCGAGAGCCGACTTCACAGCGCGCAGCACGCTCATGCCGGCGCCGAGAGCGTCTGTCATGTAGCCGGCACGATTCAGGCCCACTCCGTGATGGTGCGAGAGATTCGCCCCGGCGGCGAGCGCGGCACTTTGACCTGCATCCCACAGCGCGCGGTAGGTGGCGTCGAATTCGTCCGACGGTGGAGAGGCGGCGAACGAGAAGTAGAGGCACGCACCATCGACGTAGCTGTGCGAGAGGTGGCAGGTCGCGGCGCGGGCGTACGGCACGGCGAGAATCGCCGACTCGACCTGGTCCACGACTGCGTCGAGACGTGACCATGCGGCGGCGACTTCCATCGTGTCGACGACGAAACCTTTCCGGGTGAGGGCCTGCAGGGCGCTCGTGTCGTTGCGATGGTGCATCCACGCGTCGACCAGTGCCGTGTCGGCGGGGCGCGCCCCGAGCGCGAGGCATGCTTCGTGTACGACCGACATGGTCGCCTCGACGATCGCGCTGGCGCCTTCGTCGAAGACGAGGAGAGTCGCCTCGACGCCGTCTCCGCCGTGCGAGCGCTTGCTCTCTGCTCCGTCGTAGAGACGCAGCACAGCCGGTGTCGCACCGTTGCGCACCGCACGACGACAGGCCTCGAGTCCGTCCGAGAACGTGGCAAAGACGAATGCGGCACGACGATCGGCCTCGGGTGCAGGGTGCGCGCGCAGCCATGCGCGGGTCACGACGCCGAGAGTCCCTTCGCTGCCGAGAATCAGTTCGCCGAGATCCGGGCCGACAGCCGCCGCGGGTGCGCCGCCGGTGGTGACGACCGTTCCGTCGGCCAGCACGACTTCGAGTGCGTGCACCATGTCGTCGATCTTGCCGTAGCGAGTCGAGTACTGACCGGCGCCGCGCGCCGCAATCCACCCGCCGACGGTCGAGATGTCGAACGACTGGGGAAAATGGCCGACGGTGAGACCGTGGGCGCGCGCCGAGTTCTCGAGGTCGGGTCCGTACGTGCCGGCCAGCACCTCGATGATCCCCGAGACGACGTCGATCTCGCCGACGCCCTGGAGTGATGCAGTGTCGAGGACCACTCCGCCCGCGCGCGGTACGGCGGCGCCGCACACTCCCGACCGTCCGCCCGACACGGTGACGGGAATGTTTCGCGCTGAACAGACAGCAAGAAGAGCGGAGACCTCGGCAGTGTCGCGCGGCCGACAGACTGCCCAGGCCCGGGCGGGAACTTCGTTCTTGAGCGACCACGACATCGCCAACGGCCACCAGTCACGCGAGTGCTCTCGCACGTCGTGCTCGTCGGTCGACGTCGGGCACGTGGCGGCGATCGCCTCCAGGTCGCCCGCGCCGGCGAGAGGCGACGGCCAGTGCTGCGACGTGTCTGTGGCATCGCCGCCGAATTCGATGGGCGGGGTCGCCTGACGGTCGAACCGTTGCACGGTCACCAGAGCTCCTTCTCGGTCACCAGCGCCGCTGCATCTTCTCGGGCGCACTCGTCGACGAACTCTGCGATGCTCGCGCGGCGCTGCTCGTCGCTCCACCCGAGGAGCGGCGCGATCAGATCGGCGACGCTGTCGGCGGCAGCCAGTGCGGCGCGACGATCCTGGAGGCGTGCACGGGTGCGACGGGTGAGGACGTCGTCGATCGAGGTCGCCATCTCTGCCGTGACGGCATGTACCGCCTCGGCGCGCAGATAAGGAAGCCCCGGCACCAGCGGTTCGGCCAGGGTCGGGTCGCTGTCGATCAGTGCCGTCACGGCAGCGGCTCCAGAGCCGTGTCGGGAGTCGAGGTGAGCGTCACGTGGAGTCGAGGCAGTTCGTCGTCCTCTGGCGCCGTTGAGCGCGAGTCGCGCGGTACGCGACTTGGTCTTGGTGCCGAGTTGTCGGCACACCACGTCCACGGCATCTTCGGCCATCTCACGGTACGTGGTGAGTTTGCCGCCGGTGACGGTGACGACGCCCGTCGTCGACTCGGTCACTTTGTGCATGCGGCTGAGGTCGGCGGTGCGCGCAGATTTCTTCGAGTCGTCGTCGGTCTTGACGAGAGGTCGGAGTCCGCTCCACACGCCGGTCACGTCGTCGACGGTGACGTGTGTGTCGATCGATGCGTTCAACGCCTCGAGCACGTACTCGATGTCGTCGCGACTGCACTGCGGGTCGTCGACCGGGCCCCGGTAGTCGGTGTCGGTGGTGCCGATGTAGGTGAACAAGTAGGTGCCGTCACCGCGAGGCACCCAGGGAACCACGAACAGACTGCGCCGGTCTCTCGGCACGGGAATGACGACGGCGATGTCGTTGCGCACCTTGTCCCACGGCACCGTCAGGTGGACGCCCTTGGCTGGTCTGATCGTGTCGGGGTGTGCTCCCTCGTCGATCGCTCGCACGTCGTCGGACCACACTCCGGCGGCGTTGACGACGGTTCGTGCCGTCACGATGAACTCTCGTCCACCGAGTGAGTCTGTGACGGTGAGTCGATGCGATGCGTCGGTGGAGGTGATCGCGTCGACCGACGCTCGGTTCAGCACCACCGCGCCGTGGTCGGCTGCGGTACGCAACACGGCCAGAACCAGGCGTGCATCATCGGCTTCGGCGTCGTAATAGAGATATGCCGAGGCGAGGCGGGCGCGATTCATCGTCGGCATGTGTCGGTGTGCGCGGTCGGCCGAGAGGCGTCGGTGGATCTTGCCGATCCGCCACCCGCCCGTGAGGTCGTACATCCACATCGCCGACCCGAGAGCACGGGCGATCTTTTTCGACACCACACTGTTCTTCGTGAGGATCGGGATCATGAACGGCAGCACCTTCACGAGGTGCGGAGCGTTCCGGCGCAGCCTCTTGCGCTCGCGCAAGGCCTGGTACACGAGCTTCACGTCGCCTTGCTGCAGGTAGCGCAGACCGCCGTGCACCAACTTCGACGACTTCGACGACGTTCCCGATGCGAAGTCGTCCTTCTCGAACAGCGCCACCGACAAACCCCGAGATGCGGCGTCGAGGGCGACTCCTGCCCCGGTGATGCCGCCTCCCACCACCACGACGTCGAAAGTGGCGCCCTGCGAGCGGTCGATTGCCGCCTCGCGAGTGAACGGAACCGCTGTCACCACGGGGATCATAGGAGCCGTCGACGCGCCGTCAGCCTTGTGGGACACGACGTCGGGCTGGGTTGGACATCTGTGACATCGGACACATAGCATCAGCCGCAGGGGGCTCGTCGAACCGAAGTGGGGGCTTCGGAGTCGGCGATGCGGGACATGACAGGACACGACCTGATCTGGCGGCAACGAGGAGCCTGCACGGGGCTCGATCCGACGATCTTTTTTCCCGACTCGGACGAACTCGCCGAAGAGGCGAAATCGATCTGCGCAGAGTGCCCGGTTCGGCTGCATTGCCTCGAGCACGCGTTGGCTCGCCGCGAGCGAGACGGAATCTGGGGTGGAACGACCGAGAAGGAACGTCGCCGCATCATTCGACAGCGCCGCCGCCCTGCCTGACGCCTCGTCGGCGCAGGTCACTGAGGCCGGCAACCGCGACGCCGACGATTTCTGATTCTCATTCGCCGACTCGGCGTCGTGCCGGGGATACTTGACGCATGTCGGCAACCGAAATGTTCGAGGGATGGCCCTCGTTGCTCTCTCATCTCCTGAGTGGGCGCGACCTGACTTCTGAGCAAGCCGAGTCGGCAATCGCGGAGATCCTCCGCGGTGATGCAACTCCGTCGCAGATGACGGCATTCATCGTTGCGCTGCGGGCAAAGGGTGAGACCGCCGCAGAACTGGAGGGCATGTTGCACGCCGTGCGGTCGGCAGGACACCGGGTCTCGTTGCCCGACGACGTGGCCGCCCGCGCGATCGACATCGTCGGGACCGGTGGTGACCGGTCGAACTCGGTGAACGTCTCCACCATGGCCGCCGTCGTGGTTGCCGGAGCGGGGGTTCCGGTGTGCAAGCACGGCAACCGTGCGGCATCGTCGCGGTGCGGCTCGGCTGACCTGTTGGCTGAGGCCGGAATGGAGATCGAACTCGACTCTGCTGGCGTCGAAGCATGCATCGCCTCCGCTGGGTTCGGCTTCTGCCTAGCGGCGCGGTTTCATCCGGCGTTCCGCTACACCGGTCCGTCGCGCCGGGAGATCGGCGTGCCGACGGTGTTCAACCTGCTCGGGCCGATGGCCAACCCGGCGCCGGTCGAGAACATGCTGGTCGGTGTGGCGGTGCCACAGATGATGGGGAAGATGGCCGAAGCACTCGCGTCGCGAGAAGTGCAACGGGCATGGGTCGTGCACGGACACGGCGGGCTCGACGAACTGTCGCTCAGCGGCGCGAACACTGTCCACGAATTGCGCGACGGCAACGTGGTGCAGTTCGAGATAGATGCCCACGACTTCGGACTCGCGCGCGCCGACGTGTCGGCCGTGCGTGGCGGCGACCCGGCCGACAACATGGCCGCATTTTCCGCGTTGCTCGAGGGTCGCGCTGGTGCGGTGCGCGACATCGTGGTGTTCAACGCGGCGTGCGCGCTGGTGGTCGCCGGTATGGCTGCCGACGTGACAGACGGACTCGAACGCGCGCGAGCCTCGATCGACTCGGGCGCGGCGGCTCAGGTGCTGGCCGCCGCCGTGGCAGAGAGCAGACGGCAAGCCGAACGGATGGAGCTCTGAACAACATGGCGGTGCGTGTACCTGCAACATCGGCGAACATGGGGCCGGGCTTCGATGCTCTCGGAGTTGCGCTGACGTTGCACTGCGACGTCGGCATGGTCGGAGTCGACGATGCGCCCGACGGTTCACACGAGGCGAACGACACTCACCCGGCGCAGGTGGCCTTCGTACGCGCGGGAGGAACCGGTCGGGTGTGGGTGCGTAACCACATTCCGATGGGTCGCGGTCTCGGGTTCTCGGGTGCGGCGCGAGTCGGCGGCGCACTGGTGGCCGAGATGCACAGGGCCGGGAACTTCGTACCGCGGTCGGTCGACGCGCTCGCGGTGTGCACCGAGTTGGAGGGTCACGCCGACAATGTCGCACCGGCTCTGTGGGGTGGGGCAGTGGTGGCGAGCGAGTCGCACGTGGTGCGTCTGCCGGTCGTCGTCGAGGCGGCATTCGTGATGTGGGTTCCCGAGACCACGACGTCGACGAGCGAGTCTCGGCGCAAGATCGGACCGACTGTGCCGCTCGGTGATGCGGTGTTCAACATTGCGCACACGGCGATGCTGGTTGCGGCACTGGCGTCCGGTGACGTGCAAGGTCTTCGCGAGGCCACCCGAGACAGACTGCATCAAGATGTCAGGTTCTCTTCCGCGCCGAACAGTTCGGCCGCGCTCACGGCGGGACTCGCGGCCGGCGCATGGTGCGGGTGGCTCTCGGGGTCGGGCCCGACCGTGGCGTTGATGTGTGAGCCGTCCGATGCCTCACGCCTCGCGGCTGCTCTGCCGAGTGGTGGACGGACTCTGGTGCTGTCGATCGACCAGGCCGGCGCCGTGCAGATCTGACGTCGTGCCGGTGGTCGCGTTCGCGATGGCGTCGCGGCCTCGTTGTGACACCCCTGCGTCACAGTGGCAACCATGAACTGTGAGAGCAGCCAGTCCCATCCCGTCGACGAATCCGCCTGCTGTGGCGGCGAGGCATCTCCCGCCGACGAGCCGGTACTCGTGATCTCGTGCGACACGTGCGTCATGGCGAACTCCTCGGCATGCGACGACTGCATGATGAGTGTCTTGTGTGAGCCACGCGACACCGGGGCTGTGGTTCTGAGCCTCAGTGAGCTCCGTGACATTCGCCTGCTCGCTCAGGCCGGTCTGGTGCCTACGCTTCGGCACCGTGCCGTCGGCTGAGAGAAACCTGCGAAACCCGCGCGTCGTTGCCGACGATGCCCCGGGCGGCCCCGCCTACAAAGAAGCGATCCTCGCTGAATGCCGCGCGGCCGGTCTCGTCGTGGCCGGGGTCGCACCTGCCGTCGCACTGACGAGGGCTCGCCATCAGATCGACGACCGCATCGCGCGCGGACTTGTCAACGGCATGCGCTTCACGTTCCTCCACCCCGACAGGTCGACCTCGCCGCATGAACTCGTGCGCGGTGCCCGCTCGATCGTTGTCGGTGCGCTGTCGTATGCGCACGCCGCACCGAGTGCCGATCACCCCGAATCGGCCCGCATCGCACGGTACGCATGGGTCGACCACAACGGTGCGCTGAAGGCGGCGTTGACCCATGTCGCGGCACGTCTGCGTCGTGACGGTCACCGCGCCACTGTGTTCGCCGACGACAATGCCGTCGTCGATCGTGAAGTCGCCTGGCTCGCTGGTCTCGGTTGGTACGGAAAGAATGCGAACATCATCACGCCCGGCGTCGGGAGCATGCACGTGCTCGGTTGCATCGTGACAACAGCCGACCTTCCGGCCTCGGTTCCGGTCGACGACGGGTGCGGCACCTGTTCGCGATGCGTGCCGGCATGTCCGACAGATGCGATCGTTGCGCCCGGAGTGATCGACGCGCGGCGATGCCTGTCGTGGCTGCTCCAGAAGCCGGGAGTGTTCGCGCCCGAGTACCGGGTCGCGCTCGGCGATCGCATCTACGGATGCGACGACTGTCAGACGGTGTGTCCGTTCAACAGGAAACAGTCGACCGTGCTGCCGGCAGGGGCCGTGACACATCTCGACGTCGTCGACGCTCTCGCGCTCGACGACGCCGCACTGGATGCCGTCTGCGACCGCTGGTGGGTGCACGAGCGTGACGTCACCTGGGTGCGGCGGAATCTGTTGATCGTGCTCGGAAACGTCGCTGATCCGACAAAGCCCGCAGTGGTCGAGACAGTGGTGCGGTACCTCTCGCACGAACGCGAAGAGCTTCGCGCACATGCCGTGTGGACGGCCGCGCGGTTGGGGCTCGGTCACTTGTTGTCTGCGGTGTCGGGTGACTCCAGTGCGATGGTGTGCGACGAGTTGGCTCGTCTGCCAACCTTGCGAGACGACCTGTCAGGTCTCGTCTCATGAAGCACCTCCTCGTCACCAACGACTTTCCTCCCAAGATCGGCGGAATCCAGAACCTTCTGTGGGAATGGTGGAGACGTCTGCCGTCTGACTCGTTCGCAGTCCTCACCACGCCGCATGCAGGCGCGGCCGAGTTCGATGCCGCCCAGCCGTACCGCATCGAGCGCACCAAAGAGCCCGTTCTGTTGCCGCATCCGTTCATGGCGAAACGGATCAACGACATGGCGCGCGACATCGGCGCCGATTTCGTCGTGCTCGACCCGGCATTGCCGCTCGGAGCACTCGGGCGTTTTCTCTCGTTGCCCTACGACGTGGTGCTGCACGGTGCAGAGGTGACCGTTCCCGGTCGTCTGCCGGTGTCGCGTCAGGTGCTGGGGTCGGTGCTGCGCGGTGCTCGCCAGGTGATCGCCGCCGGCGGGTACCCGGCCCGAGAGGGAGAACATGCCGCCGGCCGGTCGTTGCCGATCACCGTTGTTCCGCCCGGTGTCGACACCGCGCGCTTCCGTGTGCTCTCGCGCGACGAGCGTCTGGCGGCACGACGCGACTTCGGACTCGACGACGATGCCGAAGTGGTGCTCGGAGTCAGTCGGTTGGTGCCGCGCAAGGGCTTCGACACGGTCATCCGCGCTGCCGCGATACTGGCCCCGCACCGACCACGACTGCGCCTCGTGATCGCCAGCACCGGCCGTGACGAAGCACGGCTGCGTGCGCTCGCCCGCACCACGGGGGCGCCGGTGACGTTTCTCGGCCGAGTCGCCCACGACGACCTGCCCCGCCTCTACGGCACCGCCGACGTGTTCTCCATGATGTGTCGCAACCGGTGGGGTGGACTCGAGCAAGAAGGGTTCGGCATCGTCTTCGTGGAAGCGGCCGCATGCGGCGTACCCCAGGTGGCAGGCGACAGCGGTGGTGCGGCCGAAGCCGTGCTCGACGGCGAGACTGGGTACGTGATGTCTGACCCGACCGATGTCGCCGCACTCGCGGCGCGTCTCGCCGAGATTCTCGACGACGAGAATCTCAGATCGCGCTTCGCCGCGGAGTCGCGCGTGCGAGCGGTGAACGACTTCGGCTACGACGTACTCGCGCGTCGTCTGGGCGATGCATTGGGGGTGACATGGACGACATGACAGTCGAGTCCCGGGTGCACGAAGGCGGCGGTGCGTGGATCGAGACACTGAACGCGCTCTTGACCGTGCTCTTCGCGGTCTCTGCTGTCGTGGCGACGGTGCTGTTCGAGCAGCCCTGGCGTGCGATCGGCGTGGCGGTGGCTGTCGCATGTTTCGCGGTGGGAGTCGTGGCGTTCCTGTGGGGGTACTGGAGCGCTGTGCAGCGGAGCCGACACGACGACATTGCGGTCGCGGCGCTGTACTTCCTTGTCGACGGAGTGGCGCCGAAGCCGTTCGCCCGACGCATGAACCTGTGGTTGACGGCGCAGGTCGTCATCGGGTTGGTGACTGCGATCGTGCGTTCGTCGACGGACGGCAAGCCCGGGAGCACCCTGGCCTTCGGCATTCTCGTGCCGATGCTCGGCCTCGGCCTGAACGGGTTGTGGGCGGCCCACCACGGTGTTTTCCGGCCCCGCAGGGATGTCGCCGCAGAAGGGGTGCGCCACGAGGGCGACGACACGGGGCAAGATGAAGGTCATGACTGATCGCGCGGCCCAGACCACACTCGTGTCGGCACCGGTGGAGAAGTGCTGGTCGGTGGTGCTCGATTTCGAGCGCTATCCCGAATGGGCCCATGACGTCAAAGAGGCGGTGGTGCGCGCCCGCGACGACCAGGGGCGCCCGTTGCGGGTCGAATACCGGGCGTCGGCTCTCGGTCGCAGCACCCACTACACCCTGCAGTACGACTATTCGGAGATGCCGTCTCGGCTGTCGTGGAGTCTCGTCGAGGGAGACATCATGCGTGCGATCGACGGCGCCTACTCGATGGTGGAAGTCGACAACGGAACGCAGGTGTTCTACGAACTGAGCATCGAACTTGTGGTTCCGTTGCCCGGATTCGTGAAGCGTCGCGCAGAAGCGCGCATCTTGATCGATGCCGTCAAGGAACTGAAGTCCCGGGCAGAAGCCTGAACGTCGCTCGCGGGCGTCCAGCGCGATGAATGCGATCGGGATCGACGTCGGCGGCACCAAGTGCCACGGCGTGGTCGTCGACGCCGACGGGCTGGTGGTCGCCGAGACACGACGGCCGACGCCGCGAGCTGACGACTTGGTCGACGTGCTCTGTGCGATGGTCGACGAACTCGGTGGCGCGAGTCGACTCGGCGTCGGACTGCCTGGGTTGATCACGCCTGACGGTGTGGTGCGGGCATCGCCGAACTTGAGCGGTGCGCGCAACACCCCGGTAGGGCCGGAACTGCGGGCGCGGCTCGACGTGCCGGTCCATGTCGAGAATGATGCGACCGTGGCTGCGTTCGCCGAATGGCAGGTGGGTGCGGCGCGCGGTGCCAGAGACGCGGTCATGGTCACGTTCGGCACCGGAATCGGCGGTGGACTCGTGATGGGGGGAGTGCTCCAGCGTGGTGCCAACGGTTTTGCCGGCGAGATCGGCCACATGATCGTCGACCGAGGCGGTGTCGAGTGTCCGTGCGGTCGACGGGGTTGTTGGGAGCGGTACGCATCGGGCTCGGCACTCGCGGCATCGGTCGGCGCCGCACGCGGTGAAGATGTGATCGACGCCGCGCGTGCCGGTGACGTGGGTGCTCGCAGAGCGGTCTCTGACTTCGTCGGGTGGATCGCGCTCGGGCTCGCGAGTCTCACCAACGTGTGTGACCCCGAGGTGGTGGTGCTCGGTGGAGGAGTCATGGATGCCCACGACCTTCTGCTCGGCGATGTCGCGAGCGCCTTCGTCGACGTGCTGTACTCGCCGTCGATGCGTCCGCACCCTCGTCTGGAGGTTGCCGTGCTCGGTCACCGGGCCGGTGCCATCGGCGCGGCGTTGATGGCGTCTCTCGACACCGTGTGAGACCTCGGCCGTTCAGCGCGCCCAGTCACGCGACCGTGCAACTGCGCGCAGCCATTCGTCGTGTCGGCTCACCGAGTCGGAGCGCGGTTCGAAGCGGGCATCGAGGCGCCACATGCGCGACACGTCGTCGAGATCGCTCCAGACGCCCGAAGCGAGACCGGCCAGGTAGGCCGCGCCGAGTGCCGTGGTCTCGTGGTCGGTGGGCCTGAGCACGGGCACGCCGAGTTCGTCTGCCTGTCGTTGCAACATGGCATCCATCGCCGACGCCCCGCCGTCGACGCGGAGTTCCGTGATCGGAACGCCTGCGGCGTGCACCATCGCCTCGACGGCGTCGCGAGTCTGGTGCACCATCGCGTCGACCACGGCGCGCGCAAGGTGTGCGCGAGTGGTGCCGCGCGTGATGCCCACGATCGTTCCGCGTGCCCACGGGTCCCACCAGGGACTGCCGAGCCCGGTGAATGCCGGAACCATCCATACACCGCCGGCGTCTGGAACCGACTCGGCGAGCGGCCCGACCTCGGCCGCGGTCGAGATGATGCCGAGGCCGTCGCGCAACCATTGCACCGCGGCTCCGGTGACGAAGATCGCACCTTCGAGTGCGTACGTGAGTCCGTTGCCGAGATCCCACGCGACAGTCGTGATCGCACCGTCGGTCGGATCAGGGCAACTCTGGCCGACGTTCAGCAGCACGAAACTGCCTGTGCCGTACGTGTTCTTTGCAGTTCCTGGCGTCGTGCACATCTGGCCGAACAGAGCGGCTTGCTGATCTCCTGCGATGCCGGCGATGGCGATGCCGTCCGGTACGCCGGCCACCTTCGAGGTGACACCGATGCGGCCGCTCGACGGCACCACGTCGGCGAGCACCGAGCGCGGCACGCCGAGCAGTTCGCACATCTCGTCGCTCCAGGTGCCGCGGCGAATGTCGTAGAGCATGGTGCGACTGGCATTGCTGGGGTCGGTGGCAAACACGGCGCCGTCGGTGAGGTTCCAGACCAGCCACGAGTCGATGGTGCCGATGGCGAGTCGTCCGGACGGGGGGAGGTCGGAGTTGTCGATCAGCCAGCGTGCTTTGGTCCCCGAGAAGTACGGGTCGAGCACGAGCCCGGTGGTGTGTCGCACGAGTGAAAGGTGATCTGCGAGCGCCTCGCATGCGTCGGCGGTCCGTCGGTCCTGCCACACGATCGCACGCGCGACCGGTGCGCCCGTTGCGGTGTCCCATGCGACGACCGTCTCGCGTTGGTTGGTGATGCCGATCGCGGCGACCGGTTCGTTTCCGAGTCGCGCGATGACGTCGGCAAGTGTGGCCGACACCGCTTGCCAGATCTCCGCCGCATCGTGTTCGACCCAACCTGGTCGGGGGAAGTACTGGGTGAACTCACGGTACGAGGCGATTGACGGCCGGCTGTCGTCGAAGACGGCGCGTGTGCGCACGCCGGTGGTGCCTGCATCGATGGCGAGCACTGCACTCATGTGGTGGCTCCCGCTCGCGCCAGGAGTGCGATGAAGTCGCTGTGCACGCGGGGGTTCGCCGCGCACACCTGCGCCGGTCGCACCTCTCCCCCCGAGTAGTCGCTCATCACAGCCCCTGCTTCGGTGGCGATGATCTGGCCGGCGACGAGATCCCACGAGTGGAGGTGTTCCTCGAAGTAGACGTCGAGTCGACCGCAGGCCACGAAACACAGGTCGACGGCGGCCGCACCGAAGCGCCTCAGGTCGCGCACCTCGGTGATCATGTTCGCGACGCGTCGAGCGTGGTCGGGGCGCTCGTGCGTGCGGTAGCTGAAGCCGGTGCAGACCATGGCATCTGACAGCCGGTCGTTGTCGCGCACCGAGATGGGGTTGCCGTTCAGCGTGGCGCCACGGTCGCGGGCTGCGCTCCACATCTCGCCGAGGGCCGGTGCATACACCGCTCCGGCGAGCGGGCCGTCGGCGTCGACCACGCCGATCGAGACTGCCCACATGGGAATGTCGAAGAAGAAGTTCGATGTGCCGTCGATCGGGTCGATGTGCCACTCGAGTCCGCTGGTGCCCGCTCGCGAGGCTCCTTCCTCGCCGACGATCGCATCGTCTGGCCGCGCGGCCGAAAGTTCGGCCACGATCATCTCTTCGCTCGCGCGGTCGTACGCGGTCACCATGTCGGTGGGTGACGACTTCGTGTCGGCGTCGAGTCGGCCCGCTCGCCGTCCGGCGAGAGCCATGTCGCCGGCGCGACGTGCCGCCGACTCGGCGAGGACGCGCAGCGCATCGCGATCGTGGCTCACGACCTGTCCGTCATCTCACGCCACTCGCCGATCGCACGCAGTGCCAACACCGCCACGATCGCAGTACCGCCTGCCGCTGGCAGTGCGCCGAGCATGATGCCGAGACCACGCGGCAGAGCGCAGTCTCCGTCGCACTGCACCGCGACCAGACCGTGTCCGATGAGACCGCCGGCGAGACCGCCCACCAGGATCGACACGAACGCGAGCACGCGGGCTCCGCGTGACGGCAGGGCGGAAAGCGGTCGTACTTCGTCGTCGGCAGGGGAGATCACGCCCACAGCGTAGGTCGGTCGGTGTCGTGGCGACCCGGGGTGCTCACGGTCTGGGAACATGGCGCCGTGCCATCGATTCTCCATGTCGACATGGACGCCTTTTATGTGTCGGTCGAACTGCGGCGACGTCCCGAGTTGCGCGGTCGCCCGGTTGTGGTCGGGGGGGCCGGAGGCCGTGGTGTGGTCGCTGCCGCGTCATACGAAGCGCGTGTGTTCGGGGTGCATTCGGCGATGGCGAGCGCGACAGCCAGGCGGCTGTGTCCGAACGCGGTGTTTCTTCCCCCCGACATGGAGCACTACCTCGAGGTCAGTCGCCAGTTGCGCGAGATCTTCGAGTCGTTCTCGCCGCTGGTCGAACAGATCTCGGTCGACGAAGCGTTCATCGACGTGACGGGAGCCGGGAGACTTCTCGGTGAGCCCGTGACCATCGCCGGCGACCTGCGGGCAATGGTTCGCGACGAGACGGGCCTCGGGTGCAGTGTCGGCATTGCGCGCAACAAGTTCATCGCCAAGATGGCGTCAGAGTTCGCAAAGCCCCGCGTGTCGGGCGGTCGTGTCACCGAAGGAGCGGGGACCTTCGTCGTGGCCGACGGCGAGGAGATCAGTTTCCTCTCGCCGCTTCCGGTGTCTGCGCTGTGGGGGGTGGGTCCGGCGACACTCCGGAGACTGGAGTCCTTGGGCGTGTCCACCATCGGTGACCTCGCCGAGGTGCCGCTGTCGGCGTTGGCCACGTCGGTGGGCAGGGCGCACGGTGAACATCTGCATGCGCTCGCTCACGGAATCGACGACCGACGCGTCGAGCCAGAACGGATCACCAAGTCGATCGGACACGAAGAGACCTTCTCGAGAGATGTCACCACGTACGACGAGGCCCGCGCTCATCTGGTGCGCCTGTGTGATGCGGTCGCGCGCCGCACGCGTGCCGCACAGGTGTCGGCAGGGACGCTCATGTTGAAGGTGAAGTTCTCGTCATTCGACTCGATCACGCGATCGGTCACCCCGGAAGTGCCGCTGACGACCGGCCCGTCGATGGTGGCGGCGCTCGAGCCGTTGCTCGCCGCGATCGACGTCTCGGTGGGAGTACGCCTGATCGGTGTCCACGCACAAAAACTCTCGGGCGACGTGGCGCCGGCCCCGACGTTGTTTCCCGGCATGACGAATGACACAAACTCGGGAGCGGCCGCTCTCGAGGAACAGTGGCAGCCGGCCGCCCGCGCTGTCGATTCGATCACCGGTCGTTTCGGTCCGTCGGCCATCACCCCGGCCAGCGCCCTCGACGGACGTCAACGACCGGGAGAATCTCCGTTCGGTCCCTCGGAGCCAGATTCTGTACCCACCGGCGACGATCCGGGTTCGGCAGGCGGCGACCGGAGATGATCTTTGTGGCGAGGTGGATTGTGTTCCGGCCGATCCGGTGCGACAATCACTGTTGTGGCGCTGTCTGACGAAGAGAACAGAATCCTCCGGGAGATCGAAGAGCAGCTCGAGAACGACACCAAGTTCGCCAAGGCTGTCTCCGCCGGTGGCATCTATCGTGCGCCGGCGCGCAGGATCTGGTGGGCACTCGTCGGAGTGCTGGTGTGCCTCGCGGGCATGGTGGCCGCGCTGCAGATTCATTTCCTCGCTTCGTTCGTCGGCTTCGTCGGAATGCTCGCGTGTGCGCTCGTCATCGAGCGCGAGGCACGCACCATGGGTCGCACCGGGGTCAAGGACCTCGCCGAAACACTTCGACGCGCGAGTGTCGCGCGTGGCCGCGCCGAGGGCTGACATGCGCCGGCGTGGGGTGGTGCCGAGACGCTGATCATGGGAGCCGACAGCGGTCCACGGGTGGTCACCTGGAAGGTGACGTGGGCGATCGTCAGGCGACCTTCTCTCTGGCTCACGGCCATGGTGCAGATCTTCCGTCTCGCTCCGCGCCGTTGGTGGGCACGTGCGCCGTTCTTGCCTGTTCCTCCGCGTGAATACATGGAGTTCAGGCTCGTGACCCAGTACGGCGGTGGTCACGGTCAGCCGTTGCAGACTGCCGAACCGGTGGACGTGGTCGACTACCTGCGCTGGTGCAAAGAATGGGACAGGACGACCCGTCGATGACACGTGCGCTTGTCCTGAACGCGACGTTCGAGCCGCTGAGCGTGGTCACGTGGCGTCGTGCGGTGTGTCTGGTGATCGGCGACAAAGCCGACATCGTCGCCGACGATGGCACCGAGATCCACAGTGAGCGACTTGCGGTACGCGCCCCGATGGTCATCCGTCTGCGCTACGTGGTCAAGGTGCCGTACCACCGGCACACTGCGATGTCGCGACGCGCGGTGTTCGCACGCGACAACCACAAATGCGGCTACTGCGGGGGACCTGCAGATTCGATCGATCACGTGGTGCCGCGGTCTCGAGGCGGGATGAACGTCTGGGAGAACGTCATCGCGGCGTGTCGTGGCTGCAACCTCCGCAAGAGAGACCGCACACCGGAAGAGGCCGGCATGAGATTGTCGAGTGAGCCTCGTGCGCCGCGCGAACTCTCGTGGATCGTCTATTCGGTGCCGCGCGTTCCCGAGGAATGGAAGCCGTTCCTCGCTCACGCGAGCTGACCGGATTCGCACGCGATGTCTGTCGATTCGTCCGGTGGTGCATGGCGTCTCGTGGAGTGTGCAGGCGCTGTCTCCGAACTGCACGGGCTCGACATCTCGGCTCTTGCGGGCGGAGATCGAACGGTGGTCGTCTGTGTGCCGTCGTCGTCTGCGCTGGTGATCGGCTCCACCCAGCGCGAGGCAGAGGTCGACGCCGATGCCGCACTCGCCGCGAGCGTGGAGGTCGTACGGAGACGAAGCGGCGGCGGGGCAGTGTGGTTGCACCCGGTCGACTCGCTCTGGATCGACCTGTGGGTGCCGCGAGGGGATGCGCTGTGGACCGATGACGTGTCGGCATCGATGGTGTTCGCCGGGGAAGCGTTCGCACGGGCGCTCGACGGACTCGTGTCGGCCACGGTGTGGCGTGACCGTTTCGACCAGGGGGAGTTCGGTCGTGCCGTCTGTTTCGCGAGCATGGCGCCCGGTGAAGTGAGAGTGGGGCCGGCCAAGGTGGTCGGGATCAGTCAACGTCGTGACAAGTCGGGCGCACGGTTGCAGTGCGTGGCGTACCGGAAATGGAAGCCCAGCGAGTGGAGTTCCCTGCTCACGGACGAGTCGGCCCGACGTGGTCTCATGACGCTGCCGGTGTCGAGTGTCGATCTCACGGTGCACGAGTTGGCCGATCGACTGCTCACTGCCCTGACGTCGAACTGACGACCGAGGCGTCTCGGGACGTCCCCCACTCGCACCTCTGGTTCCGCCCACCTCTATGTCGGGTGAGTGTCGCGTTCCTGCTCGCTGTCGTGCCATCGGGTTTCTTGAGGGGACAGGTGGGTCGAGTGGGGGGAGTGGTGGCGAAATGTGGGGTGAAATGGTTGACAGTGGGGAGAAGTGGGGATAATGTCTCAGACAGGCGGTGAGCAGGTCTTTCCGCCCAGGGAGGCGGAGTCCGGTGTTCGTAGGGGTGCATGAAAGGCAACTCGACCCAAAGGGTCGACTCGCCCTGCCCGCTGCGTTCCGCCCGCGGCTCGAACCCCGTTGCTACCTCGCATTCGGTCGCGACAAGTGCGTCGACGTGATGACGGCCGAGGAGTTCGAGACGATGGCGTCCGAGTTGATCGCCAAGGTCAAGAGCGGCGAGATCAGCCGCAACGAACAGCGCGCGCTCGCCGCCAACGCGATCGAGGTGACGATCGATGCGCAAGGTCGCGTCAATCTCGACGAGAAGCTCCGTGAGTACGCGGGCATCTCGCTCAATTCGAAGGTCGTCGTCGCAGGATCGTTCGACAGGGTCGAGATCTGGGACCCCGAACGTCACGCCCGCAACATTGCTGCGGGTACGGAACAGATCGCAGGAGACGACGCGTGATCGCCGATGCTCCTGTTCGTCACATTCACGTCCGGGGTGCTGCGGTCCCCGGCAGTCTCCCGGATGGCACGGTGGTCAGCTCCAACTCCGCCCGCTGCCATCGCGCTCGCGCCGGGGAGAAATCCGGGCGGCAATTGCTGTCCGGGGGGCTGCCGGGGACCGTGGGATCGCCCACGGAGTTCGCGATGACACTCGACGGGGTCGACTTCTCGCACGAGCCGGTGATGCTCGCGGAGATCCTCGAGGTCTTCGGCACGATCGCAGACGGGGTCTTCCTCGATGCCACGCTCGGTGGTGCTGGTCATGCCGGCGCATTGTTGGCGGCACACCCGGCGATGCACCTTCTCGGGATCGACCGCGACGGTGCGGCCATCGAGGCCGCCCGTGCTCGTTTCGAAGCGACGGCAAACATCGGACGCGCGACCCTCCGGCGCGCCCGTTTCGATGCCGTCGCATCTGTCGTGGTCGAAGAGGGCTTCGGGTCGTTGGCCGGCGCCCTCTTCGACCTCGGCGTCTCTTCGCACCAACTCGACCGTGCCGAACGCGGCTTCTCGTACCGGCACGAGGCTCCGCTCGACATGCGGATGGACGACACCTCGACGGTGACGGCCCACGACGTCGTCAACACCTACGACCGTGATCGGCTCGCGCAGATCCTGCGCGACAACGCCGACGAGCGTTGGGCCGGACGCATCGCGTCGGCCATCGTGTCTGCCCGCCCGATCGAGACCACGACTCGTTTGGCAGATGTCGTGACCGGGGCTATCCCCGCCGCGGCCCGTCGCACCGGCGGACACCCCGCGAAGCGGACCTTCCAGGCGGTGCGTATCGAAGTGAATGCCGAACTCGAGATCCTCGACTCGGCGCTGCGCCAGGCGTTGTCGTTGCTCGCGCCCGGTGCTCGTCTCGCTGTGCTGTCGTACCATTCGGGCGAGGACCGGATCGTCAAGGCGGTCATGCGCGAAGCCGAAACCGGCGGCTGCACGTGTCCGCCGGTTCTTCCGTGTGGCTGTGGTGCTGTGGCGACGGTGCGCAGGGTCCGGGCGCCTCGCACCGCAAGTGCCGCCGAGATCTCGCGGAATCCGCGTGCGCGCTCGGCTCGACTGCGCGTGGTCGAGCGACTCGACGTGAACTCAGAGGGAACGAACTGACGTGGCCGCCGTCGTCAAGTTTCCTGTCGGTGCACCGCGCGGTTCAGCGGCCGAGGTCGCCGAAGACCGCCCTGTTCTCACGCTCGTGCCGCGCGTCCGCGGCCGGAGGTACGGCATCGTGACATTGATCGTGTTGTTCAGCGGGGTGCTCTTCGCCATCGTCGCCCTCCAGACCCACATGGCACAGCAGCAGGTGCGGCTCGACCAGATCAACAGCGACATCGCCCGTGCGAGGCGCCATTTCGAGACTCTGCGAGCAGAGCGTGCTCAGTTGCAGTCACCGACGCATCTCATCGCCCGCGCCAACGAGTTCGGCATGGTGCCCGGTGTGTCGGTGCGCGTGGTCGAGATCCCTGCCGGCATCGCCGCCGAAGTCGCCGCCACGGTCGGCAAGATCGACGAGGACGTGGCCGTGAGTGCCGAGTCACCCCTCGACGAGTTCGGACGTCTGAAGCCCGCGGTGGTGGGTGGCTGATGTCGGGGGCGGGGAGCAGTCGGCGCGGTACGCGCAGCCACGGGGCCACTCCGTCTCCGGGTCGACGTAGCACCTCCAAGAATTCCTCGTCCAAGTCCACGTCGTCGCAGTCACCGACACGGTCGTCGGCGCGATCGACCGCGTCTCGGTCGTCGTCGACGCGCGCGACAGCATCGCGTTCTTCTCGGACGACCTCATCTCGTTCGACGTCGACTCGTGCGTCGGCATCGCGCACGACTCCGGCGGGTTCGCGCAGTCGGTCGTCCGCGTCGTCTTCGACGTCGGCGACCCGCCGTCCGGATCGGCGGTCTTCGCCACGTGGGGCATCGCCGTTCGAGTCGGCACTCACGTCCGGATTTGCCCGGTTGCTCGAAGTCGTCCAGATGAGCTTCACCGGTGACGTGCCGTCGGCGTACCGCGCGAGCCGGATTCCGTCCGACCAAGCAAAGGTCGGGATGCGCAGGCGATTCAAGTTGTCGCTGCTCATCCTGGTCGCAGGGCTCCTCTATTCCGGATTCCACGTCGTCAGCAAGCAGACCTTCGCGCGCGCCGAGTACCTGGCCGAGAGCATCGACCAACGCACGCGAGTCAACACGGTTCGCGCGTCTCGCGGTGTGATCTTCGACCGTCACGGCAACGAACTGGCTCTGTCGGTGCCACGAACCACGATCTTTGCCGACCCCCGTGAGATGACCGACATCCCCGGTGCGGCCCGCACGCTCGCCCCGCTGCTCGGCTTGACCCCCGAAGGAGAGGCCGAACTCGTCGCAAAGATGTCCGAACCGGGTCGTGAGTTCGTCTATCTGGCACGCGAACTGACGAAGGAACAAGCCGAGGCGATCCTGTCTCTCGGTGTTCCCGGCGTGTTCTCCTACATCGAGCCGGCGCGCACGGTCGACGGAGGTGTCGCGGCGGCTGTCATCGGTGCCACCGACCCCGACGGAGTCGGTACATCTGGCCTCGAGTTGCAGTTCGACGAAGTGCTCACCGGAGACGACGGTCGTGTCGTGCGAGAGGTCGGCAACAACGGACGCCCGATCGCAGGTCAAGAAAGAGTGACGTCGGCCCCGGTTCCGGGCGACGACATCGTGCTGACGATCGACAAGAACATCCAGTTCCACACCGACTCGGCGCTCCTCGATCGTGTCGGTCAACTCGGGGCCAGAGGCGGCACGGCGATCGTCATGGACACCGTCACCGGCGACGTGTACGCGGTCTCGAACGTGCGACGCAACCCCGAAGGCGCCGCCGTCCTCGCAAAAGGAAATTTCGCCACCGTCGAAGCACACGAGCCGGGATCGGTCTCGAAGGTGTTCTCGATTGCCGCCGCTCTCGACCAAGGCAAGGTCACGCCCGACACGGTCTTCTCCGTTCCGGGCGCGGTCGTGATCGACGGCTTCCCGATCCGCGATGCGTGGCCGCACCCGACGATGGACATGTCGCTGCGGTACATCTTCTCGGAGAGTTCGAACATCGGAACGATGCTCGCGGCACAGACGATCGCTCCCGAGACGCTGCACAGCTATCTCACGGGTTTCGGTTTCGGGAAGAAGACCGGTCTCGAGTACCCCGGTGAGAGCCGCGGCATCCTCAGGCCCTCAGCAAAGTGGCGCGGCACCGAGAAGTCGACGATCACATACGGTTACGGAATGGCTGCGACGCCACTGCAACTGGTGACAGCGGTCAACACCGTCGCCAACGGTGGTACCCACGTCGCGCCCCGTCTGGTGGGAGCACGTATCGACGGCTCAGGCAGGCGCATCGAGGCTCCTGCAGCCGCCACGCGCCGGGTGCTCCAGCCCACGACCGCGGCGGCGATGAACGAGATGATGCGCGAAGTGGTCTGCACCGGAACCGGCGAGAACGCCAAGGTGAAGGGAATGGAGATCGCAGGCAAGACCGGCACCGGTTACAAGGTGCAGGACAACGGCACCTACGCAACCGACACCGGAGGCAGGAAGTACTTCGCATCGTTCGTCGGGTTCTTCCCCGCTCGCAATCCGAGAGTGACGATCCTCGTGTCGATCGACGAACCGAACGCCAATTCGAGAGACCGGTTCGGAAGCACGGCGGCCGCGCCCGTGTTCGCGCGGCTCGTTCCGACCGTCATGCACGAGCTCGGTATCGAGGCCACCGGCACGGGAACCGGGTGCAAGAAGCGCACGACCACTCCGTGAGGTGGTCGGATGCCTGACGAAACGTCGATCTCTTTCACCGTCGGAGATTCCGCCACTGCGGTAGGGGGCGTCGTGCACGGTGACGACAGCCCGCGCGTGACTGGCGTGCGACACGACTCCCGCTCCGTCCAACCGGGTGACGCGTTCTGCTGCATCGTGGGGGCGGTCCATGACGGTCACGACCATGCTGGTGAGGCGATCGCTCGCGGGGCCTCGTGTGTCGTGGTGGAGCGCCTGCTCCCGTCGATCGACCCTGCGGTGCCCCAGATCGTGGTCCGGGACACGCGCGTCTCGATCGGTGCGTTGTCGGCGGCGGTCTACAAGGACCCGTCGCGGCGTCTGCGTGTCGTCGGCGTGACAGGAACGAACGGCAAGACCACCACCGTTGCAGTTCTCGCGTCGATCTTCACGGCAGCCGGCTTCCGCACCGAGACGCTCGGCACCCTCTCGGGTGTGCGCACGACGCCCGAAGCAGACGACCTGCAGCGGTCGCTCTCGTCGATGGTCGACGACGGCGTCGAGGTGGTGGCGATAGAGGTCTCGTCACACGCGCTCGATCTTCACCGAACAGACGGAACGATCTTCGAACGCGCGGTGTTCACGAATCTGTCGCGCGACCACCTCGACCACCACGGCGACATGGTGTCGTACTTCTCGGCAAAGTCTCGATTGTTCGAGTCGGGTCGGGCACTGTCGGCTGTCATCAACACCGACGACGAATGGGGTCGACGCCTCGCCGCCGCGGTCGACGTGCCCGTCGTCGGGTACTCGCCCGGTGACGCGACCGACATCGACGTGCGGGCGGACGGTGTGTCGTTCACGTGGCGCGGTCGACGCATCGCGGTGCCGATCGGGGGACGCTTCACCGTTGCCAACGCGGTGGCGGCGATGGTGACAGCCGAGTCGATGGGTGTCGACACGGACGCGATCGTTCGTGGTTGTGGTGCTGTTCCGCCGGTGACCGGACGTTTCCAGTCGGTCGCGAATGTTCACGGCATCGACGTGATCGTCGACTATGCCCACACAGCCGAAGGACTGGCCGCACTCGTCGCCACTGCACGCGAGATCACGTCGGGGCGGGTGATTCTCGTGTTCGGCTGCGGTGGCGAACGTGACTCGGGAAAACGTGCGCCAATGGGAGCTGCGGCCGCGTCAGCCGACGTGGTGGTGGTGACGTCGGACAATCCCCGCGGCGAAGATCCGCTCGCGATCATCGCCGACGTGGTGTCCGGTGTGCGTGGAGGGGGAGTCGAGCCAGAAGTGCAACCCGACCGGGCTCTGGCGATCGGATCCGCCATCTCGGTCGCTCGGCGTGGTGACATTGTGGTGATCGCCGGGAAGGGTCACGAACGGACCCAGGAGATCGCGGGTGAGTTTCATCCGTTCGTCGACGCGGATGTCGCCGCGGCGGCACTGGAGAGCCGGAAGGGAGACAACGCGTGATCGCCGTCATCATCGCCGGTTCCGTCTCGATGCTCCTGTCACTGTTCGGAACGCGCTGGATGATCCACTTCTTCGACAAGTTGGGGATGGGTCAGCCCATTCTGGGCGCCGAAGACCACGGGCCCGTCCAGCACCTGCGGAAACAAGGCACCGCGACCATGGGCGGTGCAGCGATCCTCGGGGCCGCGTTCGTGGGCTTCATGGTCGCGCACCTTCGTCCGGGCCTTGCGTTGTCGGACCAGGCGATGATCATGTGGGTCGGCGTCGGTCTCCTCGCGGTGATGGGCTTCCTCGACGACTGGTTGAAGGTGCGCCGTGCGCACAACCGCGGAATCTTCTGGAAGCGCAAGAGTTGGATCACGTTCGGGCTCGCGGCTCTGGTGACGTTCTGGCTGTCGACGGGAACGGGCATCAGCGAGACCGTCTCGTTCACACGGTTCGATTTGCCCGGCTGGGAACTTCCCCAGGTGTTGTGGGTGCTCTGGACTGCGCTCATGGTGTGGGCAACGACGAACGCGGTCAACGTCACCGACGGTCTCGACGGTCTGGCCGCCGGGTCTGCGCTCTTCGGGTTCCTTGCCTTCACTGCCATCGCCTACTGGGGTTTCAGGAACCCGGACGTGTACCACCTCGTGAACCCGCTCGACCTCGCGGTGTTCGCAGCCGCGATGGCCGGCGGTTGCGGTGGGTTCCTGTGGTGGAACGCCGCTCCTGCGCGCATCTTCATGGGCGACGTGGGCGCACTCGGCATCGGTGCCGCACTCGGTCTGCTGGCGGTGGCGACCAACACGCACTTGCTGTTGCCGGTGATCGCGATCTTGAACGTGATGGAAGCCGGGTCTGTCGCGGTGCAGATGGGAGTGTTTAAGGCGAGCGGTCGCACCAAGCGGCTCTTCAGGATGTCGCCGGTGCATCATCACTTCGAACTCGTGGGGTGGCCGGAAACGACCGTGATCATCAGGTTCTGGATCATCTCTGGAATCGGCGTGGCCGCGGCGCTCGCACTCTTCATCGCGGACTTCACGAGCATCGCCGACGGAGTGGGGAGGAGGTAGCGACCATGACTGCAACCGACACCGGAGGAGCCCGCGGCTCACGGTCTCTCCGTGAGCGGCGCCTCGACACGCTCAGGAGGACCGGCGCCGCAGACAGACACCGCATCGCTCTCGCGCCGCCCACCAAGACCTTCTATTGGGTCCTCTCGATCATCTCGGTGTTCGTGGTACTCGGGCTGGTGATGGTCCTTTCGTCGTCATCGGTCGTGCGCATCCAGACCGGTGGCTCGGCGTGGGGCATGTTCTTGCGCCAGTCGGTGTGGGCCGCTGTCGGCGCACTGGGGATGTGGTTCGCCTACAACACGCCGTACGAGACATGGGTGAAGCCGAGATGGTTGCGCATGGGTGCACTGGTCGTGGTGAGCGCGAACGTCCTGGTGTTCCTCACCGGAGTTGCGGTGAACGGGGCGACGGCGTGGCTCGACGTCGGACCGTTCCGTCTGCAGCCGTCGGAGTTCATGAAGATCGTGACGGTGCTCTTTGCTGCCAATCTGATCGCGCGACGGCACCGCTCGGTGCACATCCCCGAGATGGTGTTCTTCCCCTTGGCGGTGGTCATGGTCGTGACCGCCGGTCTCTGCGTTGCTCAGCGCGACTTCGGCGGTGCGCTCATCTTCCTCGGGATGGTGCTGCTGATGATGTTCATGTCGGGCATCAAGACGCGGTACCTGTTGTCGACGCTGACGGTCGTGGGGGTGTTCGGGTGGATGCTGTTGCAGTTCTCGACCCGTGCGAATCTCCGGCTCATGGCGTTCCTGAATCTGGAAGAGACCAAGAACGACTTCGGGTACCAGGTGTGGCAGTCGATTCTGTCGATGGCCAACGGTGGATGGACCGGGACCGGGATCGGATCGGGCACGAGCAAGTGGGGGTACGTGCCAGAAGCACACACTGACTTCATCTTCGCGGTCATCGCCGAAGAGATGGGACTGCTCGGCACGGTGCTCGTGATCGGCGGCTTTTCGTTGCTGGTCCTGTTCGGAACCCAGGTCGCACTCGGTGCTCCGGACATGACCGGTGCGCTCATCGCCGGTGGCGTGACGGCGTGGTTCGGCTTCCAGGCGGTGGTCAACATCGGGGGCGTCGTCGGAGCGATGCCCCTCACCGGTCTCACGTTGCCGTTTCTCAGTTACGGCGGGTCGTCGCTGATCGCCTCGATGACGGCGGCGGGGCTGCTGTTGAACGTCGCGCGCCACGTGAAATCCTGACGTCGATGGCGCGCGACGCGAGACGCAACCCGGGGCCTGACGTCGGCGGCGTGCGAGTCGACGCAGTGATCACCGGTGGCGGCACGAGCGGCCACGTCGTGCCCGCACTGGCGATCCTCGAGGGTCTCGTCTCGTCCGGTTCGTCGGTCGGATCGTTGCGATACGTGGGCGCCAGGCGAGGTGTGGAGACACGCCTGGTGCCCGCTGAGAGCGCGGTCGAATGCGTTTTTCTCCCCATCTCGGGACTGCAGCGGTCGTTCTCGCCCCGCGCACTGTCGGCGAATCTCCTCCTGCCGTTCCGTCTGCTGTGGTCGACGGGCGTCGCAGTGCGATGTCTGCGTCGCTGGAGACCCCGTGTCGTGGTGTCGGTCGGTGGCTATGCGAGCGAACCTGTGGCGCGCGCGGCGCGAGTGGTGGGTGTGCCGTTGGTGTGCGTCAGCTACGACCGTGCACCTGGTCTCGCCACTCGTCGACAGGCGCGGCGTGCCGTGGCGTGCGCGACTGCGTTCGAAGATTCGACACTTCCGAAGTCGACCCACACCGGTGCGCCGGTGAGGACCCGATTGCGCACCATCGATCGCGAGGCCGAGCGCGACGCGGCACGTCGGCGGTTCGGTGTGCCGGCCACCGGGTTCGTGGTGGCGGTGGTGGGAGGGTCTCTCGGCTCACGAGCTCTCAACGAGGCGGTGCCCGGGATCATGTCGGCCCTGGCCGGTACCGGGTCGTCGGTGATCCACGTGACCGGACCGCGCTTCCATGGCATCGACACGGTGAATCTGCAGTCAGGGGCCGGGGTTCACCTCGTGACGATGCCGTACTGCGACGACATGGCTTCTTTGTACGCGGCCTGTGACGCAATCGTGTGCCGGGCCGGAGCGAGCACGATCGCCGAGGTTGCAACGGTCGGTGTCGCCGCGGTGATCATGCCGTGGAGCGGAGCCGTCGACGACCATCAGACGCTGAACGCACGTTGGCTGGTCGATGCCGGGGCAGCGGTGATGGTGAACGACGGCGATTCGTCGCAGTGCGCCCGGGAGGTGGCGCTTCTCGCCGGTGACACTGCGCGTGCGGCATCGCTGGCATCTGCCGCCCGTCAGATGGGGTCGATCCACCGCGGAGATGCGCTCATCTCGTTGATCCGTCGGTCGATGTCCTGAGCCGGTGTCGTCCGGCGGTCGGGGAGACGCCGCAGATGTCGGCCACGATGGAACAATGGCATGGTCATGGATGAACGCGAACCCCGACGACGGCCCGAGCCGTTGATCGACCTCGCCGTGCCCCGACGGTGGCATCTGGTGGGCATCGGGGGGCCCGGTATGGCCCCACTGGCTCACCTGTTGAGAGCCGCAGGTCAGCTCGTCTCTGGTTCAGACCTGCGTGAGTCGGCATCACTGGCTGCGTTGCGTCGACACGGTGTGACGGTGACCGTCGGCCACAGTGCAGAGTCAGTGATCGGTGTCGAGGTCGTCGTGTTCTCGACCGCGGTGCCGCCAGACAACGTGGAACTGCGTGCGGCTCGTGATGCCGGACTGCGTGTCTGCCACAGAGCGGTGGCTCTCGCATCAGTGTGTGACGCGACAAGAGCGTTCGGGGTCGCCGGTGCCCACGGCAAGACCACGACGTCTGCCTTGGTGGCCGCGATGCTGCGCGAGACAGGGGTCGACACTGCCTCGTATGTCGGCGCCGACGTGCTCGGCGACGACTCGCAGGCGACCGACGACGCCCCGATCGGTGACGACACGATCCTGGTGGTCGAAGCTGACGAGAGTGACGGCACGATCGAAGTGCTCCCGCTCCGGGGCATCGCGGTCACCAACATCGACCGTGATCATCTCGACTACTGGGGTGACCTCGACGGCCTCGTCGCCGGATTCGTCGACGTCGTCGAGAAAGTGATCGCTCGTGGCGGCATCGCGGTGCTCAACGCCGACGACGCCCGTTCGTCGTCACTGGGTGCTGGACGACCGGACGGCACGGTGAGGCGGTTCGGTTGGAGCGAGTCGAGTGACGTGCGCATCGCAGCCTGTCGGCCGACTGACGACGGTGTGTCGGTCGAACTGGTGGTCGACGGTGAAGACGTCTCGTGTCGTCTCCCGCTCCGTGGTGTCCACAACGCATCGAACCTCGCATGTGCTGTCGCGGTGGCGACGTCACTCGGAGCCTCGGTGAGTGCCTGCGTGGAGGCGGCGGAGAAGTTCGCGGGAGTCGAACGCCGCTTCCACGAACGCGCGACGGTCGACGGCGCAGTGGTCATCGACGACTATGCCCATCTGCCGGCAGAGATCGCCGCCTCCCTCGCTGCCGCGCGTGAACATCCGCGCCTCGACGGCAACCTGGTCGCGGTGTTCCAACCCAATCGGTACCACCGCATCGCTGCGATGGCTGGCGAGTATGCCGACTGCTTCTCGTCGGCCGACCACGTGGTGATCACCGACATCTATGCCTCCGGCACGCAGCCGATCGAGGGTGTGACCGGAAAACTTGTCGCAGATGCGGTGGCGGCCGTCCATCCGTCGGTGGTCTGGGCACCGACGCGCAGGGACGTGGTCGAAGCCGTGATGTCGGTGCTCGGCGAGGGCGACATCTGCATCGGTATGGGGTGTGGCGACATCGCGACGTTGGCCGGCGACTTGAGGTCGGCGACATGACGGACGAACGCGAGATGGACGACGTCGCGGCACGTCTCGAGCGCAACGGGTTGATCGTCGAACGCGATGTCCCGCTCGCGCCACACACCACGTACCAGGTGGGAGGCGCGGCACGACTCGCCGTCCGTGTGCGGTCCGCCGACGATGCCCAAAGGCTGGGGAGCGCGGTGGCTCAGGTTGTCGGTGTGAAACTTCTGATCGTCGGTCGCGGCAGCAACATGCTGGTTGCAGACCACGGCTTCGACGGTCTCGCGGTGCTGGTGTCGACCGCAGCCTCCGACGACGTGTCGGTCGACGATGGAGTCGTGAGCGCTTCGGGAGGGACCCCGTTGCCTGTTCTGGCGCGTCGGAGCGTCGCGCTCGGTCGGTGCGGCCTCGAGTGGGCTGTCGGGGTGCCGGGATCGGTGGGTGGAGGTGTGCGCATGAACGCCGGCGGCCACGGTGCCGACATCGCGGCATCGTTGGTCGATGTCGACCTTGTCTCGCTTCGTTCCGGAGTGAGGGCGACTGTTGCGGCGTCGTTGCTCGATCTTCACTTCCGGGGGTCTGCCCTGTCGGACCACCACCTCGTGGTCTCGGCCCGCTTCGGCACCGTCGACGGCGATTGCGCCGATGCACTCGCCGAGATCGTGGCATGGCGTCGCGAGAATCAACCCGGCGGTCGTAACGCCGGCTCCGTGTTCGTGAACCCGGAGCCGGGCGAGGGCAGTGCCGGCGCGATCATCGACTCGCTCGGACTGCGCGGGCTCAGACGGGGCGGTGCCGAGGTGTCGTCGAAGCACGCCAACTTCATCGTCGCCGAATCCGGGGCGAAGGCCTCTGACGTCATCGAGGTCATGACTGCGGTCCATGATGCGGTGCATGCGGCCACTGGCATGTCGTTGCGGAGTGAGGTTCGCCTCGTCGGTTTCGATGACGAGACCACAGCGCGATTCGTCGAGGCCTCTCACGCACGACGAGACCATGACGTGGCTCGTAGGGCCCTGGCGACCACGATGGGGGAGTTGTGACCCCCACGAATCAGGGCGACTCCGCCGACGACACCCCGACTCCCGGTGACGGCCACGACCCGTCTGTGCCGGTGAACATCGGAGACGTCTCCGACGAGGTGCGAGCCGAACTCGACCGCTTGTTCGGTCCGAAGGCCACCGATTCGACACCTCCGCCGCCCCACGCAGCGGGCGAAGATCCGACCGAAGAGTCAGAGAGTCCCGGCGAATCGACGGGTGTGTCCGGGGTGTCGTCGACAGATGAAGGAGGACTCTTCGGCGGACCAGTACGTGAGCCGAGCGACCCGCTCGATCGCGAAGTGCTCGCGATCGGTGATCCTTCCGACGACAGCGTGGCGCCCTTGCCGGTCGATCCCTTGCTGGCCGCCCGTGACGGTGTGGTCCAGATCATCGACGACCATGCCCGTCCAGACGTGCGTGATGCCGCCGATGTCAGTCGCGTCTTGATCATCGACGACGACTCGCCGGTGAGTCGTGCCGACGATCGCGAACGAAAGCGACGACGTCGACGACGGCTGCGCCAGATCAAGTGGGTGCGGGTGACAGTGTCGATCGTGGTCTCGATGGTGCTGGTGGCATCGGTGCTCGCCTCACCGTTGTTCGCCGTGCGCACGGTGACGTTCGAAGGTGTGGTCTACACCGCGGAGTCGTCGGTGGCCGACGTGCGCGAGTTGCTCGACGGAGCGTCGGTGTTCACGGTCGACACCGCGAAGGCCCGCCAGGTGTTGCTCGACGACCCGTGGGTGGCCGAAGTACGGATCACGACGTCGTGGAGGGGTCGTGCGACCGTGGAGGTGGCAGAACGCACCCCGGTCGTCTGGTACGCGGGAGACGACCAGAAGGCTCGTGTCGTCGACGCCCGTGGGCACGTGATCGCGGTGCTCGACGGCTGGCCGACGAAGTATCTGCAGGTGCGCGGCACCGGGCCGTCTCTGGAAGCAGGAGCCGTGGCTGATCCTGCGTATCGGGCGGCAGCTCAATTGGTGTTGGCGCTTCCCGACGAGATCAGCGGCAACGTGACGGCGCTCGAGTTGTCTCCGGGCGGCGAGCTGTCGATGGTGCTGGACGGCGGAACGGTGGTGCGTTTCGGGCCTCCCGAGGGTCTGCAGGACAAGTTGGTGGCGGTCGTGGTGCTCCTTCGCCGCCAAGACCCCGCGACGCTGGCTGTGGTCGATGTCTCCACAGGGGAACCCGCCGTCCAGACCCGGTGAGCAGGCCCGTTCCCGAATTGCCACCAATTCGGCTCCATGTGTGGAAACATTGCTTCGCAACACGCATTGGCTCCTCGAGCGGAGGTTTTGGCCCATGGCCGCATCACCACAGAATTACCTCGCCGTCATCAAAGTGATCGGCGTCGGCGGAGGCGGAGTCAACGCCGTCAACCGGATGATCGATGCCGGACTGCGGGGCGTGGAGTTCGTCGCGGTCAACACCGACGCCCAGGCGTTGCTCATGAGCGATGCCGACGTCAAGCTCGACATCGGCCGCGAGTTGACCAGGGGGCTCGGCGCCGGTTCAGACCCCGAGGTCGGACGTGCCGCGGCGGAGGCCCACCGTGACGAGATCGAAGAAATGATCGGCGGCGCCGACATGGTCTTCATCACCGCTGGTGAGGGCGGCGGAACGGGCACGGGTGCTGCTCCTGTGATCGCCGAGATCGCCAAGTCGGCCGGTGCGCTCACGATCGGAGTCGTCACGAGACCGTTCCAGTTCGAGGGTCGTCGTCGTGCGGTGCAGGCCGACAACGGCATCCAGCGCCTGAAGGAGAAGGTCGACACGCTGATCGTGATCCCGAACGACCGGTTGCTCACCGTCGCGAACGACAAGACGTCGCTCGTGAACGCATTCAAGATGGCCGACGAGGTCCTGCTCCAGGGCGTCGCGGGCATCACGAACCTGATCACGACCCCGGGACTCATCAACACCGACTTCGCCGACGTCAAGATGATCCTGACCAACGCCGGCTCTGCCCTCATGGGAATCGGGGTGGCATCGGGAGACAACCGCGCTGTGATCGCGGCAAAAGACGCGATCTCGAGCCCGATGCTGGAGGCCGCGATCGACGGAGCGAGAGGAATCCTGCTCAACATCACCGGCCCCTCCAGCATGGGGCTCTTCGAGGTCAACGCTGCCGCCGAAGTCGTCCACGGGGTGGCGCACCAGGACTCGAACATCATCTTCGGAACCGTCATCGACGACGAGATGGGCGACGAGATCAAGGTCACTGTCATTGCCGCAGGGTTCGAACGTTGGGACGGAGCATCGAATGCGTCGTTCGGCACGAGGTCGTCAGGTCGCTCCGAGACCCGGACCCAGACGAACGTGCGTGACATCTTCTCCGACGACGATCCGTTGTCGCCGGACGATGACGACGACTTCGACGTTCCGTCGTTCCTGAAGTAGGGGAACGATCCTCCGCATGGCCGCGCAGGTCGATCCTGCCGCGGTCGCTCGGCGCCTCGCTGACGTTCGTCGTCGCCTGCTCGAGATCACCGATCGGTCCGTCTCTGTGGTGGCGGTGACCAAGTCGTTCGGTGTCGAGGCCGTCGATGCCGCTGTGGCGGCCGGGTGTGACGCGATCGGGGAGAACTACGCCCAGGAACTTCTCGCCAAGGCTCCGTCGCTCCCCGAGGGGACGCCGGTCCATTTCATCGGGCGGTTGCAGTCGAACAAGGTGCGCTCACTTGTCGGGGTGGTCGACGTCTGGGAGTCGGTCGACCGGGGGAGCCTCGCCGACGAGATCGCCCGGCGTCACGCCGGTCGTCCCGCGCGCGTGCTGCTGCAGGTCAACACCACCGGTGAGGACTCGAAGGGCGGCTGTGAACCCGAGAGGCTGGCAGATCTTCTGGCGCGCGCCAAAGGGGCGGGGTTGGCTGTCGAGGGACTGATGACGATCGGGCCCACCGGGGGTGATGCCGACGCATGCCGGTCGGCCTTCCGGCGTCTGAGACTGCTCGCTGACGAACACGGACTGGAGCACTGTTCGATGGGGATGTCTGACGACTGGGAAGTCGCCGCCGCCGAAGGAGCGACCATCGTGCGGTTGGGCTCTGCCTTGTTCGGTTCACGCGCGTGACCCTTGTCGGTCGTACGGAACTCCCACATCTGTGTGGCGTGCTGGGTTAGCCTGACGACATGTCGATCTTCCGGCGCGCCCTCGACTATCTCGGACTCAGCGGTGACGAGTCGTACGACGACTACGACATGTCGACCGAATACGAGCGTCCCGTCCGTTCGCCCCGCGCCACCGAGCCCATGCAGCGCCGCGGTGTCGAGCCGGAGTATTCATCCGAGACCATGCGCCCCGCTCCGCGTCCGATGCGCGTCGACGACACCGGTGCCGCACGTCGGCCCGACGATTCGTCGGGGATCCAGGTGCGACCGGTCGGTTCACCGCGCACCGGCTCGACGGTCCGTGCCGTTCCAGCGGCAGGTGACACCGTCACAGTGAGGCCGCGCAGCTTCAACCAGGTGCAAGAGATCGGCGAACATTTCAGGGACGGTGTGCCCGTGATCGTCAACCTCGAAGGTGCCGAGCGCGAGATGTCGCGGCGCATCATCGACTTCGCGAGCGGCCTCTGCTTCGCGCTCGGCGGCACGATGGAAAAGGTGGCCACCGGCGTCTATCTGTTGAAGCCCGCGAGCGGCTACGACGGTTACTGAGTCGCATGTCGATCATCTGTTCACTTCTCCAGCTCTACTCGTTGGTGATCGTCGCTCGTGCCATCGCATCGTTCTTCCCCGTGAATTCGGGAAGCCCGTTCGCACCGGTCGTGGGGATCTTGCACCAACTCACCGAGCCCGTGTTCGCACCGGTCCGGCGAGTGCTGCCGCCGATCGGCATGTTCGACCTCACTCCGGTGGTGGTGTTGATCGGGCTGGCGATCCTGCGCAGCATTCTCTGCGCCTGAGGCGCCGTCCGGCGCCGTCGCGCGCCTAGCCTTGATGCGTGCCGTATCCCGACGTCGAGCCGCAACCTCAGTTTCCGCGCCTGGAAGAGGCCGTCCTGGCACGGTGGGAGTCGGAAGGAACGTTCGAGGCCTCGGTGGCGGCCAGGGAGGCCGGAGTTGGCGGGTCGAACGAATACGTCTTCTACGACGGCCCCCCGTTCGCGAACGGCCTTCCGCACTACGGGCACCTCTTGACCGGATTCGTGAAGGACGTCGTTCCGCGGTTCCAGACCATGCGCGGCCGCAGGGTGGAACGTCGATTCGGCTGGGACTGCCACGGGCTGCCGGCCGAAGTGGAGGCCGAGAAGGAGTTGGGCATCTCGGGTCACCCTGAGATCGCCGAATTCGGGATCGGACGGTTCAACGACGCGTGCCGCGTGAGCGTGCTGCGCTACGCCGACGAGTGGCGTCGCTACGTGACCCGCCAGGCGCGGTGGGTCGACTTCGACAACGACTACAAGACCCTCGACACTCCGTACATGGAGAGCGTCATGTGGGCGTTCAAGTCCCTCTGGGACAAGGGTCTCGTCTACGAGGGCTTCCGGGTGCTCGCGTACTGCTGGCGTTGCGAGACGCCGTTGTCGAACACCGAGACCCGCATGGACGACGTGTACCGCGACCGACAGGATCCGGCGCTGACGGTCGCGTTCCGGCTCGAGACGGGGGACAAGATCCTCGCGTGGACCACCACTCCGTGGACGCTCCCTTCGAATCTTGCGCTCGCGGTGAACCCCGAACTCGAATACGTGGTGGCGTCGCACCCCGACGGCAACTCATACATCGTGGCCGAGGCACGCCTTGCGTCGTACGACAAAGAACTGGCCGGTGCCGAGGTGGTGCGCAGCGTCAAGGGTGCCGATCTCGTGGGGCTCTCGTACGAGCCGATGTTCCCGTACTTTGCCGGCACCGAGAACGCCTTCCGGGTGCTCGGAGCCGATTTCGTGACCACCGATGACGGCACAGGAGTGGTGCATCTCGCGCCGGGTTTCGGTGAAGACGACCAGGTCGAGTGCACCAAGGCCGGGATCGTCACGATCTGTCCGATGGACGAGCACGGTCGGTACACCTCTGACGTCGTCGAATGGTCGGGAGAGCACGTGTTCGACGCGAACCCGTCGGTGATCCGTCACCTCAAGGAGCGAGGTCTCGTGGTGCGTCACGAGACGTACGACCACCCGTACCCGCACTGTTGGCGCTGTTCGCAGCCGCTCGTGTACCGGGCAATCTCGTCGTGGTTCGTCGAGGTGACAAAGATCAAAGATCGCATGGTCGAGTTGAACCAGCAGATCACATGGGTGCCGGGTCACGTGAAGGACGGCATGTTCGGCAAGTGGCTCGCCAATGCGCGCGACTGGTCGATCAGTCGCAACCGCTTCTGGGGATCTCCGATCCCGGTCTGGAAGAGCGACGATCCCGCATACCCGCGGGTCGACGTCTACGGGAGCATCGATGAACTCGCACGCGATTTCGGTGTCGATGTCGTCGACCTGCACCGTCCGTCGATCGACGAACTGACCAGACCGAACCCGGACGACCCGACGGGCAAATCGGTCATGCGGCGCGTACCGGAAGTGCTCGACTGCTGGTTCGAGAGCGGATCCATGCCGTTCGCTCAGGTCCACTACCCGTTCGAGAACTCGCAGTGGTTCGACGACCATTTTCCGGGTGACTTCATCGTCGAATACATCGGCCAGACACGAGGCTGGTTCTACACGATGCATGTCCTCGCGACGGCGCTCTTCGACAGGCCGGCTTTCCGCACCTGCATCAGCCACGGCATCGTGCAGGGCGACGACGGCCAGAAGATGTCGAAGAGTCTCCGCAACTATCCCGATCCGATGAAGGTCTTCGACGACCACGGAGCAGACGCGATGCGCTGGTACCTGATGTCGTCGCCGATCCTTCGCGGAGGCGACTTCTCGGTCACCGAACAGGGGATCCGTGACGCGGTGCGTCAGGTGCTGCTGCCGTTGTGGAACTCGTGGTATTTCTTGTCGCTGTATGCGAACGCCGAGGGTGTCGTCGGCCGCGATCGGACCGATTCGGCGAACGTGCTCGACCGATACGTGCTGGCCAAGTTGCGTGGCACCGTGGAGACGGTCACGAACCAGATGGACGATCTCGATCTGTTCGGGGCCTGCGCCGAGATCCGTTCGTTCATCGACGTGTTGACGAACTGGTACATCAGGCGCAGCCGTGACCGCTTCTGGGACGGCGACGCCGACGCGATCGACACGTTGCACTCGGTTCTCGTGCGTCTCGCACGTCTGTCGGCACCTTTGTTGCCGCTGGTGACCGACGAGATTCACCGCGGTCTGGTCGGTGGTTCGAGTGTGCACCTCGAGGACTGGCCGACTGTCGACGGACTTCCGGTCGACGACGCGCTGGTCGATGCCATGGACACGGTCCGTGATGCATGTTCTGCGGCATTGTCGGTGCGCAAGGCACACGGGCGCCGCGTGCGTCTTCCGCTCGCGACCGTCACTGTGGCCGCCCCAGCGGCCGAGGCGCTCGCGCCGTTCACGTCGATCATCAGGGACGAAGTCAACGTGCGGGACGTGATCTTGACCGCCGATGTCGATGCAGTTGCCAAGCGCGAACTGCAGGTCGTGCCGGCGGTCCTCGGTCCTCGGCTCGGCCCGAAGACACAGCAGGTGATCGCCGCTGTGAAGAAGGGCGAGTGGTCCCGTGACGGTGACCACATTTCTGTGGCGGGAGAAACACTCGCGCCCGGTGAGTACGAGATGCGCCTGGTCGCCCGGCCCGGCGAGGCGAGTGCGCCGCTCGCGTCGGGGTCGGGTGTGGTGGCACTCGACGTCGCAGTGACGGAGGAACTCGAGGCCGAGGGAACTGCGCGCGATGTCGTGCGTGCAGTGCAGCAGGCGAGGCGCGAGGCAGGTCTGGAGGTGTCCGACCGCATCGATCTGGTGCTCGGAGCAGATGAAGAGACGAAACGCCGAGTGGAGGCCCACCTCGATCTGGTGAAGGGCGAAACACTCGCCATCTCGGTGAATTGGGACGATTCACTCGACAAGGACACAGACATCGAAGGCTCGCGGGTCGGTGTCAGGGTGGCTCTCCACCGCTGAGTCGTTGGCGAGGACTCTCCGGTGTCGTAGCCTCACGGGGCAATCGAGGGCACCTCCGACGAAGTGGTGCTGATCGTGCGCAGAGAACGGAGTACGGCGATGGCGACCAAGAAGTCGGTGAAGAAGAAGGCCCCGGCCAAGAAGTCAGGGGCCAAGAAGACCCCCGCAAAGAAGGCCCCGGCCAAGAAGCCTGCTGCCAAGAAGCCTGCGACCAAGAAGGCCCCGGCCAAGAAGCCTGCTGCGAAGAAGTCGGTCAAAAAGACCGTGAACAAGCCTGTTGCGAAGAAAGCCCCGGCCAAGAAGTCCGGCGGCGTGTCCGCGGCACAGAAGGCCGCGCTCGAGAAAAAGAAGCGTGCTGATCGGGCCAAAGCAGAGGCGGCCAAGAAGGCTGCGGCCAAGAAGGCTGAAGCCGCCAAGAAGGCCGCGGCAAAGAAGGCGGTCGAGCTGAAGAAGATTGCCGCGAAGAAACTTGCCGAGAAGAAGGCACAAGAGGCCGAGAAGAAGGCCAGGGAGCGCGCCCGTCTCGAGGCCGCGCGGGTTCGCGAGCGTGACCGCAAGGAAAAGGAGCGTCTGCGCGAGAAGGCCGCCCGAGAGAAGGCAGCGGCCAAGGCCAAGGCAGAACGCGACAAGGCCGCGGCCAAGGCCAAGGCTGAACGCGAGAAGGCCGCCGAAAAGGCGAGGATCGAGCGAGAGAAGGCGAAGGCTGCGGCAAAGGCCGAAAAGGAGCGCTTGGCGGCCGAGAAGGTTCGGGCAAAGCAGGAAGCCATCGAGCGCGCTGCCGCAGAGCGTGCCGCGGCCGAGGCGGCCGCTCGTCCGATGATGCCCCCGCCGTTGCCGCGCAAGCCCAAGCCCGAGCCACCGAAACCCCCGGTCATCGTCAAGGGGGAAAAGCGCGACGGCATCGTGTCGACGAACGAGTTCGACATCGAGTTTCTCCTCGCACAGCGCGACCTCCTGGTCGAGGAGCGCGCGAAGCACACCGGCCAGGCCAATCGTCTGGAGAACGAAGCGAATGCCCTCATCGCCGACGGCGAGATGGGTGACGTGCAGTTCGACGAGGAGGGCGGCGAGGGCGACACTCTCGTCGTCGAACGCGAACAAGATCTGCTCTTGTCGGCTCAGGCGAGGCAGATCGTCGAGGACATCGATGCTGCGCTCGAGCGCATGAAGCGCGGCGAATACGGCTACTCGCTGTCGTCGGGTTTCCCCATACCGCGTGATCGACTGCGTGCAATTCCGTGGGCGACCGAGCTCGTCACGGAACGTGCCGGCGGCATCACTCGCTGACGGCAGCGGTGAACTCAACGGCCCGAGGAGGGCTCGTCGCGGCCGCGGTCGTCGCGGTCGACCAGGTCACGAAAGAGTGGGCTGTGTCCTCTCTGGCGGACGGACGCGTGATCGACGTGGTGTGGACCCTGCGCTTCGCGCTCGGCTACAACAGCGGCTTCGCGTTCTCGATGGGTACGGGCCTCGGGCCGTGGATCGGTGTTGCTGCCGTCGGGATCGTCGTCGTGATGACTGTGGCGATGCACCGTGCCGACGGTTGGTTGCCGCGGCTGGCGCTGTCGTTGATCATCGGCGGGGCAGCCGGGAACATCGCCGACCGTCTCTTTCGTGAAGGCGGATTGATGAAGGGTCGCGTGGTCGACTTCATCGATTTCCAGTGGTTTCCGGTGTTCAACATCGCCGACACCGCGATCACGGTGGGCGGAGCGTTGCTCGTGATCGCTTCGCTGAGGCCGCCCGGGCACGACCACGGATCCGGTGTCTCATGATCGAAGAGACGATTCCCGCCGCACTCGACGGCGAACGGCTCGATCGCATCATCGCGCTCATCGCTGACGTGTCGCGGTCGAGTGCATCGGCTCTGGTCCTCGCAGGTGGCGCACATGTCGACGGCGAGATCGAGACATCCGGGAAAGTGCGCCTCCGTGAAGGTCAGACCGTCGTCGTCGATCTGTCGCGTCTGCCTGTCTCCGAGCCGCCGTCGGCCGACGCATCGGTCGAGGTGAACGTGGTGTTCGCCGACGACGAAGTGATCGTGGTCGACAAGTCACCCGGTGTGGTGGTTCATCCGGCTGCCGGGCATGATTCGAAGACACTCGTCAACGGCCTGTTGGCGAGGTTTCCCGGCATCGCAGCCGTCGGCGAGCCGCATCGTCCAGGCATCGTCCACCGTCTCGACGTCGGAACGTCGGGCTTGCTGGTCGTGGCTCGGACTCCTCGCGCATACGAAGAACTTGTGGCGGCACTCGCGTCACGTGACGTCGGTCGCGAGTACCTCGCACTCGTGTGGGGTCGTCCAGACGCGACGTCGAGTGTCATCGACGCCCCGATCGGACGTGACCCGCGTGATCCCACGAAGATGGCTGTCACCCGTGACGGCAAACCGGCACGGACCCACGTCGAGGTCCTCGAGTCGCACGACACGCCGTCTGTCAGTCTGCTGCGGTGCACGCTCGAGACCGGCCGCACGCACCAGATCCGCGTGCACCTGGCAGCGATCGGTCACCCCGTCGTCGGTGACGCCGCGTACGGGGGTGCGCGGTCACAGATATCTGCACCGCGGCCGATGCTCCATGCGCGCCGCCTGCAGTTCGACCACCCTTCGACCGGTGTCCAGATGGAATTCGAGTCACCGGTGCCAGACGACATGGCCGCGGTGATCGAGGCATGTGCGGCCGGGGACAGGCCAGATGCCGAGTGATGCGACCAGCTGATGGTTCAGTGGTGGTGGAACGTGGCTTTCGGCCACTCGCCCTTGCCGGTGGCGGCATCGGCGATCGACGCCAGCGTGTAACTCTCGAGGTGCTCGCGCATGTGTTGGGCGGCGACGTCCCAGATGGCGAGCAGCACACACTGACCCTCGTGGTCGCAGGCTCCTTCTTGGTGCGGTTTTCCGAAATCACCCATGGTGATCGGTCCGTCGACAGCCGACACGATGTCGGACAACTTGATGTCGTCCGGCGATTTGGCCAGCACGTACCCTCCGCCGACGCCCCGCTTCGACTTCACGAGTCCGGCACCCTTCAAGGCGAGGAGGATCTGTTCCAGATAGGGCTGCGGCAATCCGGTGCGCTCGGCGATGTCGCGCACCGAAGTGGGTCCAGTCTGGTCGCAGTGAAGTGCCAGCGACAGCAGTGCCCGGCAGGCATAGTCACCTCTCGTCGACACTCGCACGGCCCCATCGTAGGTGCTGGACTGTGACCGTGGACGTTCCCCGACCGTTGCTGCCTCGTTACGGAGCGGACTGTCTGTCGTCGGTGGTGCCGACGTTGCTCGGGCCGGCTCGCGAGACGGATCTCCCGCCTTGGTGTCCCGAGACGGTGCGCGGGGCCCGGGCCGTGGTCCTGTTCCTGCTGGACGGACTCGGATGGAATCAGTTGAGCCAGCGACCACATCTGGCGCCGACGTTGTCGGCGATGTCGGGCGGAGCGATCACCACGGTGGCGCCGACCACCACTGCGACTGCACTGACGTCGGTGACCACTGGTCTCACCCCGGGTGAGCACGGGCTCATCGGGTACCGCATCGACATGGGTGACAGCGTGATGAACACTCTCCGGTGGGCCGACGCGCACGGCGACCGGAGAATGTCGCATCCGCCGAGACTGGTGCAGTCGTGCCCTCCGTTTCTCGGTGCACGGGTACCGGTCGCGAGTCGCGCTGATCTCGAAGGCACCGGTTTCACCGAGGCTCACCTGTCGGGAGTCGACGCGGTGGGCTGGAAGGTGTCGTCGAGCATCCCGGTGATCTGCGCGGAGCAGGTTCGATCGGGTCGTTCGTTCGTCTATGCGTACTACGACGGTGTCGACAAAGTGGCGCACGAGCGAGGCTTCGGCGCGCACTACGACGCGGAGTTGCGGCGTGCGGATTCGTTGGTGGCTGAGTTGCTCGAGTCGGTCGACTCGGAGACGGCAGTAGTCGTCACCGCCGATCACGGGCAAGTGCACGTCGGTGACGCCACTGTCGAGATCGACGAGGAAGTGCGTGCCATGGTGCGACACATGTCGGGCGAGGGGCGCTTCCGTTGGCTGCATGCGCGCCGCGGGAGAGAGCGCGACCTCTTCGATGCATGTGCGCGGTATGCCAACCAGGCGTGGATCGTGACGCGCGAACGTGCGCTCGACGAAGAGTGGTTCGGGCCTCGCGTGCCTGACCATGTGGCCCGTCGGATGGGTGACGTCGCATTGGTTCCACACGCGCCTGTGAGTTTCGACGACCCCGACGAACACTCGGCCTTCTCTCTCGTGTGCCGACACGGTTCCATGACCCCTGACGAGGTTCTCGTTCCGTTGCTGGCGGCGCGTGGACAGGGGTAATTGCCGTTCTCGGTCTCGACACGGCACACTGTGAAGGTGTCCGATTCCGAAACCCCCACTCATGTGACCGGTGCAGAAGTGCTCGACGAGCGCGTCGAGCACGAAGAGACGGAGTCGGTGACAGAGCCGGCGAAGGTCATGCGGATCGGGGCGATGGTTCGTCAGTTGCTCGAGGAGGTCCGCGGCACGCAACTCGACGAGGCCACTCGCGAACGGCTTGCCGAGATCTACGAGCGTTCGATCACCGAGATCTCGACGGCGTTGTCATCTGACTTGGCGGAGGAATTGCACATCCTGGCGCTGCCGTTCAAGGACGGAGAAGTGCCGACGGAGGGCGAACTTCGCATCGCCAAGGCTCAACTGGTCGGGTGGCTCGAGGGGTTGTTCCACGGCATCCAGGCCACGCTGTTCGCCCAACAACTCGCTGCCCGGCATCAGATCGAGCAGATGCGCCAGATTCCGGCCCAAGGCGGTGGTGCCAGCGGCGGCGCTCCCGGCGGAACGTACCTCTGAGCTCGTGAGGCAGGTTCGCTCGTTCGGGGCGACCGGGGACCTTGATGCAGCCCGGTGGTACTTTGGCAAATGACACGGGTGTGACTTCGGCAGGGTCGAATGCACGCACCGTGAGCCGTGACGGTGGGTAGTCGTCCGATCAGGCGTCTGACAGTGGCGGCGGTCGGATCAGATCAAGTGACGAAAGGAGGCAAGCGACGGTGTCATCGTTCGTTCACCTCCATGTCCACACCGAGTACTCGATGCTCGACGGGGCGGCTCGTCTCGACGAACTGGTCGCAAAGGCCGTGCGTGACGGTCAACCGGCGCTCGGAATCACCGATCACGGCAACATGTACGGCGTCATCGACTTCTACAAAGAGTGCACTCGGGCCGGCATCAAGCCGGTCATCGGCACCGAGGCCTACATGGCTCACGACCACCGCACGGAGCGAATCGTTCGCCGCGGTCGTCTCGACGACAACGGCGGTGCCGACGAAGCAGGACGCAAGCAGTACTACCACCTGACACTGCTGGCCGAAACGAACGAGGGATACCGCAACCTCATCAAGTTGTCGAGCCTGGCCTTCCTCGAGGGCTACCACTACAAGCCCCGGGTCGACTGGGAACTTCTCGAGCGTCACGCCAAAGGGTTGATCGCCACCACCGGCTGTCTCGGTGGACACGTGCTGCAGTCGCTGCTGCGCGGCGACGAGAAGGGCGCCGTCGAGAAAGCCTCGCGTCTGCAGGACATCTTCGGCAAAGACAGCCTGTTCGTGGAGTTGCAAGACCACGGAATTGCGAACCAGCGTTCCACCAACCCGAAGTTGGTCGAACTCGCGCGGCGCATCGGGGCTCCGTTGCTGGCGACGAACGACTCCCACTATGTCGAGCAGTCCGACCACGAGGCGCACGATGCGCTGCTCTGCGTGCAGACGGGCGCATTGATGAGCGAGCAGGACCGCTTCCGCTTCGAGGGGCACGAGCATTACCTGAAGACCGCGGCCGAGATGCGCAGTGTGTGGTCGGAGTTGCCGGAGTCGTGCGACAACACGTTGTGGATAGCCGAGCGGGCCGATGTCACACTCGACTTCGGTCGCTATCAACTGCCCGATTTCCCGTTGCCCGAGGGTTTCGCGACCGCAGGTGAATACCTTGCCCATCTCGCACGCGAGGGAGCAGTGCAACGCTGGGGAGAATCGCTCGCCCCCGAGGTGGTGGAGCGTCTCGCCTACGAACTCAAGGTCATCGACGACATGGGTTTCTCGGCGTACTTCCTGATCGTGTGGGACCTCATCCGCTACGCCCGCGAAGCCGGAATCCGGGTCGGACCGGGCCGTGGTTCGGCGGCCGGATGCGCCGTCGCTTACTGCCTGCGCATCACTGACCTCGATCCCATCAAGTACGACCTTCTCTTCGAGCGCTTCCTCAATCCGTCACGCGTGAGCATGCCTGACATCGACATGGACTTCGACTCGCGCTACCGAGACCAGATGATCAGGTATGCCGCCGAAAAGTACGGCCGTGACCACGTCGCCCAGATCATCACCTTCGCAACGATCAAGTCACGCAACGCCGTGCGCGACGCAGCGCGTGTGCTGGGCCACGAGTACGCCGTGGGCGACCGCATCGCGAAGGCCATGCCACCGCTCAACCAGGGCCGTGACACCCCGTTGCAGTACTGCCTCGAGTTCGACGAGCGGTATGCCGACGGCTACCGCGAGGCACAGGGGTTGCGTGACCTCGTCGAGACCGACGAAGTCGCACGCAAGGTCGTCGAGGTGGCGATGGGTCTCGAGGGCTTGAAGCGCTCCGACGGCATCCATGCCGCGGCAGTGGTGATCACCCCGAAGCCGCTCACCGACTACCTGCCGATCCAGCGCAAGCCCACCAGCGACGGTGGGGCCGACGAGGCGCCCATCGTGACGCAGTACGAAATGCACGGAGTCGAAGACCTGGGCCTGCTGAAGATGGACTTCCTGGGTCTGCGCAACCTCGACGTCATCTCGGATGCGGTGGCGATGATCCGCCGCCGGCGCGACGCTGACTTCGACATCGACGCGGTCCCCCTCGACGATCCGGAGACGTTCGCTTTGTTGGGCCGTGGCGACACGATCGGCGTGTTCCAGCTCGAGTCTCCGCCGATGCGGGCATTGCTGCGATCGATGAAGCCGACCGAGTTCGAGGATGTCTGCGCCGTGCTCGCTCTCTACCGCCCCGGTCCGATGGGCGAGAACATGCACAACGACTATGCCGCCATCAAGAACGGTCGCAAACAGCCTGCATACTTCCACCCCGAGGCGGCAGACCTGTTGAACGACACGTTCGGGCTCATGGTCTACCAAGAGAGCATGATGCGCGTCGCGCAGAAGTTCGCGGGATACAGCCTCGCCCAAGCCGACAACCTCCGGAAAGCCTGTGGCAAGAAAGACGTCAAGGCGATGGAGAAAGAAGAGGAGTCGTTCGTCGGCGGGTGCGAGAAGACCGGCTACGGACGTGATCTGGGCGAGTACCTCTTCGGCGTGATCCGCAAGTTCGCCGACTACGCCTTCAACAAGAGCCACGCGTTCGGGTACGGCCTCGTCACGTATCAGACGGCCTATCTCAAGGCTCACTACCCGGTGGAGTACACGGCATGTCTGCTCACCTCCGTGAAGGGCAACTACGACAAAGCGGCCGTGCATCTCGCCGACGCCCGTGCACTCGGGATCGAGGTCATGACGCCCGACGTGAACATGGGGCGAGCCGACTTCGAACCGGTGACAGACGGTGGTGACCGCAAGATCATCTTTGCGCTCTCTGCGGTTCGCAACGTCGGTGAGGGTCTCGTGAAGTTGATCATCGAGGAGCGCGAGGCGAACGGGAGGTTCGTCTCGTTCCACGACTTCGCGAACCGCGTCCCTGAACAGGCGCTCAACAAGCGGGCGGTCGAGTCGCTCATCAAGGCGGGTGCGTTCGACTCTCTCGGGCATCCGAGACGCGGTCTGTTGATGGTGCACGAGTCGATCATCGACCAGGCGGTTGCGAAACGTCGCGAGGAAGAGCGCGGAGTCATGTCGCTGTTCGGTGAGATCGAGGCATCTTCCGACGGGGGGTGGACCGACGACGTCGTGATTCCAGATGTGCAGTTCTCGAAGTCCGACCAGCTGCGCCACGAGAAAGAAATGCTCGGGCTCTACATCTCTGACCACCCCCTCAAGGGTGTCGAGGTCGCTCTGCGTCGTCTCGTCGACGTCTCGATCGCCGATCTCCAGGACCGCGAGGCCGGCATGGTCACCATCGGCGGGGTGATGTCGAGTTTCAGTCCCCGCTACACCCGACGCGGTGACCGCATGGCAACGTTCGTGCTCGAAGACATGGACGCGGCGATCGAGGTCACGGTCTTTGCGCGCACCCTCGCCGAGTACGGGCATCTGCTCGCGGAAGACACGGTGGTCACAGTGAGCGGGCGCCTGAACAAGCGAGACGAAGGGCCGGCGAGTTTCGTCGCCCAGAAGATCAACGTTCCGCAGAACCTGCATGCGCGCATTCCGGAAGTCCTGATCTCCCTGCCTGCAGGTCTCACGAAAGATCGTCTCGACGATCTGAAGCGCATCATCGCCGAGTTTCCCGGTGCATCGCCGTGCAAAGTTGCGTTGTCCGGCGGGAAAGTGTTCGATCTCGGGCCAGGTCATTGCGTCGAGTTCGAAAAGGCTCTCGGACCGCTGCGTGTGGCCTTCGGGTCGTCGTCTGTCACTGTCATCTGACGCCGCTTCGGCGGCGGAAGGGCAAAAATGCCAGAATGGAGCGTGCGGGTTCTCGCCCGCGGCTGACGGAATTCTTCGACAGAGACAGGACAGGGACGGGGAGGACAGATGACCTTGGTGGTGACAACCCAAGATTCAAGTGCCCTGTCCGAGTCCCAGATCGAGGACATGGTCTCGATCGGGGGCGCATTCGGTGAAGGGGCCTTCCTGAAGGCCAAGGAAGACTGGGTGCTCTGCACCATCGCCACCCTCGACGGAAAGGTCCACGGAGTCACTTTCTCGACTCTCGAACGCATCGGCGGGACGCCGTGTGTTCTGATCGGACTCATGACGGTCAAGCGCTCCTCGAAGCGCGACCAGGTCCTCAAGGGGTTGATGAGCGAGGCCTACCACCGCGCACTGATGGCTTTCCCCGACGAGGACGTGGTGGTGGGGAGTCGGTTCGTGGCTCCAGACGGAATGGACGCGTTCAAGTCGCTCACCGAGATCATCCCGCGCAACGGACACCGTGCCGTCGGAGAAGAACGAGCGTGGGGCCGCCGTCTGGCGAAGCGATTCGGAGTCGAACCGAACTACGACGAAAAGACCTTCGTCGTGAAGACGGCCGGTCACAGCGGGTTCATCGACTACGAGAGTGCGAAACCCGAGAAGATCTCGCCCGACGTGATCGAGTTGTTCTCTCCGGTCAACGCCAAGAAGGGTGGGGCGCTCATCGTGCACGGCTGGACGATGGCTGAGAGCCTCGTCAAACTCGGCGCACGCAGCTGACGCCATGAATTTTGCCGACGTCGTCCGGCGGCGTCGCATGGTGCGTTCGTTCACCGGTGAGCCGATCGATGCTTCCGTCATCGAGACGTGTGTCGATCTGGCACTACGTTCACCGAGTGCAGGCAAGTCGCAGGGTTGGTCGTTGGTCTGTCTCGAAGGTGACGACACCGCGCGTTACTGGGCCGTGGCACTTCCGGAGGCCAAGCGAGGATCATTCGCCTTTGCAGGGTTGCTCCGGGCGCCGTTCATGGCGATCGTGACCGCTGATCCTGGTGCGTATCTGGCTCGGTATTCGGAGCCGGACAAGGCTGCGACAGGCCTGGGTCAGGAGCTCGATGCATGGCCGGCGCCCTACTGGACCGTTGATGCATCGTTTGCGACGATGACCCTTCTGCTGGCACTCGAAGATGCCGGGCTCGGTGCGGTCTTCTTCGCGCACGCGAACGAAGAGGAACTCCGGCGGGAGTTCGCCATCCCTGACTCGGTGCAGATCCTCGGCGTGGTGGCCGTCGGTCATCGTGCAGCCGAAGGTGACAGACCTGGTCGCAGTGCATCGCGGCCGCGTCGTCAGGTGGCCGACGTGGTGCGCCGCGGCCGCTGGTGATCAGCCCCCGAAACAGTTCTCGCTGAGTTCTCGTCTCAGGTCGTCGGTGGTCGACACCGGGAGGCGACAGGCTCCGTCCCGACAGACATAGGCGTGCCCTTCGGTGCGTCCCTCCCACAACGGTCCCGCTCGGGGTGCACCGTGTGCCACGACACAGTTCGGTCGCCATCTCTCTGAACACACGTCGACGAGGTCGGGCCGGTCGCCGGGGATCACGACTTCGGTGAGACCCTCGGCCACCATGTGGATCGCCCCGAGTGCGTTGCAGAATGCAGTCGGCGCCGACGGCGCGACAGTGGCGAGCAGCCGGAGGGTGTCGCGCGCTCGATCTGCGAGATCGTCGCGTCCAGAGAGCGCGGCCAGACGGAACAATGCGGAGGCGGCGGCCGAGTTCGACGACGGGGTTGCGTTGTCCATCAGGTCTTTCTGGCGCGCGAGGAGTTGCTCGGCATCGTCGGCGACGGTGAAGAATCCGAGGTTGCGGTCGTCCCAGTGGTGGGTCACGAGTTGGTCGGCTGCGTCGACGGCTGCGTCAAGCCATTCGTGGTCGCCCGTCAGTTCGTAGAGCCGGGTCATGGCATCGGCGACGTGCGCAAGGTCGTGTGCGACGGCAGTGTGCGAGGCGAGTGGTGTCGGATGCGCCATCCAGCTGCGCATCCACCGGCCGTCGCCGTCACGCAGGTTGTCGAGCAGGAATCTTCCGTTGTGGACTGCGGCTTCGCGCCAATCGGAACGTTTCGTTGCTGCGGCCGCTTCGCAGAGCGAGGCGAGGAACATGGCATTCCACTCGGTGAGCACCTTGTCGTCGAGTCCGGGGCGCGGGCGTCGTGCGCGGTGCATCTTCAATGCGGCACGGGCACGTTCGATCTCAGGAGGGCGAATCACCCCGTCTCGTGCCGTGAGTCGGTTGGGGATCGACCGTCCCTCGAAGTTCCCGGTGTCGGTGATGTCCCACCACGCCAGGGCTGCCTCGGCATCGTCGCCGAGCACAGCTCTCACTTCGTCCGGGGTCCACGTGTAGAAGGCGCCCTCCTCGGAATGTCCGTTCTCGTCGAGCGAGTCGGCGTCTTCGGCCGAATAGAAACCGCCGGCCGGGTCAGTGAGGCATTCGAGCACGTACGACACGATTTCTTCGGCGATGCGGAGATGTCGTTCATGTCCGAACACCTGCCATGACCTCGCGTAGATGCGCAACAAGAGGGCCTGGTCGTAGAGCATCTTCTCGAAATGCGGTACGAGCCACTTGTCGTCGACGCTGTAGCGGGAGAAACCCCCGCCGATGTGGTCCCACATTCCGCCCGACGACATCGCATCCAGGCTCTCGACGACCATGCGGGCAGTGTCGGGGTCGCGGCGTTCGACGTGTGCCCTGGTCACGAGGTCGAGGCCGAAGGTGGACGGAAACTTCGGTGCCGATCCGAAACCCCCCCACGCAGTGTCGAACGATGATGCGAGCGCCGAGACCGTCGCTCTCAGCAGCGTGACGGCGTCGTACCCGACAGCCGGCGCCACGCGCGCCGTTCTCGAGACGACCTCCACGAGGGCGTCCACGTTCTGGCGGAGTTCGTCATGACGATTGCGCCAGGCGTCGTCGACTGCGTGGAGAAGACGCTGGAATGCCTCGCGTGGCCAGTAGGTGCCGCCGTAGAACGGTTCGCCCTCCGGTGTCAGGAACACCGTCATCGGCCAGCCGCCGCGACCGGTGAGGGCCTGTACGGCGTCCATGTAGACGGAGTCGACATCCGGGCGTTCCTCCCTGTCGACCTTTATGTTCACGAACAACTCGTTCATGATCTCGGCCGTTGCCGGATCCTCGAAGGATTCGTGTGCCATCACGTGGCACCAGTGACAGGCCGAATAGCCGACCGACAACAACACGGGTCGTCCGGTCCGGCGTGCGTCGTCGAAAGCTTCGTCGCACCACGTCCACCAGTCGACAGGGTTGTCGCGGTGTTGGCGAAGGTACGGCGACGTCGCATCGCCGAGCCGGTTGGGCACCGCTCAGGCACCCATGGCGTGGTAACCGCCGTCGACGTGGATCAGTTCACCGGTGGTGGAGGGGAACCAGTCCGACATGAGTGCAACGACGGCTTTGGCGACGGGCAGAGAATCGTTGATGTCCCAGCCGAGCGGCGCACGGGTGTCCCAGACGTCCTCGAACATCTTGAAACCGGGGATCGACTTGGCGGCCATCGTACGAATCGGACCTGCCGCCACCAGGTTGCACCTGATGCCGCGCGGACCGAGTTCCTTGGCGAGGTAGCGGTTCACCGACTCGAGCGCCGCCTTCGCAACTCCCATCCAGTTGTAGGCGGGCCAGGCCACGCGATTGTCGAAGTCGAGCCCCACGATCGAGGCTCCGCGATCCATCAACGGACCGAAGGCGTCCACCAGGGTCTTCAGCGAGTACGCCGACACTTCCACCGCGACGGAGACGTCGCTCCACTGTGCGGCGAGGAAATCGTCGCCGAGGCACACCTCGGGAGCGAAACCGATCGAATGAAGGACCCCGTCGACACCGCCGATGTGTGTGCGCACCGACTCACGCACCGACTCCACGTGCGCCGGGTTGGTGACGTCGAATTCGAACACCTCGCACGGAGTGTCGAGGCGTCGAGCGGTCCGTTGGGTCAGAGACAGGCCACGGCCTGCTCCGGTCAGGACCACCGTCGCCCCTTCGCGTTGAGCGAGTTGTGCAACACGAAATGCCAGTGACGCATCGGTGAGCACACCTGTGACGACGATTCTCTTGCCCTCGAGGAGTCCCATGCCCCTCGACCGTAGTTCGGGGCACCCCGGTGTGTAAGGCTCTCGGAGTGCGCATTGGAATACTCGGAGGCACAGGACCAGCGGGAAGTGCCCTCGGTGCTCGGCTCGCTTCGGTGGGTTATGACGTCGTGATCGGCTCGCGGTCGCGATACCGGGCCCTCGAAGTGTGTGACGGGTTGCGGGAGAAGTGGCCCGATCTGAATCTTCCGCTCCAGGCAGGGGACAACGCCGCCGCCGCCGGGTGCGATGTGGTGGTCCTTGCCACTCCGTGGGACGGTGCGGCGACCACAGCGCAGGAGCACATCGGTCTGCTGCGGGGCAAGGTCGTGATCTCGATGGCGAACGCGTTGGTGCGTGTCGGTCACGAGTTTCAACCGTTGGTTCCCCCGCGCGGGAGCGTGGCGGCCCACGTCCAGGCGGCGGTGCCCGAGTGCCGTGTCGTTGCCGCGTTCCATCACTTGCCTGCAAAGGAACTCGGACACCTCGGTGCGCCGATCGACAGCGACGTCTTGATCTGTTCCGACGACGTCGAGGCGACACGTCTCGCAATGGAGATCTCGTCGCGCATTCCCGGAGTGAGGCCGCTCGATGCGGGCGAGTTGTCGAACGCGACCGCGATCGAGGCCTTCACTGCTGTGCTGTTGCAGTTGAACGTGCGCTACAAGACACGAGTTGCACCCAAGCTGACGGGGATCAAGAGGGATCCCCGAGCGGAGTCCTGACCCGATGATGCGGCTCTACGACACGGCACGCCGTGAGGTTGTGCCGTTCGAGCCGGGGCCACTCGTGACCATGTACACGTGCGGAATCACGCCGTACGACGCGACACATCTCGGACATGCCGCGACATTCCTGTTCTACGACGTGTTGCAGCGGAGGTTGATCGACCTGGGGCACGAGGTGCGCTGCGTGCGCAACGTCACCGACGTCGACGATCCACTCTTTGCCAAGGCCCGTGAACTCGGCGTGCACTACCTCGACCTGGCGGCAGGAGAGGAAGCGCGGTTCAACCGTGACATGGAGGCACTCGATGCTCTGGACGTGTATGCGACCCCCAGGGCCTCGTCGGCGATTCCCGACATCAGAGGATTCATCGGCATGGTGCTCGACCGGGGTTTCGCCTACGAGTCGGGTGGATCGGTCTACTTCGACGTGTCGCGTTTTCCCGAGTTCGGGACGGTGTCCCATCTCGACCGCGACACGATGATCGAGATCGCACGCCAACGAGGCGGCAACGTCGACGACCCGCACAAGCGTGACCCTCTCGACTTCGTGCTGTGGCACCCGTCAGCCGACGACGAACCGTCGTGGGACGCTGCGTGGGGTCCCGGCCGACCCGGCTGGCACATCGAGTGTTCGGCGCTCGCGTTGCGAGAACTGGGGGAGACCATCGACCTCCACGGTGGCGGGAGCGACCTGATATTTCCCCACCACGAATGCGAGCGGGCGCAGTCGGAAGCTGCGACAGGGTCACCCTTCGTGCGTCACTGGATGCACGTGGCGATGGTCTTCAAGGACGGGCACAAGATGTCGAAGAGCCTGGGAAATCTCGTCTTCGTCGACAAGTTGCGCACCGAATGGGACCCTCGGGTGATCCGACTCGCGGTCCTCGAACACTCGTATCGCACGGAATGGTCGTGGGACGAGGATCTGATGCCGAGGAACGACACCCGTCTCGAGTCGTGGCGTGCATGTGTCGGTGGTGACTCCGGACACGTCCTCGACGACGTACGCGCGGCGCTGGACGATGATCTGGACACGCCGACGGCAGTCGAGGTGATCGACGAGGCCGCCGCGAGCGGCATCGACGTGTCTGCCGCCGCCGCCCTGCTGGGAGTGTTCCTCGAGCGCCCCATCGGGCTCCGCTGAACAATTTGTTTCGGATTGGTGGGCCCGTTTCCACAGTCGGAAATCAGGGCTATTCTGCGCGCGCATGGGACCCGTCGCCGACAACCTGGAAGGTTCGTCCGCGCAATACGCGGGAGCAGGGAAGGCTCAGCAGCGGGCGCGTGCCGTACTGCGCCCGGTTGCACGGACACTGTGGCGTTTTCGGCTCGACGGATTCGACAACATCCCACGATCTGGGCCTGCTGTTCTCTGTCCCAACCACGTGAGCTTCCTCGACTCGGCGTTCACGATGCTGCTCGCCGGACGCAACGTGAGTTTCGTCGGCAAGGCCGAGTACCTCGACAGTTGGAAGACGAGACGGTTGTTCCCGATGCTCGGCATGATTCCGATCGACCGGTCAGGTGGCGAGCGGAGCACCGCCGCGCTGGACGCGGCTGAACAAGTGCTGCGACGCGGTGAGTTGTTCGGAATCTTTCCGGAGGGAACCCGGAGCCGGGACGGAATGCTCTACAAAGGACACACAGGGGCCGCGCGGCTCGCGCTCAAGGTGGGCTGCCCGTTGATTCCCGTCGGCATCGTGGGAACGCGGGAGATTCAGCCGCCCGACAAGGTGATGCCGAAGTTCTTCCGTGAAGTGTCGTTCCGGGTGGGGCGCCCGATCGACCTCGCACGATACGCAGATCGTGACCACGACCACATGGTGCTTCGGGAGATCACCGACGAGTTGATGTTCGAGATCAGGGAACTCACCGGTCAGCAGTATCGGAACGTCTACGCGTCGAAGAAATCGGAGTCGATCACGACCGACACGGCCACCATCGGCCGCAACGACCCCGTGTCGAGCGGGAAATGACGCAGAACACGCGTTGAGCATCCAAATGGACGCAGGGCGCGGTTGCGCGCTCCGTACAATGAAGCGCCATGTCGCAGGTCACTGTCACCCTCCCGGACGGAAGCGCCCGGGTGCTCGAACCCGGAGCCACCGCTGCTGACCTCGCCGCTGCGATCGGGTCGCGTCTCGCCAAGTCGGCTGTCGCCGCAGTCGTCGACGGTGCCGAGGTGGACCTCAAGGCTCCTCTTCCCGACGGCGCGACGGTCGCGGTGGTCACCACCGACAGCGAGGAAGGACGCCACGTGTTGCGTCACTCCACTGCACACGTGCTGGCCCAGGCAGTGCTCGCTCTGTTTCCGGGTGCCCAGTTCTCGATCGGTCCTGCGATCGAGGACGGCTTCTACTACGACTTCGAGCTGCCCGGTGGCCGAACCTTCACCGAGGACGACCTGAGCGCGATCGAACAGAAGATGCGCGACATCGTGCGTGCCGACCAGCCGTTCGAGCGCTCCGAGGTCGATCCCGAGGAAGCGCTCCGACTGTTCGCAGACCAGCGCTACAAGTGCGAGATCATCCGTCGTGTGACGTCGGGTGAAGCCGACAACAACGACGCCGGTGAAGCTTCAACCGGAGACGGGACTGTGAGCGTCTACCGCAACAGCGAGGGTTTCGTTGATCTCTGTCGTGGTCCGCACGTGCCGAGCACGGGTCGACTGGGTCACTTCGCGTTGCAGAAGGTCGCCGGTGCGTACTGGCGCGGCGACGAAAAGGGCCCGATGCTGCAACGAATCTACGGAACGGCGTGGGAGAGCGACAAGGCGCTCAAGGAGCACCTGCACCGTCTCGAGGAGGCGGCCAAGCGCGATCACCGCCGGCTCGCGAACGAACTCGACTTGATCTCGTTCCCTTCCGAGCTCGGTGGGGGGTTGGCCGTGTGGCACCCGAAAGGTGCCATCGTGCGCAAGATCATGGAGGACTACAGCCGGCAACGTCACCTCGAGGGTGACTACCAGTTCGTCTACACGCCGCACCTGGCGAACGCGAATCTCTTCGCGAAGTCTGGTCACCTCGGTTACTACGCCGACGGCATGTACCCGCCGATGGAGATGGACAACGGCACGTACTACATGAAGCCGATGAACTGTCCGATGCACTGTCTCATCTATGGCGGGCGCCAGCGCAGTTACCGCGAACTACCACTGCGTCTGTTCGAACTCGGCAACGTGTACCGCTACGAGCGGGCTGGCACTCTGCACGGACTCTTGAGGATCCGTGGCTTCACACAGGACGACAGTCACATCTTCTGCACCGAGGAGCAGATGGCCGACGAGATCGCCTCGTTGCTCGACTTCGTGCTCTCGGTGCTCCGCAGGTTCGGCTTCGACGACTTCGAGTTCAATCTCTCGACGCGCGACCCTGACAAGTCGGTCGGTACCGACGAGATCTGGGCGAAGGCGACGGCCGCGCTTCGCGAGGCACTCGACCGGCACGGCCTGCCCTACAAGGTGAAAGAAGGGGACGCCGCGTTCTACGGACCGAAGATCGACATCGACGTGCGCGACGCGATCGGGCGCAAGTGGCAGTTGAGCACGATCCAGGCCGACTTCAACAATCCCGAGCGCTTCGACCTCGAGTACCGGGGTGCAGACGGGGCCATGCACAGGCCGATCATGCTGCACCGGGCGCTCTTCGGATCGATCGAGCGATTCTTCGGCGTGTTGCTCGAGCACTACGCCGGTGCCTTCCCGACGTGGCTCGCGCCGGTGCAGGTTCGGGTGCTTCCCGTGGCTGATTCCCACCAGACCTATGCCGACTCGGTCGCCGCGAGGTTGCGCGCCGAAGGTTTCAGGGTCGACGTGGTCCACTCCGACGAACAGCTCGGAAAACGCATCCGCAACGCCAAGGTGGAGAAGATTCCTCATGTGTTGGTCGTCGGGGACACCGACGTCGCGGCCGGCACGGTCGGCGACAACCCGCGGGGTGGCGAAGTCGAACGTGATGTCCCGTTCCTCGACTTCGTCGCGCGTCTCCGTTCCGAGGTCGCGGCCGCGACGACGGACGTTGCGCGGTGACACTCGACCGTCTCTGGAACGGATGGCGTTCGGCGTACGTGCGCGGGCACAACGACGGACTGTCGTCAGAGGGCCCTGGTTCGGTGTTCACCCGCATTCTCGGGTCGGGTCTCGACGACGTCGAGACCCACATCGTGCACCGTGGTCGCACCGTGTTCGCGATCTTGAATGCGTTCCCGTACGCGTCGGGCCACCTGCTCGTGTTGCCGTACCGGGAAGTGGCGGATCTCGATCAATTGACAGCGGAGGAGTCGTCCGAATTGTGGAGCACGGTCACCGATGCCGTGACCGCTCTCAAAGCGTCACACAATCCGACCGCTCTCAACGTCGGTATCAACCTCGGGGCGTCCGCCGGGGGAAGCATCTCGGAGCATCTGCACGTACACGTGGTACCGAGATGGGAGGGTGATGCGAATTTCATGACGGCCGTCGCCAACACCCGGACGTTGCCGGAGCCACTCGTCGAGACCGCGACGAGGGTGCGACAGGCATGGCCCGCTCGGCACGATGAATCCTCCAACCACGAAAGTGACGGTCTGCGATGAGCGACGAGATCAGAGATGTCCTGCCCGACGACTTGAACGCGGTCGACAACCTCGGCCCGCGCGACTTTCCCGACAACAGTCGCCGTCGTATCCCGGGGGTGCTCTATGCCGTCTGTGCGGTCGGGTGCGCCGTGGCATGGTCGACCCAACGTGACGGCGGTGACGGCACCGTCGGATCCGGGTTCGGGATCGCCGCGGCAGTCCTCGGATTCGTCTCGATCATGAGTCTCACGAGCGGCTGGAGAATGAAGATCGACGAGGCAGAGGCGCTCGTGCGAGCGACGCGAGCGGTCGGCTTCGCGGTCGGACATGCGTCGGCGCAGCAGGTGTGGCGCGGCCTCCGCAGCAGACCCACGTGGCGCATCTTCTGTTACTCGACCGAGGAGCCGCCGTCGAAACGCGGACTCGTGCTCGTCGATGCCGTCGACGGTGAAGTTGTGGAAGTACTGGTCGAAGACAACCCTCGTGACAACGAACCCGCGTGACAGCGAACTGTCGTAGCGTCAACTAGCGTCAGCACGATGTTCGACGGCCGATTCCGTGCACCGATCGAGCGGGCAGTGAAGCCCGTCGGGTCCGCGATCCGTCGGGCCGGGATGACCGCCGACCAACTCACGATCCTGGGAATCCTGTTCGCTGTCGCAGCGGCCGTCGCCATCGCTCGGGGCTCACTGCAGGTCGGTCTCGTGCTCGTGATCCTGGCAGCCCTGCCCGACATGTTGGACGGTGCCGTGGCCAAGGCGTCGGATTCTGCGAGCCAACGGGGCGCGTTCTTCGATTCTGTGGTCGACCGACTCACCGATTCACTCCTGTTCGGCGGTGTCGCCTGGTATTTCGCGTCGACCGAAAGTGCGCACACCGCGCTCGTGCCGATGGCCGTCATGGGTGTGTCGTCACTCATCTCGTACCAGCGTGCGAAAGCGGAGTCCCTCGGCCTGCACGCCAAGGGCGGCCTGATGGAGAGAGCCGAACGGATCATCGTGCTGTGTGCCGGTCTGCTGTTCGACGTTCTGCTTCTTCCTGTCATGTGGCTCATGCTGGTTCTGACCGCGATCACTGCAGTGCAGCGTTTCGTGTTGGTGTGGCGCCAGGCAGAAGTCTCGGCCTTCACCCTCGCGCGTCGCGAGGTGCGCCAGGTGCGCAAGATGTCGCGTCACAGTGCTCGTGCCTCAAGACGTCAACTGTCGGTGCACGCCCGTCAGCGTCGTCGTCAGCGTCTCGGATGACGATGGACGAGCAGAGACGGCCTGGTGGCGGTGTGGCCGGCGCGCTCACGGTCGGTGGATACAAGATCAGTTCGTTGGTCGCCCGGGCGACCCCGGCCGTCGTCGCCCGGGGGACATTGTCGTTGCTCGCTCCCGGTGTCGCGCTCACTCAGCCCGGTCGACGAGAGATGATCGAGCGACACCTGCGACGGGTCGATCCGTCGTTGAGCGGATTCGCCCTGCGTCGTGCGTCGCAGCGCGCATTCGACAGTTACCTGCGGTACTACGCAGAGAGCTTCCGCTTGCCGTCACTGTCGCGTCGGTACGTCGACCGGATGTTCACGGTCGACGGCTACGACAACATCGAGCAAGGCCTCGACGCCGGACGCGGCGTCATCTTGGCGTTGCCGCATCTCGGTGGTTGGGAATGGGCTGGACGCTGGATGGGCGACAAAGGGCACCGGCTGACGGTGGTCGTCGAGCCTCTCGAGCCTGTGGAGTTGTTCGAATGGTTCGTCGGCTTGCGGCGCGATCTCGGCATGAATGTGGTTCCGTTGGGTCCATCCGCGGCCGGCGAGGTGGCGGCTGCGCTCTCGCGCAACGAGGTGGTCTGCCTGTTGTGCGACCGTGACATCGGCGGCAACGGAATTCCCGTCGAGTTCTTCGGCGAAGTGACCACATTGCCGGCTGGTCCCGCGATGCTCGGACTTCGAACCGGAGCGGCTGTGTTGCCGACTGCCGTGTACTTCACGGACCGGGTCGACGGTCACCACGGAGTGGTGCGGCCACCGCTGAAACTCGAGAGATCCGGTCGTCTGCGTGACGACGTCACCTCGGGCACGGCGCTCTTGGCTGACGAACTCGAGATGTTGATCAGGCGTGCCCCCGACCAGTGGCACCTCTTCCAGCCGAACTGGCCCAGTGATCCGGGTTGGACAGGTTCGACGAAAGATCTCCGACGGGGCGGCGGAGAGGTTCAGGAGTCGTAGGCGGCGAACAGCTCACCGATGGCCTTGGCTTGGCCACCGCTCGTCGACGACATGACCGCGATTGGCTGTACTCCTGTCGAAGCCCACTCAGCAAGACGGTCACGCACGACCGACGCCGACCCGCTGATCGTGTTGTCGTCGAGCCAAGCGTCCGACATCAGCGACGGCAGGCGATCCTTTTCGCCCGCAGCCAGTGCCGCTTCGATGGCGTTCATCTCGTCGTCGTATCCGGCTGCCCGCCAATAGTTGCGGTAGTTGGGGAGCGAGACGTAGCCGGTCAACGTGCGCCTGTTCACCGCACGGGCTGCCTCGACGTCATCGTCGATGACGACCGGCACCATGTTCCACAACTCGAATCCTGCGCGGCGAGCGGCGGGGACCCGGTCGAGTTGCGCGGTCATGTGTGACAGCGACGCATTGGCCCAGATGGCGCCGTCGGAGATCTCTGCGGCGAGGGCCAGCATCTTGTCGCGCAGTGTGGCGAGCCACACCGGAGGTAGTGCACCGCCGAATCGCTCGTTTGCCCGCATCGCAGACACATAGTCGGCGATGTCCGACAGAGGCTTGCCGGTCGCCACACCGAGTCGTTGAACCACCGGACCGTGGCTGACTCCGATGCCGAAACGGAAGCGTCCATCGGAGATCTCGTGTATGTGGGCCACCGTGTTCGCGGCTTCGACCGGGTGGCTGTAGTAGATCGGTTGGATCGATGTCCAGAACGGAATCGTCGTCGTTTCGTGCGCCAACGAAACACACAGTCCCATGGTTCCGCCGAGGCTCGGACATGCGAGTCCGGCGAATCCGCGTCGCTCGGCTTCGCCGGCCAGTTCGATGATGGCCCGCCGCTTGCCGGCAGTGGCGACGACGCTGAGTGCAGGACGAAAGGATGATTGTGTCGATGGCATGCCGGTACCGTAGTGCGCATGCTGCGAATCGGGATGGTGAGTCCCTACAGTCTCACCATCCCCGGTGGGGTGCAGCAGCAAGTGTTGGGTCTCGCCCGGAGTCTCCGCGCCAAGGGTCATGAAGTGCGGGTCCTCGGTCCGTGTGACGGACCGCCCCCGGATCCTTTCGTCACACCGCTCGGCAACAGCCTTCCGACCTCGATCAACGGATCCGTCGCGCCTCTCGCTCCGGACGCGTCCGCCGCGCTTCGCACGATTCGTGCCCTCAACGACGAGGCCTTCGACGTGCTGCACCTGCATGAACCTCTGGTGCCGGGTCCGTCGCTGACTGCCCTCTTCGTCAAGATGGCTCCGGTCGTGGCCACGTTCCACTCGGCCGGAGACTCGGGTGCCTATCGCGCCTTTTCGCGTCAACTGACTCGCATCGCCAATCGGATCGACATCCGTGTCGCAGTCTCCAAGGACGCTGTGGAACTCGCACACCGATACATCGGCGGCGACTACGAAGTGCTGTTCAACGGGATCGAACTGGGTCGGCACGTCGGCGGAGGTGCACCGAGGAGTGAGAACTCGATCTTCTTCATCGGTCGACACGAACCGCGCAAGGGGCTCGGCGTGCTGCTCGACGCATTCGCGATGATGCCGGCAGACGTGCGCCTGTGGGTGGCGTCGGACGGACCGGAGACTGCGGAGTTGAAGTTGAAGCACGGCCATGACCGTCGCATCGAGTGGCTCGGGCGCATCGACGACGACGAGAAATTCGATCGACTCCGACGCGCGTCGGTGTTCTGTGCTCCTTCGTTGCGGGGCGAATCGTTCGGCGTCGTGTTGCTCGAGGCGATGGCCGCTGGTACGCCGGTGGTGGCGAGCAAGATCGACGGCTACATGAACGTCGCAACCGACGGCGAGACGGCCCTCCTCGTCGAGCCGGGCGATGCGCGCGGACTTGCTTCGGCGCTGGCCCGCGCGTTGACCGACCCGCGACTCGCGACGACCCTCACGCAGAACGGTCTCGTGCACGCCGAATCATTCTCGATGGACTCCCTCGCCGATCGGTACATCGGCATCTACGAACGTGCACTCGCAATGGAGTCGGAGAGCCTCGCCGGCGTCGGTATGCCACGTATGCTGAAGCGCTTCGAAGGGCGACTGCTGCGGCGCTCGAGAATCACGCAGCAGTAACGTCGGCCGAGGCGTGAGGGGAAGCGACTGAAATGACTGACATCGTCGACGACAAGGCATCCAGGAGTGCTGACCCTCTCGTGTCGGTCGAGCGTCGGCGTTCGTTCCTCGGCAGGTTCTTGCTGACACTGTGGGTCGCGCCGGCCTTGGTCGTGTTCGTCGTGGTGTTCGTCACCGTGAATCTCGTCACCGCATTGGTTGCCGCACTGGTTGTGGCTGGTGCAGCTCTCGTCGCAGTGCGGTCGGCCACGACCGCGCCTGACCGCCGACTGTTGGCTTCGTTCGCGTCGGATCCGGTCGACACGGCACGTCACGCAAGGCTCGTCAACCTTGTAGACGGTCTCGCTCTGGTGTCCGGCGTGTCGCGTCCGGAGTTGAGAGTCTGCGCGGGCGACCGTCCCTTTGCCATGGTGCTGGCCTCGGACGACACCACCGGCGTCATCGTGGTGTCCGAAGGGGCGACGACGGCGTGGGACCGAATGGAGAACGAGGCGGTGCTCGCACACCTGCTGGTGAGGTTGAGGTCGGGAGACGCCGCGCTCACGGCTTCTGTGCTGACAGCGGCCACCGTGCTCCGTCGGTTCGGTCTCGGATTCGCCGCTACCTGGCTCGTCGGGCGGCTGCTCGAGCCGACGATCGTGCATACGACCGACGTCGCGGCATGCCGCATGACCAGGTATCCGCCCGCAATGGTCTCGGCGCTCGAGAAGTTGCGAGACTTTCCTGCGTCGGGTCGAGCCGTTTCGGTGCCGCAGGTCATGGCGCCGCTGGCGTTTGCACCGATCGACGATGACGCCACGAGAGACCCGGGCTTTCCTAATGTGGAGTTGTTCCATCCGCCCCTGGCGGACCGGATTGCACTCTGCAAGGAGATCTGACAATGGCAACACTTCGTACCCGTCGAGCCGTCGCCGGGCTCGCCCTTTTGTCTCTCTTGGCTTCCGCGTGCGGAGGGGGAGGATCCTCGTCCGATGCGGTTGCATCGGGTGACGACACGACCGTTCCGGGGTCGACGGAAGCCGGCCCGGTCTACCCGTTGACAGGGCTTCCGGTCACCGACGAGGCTGCGGCTCAACGCGTCGCGCTGGCGGTCAAGATCGACAACCATCCCTCGGCACGTCCGCAGGCTGGTTTGAACAAGGCCGACATCGTGTTCGAAGAGAACGTCGAGGGAACCACCCGTTTTGCAGCTGTGTTCCACAGTCAGGGCAGCGACCCTGTCGGTCCGATCCGTTCGGGACGCACGCAAGACATCGACATGCTCGCCTCGATGAACAGGCCGTTGTTCGCATGGAGCGGCGGCAACGCGAGGGTCACTCGCGCCGTCAACGCGAGCACACTCGTCAACGTCGGTCACTCGGCGTCGAAGGGCAAGGGGGGCTACTACCGCGAGAAGACCCGCAAGGCCCCGCACAATCTCTATGCCAAGACGACGAACCTGTGGACGTTGACTCCCGAAGACGCCGGCCCGCCGGTGCAGCAGTTCTCGTATCGCGGACCCAGTGACGCGCGTCCTGCCACTGCGTCACCTGTCGACGGCGGAAAGATCCAGATGTTCGGAATCAAGGTGTACTGGAAGTGGGATGCGGCGACCGGCGCGTTCGTGCGCTTCATGCAGAACAACAAGGGTGAACTCGAACCACACGAGTCTGACGGCTCGCAAATCTCGGCCAAGAACGTGCTGGTGCTGTATCACACCTATGTCCGCAGCAAGGCCGACCGCAAGAGTCCGCACGCCGACACCACCGGCAACGGGAGTGGATTCGTGCTCACGGACGGTGCCGTGATCCCTGTCACGTGGTCGCGTCCGAAGGCCGCCGACCCGTACCTGTTGCGCGACGCGGCCGGAGCCGTGGTGCGCCTGACCCCTGGCAATTCGTGGATCGAGGTCGCCTCGAAGAACGTGTTCGCACAGGTCGACCCTGGGGTCGACCCGAAGACCGTCAAGTGGCCGGCACTCTGATCATCGATCGGCCACGTTGAGTCCCGTCGCCTGATGAACTGACTGCCGGCGCAGGTCGCTCGGTACGCTGTCGCCATGTCTTCCAACGGTGCATCTGCCAACGGCGCTTCGTCACGTGGGACCGACCGCGTCAAGCGTGGTCTCGCCGAAATGCTCAAGGGTGGCGTGATCATGGACGTCGTCACCCCTGAACAAGCCAAGATCGCAGAAGATGCTGGAGCGGTCGCGGTGATGGCACTCGAGCGAGTGCCGGCCGACATCCGTCGCGACGGCGGCGTCGCACGAATGAGCGATCCAGAGATGATCGAGGGAATCAAGGAGACCGTCCGAATTCCGGTGATGGCCAAGGCGCGCATCGGACACTTCGTCGAGGCGCAGATTCTCGAGGCTCTCGGAGTCGACTTCGTCGACGAGTCGGAGGTCCTCACACCTGCCGACGAGACACATCACATCGACAAGTTCGCGTTCACCGTGCCGTTCGTGTGCGGTGCGACCAACCTCGGAGAGGCTCTGCGGCGAGTGTCCGAGGGTGCCGCGATGATCCGGTCGAAAGGTGAAGCAGGAACCGGCAACATTGTCGAGGCGGTTCGGCACCTTCGTTCGATTCTCGGTGACATCAGGAAGATCACCCAGGCCGATTCGGCTGAACTCTTCGAGTGGGCCAAGCGGCTGCAGGCGCCGCTGCCGTTGGTACAGGAGCTCGCCGAGACCGGTCGATTCCCAGTGCCGATCTTCTGTGCCGGTGGCATCGCAACCCCCGCCGATGCTGCTCTCGCAATGCAACTCGGCGCAGAGGCGGTGTTCGTCGGGTCGGGGATCTTCAAGAGCGACGATCCCGCGCCGAGAGCCCGTGCCATCGTCGAGGCAACGACGCACTTCCGCGACCCTCATGTGCTCGCCAAGGTCAGCCGTGGTCTCGGGGCTCCGATGACCGGAATCGGCATCGACGAATTGATCCCTGAGCAGCGTTTCGCCAACCGCGGTTGGTGACAACGGTGTCTGCGAGGCCTCCAGGTGGACACGGTAGGTGTCTTGGCACTGCAAGGGGCGTTCGCGGCCCACGCTGAATGCCTCTCGCGTCTCGGCTGCGACACGTCTGAGGTGCGAAACGTGTCCGACCTGGCCGCGGTGTCTGCTCTCGTCATTCCTGGAGGCGAGTCGAGCACCATGTCGCAACTGATCGAGTCTGCAGGTCTGACGACCGCGATCGCCGAACGAATCGTCGACGGGATGCCCGTGTTCGGTACGTGCGCAGGCATGATTCTGCTCGCATCGGAGATCCTCGACGGACGGAGCGACCAGATGTCGTTCGGCGCGATCGACATCTCCGTCAGACGCAACGCCTTCGGCCGCCAAGTCGACTCCTTCGAGGCTGACATCGACACTGCTGTCGGTGTGTTCCACGCGGTCTTCATCCGTGCCCCGCGCATCGAGCGGACCGGGCCGAGCGTCGACGTTCTCGCGACGATCGGAGACGAACCGGTCTGGGTACGTCAAGGCAATGTGATGGCAGCTTCGTTCCATCCCGAGCTTGCCGGTGATCTGCGGGTGCACGACCACTTCTTGACGAATGCCGGAATCGAGCGGCGCGACGTCGCCGCGTCGAACTCACGAAAGGACAGCGTCTAGCCATGTCGGGACACTCCAAATGGGCCACCATCAAGCACAAGAAGGGTGCGGCCGACAAAGCCCGCGGCAAGCTCTTCGCCAAGCTCGCGAGGCAGATCGAAGTGGCAGCACGAGCAGGTGGCGGCGACGTCGATGCCAACGCCACGCTGCGCACCATGGTGCAGAAGGCCAAAGCTGCCCAGATGACGAAAGATGCCATCGATCGGGCCGTCAAGCGCGGGGTGGGCGAGAACGACGGCACGAATTACGAGGCGATCACCTACGAGGGGTATGCGCCCGGAGGGGTCGCGATGCTCGTGGACGTCCTGACCGACAACCGCAACCGGGCGGCATCCGACGTGCGCAGCATCTTCACGAAGTTCGGCGGCTCGCTGGCCGAACCCGGCGCAGTGTCGTGGCAATTCGCCCGACGCGGAGTGATCCTCGTCGACGGAATTCTCGACGAGGACACCGTGATGGCGGCCGCGCTCGAGGCCGGCGCAGACGACGTCGAGCGCGACGGAGATTCATGGAAGGTCCTGTCGGATCCGTCTCAGGTGTGGGACGTGCGTGACGCGCTCGATTCGGCCGGAATCGCAGTCGTGGCGGCGGAGAACACCATGGTGTCGTCGACCTCGATCGATGTCGACGATCCCGACGACGCACGCAATATCCTTCGCATCATGGATGCACTCGAGGACAACGACGACGTGCAGGACGTGTACTCGAATTTCGACATCGACGAATCCCTCATGCAGGAGATCGGCTGATGGCCGTCACGCTCGGCGACATCGCGCCCGATTTCACGCTGCCCGGCACCGGCGGACGGTCGTATTCGCTGTCGGAGTACAAGGGTCGACCAGTGGTCGTGGTGTTCTATCCCGGCGACGACACTGCCGTGTGCACCAAGCAGTTGACGTCGTACAGCAACGAACTGTCCGCGTTCGACCAGGTAGGGGCGCAGGTGTTGGCGATCTCTGCCCAGGACATCGAGAGCCACGAGAAGTTCGCGGCCAAACACGGATTCGGGTTCCCGTTGCTCGCCGACACCGACAAGTCGGTCGCGACGCTCTACGGAACGGTCGGTCCACTCGGCTTCCCCCGGCGCAGTGTGTTCGTGGTGGACGGCGAGGGAATCATCCGGTACGCCCACCGGGCAATTGCCGGGCTCACATTCAGGCCGGTCGAGGAGTTGGTCGAGGCCGTCCGGTCGGCGTCCTGAGTGATCACCGACTCCGCCGGCGGCTGCCGGTAGAGTCAAACATATGTTCGTATCCATGCGAGCCGAGTCTCCATCGACGGGAACCGTGGTGCTGGGAATCGACCCAGGACTCACGCGGTGTGGTTATGCGGTCGTGCGTGCCCAGAATGCACATGTTGTCGAGCCCCTGGCACTGGGTGTGTTGCGGACAGCGGCGACCGACCCCTTGGCAGACCGTCTGGCCGAGATGCACCGGGAGATCGGAGCTCTGCTGAGTGAGCACGAGCCGCATGCCGTGGCGCTCGAGCAGGTCTTCTTCCAGTCGAACGTCCGCACGGCGATGAGCGTCGGTCAGGTCTCTGGAATCGTCCTCGCACTGGCATCGACCGCAGGGTGCTCTGTCGCTCACTACACCCCGTCACAGGTGAAGAGCGCGGTCGCCGGGTGGGGAGGCGCCGACAAGGCCCAGGTCACCTCGATGGTGCAGAAACGCCTCGGGCTCGACCGCCCGCCGAGACCCGCCGATGCCGCCGATGCCGCCGCCATCGCGCTGTGTCACTGTTCGGTCGCGCCGTTCACAGCCGCTGTGTCGGCGTCAGGTGGACGTCGATGATCGGAAGTCTCCGCGGAACGGTGCTCGAACGGCACGAGCCGTCGACTGTGCTCGTCGAAGTCGCGGGTGTCGGGTATCTCTGCGGGGTCACGTCGACGTCGTGGGTCGAACTCGAACCGGGAACGGCCGTCTTCCTGCACGTGCATCACCACATACGTGAGGACTCTGAAGCGCTGTTCGGTTTCGTGGACAGGGTCGAAAAGAAACTCTTCGTCGATCTTCTGGGTGCACACGGAGTGGGGCCGGCGATGGCGATGGCGATCCTGTCGACCTATTCGCCGGTCGCTCTCACGTCGATCGTCGCCTCCGGCGACACCGCTGCGTTGACTGTCGTGCCGGGTGTCGGCAAGAAGACCGCGGAGCGTCTCATGATCGAATTGAAGGCGCGCTTTGCCGGGCGCGACATGGAAGCGACGACAGGTGACGGAGGTGTTCCGTCGGCCACGGCCGATGTGCGTGAAGCGTTGTCCGCACTGGGCTATTCGCCCGACGAGATCCGCGACACGATGCGTCAGTTGGGAACGGCTGGTGACAGTGAGTCGATGCTTCGCGACGCGCTGGCATTGTTGGGAGCGCGTCGTGCGGGATGAATTCCTCGAGCCCCGGGTCGCGTCTGATTCGGAGGTGCTCGAAGAGACGGGCCTCAGGCCACGCAGTCTCGACGAGTTCGTCGGTCAACGGGAACTGAAGGAGCATCTCGACATCGTTCTCGGTGCGGCTCGTCAGCGTTCGCAGGCGGCAGACCACATTCTCCTGGCCGGACCACCCGGGCTCGGCAAGACCACTCTCGCAGGCATCGTGGCAGCAGAGATGGGCGCGACCTTGCATGTCACGAGTGGCCCGGCGCTCGAGCGAGCCGGCGATCTGGCCGCGATCCTCACCAAACTCGCAGACGGCGACGTTCTGTTCATCGACGAGATCCACCGGTTGTCGCGCACGGTCGAAGAGATTCTCTACCCGGCAATGGAGGACTTCCAGATCGACATCGTGGTGGGGAAGGGGCCGGCCGCATCGTCGATCAGGCTGTCACTTCCGGGTTTCACTCTGGTGGGTGCGACGACGCGCACGGGCATGATCACCGGCCCTCTGCGTGACCGGTTCGGATTGGTGGCCCGCCTCGACTACTACGATTCTGCAGAACTTCACGACATCGTCGTGCGTGCCGCAACTATCCTCGATGTTCCGCTCGACCGAGGTGCTGCCATGCAGATCGCACGACGCAGCCGGGGAACGCCGCGAATCGCCAACCGATTGCTGAGACGGGTGCGTGACTTCGCCGAGGTGCGCGGTGACGGCACCGTCGATGAGGCAACTGCCGAAGAAGCATTGAGGGTGTTCGGTGTCGACTCGCTCGGGCTCGACAAGGTGGACCGGGCGATCCTGCACAGTTTGTGCGACCAGTTCGAGGGAGGACCGGTCGGTCTGACCACGCTCGCGATCGCGGTCGGGGAACAGCCCGAGACGATCGAAGACGTCTACGAGCCGTTCCTCATCCAACAGGGTCTCATCGCGCGAACCCCGCGCGGCCGCATCGCGATGGGTGCGGCACGTGAACACTTGGAGCGTTCTCGGCTCCCGTAGCCTGCGAGGGTGCACATCTCGGAGATCGACTACGACCTCCCCGAGCGGTTGATCGCCCAAGAACCGGTCTGGCCGCGCGACTCGGCTCGCCTCTTGGTCTCCCTGGAGCCGAACGAACGTCGCCACATGGTGGTTGCCGACATGGCATCACTGCTCGGTCCCGGTGATCTGTTGGTCGTGAACGACACGAGAGTGTTGCCCGCCAGGTTGCGCCTGGAAAAGCGCACGGGAGGAGCCGCCGAGGTGCTCCTGTTGGAGGCGCTCGACGAGGAGCGACGAGAGTGGGAAGCGATGATCCGGCCGGCTCGCCGACTCCGTGCAGGAGACGTGCTGGTGCGTTTCGGAAAGCCGGTGGTGGAAATCGGCGAGCGCACCGAGGCTGGCGACACTTTCGTGGTCCGCATCGTTGCCGACGATCCCGAGTCGTTCATGGAGCGCCACGGCGAGATGCCGCTACCGCCGTACATCAGAAAGACCCTCGAGGATCGTGAGCGGTACCAGACGGTGTACTCGCGGCGCGCAGCATCGGCCGCGGCGCCGACGGCGGGCCTGCACTTCACGCCCGAACTCCTCGAGGCAGTGGTCGCGGCCGGCGCAGAGATCGCACGCGTGGAGTTGGTGGTCGGTCTCGACACGTTCAAGCCGATCTCGTCCGACGACCCGCTCGAACACCAGATTCACACCGAGTGGTACTCGGTGCCTGAGGAAACGATGGAGGCTTGTCGGCGCGCCGAGCGGGTGATCGCGGTGGGAACGACGGCTGCTCGCGCCCTCGAGTCGGTGGCAGCACGAGGCGAACTCGAGGGTCGGACCGACTTGTTCATCGTGCCTGGACACCAGTGGAAGGTGGTCGACGTGTTGATGACGAACTTCCACATGCCGAGGACGTCGTTGTTGTTGCTTGTCGGTTCTTTCGTCGGCGGGGAGTGGCGCGACATCTACCGAGATGCGATCGAAGAGTCGTACCGGTTCCTCTCGTTCGGGGACGCGATGCTCCTCGGGAAGAGGTGACCGTGCGCGAAGCAGTGTTCGACCTGGTCGCTCGTGACGGCTCAGCACGTCGGGGTGTCGTCGATGTCGCGCGGGGTGCGTACGACACACCGTGCTTCATGCCCGTCGGGACGCGTGGTGCGGTGAAGCACATGAGTGCGCGTGACTACCGGGACCTCGGTGCACGAATCGTGCTCGGCAACACGTACCACCTCATGTTGCGCCCCGGCGCAGACACCGTCGCGGCACTCGGTGGTCTCGGTGCATTCTCCGGCTGGGACGGTCTCACGCTGACCGACTCGGGCGGTTTCCAGGTCTTCTCCCTCGACCCGCATGTCGACGACGACGGCGTCACGTTCCGCTCCACGTACGACGGGTCGACGCATCGATTCACGCCGGAATCTGCCGTGCACGTCCAGGAGAAGATCGGTGCCGACATCCAGATGGTGCTCGACGTGTGTACGTCGCTGCCCGCCGACGATGCGACTGTGAGACTCGCGCTCGAGCGCACGGTGGCGTGGGCGGCGCGCGCCAAGGCGGCGCACCGACGTGACGACCAGTCGTTGTTCGGCATCGTCCAGGGTGGTACCGACTCCGCGATGCGTCGCGAGAGTGCCGAGCGCGTGGTCGAGATCGGCTTCGACGGGTATGCGATCGGTGGTCTGTCGGTGGGAGAGACCCGCGCCGAAATGGTCGATTCGATCGGAGCCTGCATCGGTTCGCTGCCGGAGGATCGGCCGCGGTACCTGATGGGTGTGGGTGATCCGGCGTCGCTCGTGGAGGCAGTGTCGCTGGGGGTCGACCAGTTCGACTGTGTGCTGCAGACTCGGCTCGGCCGGCACGGCACGGCGTTGACCTGGGAAGGGAAAGTCCACGTCAAGAACGCCCGACATGCCCTCGACGACTCGCCGCTCGATGCTCGTTGCGCGTGTTGGGTGTGCGCGACCCATTCCCGGGGCTTCCTGCGTCACCTGACGCAGGCAGGAGAGCCGACCGCCGCACGTCTCGTGTCGGTGCACAACGTGTCGTGGACACTGCAACTCATGGAGGCCATGCGCGCTGCCATCAGCGCAGGAACGTTCCAGAGTCTCCGTGCCGAGGTGCTCTCCGTCTGGGCGTGACGGACACGGGAACGACTCCCGGCACGCGTGAAGGGGTGAGCCAGGGTCGGCCTGGCTAGTATCGCCCATCGTGACCAGCGCGATTTTCCTGACGGCAGAGTCCTCCGAGACCACGAGCGGAAGCTGGGTGACCAGTGTCGTCTTCTTCGGACTGATCTTCGCTGCCATGTGGTTCTTGATGATCCGGCCACAGCGCCGGCGGATGCGGGAGACCCAGGCGCTGCAGTCTGCGATCGCCGAGGGAGACGAGGTGGTGCTCAACTCGGGTCTCTACGGCTTCGTGACCGCGATCGAGAACGACGTGCTCTGGCTCGACATCGCCGACGGCCATGGTGACGAGCGAGTCGAAGTGAGGGTGTCGCGCGGCGCGGTCGCACGGCGTGTGGCTCCGACAAAAGACGCCGAGTAAGGGGTCGCTGTGGTTCGGCGTCACGCCATCACGTTGTTGTTGACGTTGCTCGTCATCGGGGGTGCCTTCGGCGCGAACGTGGCCGCAGGCAACACGCCGGCTCTCGGACTCGACCTTCAAGGTGGTGCATCGGTGACACTCACACCGACAGGCGAGTACGAACCGGGTGCACTCAGCGTCGCGGTCGACATCATTCGCCAGCGTGTCGACTCGCTCGGCGTGGCCGAGCCCGAGATCATCAGGCAGGGCGACACCGTGGTGGTCAACCTTCCCGGAGTGAAGGACCAAGAGCGTGCGCTCGAGTTGGTCGGACGTACCGGTTCGGTGGAGATGCGACCCGTCATCAACGTGATCGAAGATCCGTCGTTGTCCTCGACCACCACCGTGCCCGGTGAGACCACGACCACCGCTCCCGGTGCGCCGACCACGACGGCACCCGTCACTGACACGACTCTGGCCGACCCCACAGGAGGCGTCGGCAGTTCTCGGCGAGTGGCGACTGCGACCACCGTCCCGCCGACCACCGACGCCGAGCCGGACGAATCGACGGGCGACGGTGCGGTACCGCTCGACTCCGACGTCGATCCGGACACGGGGCTTGCCCCGGGACAGACCGTGCTGCAGGGCCAGAACGACGGGTTGTTGTATCTCCTCGGGCCTGCGGAGGCCACTGGCGAAGTCTTCAGCAGTGACTCCAGTGCACAGATCGATCAGGGCGAGTGGGTCGTGGTCGCACAGTTGCGCGGAGGTGCCGCCGGCGAAGACCTCTGGAACGCGCTCGCCGCCAAGTGTTTCGAAGGTGGCCCGGAGTGTCCGACCAAGTCGATCGCCATCATTCTCGACGGAAAGGTGATTTCGGCACCGGTGGTCCAGACCCCGTCGTTCACGGGTGGTTCCGTGCAGATCACCGGTGACTTCACCGAGTCGGATGCACAGGACCTTGCCAAGATCCTCCAGTTCGGTGCGGTTCCCGTCGACTTCGACATTCCCACCGTTCAGACAGTGTCGGCGACGCTCGGCAAGGACTCACTCGACGCCGCGATCGTGTCCGGTCTGGTCGGTATCGGGTTGGTTCTGGTCTTCCTGCTCTTCTACTACCGACTGATCGCTTTGGTCGTCATCGGCGGCATGATGCTGTCGGGAATGCTGCTGTGGACCGTGGTCTCGTATCTCTCGAGAACAAGCGGACTTGCCCTGACGATCTCGGGTGCTGCAGGAATCATCTTGTCGATCGGTGTCACGGTCGACTCGTACGTGGTCTTCTTCGAACGCCTGAAAGACGACATCGAGGCGGGGCGCACGATGCGCAACTCGGCCGAGCGAGGATTCCAGATGGCTTGGCGAACGATCGTGGCGGCAAACGCCACCTCGCTGCTCGGCGCCTTGGTGCTGTGGGCCATGACTGTCGGCGCGGTCCGTGGATTCGCCTTCTTCCTGGGGGTGTCGACAGTGATCGGTGTCGTGGTGTCGTACTTCTACACGCGGCCGGCAGTGCTGCTGCTCTCGCGCACCGGGCTCATGAACCGCGGCGCGGTGCTCGGTGCTCGCCGGCAACCCTCGACGGAGGTGGCATCGTGAGCGGCCGGCTGAGCAGGTTGTACCACGGCGAGACGACCGTCGATTTCTACGGCCGTCGTCGCGGCTGGTTCGCGTTCTCCGGAATCTTGCTCGCGGTCTTCGTGGTGTCGTTGTTCGTCCAGGGCCTCAACCTGGGTATCGACTTCCGCGGCGGTGTCGCGTTCGAGGTGCCGAGTGGTCCGAACATGAACATCTCCGTCGCCCGTGAGGTGATCGAGGCCCAGGATCTCGACAGCAACAGTGCCAAGATCCAGACATTGAGCGGCGCCACCGAGCGCGTGCGCATTCAGTTGGGTGAACTCGACGCCGACGTACAGACGAAGTTGAAGGATGCACTCGAGGAGAAATCCGGGGCGGAGGCGAGCGTCGCTTCGGTCAGCTCCAGCTGGGGCCGAGACATCACGGAGAGGGCTCTCTGGGCGTTGCTCGTCTTCTTCCTGCTCGTGAGCGGCTTCATTGCGTGGCGTTTCGAGTGGCGCATGGCGATCGCGGCGTTGTCGGCGGTCGTCCATGACGTCATCGTGACTGTCGGCGTCTACAGCCTCTTCGGTCTCGAGGTCACACCGGCGACAGTCGTCGCTTTCCTGACGATTCTCGGCTACTCGCTCTACGACACGATCGTGGTGTTCGACAAGGTCGACGACAATGTGCGTCGTTTCAGCGGCGCACGGGTCTCGTACGGAGACATCCTCAACGTGTCGATGAACCAGGTCTTCATGCGGTCGTTGAACACGTCGGTGTCGTCCGTGATCCCGGTGCTCAGTCTGTACGTGCTCGGCTCGGTCGTCTTCGGTGCCGTGGCACTTCGCGATTTCTCGCTGGCACTCATCGTGGGTCTCGCGACAGGTGTCTATTCGTCGATCTACATCGCAACTCCGGTTCTCGGTCTCTTGCGCGAGCGAACCCCCGACTATTCACCGATGAAGGGTCAGATTTCCCGCGGTCAGGCGATGGCGGCGCTGATGACCACGGGTGCACCTGCGAGCCGTCGTGTGCGCAGCAAGAGGGACGCCTCGTCGTCGGCCGCGACCGACTCGGCTGCGCCGGACCGTCTGGTCGACGACAGCGTCTCGGCGGTCGAGACGCTTCTGTCCCACCCGCCCCGGCCGCGTCGCAAGTCGCGCAGATAGCAACGATTTCGCCCCCGGAGGTCTGGGTAACCTCTCCGCATGGGCACCGCCGACAGAGTCCTGCCGTGGAGGCGCCACCACAGCGCCCCGGTGGAGGAGTTGGCGCCGCTGCTGACGTCGTTCAAGCGTCGGCACCCCAAGACGCCGGTGACGATGATCAACAAGGCCTACGAGATGGCCCGGGTGGCTCACGTGAACCAGCAGCGGTCGTCTGGTGAGGCGTACATCAACCACCCGATCGCGGTCGCCAGGATCGTGGCCGACATCGGGCTCGACGACGTGTCGCTCGCAGCGGCGCTGCTTCACGACGCCGTCGAGGACACCGAGATCACGCTCGATGACGTGACCGCCAATTTCGGTGACGAGGTGGCCGCATTGGTCGACGGTGTGACCAAGCTCGAGCGGCTGCAGTTCGACTCGCGTGAAGCCCAGCAGGCGGCGACGATGCGCAAGATGCTGGTCGCGATGGCCAAGGACATGAGGGTGCTCATGATCAAACTGGCCGACCGCCTCCACAACATGCGGACCCTCGCCGGCGTACCGATCGAGAAACAGCAACGCATCGCCCAGGAAACCCTCGACATCTACGCTCCGCTCGCTCACCGTCTCGGAATGCAAGAGATCAGGCAGCAGCTCGAGGACCTGTCGTTCGCCGCTCTGTATCCGAAACGCTTCGCCGAACTCGACCACTTGGTCTCGACCCGCACACCCGAACGCGACGTCTATCTCGCTCGTGCCATCGCCGAGGTCCGCGGGCGCCTGGCCGAAGCAGGGATCACCGCCGAGGTCACCGGGCGCGGAAAGCACATGTGGAGCATCTACGAAAAAATGGTGCAGAAAGACCGTGACTTCGACGAGATCTTCGACCTCGTGGCGGTGCGCATCATCGTCGATTCGGTGCGCGACTGCTACGGAGCACTCGGATGCATCCACGGAAAGTGGCGACCTGTCGTGGGTCGGTTCAAGGACTACATCGCGATGCCGAAGTTCAATCTCTACCAGTCGCTCCACACGACGGTGATCGGAACGGGGGGCAAGCCGCTCGAGATCCAGATCCGCACCCGCGACATGCACGAACGAGCGGAGTGGGGTGTCGCGGCGCACTTCGCATACAAAGAGGGGGGCGACCCTGCCGACCAGGACTGGCTGAACAGGATCATCGACTGGCAGGCCGACGTGAACGATCCGACGTTGTTCATGGAGGAGTTGAAGCACGATCTCGAGCAGGAGGAAGTGTTCGTGTTCACGCCGAAGGGCCGCGTCATCACGCTGCCGGTGAATTCGACGCCTGTCGACTTCGCGTATGCGGTGCACACCGAGGTCGGCCACTCGTGCGTCGGCGCCCGGGTGAACGGCCGGTTGGTGAGTCTCGACACGTCGCTCTCGTCGGGTGACACCTGCGAGATCTTCACTTCGAAGGTGGCCGACGCCGGCCCGTCGCGTGACTGGCTGGGCTTCGTTCGTTCACCGCGCGCGAGATCGAAGATCAAGGCCTGGTTCTCCCGTGAACGGCGCGAGGACATGGTGGAAGCAGGTCGCGACGAACTCACGGCCGAGTTGCGTCGTGAGGGACTGCCGGTGCAGCGAATCTGGACGTCGGAGGCGTTCGCACAGGAACTCGAGGCATTGAACCTCGCAGACGCCGAGTCATTGTTCGCCGCGATCGGCGAGCACCACGTCTCCGCCCGGGGTTTCGCCCAGAGAATCGGACGCACCATCAGGCGTGAAGGGGGCGACGAGCAGTTGGCACTCCCGATCAGGGTCGACCGCGAGCCGATGGGTCGACACGGTGGCAGCGGTATCCACGTGGAGGGACTCGAGGACGTGTTGGTGCGGCTCTCGAGGTGCTGCACGCCGGTCCCCGGAGACGACATCGTGGGTTTCGTGACCAAGGGTCGAGGCGTGAGTGTGCACAGGGCCGACTGCGCCAACGCCGAGTCGTTGGCAGAGGATTCGCCGACGCGGCTGATCGACGTCGAGTGGTCTCGAACCGCTCCAGACTCCGTTTTCCGGGCCGGAGTGGAAGTTGTCGCACTCGACAGGAGCGGCCTGTTGCGCGACGTCGCCAACGCGCTCAGCGAACAACATGTGAACATCGTGGCTGCCTCCACCTCGACCGGTGGCGATCGCGTGGCGAAGATGCGTTTCGAATTCGAGTTGGCCGACCCGAACCATCTCGAGGCGGTCCTCAGGACGATCAAGACCGTCGACGCCGTGTACGACGCATATCGCATCGTTCCCGGCGGTGGCGGCGACTAGCCTTCGGTGTCGTGCCGTCGTTCCAGACAAGTCCTGGTACTCGGGACATCATGCCTCCCGACTCGTCTCGCTGGCGAGCGTTGACGACGGTCTTCGCGTCAGTGGTGGAGCCGGCAGGGTACGGATTGATCGTGCCCCCGATGTTCGAGGATCTCGGAGTGTTCCTGCGTCTCGGCGACGCGACCGACGTCGTCACCAAGGAGATGTACGACTTCGAGGACAAGGGAGGGCGTCGCGTCGCGCTGCGTCCCGAGCACACCGCCGGTGTCTGTCGCGCCTTCGTCCAGCACAGACCGGTGCCGCCGTGGAAGGTCTGGTACTCGGGATCCAACTTCCGGTACGAAAAGGCCCAGGCGGGTCGCTATCGGCAGTTCGACCAGGTCGGCCTCGAGGTGCTCGGCGTCGACGATCCGCATCTCGACGTCGAAGTGATCGCGTTGGCGTGGCGTTTCTACGGTGAACTCGGGTTGTCCGACATCGAACTGGTCGTCAACTCGCTCGGCGACGAAGCTGACCGAGCGTCGTACGTGGAGGCTCTGCGCAGTCACTTCGTGGCCTGCGAGGCAGAACTCTCCGAAGAGGCACGACAGACACTGGCACGAAATCCGCTCCGTGTGCTCGACTCGAAGCGCGAGCAGGACGCGGCAGCCGTTGCGTCCGCGCCGTCGTTGGGTCAGTTCCTGAGCGACGGTGCTCGCGACCACTTCGCGCAGGTGTGCAGCGGTCTCGAAGCCCTCGGCGTGCCGTTCCGCGTCGACGAACGCCTGGTGAGGGGCCTCGACTACTACCGGCGCACGACGTTCGAGTTCGTGGCTCATCGTCTGACGGGAGCCCAGAATGCGGTCGGTGGCGGAGGTCGCTACGACGGCCTCGTGGAAGATCTCGGCGGGCCCGCGACTCCCGGGGTCGGATTCGCACTCGGCGTCGACCGCACCCTGTTGGCCTGTGATGCCGAGGGGTGTTTCCCCTCGCCGGCGACCGCAGTCGAGGTGTTCGTCGTCGACACGACTGGAGGTCGCGCCGCGCTCGAGATCACCCACCAGTTGCGCGGAGCCGGTCGGTCGGCTGACCGCGCATGGGAGGGTCGCAGCATGAAGTCGCAGATGAAGGTCGCTGATCGGAGCGGCGCGAGAGTCGCCGTGATCGTGGGGACAGACGAGGCATCCGCCGGCACCTGCACTGTCCGTAGCCTGACGACTTCGGACCAGCAGACCATTCCGCGCGCCGAATTGGCGACACATCTCGATGCGCTGCTCGGTCCGGTGTCCGACACGAGGAGAACCCGATGACAGCCACGGCGATGAGAACACACAAGTGCGGGGATCTGCGTGCCGAGCACATCGGTACGCAGGTGTCGGTGTGTGGGTGGGTCGGGCGCCGGCGGGAGCACGGCGAGCACCTGGCCTTCGTCGATCTGCGCGACCACTCGGGCGTGATCCAGTGTGTGGTCGACAACGCAGTCGACGTGCGTAGCGAGTGGGTCGTTCGGGTCACCGGCACGGTCCGCGCTCGACCGGACGGCACGACGAACGCTGCTCTGTCAACCGGCGAGGTGGAGATCGGTGACTGTCGGGTCGAGGTGCTGAATGCCGCCGAGCCGCCTCCGTTCCCCGTCGACGAGAGGGCAGACGACGTCGACGAATCGATCCGTCTCCGTCACCGCTACATCGACATCAGGCGTGAACGCATGCAGCGCAACCTCAGGGTGCGCGCCGCCGTCAACAGCGCAATTCGCGCTGCGATGGAGACGAACGGTTTCGTGGAGGTGGAGACCCCGCTGCTGATGCCGTCGACTCCCGAAGGCGCGCGTGAGTTCCTCGTACCGTCGCGGAAGGAACCGGGGGCGTTCTTCGCCCTGCCGCAGTCGCCCCAGTTGTGGAAGCAGTTGCTGATGGTGGCCGGGATGGACCGCTACTACCAGATCGCCCGATGTCTGCGCGACGAAGACCTTCGTGCGGATCGTCAGTACGAGTTCACCCAGCTCGACGCCGAGATGTCGTTCGTCGAGCAGGACGACGTGCTCGAACTCATCGGTCGTGCTGTCACCGCGGCCGCTGTCGCAGTGACCGGTGAGGCACCTCCACCGATCGAGAGAATCACGTGGCGCGACGCCATGGAACGTTTCGGCGTCGACAAGCCCGACCTGCGCTTCGCCATGGAACTGGTGGAGTTGACGGACGTCTTTTCGTCGACCGAGTTCAAGGCCTTCGCAGGCGCAGACAGCATCAAAGCGATCTGTGTCCGCGCCGTCGACCACCCCGAGGCGGCCGCGAGCGGACGCAACAAACTCGACGCCCTCACCGACCGAGCCAAGAAACTCGGTGCGAAGGGTTTGGTGTGGCTCCGGGTACAGGCAGCCGGAGAAGTCGAATCCCCGGTGGCCAAGTTCCTCTCCGACGCAGAGCGGAGTGAAGTCCTGGCGCGGTGTTCCGCGGCCGAAGGAGACCTCGTGCTCGTGGTCGCAGACCAATGGGAGACCACATGTGAGGTCCTCGGCCAGCTGCGCAACGACATCGGACGTCCGCCCGTCCACGAGGGTCCTTACCGCTATGTCTGGGTGACAGAGTTCCCGTTGTTCGTCGGTGTCGACCCGTCGTCGGGCCGTCCCCGTCCGGGGCACCACCCTTTCTGTCATCCGCATCCTGACGATCTCGAGCTGATGGCGACAGACCCACTGAAGGTACGTGCTCTCGCATACGACCTCGTGTTGAACGGCTGGGAACTCGGGTCCGGATCGATCCGTATCCACGAGCCTGAACTGCAACGAAAGGTGTTCAACCTGCTCGGCATCTCCGACGAACAAGCCGACAAACGCTTCGGCTTCTTCCTCCAGCCGTTCCGTTACGGCGCGCCGCCGCACGGTGGTTTCGCGTTCGGAATCGACCGGCTCGTGGCCATCCTCGCTGGCGAGGAGAACATCAGGGAAGTGATCGCGTTCCCGAAGACCCAGAGCGGTGCCGACCCGATGACCGATGCGCCCACCGCCATCGAGCCGTCGCAGTTGGCAGAACTCGGCCTGCGACTGCTGCCTCCGCCCGCTCAGTCCTGACCGACAGTGTCGACTCACCCGGATCTGTTCGCTTCTCTCGCAGCCGAGCGATTGGCTGGTCGTGCCCCGCTCGCGGCACGAGCGAGGCCTGTGTCGCTGGACGAGGTGGTGGGCCAGGATCACCTGTGCGCAACTGGTGCTCCGTTGCGGCGCCTGATCGAAGCCGACAGTGTGTCGTCGATCATCTTGTGGGGTCCCCCGGGGACGGGGAAGACCACGATCGCCGAATTGATCGCTCACGCCACGTCGCGTGCATTCGAGCGCCTGTCTGCTGTGACCGCGGGAGTGAAGGACGTTCGCGAGGTCATCGACCGCGCCGGCACACGTCTGGCCACTGACGGGCGGTCGACCGTGGTCTTCATCGACGAGATTCACCGATTCACCGCCGTCCAACAAGACGCGCTGCTGCACGCAGTCGAGACCGGTCTCCTCTCGCTCGTCGGTGCGACGACCGAGAACCCCGCCTTCTCGGTGAACCCGGCCTTGCGCAGCAGGTCGTCGGTGTTCGCTCTGCGCGCAGTGTCGCCGGTCGATGTCGCGCGAGTGCTGGCACGCACGGCGGCCGCGGAGAAGATCGAGGTCGACGAGGTTGCGATCGACACGATCGCCGAGCGGTGCACCGGAGATGTCCGCCAGGCGCTCACCGCTCTCGAAGTGGCGGCCGCGGTCGCCGGAGCAGACATCGTGAAGGTGGAGCACGTCGAGGCTGCCTTGAACACTGCTGTTGCACGTCTCGGGCGCGACGACCACTACGACGTCGTCTCGTGCTTCATCAAGTCGATGCGCGCCGGAGAGACCGATGTCGCCCTCCATTGGCTGGCACGCATGATCGAATCGGGAGAGGACCCGCGCTTCGTTGCCCGTCGACTCGTCATCTTCGCGAGTGAAGATGTCGGAACGGCCGACCCACTGGCGCTTCCCCTGGCTGTCGCGGCCGCCGAAGCCCTCGACAAGGTCGGCCTGCCCGAGGCCGCGCTGAATCTTGCCCATGCAGTGGTGCACATGGCCCGTGCGCCGAAGAGCCGCGCCGTCTTCGACGCACTGTCGGCATCTCTCGACGATGTCCGCTCGGGTCGCACAGGGGCGGCGCCCCCGACCACGGCTCGACCACCATCGTGGCGACCATTGGGTTTCGAGGTTCCGTCGCACTACCGTGACGCTCCGTGAGGAGAATCTTCTGGTTCCTGCTCGGCGCGATTGCCGGGGCGAGTGCGGTGATCTGGGTCCGCCGAAAGGCTGAACTGGTTGCCGAGCGTCTCACACCTGCGGCTCTGCTCGCCGAACTGCGCAATGTCGTGTCGTTGCTCGTCGACAGAGCCTCATCACTGCTCCGCTCCGTCGACGAGGGGTAGCATTCCGTTCCCATGACGGGAACTCAAGTGTCGTCGGCGCCGAAGAGTGCGAACGAGCTCCGCAAGGCGTTCAGTGACTTCTTCGCCTCCCGTGCCCACACCGTGGTGCCCTCGGCAAGCCTCATTCCCCACGATCCGACACTTCTCTTCACGGTCGCAGGAATGGTGCCGTTCAAGCCGTACTTCATGGGCGACGAGGCAGCTCCGTACGACCGGGCGGTCACGGTGCAGAAATGCGTGCGTGCGGGCGGAAAGCACAACGACCTCGACGACGTCGGTCGTACCAAGAGACACCTCGTGTTCTTCGAGATGCTCGGGAACTTCTCGTTCGGTGACTACTTCAAGCATGACGCCATCCCGTGGTCGTGGGAACTGGTCACCGAGGTGTTCGGTTTCGACGGAGACCGACTGTGGATCACTGTCCACGACTCGGACGACGAGGCTGAACAGATCTGGCACGACGTCGTCGGCGTCCCGATGGATCGCATTCAGAGGCTCGGCGACAAGGACAACTTCTGGCAAGCCGGTGACACGGGGCCGTGCGGCCCCTGCTCCGAGATCCACATCGATCGTGGACCCTCGTTCGGCCCAGACGGTGGTCCGGCGCACGACCCCCAAGGTGACCGCTTCCTCGAGTTCTGGAACCTGGTGTTCATGCAGTACAACCAGGCGCCCGACGGCTCGCGAGAGCCACTCCCCAGACCGAGCATCGACACCGGAGCCGGTCTGGAGCGGATCTTGGCGCTCGTTCAGGGTGTCGACTCGGTGTGGGAGACGGACGTGTTGTTCCCGCTCGTCGACAAGGCTCAGTCGCTCACCGGGGCGCGTTACGCCGCTGGCGACTACGGCGATCGCGCCAGTTTCAGTCTGCGGGTGTTGGCTGAGCACGCACGCTCTGCGACGATGTTGATCAACGACGGCGTGTTCCCGTCGAACGAGAACCGTGGTTACGTGCTGCGCCGGATCATCCGTCGAGCAGTGCGTCATGCATTCCTGCTCGGAACCGAGTCGCTGGTGATGCCCGACCTTGCCGATGTCGCCGTCGACGTGATGGGCGAGGCCTACCCCGATCTGCTCAAGAACCGCGCGTTCGTGACGGGGGTTCTGGCTCGCGAAGAAGAGCGTTTCCGCGACACGCTGCGGACGGGACTGTCGATCCTCGAAGACGACATCGCCTCCGGTGCGGGACGACTGTCCGGAAGTGCGACGTTCCTGCTCCACGACACGTACGGCTTCCCCCTCGAATTGACACAGGAGATAGCAGCAGAGCGGGGTGTCGAGGTCGACACCGACGGTTTCACAGTCGAGATGGAGCGTCAGCGCGCTCGCGCCAAAGAGGCGAGACGAGCCGGTCGGGCCGACGCCGACAGGGTCGACGCCTACCGGCAGATCCTCGAGGCACATGGCACGACGTCGTTCGTGGGATACACGCGCGACACGGCTGAAGCGACAGTGCTCGAGGTACTGGACGGCGACGACGGACTTGTCGAGATCTTCCTCGACCACACGCCCTTCTATGCCGAGAGCGGTGGCCAGGTCGGTGACATCGGCGTCATCGAATGCGGTGACTGGAGTGTGTCCGTGGTCGACACGACCTTTGCTCTGCCCGAGCTGCGGCGACACGTCTGCACGGTCGTGCGCGGTGAACCGGCGCCGGGTGTGACAGTACGTGCAGCGATCGACACCGAGGCTCGTTCGGCGACCCGCAGGAACCACACCGGAACCCACGTCTTGCATTGGGCGTTGCGCACGGTGCTCGGCGAGCATGTCAAGCAAGCGGGATCGCTGGTGTCGCCGGACCGTCTCCGTTTCGACTTCAGCCACTACGGACCGCTGACGCCCGAGGAGATCGAGCGGATCGAGGACCTCGCGAACAAGCAGGTGCTCACGAACACTCCTGTCGAGGCGTTCGAGACTTCGAAAGACGAGGCGCTCTCGAGCGGTGCGATTGCGTTCTTCGGCGACAAGTACGGCGACACTGTCCGGGTTCTTCGCGCCGGAGAGTCGTTGGAGTTCTGTGGCGGCACGCACGTGTCGGCAACCGGTGACATCGGCGCGATCAAGATCGTGGCTGAGTCGTCGATCGGGTCGAACCTGCGTCGCATCGAGGCGCTCACGGGTGCCAATTCGGTGCGCTACATGCAGCGGGCCGGCTCTGCACTTGCCGACGTCGCAGCAGCGGTGGGGGTGAGGCCGGAAGACGCGGCGGAAGGGGTCGAGCGGAAACTCCAGGAATTGCGGGCCGCCCACGACGAGATCAAGTCACTGAGGGCGAAGGTCTCGGCCGGTCGTGCCGCCGAACTCGCAGAATCTTGCGATGGCGGAGTCGTCGTGGCGAGGGTCGACGGACTCACTCCAGACGCAGTGCGTGACCTCGCTGTCGCAGTGCGCCAGCAAGATGGGGTACGGGTCGTCGTCATCGGTTCGGTGACCGACAGCGGAGGAGTGTCACTCGTGGGGGCGGTCGCACAAGGTGTCGGAGGGTCGGCAGGAGACCTCATCAAGGACGCTGCTCGTGCGGTCGGAGGTGGAGGTGGCGGAAAAGGTGACATCGCCACCGCCGGAGGAAAGAATCCGGCGGGTCTCGACGAAGCGCTGCGTATCGCCGCCGACAAGGCGCGGTCGTTGGTCGACGGCTGACATCGTGCGTGTGATCGGTCTCGATCTGGGGTCGAAACGCATCGGAGTTGCAGTGTCCGACCGCAGCGGGACCATCGCTACTCCGCATTCGGTTCTCTCCAGAGGTCGAGCCCAATCTGAGGACCACAGGCGAGTCGCGACGATCGTCGCCGAAGAGGAAGCCGAAGCGATCGTTGTCGGACTCCCGCTCAACATGGACGGCACCGAGGGGAAGGCCGCTGTCGCCGCCCGCGCTGAATGTGCGCGCCTCGCTACGGTGGTCGATGTGCCGGTACACCTGCATGACGAACGACTCACCACGGTCGAGGCCGACCGGGCGATGATGGAGGCACGGATGCGGGCAGAGGCTCGGCGCCGGATCGTCGACAAAGTGGCTGCGGCGGTCATGCTGCAGTCGTGGCTCGATGCCCGTCGGCATCAGGGGGATCAGTGACACACCCGGGCGGCGATCCGCTCCTTTCGGGCGACCGCTGGGAGCCGGATCCGTGGGACGACCCGTCACATCTGTCCGAGTCGTCGGTCGATGACGACGGTCCGTCGTTGTCCCGTTGGCGCGGACCGGTGCGGGCATTCGCGCTTGCACTCGTGGCGACCACATTGCTGATCGGAGTAGCCGGTTGGTGGGTGGTGCACGAGTTGAACCCCGACGGCGAAGCCGGTGCCCCGGTGACGTTCACGGTGAACCCCGGTGATGATCTCGACGCTGTCGTCGAGAGGTTGTCGGCCGGTGGATTCATCGGCAATGTGAGCGTCTTCCGCTGGTACGTGCGCAGCCGAGGCGGCATCGAGTTGATCCCCGGCTATTACACGCTCCGTCCGGGGTCGAGCGCAGGTGACATCGTGGAGGCGCTTTCCACTCCTCCTGCAGAGACGTTCGTGAACGTCACCTTTCCCGAGGGAATGACGATCGCCCTGATGGGAAGACGCCTCGCCGACACGGTCATCAACATGAACTCCGATGTTTTCGTCGCGGCCGCCACGGACGGAACAGTCACCTCGGCACTCGCTCCCGAGGGAACGACGACGCTCGAAGGGCTCCTGTTCCCGGACACGTACCAAGTCTCGGGAGACGACACAGAAGCACGGGTCGTCCGCAGACTCGCCGAGACCATGGAAAGGGTCGCACGCCAGGTCGATCTCGAATCGGGGGCGAAGGCACGTGGTCTCACTCCGTACGAAGTGTTGGTGATCGCATCGATGATCGAACGCGAGGCGAAGGTGGCGGCTGACCGACCGAAGATCGCCCGGGTCATCTACAACCGACTCGCCGCAGGCATGACACTCGACATCGACGCGACTCTCAAGTACATCGACGACGGCACCATGTCGTGGGCAGACTTGAAGCAGGTCGATTCGCCCTTCAACTCGTACAGATCGAAGAAGTTGCCGCCGACCCCCATTGCCAACCCTGGTCGTGCATCGATCGAGGCGGCGCTCTCGCCGGCGGGGCCGCCGTCGGCCGGCGACGAAGCCTGCGAAGGGCTCGCGGCCGGCACCAGGTGCGACTATTTCTATTACGTCTTGTTCGACACCGACGGAACTCACCGGTTCGCGACGACGCTGCAACAACACGAGGCGAACATCGAGGTCGCACGAGCCGCGGGCGTGTTGCCGTGACCGAGGCGAAGCACGCGGCAGTGATCGGTCGCCCGATTGCCCACAGCCTCTCGCCGGCAATTCACTCCGCCGCCTTCGCAGAGATGGGCGAAGGGTGGGACTACGTCGCCATCGACTGCGGCCCCGACGATCTGCCCCGGGTCTTGTCCGGCATGCGCACCGGCGTGCTGTCGGGGTTGTCAGTGACGATGCCGTTGAAAGAGGCGGTCATCGAACATCTCGACGACATGTCGTCTGTCGCTCGCACACTGGGTGCGGTGAACTGCGTCGCTCTCACCGAGGGCCGCATCGTGGGGCACAACACCGACGGTGACGGCTGCTGCGATGCGCTCGAGCAGCAAGGTGGTCTCGGGCTCGGTGGAGCGCGAGTTCTCCTGCTCGGTGCAGGTGGGACAGCACGCGCCGTTGCTCTCGCTCTTGCACTTCGCGGCGCTCGAGTGGCGGTGCGCAACAGGACCACTGCCAACGTGGACCGGCTCGTCGCTGCCGTGACGGCGCATCCCGGGGTGAACGAGGGATCCGTCGTGTCAGCCGAGGTCGACGGTCACGGTGCCTTCGACGCTCTCGTCAATGCGACGTCAGTGGGAATGGGGACGCAGGAAAGTCCTGTCGCCGAGTCCGACCTGGGTGCGGGCATGGTGGTTCTCGACGCCGTGTATTCGCCGCTCGAGACCCGGTTGCTGCGCGACGCTCGGTCGCGAGGTGCAAGGACGGTCGACGGTCTGTGGATGTTGATCCACCAGGCGCGCCACCAAGAGATGATCTGGTTGGGCCGAGCGGGCAGTGTCGAGGTCATGCGTGCCGAATCTGAGCGGGTACTCGCAACTCGCTCCCAGTAACCTCTTGCCGTGCTGCGTTACCTGACCGCTGGCGAGTCCCACGGACGAGCTCTGACCGTCATTGTCGAGGGACTTCCGGCTGGTTTGCCGCTGTTGGCCGAACATTTCGAGACCGAACTGGCGCGACGTCGCCTCGGGTACGGCCGCGGTCCACGCCAGCGCTTCGAAAAGGACGTCGTCACGATCGTCGGCGGAGTCCGCCACGGACGGACCCTCGGGTCTCCGGTGGCGATCGAGATCGGCAACTCCGAGTGGGAGCGCAGCGACAAATGGCATGCCGAGATGTCCCCGGCCCCGGGAAAGACTGCCTCGCCCCTGACCCAACCCCGGCCGGGGCATGCCGACCTCGTGGGAATGCAGAAGTACGGTTTCGACGACGCACGCGACGTGCTGGAGCGAGCGAGTGCCCGTGAGACCGCCGCGCGGGTGGCGGCCGGAGTGATGGCAAAGCAGTTGCTCTCCCACGTCGGGGTGGAGATCCTGTCGCATGTCGTGCAGATGGGATCTGCCCGCGTCCCGGCAAACCTGTTGCCGGTGCCGGGCGACCTCGATCGCATCGACGAATCCGAGGTGCGTTGTCTGGACACATCCACCGAGCAGGAGATGATCGCCCAGATCAAAGCTGCCGCACGGGAGGGAGACAGCCTCGGCGGAATCGTGGAGGTGGTGGCACACGGCGTTCCCGTCGGTCTCGGAAGCCATGTGCACTGGGACCGGAAGATCGACGGGCTTCTCGCCGCGGCCGTGATGAGCATCCAGGCGGTCAAGGGAGTCGAGATCGGCGACGGCTTCGAGGTCGCCGGTCTGCGCGGAAGTCAGTCTCACGATCCCATCGGATGGGACGACGCTGCCGGACGCTACACGCGCGAAGGGCATCGTTCGGGTGGAACCGAAGGTGGCATCACGACGGGGGAGCCGCTCATCGTTCGTGCGGCTATGAAGCCTCTGTCGACGTTGAACAAGCCGGTGCTGAAGACGGTCGACACCGTCAGCAAGGAAGAGACCGTCTCGTTCAAGGAGCGCACCGACGTCACTGCGGTCCCGGCGCTCGGTGTGGTGGCCGAGACGATGGTCGCACTGGTGTTGGCGGCCGAAGCCCAGCGCAAATTCGGTGGTGACTCCCTGGACGAATTCGTCCGCAACGCCACCGCATTCCGAGACTCGCTCGGGTCGTGAGCACGTCGCCGAAGGTGGTGCTCGTGGGGCTGATGGGCGTCGGGAAGTCGACCGTGGCCAAAGAGACCGCTCGACGTCTCGGCTCAGATGTCGCAGACACCGACAGGATCGTCGAGCAGCATGCCAAGCGAGGCGTGCGAGAGATCTTCGAGACGGACGGCGAGGAGACGTTTCGTGACATGGAGTCCCGCGCGTTGGAGGCGGCTCTCCGGTCCGAGGCTTCGGTGGTGGCGGCGGCAGGTGGTGTGGTGCTGTCGTCGCACAACCGGGAACTTCTTGCACAAGAGCGAACCGCCGGGCGGGTGATCGTGGTGTGGCTGCGAGCGAGCGCTGAAACCTCTGCCCGGCGGTCTGCCGGCGGTGGCCACAGACCTCTTCTGGACGGCGGCGCACAAGAGACTCTCGAGCGGCTCGCCGCCGAGCGTTTCGCTCTCTACGAGCAGGTGTCAGACGAGGTCATCGACACCGACGACATGAACGTCCAAGCGGTCGTCGATCGCGTGCTCGAGATCGCCAACGGAGTCTCCCGATGACGCAGATCCTGACCGAACACGTGGAACTCGGTGACCGGTCGTATGCGGTACTGGTGGGCCGCGGCGCGCGCCACCGGACTCGGGAACTGATCCCCGTCACGGCGAAGAAAGTGGCGATCGTGACGCAGGCATCGGTGCCGCGTTCGCTGATCCCGGACCTCGACGGTCTCGATGTGTCAGTGCACGAAATCGGCGTCGGCGAGGATCACAAGACACTTGCCACGATCCAGATGCTCTCGGAATCGTTCGCCGCGGCTGGTCTCAGTCGCGCCGATGCCGTGGTGGCGGTCGGAGGTGGACTCGTCACCGATGTGGCCGGGTTCGCGGCTGCGGTGTATCACCGAGGTGTCGCGGTGGTGCACGTCGCAACCACGCTGCTCGCGATGGTCGATGCTGCCATCGGCGGCAAGACCGGTGTGAACCTGCCACAGGGCAAGAACCTCGTCGGCGCGTTCTGGCAACCATCGGGTGTCGTCTGTGACACCGAAGCACTCGACACCCTCAGTGAGCGCGAGACACGGTGCGGAAACGGAGAGATGGCGAAGTACCACTTCATCGTTCGCGACGATCTGTCGGGACTCGACATCGACCAGCGGATCGCTCGGTGCGTTCGCATCAAGGGCGACATCGTGGCCGCGGACGAGCGGGAAGGGGGAGTGCGTGCTCTCCTCAACTATGGGCACACTCTGGCCCATGCGCTGGAGACCGAGACCAGGTACGCACTGGCGCACGGAGAAGCGGTCGCGTTGGGGTTGTTGTATGCGGCCCACCTCGGGGTCGCGACGGGCCGCATCGACGGCGCGCGTGTCGAAGACCATTACGCAGTGGTCGAGGGTCTCTACGGCTTGACGGTCGACCTACCGGGCGATCTCGAGTTCGAGCGCCTGCTCGCGGCGATGAAGCGCGACAAGAAGGCTCTGGCCGGTCTGACGTTCGTTCTCGACTCGGAGACAGGACTCGAGGTGGTGCCCGGCGTCAGTGATCCGGAGACACGTCGTGCGTGGGAGATGTTCCGGGCACGAACGGCGCAATGACTCCCGCCCTCGGCCTCGCATTGACTGTACGGTGGCAGGCATGAAGGTGCGATCGATCTTGTTGGTCCACGGTCCGAACCTGAACCTGCTCGGTGTCCGCGAACCGGAGATCTACGGTACGGAGACGGTCGACGACCACTGCGAGACGGTGCGCACCGCGGTCGGCGAGAGCGTCGAAGTGGCGTCGATCCAGAGCAACTCCGAGGCCGAGATCGTCGGCGCCGTTCACGGCGCCAGGGGTCGCTACGACGCGATCATCATCAATGCCGGAGCTCTCACCCATTATTCGTGGTCGTTACACGACGCGCTCCGTGCGTTCAGCGGACCTGTGATCGAGGTGCACCTGTCGAACCCTTCGGCGCGGGAGAACTTCCGTCACGTCAGTGTCCTTGCCGGTGCAGTCACGGGAACCATCTCGGGGTTCGGCGGGTCGGGATACAGGCTCGCCGTCGAGGCACTGCGCACGTCGTGATCCTCGACCGCGGCGACCGACTCCGCGAGGCCTCCGGAGCCGATGTCGTGCTCGTGGTGCGCCTCGACGATGTTCGTTGGTTGACCGGCTTCACCGGCGGAACGGGCTGGGCAGTGTTCGACAAGACGAGCGGCACGGGAGTGCTGATGGTCGACGGACGGTACGCAGAACGTGCGAGGTCGGAAGTCGCCGCCAGCGGCGCGCCGTTCGAGGTCTGTGAATCTCGCACCCCTGACTCACACGACGCCATGCTGGCCGAAGTGGCGGCTCGTCGTGCCGTGGGGGTCGACCCGGGTCATGTCACCGCCGCGAGGATGAAAGTGCTGCGATCGAAGTGTGCCGTCACGGAAGAGACGTCGCCGTTCGACGAGTTGCGACGCTCGAAGGACGCATCGGAAGTGGCACTGATGGAACAGGCGGCCGCGATCGCCGACGTCGCTCTCCAGTCGGTCGTCGGAGACGGACTCTGCGGCCGCGCCGAGCGCCAGATCAGGAACAGAATCGAGTGGTTGATGCGAGAAGGTGGAGCTGACGAACCAGCCTTCGCAACGATCGTGGCGACCGGCGCCAACAGCGCCCGCCCGCACCACGAACCAGGCGACGACGTGGTGCGCGACGGCGACGTGGTGGTGATCGATCTCGGTGCACGGGTCGGCGGTTATCGCAGCGACATGACACGTACCGTCCTGGTGGGTGCCGTGCGCGACGAGATCGCCGAGATGTTCGAGACGGTGCGGCGTGCCCAGAGCGCAGGTCTCGCTGCGGTTCGTTCTGGTGTGGTCGGATCCGACGTGGATGCCGCATGCCGGCGGGTCTTCGCAGACGCCGGTTGCGAGCACGAGTTCGTGCACGGCACCGGGCACGGTGTGGGGCTCGCCATTCACGAACACCCCATCCTCGGGCCGCGATGCTCGGTGCCGCTGGTCGACGGCGAGGTGGTGACGGTCGAGCCCGGGCTCTATCGTGGTGGAGCCGGAGGAGTGCGCATCGAGGACCTCGTCGTCGTCGGAGAGCACGGCCCCCGTATTCTCACTCACTCTCCCAAGGACCTCACATGCCCGCAATCAGCACGAACGATCTGAAGAACGGAATCACACTCGAGCTCGACAACGGATTGTTCACGGTCGTCGAGTTCCAGCACGTCAAGCCCGGCAAGGGTGGGGCGTTCGTGAGGACCAAGTTGCGCAATGTCCGCAACGGCAACGTCTTCGAGAAGACCTTCAACGCGGGGATCAAGGTGGAACAGGCGATCCTCGACAAGCGCGACATGCAGTACCTCTACAAGGACGGCGCAGACTTCGTCTTCATGGACACCGAGTCCTACGACCAGATGAACGTGTCGGCCGCGGCGCTCGGCGATGCGGCCGACTACATGGTCGAGTCCGCCGTCGCCATCATTGCTCTCCACAACGGCGAGATCGTGAGCGTCGAGATCCCCGCCTCGGTCGAACTGTCGGTGACCGACACCGAACCCGGGGTGCAGGGCGACCGGGTGTCTGGAGCGAAGAAGCCGGCGACGCTCGAGACCGGCAAAGTGATCCAGGTTCCGTTGTTCGTCAACGTGGGTGACCGGGTCAAGGTCGACACGCGCAGCGGCGACTACATCACCCGCGTCTGATGCCCCGTCGCGACGAGTCGAGAACGCCCGACGAGCGCACCGATGCGAGGGAGCAGTCCGTCATGCTCCTGTACGAGAGTGAACAACGCGCCACGCCGACATCGGTGCTCCTGACGGAGCGCCACCTGGTGGCGAGCGAGACCGTGGGGGCGATGTTGGCAGGAATCGACGCCCGACTGGCCGAGATCGACGCGATGATCGCCGAGCACTCGAAGGGGTGGCCCCTCGAGCGAATGCCGGCCCTCGACCGCGCCATTCTCCGTCTCGGGATCTGGGAGCTGCTGGACCGTGCCGACGTGCCCACGGCAGTCGTCATCGACGAGGCTGTCGAACTCGCCAAGCGGTTCTCGACCGACGACTCGGGTCGCTTCGTCAACGGGGTGCTGGCCACGGTCGCACGGCTGGTGCGATCCGACAAGTGACACCGGCATCGGGCACTCCGATGAGCCGCCGGTGGTCGCTCTGGTCGACGGCAACGATCATCTCGTCAGTCGTGTGGGCGGTGTGGATGTCGTGGCTTCAGCTGGACGTGCACCGCAATTTCGGAACCTTCTCCTACGACGTCGGCCTCTACGACCAGGGGTTGTGGCTGGTGTCGCGACTCGAGGAGCCCTTCGTGACGTTGATGGGGCGAAATCTCTTCGGTGACCACAGTTCCCTGGTGTTGTTCTTGCTGGTCCCGCTGTATTGGTTGGTGCCCGGCACAGCCACTCTTCTCGTGGTGCAGAACATCGTCGTGGCAGCTGGTGCGATCCCGTTCTTTCTCCTCGCGCGTCGGCTTCTGGCCGATGAGCGCTCGGCATTCCTCGTCTCTTTGATGTGGCTCGTCAATCCGGCGGTCGTGGGCGCGACTCTGGAGAACTTCCACCCGGACACGTTCCACGGTCTGTTCGTCCCGCTGGCGCTGTGGGCCGTGTTGGAGAGACGGTGGCGACTCTTCGCCGTGGCTGTGTTGCTCGTGCTGTCGGTGAAAGAAGACGCCTTCCTCGTGGTGGTTCCGCTCGGGATCTGGATCGCCGTCCGCGTCGACCGTCGCAAGGGTCTTGCGACGGTGCTCGCAGGACTGATCGCCGCGATCGTTGCGATGTATCTGATCATGCGACCACTCACGGGAGTGCCGACACGCAACGGCTGGAGGGTCCCGTTCGGGGGCGTCGGTGGCTTCTTGCAGGAGACCGTGACCGCGCCGTGGAACGTCGTGGCGCACTTCCTCGACGGCGACCGCCTGCTGTATCTGTTCCAGATGGCGGCGCCGTTCGCCGGGCTCTTTCTTCTCTCGGCGGGTCTTGCGTCTGTCTCTTTCGCGGTTCTGTTCGTCAATGTCCTGAGCACCTACTGGTACCAGTACAACATCGTGTACCACTATTCGATCGTCGCCGTTCCGGCACTGCTGGCTGCATCGGTGCACGCGGTGTCGAAGATGTCGACAGGGGTGCGGCGCAGGGCGATCGGGGCACTCGCGGGTGCAGGTCTCGTCGCGTCCGTCTCGTGGGCGCCGCACAATCTGTCGCTCTCGGCCCGTCAGGTGCCAAGGGGTGATTCGTCAGCGATTGCGGCGGCACACGAGATTCTCCGGCAGTTGCCCGACCGAGCGTCGGCGTCTCTCTACGACCCTCTCGTTCCCCACGCGGCTCACCGACGCGAGGTGTTCTTCTTCCCGAATCCGTTCCGGGCGCATCTCTACGGAGTGGACAACGCTCTCGAGGGAACGCGCCTGCCGCAAGCTGACACGGTCCAGTACGTCGTTCTTCCGCGCTTCATGCTTCCGGACATGCAGGCTGTCTGGGATGCCGAGAGAGAAGCGTTCGCGGTCACGGCAGAGAACGAGTTCTGGCTGGTCTACGAGAGGGTCGGTGCGCCTGGTTGACGTGAGCACGCACCTCTGACTAACATCGACATGACCGTCAAACGGGTCCCGTGAGGCCCGAACGGAAGGACAACATGGACGTTTCACGCGCAAGGCCCGCACGACAAGTGTCGCGGGCCTTTTCCATGTACCGATCCGGCTCACGACCCCACACGTGAGCGGGGTCGAGGTGCTGTCGGCCGATCAGGTCGACCGGGCACTCTCGCGAATCGCACACGAGATCAGTGAGAAGCACCCCTCGCTCGAGTCGGTGCTCATCGTCGGCATGCAGACGGGCGGGGTGTGGATGGCGGAACGGCTCTGCTCGCGCTTGGAGAGCATCGCCGGTCACGCGCCTCCGATGGGATTGCTCGACATCTCGATGTACCGCGACGACTTCTCGCTGAGACCGATCGTGCACGGTGCCCCCACCTCGATACCCGTCGATCTGACCGGAATGAAAGTGGTGTTGGTCGACGATGTCTTGTTCACCGGACGCACGGTGAGAGCCGCCTTGGAGGCCCTCAATGATCATGGGCGTCCGCATGTGGTGCAACTTGCAGTGCTGGTCGACAGGGGGCACCGCGAATTGCCGATTCGTCCCGACTATGTGGGCAAGAACATCCCGACGCACCTCGACGACGACGTGACGGTGGGTCCCGAAGGTGTGACGATCTCCGGAGTGGGGGTCGCGCCGTGAAACACCTACTGACCAGCGCCGAGCTCGCGAGATCAGACATCGAGCGGTTGCTCGTTTCGGCGGACCAGATGGTCGAGGTCAGTTCTCGTCCGGTCCCGAAAGTGCCCGCTCTCCGGGGCAAGACCGTGGCTCAGGTGTTCTTCGAGGACTCGACCCGAACGAGACTGAGTTTCGACACCGCGGCGAAGCGCCTGTCAGCCGACACGCTGACTTTCACTGCGTCGTCGTCGAGCGTCAACAAAGGAGAGAGCCTCCGCGACACGATCGAAACACTGTCTGCGATGGGCGTGGACGCCTTCGTCGTCAGACATCGATCGAGCGGCGTGCCGCTCGCGGTGACCCGGTGGACCGACGCGAGTGTCGTCAACGCCGGCGACGGATGGCACCAACATCCGACCCAGGCTCTGTTGGATGCCCACACCATCACCCGTTCGCTGGGTACCTCGAACTCGCTCGACGGCGTCCGCATCGCGATCGTCGGAGACATCGCCCACTCTCGGGTCGCGAGGAGCGGCATCGACGTGTTCACGAAGCTCGGCGCGCACGTCTCGCTCGTCGGTCCCGCGACATTGCTCCCAGCCGACGGTATCTCGGCCAGCAGTCCCGGCAAGCTCGACGCGACTCAGGACATCGACGAACTCGTCGGTGAGGTCGACGTGATGTACATGTTGCGTCTCCAGAAAGAGCGCATGTCGTCGGGATTGCTGCCGCCGGGCGGTGAGTACTCGGCGCGTTTCGGGCTCGACGACCGTCGCGCCCGGATGATGAAGAAGGGTGCGCTGGTCATGCATCCCGGTCCGATGAACAGGGGAGTTGAGATGATGGTCGATCCGGGTTCGCTGGTTTCGTCGCGGATCCTGACGCAGGTGGCGACGGGAGTCGCCGTCCGTATGGCGGTGCTGCTCGAGATCCTCGGTGGCGGCACATCGACCGAGACAACCACGCAGACAGGGGAGAAGTGAGATGGCGACGTCGATCGTGATCAAGAACGGACTGGTGGCGAACCCGGAGGGCGTGTCACGACTCGACATCCGGATCGAGAACGGGGTGATCGTCGAGGCCGCAGGATCGATCGCCCCCGATTCTTCCCACGACGACGTGTTGGACGCGGGCGGGTCGGTGGTGTGTTCTGGTTTCGTCGACCTCCACGCTCACCTGCGTGAGCCGGGACGTGAAGAAGCCGAGTCCATCGAGACCGGTACGCGGGCGGCGGCTCTCGGGGGGTACACGGCCGTCGTGGCGATGCCGAACACCGACCCGGCGCAGGACTCGGTGCCGGTCGTGCGTTTCGTGCGCGACCAGGGCGAAAGAGCCGGTTGGTGCGAGGTTCAACCCGCGGGCTGCATCACTGTCGGTCGCGCGGGAACCGAGTTGGCGCCGTATGCGGCCCTCGCTGACGAGGGTGTCCGGATCTTCACTGACGACGGGAACGGGGTGCAGGATCCCTTGTTGATGCGCCGAGCGCTCGAGTACTCGTCCGGGCTCGGCATCGTGCTCGCGCAACACTGCGAAGTGGCGCGTCTCACCGAAGGTGCAGTGATGCACGAGGGGTCATGCTGCAGCGAGATTGGTGTGCCAGGGTGGCCTGCCCTTGCCGAAGAACTGATGCTCCACCGTGACATCGAACTGGTACGTCTGACCGGCGCGCCGATGCATTTCCTCCACCTCTCCACCGCGGGCAGTGTCGAACTGGTTCGCCGTGCCAAAGCCGACGGCCTGCCGGTCACCGCCGAGGTCGCGCCTCATCATCTCGCTCTCAGCGACGAACTCCTCAGGGGGTTCGATCCTTTGTTCAAGGTGAACCCTCCGCTTCGTACGCCAGCAGACATTGCCGCTCTCAAGCAGGGCGTGATGGACGGAACCATCGATGCTGTCGCGACCGATCATGCGCCGCACGCGCCGCACACCAAGGAACTGCCTCTCGACGCGGCTCCTCCGGGAATGCTCGGCCTCGAGACAGCTCTGTCGGTGGTTGTCACACATGTCACCGACGATCCGCGGCGAGTGGCCGGTTTGTTGTCGTGGGCACCTGCTCGTATCGCGCAGATGTCGTCGCAGGGTCGGCCGGTCGCGCCGGGCGAGCCGGCACATCTCGCGGTGTGGGACCCCGCACAGGTGTGGCGTGTCGACCGGGACTCGCTCGCCAGTCGCAGCAACAACTCGCCGTATCACGGTATGGAACTGCGCGGAAAGGTGCGCCACACGGTGTTCGGTGGACGGATCACTGTGCGTGACGGCGCAGCACAGTCGGCAAGTTCTGCACACGACGACGTGCGCCGTCGCGGCCCCCAGCAGAAAGGCAACCAGTGACTGCTCCCCAAGAAATCGCGTTGGTTCTCGAGGACGGCAGTGTCTTCGAAGGTGAAGCGGTCGGCGCGCCGGCCTCTGGTGGAATCGCCTCGGGTGAGGTCGTCTTCAACACCACGATGACCGGGTACCAGGAGGTGATCACCGATCCCTCCTACGCGGGGCAGATCATCACGTTCACATCGACTCACATCGGCAATTACGGCGTCACGGCCGACGATGCGGAGTCCCGGGGGTCCTTCGCCCGAGGTGTGGTGGTGCGGGAGATGGCGCGTCGCCGCAGCAACTGGCGGAGCGACTCTGATCTGCATCACATGTTGGTCAGCCTCGGTGTGCCAGGTGTTGCCGCAATCGACACTCGCCGTCTCACCCGGATACTCCGCGATGCGGGCGCGCTGCGTGGAGCATTCGGAGCATCCGGAGAAGCCGCTCTGCTGGCGGCGGCCCGTGCCGAGCAAGGAACGTCGGGGGTGGATCTCGTCTCGCAGGTCACGACCGCAATGCCCTACGAGGTGCCCGGCGGAAAGTTCCGAGTGGTTGCGTACGACTTCGGCATCAAGTCGACGATCTTGAGGTGTCTCGCCGAGATCGCAACAGTGACGGTGGTGCCGGCCTCCACTCCTGCATCAGACGTCATTGCGATGGCGCCAGACGGAGTGTTTCTCTCGAACGGACCCGGCGACCCGGAGCAGGTCGGTGGTGCGATCGGGAACATCCGGTCGATCGTCGATGCCGACATTCCGACCTTCGGCATATGTCTCGGCCACCAATTGCTGGCCTTGGCCATGGGGGGGCGTACGTACAAGTTGCCCTTCGGTCACCACGGAGGAAACCATCCCGTGCGCGACAACGTGACCGGAGGCGTCGAGATCACGAGTCAGAACCACAACTTCTGTGTCGATGCTGACTCCTTGGCGGGTATCGCCGAAGTCACCCATGTCAATCTCAACGACGGAACCAACGAGGGCATGCGGATTCTCGGCCGTCGGGCCTTCGGAGTGCAGCACCACCCGGAAGCGGGCCCCGGACCGCACGACTCCCGCTACTTGTTCGACCGATTCGCAGAGATGATGGAGACCCGCTGATGCCGCGCCGTGACGACCTCGAGAGCATCCTGATCATCGGCTCCGGGCCGATCGTGATCGGACAGGCCTGTGAATTCGACTATTCGGGCACCCAGGCATGTCGCGTGTTGCGAAGCGAGGGCTACCGGGTGATTCTCGCCAACTCGAACCCGGCCACGATCATGACCGACCCTGATTTCGCCGACCGCACATACGTGGAACCGTTGACCCCCGAGGTGCTGGCCAAGATCATCGAACGCGAGAAACCGGACGCAGTGCTGCCCACGCTCGGCGGTCAGACGGGCTTGAACCTTGCGATGAACCTCCACGAGAGAGGTCTCGTGGGTGTTCCGGGAACTCCGGAGTTGATCGGTGCCAATGCCGAGGCGATCGCGACGGCGGAGGATCGTGAACTGTTCAAGCAGGCGATGATCGGCATCGGTCTCTCTGTTCCTCGCAGTGGAACAGCACACAACATGGAAGAAGCCGAGCAGGTCGTCGCCGAGATCGGCCTTCCCGTCATCATCCGGCCTGCTTACATTCTCGGCGGCAGAGGCACAGGAATCGCCACGACGATGGACGAGTTCCGGAAGGTGGCCTCGAACGGACTCGATGCGAGCCCGATCAGGGAGATCCTGATCGAGACCTCGATCGTCGGATGGAAAGAGTACGAACTCGAGGTGATGCGCGACCGTGCCGACAACTGCGTGATCATCTGCAGCATCGAGAACTTCGATCCCATGGGTGTCCACACGGGCGACTCCATCACCGTCGCCCCGGCCCAGACGCTCTCTGACGTCGAATACCAGAAGATGCGCGACGCAGCGTTCGCGTGCATCCGTCGTGTCGGCGTGGAAACCGGTGGTTCGAACGTCCAGTTCGCACTGAACCCTGCGAACGGTGACATGGTCGTGATCGAGATGAACCCGCGAGTCTCGCGTTCCTCGGCGCTGGCGTCGAAGGCGACCGGATTTCCGATCGCCAAGATCGCGGCAAAGCTCGCCGTCGGCTACACGCTCGACGAGATCCCGAACGACATCACACGCAAGACGCCGGCGTCGTTCGAGCCGACGATCGACTATGTCGTGACCAAGATTCCGCGCTGGGCGTTCGAGAAGCTCCCGGGAACGTCAGGTGTCCTGGGTACGCAGATGCAGAGCGTCGGTGAGGTGATGGCGATCGGGCGTACGTTCACCGAGAGCATTCAGAAAGGTCTCCGCTCGCTCGAGCAGGGCCGACTCGGTCTCAACTGTGACCCGGCCGAGGCGCCATTGCTCGCCCTCGACGACGACACCCTGTTGGCACGGGCTGCCGTTCCCACCCCAGAGCGCATCTTCCAGGTGGGTGAGGCCCTGCGTCGCGGGTTGTTCGACCGTGTGCACGAAGTGACGCGCATAGATCCGTGGTTCCTCGACCAGATGGCGATGATCTGCGAGGAACGGACCGCGCTCGAAGGTCGTGAACTGGAGACCCTCACACGCCGTGAGATGAAACGTGCCAAGAGGCTCGGTTTCTCCGACGCCCAACTCGGGTACGTTCTCGACTGCGACGAAGAGTCGGTGCGTTCGAGGCGACTCTCGCTCGGCGTCCACCCGACGTACAAGACGGTCGACACATGCAGTGCCGAGTTCGAAGCGACGACGCCGTACCACTACTCGACGTACGAGGACGAGAACGAGGTACGACCCAGCGACCGCCAGCGTGTGATCATCCTGGGGTCGGGGCCGAACCGCATCGGTCAGGGAATCGAATTCGACTACTGCTGTGTCCACGCGAGTTTCTCTCTTCGCGATGCCGGCTTCGAGACGGTGATGGTGAACTGCAACCCAGAGACGGTCTCGACCGACTACGACACCTCGGATCGTCTCTACTTCGAACCGTTGACCCGTGAAGACGTGATGAACGTGATCGAAGCCGAAACTGTAGCCGCAGGCGGAGTCGAACCACGCGTCATCGTGAGCCTCGGTGGCCAGACTCCGCTCAAGTTGTCGGGGTTGATCCCCGAACGCATGGTCGCCGGAACCTCGCCGGAGTCCATCGACCTCGCCGAGGACCGCGAGAAGTGGAACGCGCTCTGCGAGAGCCTCTCCATTCCCCAGCCTCCCGGCGGAACTGCTGTCGATCTCGAGGAAGCGCGGACGATTGCCGCGCGTGTTGGTTTCCCGGTGCTTGTGAGACCCAGTTACGTGCTCGGTGGGCGTGCGATGCAGATCGTCCACGACCACGATGCACTGGCACGTGCCATGGAGGAGCTGTCGCGAGAGGGGAGTCTCGGTCGTGAAGGCGGTCTCTCTGCCGAACGTCCCGTCCTCATCGACCGTTTCCTCGAAGATGCCACCGAAGTCGATGTGGATGCGATCCGTGATTCGACGGGAGAGGTGCTCATCGGCGGTGTGATGGAACACGTCGAAGAAGCAGGGGTCCACTCGGGTGACAGCGCGTGTGCGATCCCGCCACAGCATCTGGCGTCGTGGGTGGTGGAGGTGATCGAGTCGTATGCGGTGTCGATTGCGAACGCTCTCGACGTGAAGGGGCTGATCAACGTGCAGTTCGCTGTTCTCGGCACCACTGTGTACGTGATCGAAGCCAACCCGCGTGCCTCCAGGACCGTTCCGTTCGTGGCGAAGGCCACGGGTGTGCCGCTGGCGAAGGTGGCGAGTCGGGTGATGCTCGGAGCGACACTCGCAGAGCTGAGGGACGAGGGATTGTTGGTGCCACCCGTGTCGGGCGATCACGTCTCGGTCAAGGAAGCGGTTCTGCCCTTCAATCGTTTCCCCGAAGTGGACACTGCGCTCGGGCCGGAAATGCGTTCCACCGGCGAGGTGATGGGAATCGACTCGTCGTTCGGTCGGGCGTTCGTGAAGTCACAGACGGCTGCCGGGACGAAGTTGCCGACGGAGGGGCTCGTGTTCCTGTCGCTGAACGACGGCGACAAACCTGCCGGACTCGTGGTTGCGCGTCGGCTGCGCGAGTTGGGCTTGGGGATCGCTGCCACGACGGGAACCGCCGAGTATCTGGCCAAGTTCGGAGTCACCGCGGACGAGGTGGTGGCGAAGTTGTCCGAGGTCGAGGGGTCGACGATGAACAACGCTGTCGACCTCATCGCCGAAGGTGCGATTGCATTCGTCGTCAACACACCTCACGGCCGCGGTTCCCGTGAGGACGGCGAGGCGATCAGAAAAGCGGCCAACGTGCATCGGGTGCCGTCGCTCACGACGGTGGAGGCGGCACTGGCCGCGGTGAACGGGCTTCGGGAACAGCGCGGTGAAGGCATCAACGTGAGGTCGTTGCAGGAGTACCACGCGCGATGAAATGGCCACCGCTGCGATCGGTCGACCCGGCGTCGGCCGGCCCGGTGACCGTCGGTGGTGTGCGTCTTGCGAACCCGTTCATGACCGCGTCGGGCACGGCCGGCCACGATGTCGAACTTGCGCATCACATGCCTATCGGTCGCCTCGGTGCAGTGGTGGTCAAGAGTCTCTTCCACGAGGCGTGGCCGGGTAATCCGGCGCCGAGAGTTCACCTTGCGCGGGCCGGCATGGTCAATGCCGTGGGGCTGCAGGGTCCGGGCGTCGACCCATGGATCGACGACTCGTTGCCTCGACTCGAGACGGCTGGGGCGACGGTGGTTGCCAGCATCTGGGGACGGACCACCGACGAGTACGAACGAGCGGCGCGTCAGCTCGTGCGGGCAGGTGACCGTATCGCGGCGGTCGAAGTCAACTTGTCGTGTCCGAACCTCGAAGGTCGGGCGGGCATCATCGCGCACGACATCGATCTGGTGCGCTCGGTCATGAACGTGGTGGCTTCGAACTCGGTCGTGCCGGTGTGGGCGAAACTGAGCCCGAACACCGATCGACTGGTCGACATCGCCGGGGCGGCACGCGACAATGGCGCGCGAGCCGTCACTCTCGTGAACACCGTCGTCGCCCTGCAACTCGACCCGGCCTCTGGTCGGGCCAGTCTCGGCAACGGCGGCGGCGGACTCTCGGGGCCGGCCATCCACCCGGTTGCGGTGCGCGCGGTGAGCGACGTGCATGCGTCGGTCCCCGACATCGACATCGTCGGTGTCGGCGGTGTCGCCTCGGGTGCCGACGCGATCGAGATGATGCGTGCGGGCGCGAAGGCGGTCCAAGTGGGGACAGCGTCGTTCGTCGACCCGTCGGCCACGTGGCGCATCGCGCGCGAAGCGACGAGGTATTTGCATCGTCTCGGACACGCCACGTGGTCCGATCTCGGTGCCGGCAGCCGATGAGTCCCGACTGCCCGTGCGTGCGTCGGTAGCATTTTGTCCATGTCGCAACGTGACCGAGATCTCGATCGTCTCGCCCACGTGAGACGAGCCCAGGATCGTGCGGTGTCGGAAGCAACATCGGGTTCGATCCAGGAGTTGCTCGAGTTGCCGGTCTCCGACGAGAGATGCGAGACCTACGTGGTGAAGATCCTCGACGTCACGCCAGGGGTCGGCAAGGTGGCAGGACGCCGGATGCTGGCGTCGCTGGGCATCGACGAATTCACCCGACTGCGTGAACTCTCGGACGCACAGCGTGTGTCGATCGTGTCTGCCTGCAGGGAGATGCGTTGAACGACCCGTTGATCGTGATCGTGTCCGGTCCCGGCGGGGCGGGCAAGGGAACGATCGTTGCATCACTCATCGAGCGTGACCCGATGCTGTGGTTGAGTCGGTCGTGGACGACGAGGGGGCGCCGGGACGGAGAATCGGAAGACGCCTACGTCTTCGTCGACCGAGCCGACTTCGAGCGCCGCATCGCAGACGGAGGCTTCCTCGAATGGACGGAGTTCCTCGGCAATCTCTACGGCTCGCCCTTGCCTCCACTCGACGGACACTGCGACATCGTGCTCGAGATCGAATTGCACGGTGCCGAGCAGGTGAAGGCACGGCATCCTGAGGCCATCCTCGTCTTCGTCGCGCCGCCGTCGCGTGACGAGCAGCGGCGGCGCCTGGAGGCCAGGGGAGACTCGGCCGACCATGTGCTCGAACGTCTGCGGAAGGCCGAAGAGGAAGAGGCCCGAGGATCCAAGGAAGCCGACGTGGTCGTGGTCAACGACGACCTCGACCGTGCGGTGGCTGAGATCGAGAGCATCATCGGTGCGGCCCGGCGGGCTCGCAGGTAGCCTTTCAGGGTTCCAGCCGGTGACCCCGGCCGTCCCGGAGGTGCAGATGGCGCGCCAACATGACTCAATGATCCACCCCCCGATCGAGGAGCTCCTCGACCGCACCGGGTCCAAGTTCGGTCTCGTGACCCTGGTGTCGTACCGCGCCCGAGGAATCAACGACTACTTCAACCATCTCGGCGAGGGCCAGGGGCAGGTCATTCCTCCCCAGGTGTCGTCGGTTGCGCGCAAGCCGTTGTCGATCGCTTTCGAGGAGATCGCCGCTGACAAGATCGTCAAAGTCGACCGACTCCCGGAGGACGAACTGGCCCAGATGGAAGCCGAGGCTGCCGAAGCGTTCGGTGACGCAGCTGACGCAGCGGACGACTCTTCCGAGGGCTGACGCCTGGTTTTCTGAGTCGGAACAACTCTTGTCATGAGTGACACGTCGGTGTTCCGTGGACGAAAGGTCGTCCTCGCGGTCTCTGGCGGAATTGCCGCGTACAAAGCGATCGAGGTGTGTCGCCGGATGGTCGATGCCGGTGCCCACGTGGCACCGGTGATGACCGACGATGCGCACCGTTTCATCGGCCCGGTCACTCTCTCGGCCCTCGCCAGCGAACCGGTGCACACCAGCCTGTGGGACGACGCGTCGCCGATTCCCCACACGCGCCTCGGTCAGAGTGCCGATGTGATCGTCGTGGCGCCCGCCACCGCCCGTGTCATCTCGGCGTATGCCGCAGGGTCGTCTGAAGATCTCCTGACCGCGACTCTCATCGCGACGCGCGCACCGGTCGTGGTGTGCCCGGCGATGCACACCGAGATGTGGGAGCACCCCGCGGTGCAGGACAACATTGCGTTGTTGCGGCGGCGCGGAGTGGTGATCGTCGACCCCCAGGAGGGTCGACTGGCCGGCGGAGACTCGGGAGCCGGGCGTCTCGCTGACCCGGACACGATCCTGGCCGCCGTGGTCGACGTTCTCGCCGCACCGCGAGACCTTGCAGGGCTCAAGGTGCTCGTGACCGCGGGTGGCACCCGTGAGCCGATCGACGCAGTACGCGTGATCGCGAATCGTTCGAGTGGACGCCAAGGGCATGCCATTGCCGCCGAGGCGGCCGCCCGTGGAGCCGAGGTGACCCTTGTGACCGCCGCCGAGATCGAGGTGCCCGCCGGTGTGGAGGTCGTGCGGGTGGAGACTGCTCAACAGATGCACGATGCTTCCGTGTCGGCGTGGCTCGACTCGGATGTGGCGATCATGACGGCGGCGGTGGCCGATTTCCGGCCGGTTGCTCCCGCTGCCAACAAGATCAAGAAAGAGGGCGGTCCGCCCGACATTCGTCTCGAGCCGACCCCGGACATTCTCGCTGCTCTCGGGGCGACCAAGCGAGAAGGTCAGACCCTGGTGGGGTTCGCGGCCGAGACCGACGACCTTGTGGACAACGCAACCAAGAAGCTGACGAAGAAGAACCTCGATCTCATCGTCGCGAACGACGTGTCGGCACCCGGTGTCGGTTTTTCGCATCAGACCAATGCGGTCACGATCCTCGGCCGTGACGGTTCGATGGTGGAGGTCGGTTTGGTCGACAAACGCCTCGTGGCCCGTGCCGTATTGGATAGCGTGGTCGGGTCGCGGCGCACCTGAGCCGCCCACAAGAGGAGCAGTCGTGCGGAAATTCACGTTCACGTCGGAAAGCGTCACCGAGGGTCACCCGGACAAGATGGCCGACCAAGTGTCGGACTCGGTGCTCGATGCACTGCTCGCGATCGACCCGGACAGTCGCGTGGCGTGCGAGACACTCCTGACCACCGGACTGTGTGTCGTGTCGGGTGAGATCACCACCGACGCATACGTGGACATCCCGGCGATCGCTCGTGAGACCATCAACGGCATCGGTTACAACGACGCCGCCTTCGGCTTCGACGGCAACACCTGCGGCGTCGTGGTTGCCCTCGATGCCCAGAGTGCCGACATTGCCCAGGGCGTCGACAAGAGCGAGGAAGCGCGCTCGGGATCGGGCGACGACAACCTCGGCGAACAGGGTGCAGGCGACCAGGGAATGATGTTCGGCTACGCGTGCGACGAGACTCCCGAATTGATGCCGCTCCCGATCTGGCTCGCACACCGCATGGCCGAGCGTCTCACCGAGGTCCGGAAGAGCGGCCAGATTCCGTATCTTCGCCCTGACGGCAAGACGCAGGTGACCTTCGATTACGAAGACGGTCGCCCCGTTCGTCTGAAGACGGTCCTCATCTCGACGCAGCACCGGGACGGCGTCAACCGCGAGACCGAGATCCGGCCGGATCTCATCGAGCAAGTCATCATGCCGGTGATTCCCGAGCAGTACCGTGGCGACAACCCCGACATCTACGTCAACCCGACCGGGAAGTTCGTCCTCGGTGGTCCTCACGCAGACACTGGTCTCACCGGTCGCAAGATCATCGTCGACACCTACGGAGGTATGGGACGTCACGGTGGCGGAGCTTTCTCGGGCAAGGATCCCTCGAAGGTCGACCGCTCGGCCGCCTACGCGGCGCGGTGGGTGGCCAAGCACGTGGTCGCGAGCGGTGCCGCCCGTCGGTGCGAGGTGCAGGTTGCGTACGCGATCGGAATGGCCCGTCCCATCTCCATCCTCGTCGAGACGTTCGGCACCAACGCAGTCGACGAAGAGTCGATCGAGGAGGCAGTGAGGGCGGTCTTCGACCTGCGTCCCGCAGCGATCGTTCGTGACCTCGAGTTGAAGCGACCGATCTACGCAAAGACCGCCGCATACGGGCATTTCGGTCGAAACGAGCCGACATTCACGTGGGAGACCCTGTCGAAGTTGGCGGAGTTCAAGGCCGCCGTCAAACTCTGATCGTCGAGCGTCTCTCCGTCGCCACGGTCGTTCCCGACGTCTCGGGAATCGACAAGAAGTTCGACTACGCCGTTCCTGAGTCGATGTCGCACATCAGCGTGGGCGACCGCGTGCGCATCGACCTCAACGGTCGCCGAGTGGGGGCGTGGGTGGTCGGTTTGTCGCCGGAGCCGTCGCAGGGTGTCGCGCTCGACAAACTTCGACCGATCGCAGTCCACAGTGGTCACGGGGTCGTGCCCGCCATGGTCGATCTCTGTGTGTGGGTGGCCGATCGGTGGCACGGCCCGCTGAGAGCGGCTCTGGCCGTCGCTTCTGCGCCCAAGTTGAGGAGTGGTCGCGTCAATCCCCGACGGGGACGAGTGCCTCGAAGTGGCGACGATCCGGTGTCTGCCGCGGCCGAACAGCAGAGATCGACAGGCGGCGGATGTCTGCGCGTGCCTCCTGCGGCCTCAGCGCTCGCGGTGGTGACATCTGTGGCTCATCACGGTCCCGTACTCGTGGTGTGCCCCACGATGCGCATGGCTGCACTCGGCGCGGCGGCCCTCCGGCGAAAAGGTCTCGGAGTGGCGCTGCTCCCCGACGAATGGGCGACGGCCGATGCCGGCGCCGACGTGGTCATCGGTGCGCGGTCCGCCGTGTTCGCGCCATGTCCTGGACTGGCCACGATCGTCGTGATCGACGAACATGACGAGGCCCTCAAGGAAGAGCGGAGCCCTGCGTGGGATGCGACCGCCGTTGCGCACGAAAGAGGTCGTCGGGAGGGCATCGCTGTCCTCACGACGTCTCCCGTGCCGTCGGTCGACGAGCATCTGCGTGTCGGCGCACCGGGTCTGCGCATCGAGAACTCAGCGTCGTGGCCTCACGTCGAGATCGCAGATTTGCGGCAAGTGAGCCCCGCAAGTTCGTTGTTGTCGTCGGGTCTGTTGCAGGCAGCCCGTGACCGCTCATTGGTCACTCTGGCAATTCTGAACACCAAGGGTCGGGCAGTGCTCGTGGCCTGCAAGGCCTGTGGTGAGATCCAGCGTTGCCCCGACTGTCGGTCGTTGCTCTCCGAAGCGGAGGGTCATCTGACCTGCGCACGGTGCGACGAGACGCGTGGCGAACTGTGTCGAACATGCGGACGGCCATCCTTCAAGGCGCTGAAGCAAGGTACCGCGGGTCTGCGATCGGAGATCGAGCGTTCGACGGGAGTCTCGCCGGTGGAAGTCACGGCAGACACGGTCCTCGATGATCTCCGTGGTGGTTTGTTCGTGGGGACCGAGGCGCTCTTGAGGCGTGTCGATCACGCTGACGTCGTCGTCTTGTGCGACATCGATCGCGACCTCGGTTCTCCACGAATCACAGCGTCGCGCGAGGTCTTGGCCGACGTCGCGAGGGCGGCACGAGTGGTGGGTAGCCGTGGCAAGCTCATCGTCCAGACCCGCGATCCCGAGCATCCGCTGGTCGAGTGTCTGGCGTCGTCCGACGTCGATGCGGCAATCGCAACGTTTCTCTCTCGCGACATGTCGATGCGTGAGGCCCTCGGACTGCCGCCGTACTCGACCCTCGTGCGCCTGGGGGCCGAGCGTGCGTTGACATCCGACGACACCGTGCCGCTGGTGGGTGTCGACTGGTCGGTGAGCGGTGGGCTGTTGCTTGCGAGGGTCGCCGACCGGGTCGAGATTGCCTCGGTGGTCGCTGCCGTCTCCACCCGGTCCGGTCTGCGCCTTCGTGTTCACGTGGGTCCGAGCCGCTACTGAACCGTGTGTCGTCGCACGCGGAGAACCCTGAATCCTTTCGAGCTCCCGAGTCGCACGACGTCATTGCCGATCTGGGTGATCCACTCCGTGAGGGAGTCTGATCCGAGGTTCTTCGCGACCACGAGGTCGGCGTGGCCGTCGTCGTCGAGGCGCGCGAGCCAGTGGCGCAGAAGTGCGTGGAGGGCAGGCTTGCCGATACGGATCGGTGGATTCGACAAGATGACGTGGAACCTCGTCGACGGATCGACGTCGTCGGGTGCCTGCACGACGACGTTGTGAAGCCCGTTGCGTTCGGCGTTCAATGCGCAGAGTTGACGCGCACGTTCATTGACATCGACGGCATGAACAGTGCAGGTCGGGTGCCGTGCCGCCAGGACCATGGCGAGGGCACCAGAGCCTGAGCCCAGGTCACAGAGCTGGCTGCCGTCGGGAGGCGGTGCGACCGGGTGACGACGAACGGTGTCCAACAGCACGGCCGTGCCTTTGTCCAGACCACGACTGGAGAAGACCCCGGACGAGGTCGTGACGACGAGGGTGCGGTCCCCGGTGTCGACGCTGAATTCCCTGGACGACACCTTCGAACCGGGCGAAGAGTCGAAATAATGGGTCTTGTCGGGGCGGTCGTTCACTGTCGTGTCCTTCGTCGGTAGCCTTTCACACCGTGGGCTACGACATTCGCACCTACGGTGATCCTGTTCTGGCGTCAGTCGCCGACGAAGTCGAGAACATCGACGGAAAGATCGTTCGTCTCGCACAGTCGATGCTCCAGGCCATGTACCGCGTGCCTGGTCTCGGTCTTGCGGCGCCTCAGATCGGCGTGCAGAAGCAGATCTTCGTGTACGACATCGACGACACACCGGTGACTCTGGTGAACCCGAGGATCGTCGAGTCGAGTGGAGAGTGGGTCTTCGACGAGGGATGTCTGTCGATCCCCGGAGTCTTCGTCGAATTGGTCCGCCCAAAGCAGGTGCTCCTCGAGGCTGTCGACCTCGACGGAAACGAGATCTCGATCGAGGCCGACGAACTTCTCGCTCGTCTGTTCCAGCACGAACTCGACCACCTGAACGGTGTGTTGATGTTCGAGCGAATGTCGCAGGAACAGCGCGAAGAGGCGCTTCGGGAATACCGCTTGCTGAGTGAGTCCGGGAACCACGCCAAGGGCGACACGCGCCACATCGCGCTCAAGTGACCGACTCATTCCTTGCAGGTCGACGACTCGTCTTCCTCGGAACTCCCGAGCCCGCGGCACGCATTCTCCGCCGTCTCCTCGAGGAAGGATTCGACGTCTGTCACGTGGTCACGGGCCGCGACGCAAAGCGTGGGCGTGGTGGTGCCCTCTCGCCGTCGCCCGTGAAGGTCGTTGCACTCGGCCATGGTGTGCCTGTGGTCCACGACCTCGACCATTTGCCGGCCGATAACGGCACCATGCTCGGCGTGGTGGTGGCCTACGGACGGATGATTCCGGCACCGATCCTGGCGCGGATACCGATGGTGAATGTCCACTTCTCGCTGTTGCCCCGATGGCGCGGAGCGGCGCCGGTGGAACGGGCGATCCTCGCCGGTGATGCGACGACTGGCGTGTGCATCATGGAGGTCGTCGACGAACTCGATGCCGGAGGTGTCTTTGCGCGCCGCGAGATCCCGGTCGGAGATTCGACGGCATCTGCTCTGATGCACAGTCTCACCGCACTCGGCGCCGACTTGTTGGTCGACGTCCTCGGGGGGCCGGCGATCGTTCCCGTGCCGCAGTCCGGTACGCCCACTTATGCGAAGAAGATCACTGCCAGCGAGGGAGTCATCGACTGGAATGCGCCGGTCCGTGACATCGTGCGCCAGGTGCGAGCCTTGCGGTGTCACACAACCGTGTCAGGGCGTCGGCTGTTGGTGCTGTCGGTCGAACCTGCCGGAGAGCGTCGGGGAACGACGACAGGGGCCTGCGACGACGAAGCGGTGGTCGACTGCGGCGACGGGGCAGTGCGTCTGGTCGAAGTCCAGCCGGAGGGCAGAGGTGTCGTCGATGCTCTCCAGTGGAGGCGTGGAGTTCGTGGACCGGTGCAGTTCGGCACGACGTGACCGCGAGGTAATTGTCGGGGTCGTGGCCGAGCAACCTCTGTAGCCTCGTTGCGTGCTGAGGATCGTGTTGCCGAAGGGTTCGCTCGAGAGAGCGACGTTGGAGTTGTTCGAGGCTGCCGACCTGACCGTGAATCGATCGTCGTCGGTCGACTACAAGGCCACCATCGACGACCCGCGCATCGCAGAGGTGAGGATCCTGAGGCCGCAGGAGATCCCGGTCTACGTCGCTGAAGGTCTGTTCGATCTCGGCATCACCGGTCGTGACTGGATCGAAGAGACTGCCAGTGCGGTGACCAGTCTGGGTGAGCTCCGGTACTCGAAGGCCACGGATCGTCCCGTGAGGGTCGTGGTGGCGGTTGCACAGGATTCTCCGGCTGCGTCGGTGTCGGACCTCGGAGACGGTGTGCGGGTCACCACCGAGTACCCCGAGATGACCCGTCGCTACTTCGCCGAGCGCGGTGTCAGAGCGGACATCAAGTTGAGTTACGGCGCGTCGGAGGCGAAGATCCCCGACATCGCCGACTGCGTCGTCGACATCACGGAGACGGGTCGTGCCTTGAAGGCGGCCGGGCTGCGGGTGATCGACACCATGCTGACGAGCTACACCGAACTCGTTGCCAACCCGGAGTCGTACGCCGATGCAGAAAAGAGGCACGCGATGGAGCAGTTGATGACATTGCTCACCGGGACTCTGGAGGCACGCGAGAAGGTTCTGTTGAAGTTGAATGTCTCCGAAGCTTCGTACGAGCGTGTGCTTGCGTTGCTGCCCTCTGCCAAGTCGCCGACGGTGGCTCGTCTGGCATCGGGTGACTTCGCGGTCGAGTCCGTCGTCCCGAAGCGGGGTATCAACACATTGATCCCCGAATTGATCGATGCCGGGGCGTCTGATCTCCTCGAGATCCCCATCTCCAAGATCATCCACTGAGTGTCGGTGTCGCGATGATGTCGAACCGCGAACAATGCCTTGGTCGAGTGGTCGAGTTCGATGTCACAGTCGGCCTCGGCGTGGTGTCGGCAGACGGTCGCGACTGGCCCTTCCATTGTGTCTCGATCCTCGACGGAACAAGATCGATCGAAGTCGGTGCCACGGTGACCTTCGTGCTCGATTTTTGCACTCTCCGACGCGAGGCGACTCACATCGCAACGGCTCGCCACTGACGGTGGCGACTGCTGCTCAGGATGCCGAGCCGATGTTCTGCGTTCGTTGAACGAACACGAGTCTGATGTTGGCCAGTGCTGCTGCGAGCGTCTCGTGGTGCTCGCCGAGGCGCTCACCGAGGCCGTCCACGAGATGGCCCAGGGCGTCGATGGCGAGCTGGGCGTCGCCGAGCCGGGGTGGCTCGTCCGACAGGTGGATCGCAGCCAGTTCGAACAGCCCCATTGCATGGTTGGTGACGACGACCGAGGCAGGCACCTCGGCGATCCGACGTCTGGCCTCGGCCACCGCCTCCAGAGTCTCTGCAGAAGTCTCGGCGTCGGGGATCGTGTGGTCTTCGGGCACGAGGCGGTACCCTAACGGGGTCAATTGAGCGAAGTGGGGCTCCGGCTCCCACCTGGCCACCCTGGCTCGCCGGGAGTGCGTCTGGTCGAGAAGGCGAGCGGCGTGCCGCTCTTGTGTCTGCTTCGACGTTGGCGCAGACACGAGAACGAGGAGGGAAGACCCTGTTGCACACCGAGGAGCAGCCATAGCCACGCCACAGAACGAGCCCCGCTACAACGAGCGCATTCGAGCACGTGAGGTCCGACTCATCGGGCCGGACGGAAGTCAGGTGGGCATTCGCCCGACTGCCGATGCTCTTGCACTCGCGAGGGAGCTCGACCTGGATCTCGTGGAAGTCGCGCCGCAGGCCAGTCCGCCCGTGTGCCGAATCATGGATTACGGAAAGTTCCGCTACGAAGAGGCCCAGAAAGCCAAGGAGTCGCGGCGCAAGACCACCCATGTGACGGTGAAAGAAGTGAAGTTCAGGCCGAAGATCGGCAAGGGCGACTTCGACACCAAGGTGCGGCACATGCGCGAGTTCCTCGAGGACGGTCACAAGGTGAAGGTCACTCTTCAGTTCCGGGGTCGCGAAGTCGCCCACCCTGAACTCGGAGCGAGAATCCTCGACTCGGCCCTCGAACAACTGGGTGAACTGGCGAAGGTGGAGACACAGGCGAGACTCGAGGGACGCAACATGACGATGGTGCTCGTGCCCGACAAGAAGCCGCAGAAGAAGTCGTCGGGATCCGACGACAACGGAAAGACACAATCCGAGCCGGAGATGGCGCGGACGGAAGGAGAGGGTGACAATGCCCAAGATGAAGACCAGTAAGACCGCCGCAAAGCGGTTCAAGAAGACCGGCACCGGCAAGATTCGCCGTCAGCAGGCGATGCGCCAGCACCTGTTCGAGAAGAAGCCGAGCACGCGGACCCGTCGACTCGACGGAGACGTCGACGTTCACCCCGGCGACCTGAAGAAGATCAAGCGACTCCTGGCCGAGCGCTGAGGCTCGACGAGACGACCCCGAAAGGAGACATGACATGGCACGAGTGAAGAGGGCAGTCCATGCCCGCAAGAAGCACCGCGAGGTGCTCGAGAAGGCCAAGGGCTACTACGGCAACAAGAGCAGGTCTTTCCGCGCCGCAAACGAGCAGGTGTTGCACTCCGGTCAGTACGCGTTCCGTGACCGCCGTGCACGCAAAGGCGAGTTCCGTCGCCTCTGGATCCAGCGCATCAACGCGGCCTGTCGCCAGAACGACATCTCGTACAGCCGGTTCATCGCTGGTCTCAATGCCGCAGGCATCGAAGTCGATCGCAAGATCCTCGCTGACCTGGCCGTGGCCGATCCGGCCGCATTCTCGGCGCTGGTGGCGAACGCCAAGGCCGCACTGGCCTGACCAGCAGTCCTCTGACACCGGATCCGTTGTCGGCGTCGAACCCGAGGGTTCGACGCCTGAGAAAACTCATCTCGAGCCCCTCGGAGCGCGCCGAGTCAGGGCTGTTCGTCGTGGAAGGTCCCGTGTTGTGCGACGAAGCCGATCGAGCCGGAATCGCGATACTCGAACTGTTCGCTCGCGGTGACGACGCTGGCGGGTTCGAGACGGCGCTCGTGCTGGAGCCGAAGCACTTCGACGAGCTGTCACCGACGGAGACACCTCGCGCTCCGCTTGCCGTGTGCCGAATACCTGACCAGGTGGATCTGTCGACGCTGGCAGGGTGGGTGCTGGTGGCAGACGGAATCGCCGATCCCGGCAACCTCGGAACCATCTGTCGCAGCGCCGAAGCGGCGGGGGCGTCGGCTGTCGTCGTCACGAAAGGGACCACCGATCCGTGGTCTCCCAAGTGTGTCCGTGCCTCCGCCGGGGCGGTGTTCCACGTACCGGTGGTGAGAGTGTCTGATGTTGCAGAGGTGAACGCCGCCGGATTCGTCACGATCGGGACCACGTCGCACGGGGACGACGTCGCCGCGACGGAGTTGCACGGCGCTGACCTCGACGGCCGTGTCGCGGTCGTGTTCGGGAACGAAGCCCACGGTCTCGCGCCTGATGTACCGGTGGCCCGATGGATCACCATTGCACACGCCGGCCGCAGCGAGAGTCTGAACGTCGCGATGGCTGCGACAGTGGTTGCTCTCCACATCCGGTCCCGTCGGGTGGGCTAATGCATCCCGTGTCTGCCCGTGCACAGGGGTAGCGTTTCGGGGTCTATGGCCGGCAAAGAAATCGACAAGGAGTCGGGCGACGTCGATGCCGTCGTGTCGGCCGCTCTCGACGAGATTGCGTCTGCGGAGTCGCTCGAGGCTCTGCGGGCAGCTGTCGCAGCTGCAACCGGCAAGAAGGGGGCTCTGTCGGCGTTGAAGTCGTCGCTCGGTTCCATCGCCGACATCGAATCTCGCAAGGAAGCCGGAAGTCGCATCAATGCCGCGATGAGCAGGGTGCTCGAGGCGTCCGAGCAGCGCGAAGTCGAGCTGGTCGCGATCTCGTTGGCCGCCAAAGTCGAGGCCGAACGTGTGGACATCACTGAACTGCTCGCGGGACGTGCAGGAACCCGCAGACGCGGGCGACTGCATCTCGTGACCCAGGCCACCGAACGACTCGAAGATGTCTTCGTGGGTCTCGGATTCAGGATCGCCGAGGGTCCCGAAGTCGAATCGGACTTCTTCAACTTCGAGGCTCTCAACATGCCTCCGTCTCATCCGGCTCGCAGCATGTGGGACACGTTGTTCGTCGAATCAGGTGACCCCGGCAGTGTCGTGTTGCGCACGCACACCTCGCCTGTGCAGATCAGGGTCATGCAAGAGTGGCCGCCGCCGATCTATGCAGTGATGCCCGGCCGCGTGTTCCGTCGCGACACGCCCGACGCCACCCACATGCCCGTCTTCCATCAGATCGAGGGGCTGGTGGTCGACCGTGGGATCACGTTTGCGGATCTGGCTGGAACTATCGAGGCCTTCACCAAGGCGTTCTTCGGTTCTGAGTTCACTTCTCGCCTCCGACCGAGCTATTTCCCCTTCACCGAGCCGAGTGCCGAATTCGACATTCGTCGTCCCGACGGTTCGTGGATCGAACTGGGCGGATGTGGAATGGTGCACCCTCATGTGCTTCTTGCCGGAGGTCTCGATCCCGACGAGTGGAGCGGCTTCGCTTTCGGTTTCGGTATCGACCGCATGGCCAAGGAACGCCACGGTGTCGCCGACCTGCGTGAGATGTACTCGAATGACGTTCGATTCCTGGAGCAGTTCTCGTGAAGGTCCTGCTGTCGATTCTGAGAGAAATGGCCGACATCCCGACGGACCCGACTGTGGTTGCCGCCGCCATGGACTCGCTGGGCATGGCGGTCGAGTCCGTCGACGTGACGGGCCGGCCGGTCGACGGGGTCGTGACTGCCAAGATCCTGCGCACTGAGAAGCACCCTGATGCCGCGAAAGTCACCAGGTGCTGGGTGGATGCCGGCGACGGCGTGGAACGTCATGTGTGGTGCGGTGCCACGAACATGGGCCCGGGCGACGTGGTGCCTCTCGCGACACTAGGAACCGTGATGCCGGACGGCAGAGAGATCTCGCGCCGTGGCATCCTCGGTATCGAGTCGGAGGGAATGTTGTGCTCTCCCGTGGAGATCGGCATTGCCCAAGACTCGGACGGTCTCTTGATTCTCGACCCGTCGACACCTCTCGGTCGCGATCCATTCGAAGTCCTCGGTATCGAGCATGACGTGGTGTTCGACCTGGACCTGACGCGCAATCGTCCCGATTGTTGGGGGCACATGGGTGTGGCGCGGGATCTCGCCGCACATTTCAAGGCGCAACTTCGTGGTCCTCGGCTCGGGCCTCTCGCGGGCGATGTGTCGACGGCTGTGCCTGTGCGCATCGATGCGCCCGATGCCTGTGGGATGTTCTCGGTCTGGTCCGTCACGGGCGTGAAGGTGACGGCATCTCCCGCCTGGGTCGTGCGGCGTCTCGGGTTGCTCGGTATGCGGAGCATCAACAACGTCGTCGATGCGTCGAACCTGACGATGCTCGAGACCAACCAGCCGAACCATGCCTACGACGCGAGCGTGGTCACGTCGTTCGTCATTCGGACTGCGACACCTGGGGAGTCGATCACGACTCTCGACGGAGTCGAGCGACGACTCGACCCTGATGATCTCCTGGTGTGCGACGGTGTGACCGGCGAGCCGGTCGGGATCGCCGGAGTGATGGGTGATGCTCACTCGGAAATAACCCAAGCGACCACCGCCATTTCCCTCGAAATCGCTTGGTTCGCCCCCGACCCTGTTCGTTTCGCGGCCCAGCGCCACGGACTGCGCACCGAGGCGTCGATTCGTTTCGAGCGGGGAGTCGACACGCACGGTCAAGAAACCGCGGCGCGCAGGTTCCTCGAGATCCTCCGTGAGACCTGTCCCGAGGCGGCGCTCCACGCCTCGGCGACGATCGAGACGACGTCCGGACTTCCCGTGGCGCCGAGCATCTCGTTCACCGCCGCACACGCGTCGAGAGTTCTCGGCGTCAGTGTCGCGACGGAGACGGTGCGCGAGGTCCTGGCCTCCATCGGCTTCACCGTGGAGGGTGACGAGACGTTGTCTGTCGTTCCGCCGTCGTGGCGACCAGACTGCACGATTGCGGCTGACCTCGTGGAAGAAGTCGCACGGCACATCGGATACGACACAGTCGGCAAGACGATGCCGAAGTCGCCGGTCCACGGCCGTCTGTCGCCGTTCCAGATCCGTCGCCGAGTCGTGCGTCAGGTGATGAGTGGGCTGGGTGTCGACGAGGCGATGCCGTCTCCGTTCCTGGCTCCCGGGGATCTGCAACGTGTCGGCCTCGACGAAGACGGCACGCTGAGACTGGCCAATCCGCTGGTGGCCGAAGAATCTGTGTTGCGCACGTCGTTGCGGCCGGGGCTGCTGTCGGCGGTGCAGAAGAACCTCGCGCACCGTCTCGAGCGGGTGTCGTTGTTCGAGATCGGTCGCGTGTATCCGAGAGGGTCGGGGCCGTTGCCTGACGAGTGCGAATGGTTGTGCGTCGTGGTTGCCGGGGGCGAGGTCGAGACAGCGGTCGAGCAGTGGGTGACGCTCGCTGATGCATTGTCGGTCGGGGCGCTCGTCGATCAGGCACGTGTGCCCGCAGGTTTCCATGCTGGACGGTCAGCGTCGCTGACGCGCGGCAAGCGCGTGATCGGCAACGTCGGCCAGATCGATCCCGTCGTTCTGCATCGGCTCGGAATCGGCGTCCCGGTTTCGTGTCTGGAGGTCGATCTCTCGGTCGTGCTCGCTGAGAATCCGAAGCCAGCCGTCGCGCGCGACGTGAACAGGTTGCCGTCGAGCGATCTCGACTTGTCGTTCGTCGCTGCAGATTCGTTGGCTGCTCAAGATCTTTCGAGGTCGCTGCGCCAGGCGGCGGGCAAGACTCTCGTGTCTCTGGTTCTCTTCGACGTGTACCGCGGTGAACACGTCGGCGAGGGGCGACGGAGCCTCACATTCCGCCTCCGGCTGCAGGGGGCGTCTGCGACGTTGACGGATGCAGAGATCGCCGGTGTGCGTGACGCGTGCGTGTCGGCCGCCGCCAAACTCGGCGCTGTACTGCGCGCCTGACCGCAAGCACCTTCCGTCGTCGCTGCCGCCGCTCAATTGAGATCGGGCCGGCGCGGCATGTGTGCCAGACGAGACCAAGGATCTCCCTGGCGTTCCAGAATCTCGGTCCACAGTCGCGACGGATCGACCGAGAACGTGTCATCGGGAGTGGAGTCGGCCACGATCCAGATTCCCTCTGCGATTTCGGCGCGAAGTTGGCCTGGAGCCCAACCCGCGTGTCCGCGGAACATCCGGTGGCGGCGCCCAGGCAGTGGTGCCTCGCCGAGAAAGTCGAGAGTCGCCACTCCGCTCGACGACCCGTGGTGTTCGACCAGACAGATGAAGCCGTCTTGTCGGACGGGTCCTCCCCGGAACACGACTCGAGGTTCAGGGGAAGTGGTGAGCCAGTCGGAGATGACCGTGTCGAGTGGTCTCGAGGGTGGCGCTGGATCATTGATGATCACTCCGACGGTTCCCGACTCGTCGTCGTGGGCAAGGACTACCACGACGGCACGTTCGAAGTTGAGATCGTCCATGGCAGGGTGGGCCACCAGCAGGACCCCGGGCCTCAGGGGTGCGTCCTGTGGGACGATGCTTGCATAATCATTCACTCACTCGTATAGTAATGCATCTATGCGTCGAGTCGGAATTGTCGGGGCATCCGGGTACACCGGAGCCGAGTTGTTGCGGCTGTGTGCTCAACACCCGCAGCTCGAGGTGGTGGTGGCCACCGGTGACAGCCAGTCGGGAACATTGGCGTCGAATCTGTATCCGTCGTTGGCGGCGGCGTACCCGAACCTGGTGTTCACCGATTTCGACGCGGACGCCTGCGACGGTCTCGATGCGGTGTTCCTCGGTGTACCCCACGAGGCGTCGTTGGAGATGGTGCCCGAACTCGTGGGAAAGGTGGGGTGTGTCGTCGATCTGTCGGCCGCGTACCGGCTCAAGGATGCGTCGCTGTATCCGGAGTGGTACGGCTTCGATCACACCCAGCCGGCGCTTCTCGAGAGTGCGGTGTACGGGCTTCCCGAATTGTTCCGCGACGATCTCGTGGGTGCCCGGCTGGTTGCCACGCCCGGTTGCTACGTCACGGCAGCATCGCTCGCGTTGGCCCCGTTCGTGCGGGCGGGACTCATCGAGGCCAGCGGCGTGGTGGTCGATGCGGCTTCGGGCGTCAGCGGAGCGGGACGGGCCCTCAAGCACACGTCGATGTTCTCGACTGTCGACGAGGACTTCACGGCGTACGGGCTGCTCGACCATCGGCACACTCCCGAGATCGAGCAAGTGACCGGCGCCGAAGTGCTGTTCACCCCGCACCTGGCTCCGATGAACCGCGGAATTCTGGCGACCTGTTACGCCCGTCCTGTAGAGGGGGTGTCGGTGTCGACGGCTTCGTTGTTGGCGGCCCTTGCCCGTGCCTACGCGCGCGAGCCGTTCATCGTCGTGCGTCCCCAGAGCCCCTCCACGAAGGCGACGCTCGGCACGAACTGTGTGCATCTCACCGCACGCTTCGACGAGCGCACCGGCTGGGTGGTGATCATTGCTGCCCTCGACAACATCGCAAAAGGCGCCTCGGGTGGCGCGGTGCAGTCGCTGAACGTGGCCTTGGGACTCGAGGAGACCGCTGGGCTGTCCACTGTCGGGGTCTATCCGTGAGTTCGCCGACAGACACCGCGCAGGTGCTCATCGAGGCGCTGCCCTACATCAGGCGGTTTGCGGGCAGGACAGTGGTCGTCAAGTACGGCGGCAACGCCCTCGCAGGAGCATCCGAAGACGACGCACTGGCCCTGTTCGCCGACGACATCGTGTTGATGCATTCGGTCGGCATCAAGTGTGTCGTCGTGCACGGCGGAGGACCGCAGATCAACCAGATGTTGTCGCGGGTGGGGGTCGAATCGCGATTTCACGACGGACTTCGGGTCACAGATGCAGAGACCATGGACATCGTGCGGATGGTGTTGAACGGCCACGTGAACCCTGCGATCGTCACGAAGATCAACGCCCACGGAAGTCTGGCTGTCGGGCTCTCGGGCGAGGACGGGCGGACGTTGCAGGTGGTGCAGCGTGACCCCGCGCTCGGGTTCGTCGGTGACGTGGAGCGGGTCAGGCCTCATGTGATCACGAGCCTCCTCGACGACGGTCTGGTTCCTGTCGTCTCGACCGTCGGTGTCGATGCAGAGGGTCGGGCGCACAACGTCAATGCCGACACGGCCGCCGGCGCCATCGCGGAGGCGCTCGGTGCGGAAAAGATCATCTATCTGACCGACATCGCGGGCCTGCGTCGCGTGGTCGACGATCCCACGTCGTTGGTGGCGAGAATTGATGCAGCAGGGCTCGAGAACATGCTGCTGGACGGAACGGTGCAAGGCGGCATGATTCCGAAGGTCGAAAGTTGCCTGAGAGCGGTCAGGGGTGGAGTCAAGAGCGCTCACATTCTCGACGGTCGTATTCCGCACGTGCTGCTCCTCGAGCTCTTCACTGTCGAAGGTGTCGGCACGATGATCACCGGGGGTAACCAATGACCCATCAGTTCACGGTCGGCGAGATCGGTTCCGGAGTCGAACCGACCGATCACTGTCCGTTCATTCCGGTTTTCGGTGCACCATCGGTGATCTTCGACAGGGGAGAAGGTGTGCAGCTGTGGTCGGCCGACGGTCGTCGCTACCTCGATTTTCTCTCTGGGATCGCAGTGGTCTCTCTCGGTCATGCCAACGCGGCAGTGGCGCGCGCAGTGTGCGATCAGGTCGGGAGGCTCTCGCACGTCAGCAACTTCTTTGCCAACACGACCGCGACCAGAGCCGCGCAGCGTCTGAACTCACTGTTCCGCCAGGTCGGAGCCGGCGACGGTCAGGTCTTTTTCTGCAATTCGGGGGCAGAGGCGAACGAGGCGGCCATCAAGTTGGCGAGGAAGTTCGGCGGCAGGGGCCGCCATGTCGTGGTGTCGGCCTACGGCAGTTTCCACGGCCGCACTCTCGGCGCGCTCGCCATGACGGGCCAGCCGGCAAAACACGAGGCGTTCCAGCCGATGCCCGAGGGTTTCCGCTACTGCGAATTCGGTGACCTCGCATCGCTCGAGGCACAGGTCGACAGTTCAGTTGCGGCAGTGGTGCTGGAAGTGATCCAGGGTGAGGGTGGCGTGATCCCCGGCGACACTGCGTACCTGCAGGCCGTGCAGAAACTGTGCCGTGATCGTGGCGTGCTCTTCATCGTTGACGAGGTGCAGACTGGTTTCTGTCGCACCGGTGCATGGTTCGGTTTCGAACACGCAGGTCTGACCCCTGATGCGGTGACGATGGCCAAAGGCATGGGGAACGGCATGCCTGTCGGGGCATTGTGGGCACGTCGGGACGTGGCAGCTGTGATGCAACCGGGCGACCACGGATCCACCTACAGCGGCACGGCCCTGGCGACGGCGGCGGTACTCGCGGTGATCGAAGAGATGGAGAGAATCGACGCCGCAGGTCTGGCCCGGAGCGCCGGTGCTCGTCTGTCAGAGGGGCTCCTGGCACTCGATCACGTGCTCGACGTACGTGGGAGCGGTTTGCTCCTCGGTGCTCGTCTTGCAGACGGCCTCGACGCCCGCACAGTCGCATCAGATGCGTTGGATCGCGGATTGATCGTCAATGCAGTCACCGCGGACACCATACGTCTCGCCCCTCCACTGATCGTGTCCGACGACGAGATCGACGAAGCAGTCGGGATCCTCGCCGAGGTGTGCCGGTGACCGTGCGACACCTGCTCGACGTCGCCCCGCACGGAGCAGACGGACTTCGCCGCATGCTCGAACTGAGTGTGGCCCCCGTGGTCGACATGCCCCTTGTCGGGCGTGGTGTCGCCTTGCTCTTCGAAAAACCCTCAAACAGGACGCGTCACTCGATGGAGATGGCAGTGGTGCAGCTCGGCGGTCATCCTGTGTACACGCGGGGAGAAGAGGTGGGACTCGACGTTCGTGAGAGTGTCGAGGACGTGACGAGGATCCTCGCGGGCTATCACGGGATCATCGCGGCGAGGGTGTTCGATCATTCCACTGTGGAGCGCATGGCGGCTGTGTCGACGGTTCCCGTGGTGAACATGCTGAGCGACCGGTCGCATCCTCTCCAAGCGCTCGCCGACGTGATCACCATGGAGGAACGTGCGGGGTCGGTTGCAGGGACGACCGTCGCGTGGATCGGTGACTACAACAACGTCGCACGCAGTCTCGCCGAGGCCGTGTGTCTGTTGGGAGGCGTGATGTCTCTCGGCTGTCCGGCGGGCCACGATGCGTCGACCCACGAACTCGCCAGGCTGGAGAGACTCGGTGGTGTCGTGCGTCAGTCCGAGTCCCCCGACACAGCAGTGGCTGGTGCGACGTTCGTCCACACGGACACCTGGATCTCGATGGGGCAAGAATCTGAGTCTCGAGAACGGCGTGAGATCTTTGCCAGATACCGAGTCACCGAGGCGTTGATGGCCAAGGCTGCGCCGAGGGCGATGTTCATGCACTGCATGCCGGCTCACCGGGGTGAAGAGGTGGAAGCGGCTGTCTTCGACGGCCCTGCAAGCGTCGTGATCGAACAAGGGCACCATCGGTTGACCGCGGCCCGCGGGGCTCTTCGCTTCCTGACGGAGGATCACTGATGAGCAGCAAGCAGCAACGTCAGCGCATGATCGCCCGGCTGATCGCGGCCGGCGACATCTCGAGCCAGCCTGAGCTGCAGCGCCTGCTGCAGAAGAAGGGCATCGACGCCACACAGGCGACTGTGTCGCGAGATCTGGAGGATCTCGGTGCCGTGAAGGTGCGTGTTGCCGGCGGCGAGGTGAGGTATGCGATCCCTGAATACGAACCGGCAAGGGTCGCACCGGGTGACCAGCTTCGGCGGGTACTCAGTGAGTGGGTTGCAGAGGTGAGCTCCAGCGGCAACATCGTCGTGTTGCGCACCCCGCCGGGTTGCGCACACGTGGTTGCCTCGGCGCTCGACCGGAGTGCGCATCCGACGCTGATCGGAACCGTTGCTGGAGACGACACGATCCTGTGTGTCGCGTCACAGGCAAACGGGGGAAGTGCTCTCGCTGACGAGTTGCGGGCTCTGGCCGGTCTCGCGCCGACGCCCGTGCGACGGAAGAACGCCGCTGTCTCCGGCAGACCGAAGAAAGGCGCTGCTCGTGCCAAGTGACGAAACACCAACGCAATCGAACGCCGTGTCGGCCGGTTCGGCACTGTGGCACGGCCGCTTCGAACGCGGGCCGTCAGAGGCGCTGTGGGCCCACACGCAGAGCTTGTCGTTCGATGCCCGATTGTGGGCCGATGACCTCGACGGCTCTCGTGCACACGTCGAGATGCTGGGTGCGGTCGGCATTCTCTCTGCAGGCGATGTGCGGACGGTGACCGATGCCATCGATCAAGTACACCGTGAATTCGCCGATGGTGTGTTCGTCTTCGTCGACACCGACGAGGACATCCACACGGCCATCGAACGGCGCGTGACACAGATCGCAGGCGACGCAGGCGGTCGAATGCACACTGCACGGAGTCGCAACGATCAAGTTGCGACAGCGCTTCGGCTCTGGACCCGGCGCGAACTGGGGCATGTGGCGCGGCTCACCGTGTCTCTCGTCGAGACTCTGTCGGCGCGGGCAGATCAGGCTGATGCGGCGTCACCCTCGTTGAGGCTGCCCGGGTACACACATCTCCAGCAGGCACAGCCGGTCCTCTTGTCGCACCACCTCCGAGCCCATTGCTGGGCTTTGCTGCGTGACGTCTCACGCATCACAGATGCGATCGGACGTGCCGATGTGTCTCCACTCGGTGCGGGTGCTCTGGCAGGTACGTCGCTTCCGGTAGACCCTGAACGGGTCGCTGCAACTCTCGGTTTCTCGGGCGCCTTCAAGAACTCCCTGGACGCGGTGTCGGACAGGGACTTTGTGGCCGAAGCCCTGTTCGCGATCGCACTCCTCGGCGTCCATCTCTCGCGGATGGGAGAAGAGTGGGTGTTGTGGACCTCTGCCGAGTTCGGGTTTGCGACGCTCGACGACGCCTACGCAACGGGGTCGTCGATGCTCCCTCAGAAGAAGAACGCAGACATTGCCGAACTGTCGCGCGGAAAGTCGGGTCGCATGATCGGCAACCTCGTGTCGGTCCTCACCATGTTGAAGGGTCTCCCGCTGGCCTACAACCGCGACATGCAAGAAGACAAAGAGCCGTTGTTCGATTCTGTCGACCAGGTGTCCCGTGCGATCGTGGCCATGACCGGAATGATCGCGACGGCCGTGTTCGACGGTGATGCGATGGCGTCTGCCGCCGATGCAGAAGCGCTGGTTGCGACTGACCTGGCGGAGTTTCTCGTGGAAAAGGGGACACCTTTTCGTGAAGCTCACGCGATCGTCGGGCAACTCGTGCGCCAGTCGATTGCAGCGCGGGTGCCATTGAAGGACCTGGTGGCGGCATCGCCCGCATTGGGTCACGAGGCCGCCAGGCTCTTCGAGCCAGGCGCGTCCTTGTCGCGCCGGCGATCGCCGGGGGCCTCCGGTCCCGGCCCTGCCGTCCGCCAACGTGAACAATTGCTCGATGCGATCGAGCAGGCAAGGGCCGCACTGTCATGAGCCATGTGGAGTCGATCAGGGTCAAGTACCACGAGTGCGACATGCAGCGTGTCGTGTTCAACGCGAACTACTGGGCATACCTCGATGATGCGGTGGCCCAGTGGTTGCGCAGTGCGCTGGGACCATCGGCTCCCGAAAGTGGCGAGGCGCCGTTCGGCGAGGCGTTCGATTTCATGCTGAAGAAGGCCGAGGGGACCTGGCACAAAGGCGCCGTGTACGGCGACGTGATCGACGCGCACTGTCGCGTGACGCGCTGGGGAAACTCGTCGTTCGACGTCAGTGTCTCGATGACCGTTCGCGGCCAGATGTGTTTCGACGCCGTGGTGACCTATGTGAGCGTGGTCCCCGGAGAACACGTGCCGTGCCCAGTACCGTCGAGCGTGAGGGCTGCACTCGACGGCAGTCAGCGCGAGGTCAGTTGAGGCTCACGTCGCGCCACGTCATGTCGCGACCGTGATAGCCGACTTCACACAAGAGTCGTTCGTCGACGTCTTTTCCGGACCATGTCGACGCACGTACGTCGGCGACTCGACCTGCCGGTTCCATCCGCACCCACACGAGAGGTGATTCCCGGCTCGCGCCTCGGGAGGCACGACGGAGAGCGCTGCGGAAATCGTCTTGGACGCGCTCTCCCATGTATTGCCATGTAATCGAGTGGAAGACCACCGTCGGGCGAACGAGCGGAGTGTCGACCAGGGTGTCGACCGCAGTCTCTGCCGACATCTGTCTCACGTCCGGTGGGTGTCGACGTGCGATCTCCAACGCGTCGTGCAGCCGCTTGAATCGATCCACGTGGTCGGGCCAGACGAATGACAACAGGCGTCGTCGCCCGTCCTCCGTCGCGACGGCCACGGGGTGGGGATCGGATCCGACGACACGTACAGCCTTGGCCGGCTCCGGAACCAACGGCGGCGGTACTGCGAACCACGATGCATCGAACACGACCGCTGAGTCGATGTCGCCCGACGTGCCGCGGCCGGTGTCCACGAAGTAATTCTGGAAGTTGAGATTCAATCCGGCACTCGACCCCACTTCGACGAGGTCGAAGCGGGAATGTCCGAGGGAACCGAGCCAATGAGCGAGCGCGGTCAAGACGACGGAGCGTCCAACTTCGTTCGTTTGAACTGGCTGTGTGAGCGCTGCGTCGAGGGCGGTGTGGTCACGCGACATTGTCGCGATCACGATGTCTTCGAGGTCTTCTCCGGGGGTCCCGCCTGTGGTGGGGAAGTGGCGTGTCAGCCGATGTTCACCGTCCGACAGGGCGAGATGGTGGAGTCCGGCGAGCAGTCGCAAGGTTGCCGCGTCGTGCACCGGTCGCTCGAAGCGCCCTTCCATGAGACGGCGGGTCACCCCACCGTTGGCGTAGTCGGTCTGGAGGCACGTGAGAATTCGGACTGCTGTGGTGGACCCGAGTGTCGCGCACGCCGAAATCTGGGCATCGAATGCGCCCGGAATCGGGTCGATGTCGATGTCTCGCCCAGGGTCCGTCACGTTGTCGAGACTACGACCGACAATGGAACGGCAAGTGAACCGCTGGTCGTGGCAACATGGCAGACGTGGCTCGATCCAATCTTCTCGACGATCTGCGTGTGCGGGGTCTTCTCCACGACACCACCGATGCCGAGACGCTGGCACAACGACTGGGCAGCGGGCCGACGGGCGTGTATGTCGGCTTCGACCCGACCGCTGACTCGCTCCACGTCGGTCACCTGCTCGGTCAGCTGACTCTGCGGCGGTGCCAGTTGGCCGGACATCGGCCGTTCCCGCTCGCTGGCGGCGCCACCGGCATGGTCGGTGATCCGTCGGGCAAGAGCGAAGAACGCAACCTGCTCGACGAAGACACGCTCCGACACAATGTCGACAAGATCAAGAGACAACTTGAATCGCTGCTCGATTTCGGACCGGGTGAGTTCTCCGCGACGTTGGTGAACAACGCCGACTGGACGACGGGTGTGTCTGCGCTGCAATTTCTCCGGGACGTCGGAAAACACGTGACGGTGAATCAGATGATGGCGAAAGATTCGGTGAAGAACCGCCTGTCTTCGGAGGTCGGTCTTTCGTACACCGAGTTCAGTTACATGCTGTTGCAGGCGAATGATTTTCGGCACCTGTATGAACATCACGGAGTCGAGTTGCAGATGGGCGGCTCAGATCAATGGGGGAACATCACGCTCGGCATCGACCTCATTCGCAAGTCGCTCGGCAAACATGCCCACGGTGCGACGTGGCCACTCGTGACGCGAAGCGACGGCCAAAAATTCGGAAAGACCGCCGACGGCGCCGTGTGGCTCGATTCCTCGCGCACCTCGCCGTATCAGTTCCGACAGTTCTGGATGCAACTCGGCGACGACGACGCGGCGCGTTATCTCCCTCAGTTTTCACTGTCGCCCGTCGAAGAGGTGAATGATCTGGTGTCGCGGCACCTCAACGAACCCGGTCGACGTCTCGCCCAGACTGCGCTGGCGCGAGAAATGACATCTCTCGTGCACGGAGAGATCGCGGCGCGCGCGGCAGAGGTGGCGGCATCTGTCCTCTTCGGGGGCGATCCGGCAGAGGCAAGTGCCGAGGCTTTCGAGGTGGTAGCGGCCGAGGTGCCGTCGTTGTCGGTGTCGCCGGCTGACCTGGCCGATCCGATGGCACTTCTCCAGCGCGGAGGGCTCTGTTCCTCCACCAGTGACGCACGCCGCACAGTGGCCCAGCGGGGGATCAAAGTGAACGGGCAGGTCCTCGAAGAGGGGCAGTCTCTCGACATTGCGGGGTTTCTCCACAGCCGGTGGATTCTCGTACGCAAGGGCAAATCGTCATATCTGCTGTTGTCTGTGGCGAACTGAAGGCTCCCTGCCGTCTTTGTCCACCGGTTCTCCACAGGTCGTTCGGGCCTGCCCAGGGTCGTCGGACGGTTCCGGGTCGCACCGTGGTCTTGTCACTGCGCTGTCCTGAAAATCGCCGTGGCGCACGTTGTCAGGGCGGACCGCGTCCGTTAACCTTGCCACTCGCCCCTCAAGCACTTCGGTGCCTGGCGGGACGGCATCACTGGCTCAGCGAGCCACATGCCGTGAGCTGATGCTCCTTGAAAACAGAAGAGAAGACTGAACGCCAGTGCGGGCAGCACGGCGGCTTTGCCGTTGTGTTGCTTGTCAATTCGGGTCGGATACCCATCCGACCCA
>CAYQCU010000003.1:0-206262 GCA_964416135.1 uncultured Bifidobacterium sp.
GGGCGCCAGCCCCTCAAGCTGGTGCGTCTGCCAATTCCGCCACTTCGACGAGGAATGAGAAGGTTATCTGCGGAGGCCCACCGGCCCCAACCGACCGGGCGTCAGACAGCGAGCAGGAATCCGAGTGCGACGACGGTGAACACCCAGATCGTCGCCAGAACGGTGGTGATGCGGTTCAGGTTCCGTTCGGCTGCCGCCGAGCCCAGTGAGGCTCCACCGGCTCCACCGAACATGTCGGAGAGGCCACCACCCTGTCCGCTGTGCAGGAGGACACCCACGATCATGGCGAACATGGAGGCCACGTTGAGAAAGATCGTGAAATAGAGGACGACGTCTCGCACGGCTCTTGACCCTACCGTTGGATCAGCCCCGCGAGACTGCGACGGGCACTTCGTTGGGGAAATGACAGGCCACGTGGTGGCCGGGGGCGACCTCCTGCATGACCGGCACTTCGTCTGAGCACCGGGCCTCTGCGCGCGGACACCGCGTGCGGAATCGACACCCAGACGGTGGGTTGATGGGGCTCGGCACCTCACCTTCGAGGACCATTCGGGTACGGGTGCGCTCCACCACCGGATCAGGTTCCGGCACCGCCGACAGCAACGCCGACGTGTAGGGATGAGCCGGGGTGAGATACAAGTTCTCGGCGGGAGCGAGTTCGACCAATTTGCCGAGATACATGACAGCGATGCGATCAGAGATGTGACGCACCACCGACAGGTCGTGCGCGATGAACAGGTAGCTGAGCCCCATCTCCTGCTGGAGATCTTGCAGAAGGTTCACCACTCCCGCCTGGATACTCACGTCGAGAGCAGACACCGGCTCGTCGAGAACCAGGAACGACGGACGCAGGGCCAGCGCACGAGCGATACCGATGCGCTGACGCTGTCCACCGGAGAATTCGTGCGGGAAACGACGGGAGTGGTCGGGTGCGAGCCCGACCATCGTCAACAGCTCCGCGACCCGTTCCCCGTGGTCACCTGACGCACGGTGAATGTCGAGCGGCTCGCTGATGGCTGATCCGACCGTGAGTCGCGGATCGAGCGAGGCGAAAGGGTCCTGGAAGACGATCTGCATGTCACGTCGCACCTCGCGCAACTGCGACTTGTCGAGACCCACCAGTTCGCGACCCTTGAAGTTCACCGAGCCTGCCGTCGGCTCGATCAACTGCAGCACGCACCGTCCGACGGTGGTCTTGCCCGAGCCCGACTCGCCCACCAGGCCGAGTGTCTCGCCAGGCGTGATGTCGAACGACACCCCACTGACAGCCTGAACCTTCTGTGTCCCGGCGCGCAGTCCCTTCGTGCTGCGCACGTCGAACTCCTTGACGAGCCCCGACACGGTCAACATCGGTGTCCTCTCGCTCACGTTCGCACCCCGATCGCATCGACTCGCACGCACGCGGTCTCTGTGGAACCGGCGCGTGCGAGAGCTCCGGTCGCGGAACGGCACTCGTCGGCCGCGTGGGGACACCGAGGCCTGAATGCACACCCTTCGGGTGGGGCGATCATGTTGGGCGGCGCACCGACGATCGGCTGCAGGCGGTCACGACCCACCGACGGCAGCGATGCCAGAAGGCCGCGCGTGTACGGGTGATTCGATCGAGCGAAGAGGTCGTGCACCGCCGCGCGCTCCACCGTGTTCCCGGCGTACATGACCTCCACCCGGTCGGCGATCCGGGCTATCACACCGAGATCGTGGGTGATGAACACCACCGCTGTCCCGGTGAGGCGACGGATCTCCCCGATCACGTCGAGAATCTGTGCCTGCACGGTGACGTCGAGTGCGGTCGTCGGTTCGTCGGCGATCAGCACTTCCGGCTCGTTCGCGATCGCCATCGCGATCATCACCCTCTGACGCATACCGCCCGAGAACTGGTGCGGGTACTGACGTGCCCGTACGTCGGGCTGGGGCAGGCCGACCATGTCGAGCAGTTCCACTGCACGCTTGGCTGCCGCGTCGTCGTCGAGCGTCTGGTGCGACTGGATCATCTCGACGATCTGGGCCCCCACACGCTGCACGGGGTTCAGTGCCGACAACGGATCTTGGAAGATCATCGCGATCTTCTTTCCTCTCATGCGGCGCACGGTGTCGGGTTTCACGCCGATCATCTCAGTGCCGTCGACCAACGCCGATCCGGTCACTTGTGCAGTGCGAGGCAGCAATCCCATGATCGACAGAAACGACACCGACTTTCCCGAACCCGACTCGCCGACCACTCCGACCATCTCGCCGGGAGCGACGTCGAGATTCACTCCCCTGACCGCCTTCACCAACCCTGCGGGAGTGGGGAAACTCACGCGAAGATCGCGCACAGAGAGAACGGGCTCGGTCATTCGCCGGCTCCCTTGTGCTTGGGGTCGAAGGCATCGCGCAGGCCGTCGCCGATGAAACTGACACACAGCGTGACCAGGAGCAGTGCCGAGAACGGATACACAGCCAGCCACCAGTAGCCCGCGCGCACCGCCGCACGTGACTCAGACACCAACAACCCGAGCGACGTCGCACCAGACCCGGGGTTCGGGCCGTAGCCGAACAGAGCCAACGTCGACTCGCTCACGATCGCCCCCACCACGCCGAGACTGAGTGCCACCAACATCGGCCCCGTCGAGTTCGGGAGCAGGTGACGCCTGATGATGTACCAGTTCGAGGCTCCGGCGGCCCGCGATGCCTCCACGAACTCACGCTCCTTGAGCGACAGCACCTGAGCCCTGATGACACGAGCGACTCCCATCCAGCCGAAGATGGCGAACAAGAAGATGAGGAAACGCACCGTGTTGATCTCTCCGGTGATGGGCTTCAGCCACTCGATGTTCGACAGGCTGCTCCTGACCACCAACAGCGCCACGAGAATCGGAAATGCGAGGAAGATGTCGGTCACGCGCATGACGACGTCGTCGAACCGGCCACCCTTGAGCCCCGCGACCGAGCCGATGAGTGACCCCAGCAGCAGAGAGAAGAACGCTGACGCGAAGCCGATCAACAGCGACACGCGCATCCCGTAGATGATGCGACTGTAGAGGTCTCGGCCGATCTGATCCGTGCCGAACCATGCGTCCCTGAACGGCGCGAGATTCTGGTTTCGCCCTTCGCTGATGTCGATCACCTGCTCGTTGATGCCGTAGCGGGCGGTCCACGGCGAGAGCAACACCCACAACGTGGCGACCGCCAGCACGATCGTCGAGCCGAAAGCCGCGCGGTGTGCGATGAACCGCTTCAGCACCATTCGACCGGGTGACACCGACTTGACGGTGATGCCGATCGCTTCGTCGTTCATGTCCTCGTGGTCCGTCGTCATGGTCACCCCTAGTCCAACGCGATCCGGGGATCGAGCACCGCGTAGGCGATGTCTGCCAGCAAGTTGAAAATGACCACCGACGACACGATCACGAACATCCACGGCATCAACTCGGGAAAGTCGCCGTTCGAGTAGGCGGTCAGGAAGAACTTGCCCATTCCCGGGTACTCGAAGATGCCTTCGGTGATGATGAGGCCACCCACGATCGCCCCGGCGTCCAAGAATGCGAGTGTCGTGACCGGAATCAAGGCATTGCGCAGACCGTGTCGCACCAACACCCGACGTTCACTGATGCCCTTGGATCGCGCGGTACGCATGTAGTCACTGCCGAGAACGTCGAGCAGCGACGAGCGCATGTAGCGGGCATAGACCGCCATCGACTGGATCGCGACCACCGTCACCGGAAGCACCATGTGCTTTGCCATCAACACGAGGTCGAAGCCCGAGTGACCCGGCGGATAGACACCCGACGTCGGGAAGAGAGACCGACCGAACCACTGCTGCCACTGGACCGCGAAGAACATCTGGAGCAGCAACGCCGACACGAAAGGCGGGACAGCGAGACCGACAAGTGCGAACGTGTTCACGGTGGTGTCGCGCAGGCGCCCGGGGCGGAGCGCGGCGAAGATGCCGAGCGAGTTACCCACCACGATTCCGACAGCGGAGGCCACGATGCCGAGTCGGAGCGAATTGGCGAGGGCGTCTTTCAGGTTCGGGAAGACCTCACGCTGACCCTTGATGCTGCGCGGCCAGTCGAAGGTGACGAACCCGCCCAGCCACTGGAAGTAGCCGCGCACGTAGCCGAAGGCCCCCTCGTAGAGACCGTTCACCTCTATGTAACGGTCCAACTGGGCCCGGGTCGCCCTGATGTTGGCGCGCTTGTAGCTCTCGACCGGGTTCGTTCCGATGCGGATCGCCACGTACACGAGGAATGTCACGAGAAGGATCGTGGGCAGCATCCACACGAGGCGCCTCACGATGTACCTCAACATGTGCGGCTTCCCCCCGGCATCTCTCCATTCTTGCCGAAATCGATCGTGCGCATGGCATCTCCCGTCAGGCGAGGCACTTCACTGACACAACGCAAAGGGGGTGCGAGGCCGAAGCCCCGCACCCCCTTTGGTGCGTTTTCAGCAGAGGCGAAGGTCAGCCCTTCACTTCCACCTTCGGCTCACCGGCCATCATTTCGCTCAGTTCGTAGTTGCCGTCGTTGGTGGTCAACCACACGCCCGGCAGCACGTTCTGTGCCGCGGTCCACAGAGCCCACGAAGAGTTCGCGCACTCGGTGACCGGGTTCAGACAGCTCGGCCACTGCTCGGCACCGATGACGACCTGGCCGTCACCATCCACGTCTTCCCACTGGAAGTGGTCGTAGAACGCCGCGTAGTTGTTGAGCTGACCCTCGACGTTGTTCACCTTGTCGGAGCGGTAGGCACCGAGATTCGGGAACTGGTACAGGGGCACCATGATGTAGTCCTTGTCCATCTCTGCGATGGCGGTCTTGATCAGTTCGGCGCGCTTGGCTGCATCCGGCTCGATGTCGGAGTCGTTGAGCGCCTTGGTGGCAGTCTCGTTGACCCAGCCCTGGAAGTTCTGACCGGTGTTGCCGTTGGCCTCGGTCGGAACCTTGTCACCCGCGAACGAGCCGACGAGGTACGCCGGGTCCGGCGGAGCAACCGAGATGTACATGGCGAGGTCGTAGTCCATGCCAGGCAGACGCTGCTGGAAGTAGCAGTCCGCGTCGCAGTTGTACGGCTCGACATTGAAACCGGCCTCCTTGAGCAGCGGGATCAAGTAGGCCTGCGTGCTCTCGCGACGCGTGTTGCCGGTGTTGACCACCCACTGCACGGTCGGCACGGTGCCGTCCTTGGCCCACATGCCAGAGCCATCCTTCTCGTAACCGGCACCGGTCATGATCGTCTCGACTGCGGCAAGGTCGTACTTGTTTCCGAAGACACCCTCGGGGCAGAACGGACCAGGCACGATCGGACCGCACTCGAGGAGCTTGGCTCCGTCGACGAGCGGCGCATAGATCTGCTTGAACAGCGCGTCGAGGTCGATCGCCTTGTAGAAAGCCTCGCGGTACGCCGGGTCGGCGAAAGCGCGCGGGTTCCCGTCGGCATTCTTGCCGTCGACGCCGAGGTTGAAGTACAGACCTTCGTACTGGCTGCCGAATCCGACAGACAGCTTCACGTTCGGATCCTCGAGTTCCTTGGTCAGACCGTCGTAGAACTGCGGGTAGATGAAGTCCACTTCACCAGCCTTCAGGGCCGGAATCTGGGTCTCCACCTTGGGAACCATCACGAGACGGCCGTAGCCGGCCTTCTTGGTGCCGTAGTAGTTCTCGTTCGGAACGAACACGACCTGGTCGGCGCTCCACGACTCCATCTTCCACTGGTTGCCCGAGAACGGAATGCTCGTCTGCATGTCCTGCGAGATGTCTTCACAGTTTGCAACCGCAGCCTTCTTGATCAGACCGCCGAAGAGGCCCTTCCACGGTGCGTACGGCACGTTGAAGTCGACGACGACCTGCTTCGCGCTGTCGCCTTCCTTGATGCCCACGATCTTGTCGTAGCCACCGGTCCCGATCGAACCGGGGGTCTTCAGTGCGGCAAGCGCCGTGCACTCGAAGTCTTCCCAGGTGATCGCACTGCCGTCGTCCCAGACCGCCGCTTCTGCGATGTCGTAGGTGATGGTCATGGCCGACTCGCCCGCAGCCCACTGCGAACTGCCGCCGCCGCCTCCGTCGGTATCGCTGTCGCTTCCGCCACCGCATGCGGCGAGGACGAGAGCGGCACCGAGGAGCGCGCCGGCGAGCTTGTGGCTCTTCCGGATTCTCTTCACTGTGACCTCCTGGTCGTGTTGTGTGACCGGGAGGAAACGACGCACAGGCACGAGCCTCTGCCGCCGGACGACCTCCCAGATTCGTTCCGGCTGTGAGAACTTATCAGTTTGTAAAGGGCAAGTGAATACTTTGCATCTCGTCAGCCACAGGGGTTCTGGCGCCCCGACCGGCTCCCGTCACACGGACCGGACGCTGAAGCGTCAGGAATCTGACGGGTCGAGCAGCCGAAAACGCACGATTCTGGCGAATTCGTCTGGATCCAGAGAGGCTCCGCCGACCAGTGCCCCGTCGATGTCAGGTTGGGCCATCAGATCGGCGATGTTCGCTGCCTTCACCGACCCCCCGTACTGGATGCGGATCGCGCGGGCCGTCTCGATCCCGAACAACACCCCCACCTCGCGTCGGAGAGCCGAACACACCTCTTGGGCATCACCCGACGTCGCAGTCCTTCCCGTACCGATCGCCCAGATCGGCTCGTAGGCAACCACCGAACCCGACACCTGTTCGGGCGTGAGCCGAGAGAACCCGGCACGAAGCTGTCCGAGCACCTTGTCGAGTGTCGTGCCCGCTTCCCGCTCGTCGAGGGTCTCCCCCACGCACAAGATGGGCACCATCGAATGAGCGAGAGTCGCCACCACCTTCTTGTGCACCATCTCGTCTGTCTCGCCGAACAATTCACGACGCTCGCTGTGACCGCAGATCACGTGCGTCACACCCAGTTTCGACAGGAACGGAGGTGCGATCTCGCCGGTGAACGCACCCTTGTCTTCCCAGTGACAGTTCTGAGCACCGACTGTGAACCCGAGTTTGTCGACTTCGACCAGGGTCTGCACGCTGCGCAGGTCGGTGAAGGGCGGGTGAATCGTCACGTCGCAGGCTTCGTAGTCGTCCTTGGCGAGGAGGAACGCGAGCTTCTGCACGAACTGGATCGCCTCGTGGTGATTGTGGTGCATCTTCCAGTTGCCGCTCACGAGCGGTTTGCGGGTGTCAACGGGCATTGGGAGCACCTCTCAAGGCTGCGAGTCCGGGCAGGTCGCCGAGTTCGAGCAACTCGAGCGATGCACCGCCTCCGGTCGACACGTGGTCGACCTCGTCGTCGAGACCGAACTGAGCCAGAGCCGCGGCACTGTCGCCACCGCCGACGACGGTGAACGCCTTCGTCTGTGCCATCGCATCGGCGACGGTCTTCGTACCGGCTGCGAAACGTTCGTCTTCGAACATCCCCATGGGGCCGTTCCAGAAGACGGTGCGCGCCTCCAAGATGACGTCGGAGAACGCCGCCGCGCTCCCCGGTCCGATGTCGAGACCTTTGGCACCGTCGGGAAGCCGAGCGCCGAACGTTGCGAAGTTGCCGTTGGCGTCGAGACCGACGATGTCGTCAGGCAGGTGGATCGGCTTCGAGCCGGACAGCAACTTGCGACATGTCGCAACTTGGTCCAGCTCGCAGATGGAGTCACCCACGGGCATGCCCTTGGCTGCGAGAAAGGTGAAGCACATCCCGCCGCCGATCACGAGCGCGTCGACCACCTGCAGGAGCGATTCGATCACCCCGAGCTTGTCCGACACCTTCGCACCGCCGAGCACCGCCACGAACGGCCTCTTGGGGTTCTCGCGGAGACCACCCAACACCTCGATCTCACGCTGCAGGAGACGACCTGCAGCAGACGGGAGAGAGCGCGGAGGACCGACGATCGAAGCATGCGCACGATGCGCCGCACCGAAGGCATCGTTCACGTACATGTCCACACCGCGCACCAACTCAGCCACGAACTCAGCCGAGTTGCCTTCCTCACCGGCGTCGAACCTGAGGTTCTCCAGCAACTCGACACCTGGCGCCAGTTCGCCGAGTCGACGCCTGACCGGCTCCATCGAGTACTTCTGCTCGGGCGCGCCCTTCGGGCGTCCCAAGTGACTCGCGCAGACCACTGTCGCCCCTCGGGAGGTGAGCCACTCGATGGTCGGCAAGGCCGCCCTGATGCGGAAGTCGTCGGTGATCCGCCGGGCGTCGTCCGGCCCCTCCATCGGCACGTTGAAGTCGGTCCGTACGAGCACCCGCTTGCCCGAGACGTCGCCGAGATCTTCGAGAGTCGGTACTCGTCCCACGGCGGAGGCGCCTGTGCTCACTTGCCGACGTGCAGAACGAGATCGACGAGACGGTTCGAGTAACCCCATTCGTTGTCGTACCAGCCGAGCACCTTCACGAGAGTCCCCATGCTCATGGTGAGGTCGGAGTCGAAGACACACGAGTGGGGGTTGGTCACGATGTCGCTCGACACGATCGGCGCGTCGGTGTACTCGAGCACACCTTTCAGCGGTCCGTCGGCGGCCGCCTTGAACGCGGCGTTGATTTCGTCGACGGTGGCCGGCTTCTTGAGATTCGCCACGAAATCGGTGATCGAACCGGTCGGCACCGGGACCCGCAGAGCCGTTCCGTCCAGCTTGCCCTTCATCGACTCCATCACGAGGCTCGTCGCACGTGCCGCACCGGTGGAGGTCGGCGTGATGTTGATCGCGGCACCACGCGCACGACGCAGGTCGCTGTGAGGACCGTCCACGAGCGACTGGTCGCCCGTGTACGCGTGCACGGTCGTCATGAGTCCGTTCTCGACACCGAAGGCGTCGTCGAGAACCTTCACCAGCGGCACGAAACAGTTCGTGGTGCAGCTCGCATTCGAGATCACCTTGTGCTTCGACCGGTCGAACTCGTTGTGGTTGACGCCGTAGACGAACGTCGCATCGGCGCCGTTCGAAGGAGCCGACACCACCACCAAGGGTGCACCGCCCTCGAGATGGAACGCGGCCTTGTCGCGGTCGGTGAAGATGCCGGTCGATTCGATCACGACGTCGACACCCAACGCACCCCAGGGAAGTGCCTTCGGGTCGCGCTCGGAGAGAACCTTGAGGACTTTGCCGTCGATCGAGATGCCTCCGTCGACCGCTTCGATCTTGTGCGGCAGCACACCGAGTACCGAGTCGTACTTCAACAGGTGAGCCATCGTCTTGAGCGACCCGAGATCGTTCACTGCGACGATCTCGACGTCTGCCTTGCGGTCCATCACCGCCCGGAAGAAGTTGCGGCCGATGCGGCCGAATCCGTTGATACCGACTCGAACTGTCACGTGAGGGGTCCTTTCCACTTCTCGTCGGACCCCAACCCTAGTTGTTGCCCCCGGGTGCTCGTTGCCTCACGAGGTGCCACGGACATGACGACGAGGAATCAGAGACCGATGTCCCGGTGCGACACCCTCGGGTGGTGGCCACCTTCGCGCAGACGACGGGCCAGTTCCTCGGCGATCGCCACCGAACGGTGTCGGCCTCCGGTGCACCCGATACCGACGGTGAGGTAACTGCGTCCCTCCGAGACGTAGGCAGGCAACACCAGATCGAAGAGGCTCCAGACACGATCCAAGAACTCGGCAGCGACCGACGACCCGAGCACGTGATCTCGTACTGCAGGGTCGAGACCGGTGAGCGGACGCAGTTCCTCGTCCCAGTGCGGATTCGGCAGGAACCGCACGTCGAGCACCGTGTCGACGTCGATGGGCACACCGTGTTTGAACCCGAACGAGATCACCGACACCTGCAGGGAGTCACCCGGCGAGTCAGGCCCGAACAACTCCGTGAGTTGCGCCTTCAATTGGTGCACGGTGAGCCCCGTCGTGTCGATCATCAGATCGGCCACCGCCCTCACCTCGGCCACGAGTGCGCGTTCGCGTTCGATCACCTGCTCGAGACCGAGCGTTCCGTCGCTCATCGGGTGGCGCCTCCGCGTCGCCTCGTAGCGTCGCACCAACTCTCGCGTGGAGGCTTCGAGAAACAGGACCCTCACGCGGTGACCCTGCACGCGGAGTGTGTCGACGGCGCCGAGAATGCCCGCTTGTTGGCGACCGTTGCCGACCACCAGACACAACTTGTCGATCTCGCCACCGGCCTGCCCACTCAGCTCCACCACCTTGTCGACGAGCACCACCGGCAGGTTGTCGACGACGAACCACCCCATGTCCTCGAGGTCGGCCGATGCCTGCGAACGGCCGGCACCTGAGAGTCCCGCGACGACGAGAATGTCTGTCACGCCAGCGAGGCTACTCGCGGCCCTGCTTCTCTGCCCGCAGGTAGAGCAGCCGCGGCACTGTCGCGGCGAGCGGGTACTCGGGTGCACGAGCGAGGAAGCCGTCAGGCGGCGCCGGCTCCACCATGCGCCGAAGAACCAGACCGTGTTCGGCGAGACAGTTCACGTAGCGCGACAGCGGTCGGTGCACGAATCGAATGAGGACTCCCGGTTCGACCTCTTCGTGCGTCGCGGTCTCGGTCAGGTACGCGCCGATCCGCCAGTACTGCTCGGGTGGGTCGAGCACGTGGTCGTCGATCCAGCCACTTCCAGGCGTCTGCAGCAGCGGATGGTTCAGGAAGAAACTGAAGCGACCGCCCGGTTCCAGCACACGTGACACCTCGGAGATGGCACCGTCGAGATCGTCGATGTGTTCGAACACGAGACATGCCACCACCGCATCGAACTCGGCGTCGCCGAAAGGGAGAGCATCTGCGCGACCCAGTTCGTAGGTGGGACCGCCTCCGCGCTCACGGGCCAGGTCGACGTGACGCTGAACGGGGTCCACTCCGACGACCCGTGCAACACCGGCAGCTGCCAATGCCCTCGACACCTGGCCTTCTCCGCATCCGACGTCGAGCACGCGACGAGCTGACGCCAGTTCCTCGACAGCCATCGGAATGATCTGCTCGACGTATTCCGGGTCGACCCCTCCGGTGAATCCGTCGATCCACCACTGCGCGTGCTGTCCCCAACCTGAATCGTCGATGTGTCCGCTCACGGCATCTCCTCCCCGTCTGCCATGTCGGTCTTCGCCGGTGACTGCTCCACCCCACGGTCTTCGTCACCGTGGAAGCGCGCATGGATCGCCTCGGCAACCGGCGTCGGCAACCACGACAGTGCCGCGAGATCGTCGAGCGATGCCTTCTTCACGGCGTTCACCCCGCCCATCTCCTTCACCAGTCGCTTCGCCCGTGCTTCACCGAGTCCGACAATGCCCTCGAGCGACGACGAGACCATTCGCTTTCCCCGCAACTCACGGTGGAAGGTGTTGGCGAACCGGTGCGCCTCGTCGCGGATGCGCTGCAACATGAAGAGCGCCTCGCTCCCCCGTGGGACGCGCACAGGCACCGGATTCCCCGGCACGTACACCTCTTCGAAACGTTTCGCGAGTGCGGCCACGGGAATCTCTTCTTCGAGACCGAGTTCGCGCACCACACGCTCGGCGACCGCCAACTGACCCTTGCCGCCGTCGACCAGCAAGAGTTGAGGGGGGTACGAGAACCTCCCGGGCTTGTCGGGTCGTTCGTGCACCGACAGGTCACGTTCGGCGAGAAGTGCAGAGAGTCGCCGTCGCAGCACTTCTTCCATCGCGGCGTAGTCGTCGTTTCCGGTCACGTCCCGGATCTTGAAACGTCGGTACTCGCGCTTGTTGGGCAATCCGTCCTCGAGGACCACCATCGACCCGACGTAATCGGTTCCCTGGAGGTGAGCCATGTCGTAGCACTCGATGCGCAGCGGCGCCTCGGGCAGCCCGAGATGGTCCTGGAGTTCGGTCAGTGCCCTGCTGCGGGTGTTGTGGTCGGCCGCCCGCCGAAGGCGATGCCGAACGAATTCCTCGCGCGCGTTCGTCGTGACCATCTCGTGAAGGTCTCGCTTGTCGCCTCTCTTCGGCACCCGCACCTCGACTGACGTTCCACGGGCCGCGCCGAGCCATTCCCCGAGAGTCGCGGCATCACTCGGTGCGTGCGGAACCACGATCAACGGCGGCACGCCGAGCGGTGGAGCATCGCCGTACATCTCGGTGACGACTCGCCGCACGAGATCGCCCGCAGACAGATCCTCCACCTTGTCGACCACGAAGCCCTTCCGGCCGACCACGAGCCCCTTTCGCACGTAGAACACCTGCACGGCCGCCTCCAACTCGTCGTCGGCGATTCCGATGACATCGAGGTCTTCGTCGCGCTCGCCGACCATCATCTGCTTCTCGATCGCGCGCTGCACGCCGCCCAGCCGGTCGCGCAGTCGAGCAGCCTTTTCGAATTCGAGTGCTGCAGATGCCGCTTCCATCTCCCCGCGCAACCGCCCCACGACCTCGCGTGTGTCTCCGGCCAGGAATTCGCACAGACCGTCGACGTGTCGTCGGTAATCGGCGTCGCCGACCTCTCCGACGCACGGACCCGAGCACTTCTCGATGTGGAACAGCAGACAAGGTCGACCGAGCCGTTGGTGCTGGTTGAACTTTCCCTGGCTGCAGGTTCGCACCGGGAAGGTCCTCAGCAGGAGATCGAGAGTTTCCCTGATCGCCCACGCGTGCGCATACGGGCCGAAATAGCGGGTTCCCTTTCTCTTGGTGCCGCGCACGACCACGGCACGTGGCCACTCTTCGTCGAGCGTCACGGCAAGGAACGGATAGCTCTTGTCGTCACGGAGCCTGACGTTGAAGCGGGGACGGTGCTCCTTGATGAGGTTGAACTCGAGCATCAACGCCTCGAGTTCGTTGCGCACCTCGATCCATTCCACACTCTCGGCCGCGGCCACCATCGCGGCGGTGCGTGGGTGGAGCATCGACGGGTTCTGGAAATACGACGCCACACGTGACCGGAGGTTGGCGGCCTTGCCCACGTAGATCACGCGTCCGTTCGAGTCCTTGAACTGGTACGACCCGGGCGACTGCGGCACCGACGACGTCGGAGGCTTCTGCACTGCCACTGCTCGGTCCTACTTCTTCGCCGACGTTCGTGCCTTCGGCCTGGTGGCGGGAGCTTTCTTCTTCGCCGCAGGGACCTTGGCCGGGCCCGGACGTGGAGCGCGCACCGGATTCTTCCTCGCAGAAGCCGCATCGCCCGACAGCAACTCCCGTAGGAAGCGACCCGTGTGGCTTGCCTTCGTCGCGGCCACCTGTTCGGGGGTCCCCTCGGCCACGATCATGCCGCCGCCGCTGCCACCCTCCGGTCCGAGGTCGATGATCCAGTCAGCCGTCTTGATGACGTCGAGATTGTGCTCGATAACGAGAACCGTGTTGCCCTGGTCGACGAGGCGCGAGAGCACCGTCAGCAACCGCCGGACATCCTCGAAATGCAGTCCCGTCGTCGGCTCGTCGAGCAGGTACAGGGTGTGACCGGTGGACCGCTTGGCGAGTTCGGACGCGAGTTTCACTCGTTGTGCCTCGCCACCAGAGAGCGTCGGCGCCGGTTGACCGAGTCGCACGTAACCGAGCCCCACGTCGACGAGGGTCTGCATGTGCCGCGCGATCGTGGGTTGATTCGAGAAGAAGTCGAGCGCCTCCGAGATCGGCATGTCGAGCACCTCGGCGATGTTCTTGCCCTTGAAGGTGATCTCGAGAGTGTCCCGGTTGTAGCGCGCACCCTTGCAGACTTCGCACGGCACGTACACGTCGGGAAGGAAGTGCATCTCGATCTTGATGGTGCCGTCGCCGGAACACGCCTCGCAACGACCGCCCTGCACGTTGAAACTGAACCGTCCGGGCTGGTACCCGCGGACCTTCGCCTCGGGAGCGGCCGCGAACAACTTGCGGATGCCGTCGAAGACGCCCGTGTAGGTGGCGGGGTTCGACCGCGGCGTGCGACCGATCGGCGACTGATCCATGTCGATGACCTTGTCGATGGCCTCCAGCCCCTCGATTCGCGTGTGTCGACCCGGCGATTCCTTGCTCTTGTGCAACTTCTGCATGACCGCCGGCAACAAGATGTCGCGCACGAGGGTGCTCTTTCCGCTCCCCGACACTCCGGTGACAGCCACGAAACACCCCAGAGGAATCTCCACGTCGATCTCACGCAGGTTGTGCTCGCGCGCACCTCGCACGGTGATCGCCTGGTCACTGCGCGATCGCCTCTGCGAGGGAACCGGAATGCGCTCGGCACCGGTCAGGTAGCGACCGGTCACCGACTCCTTGGCCTTCGCGATCCCCGAGACCGGCCCCGAATAGACCACCTCGCCCCCGTGTTCACCCGCGCCGGGGCCGATGTCGACGATCCAGTCGCTCTCTCTGATCGTCTCCTCGTCGTGCTCGACGACCAGCACCGTGTTGCCGAGGTCGCGCAACCTGATCAGCGTGTCGATCAGTCGACGGTTGTCACGCTGGTGCAGACCTATCGACGGTTCGTCGAGCACGTAGAGCGTGCCCACGAGTCCCGACCCGATCTGGCTCGCCAACCTGATGCGCTGCGCCTCTCCACCGGCCAACGTGCCGGCCGAACGCGACAGCGTGAGGTAGTCGAGCCCGACGTCGAGCAGGAAACCGAGTCGTGCGTTGATCTCTTTGGTGATGCGTTCGGCGATGATCCGGTCGCGCTCACCGAGAGTCAGCCCGGCGAGGAACGCTGCCGACTCACCGATCGGCATCTCGCACACCGCCGCGATGCTCTTGTCACCCACCGTGACGGCCAACGTCGAGGGCTTCAGTCGCGCCCCGCCGCAGTCCGGACACGGCACCTCGCGCATGTACGACTCGAACTGCTCGCGCGTCCAGTCGCTCTCTGCGTCGGCATGCCGGCGCTTGATCCACGGCACCACACCTTCGTACGAGGTGTTGAACTGGCGCACCTTGCCGAACCTGTTGCGGTACTTGACCTGCATGCTCCCCGGTTTGCCCTGCAAGATGAGTTTCTGTTGCTTCGCCGTGAGCTTGCCGAAGGGCTTGTCGAGGTCGATGCCCTCTTCTTCGGCGACCGCCACGAGCATGCGATGGAAGTACATGGTGTGGGCGCTGCGCCACGGCGCGATGGCGCCCTCCGAGAGTCCGAGTGACGGATCGGGGACCACCAGTTCGGGGTCGACTTCGAACTTCGTCCCCAGACCGTCGCACGTCTCGCAGGCACCGTAGGGCGAGTTGAACGAGAAGTTCCTCGGCGCCGGCTCGTCGTATGACGCACCGCACACAGGGCACGCCAGGTGCTGACTGAAGGTGAGCACCTCGCCTTCAGTGCCGTCCGACGGAACCATCTCGATCGCTGCAACACCGTCGGCGAGACGCAACGCCGTCTCGAGCGAGTCCGTCAAGCGACGCTCGATGTCGTCGCGGCGCACCAGACGGTCGACGACGACCTCGATCGAGTGCTGTTCGTAGCGGGCAAGCTTCTCACCCGAGGCCAACCACTCGGCGATGTCGCGCACCTCACCGTCGATGCGGGCGCGCACGAATCCCTGTGCCGCGATGTCGCCGAGAAGCGTGTCGTACTCACCCTTGCGACCGCGCACCACGGGCGCCAGAACCTGGAAACGAGAACCCTCTTCGAGAGTCATGATCCTGTCCACGATCTGCTGCGGGGTCTGACGCTGCAGACGGGTGCCGTCGGCGGGGCAATGCTGCACGCCGATCCGAGCCCACAACAGACGCAGGTAGTCATAGACCTCGGTGATGGTGCCCACCGTCGAACGAGGGTTGCGTGACGCTGATTTCTGGTCGATCGAGATCGCCGGAGACAAACCCTCGATCACGTCGACGTCGGGCTTGTCCATCTGGCCGAGGAACTGGCGCGCGTAGGCAGACAGACTCTCGACGTAGCGGCGCTGGCCCTCTGCATAGATCGTGTCGAAGGCGAGACTGCTCTTGCCCGATCCCGAGAGTCCGGTGAGCACCACGAGCTTGTCGCGTGGAATCTCGAGGCTCACGTTCTTCAGGTTGTGCTCGCGCGCACCCCTGACGACGATCTTTTCAGCCACGCGACGAGGCTACCGAGCGGTCATCGCGCGTCACGAAGTTCCCTGCGCAGGTCGTTGATTTCGTCGCGCAGACGGGCCGCGTACTCGAACTTCAACTCGGTCGCCGCTTCGTGCATCTCCTCTTCGAGGGTCTGGATGAGCCTGGCCAACTCCTGCTGCGGCATCGACTTGATCTCGGCTTGCACCCTGTCGCGCTCACGGCTCTTGCGGCGGTCACGACCCGGCACCGGCGATCCCTCGCTGTCGACACCCAGCACCGACAAGATGTCGCCCACGGCTTTGCGGATGGTCTGCGGATTGATCCCGTGCTCGAGGTTGTAGGCGGTCTGCATCTCTCGCCTGCGCTTCGTCTCACCGATCGCCCGTTCCATCGACGCCGTCACCCGATCGGCGTACATCACGACCTGGCCGTCGACGTTTCGCGCGGCACGACCGATCATCTGGATGAGCGACGTCTCCGACCGCAGGAACCCCTCTTTGTCGGCGTCGAGAATCGCCACCAACGAGACTTCCGGCAGGTCGAGACCCTCGCGCAGCAGGTTGATGCCGACCAGCACGTCGAATTCGCCGAGACGGAGCGACCGCAGGATCTCGATGCGCTGGATGGTGTCGATGTTCGAGTGCAGATAGCGAACCCTCAACCCCTGCTCCAGCAGGTATTCGGTGAGATCCTCGGCCATCTTCTTCGTGAGGGTCGTCACGAGGACCCTGTCACCGCGTTCGGTGCGGTCCGAGACCATCGAGATGAGATCGTCGATCTGGCCCTTGGTGGGCTTCACGACCACTTCGGGGTCGACGAGACCGGTGGGCCGCACGATCTGTTCGACCACACGGGAGGAGTTCTTGATCTCGAACTCCGCCGGCGTCGCCGACATGAACACGCACTGGTTGATCCTCTCCATCGTCTCTTCGAACCGAAGAGGACGGTTGTCACGTGCGCTCGGGAGACGGAAACCGTGGTCGACCAAGGTGTCCTTCCGGCTGCGGTCGCCGGCGAACTGGGCGTGGAGCTGCGGCACGGCCACGTGGCTCTCGTCGACGATCAACAGGTAGTCCTTCGGGAAGTAGTCGAGCAGGGTGAACGGCGGCTCACCGGGGCTGCGCCCGTCGATGTGCATCGAGTAGTTCTCGATCCCGTTGCAGTACCCCATCTCCTGGATCATCTCCAGGTCGTACTGGGTGCGCATGCGAAGCCGCTGCGCCTCGAGCAGTTTTCCGTTCGACTCGAACCATGCGAGTCGCTCCTGCAGTTCGGACTCGATGCCGTTGATCGCACGACGCAGACGCTCGTCTCCGGCCGCATAGTGCGTCGCAGGGAACACCACCACCTGCGACATGTCGCCGAGCGTCTCCCCCGTCAGCGGGTCGACGATGCTGATGCGCTCGACCGTGTCGCCGAACATCTCGATGCGAACGACACTCTCTTCGTATGCCGGGTGGATCTCGACGGTGTCCCCGCGCACGCGGAAATTGCCGCGACCGAGCGTCATGTCGTTGCGGTCGTACTGCATGTCCACCAGCCGGCGCAACATGCTCCGCTGGTCGTAGTCGACCCCCGTGTGCAGTTCCAGCAGTTGGCCCCTGTATTCCTCCGGGTCACCCATTCCGTAGATGCACGAGACACTCGCCACCACGATCGTGTCGCGACGAGTCAACAGGGCCGCTGTCGCCGAATGACGCAACCGGTCGATCTCGTCGTTGATCGACGAGTCCTTCTCGATGTATGTGTCGCTCGAGGGAATGTAGGCCTCTGGTTGGTAGTAGTCGTAGTACGACACGAAGAACTCGACCCTGTTGCCGGGGAAGAACTCCTTCATCTCTTGCGCGAGTTGGGCCGCGAGACTCTTGTTGGGTGCGAGGATCAACGTGGGTCGCTGCACCTTTTCGATGGTCCATGCGATGGTTGCCGACTTGCCCGACCCGGTGATGCCGAGAAGCGTGAGGAACCTCTCGCCCGCCTCGATGCCCTCCGCCAACTGTGCGATGGCCTTGGGCTGGTCGCCGGCCGGTTCGAAGTCGGAGACGACGGTGAAGGGCGTCGCGCTCACGACGTCACTCGCGCGCGCCGGCGTCGTCGGCCGCCGCGGGCAACGACGACGCCCATTGCCAGACTTCGTCGACTCGACGCTCGAGCGCCGACAGGTCGCCGGAGTTGTCGATGACCATGTCGGCAATCTTGAGGCGATCCTCACGGCTCGCCTGCTTGGCGATGCGCGCCTCTGCATCGTCGCGGCTCATGCCGCGCTGGGTCACCAACCGCTCGACGGCGACTTCGACCGGGACATCCACCACGACAATTCCGCTGAGTCCCCTCCGGGGGTTCTCGGCAAGGAGCGGAATGTCGAGCACGACCACGTTGTCGGTGGTCCGCTGTTCGGCGAGCCGGCGGTCCATCTCCTTGGCGACCGCGGGATGCACGATCTTGTTGAGGTCGGTGAGTGCGTCGGAATCGGTGAACACGATCGCCGCCAACGCCGCGCGGTCTAGCGAGCCGTCGGCAGAGATGACCGACGATCCGAACCGGGCGCTGATCTCACCCAGGAGCGGCGCTCCGGGTGCCTGAAGTTCCCGGGTGATCGCGTCGGCATCGATGATCACCGCGCCCCGCGCGGCGAGCAACTGCGACACCGTCGACTTGCCCGAGCCGATACCCCCGGTGAGTCCGAGGAGAATCATGCCCGCTGACCGAGTCAGACCGGGTCGGCCTCGGCGGCGGGAGCGGCTGCGTCCGAACCCTCGGCTCCGGCGTCGCCGGACTGGTTGTAGTACTCGGCCCAGGTGGCCTCGCGCTCGGAGTCGTCGCCGCCGACCCAGTTGCCGTGCTCGTCGACCTTGAACTGACCCTGGTATTCGGCCGCGAGTTCGCCACCCTCGGCGGCCTGACGGATCGAGATGGAGATACGACGGCGCGCGAGGTCGAGATCGATGATCTTCACCCACAGTTCCTCGCCGGGTGTCACCACCTGCTCTGGAGCCTCGACGTGGTGTGCCGACATCTCCGAGATGTGCACGAGACCCTCGATTCCGTCACCCACCTGCACGAATGCCCCGAACGGCACCAACTTGGTGACGCGTCCGTAGACCAACTGGCCGACTTCGTGCGACGAGGCGAATTCCTGCCACGGATCCTGCTGCGTCGCCTTGAGCGAGAGGCTGATGCGCTCGCGGCTGTAGTCGATGTCGAGAACCTGCACACTGACTTCCTGGCCGACCTGCACGACCTGCGACGGGTGCTCGACGTGCTTCCACGAGAGTTCCGAGACGTGGATGAGGCCGTCCATGCCGCCGAGATCGACGAACGCACCGAACGCCACCACCGACGAGATGCGACCCGAGCGCACTTCGCCGGGCTTGAGGTTCGTGAGGAACGAGTCGCGCGTCTCTTTCTGGTTTTCCTCGAGGAACGCACGTCGCGAGAGAACCACGTTGTTGCGGTTGCGGTCGAGCTCGATGATCTTGGCGTCGATGGGCTGGCCGATGTACGGCTGCAGGTCTCGCACTCGACGCAGTTCGACGAGCGACGCCGGGAGGAACCCGCGCAGGCCGATGTCGACGATGAGTCCACCCTTGACGACTTCGATGACCATTCCGCGCACGGGCTCGTCGCCCTCTTTCTTGCGCTCGATCTCGCCCCACGCCTTTTCGTACTGCGCGCGCTTCTTCGACAGGACCAGGCGACCTTCTTTGTCTTCGAGTGTCATCACGAGCGCCTCGATGGTCTCACCGAGTGTCACGACGTCGTGCGGGTTGACGTCGTTCTTGATCGCCAGTTCGCGTGTCGGGATCACACCCTCGGTCTTGTAACCGAAGTCGAGCAACACACCGTCACGGTCGATCTTCACCACGGTTCCGGTGACGAGTTGTCCGTCCTTCACTTCGCGCATCGTTCCTTCGATGGCGTCGGCGAAGCTCTTCTCCATGTCGTTCGCGACGATGGGACGGGGGGTGTAGTTGCCCTCTGCGTCGAAGGAGCCCATCGGCGCTGAGGAAAGGGTTGTGTCGGACAAGGTTCGGTTCTTTCGGAGTTGACTGGATCGGTCGTGGTGGAGCCCTCAAGGGGCGCTCTGCCGTCGGTAGAGCGTGTTGAACGCTATCACCAGAAATTCCGAACTTTCCGTGGTGGGAGGCTGTTCGCGGTACGAGCCGGGGTCGACACTCCACAGGCTCCGGACCTCCATGCCGCACTCTCGCAGGAGCAGGCGCAACTCGCGGGGCGTGTAGCAGCCGGTCCAGAGATCTACCTCGGTCGGCACTCCGCTCTCGTTGCGGACCTCGGTGACCTCGTGGCAGACACCCGAGCCGGCATCGAACGTGGCCTCCTCGAAGTGCTTCACCGCGAAATATGCGTTGAAGGCCGACAGGGCGAGCCCCCCGCCGGGCACCAGGGCTCGAGCGATGCCCTCGACGACGTCGGAATCGTGTCCGTCGGCCGTCATCAAACCGAACGCACCCTGACAGAGACAGATGGCGGCGTCGAATTCGCCTTCGAACGGAAGACGTCGTGCGTCGAGGCGTTCGAACGTGGCCCCGTCAGGTGCGTCACGACGCGCGATCTCGACGAAACGTGCGCTGATGTCGATGCCGTGCACCTCGATCCCGCGTCGGGCGAGTTCGTGTGCGTGCCGTCCCGGACCGCAACCCACGTCGAGAACACGCATGCCGGGCACGAGACCCAACCACCCGATGATCGATTCGACTTCGTTCGTGGTGCCTTTGGTGAACGAGTAGCGCAGGTACGCAGAGCCCAGGTGCTCGGCGATCGGTTCGAACCAGTGGTCGTGGGGCGCGCTCATGATTTCGCGTCGGCCCACGTCGCGCCCCATGCGACGTTGACCTCGAGCGGCACGTCGAGCGCAGCGGCGTCGCGCATGGTGTCGATCACCAGCGGACCCACCTCGTCACGTTCGTCGTCGGGAACCTCGACGATCACCTCGTCGTGGACCTGCAACACGACCCGGGAGCGCACCCCGCGTTCCTCGAGCAGGGCGTCTATGCGCACGAGAGCGATCTTGAAGATGTCGGCGGCCAGTCCCTGGATCGCGGCGTTCATCGCCTGACGCTCACCAGCCTGGCGCACGCGGAAGTTGTCGCTCAGCAACTCCGGGATCGGACGTCGTCGACCGAACAAGGTCTCGGTGTAGCCGTGTTGGCGAGCCGTGCGCACGGCGTCGTCCATGTAACCCTTCACTCTCGGGAAGGCCGCGAAGTACGCCGACAGGATCTCTGCCGCTTCGTCCACGGCGATCCCGAGACGTTGACTGAGTCCGTAGGCCTCCATGCCGTACGCGAGCCCGTACGACACCATCTTGGCTTTCGATCGCTGGTCGTGGGTCACCTTGTCGGGCTTCACCTCGAACACGCGAGCCGCGGTCGCGCGGTGAATGTCTTCTCCGGCTGCGAATGCCGAGACGAGGCCCTCGTCGCCCGAGAGATGGGCAATGCAACGCAGTTCGATCTGGTTGTAGTCGGCCACCAGCAGCGACCATCCGCGCGGCGCAACGAAGGCAGTGCGGAAGACACGTCCCTCGTCGGTGCGCACGGGGATGTTGTGGAGGTTCGGGTGGTCACTCGAGAGGCGTCCGGTGCGAGCGACGGTCTGGTTGAAGGTTGCATGGATCCTCCCGTCGTCGGGGTTCACCTCGGCGAGCAGCCCTTCCCCGTACGTGGCGCGCAACTTCTCCACTTCCCGGTGACGCATCAACGGACCGATGAACTCGGGCCATTCGTCGTGGAGCTTCTCGAGCGTGGCTGCGTCCGTGGAGTATCCGGTCTTCGTCTTCTTGCCCGGCGTCAGGCCGCGCTCTTCGTAGAGGATGGTGCGCAACTGGGTGGGCGAGTTCACGTTGAACGTGTGCCCCGCGACCTCATGCAGCCGAGCGACCAGCGACGCCACCTCGGAGGTGAGTCGGTCTCTGATCTCTCGCAAGACCGCCTCGTCGACCGCCACCCCGGTGTGTTCCATTTTTGCGAGCACACGCACGAGCGGGTTCTCGATCTGCCCATACAGGTCGGAGTTGCCGATCTCGGCGAGTTTGGCTTCCACGACCGGTGCGAGCCGCGCCGTGAAGAGAGCGCGCTCGGCGCACGATCTCACCTCGTCTGGCCCGGCTGCGTTGCCGAAATCGAGTTCACCGGGCGGAGCCGATGTCGACTGCGGCGCGGTGCCGAGCATGTCGAGGGCCACCTCTTCGATCGAGTAGCCGGGTCGCGACGGATTGACCAGGTACGCGCCGATCGCGGTGTCGAGCCGCAGTCCGGCGAGGTCTCCCCCGTGTCCCATGAGCGAACGCATCAACGGCTTCGCGTCGTGCACGACCGTCGGAACCGCGGATGCGAGTGCTGCGAGCACGTCGGATTGCGCCAGCACGGACGCGTCGATGTGGCCACAACGACCAGTGCCCGCGTCGAGCACGACGGCGAGACCGGTCAGCGCGGAGCGCCCCGGTTCACCTGCCCAGGTGGCTGCGAGCACACGATCACCGGCCGCAGACAGCACACGGACCGCTTCGCTCGTGTCCGTGATCGAGACCACGTCGAGGGCAGCTTCGTCCAGATGCGAAGCACCGACGCCGGCTGGCGCCGCGGCGGCGCTCGTCGCCCACCCGGAGGCGGTCACCACGTCCGAGAGACGTTTCGACATGGTCTTGAACTCGAGGAAGTCGAACAGACGACCGGCGGCCGCGAGATCGGGAGACGGCACGAGAGCCGACATGTCGACCGTGATCGGCACGTCGCGTCGCAGCACCATGACGTCGGCGTTGCGGCGAACACGCTCGCCGTGCTCGAGCAGATTGGCCCGCAACTTGGGGGTCTGCTGTTCGGCGGCGGCGATCACTCCGTCGAGAGTGCCGTGAGCAGTGATCAGTTTCGCTGCGGTCTTCTCGCCGACTCCGGGAACACCCTCGAGGTTGTCACTCGGATCACCGCGCAGCGCGGCGTAGTCCGGGTACTGGGCAGGAGTGACGCCGGTGCGCTCCAAGATGCCGGCTTCGTCGTACAGCGCATAGTCACTCACACCGCGCTTGTTGTAGAGAACCTTCACGTGCGGATCCGACACGAGCTGGTAGGCGTCACGGTCGCCGGTGACGATCAACACGTCGTTGCCTGCCGACGATGCCCGCTCAGCGATCGTGGCGATGATGTCGTCACCTTCGAAACCAGGCATCTCGAGCCACGTGACACCGACCGCGTCGAGCACTTCGCGCACGATCCCGAGTTGCTGACGGAGGGCGTCTGGCGCCTTCTCGCGTTGGGCCTTGTACTCGGGCACGGCCTCGTGCCGGAACGTGGGCTCGGGACGGTCGAAGACCACGACGACACCGTCGGGTTTGTGTTCCTTCACGAGGTTCAGGAACATCGTCGTGAAGCCGTACACGGCGTTCGTGACCTGGCCCGACGCGTTCGCCATGTCGGGCGGCAACGCGAAGAACGCCCGGTACACGAGCGAGTTGCCGTCGAGGGCCATGATCAACATGGCGTCACGGGCGCAGCGAACCGTCGATGACCATGTCGGCCACCGCTTTCATCGTCGCACGCTGGTTCATGGCCGCCCTCTGGATCCATCCGTAGGCGTCGGATTCGGTCATCTTGTGTGCATCGATGAGGATGCCCTTCGCCCTGTCGACGGCCTTGCGGGTCTCGAGTTGTTCACCGAGCGCGTCGATTTCGCCGTTCAGTGCGCGCATCTCGTTGAAGCGGCCGATCGCCACTTCGATCGCGGGAATCAGGTCACTCTTCTGGAACGGCTTCACGAGGTACGCGAGAGCACCGGCGTCGCGCGCTTCTTCGATCACTTCCCGCTGCGAGAAAGCGGTCAGCACGAGCACACCACAGATTCGGTCGGCGGTGATCAGCCGCGCAGCCTCGAGACCGTCCATACCGGGCATCTTGATGTCGAGAATCGCGAGGTCCGGGCGCAGTTCACGCACGAGATCGACCGCTTTGTCGCCTCGACCGGTCTCACCGACGACCTCGTAGCCCTCTTCCTCGAGTGTCTCCTTGAGGTCGAGCCGGATGATGGCTTCGTCCTCGGCGATGACCACACGGATCGTCACTGGGTGGGCTCCATCTTGTCGAGGAGGTCGTTGATTCGAACCTCCAGATCGGCCAGCTCGGCCGTCAACTGGTCGCGGTGACGCCGCATGGCGTCCGCATGACGTTGCGCCTCTCGGTACTCGTGCTCGGCGCTCGGGGTCTCAGAGACCAGAGCACGCAGAGACTTGTCGTCGGCGTCGTCTGCGAGCACGTCGAGTTGCTCGTCGACGATCCTCAACTCTTCGCGAATCTCGCGGATGCGGGCCGAGGTCTGCGCGAGTTTGCGCTGCACTGTTCGCTGGCCCATTCGTGCAAGTGTACGGAGAGCCTGGGTGCCCGAGGTGGGACTCGAACCCACACGCCCTTTCGGACAACGGATTTTGAGTCCGTCGCGTCTGCCATTCCGCCACTCGGGCCAGGGCGTTGCATCGTACCGGCTTGCTACCACCTGGTAGCCGTTTCGGCCGCAACAACAGGTCTAGGGTTTGTCCGCCATGCTCGCTTTCACCTTTCCCGGACAGGGATCCCAACGACCCGGCATGGGTCGACCGTGGGTTGGTCACGACAGTTGGGAACTGGTCCAAGAGGCCTCCGACACCGTCGGGCGCGATGTCGCCGCCCTGCTGCTCGACGCCGACGCCGAAGAACTCCGGGACACCCGCAACGCCCAGCTGACCACGTTCGTGTCGAGCCTCATGGTTCTCGATGCAGTCGAGCGCCTCGGCATCGAACCGAGCCTCTGCGCCGGACACAGCCTCGGCGAGTACACGGCGCTGGTCGCCACCGGTGCTCTCGCGTTCGAAGACGGCGTGCGGCTGGTCAACGAGCGCGCCGACGCCATGCACGAGGCCGGGCTCGCCTCCCCCGGAACCATGGCAGCTGTCCTCGGTCTCGACGACGACATCGTCGAAGTCGCCTGTCGCCGCGCCGATGCAGACGTGTGGGTGGCGAACTTCAACGCCCCAGGTCAGGTCGTCATCGCCGGTTCGCCCGACGGCGTCGAGCGAGCGGGAGAGATCGCGAAAGAGCTCGGCGCCAAACGCGTCATGGCACTGCAGGTGTCGGGTGCCTTCCACACTCCGTACATGACGGCCGCGCGCGAACGTCTGCGCGGCGCGATCGCCGAAGCAAGCCCGCGTGACACCGAGGTGCCCGTCATCTCGAATGTCGACGCCCTCGCACACGACCGTGGCGACGAGTGGTCGTCGCTTCTCTCGGCGCAGCTGTCGAGTCCGGTGCGCTGGAAACATTGTCTGCTCACCCTCGCCGACGCCGGCGTCACGGGTCTCGTCGAACTCGGCCCGGGCGGAGTCCTCACGGGCATGGCCAAGCGCACGCTGGAGAACACCCGCACGATCAGTGTCGCCACGCCCGACGAACTCGACCGTCTCATCGAATGGGTGGCGGCTGCCTCGCCGGCTGCGCCGTCTGCGATCGAGGGTGAGCACTTGTTCGCCGTCGAACGGCTGGTGGTGAGCCCGGGCGCCGGGGTCTTCAGCCCGATCGCGACCGTCTCCCCCGGCACGATCATTGCGGTGGGAACCGTCATCGGCACGGTCGGTGACCGCGAGGTACGTTCGCCGTTCGCAGGACGCGTCGAGAACTTCATCGCAGTCGAAGGAGAGCGGGTCACCACTCATCAGCCCATCGCTTGGCTGAGGACCGTCTGACACGTCGACCGGGGAGAGACCTGATGCCGAAGATTCCAGCGCATGTACGAGGTGCCCGCTTCACGGGCTGGGGCACGGCCCTCGGCCACAAGACGGTCACCAACGACGACCTCGCGGCCACCATCGACACGAACGACCAGTGGATCCGCGAGCGCACCGGCATCGAACGCCGGCACGTGGGTGGCTCGACCGCCGAACTGAGCGCGATCAGTGGTGCCGCCGCCATCAAGATGGCCGGCGTCGAACCCTCGTCGATCGACGCACTGGTGCTGTCGACCACCACCCCCGATCGGACCGTTCCCGCCACGTCTGCCACCGTGCAGAACATGCTCGGCCTCGACTGCGGGGCCTTCGACGTGAATGCGGCGTGCTCTGGTTTCGTGTACGGGCTCGTCACCGCACACGGTCTCATCGCAATGGGCGCCGAACGAGTTCTGCTCATCGGCACCGACACTCTCGCCCGCATCACCGACTGGGATGATCGAAACACCGCGGTGTTGTTCGGCGACGGGTCAGGTGCCGCCGTCCTGGAAGCCACGAGCGGCGCCGGACAACTGCGCGGCTGGGACCTCGACACCGACGGGTCACTGGAGGAAATTCTCTACTGCGAGGTGGGGGGAACAATCGTGATGGACGGCAAGGAAGTCTTCCGTCGTGCGGTTCGCATCATGGTCGACAGTGCCGAGAAGTCGATGTCGCACGCAGGAGTGTCCCCCGAAGACGTCTCCCTCATCGTTCCCCACCAGGCGAACATCCGCATCATCTCGGCGGCCTGCGAACGGCTCGGCATTCCCATGGAGCACGCGGCGGTGAACATCCAAGAGACCGGCAACACGTCGTCTGCATCGATTCCGCTCGCACTCTTCGATGCGGCCGACAACGGTCGCATCGCCCCCGGCGACCTGGTTCTGCTGGTGGGCTTCGGTGCCGGCATGACGGCAGCCAGTGCCATCATCGAATGGGGTGCCGAGTGAGCCGTGTCGTTCTCGTCACCGGTGGCTCCCGCGGAATCGGCCTCGCGTGTGCCCGGCGTTTCATGGAGGCCGGCGACAACGTGGTCGTCACGTACGTCTCGACTCCGCCCCCCGACGACGTGTGGGGCATCAAGTGCGACGTCACCGACACGGCACAGGTCGACGCGGCGTTCGCCGCCATCGAGGAACGCCACGGACCTGTGGAAGTGCTGGTCTCGAATGCGGGCATCACCAGGGACACCCTGTTGTTGCGCATGAGTGAGGCTGATTTCTCCTCGGTGATCGACGCCAACCTGACCGGTGCGTTCCGTGTCGCCAAGCGCGCCACCCAAGGCATGTTGCGGGCCCGGCGTGGCCGGATCATCTTGCTGTCGTCGGTCGTCGGTCTTCTCGGCTCTGCAGGACAGGCCAACTACGCCGCGTCGAAGGCCGGACTGGTCGGTTTCGCACGGTCGCTGGCACGCGAACTCGGGTCGCGAAGCATCACAGTGAACGTCGTCGCACCGGGACCGGTCGAGACCGACATGACAGCCGTGCTCGGCGAGGACCGCCTGAAGGAACTCACCGAGGCCGTCCCGCTCGGCCGCATGGCAACCCCCGACGAGATCGCCGGGGTCGTCGAGTTTCTCGCCTCTCCGGCTGCCGCCTACATCACCGGTGCGGTGATCCCGGTGGACGGCGGACTGGGTATGGGTCACTGAGGCGAACAACCACCGCGCGAACTCCGTGTGGGAGACTGGAAAGAGACCGAAAAGGAGAGCCCCCTATGAGCCAAGAGAATTTCGATCGTTTCGCAAAGTTGATCGTCGCGAAGTTGGGTGTCGAACCCGACAAGGTGACCCCTGAAGCCCGCTTCGTGGAAGACCTCGAGGCCGACTCGCTCGACATGGTGGAATTGATGATGGACGTCGAGGAAGAGTTCGGCATCGCCCAGATTCCCGACGAGGAACTCGCAGAGCTGAAGACCGTCGGCATGGCGCTCGACGTGATCGTCAGCAAGCTCTAGAGGATCGGTACCCGTGCAGGGTCAGGGACATCGGGTCGCTGTCACCGGATACGGCGTCGTCGCTCCATGCGGCATCGGCAAAGAGTCCTATTGGAAGGGCCTGCTGGGGCCCGGTGCGTCCGGGACCAAGGCAGTCGAGATCGCCGACTGGGATCCGACTCCGTGGTTCGACAACCCGAAGGACATTCGCCGTGCAGACCGCGTGGAGCAGTACGCACTCGCTGCTGCGGCCGAGGCGTTCGCACAGGCCGGCAGCGTCGGCGTCGACCCCGCCCGGTTCGGCACCATTTTCGCGACCGGCATCGGCGGCCTGCACACGCTCGAAGAACAGGTGCAGGTGCGCCTCGAGAAAGGTGAGCGCAGAGTCTCGCCGTTTCTCGTACCGATGATGATGGCGAACGCCGCCGGCGCCGCCATCTCCATGCGCTACGGGCTGCAGGGTCCGAACGAGACCATCTGCACCGCCTGTGCCGCCGGCACGCACGCCATGGGATACGCGGCGCGACTCATCGCGTGGGGACGCTGCGACGCAGTGGCCACCGGTGGAGCCGAGTGCGCCGCCACCGCGACCTCACTCGCAGGCTTCGGGAACATGACGGCCCTCTCCACGACCGGTGTATCGATGCCCTTCGACGCCAAGCGCGACGGGTTCGTGATGGGTGAGGGATCAGCCGTGTTCGTCTTCGAACGTTGGGATCATGCCGTCGCCCGCGGAGCAACGATCCTCGCCGAGGTGTTGGGTGCGGGGTCGAACGCCGACGCTCATCACATCACAGCCCCGTCCCCGGGCGGAACCGGCGCCATTGCGTGCATGAAACTCGCCCTCGACGACGCCGGGATGGCACCGAGCGACGTCAAACTCGTGAACGCACACGGCACCTCGACTCCCCTCAACGATGCCGCCGAAGCCCAGGCCGTGAGCGCAGTCTTCGGAGAACGCGCAGTTCCCGTCATGAGCGGAAAGGGTGTCACCGGCCATGCTCTCGGCGCCGCCGGTGCATTGGAAGCGGCTCAGGTCTTGTTGTCGTTCGACAAGAAACTCATCCCGCCCACTGCAGGGACCACCGAACCTGACCCGGACCTGGCGATCGACCTGGTCTACGGCGCGCCGCGCGAGTGGACCCCGGGACCCGCCATCTCGAACAACTTCGGGTTCGGCGGCCACAACGGATCGATCATCCTCGCGCCGGCGTCCTGAGTCGCGCTGCGAGGCACTCAGCGCGAGAGCACCCACCGCCTGAAGACCCGACCGCCGTCGACGACCTCCGGTTCACGTTCGTAATCGGCGACAGCCGTGAACCCAGCGCGCTCTGCCACGCCCGCCGACGCCACGTTGTACACGTCGTGGTGGATCTCGACGGCCCGCACGTCGGGCAACGCCAGTGCTTCGGCAGCCAGCAACGCTGCCACGCGTGTCGCGTAGCCGTTGCAGGTGTGTTCTGCGGCAATCCAATACCCGATGTCGAGGACACCCCGCCCCTGACGACAGTGCAACCCTGACGAACCGATCACCTGACCGTCGACCACGACGGCCATGGGAAACTCCTCTCTCGACTCCCACGAGGCAACCCACGACCGGAGCAACGCGGCTCGCTCACTGATCGGTACCGGTTCGGCGGCGATCCAGGCCATCCACGGGCGAAGATGTTCGACGTTCGCGCTGATCAGTCGATGCAGCGTCTCAGCGTCGTCGACATGCCAACGCCGCAGCGAGACGACACCGTCGGTCACTTGGTCAGCCGGCGTGTGCTCCGGTTTCCACGGCTCCCCGCTCGACACAGCCACCCGGGATGTGCCTCTAGACGTCGGCAAAGACGAACATGAGATCGAGTTCGCACGCGACTGCTCCCCCGACCATTGCCTTGCCTGATCCTTTGCCTGCACGCGAACTCATGCGACCCAGTTCGACGACGAGCTCGAGTTCGTCTCCGGGCACCACCTGACGCCGGAAGCGAGCGCTGTCGATGCCGCCGAACAACGGCAACTTCCCCGCATGGGCCGTGTCGGTGAGCACCGCATACGCCCCCACCTGCGCGATCGCCTCGCACATGAGGACCCCCGGCAGTGTCGGACGACCGGGAAAGTGCCCCGGGAAGAACCACTCGTCGCCGTTCAGTTTCCAGTGCCCGGTCGCACCGACTCCGATCTCGAGTCGACTGACTCGATCGACGAAGAGGAACGGCGCTCTGTGCGGGAGCACGTCGGTCGGCGCCGGATGGCCGCTCACTTGCCGAGCGCCTTCAGGAGATTTTTCGGCGTGTCAGCCGGCGAGACCTTGTACCACGCCTCCAGCACGACGCCGTCTTGGATGAGGAACGCCGAGCGTTCGATGCCCATGTACTCGCGTCCGTACATCGACTTCTTCTTCCACACCTTGTAGGCCTTTGCCACCTTGTTCTCGGTGTCGGCCAGCAGAGGGAAACCGAGCGAGTACTTGTCGTCGAATTTCTTCTGCTTCTCGGACTTGTCAGGGCTGATGCCCACGATCTTGGTGCGACCGATCTCGCCTGCAATGTCTCGCAGTCCGCACGACTGCGCCGTGCAACCGGGAGTGTCTGCCTTCGGGTAGAAGTAGACAAGCACTTTCGATGTGCCCTGTTTCGACAGCGAGAACGCCTTGCCGTTCTGGTCGAGCAATTCGATGTCGGGGGCTTTCGAACCTGGTTTCAGCATGCTCGCGACTTTACTTCGCGCGGCGCATTCCGTGACCGTAGAAGCCCTGCTTCGGCCGGGCATGAGCATGGTAATGACCCGGGATCGTGCGCATGTTGTCGTCGATTCGCAGCTCGAAGTCCCAGTGTTCGCTCACCACGTCGACGAGTCGTGCGTGAAGGCGGTCGCGGACGTCGTCGGGTGGAGCAGGATCGTGCGGCCGCCACACCACCATCGGCACCCCGCAGCTCTCGCACTCGGCGATCCACATCTCGTCGTCCTCGTAGAACCACTCGGTCATACGTGCCGCTTCGCAGAGTTCGCACTCGGGACCGAAGATGGACATCTCAGCGGCTCGACGCGTCGAGCGCCGCCCTCACTTCTCCGACGAACGCACCAACTTCGTCAGCACCCGACTCGAGCAGACGACGCACGACGGACGCCCCCATGATCACACCGTCGGACGCGCGGGATGCTTCCACGGCTTGTTCGGCGTTCGAGACACCCACCCCGACGAGCACCGGCTTGTCGGTCACCTGTTTCACCCGACGTGCGAGCGTGACGGCAGTGTCGGCGAGCGAGGCGCGCTCACCCGTCACTCCCAGCAGTCCAACCGAGTAGACGAAACCCCGCGCACGGCCAGCCACCCGCGGCAGTCGTTCGTCTGGCGCCGTGGGAGCCGCCAGCATGACCGTCTCGACGCCGGCGGCATCGGCGGCCGTGCACCACGGACCCGATTCCTCCAGTGGAAGATCAGGAACGATCGCTCCCGCGACACCGGCATCTGCGAGAGCGGCGGCGAAGCGTTCATGACCGGCGTGGAACACGGTGTTGTAGTAACACATCACCGCGATCGGAATCTCGACGTCGAGCCGCCGTATGCCGTCGAGAATCGACGTCGGCGTGGCACCAGCGTCGAGTGCGGCCTGCGAGGCTTGCTGAATGACGGGGCCGTCCATGACCGGGTCGGAGAACGGAATGCCCACTTCCACGGCGTCGGCTCCGTTCGCCGCGCATGCCCGCACGGCGTCTTCCCAACCGGGGTAACCACCGGTGACATAGGGAACGAGGCACTTCCCTCCACTGTCGATACGACGACGCAGTGCGTCTTCGAGTCGTGCCATCAGAGACGGTCCGACAAGACGCTCATCATCTGGCCGACGTCCTTGTCGCCGCGGCCCGAAAGGTTCATGAGAACTGTCTGACCCTGCATCGCCGGGGCCTCACGTGCGATCCATGCGACCGCGTGTGCGCACTCGAGCGCGGGAATGATTCCCTCGGTGCGCGACAACAATTGGAACCCGTCGATCACTTCGTCGTCGTTCACCGTCGGGTACTCGGCCCGGCCGGTGGACGCGAGCCATGAATGCTCGGGCCCGACACCCGGGTAGTCGAGTCCGGCCGAGATCGAATGGGCCTCTTGCACCTGGCCGTGCTCGTCCTGCATGAGATAGCTCTTCATGCCGTGCACCACACCCGGCACACCGCGTCCCACGGCGGCACCCCCTGCGGGCTCGACTCCGACGAGGCGCGCCCTGGTGTCGACGAAACCAGAGAAGATGCCCATGGCATTGGAGCCGCCACCGACGCACGCCACCACCACATCGGGCACGCCGTCGAGCAGTTCGGTGCACTGCTCGCGTGCCTCCGACCCGATCACGGTGTGGAACTGACGCACCATGTACGGGTACGGATGCGGCCCCATGACAGAGCCCAGGCAGTAGTGCGTCGACTCGACGGTGGCCACCCAGTCACGCATCGCTTCGTTCACCGCATCCTTCAGGGTTCGCGACCCGGACTCGACCGCCTCCACCTCGGCGCCGAGGAGACGCATGCGGAAGACGTTCAACTGTTGACGCTCGACGTCGACGGCACCCATGTACACCTTGCACTCGAGACCGAGCAACGCGGCCGCTGTCGCTGACGCAACGCCGTGCTGTCCGGCACCTGTCTCGGCCACGATCCGTTTCTTGCCCATTCGCTTGGCCAGCAGTGCCTGGCCGAGCACGTTGTTGATCTTGTGCGATCCGGTGTGGTTGAGGTCTTCCCGCTTCAGCAACAACCGGATGCCGAGCTGGGCACCCAGGTTGTGACACTCGGTGATGATGCTGGGTCGGCCTGCGTATTCGGCCAGCACGTGGTCGAGTTCGGCTCGGAACACGGGGTCTGCCCATGCATCGTTGAACGCCGCCTCGAGTTCTTGACAGGCCGGCACGAGAGTCTCGGGGACGAACCGTCCGCCGAACTCACCGAAACGACCGTCGGCACCAGGGGTGAGAAGTTCCGACATGCCCCAATTCCACCACGCAAACCGAACCGACACACCATCGATTCGCTCGCGAAAGACTTGTCACACCGACACAAGCCGCCGCTGCGCTACTCGTCCATCCAGTCATACGGGGCCGGACCGGTGTCCCCGGGGTCACGATCAGGCACCGCAGATCTCGCCGCTTCGACGAAGCGACGCATCTTCACCGGGTCCTTCGACCCCGGAGAGCGCTCCACCCCGCTCGAGACGTCGACCCCCCACGGGTCGACGATCGCGATTCCGTCGGCAACGTTGTCGGGGTCGAGCCCACCGGCGAGGATCACGCTCAACCCGCTCGGTACTTCGCCGGCGAGCCGCCAGTCGAACACCTTTCCGGAACCCGGCGCCGGAGCATCGAGCAGCACCACAGACGCACCGAACGTGTCGGCCCGCGCGGCATCGACCGACCCCGCAGAGACTGCCTTGATCACGGTCCGAACATGCTTCGACACCGCGGCGACGTCGGCCGGTGATTCATGACCGTGCAATTGGGCCGCCTTCAGACCGGCGGCGTGAACCTGCTCGACGACACGCGTGGGGTGCTCGTCGCGGAACACGCCGACCGTGAGAATCTCCGGCGGCAGGCGACGTGTGATGTCGTGCACCTTCTGCACCGCGATCTGGCGAGGCGACGGAGCGAACACGAACCCGACCGCGTCGGCCCCGAGCGCGACTGCCAACAGTGCGTCCTCTTCGTTCGTGATTCCGCAAATTTTCACGAACACAGACACCAACGGTACTCAAGGCAGACCGGGAGACGCAGCCATGTCGCCCCGAGCGAACCTGACCGGCTCGCGATGGATCCGCTCAGGGAACCAGCAGGTCGACCAGTGCAGCGCGGGTGTCGGTGGCCATGACCAGATGCTCCCCCACCAACACCGCGTCGTACCCGGCAGCCCGCAGTGCCACCGCATCGGCTCGACCGCGCACTCCGGACTCGGCGACGCTTCTGACGCCGTCGGGGAACGCGGCTCCCATGCGCACGGCTCGTTCGTGGTCGACCTGGAACGTGACCAGGTCGCGTTGGTTGACCCCCACCAACGTCGCTCCGCACGAGAGCGCCACCTCGAGCTCCCGCTCGTCGTGCACCTCCACCAATGCGTCGAGGCCGATCTCACGGGCGAGTGCGTGGAAGTCGCGCAACTCGGAGGCGTCGAGAGCGGCCGCGATCAACAAGACGCAGTCGGCCCCCATCAGACGGGCGTCACAGACATCACGCAGGTCGACCGTGAAGTCCTTGCGCAAGACCGGCAATGCCGTCGCAGCACGAGCAGCAGCGAGATCCGCCCGAGACCCGCCGAAATGTTCCGAGTCGGTGAGGACCGACATGCACGAGGCTCCCGCTTCTTCGTAGACACGTGCGAGCACCGACGCATCGAGGGCGGTGTTCAGATCGCCTTTCGACGGTGAGCGACGCTTGATCTCGGCAATCACCGCCAAGTGTCCGGCACTGTCGATCGCATCGGCGAAGCCGCGAACGGGCGCGACAGCCTTGGCCTCGTCAATCAGACGCCCGAGCGGTCGCTGATCGTCAGCCGCACGACGTCGGTGCCACGCGAGAATCGCGTCGAGATACGTGCCGTTCGGCACGCTTGTCTAGAGCCCCTTGCCCGCGATGGGCGTGAGGAACGTCATCTCAGGACGTCCACCCATGAACGGAGCGAGCGACTTGCCGAAAGGCGCGAACCAGTCGGCCGACATGTGGGCATTGGCCGCTTCCTGGTTCTCGTACATCTCGTAGACGTAGAGCACGTCGGCATTCGCCGCGTCGGCATGCAGGATGTAGTAGCGAGTGCCGTCTTCTTTGTTGACGTGCTCGAATGCGGCCTTGAACGCCTCGGCAAGCTCGGCACCCTTTCCTTCAGCAGCCGGCAACTTGGCGATCAGACAAACCTGACTCATGACAACCCTCCTGTGAGCGTGAGACGACGAAACCTAGCCCGGTCTCACCGCATCCCGAGAGCCGGACGCTCAGAAGCCGAGTTTCTCGGTCACCGTACCGATGAGCTCCTCGATCGGGACGCGGGTCTGGACCATCGAGTCGCGTTCTCGGACAGTGACCGCACCGTCGTCGAGCGAGTCGAAATCGACAGTCACGCACAGCGGCGTACCGATCTCGTCCTGGCGACGGTAACGGCGACCGATCTGCTGCGTCTCGTCGTAGTCGCACATCCATCGCTCCGACAACCTGGCGTGCACCTTGCGTGCGAGCGGCACCAGCTCGTCCTTCTTCGACAGCGGCAACACCGCCACCTTGTGCGGCGCGAGTCGCGGATGCAGACGCAACACGGTGCGCGTGTCGTCGTTGACGGTCTCCTCGTCGTATGCCGCGAGCAGGAACGCTGCCATGGTGCGGTTGGCGCCGGCCGCCGGCTCGACCACGTACGGTACGTAGTGCTCGTTCGAGGCCTGGTCGAAGAACTCGAGTCGCTGACCCGAGTGCGTGGCGTGCTGTGTGAGGTCGTAGTCGGTGCGCTGGGCGATGCCCTCCAATTCACCCCACCCCCAGGGGAACAAGAACTCGACGTCACTCGTTCCTGCCGAATAGTGCGACAGTTCGTCGGCATCGTGGGCCCTGATTCGCAGCATCTCCCGCGGAATGCCGTGCTCGACGTACCACTCGAGTCGCGCATTGCACCAGTACTCGTACCACTTCGGCCCTTCTGCTGGGGGCACGAAGAACTCGAGTTCCATCTGTTCGAACTCGCGCGTGCGGAAGATGAAGTTACCGGGCGTGATCTCGTTGCGGAAACTCTTGCCCACCTGGGCGATACCGAACGGCGGCTTCTTGCGACTGGTCTGCAGCACGTTTGCGAAGTTGACGAACATGCCTTGGGCGGTCTCAGGACGCAGGTAGACCGTGGATCCGGCACCTTCCACCGGACCGGCCGTCGTCTTGAACATGAGGTTGAACTCGCGTGCCTCGGTGAACTCGCACCCCTTCCGACCCTGGGGACAGTCCCGGGTCTCGAGATGGTCCTCGCGGAAGCGGCGTTTGCACACCGTGCAGTCGACGAGTGGGTCGGAGAAATTGGCGAGGTGCCCGGACGCCTCGAAGACCTGGGGCGGGCCGAGGATTGCAGCGTCGATCAGCACCACGTCGTCGCGCATCTGCACCATGGTGCGGACCCATGCGTCCTTCACGTTGCGCAACATCAGCGACCCGAGCGGGCCGTAGTCGTACGACGAACGGAACCCGCCGTAGATCTCGGCGCTCGGATACACGAAACCGCGCCGCTTGCAGAGGTTCACGATCTGTTCGAGGTCCTTGGCGGGCATGGACGACGATCCTACAAGTGACGATCGACGCCACCCAGTGACCGGAGGCGTCGTTCGAGGTGTGCCTCCATCGCATCCATCGCGAGTACCGAGACCTCCGACGTCGCAGCACTCTCTGTGCGAGCGAGAGCCTCGCGCACCCGGCCGCCGAGGATCTCTCCCAGTATCTCGAGCGCCGCCGCCGAGACCGGAAGCCCGCCCTGACACGACGAGCAGTGCACACCACCTTCGGCGGTGTCGAACCGTGCGAACGGTCCCGCACCGCCGCAGCGTGCGCAGGCATCGAGCATCGGGGCGTGCCCTTCGATGGCGAGCAACCGCCAGAAGAACGCCCCCAACACCAGCGACGAGGAGTCACTTGCGAGAGTTCGCAACCCACGCACAAGGGCCTCGAACAGATGCGGAACCGGTTCGCGGTCGGGCGTCATCTTGTCGAGCGCCTCCACCATCGCCAGACCTTGCTGCAGTCGCGAGAGGTCCCCGCGAAGTCCAGCCGCGGTGTCGACCAGTCGAACCTCGGCGACGGTGTCGAGCCCTCTGCCATGGCGCAACGAGATGTCGACGTGGCTCATCGGTTCGAGACGTGCCCCGATCGACGAGCGTGTCTTTCTCACACCGCGTGCCACGGCGCGCACCTTGCCGTGTCTCTCGGTGAGCAGAACGACCACCTTGTCGGCCTCGCCGAACTTGTACGACCCGAGCACGACCGCATTGTCGCGATAGGTCGTCACGCCAGCGATCCGGTCACGTCACGAGTCGAGACCGCCGAAGCGGCGGTGTCGGCGGTTGAAGTCATCGATCGCGAGTTCCAGATGGTTCGCCGACAGTGCCTTCCAGCCGAGGTCGAGAAACACGATCTCGCTGTAGGCGAGTTCCCACACCAGAGAATCAGGCAGACGATCGGGCGGACCGATCGCAACCACGAGATCGGCTTCGGCTTCTGCCGGGGCGAGGATCGCCGCCGACAAGCGTGCATCGTCGACCTCGGCCACCGACCGACCGTCGGAACACACCCGTCGCACCGCGCGAGCCATGCGTGTGTGACCGTCCGGAGACGGGTCGACGATGATCACCATCCCGTCGTCGCGGTGGCTGGCACGGCGTGGCGACTCACCACCGTGCACCACCGACACCTTTCCGGTTCCGTCGATGAGCGACAGCAACACATCCATCTCGGACGCCGCCAACGCATCACCCCCGTGCGGAAGCAACGTCACCCACCGTGCACCACCGGCTGCCGCGCCTGCGCCCAGCAACTGCAGTCGCTGTGTCCACTCTTCGACGGTCATGTCGGCCCACTCGGCAAGCGTTCCGGCAGCCACCACGACGTGCGCGAGTCCGGTCTGCTGAGCGTTGTCGTCCACGTCGTCCATTCTCCCACCGACGAGCCGACGTCCCCAGCCACTTCGGCACGCATTCGTCCGTCTGGCTCCCGAGTCGTGTGCTGCCCGACCCGCCGTGACCCCCCTTCACTAAGGTTGACCGGGTGACCGATGCCGCCGACTCCCGACCTCGGCGCCTCCACGTGGCCTGCATCATGGACGGCAACGGTCGCTGGGCTCGTCGCCGCGGACTCCCCCGAACCGAGGGGCACACCGCCGGCGAAGAAGCCCTCGCCGGAGTCGTGAGGGCTGCGGCTGCGCGCGACATCGGATGGCTCACCGTGTTCGGTTTCTCCACCGAGAACTGGGTCAGACCCCGCACCGAGGTCCGTCACATTCTCTCTCTGCACCGCAAGTTGTTCGCCCGCACCGACGAGATGAACCGCAACAACGCCCGGTCCAACTGGATCGGTCGCCCGTTCGACGAGCCCGGTGCACGCACGCCGGTTCAAGTCCAACGCGCGATCAGAAAGGCCATGTCGGACACCGGCCACAACGACGGCCTCGTGGTCACGGTCGCCTTCGACTACGGCAGCCGTGCCGAACTGGTGCGCGCCGCTCGACGATCGATCGAGATCGACGGATGCGACAACGTCTCACCTACGTCGATCTCGGCGAATCTGTACGACCCGTCATTGCCGCCGGTCGACCTGGTCGTGCGCACCTCGGGCGAATCGCGTATCTCGAACTTCCTCCTCTGGCAGATCAAGGGGGCGGCCGTGCACTTCACCGAGCGACCGTGGCCCGACTTCGACGCCGAGGAACTCGACGCGGCCCTGGCCACTGTCCACCAACAGCGCACCTCGTGACGTCGTCTCGGGCAGGCAACGAGGCGATCGACGCCCTGCGCCGGATCGTTGCGGCGATGCCGGGTGCCGAGGAACGCCAGGGTCAGATCGACATGGTGCATGCCGTCGCCTCCGCAGTCGACGCGGGACGCTCGGTCATCGTGCAGGCAGGCACCGGTACCGGCAAATCGCTCGGGTATCTCGTTCCGGCAATCCTCAGCGGGAAAAAGACCGTGGTCGCGACCGCCACCAAGGCCCTGCAGGACCAGTTGAACCGCAACGACCTGCCACTCGTGGCCGAACACATCGGCCGCGACGTGTCGTGGGCCGTCGTGAAGGGCCGCGCCAATTACGTGTGCATGCAACGTGTCGACGAACTGGCCACCAAGGGTGCGCAACTCGACATCGAAGAGATCACAGGTCGTCTACGGGCAGAGATCGACGAGATCATCGCGTGGGCTCGGCGCTCGGAGACCGGCGACTTCGAGGAACTTTCCAAGGCGCCGAGTGATCGGGCACGCACCTCGTTGTCGGTCGGAAGCGACGAGTGCCCCGGCCGTGCGAGGTGCCCAGCCGGCGACAAGTGCTTCGCCGAGCGCGCCCGAGCCGCCGCCGACGAGGCCGACGTGGTGGTCGTGAACCTCCATCTCTACGGACTCGACATCGCGTCGGCGGGTGCGATCCTCCCCGACCACGAGCTCGTCGTCTTCGACGAGGCGCACCAACTCGAGCAGGTCATCAGCGACACCGTCGGAGTCGAGATCTCGAACACACGTGTCGCATCGACCGCGGCTGCTGTGCGGCGGGTGCTCGCTGATCCGAACATCACCGACGGACTCGAACGTGCGGGACTCCAGTTCTCCGCCGCCGCCAGCGCCCACGCCGGACAACGCGTGTCGATCCCGTTGCCCGAGTCGTTCCGGGAGCCCCTGGCACTCGTTCGCATCGAGTTGGCCCCGCTCGCCCAGGCATTGCGAGAGATCACCAGCGACGACGAGACGGTGAAGCAGCGCTCGCTTCGCGCCCAGACCCAGATCACCCGCCTCACCGAGGCGGTCGATGCCGCCCTCGGACAGATGGTCGGCCACGTCGCCTACGTCGAGGGAACCGCTGAACGCCCTGTGCTGCGCATGAGTCCGCTCCACGTCGGCTCGGTTCTCGACTCCGGTGTCTGGACGGCTCGCACAGCGGTCCTGACCAGCGCGACCGTGCCGACATCGATGCCCGATCGCGTGGGCCTCTCACTCGAGGGCACCGACACACTCGCTGTCGACAGTCCGTTCGACTACGAGCGCAACTCACGTCTCTACTGCTCGCCGAACTTCCCGGACCGGAACTCGCCCGACTTCGACGGTTTCGTGCACGACGAACTCGAGACACTCATCACCGCCGCCGGCGGACGCACCCTGGCGCTGTTCACCAGCACCCGCGCGATGCGCACCGCAGCAGACGAGCTGCGCACGCGACTGCCCCACACGATCCTCACGCCCGACGACTACAGCCGCCAGCGTCTGATCGAGATGTTCGTGGGTGACGAGAGTTCGTGCATCTTCGCTTCGCAGGGCTTCTTCCAGGGCGTCGATCTGCCGGGGCGCACCCTGTCACTCGTGGTCATCGACAAGATTCCGTTCCCGCGGCCCGACGACCCGCTGCTTCAGGCTCGTCGCGAGGCGGTCGGACAGCGCGAGGCATTCAACGCAATCGACCTGCCACTCGCCGCCACCTCACTGGCCCAGGCGGCCGGCAGATTGATCCGCACCGCCGACGATCGCGGAGTGGTGGCGGTTCTCGACCGGCGCCTCGCGACGATGTCGTACTGGCGAACACTGATCGGCGCGATGCCACCGATGGCACGCACAAGGAACCGCGACGAGGTGGTCGACTTCCTGCGCTCGATCACACAGTGAACGTCGTCGCCGCGGTCGTTCAGTAGCCGAGTCGCTCGAGTCTGTCCGGTCGCTGCTGCCAGTCTTTGTCGACGGTCACGTGCAGTTCGATGTGCGCACCGTCTGGCAACTGGGCCCGCACGGCCTGACCGGCGCGCTTCAGCAACTCGCCTCCCCGACCGATCACCATCCCCTTCTGGCTCTCGCGCTCCACGAGGATCTCGCAACGGATCCGCGGCCACTCCCACTCGGTCACTCGCGTCGCTACCGAATAAGGCAGTTCGTCGCGCAGCACCGCGAGGAGCTGCTCGCGCACGAGTTCGGCCACCCACTGGGCGTCGTCGGTGTCGGAGACGGTTCCTTCGGGGAAATACTGCGGGCCCTCCGGCATCTTGGCCGCCAGGGCCGAGACCAAGGCAGGCACCCCTTCCCCGGTCTGGGCCGACACCGGGAAGTACTCCTCGGCCCCGAGAGCCGAGACGGCCGCGAGCTGCTCGAGAACCTGGTGTCGGGGCGCCTTGTCGCACTTGTTGACGACCACGAACGCGCGCGAGATGTCGATACGGTCGGCGACCCACTGGTCACCACGGCCGAATTTCTTCGTCGCGTCGATCAACAGACACACCATGTCGACGTCGCTCACACTGTCGAGCGCGACCGCATTCACCCGCTCGCCGAGCGCGGTGACCGGCTTGTGCAGACCGGGGGTGTCGACGAACACGATCTGGAGATCGTCCGCATGGTGAACACCTCGCACCCGCGTGCGGGTCGTCTGCGGCTTGTTCGACACGATGCTGACCTTGGCGCCGCAGATCGCGTTCACGAGCGTCGACTTGCCGACGTTCGGCCTGCCCACGAATGTCACGAAACCGCTGCGCACCTCGACAGGGTAATCGCAACGAACGACACACGACACAGGCTCCGCCGCGACGACGAGGGTTCGTGCCACACTTGCTGCGTGTTCGAGCACGCATTCAAGAACCTCGACCGTCGCCGGTGGTTCGACCGCATGTACCCCCAGACACTGGCCATTGCGACGTGGCTGCTGTACATCGACGGAGTCTTCAACCTGCTCGCGATGCTCGACCGCCAGGGCATCTGGGGCTATTGGCGCATGCAGGGCGGAGTGGGACTACCGCTCGCCGTCCTGGCGGTCGTGGCCTATCCGCTCGGCGGCTTCCTGATGGCGAACGGAAAACTTCTCGGCTGGTGGATCGCCCTCGGCGCCGCTGCCTCACCGTGGATCTTGAGACTGGTGTGGAAAGGGACCGTGTACTGGGACGTGTCGCTCAACTGGTTGATCTTCGGCGACACCTACGTCGGATTCATGTTCGATGCGGCACTCGTCGCCCTGCTCGTGCACCCCATGAGCAGGTCGCACGTCACTCGCTGGATGCGCTGACACCCGAGCCACGGGTGCCTGCCGGCCGGGCCGACTGTGGCACGCTTGAGGCATGAGCCGCCACATCGAGAGCACCGAAGCACTGAAGTCCCTCATCGGAGAGCACCTCGGCTACTCCGAATGGATGGTCGTCGACCAGGAGCGGGTGAACACCTTCGCCGACGCCACCGGCGACCACCAATGGATCCATGTCGACGTCGAGCGCGCCAAGGCGGGCCCCTTCGGCGGACCCATCGCACACGGATACCTCACCTTGTCGCTCGGACCGGTGCTCCTGCCGCAGGTGTTCACCGTCGGCGGAGTGGCGATGGGCGTCAACTACGGCGCCAACAAGGTCCGCTTCATCACCCCGGTGCCGGTCGGGGCAAAACTGCGCATCGGCGCCAAGCCCCTCGCGGTCGACGACACCGCCGGTGGTGCACGCGTCACTCTCGAGGTCACCTTCGAGATCGAAGGTGCCGCCAAGCCGGCATGTGTCGCCGAGGTGATCTACCAGTACTTCGCCGGCTGACGATTCGCCGACTGACCCACGACTCCGCTCAGCGGAAGTTCGGGATCACCTTCGTCGCGAACATCTCGAGCGTCTCGGTCGAGGGGTAGTCGGAACACCACGGCACGAACCCCGTGCAGCCGGCGTCGAGATAAGCCTGGATCTTCTCGCTCACCTGGTCGGGCGTTCCCACGAGAGCCTTGGCGCGCCACTGTTCGGCCGGCTCCCCCCACAGATTCAGCGACCCGGCCGCTTCCACCTCGGCCTCTGTTTCCCTGATGAACACCTCGCTCGAGATGGTGCGGCGAATCTCGTCGAAGTCACGTCCCACTTCGGCACAGTGTCCCTTCAGGATCTCGCTCTTGCGCACGAACTCATCCAGCGACGACGCATAGTTCGACACGTCGGCGTGCTGGGCGACCACGCGGAGCGTCAACTGTTCGCCCCCGCCGCCGATCCACACCGGTGGGTGTGGCGCCTGCAACGGCTTCGGATCGCAGTTCGCACGCTGCAACTTGTAGTGACGACCGTCGTAGGTGGTCTCGGGCTGGGTCCACATCGACTTGACGATCTCGACCGTCTCGCGCAGCATGCCGATGCGCTCGGAGGGCTTCGGGAAGTCGTATCCGTATCCGCGGTACTCGTTCTCGTACCAGCCGGCGCCGATACCCCAGTCGAGTCGGCCGCCCGAGATCACGTCGACAGTCGAGGTGATCTTCGCAAGCAGCCCCGGGTTTCGGTAACTGTTGCATCCGACCATCTGGCCGAGACGGATCCGTGAGGTGCGCTGACTGATCGCGGCGATCGTGGTCCAGCACTCGAAGACCGCCTCTTGTGCGGGGCGTGGCACGTTGTGGAAGTGGTCGTAGACCCAGATCGAGTCGTACCCGAGTTCCTCGGCGCGAACGGCAATGTCGACTGCGGTGTTCCACTGCGCCTCGGCGCCTTCGATGCCCGACAGTTCCATTTTCCAGCCCTGCGGGATGAACACCCCGAAGAGCGGCTCGTGCGCGTGCTTCGACATCGGCCCTCCTTCGTCGGCGAGGTTACCGTTGGGCCATGACGCAGTTCCCACCGGCGACACTCGGCATGGCCGAGATCCACGAGGCCATCGCAGCCACGCGACCGAACGACGAATGTCTGGTGTTTCGCGACAGACGCCTGACGTGGGCCGACGTCACCGAGCGCACGCGTCGTCTCGCCAACTATCTGGCGTCGCAGGGACTCGGTTGCCGCACCGAACGAGGCGACCTCGAAAACTGGGAATCGGGACAGGACCACCTCGCCATCTACCTGCACAACGGAAACGAGTACCTCGAGTCGATGCTCGGCGCATGGAAGGCGAGGGTGGCGCCGTTCAACGTGAACTACCGCTATGTCGCGGCCGAGCTCGAGTACCTCCTGAACGATTCGCGAGCGACAGCGGTGGTGGTGCACTCGCGGTTCGCCCCGATCCTGGCTGAGATCCGGGACCGCCTCCCCGACCTGCGGGTCGTCATCCAGGTCCCCGACGACTCGGGCAACGATCTCCTCGACGGTGCGGTCTGGTACGAGGACGCACTCGCATCATCGTCGGCAGAGAAGCCGGCGGCCGGGTACTCGGGCGACGACCTCTACATCATCTACACCGGCGGTACGACCGGCATGCCCAAGGGCGTCCTGTGGCGCAACGCCGACGGCGTCGTCGAGTGCTTCGGAGGATCCAAGACCGCGACCACGCTCGACGAGTTCGTCGCCGAGGCCGCAGGCGGTCTGCGTTCACTCCCGAGTCCGCCGTTCATGCATGGCGCCGGACACTGGATCGCGATGCGCACATGGCTGTCGGGCGGCACGGTGATCGTGCAGTCGCAACCTGATCGCCTCGACGCCACCGACATCTGGAGCACCATCGAGCGAGAGAAGGCGAATTTCCTCCTGATCGTCGGCGATGCGTTCGCCCGTCCGTTGTTGGACGGACTGAAAGGTGCATCGTGGGACCTGTCGGGCTTGTTGTCGATCCTCTCGGGTGGCGCCGCATTGTCGGCCCATCTGAAAGAAGAGTTCCTCACACATCTCCCGTGGGTGATGTTGGTCGACGGCCTCGGCTCGTCGGAAGCCGGTGGACAACTCTCGCAAGTGTCCGCGGGCGGATCTGCCTCCACCGGCACTTTCCCGTGGGCACCGCAGAACCACATCTTGTCGGAAGACCTCACCGCCGAACTACCTGCCGGACACGACGGACTCGGATGGCTCGCAAAGAGCGGGCGGCTCGCGCTCGGCTATCTCGGCGACGAAGACAAGACCAAGCGCACCAATCCGGTCGTCGACGGCGTGCGTTACGTCGTACCAGGTGACCGGGCACGACTGCGGGCCGACAACGTGATCGAGGTGCACGGACGCGATTCGGTCACGATCAACTCGGGCGGCGAGAAGATCTTCGCCGAAGAAGTGGAGGCTGCCGTCAAGGCCCACCCGTCGGTGTACGACTGCGTGGTGGCGGGACGACCGAGCCAGCAGTGGGGCAACGAAGTCGTCGCGGTGGTGCGGCTCGTCGACGGCGCGACGCCCGACGACGCCTCGTTGCTCGAAGAGGCCGCACGACACGTGGCCCGCTTCAAGCTCCCGAAAAAGATCGTCTACGTTCCCGAGATCGTTCGATCACCGGCCGGCAAGGCCGACTACCGGTGGGCGAAGCAGGTCGCGGTCGACGCCGGCGCCTGAACGCCGAGCCACCCCTCACGGGCACGTTCTCACACGGGCAGGTCGCCGGTCGCCTTCTTCGTGGTGCCGGTGTCGGTGAACGCCTTGATGGTGTTCTCAGCGATGCGCATCTGGTGGATCTCGTCGGCGCCGTCGGCGAAACGCGCCCAGCGCGCGTGCTGCAACATGCTCGCGAGCGGCGTGTCAGTCGAGTAGCCGAGCGCTCCGTGCACCTGGATCGCACGGTCGACGATTCGGTTGAGACTGTTGGCCACGAAGTGTTTCGCCATCGAGACTTCCTGTCGGAAGTCGTCACCACGGTCGATTCGGTACGCCGCATGGAGGACCATCAGTTTGCACTGGTAGAGCTCCATCGCCGAGTCGGCGATCAGCCACTGCACACCTTGCTTCTCGGCGAGAAGCGAACCGTGCGAGAAACGGTTCAAGGAACGCTCGACCATCATGTCGAGTGCAGTCTCGGCCTGGGCGATCCAACGCATGCAGTGCGCGAGACGCGCCGGCCCGAGACGGTACTGACCGAGGCGGTGTCCGTTGCCGCGGCCGCCAAGGATCTGCGAGTCGTGGACACGCAGGTCTTCGATGACGATCTCGGAGTGCCCGGTGGAGCCGTGCATCGTCTCCACTTCGCGCACGTCGTTCCAGCCCTCGCTCGGCAGGTCGACGATGAAGGCCGTGTTGGCCCCACGCGACCCTTCGGGAACGTCCATCTCGGTTCGTGCGATGAGGATCGCGAACCTGGCCCGACGTGCGCCGGAGATGAACCACTTGTGTCCGTTGATGATCCACTCGTCGCCGTCCTTCACCGCGTGGGTGCGGATCAACGTGGGGTCAGACCCGGCAACCTCGGGCTCGGTCATCGCGAAGCACGACGACGACACACCGTCGCACAGCGGACGCAGGTACTTCTCTTTCTGCTCGTCGGTCGCCCAGTGCACCAGGGTGTGCATGTTGCCCTCGTCGGGCGCCTGGCAGTTGAAGACCCACGGTCCGACGCGGGTCTTTGCCGCCTCGGCCTGCACCATGGCGAGTGCAACGTGCCCGAGACCCATGCCTCCCCACTCTTCGGGCATGTGCGGCAACCAGAGCCCCTCGGCTCGCGCCTTCTTTCGCAAGTCGATGAGTGCTCGCACGTACGCGCCACGCTCGTCGTCGGTCATCTCCTCGCGATGACCGTACGGCTCCATGGCCGGCCTGATCACGCCGTCGACGAACGAGCGCACACGCTCGCGGATCTCCTGGTGCTCGGGTGCGAGTGTGAAGTCGATCATCGGTTCCCCCTGCGGTCTGATGCTGCCGGTGCCGCCACGCGGCCGACTCCATTGTGGCCTCTGCCGAGAACCGGGGGCGAAGCGCATGGCGGGCAGGTGACCGATGACTGCATTCGGCAGACAGAACCGTCGGGGCCCCCGCCGTAACCTCAGGGACGTGACTTCCCCCTCGCCAGATCGACGTGCGGCCTGGGACACCGAACGTCTCCCGGAAGGTGAGGCCAAGGTGGCGATGGTTCGGTCGATGTTCGACGCCATCGCCCCCCGCTACGACCTGGTGAACCGCATCATGACGTTCCGCCTCGACGTGCGCTGGCGTCGCAGAGCGGTGCGCGAGTTGCGACTACCGGTCGGTGCGACCGTTCTCGACCTGGCCTCGGGAACGGGCGACATGTGCATCGACCTGCGCCGCGCCGGACTGGTTCCGCTGTCGATGGATCTTTCGTTCGGAATGCTCTCGAACGACCGCAGCGGAGCACCGCGCGCCCAGGCCGACATCCTGCGCCTGCCGGTCCCGGACGGCACCGTCGACGGCATCGTCTGTGCCTTCGCGTTGCGGAACCTCGCCGATCTCTCGGCGTTCTTCACCGAATGTGCCCGCGTGATCCGACCTGGTGGCCGTGTCGCGTTGCTCGACGTCGGCGTTCCGCACAACCGACTCGTCCGATGGGGCAATGCGATCTACTTCGGACGCATCGTTCCGCGCATCGGGGCGTTGCTGAGTGACGGTGCCGCATACCGTTACCTTCCGCGCAGTGTCTCGTATCTGCCGCCGCGCGAGACCCTGAAGCAGATGCTCGCCGACGCCGGTTTCGCCGACGCTCAGCACCATCAGCTCTCCGGCGGACTCACCCAGCTGCTCACCGGAACCCGCCAGCCCGCATGATCTTTCGCACCATCGCACTCGATGACGCTCCCGACCTGAACCACGTCTGCGCCGGTGACGGCATGTTGTTCGTGCGAGACGGTGTCGGGCTCGCCGGACGTGGCGTGGCGGCAGAATGCACGGGCGACGAGGCGGTGGCTCTTCTCGCAACACTCGACGGCGACACCCCCGCGACAGCAGGAGCGGGCCCGGTACTCATCGGGTTGGTCCCGTTTCTGCCGGACGCACAGTCTCGGTTCACTCTCCCCCGATTCACGATCGCCAAACACGCAGACGGGTCGGCGACAGCCACGATCGTCGGCCAGACCCGCGCCGACATCGACGACGAGGCTCTCGCCCGGGAACTCGAGGCTGCGCGCCGCAGCGGGCCGCCGAGACCGTCGAGCAACTCGTTCAGGGTGACACCGCTGACTCCTGTCGAGGCATACCTCGATGCAGTCGTCGAAGCCCGGGCCGAGGTTCGTGCGGGGCGGCTCGCCAAAGCGGTGATCGCCAGAGACATCGAAGTGGTCGCCGACTCGCCCATCGACGTCCACTCCGTGCTGCTGCGCCTTCGCGCCTCGTTCGGATCGAGTTATCGCTACATGGTCGGCGACATGATCGGCGCATCTCCCGAATTGCTCGTGGCGATCGACGGGCGGCAGGTCCGCTCGCACCCTCTCGCCGGGACCGCTCCACGCACCGGCGATCCCGCCACCGATTCGCGACTGGCGGCCGACCTGATCGCCAGCACCAAAGACCAGGTCGAGCACCGTGTCGTCATCGACATGGTGCGCGACGTGTTGCTGCCACATTGTTCGTATCTCGACTGGGAAGCAGAACCGTCGATCGTGACCGTGGCGAACGTGCAACACCTCGGAACCGAGATCGAAGGGGCACTGTCGGAACCCGTGCCGCATGTTCTCGACTTGGTCCGCGCGCTCTGCCCCACGCCTGCCCTCGGAGGCCACCCGACGAGCGAGGCGATCGAACTCATCCGTCGTGTCGAACAACGAGACCGTGGCTGGTACGGCGGTGCCGTGGGATGGCTGGACACCGCGGGCAACGGCACCTTTGCCGTGACCATTCGCTGTGCCGAAGTCACAGCCGACCGTCGCCGGGCGCGACTGTTTGCCGGGGGCGGCATCGTCGCCGCCAGTGATCCGCATTCTGAACTTGCCGAGACACAGGCCAAGTTCCAGGCGATGCTGTCTGCGATCGTGCGCCCCTAGGCGGCCGTCACGACCCGAGCGCCGACTCGACTGCTGCGACCACGGCCGCATTGCACGCGTCGTGGGAGGCCACGTTCTGGTCTCGCAGGAATCGGGCCTCGATGATCACCGGTCCACCGGCCCGAACTGCAGCCGCCAACGAAGCCGCATCGCCGACCGCAACGTGTGCCAGACCGTGCGCGGCCGCCAAGTGCGCGAAAGAGACTCCGTGCGGGGTGCCGTAGAGCATCTCGAATGTCTCGCGCTCGACACTCGTGGCTTGCGGAAGGAAACTGAAGATCGACCCCCCGTCGTTGTTGGTCACGACAACGGCGACATTGGCTCTGCGACCAGCCAGCCCCAACAGTCCGTTCGAGTCGTGCAACAGCGCCACGTCACCGATCAACACAACGGTCGGGTCGCCGGACGCGACTGCAATCCCGACCGCGGTCGAGACCACGCCGTCGATTCCGTTCGCACCGCGGTTCGAGTGAACCTGTGACCCGGGCGTGACCGTGCCGAACCACTCCACGTCACGGATCGGCATCGACGAACTGACCACGAGACGAGAGCCTGCGACGAGCGAGTCGGTCACGGTGCGTGCCACGGTCTGTTCCGACCAGTTCGCGTCGCACCATGCACCGAGCGCTGTCTGCGCGGCAGTCTCGGCTGTCGACCACACCCCGAGCCACTCACCGTCGACCGGACGCACGGTCCCGGCGAGAGCACCACAGACACCGGCCACGTCGCCGACGATCCTCCGGCCGAGCCTGTGGTCGGGGTCGACGACAGCCTCGGTCGGCGACACCTGCACGAGTGGTGCATCGACCGAGGCGAGCCACTGTGCGAGCACCTTCGATGCAGGCGGGGCACCCACCCTGAGCACCACCTCGGGGGCCATGCGCCGAGCGGCAACCGGCGAGCGCAAGATCGCATCGAAGGCGACGATCACCGACTCGTCGCAGTCGCGAAGACCACTCACCGCATCGGCCAAGACCGGCCATCCGAGCGACTTCGCAAGGCGAATCACCTCAGCGGTCGCACCGCGACCGGCGACGATCACGCCGCGCCGTTCGCTCAGCATTCCGCCAATGTCGGCGATGTGGTGTTCCGACAGCAACGTCGACCGCGCGGTCCGCGACCACCCGTTCTCGCGTCGGGCGGGCAGTTCTCCGGCCACTCCTACCAGCGGTTCGCGGAACGGAAGGTTCAGGTGCACCGGACCGGGACGTGCGCCGGTCGCAATGTCGACACAACGTGCCGCCAGCGCCCTCCACGAACCAGCGGCGGCGACAGATGCGACACCGGGATCGTGGAACCACCGCACCGCATCGCCGTAGAGCTTCGTCTGGTCGATGGTCTGCGGTGCGCCGACATCGCGCAACTCAGGCGGCCGGTCGGCAGTGCAGACGACCATCGGCACGTCGGACAAGTGCGCCTCGACCACTGCGGCGTGGAAGTGAGTCGCGGCGGTGCCCGAGGTGCAGAGCAGCACCGCGGGCACTCCGGTCGCAACCCCCACACCGAGCGCGGCGAAGGCGGCACTGCGTTCGTCGTGGAACACATGGACCCTCATCTCCGCGTGAGCCGCGATCGCCAACGCGAGCGGGGTCGAGCGACTACCCGGCGCCACGATCGCCTCGCGGACACCGCACGACACCCATTCGTCGACGAGTGTCGCGCAGAACGTCGCCGTGACGTCTGGAGTGTCTGCGGGAGAAGTCATTGTGCCTATCGTGTCATCTGTGCGAGTCGAGATCTGGTCCGACGTGGTGTGTCCGTGGTGCTACATAGGAAAGCAGCGTTTTGACAAAGCCCTCGCCGTGCTCCGTGACAAAGGGGTCACAGACCCGATCGAGGTCGTCTACCGTTCGTACCAGCTCGACCCCACTGCCCCGGTCGGCTCTCCCACTCCGGTGGTCGATGCCTATGCCAAGAAATTCGGCGGCAGAGAACGGGCAGAACAGATCCTCTCGCACGTCACTCGTGTCGCCGCCGAGGACGGAATCGAGTTCAACATGGACATCGCCCTGCGGGCGAACACAGTTGTTGCTCACCGGGCGCTGCACTGGGCCCTGTCGGTCTGCGAGGGGTGCGGACCCGACACCCAGGCACGCATGAAGACCAGCCTGCTCGCTGCCTATTTCACCGAAGGCCGTGACGTGGGCGACCCCGACGTCGTCGCGTCGCGCGCCGACGCTGTCGGACTCGACGGTGCCGCACTGCGCCGGTGGCTCGACACCGACGGCGGCAAACACGAAGTGGTCGCCGACATGCGCGCCGCCGTCGAACGTGAAGTGTCGGGGGTACCGGCATTCATCATCAACGACGCATTCCTGATTCCCGGAGCACAAGATGTCGACGTGTTCGTGAACGTCCTCGAACGCATCATCGCGCGCGAACACGGCTGACCGGTGTCTGCCTCGCCGCTCCTCGCACATCGCACCCGGGGTCACGGGTCGGCACTGGTGATGCTGCACGGCTTCACACAGACGCAGAACTCGTGGAACGACGTCTGCGCACGACTCGAGTCCTCCCACACTTGCGTGACAGTCGATCTCCCCGGCCACGGTGATTCGCCGGACGGACGTGCATCGCTCGACGAGACAGCCGACCGTGTCGCCGCTGTGATCTCGTCGGTTCGAGCTCCTGCGGTTCTGGTCGGCTACTCGATGGGTGCACGTGTCGCGCTCCACGTCGCGCTCGCCCATCCGGGTCGTCTCGCGGGGTTGGTCCTGGTGAGCGGCACGGCAGGTATCGACGACCCGGTCGAACGCTCGGCACGACGAGACGCCGACGCCGCACTGGCAGACCACGTCGAAAAGATCGGCACAGAGTCATTCATCGACGAGTGGCTCGCACAGCCGATGTTCGCCACGCTCGATGCCGATGCCGCCGCGGTCGCCGACCGCCTCCGCAACATGCCGTCCGGTCTCGCCGACTCTTTGCGGCATTGCGGTACCGGCACGCAGGAGCCTCTCTGGTCACGGCTCGCCGAGATCGAGATGCCGGTTCTCGTCGTCACCGGCGACCTCGACCCGAAGTTCACCGCACTCGGGGAACGACTGACAGCCGGGCTCCCCTCGGCCGATCATGTGCGGGTGTCGGGATCGGGCCACACAGTCCACCTCGAAGCGCCCGAGGCGTTCATCTCGGCACTCGAGGACTGGCTGGTGCGGGCGGTCTGATCAGCCGACAGCCAGTGCGAGCCCGAGCGCGAACGTCGCACCGAAGACCAACTGCGCCCGGCCGACCATGCCGAGAACAGCGATCAGGTCGCGACCGCTGACGCCGGACATGACCGCCCGCAGCGCCGGCACCAGTGCGACGACCCCGGTCGCGCCGAGAAGGGCGACAGGAGCCGTCACCACCGCGACCCACCCCACAGAGACGGCCGTGAGAGCGAACAAGCCTGCAAAGAAACGTCGGGTCGCTGAATCGCCGAGCCGAACGGCGAGTGTGATCTTCCCCGACGTTGCGTCACCTTCACGGTCGCGCAGATTGTTCACCACCAGAAGTGCACAGGCCACCGCACCGACCCCGACACTCGCGACGAACCCGACGAGTGTCGTGCGCTCAGCGACCACGTACTCGGTGCCGACTGTTGCAACCACACCGAAGAAGACGAACACGAACACCTCTCCGAGCCCGGCATAGCCGTACGGACGTGGGCCTCCGGTGTATGTCCATGCAGCGACCATCGAGACCGCACCGACTGCGACCAGCCACCAGGTCGTCACCGCCGCCAGCACGAGTCCGGCGACCCCGGCGACAGCGAGCGCGGCGAAGGCCGCCCGCTTGACCGCTTTCGGTGACGCGAGTTGGGATCCCACCAGCCTCAGCGGGCCCACGCGTTTCGTATCGGTGCCCTTGACGCCGTCGGAATAGTCGTTGGCGTAGTTGACACCCACCTGCAACGCGAGGCTCACGACGAGAGCGACGAATCCTCGCCACCACACGGCGGAGTCCGCGCCCGCGGCGCTCGCCGCACCCACCGCCACGGGCACGACGGCCGCTGGCAACGTGCGCGGGCGCGCACCGGCGACCCACATCGCGATACCGCGTGTCTGCACTCCGTCGTTCACGCCTCCAGTGTCGCAGACAGCCGCACACGCCAACGTCTTCCGTGTCGGCTCGCGCCGTACGCTTCACGTGTGCGCGAACTGGTCTGTCTCGACATGGATCTCGGTGTCGGTTTCGTCGACCGGGTCCGTCGCGCATGGGACGACGGCGACGCAGTCTTCCCACTCGACCAGCGACTCCCCGCCTCCGCCCGAACGTCCCTGCTCCGAGCGGTCAGACCGACCGTGATCGCCGATCTCTCGGGCGACACCCGTGTCGCCGGTGACCCCGTCGACGACGGTGACGCCCTGGTCGTTGCCACATCGGGAACCACCGGACACCCGAAAGCAGCCGTGCTCACCATCGACGCCGTCACTGCGAGTGCACACGCCACCTCGTCGCGACTGGGAGTCACCCCGGACGACGTCTGGTTCGCCTGCCTGCCTCCGGCCCATGTCGGCGGTTTCTCGGTGGTTGCACGTTCCATTGTCACCGGCACCGACCTCCTCACGGCCCCGAAATTCGACCCGGAGGCCTACGTCGATGCATCGCGTCGTGGCGCGACCTTGGTGTCGCTCGTGGCGACCGCACTCGCACGGGTCGACGCGTCGCTGTACCGCACCATCGTCCTCGGTGGGTCGCGACCACCTGCCGACCGACCCCCGAACACAGTCACCACCTATGGCATGACCGAGACCGGCAGCGGTGTCGTCTACGACGGTGAGCCGCTCGACGGTGTCGAGATCGACGTCAGAGACGGGGTCGTTCACCTGCGATGCCCGATGTTGCTCCGCTGCTACCGACACGGAGACACTCCGGTCGACTCCGACGGCTGGTTCCGCACGGGCGACATCGGGTCATGGGACGGAACCCGTCTCGTGGTCGAAGGTCGCGAGGGCGACATGATCGTGACCGGCGGCGAGAAGGTGTGGCCAGACGACGTGGAGTCGGTGCTCGCACTCTCACCACTCGTTGCCGACGTCTGCGTGGCCGGCGTCCCCGACCCGGAATGGGGAGACGCTGTGACTGCATGGGTGGTACCCGAAGGTGACGCCACTCCGACACTCGACGAACTGCGGGCCCTCGTCAAGGAACATCTGCCGCCGTGGTGCGCACCGCGAGCCGTGCACCTCGTCGGTGAAATTCCGCGGACGGCGCTCGGCAAGCCGATTCGCGCCGCCCTGCTAGGGCACACGTGACACCGAAACTTCCCCGCTCCTACTGGAGACAGTTCACCGCAACCACCGTGTCGAACATCGGTGACGGCATGACGGCCGCCGCCATGCCCCTGCTCGCCATTTCGCTCACCGACGATGCCCGCCTCATCGCCGGCGTGGCAGTCGCGGCCATGCTCCCGTGGCTGGCCCTGAGCCTCCCGGCCGGCGTGTGGATCGATCGCTGGAACCGTCGCCACGTAATGGTCGGGGCGAACCTGGTTCGTGCAGTCGTCTACGCCGCGATCGCGGTGCTCGCAGCGACTCAGTCGCTCACCGTGATCATGTTGCTGTCTCTCGTGGTCGTCGTCGGTTGCGCCGAAGTGTTCTTCGACATGAGCGCGCAGGCTTTTCTTCCTTCGATCGTCGAGCACGACTCGCTCGACCGCGCGAACGGGTACCTCTACGCCACGGAGGTCGTCAGCAACTCCTTCCTCGGTCTTCCCGCTGGCGCATGGCTGTTCGCAGTCGCCGCCGCGTTGCCGTTCGGTGTCGATGCACTCTCGTACCTCGCGGCCGCCGCATTGGTGGCTTCCATCGTTCCGACCCGCCCGCAACCCGCGGCTGACACCGCCGCCACCGCCGGATTCGGCGACCAATTGCGTGAGGGAATGTCATGGCTCTGGCGTCACCGAACGTTGCGGACACTGGCGATCTTGCTGGGCGTGACGAACATGGCCTTTGCCATGGGAGAGTCGATCTTCGTCAAGTTCGCCTTCGACGAACTCGGTGTCGGTGCCCGCGGATTCGGACTTCTTCTCGCGGCGATGTCGCTCGGGTCGATCGTCGGGGGTGTCGCAGGCGGACGCATCGCACGGCGCTTGGGGGCCGGCACTTCGATCGTGGCGGCCTATGCCGTGTTCTCGGTCGCTGATGCGGTGCGCGCCGGAATACCCACGATCGCAGTCGTCACCGTCACGTCGGTCGTCGTGGCCCTCGCCGGAACGGTGTGGAACGTGGTCACGGTGAGCTACCGACAGCGGGTCATTCCGAGCGAACTGTTCGGTCGCGTCAACAGCGCCTACCGATTCATTGGCACAGGGTCGATCGCAGTCGGCGCGTTCGTGGGCGGCCAGATCGCCCATCTCGCCGGGACCAGGGCTCCGTTCTTCGTGGCGAGCCTCGTCACCACTGTCGCACTGCCGTTCGCCGTCCCGGTGTCGCGCGACCCGGACCTCGCGCCGCCGCAGTCGTCGTCGCAGTCGTTGCCGGCGTCAGTCGACGACGACAGGTGACACCCGCACCGCCGTGATGCGACGGCCTTCGAGTTCCATCACCGTGAAACGCCAGCCGTCGGCCTCGACCGCCTCACCCACCTCCGGAACGTGCTCCAGTGTCCCGAAGAGGTAGCCCGCGATCGTGTCGTGGTCGTCGTCGGGCAACTTCATTCCGAAGTGGTCGTTCACGTCGCTGATCGACATCGAACCGTCGACGAGCGACTCACCGCTCGGTAACAGGCGCACGTCGGGGTCGACCTCGTCGTGTTCGTCGACGATCTCGCCGACGAGTTCCTCGAGGCAGTCCTCGAGCGTCACGACGCCGGCAATGCTCCCGTACTCGTCGAAGACGATCGCCATGTGGAAGTGGTCCTTCTGCATCTCGCGCATCAACTTCGACACGGCCTTGGTCTCGGGGATCACCGTCGCGCGGCGCGCCAACGCGTCGACCGGCTCACTGCCTCCGCCCGAGCGCACGGCACGCATCATGTCCTTCGCGTACACGATCCCGACGACGTCGTCGTTTCCGTCTTCGTCTTCGGTCAACAACGGCAGGCGACTGAACCCGTGCTCGAAGGCGATGTCGAGGGCACGTTCCACGCTCACTCCCGCATCGACCGTGACCAGGTCGGGTCGCGGCGTCATGATCTCGCGCACGACCGTGTCGCCGAACTCGATGATCGACTCGATCAACTCCCGTTCTTCGTGCTCGATGACCTTTTCCTCGGCCGCCGCTTCGACGATGCCGAGGAACTCCTGTTCGCCCACGAACGGCCCCTGCTCGAGCCCCTTGCCCTTCACGACCACGTTCGTGAGACCGATCAACCCTTCGGACACCTTGCGCAGGGGCCAGAACGCCACCAACAAATTGATCAATCGCGACGTGCTGAGCGCGGCCCGCTCCGGGTGTTGCACCGCGTACGTCTTCGGTACTGCCTCGGCGAAGACGAAGAAGACCACCACGTTCAACACCACACCGATCGCGACACCGGCCGGCCCGAACAGTCGACCCGCGACCACACCCGTGAGAGTTGCCTGCACGGTCTGGGCCACGTTCACCGACAACAACAGCGGATTCACCCACCTCTCGGGATGGCTCACCATCGCCAGCAGCGCCGCCCCGCCGCGTGCGCCGGTGTCGGCGAGGGCCTGGGCCTTCGGCTTCGAGATGCGCGACAGTCCCATCTCGGCGATCGCCATCACCACGAGCATCCCGAAGAGCACCAAGATGACAGCGATCATCCACCAGTCAGCTGTGGTCGGTGTCTTGGCGATCATTGGTCATCTCCATGTTCCTGTCGGAAACCGGCGGGTGCCGGGCCTCTCCAGTGGTGCTTTTCGAGAATCATCCGCTCCGCGGCGCGCATCTTGGCCTCGTCTGCCGGATCAGCGTGGTCGTGGCCGAGGACGTGGAGCGTCCCGTGCACGACGAGAAGTGCAAGTTCGTCGTCGAGAGTGCCCGCATGCACTGGTGCCTGCTCTCGCGCGACGGCCGGGCACACCAGCACGTCACCGAGAAGGAGCGGAACATCGTCACGGTCGATGTCGTGCCGAACAGGGCTCTTCGTGACGGCACCCGGTCCCTGCGACTCGGCGATCACCACGCCGTCGAGCGGGAACGCCAGGACGTCGGTGGGCCCCGGTTTGCCCATGTGTTCACTGTTCAGGGCCGCGATGGCCTCGGTGTCCACGAAGAACAACGACAACTCGCACGCACCACGCACACCGGATTCGGCGAGAGTCGCCGCGGCGAGATCTCTCCAACGGTCGAGGTCTATGGGAACCTCGTCTTGTTCGTCTGCCACCCACACCTCGGGGGTTCCCGTCCCGCCGGTCAACTTCGGGACGTCGAGACGAGGTCGACCGTCAGCCACGCGAGCCTCCCCGCGGGCGTGTCTGACGCGGAGCGCGCTGCTGAGGTGCGGCGCGGTCGTACGCGGCGACGATGTCGGCGACGATGCGGTGCCTCACGACGTCCGAGCCGTCGAGATGCACGAATGCGAGCGAGTCGACACCCGACAGGGTCTTGTCGAGGCCGACCAGACCGCTCCGGCCGTCCGGCACGTCGATCTGCGAGTCGTCGCCGGTCACGACGACCTTCGAACCGAACCCGATCCGGGTGAGGAACATCTTCATCTGTTCCGGAGTCGTGTTCTGCGCTTCGTCGAGGATGATGAACGAGTTGTTCAGAGTGCGGCCGCGCATGAACGCGAGTGGCGCCACCTCCACGGTCTGTCGTTCGATCAACTTCTGTGCCGCCTCCGCATCGACCATGTCGTAGAGCGCGTCGTACAGCGGACGCAAGTAGGGGTCGATCTTGGCCATCAGATCACCGGGCAGGAAACCGAGTCTCTCGCCTGCCTCCACCGCCGGCCTCGTGAGGATGATGCGCTGCACCTGGCGTGCGTGCAGTGCCTGCACCGCCATCGCCACGGCCAGCCAGCTCTTCCCGGTACCGGCAGGGCCGATCCCGAAGGTGATCGTGTTCTGTCTGATCGCATCGACGTAGCGCTTCTGACCTGCGGTCTTCGGGCGCACCATGCGACCACGGGCGCCCTTCAAGATGTCGTCGGTGAGGACGGTGCTCGGACGCTCGTCGGCACGCACCATCACGATGCTCCGGTCCATCACGGAGGCGTCGAGTCGCTCCCCACGCTGCAAGAGCAGCACCATTTCCTCGAAGAGCTGGCCGACCTGGTGCGACCTGGGACCCGAGACGGCGATCTCGTTCCCGCGCACCACGACTGACACATCGGGAAACGATTCCTCGACGCGGCGCAGATGCTCATCTCTCTCACCCAGCAGTTCTGCCATGAGATGGGATCCAGGGACGACAACCGTCACGGTTGGGGTGGCGGTGGACATTACGAACGAAAGGTTACCCCGTGCGCAGGCACGGCACGAACCCCTCCCATGTCGCCGAATGGTCGCGTAGTACGGTCATTTTCCGTTCCAACGGAGGAAATGAGCGGTCTGATCGATGCGTAGGGCTTTCACCGCACTGTCGTGGCTGGCCGGCACGGCCGGCGCGGTACTTGCGGTTGTTCGTGCGACGAACACATCCCTGTCCCCCGACGCCCTCGCGGTGTCCGCCCTCGCTCTGTTCGCTCTCGGATGGCTGGTCGGAGCCAGTGTCCACCGACTCTCTGTCGCAGCCTGGCTCGTCCCCCCGGCGGTCGTCGCCTGTGTCGCCGCCGCACGAGTGTTCGACCTCGACCAGGTCGTCGCCGACGCCGCTGGTGATGCACGGTCGTCGACACCTGCACTGCTGCTCATCGCCGCACAGGCAATGATGACACTCGCGCTCGTCGTGGTGGCAAGACGTCGACTTGCAGACCGCGCCGCCAGTGTGATCGCCGACGGTCTCATCGTCGGACTCGGTGCATGGATCCTGGTGTGGGTGCTCGTCGTCCACCCGTCGCTCGCAGACGCACCCGGGTCGGGCATCGAGCCGGTCCTGCGTTCGGCGACGTTGGCACTCTCGATCGTCGTCGTGGCATTGCTGGCGGTGGTGCTGTTCTCCGAAGCTGCGCCGTCAGCTTCGCTGTCGTGGGCGGCGGCGGCAGTCACGCTGCAGGTGGCCGGTGTCATCGTGCGCGCCGTGGCGATGCGCAACGGGAACGACATGGGTCGCGAATGGGTCGACGCACCGAACTTCGCCGCCTGCGGCGCGGCGGCGGCGTCTCTGTTGCACCCGTCGGTGCGCACGATCGTCACCACCGGACGCGCACGGCAATCGACACCTCTGATGGCGCGACTGGTCGCCACCACCGCCGCTCTCGTGGCGCCGGTGATCGTGCTCGCGGTGACTGATGCCGCCGACGAGACAGACCGTTGGGTGCGGACCGTCTCGTCGGCTGTGTTGGCTGCGGTCGTCATGGTGCGCGTCGTGCAGTCGGTGAGAACGAATGCCGCGACGCAGGACCAGCTGGTGCGGAACGCCCTCACCGACCCTCTCACCGGATTGCCGAACCGGTCCCTCATGTTGCGCCACATCGACGCCGCACTGCGTGCCTCGTGGGGTACCCAGCACCAACCGACGGTGCTCTTCATCGACGTCGACCGGTTCAAGAACATCAACGACAGCCTCGGACACTCGATCGGCGACGACGTGCTCTCGAGCGTGGCCACCCGCCTCCAGGGTTCGGTGCCGAGCCATGCGATCGTGGGCCGCATCTCGGGCGACGAGTTCGTCGTTCTCGACGCACTCACCACCACCGCCACCGAGTCGGTGATGCTCGCAGAGCAGGTGCTCGATGCATTCCGCGACCCGCTCGGTTCGGTCGGCCCCGACATGTTCGTGACCGCCAGCATCGGCGTCGCCTACGCACCGAGAGGACTCGACATCGGCGCCGATGCGCTCATGCGCCATGCCGACACCGCGATGTACCGGGCCAAGGACGCCGGGCGCAACTGCATCGCCCTGTTCGACGACTCGATGGTCGAACAAGTCACGCACCGCCTCGACATCGAGACCGCCCTGTACCGCGCTCTCGAACGTGACGAACTGCGGCTCGTGCACCAACCGATCGTCGACATCTCGCTCGGTCTCGTGGTGGGTTTCGAGTCGCTGATGCGTTGGGAACGCGACGGCTCAGCCGTGCCGCCGTCCGAGTTCATACCCGTCGCCGAGGACACCGGCACGATCGTCCCCCTCGGCGGTTGGGCCCTGCGCGACTCGCTCTCACAGTTGCGCTCGTGGATCGACGACGGCGTCTGCAAGCCGAGCACCACCATCAACGTGAACGTCTCTCCTCGGCAGCTGCACGACCCCCAGTTCGTGCAGATCGTCGTCGATGCGCTCGAGTCGTCTCGAGTCCCGGCCGATCAACTGTGGCTCGAGGTGACAGAGGGCGTCATGATCACCGACACCGCTCAGGCACTCGCCACTCTGCGCCGGCTCGAGTCGCTCGGTGTCCGCATCGCCATCGACGACTTCGGAACCGGGTACTCGTCGCTCTCGCTCCTCCAGCGGTTCCCGATCCACTGTGTGAAGGTAGACCGCGCGTTCGTCCACGGTCTCCACGACCCGGGCACCCGGTCGATCGTGCGCACGATCGTGGCGATGGCCGCCACTCTCGGCGCCGACGTGGTGGCCGAGGGAGTGGAGTCAGCCGAACAACTCGCGATGCTCGCCACTCTCGGATGCCACCGCGCGCAGGGCTATCTCATCGGACGCCCGTTGTCCGGCGCCGACGTGCCGCACGCCGTGCGTCGCCTCGAAGACCCCGACGAGTGGCGGCAACTGATCAGTCCTGATCGACACGGCTGAGCGAACCGTCGGGTGCGCGCAGCCACAGCGACACTGTGTGTCCCCCTGGGGTCAGTGCCGTGTGGTCGAGGATCGCGGTGAACCGCACCTGACCGGTCGCACCCGACAGTTCGCCGAGCACCGCCGCGGCCCTGTTGCTCACCGCGAGTATCCCCTCGGTGCCGGCCGGCAGTGTTCCGTTCACCGCCACCGACCCGGTGACCTGGCCTGGGGCACTCGATCCCCGACTGCCGGCGATCTGAGCAAAAGCTCGCTCTTGCGTGAGCGTCCACGACGAGATGCGATCGCTGACCGGCGCCTTCGGCAGGATCGTGCCGATCAGCTCGCGCGATGCACCGACGCGAGCCACCTGTTCGACCGGACCGTCAGCGTCGACCATGTCGTCGTAGAGAGCGACGCGAGCCATCGTCGCCTCGAAGCCCTCGCTCAACACGGCCGTCTCACCGGTCGCCGAACGCACCTCGCGTTCACGATCCGTCGGACACCCCGATTCCAGTGAGCGACCCGCGAACTCCCACGACGTCGTCGTGTCGGTGACATCGACGATCGTCGGCAACACGTCGAGGTTCGACACCGGACAATCACTCGTCTCGCCGCGGGACTGGCCCGGATACTTCACGAACAACGGCACACGGAAGATGTCGTCGGCCTGACCCATGTCGGAGAAGTCGGTGTGACGTTGCGGCTGGCCGGGGCGGAACGAAATGCCGTGGTCTGCAGAAAGCACGACGAGCGTCTCGTCCCAGCGACCCGAGGCCTTCAGGTCGGCGATCATCTCGCCCACCACTCGGTCCGTCGCGGCCAACTGGTGCAGGAACGCCTGGTACGTGTCGCGGACACCGTCGAAGTCGTCGGGGTTCTTGGTCGAAATCTCCGGCGACTGCGGGGTGACGCGCAGGTCAGGTGTCAACCGCCACGGAGCGTGCGGCGCGAGGACGTGCACCACCGACACCCGCGGCTCAGCGTCACGCACATGAGTGGCCACCGCGCGCTCCAACGCATCGAGTTGCGGCAGAGCCGAACCGGCGAACTGCTCCTTGAATTTGTCGGCTACCGCGTTGAAGCCGCCCCACGCACCCTCGGTGGAGGGAATCTGCTTGCGCACGGTCGGGGGCATCACACGCTGGCCGTACACGTACGCCGCGTCACGAATGAAACGGGCGAAGCGGGCAACATCGAGCTGCGAGACCTGCGACCCCGGAGGTGGACACACACTCACCGGACACAGGCTCGTCACCGGCTCCACCCCCCGCACGTCGACTTTGCCGCGGAACAACGTGAAGATGTTGCGCGGATAGTCAGCAAGGAAGGGCCCGCCTTCTGCCTGTGGCTCAACCGACGCCAACAGCGCCGGAACCGCTTGATGGGTGAAATTCGAGGCCGACACTGCGTCGCGGTACCACGTGGTCTCTTCGGCCAGACTCGCGAACGCCGGGTACCGGGCTGCGTTGATCTTTCCGTCGGTGCCGAGAAGTGCATAGAGCGGGAACTCGTCGAAGATGACGTGCAGCACCGACGTCGACGGCGCCGTCACCACTGCATCGGTCGCAGCGCCGTTGGTTCCCGTGACGACCGGCTGTACTTGCACGACTGCGTTGCCCACGACGACCACCGACAACACGGCCAACCAACGCGACCACTCCCGCACCGAACGCGACCTGTCGAATGCCCACGGAATGCCCACCCCGAAGATGACGGCGAGGACCACAGCCGGGATGTCGCCGTCGAGACCGACCCACCGGGCAACCGCAAGTCCGAGAAGCAACGACACGACTCCGAGCAGGACGATCCGGGTCGCTTCGTTCACTTTGCTGCCGAACTGCCGGCTGAAGGCGTCGACAGCTGCGGCACCGACCGCGGGCGCCAACGCCACGAGCACGATGAACGCCACCACTTCCACAGTCGACAGTTTCGCCGCCGAGAACACCGTGATGTTCCGTCCGTAGAGATCCAGGACGGGCTGCGTCACGGCCATCGTCGACAAAGAGAGGTATGTGAGGAAGTGACGTCGGGTCACCAGACAACGATGCCACACTGAATCGGTGATCCACCGTCCCCTCGTGCGCCGCGCAACGGCAATTGCCGTCGCGGGCGCCGTCGCTGTGACTGTGGCGCCGGCGACGGCACCGCCCGTCTCCGGCACGACAGTCAGGGGTGGCTCGACGCTGCTCGTCGTCGGCGACAGCCTCACCGTCGGGGCCTCGATTCTCGGCAAGTTCTCCGGCGGTCAACGATCCGTGAAAAGGGCCTGGTCGAAGGTGGTGGTCGACGCGAAGGTGGGTCGCACCGCACGACAAGGGGTCTCGACGGTGAGGTCACAGGTGAAGAAACACCGGGCCGGCGCCGTCGTGGTTGCGCTCGGCACGAACGACATGATGAGCCGACGTGACTCTGCCTATGTGCGCGCACAGATCGACGCCGTCATGGCCGCGGCCGGCGACCGACCGGTTCTGTGGGTCAACCTCGAGTTCGCCACCCTGCCCGCGCGCGAGCGACCGGCACGAGCACGCATGTTCAACAAAGAGCTGACACGCGCCTTGACACGGTGGCCGAATCTGCACATCGCCGACTGGAATTCATCATTCGCGCCCACCGGTCGTTCGAGGTTCCTCGCCGACGGAGTGCATCTCACGACATCTGGTTATCGCACGCGAGCCTCGTTCTATGCGCGCGAGGTGGTCGCGTTCCGCGAGTGGATCGACGCCGTGCTCACGACGACCACCACCACGTTGACGATCGTCCCGTCGACGACCACGACACTGCCCGGGGACTCGACAACGACGACGTCAACGTCGATCGCTGCCTCGACCACGACGTCGACGACACCCGGCCCCTGATACGGTCGCGGCGTGCGAGCCGTGGTTGCTGACGCAGGAAAAGTCACCGTCGTCGACCGCGACCCTCCGACCGGCGACGGTCGCCTGGTCACCATCACATCGTCGGGCATCTGCGGCAGCGACCTCCATCTGCTCTCGCTCGGGTTCGGTGGTGTCGTTCTCGGCCACGAATTCGGCGGCATCACCGACGACGGGCGATTGGTGGCCGTTCGCCCCACCGGCGAATGCGGTCGGTGCACCGAGTGCACGCGGCACCTCTCTCACCTGTGCTCCGATGCCGGCCGCGACCTGCTCGGCGTGAACCGTGACGGCGGACTCACCGAACAGATTCGCGTCGACGAGTCGCGATTGGTCGAGGTGCCGCGAACTGTCGACCCTTCGCACGTGGCGCTCGTCGAGCCGCTCGCCGTCGTGGTGCACGGAATCGAGCGTGCCAAACCAGAGCCGGGGTCGCGCGCACTGGTGGTCGGCGCCGGATCGATCGGTCTGCTGTGCGCGGCCGCATTGGCGCACCGCGGAGTCGAGACCGACATCGTGGCACGCCATTTGCACCAACAGCGTGCCGCCGAGACACTCGGCATCCGGTGCGTCGACCAACCGGTCGCCGATTACGACACGACATTCGATGCGGTCTGCACACAGTCGACGTTCGACCTCTGCGTTGCCGCCACTCGACCGCGGGGTTCACTCGTCGAGTTCGGCATGTTCTGGACACCCGTTGCGCTGTCGAATGCATTGTTGATGAAGGAGATCACGCTTCTTCCCTCCATCTTCTACGGCCATGACTCGTCTCAGAACGACTTTCTTGACGCTGTCAAGTTGCTGGCAGATGTTCCGCACCTTGCAGAGGCAGTGGTGACCCACCGGTTCACGCTCGACGATGCGCAAGAGGCTGTAAGCGTCGCGGGTGATCGTGCGGCGGGTGCAATCAAGGTGCACCTGTTCACATAGTCACCACCACAGTCTCGAAGTGCAGCGAGGTGAGAGGTTCTCCCCTGCCACCTACAAAGACATTTCGCACGGGACATTGGTTTCACCGAAGAACCGAGTGCTATCGTGACCCGAGTCACACCAACCGTGGTGTGCCGTATTTGGGGGTAACTCAATGACACAACAGACCAGCAGGTCACGAGTGTTGCGTCGCGTCGGAGTCGCACTTGCGGCAGCCGTCGCGGTGTCGACCGTGGCCTCGACAGCAGGCCAGGCTGCCTCGAAGCAGTCGGCCGACAAGTACGGCGGAGACGCCAAGGTGGCGATCTTCGACACGCTGCCGGGCTTCTGCTTCGCCAACAACCCGGCGAACTCGTCGCTCATGGTGCACCGCACCTTCTACGAGACGCTGTTCGAAAAGACCATCGGTGGAGACATGGTGGGTCTGCTCGCACGTGACGCACGTCGTTCGTCCGACCTGAAGACCTGGACGATCCGGCTCCGCTCGGGAATCAAGTTCCACGACGGAACCGCCATGGACGCTGCCGCCATCAAGTTGAACCTCGACTACGCAACCGGTCAGGCTGCGTCGGTCCAGGCTCTCACCGATGCGGCTGGCCATGCCACCAAGGCAACGACCGTGTACACGACCATCGTGGGCTTGGGTGCCGCTGGTGCTCCGCTTCTCGCTCAGCTGGGAATCACCAGCACCGCAGCGGCAGACACCAAGTCGAACGTCGAGCGCATTGCACTGTTGATGGCACTCGGCGTCTTCGCCAAGGAAGGTGCCCTCTTGAAGGCTGTCCCGACACTCGCCCCGTTCGCAACAGAGCGCAGCAATGCGTTCCTCGCGCGCGCGATCGGCCTCGGTACGTCGGCTGCATTCCTCGCGAACATCGAGAAGACCGAGGTGGTCGACACTCTCACCTTGCGTCTCACGCTCTCGCGCCCGCAGAACGACGTACCCGGCATGCTCTATGCCTCGGGACGACTCGTCATGCGCGGACCGAGCCAGTTCACCGGCGCACGTGCTGCAACGTGTGGAACCGGTCGTCCGATCGGCACCGGTCCGTTCATGGCAGAAGCGAACTACACGCTGGTGAGCACCGACGAGATCAAGGTCGTGAAGAACCCTGACTACTGGCGCAAGGACCCGCGCACGGGCGACAAGTTGCCGTACCTCGACAGCATCACCTTCACCAACGTGAAGGAAGGATCGTCGCGTGCGGCTGCCGTTCGTCGCGGAACCTACGATGCCGGTCAGTTCTCGGCGGCAGTCGATGCCACCTTCATCAAGGACCTGCGCAAGCGTCGCAGCCTGGTGACCGAGTTCAAGTCGCCGGTCGAGTACTACCCGTCGCTGTGGCTGAACCAGGGCAAGGCCAACTCGCCGTTCAAGAGCAAGAACGCACGCCTCGCCGTGCTGCACTGCATCGACCGTGCGAACTACACCCGCGTCCGCACCAAGGGTGAAGGCACCGCCGCTCGCTCGTTGGTCGGCCCGAAGAGCACCATGTACACGACCCGTGGTTTCCACGCCTTCTCGAGGACTCTCTCGAAGCGGTACCTCGATGCATGGAAGGCCGAGGATCCGGCAAAGAACACCGAGCTGAAGTTCACCATTCCGGCGGACACCAGCGGTGCCTCACAGGCCAACGCCAAGTTCCTCATCGACACATGGAAGCGATGCGGCATCACCGTGAACACGGTCGTCGAAGAGTCGGCACAGATCATCGCCAAGGCATTCAACTCGGGAGCCTCGTCGGCTGCCGACCAGAACGCCTATGACGCGATCGCGATCCTCCTCTTCGAAGGAACCGACGTCTCGTTCAACCTGCCGTTCGTGTTGAAGAACGCGTTCCCGACGGAGACCGACGCCCAGTACACCAAGTACAACTCCACGTCGGCGGCGCGCATCTTCGCCTCGTCGATCGGATCGGTGTTGAGCCTCAACAAGCACTCCGACATGAAGGTGTCGAAGTTCTTCTTCGACGGTCAGGCTGCCAAGACTGGGGCTGCCGCCCAGCGTCAGTACCGTGCAGGCACGGCCTACCTCCAGACAGAGGGCTTCATGGGCTCGATCACGCACTTCTATTACACGATGTTCGTGAACCGCAACAGCGGTCTCACCAACATCGGCAAGGTGCAGCTCGTGCGCGGCAAGACCCAGCGCATCGTGACCAACTGGGGCATCGACTGGTCGGGAGTTCAGAAGAAGGGCTGACCTTTTTTCACTGAACGTTCGATCATGAACGACGAAGGGGCGGTGTCCAACTAGGGCACCGCCCCTTCTCTTCGTCTAGGGTGAAGAGACGAGTTCGAGGGGGGCAGATGGATCTTGCTCGGTTATTGGCAAAGAGACTTGTGGGGTTGGTGGCAATTGTCACCGTCGCCACATTTCTTCTCTCGTGCCTGATGTGGTTGTTGCCCGGTGATCCCGCAGAGATCATCGCAGGCGGGGCCCCGGACGCAATCGTCGAACAGATCCGCACCGACTTGTCGCTCGACAAGGGAATCTTCGGGTACTACTGGAACTGGTACTCGAATCTCCTGCAGGGAGACTTCGGCTTCTACTACCTGAACGGCGGCGTTCGCCCCGTGTCGGAAGTGATCAGCGCCACACTCCCGGTGTCGTTGCAGATGATCATGTACGCACAGATCGTCGCTCTCTTCTTCGCCATCCCGCTCGGGCTGCTCTCGGCCTACAAGGAAGGCGGCCGCTTCGATCGCATCACGTCGAGCACGCTCTTCACCATGGTGTCGTTCCCGAACTTCGCACTCGCGTTGATTCTCTCGCTCATCTTCGCCGTGCAACTCGGGTGGGTCGACCCCATCGGCTACGTGAAGCCCTCGGAAGACCTCGTCCAGCACCTGAAGTTGATGATCCTGCCGGTGATCTCGATCGCAGTCGGTCTCACGTCGTCGTACACGCGTCTGCTGCGCAACGACGTGATCCAGACCCTCAAGGAGGACTACGTGACCATGGCGGCCTCGAAGGGCATCTCCGACCGCCGTGTTCTGTGGCGCCACGTGTTCCGCCCCTCGAGCACCACCCTCCTCACCTCGGCGGCACTCAACATGGGTGGTCTCATCGGCGGAACGATCGTCATCGAGACGATCTTCGTGATTCCGGGCATCGGTTACGAGATCTTCTATTCGATCGGCGCCCGACAGGTGGTCGCGATGCAGACCCTCATCGCGCTGGTCGCCGTCTTCTACGTCTTCTTCAACACCATGATCGACATTCTCACCAATGTCATCGACCCGAGAACGAGGGAACGCCGTGTCTGAGACTGAAACACCTGCACAAGCCGTGGAAACAGCCGTCAAGACCAAGAAGAAGCGCAAGCGACCGGTGGCGTTCTACCTCGCCGGCTCCTGGATGGGACTGCTCGTGTTCCTCGGCCTCTTCGGTTGGATTCTTCCGCTCCGCCGATGGGACGACCCCGACTTCGACTATCTCGGCGCCGGCCCCGGTACCGCAGGTCACATCCTCGGAACCACCCAGGACGGATACGACATGTTGTCGGGCCTCATCAACGGTGCACGCATCTCGGTCTTCGTGTCGTTCTTCGCGGTGATCTTCGGTGGCGGAATCGGGGCCTTCATCGGCATCACTGCCGCCTACTTCCGGGGCAAGTTCGACCTCATCACGGTGGCGATCTTCAACGTGATGCTCTCCATCCCGAACCTGGTCATGTCGCTGGCTCTGTTGTCGACACTCGCGTACTCGAGCCCCGACAACCCGGCTCCCACGAGCCGCCGCATCTACGTGTTGATCCTCGCGCTCACGATCGTGCTCATCCCGATTCTCGGTCGCATCGCGCGGTCGTCGGCTCTTCAGTGGTCTGGCCGCGAGTTCGTGATCGCCTCGAAGTCGATGGGAACCAAGAACTTCACGATCATCCGCAAGCACATCCTGCCGAACGTGGCGCCGGCGATCCTTGCGATCGGATTCCTCGCCATCGGCTCGGTCATCATCGTGGAGGGCTCACTGTCGATCCTAGGTATCGGTATCCCCGGCGGCGCCTCGTGGGGTTCGATGCTCGCCAATGGTCGCGGCAACATCGCATTCAGCCCGCACGAGGTGTACATGCCCGCCATCGCGATCGCTCTCACGGTGATCTCCAGCAACTGGTTCGGCGACTACGTCCGAGCCCGACTCGACCTCAGAGAGGCAAAGATATGAGCGACCTTCTCCAGGTCACCGACCTCAGCGTGTCGTTCGCGACACCCCGAGGCAATCTCAAGGCGGTACGCAGCGCGTCGATCACCCTCGCTCCCGGCGAGAGCCTCGGCGTGGTGGGCGAATCGGGTTCGGGCAAGACCGTTCTCTCACGTGCGATCATGGGTCTGCTCCCCAGCACCGCGACTCGTACCGGCAGTGTGACGTACCAGGGTCGCGAGTTGCTCGGTCTCCCCCGAGACGAAGTTCGCGAACTCTGGGGTATCGGCATGGCGATGATCTTCCAGGATCCGATGACCGCTCTCAACCCGGTGCGTCGCATCGGAACGCAGCTCACCGAGAGCCTCACTGTGCGCCTCGGCATGGACAAAAAGGCTGCGCGGGAGCGTGCAGTCGAACTGCTCAAGCGGGTGCGAATCCCAGACCCGGAGGGAATGCTCAAGAAGTTCCCGTACCAGCTCTCGGGCGGTATGCGCCAGCGCATCATGATCGCCATCGCCGTCTCGTGCAACCCGCAGTTGCTGTTCGCCGACGAGCCGACCACCGCACTCGACGTGACCGTCCAGGCCCAGGTGCTCGAGCTTCTCGACGAACTTCGCGACGAGTTCAACACCGCCATGATCCTGGTCACCCACGACCTCGGTGTCGTGGCGGGCCACACCGACAAGATCGCAGTGATGTACGCAGGTGACGTCGTGGAGTACGCGCCGACCAAGGAACTCTTCGCCAACATGAAGATGCCCTACACCGAGGCGTTGCTCAAGTCGATCCCCCGCCTCGAGACACCCACCGGCACTCGTTTGCCGGTCATCGAGGGTCGACTCCCCGACCCGACCAAGGACGAGCCAGGTTGTCCGTTCGCGAACAGGTGCCCGTACGTCACCGACAAGTGCCGCGCCGAGAAGCCGCCGCTCGTCGACGACGGTGACGATCATTTCTATCGCTGTTGGTTCCCCATCGGAGGAGGCAAGTAATGGCCGGAAGCGGCAAAGCCCACATGCGGCCTGACGGCGACAGGGTTCTGGTCGTCGAAGACCTGACAGTCGAGTTCCGTCTCGCACGCGACAAGGTCGTCAAGGCTGTCTCAGGAGTGAGCTTCGACCTCGTCCGTGGCGAGACCTTGGCGGTCGTCGGCGAGTCAGGGTGTGGCAAATCGACCCTCGGCAAGGCCGTGCTGCAGATCCCGAAGCCGACCAGTGGCTCGGTGAACTTCCTCGGCACAGAACTGACCAAACTGAAAGGCTCGGACCTGCGCGACATGCGGCCGGCGATGCAGATGATCTTCCAGGATCCCATCTCGTCACTCGACCCTCGCCTCACGGTCGCCGAGACCCTCGCTGAGCCGTTGCGTGTGTGGAAGAAGGGATCAGAAGCCGAGATCCAGGCCAAGATCGACGACCTCTTGACGAATGTGAACCTCGATCCTGCCGTGGTGAGAGACCGCCGTTCGTACGAGTTCTCCGGTGGACAATGCCAACGCATCTCGATCGCCCGGTCGATGGCACTCGAGCCCACCATGATCATCTGCGACGAACCGGTGTCAGCACTGGATGTGTCGGTGCAGGCCCAGATTCTGAACCTGCTCCAGGACATGAAGGACCGCTACGGCTTGACCTTGGTCTTCATCTCGCACGACCTTGCGGTGGTCAAGGCCGTCTCCACGCGAGTGATGGTGATGTACCTCGGCAAGGTGTGTGAAGTGGCCGAGCCCGAAGAGCTCTACCAGAACACCAAGCACCACTACACGAAGGCTCTCGTCGGCTCGGTTCCGATCCCGGACCCGACTCGCAAGCCGGTGGGCAACCTCATCCAGGGCGAGCCCCCGTCACCGCTCAACCCGCCGAGCGGCTGCCGCTTCCGCACTCGCTGCCCGATGGCGAGCGAGAAGTGCGCCGCCGAAGAGCCACAGTTGCGCGAGGTGTCGAAGGGCCACTTCGTGGCGTGCCACCATCCCATCGGCGAGTGACCACACCCTTCGGGGATTCGACCGAACTGTTGCCCGGTGACGGGTCTGCGCGGCTGGTGCCGCGCATGTTCGGCCATGATGACGCCGAACTCCTCTTCGAGGCTCTGAAGCGGGCCGTGCCGTGGGAGACGACGCAGATCCCCATGTTCGGCCGCGAGGTGACCGAACCGCGCCTGTCCGCATGGATCGCCGACGAAGGCGTCGTCTACAGGTACTCGGGCCGCGACAGGGCGAGACACCCCTGGTCAGAGGCACTCACCGAGATCCGTCGACTGGCGGAACACATGTCGAGCGCGTCCTTCAACGGAGTACTGGCCAACCTGTATCGCACAGGCAACGACCACATGGGGTGGCATGCCGACGACGAGAGGTCACTGGGTGCGAACCCGATCATCGCATCGGTGTCGCTCGGGGCAGAACGACGCTTCGACTTTCGTCACCGCGAGTCGGGAGAACTCATCTCTACCGTTCTCCCCCACGGGTCGTTGCTCGTCATGAGCGGTGCGACGCAGCGGTGCTGGAAGCACCGAATTCCGCGAGCTGCGAAGGTGACAGAACCTCGCATCAATCTCACCTTCCGACGCCTCGTCTGAGGTGTGCGAGACTCGCTCCGTGAACGAGATGCCCGTACCGACGACCGCAGACGAACTCACGGCCGAGTGGCTCACCGAGGCTCTGAGACACGCAGGACACCTCCCGACGGGTTCAGTGTCGAACGTGCAACGTACCGTGATCGGCGAAGGAGTCGGCATGGTCGGCCAGTTGGTGCGACTCGAGATCGAATACACCGGCGAACACCCGAGTTTGCCTTCCACCATGATCGCCAAACTCCCCTCGCCGTACGAGGCCAACAGGGCCCAGATGCAGGCCTTCCGCTACTACGTGCGCGAAGCCCTCTTCTACCGCGAGGTCGCACACCGTGCGGGAGTGCGCACACCACGCTGCTGGTGGAGCGCGATCGACACCGAGTCGAATCTGTCGGCCCTCCTCCTCGAGGACCTCGGTCACCTGGAGGTCTCCGACCAGATCGAGGGTATGTCACCCGAGCATGCCGAGCGGGCGATACGTGCGGTCGCACGCATGCACGCCACCTGGTGGGAAAGTCCCGACCTCGACGCTCTCGAGTGGATGGACTACGGCAACGGACCGGTCACCATGCAGGCCGTTCCGCTCTTCGAATTCGCCTGGCCGTTGTATCTGGCGAACGGATTCGGCGATCTCCTCACTCAGGAACAGATCAGCCTCGGCGAACGGGTGCGTGACCACTTCGAACGCTTGCTGAACGACTTCGGCGGCACCCACCGCACCATCTGCCACACAGACTTCCGCTCAGAGAACATGTTCTTCGGTGCGCCGGGCTCCGACGACGACGTGGTGATCCTCGACTGGCAGCTCACCACCCGCTCGGGTGGACTCTACGATGTGGCGTACCTGTTGGCGCAGTCGCTCACCGTCGACGACCGCCGTGCACACGAAGTGCGCCTCCTGCGTGTGTACCACGAGTGTCTGCGCGACGCAGGACTCGACATCACCTTCGACGACGTGCTCGAGTACTACAAGGTCGGTCTCATGGTCTGTCTCGTGATCCCGGTCAGCGTCGGGGGACTGCTCGACACCGCCAACGAACGGGGACGACGCCTCGGCGAAGTGATCACCGAGCGCACCTTCACCGCCGCCATCGACCAGAACTGTGGCGCAGTCCTCGACGCCCGTTACGGCACCAACGGAGCCGTCAGTTGACTTGGCGGTCGCGCCCTTCCCAATAGGGCGCTCGTAACTTGAACTTCTGCAACTTGCCGGTCGAGGTCCTGGCCAGTTCGTCGCGGAATTCGACCCGCTTCGGACATTTGTACCCGGCCAGTTTCGACTTTGCGTGCGTGATCACGTCATCTTCGGTGAGCGGCGAGCCCGGCGTTCTCACGACGAGGGCGAGCACCATCTCGCCCCACTTGTCGTCTGGAACACCGATCACTGCCACTTCTGCCACCTCGGGGTGAGAGAAGATCACGTCCTCCACTTCGATCGACGAGACGTTCTCGCCCCCGGAGACGATGACATCCTTCTTGCGGTCAGAGATCGTCAGATGATGATCCTCGCCGACCGTTCCGCCGTCGCCAGTGTGGAACCACCCGTCGACGATGGCCTTGGCTGTCTCGTCGGGCTGGTTCCAGTAGCCCTCCATGACCATCGGAGCGCGTGCGAGCACCTCGCCTTGGGCGTCGACACGAATCTCGACCCCGAGTGCGGGGGCCCCTGCCGCACCGAGATGCCTGGCTCGGTCGGTCGCTGTCAGCGAGTCCCATTCGGCGCGACGTCGGTTCATCGTGAGCAGTGGGGCGGTCTCGGTGAGTCCGTAGATCTGGACGAACTCCCATCCGAGGTCGGTCTCGATTTTCTCGATGGTCGACGTGGGCGGCGGTGCGCCAGCGACCACCATGCGCACCTGCTCGCGCGACGTCGGCAACCCGGTGGCGGCCGCGTCGAGGATCATGTTCGCAACCGCTGGTGCCCCGCACAGAAGCGACACCCCGTGACGCTCGATGCGGGTGAGGATCTCGGCGCCGTCGACCTTGCGCAAGATGACGTGCGTACCACCCATCGCAGTCACCGCGTAGACCATTCCCCAGCCGTTCACATGGAACTGGGGCAAGGTGTGCAGGTACACGTCGCGGTCGTTCACTCCCAGTTGCCACCCGAAGACGGCCGAGTTCACCCACAAGTTCCGGTGCGGCTGCTCTACTCCCTTTGGGCGCGCCGTGGTACCGCTCGTGTAGTTGATGGTCGCGGTCTGGTCCTCGTCGGGTTCCCAGGCACGTGGCTCGCGACCGAAGTCGTAGAGCACCTGGTCCGACTCGGCACCGATCACGAACCTGTGGCGTGCCGACACACCCGACAGTGCGTCGTCGAGTTCCGGGTCGACGATCAACACGTCGGCCCCGCAGTGGTCGACGATGTACGACACCTCGTCGGCGGCGAGTCGGAAGTTGATCGGCACCAGCACGCGGCCGAACCCGCTCACACCGAAGAACGATGTCAACAATCGAGCAGAATTCTGGCTGACTACCGCTACCCGTGCCCCCTGGGGCACCCCGAGGGCATCGAGACCGGCCGCTTGGGCACGGGCGCGACGCGCCATCTCTGCGTACGTGATGGCTCCCCACGACTCGGCCGGCTGGTTGGGCTCGTCGATGATCGCCACTCTGTCGCCGTAGACCTGCTCTGCTCGGCGGAGATGATCGACGATCGTCAACGGCACTTTCATGTTCTCAACCGTAGTTCGGCCGACGAGGGACACTCTCAGCCTGCGATACCCCACACCCGCGTGGCACGGTCGCGAAACTCGTTCACGGTCGACCAGAGAATGTCGGCGACCGGTCGCACCTCGGTGATACGTCCCGCAACCTGACCGGTGAGTGCAATTCCTGCCTCCAGGTCACCCCCGAAATACACATCCTGTGTACGTGCGAACTGGTCCATGCCCACCTGCTCCTCACGTTCGAGACGGCTCGTGCGCTCCGTGCGCAGGGCACGCAGTCCGGGGCGGCCGAAACGGTTCAAGAACACCGTGTCGGTCTCGGCCGCGCCGACGATCGCATTCTTCCAGTTCTCGTGCACGGGCGACTCGGCTGCCGAGACCATGCGGGTTCCCATCTGCACCGCGTCGGCACCGAGCGCGAAGGCAGCCGCCATTCCGGCTCCGTCACAGATTCCCCCGGCCGCGACGATCGGCACGTCGACATGCTCGGCCACCAGTGGCAACAGCACCATCGATGCGACATCGCGTGGATTCTTGAAGCCGCCTCCTTCGCCGCCCTCGACGACGAGACCGTCGACTCCGGCCTCGACAGCCTTGAGTGCCGCAGCGAGGGTCGGCACCACATGGAACACGGTGAGACCAGCGGCCTTGAGTTTCTCGGTGTACTTGGTGGGGTCTCCGGCCGAGGTCGTCACGAATCGCACCCCCTGGTCGACGACGAAGTCTGCGATCGCAGGGTCGCGTACGAAGGCCTGAGCGATGTTCACGCCGAAAGGTCTGCTGGTGAGGGTTCGCATGCGGGCGATCTCGACCTTGATGGCATCGAGTTCACCCGACGAGGTCTCGATGATCCCCATCCCGCCTGCATCCGACACGGCAGAGGCCAGCTGCGACCGCGCGATCCATCCCATGGGAGCCTGCACGATGGGGTAATCGATGCCGAGCAACTCGGTGACACGGGTGCGAACGGGCGCAGGACGATCGACAGCGTTGGAGCCAGAAGTTGACATGGCGGAACACTACGACAGAGCCGAGCCCGAGAATGCCGAAGGGGGCGGCGGCCGATCGGCCACCGCCCCCTTCACGAGGCATCAGGTCATCTGACCGGGCTCAGCCCTTCCAGATTGCCGTCCACTCCTGACCCTTCAGGTCAGCGGTGGGTGCGAAGGTCTTGCCGTCAGGGTTCCTCAGAAGTCCGAAGCCCTTCAGGTTCGACTTGCGGTTGACGAAGGTCCATGCGCCCGAGTGCACCGAAGGAATCGCGATTGCTTCCTTCTGGAGGTACTCGGTCACCTTCTTCCACGCCGCATCCTGCTTCTTCTTGTTGGTCTCGCCCATGGCGGCATAGACCAACGCGTCGAGGTTGGTGTCGGAGTGGTTTCCGAGCGCGATGACCTTGCCGAAGACCCGCAACGTGGTCACAGGGCTCTTCGAGTCGGCCGGGAAGGCGTTCGACATGAAGAACGGAACGACGTAGCCAGGTCCGGGGCCTTCCGCCGGGGTGCCCTGAGCGAAGTCGAAGGCATTTCCGTTGCGGTTGTAGATCTGCGGAATCAGCGCGTTGCTCTCCTGCTGGATGATCGGGTTGAACTGGATACCAGCCTTCTCCATCATGCCCTGCAGGGTCTTGACGTTGTTCAGCGACTGCGTGCTCTGGTCGGCGTACAGCGTGATCTTCATCGGTGCCGCGGCCCCGAGATCGGTGTTGCACTTTGCGAGCGCCTCACGAGCCAACTTCAGGCTGAACTTCGGCGCACCCTTCGTGGTGAAGAGCGTGTGTCCGTTGCCCACGATCGAGCCGTTGACCGTCGCGAGGTTGCGCAGACGCACCCTGTTGTAGGTCTTCCAGTCGATGGCGTGAGCAGCTGCGAGACGGCAGTTCTTGAACTTGAACGGCGAGCCAGCCTTGTTCTGGTTCGGCATCCACTGGCCCCACAGGTTGATTCCTGCCTTGAACTCCTGCACCACGCTCTTGCGCTTCACGAGGTCGGAGATGAAGGTTGCGTCACCCACCGGGAAGTACGCCGCGTCGAGCGCGCCCTTGCGGACAGCGGCTGCTCGCTGCGAGCCTTCCTTCACCGTCTTGATGGTGATCTTGTCGAGGTACGGAAGCTGACGGCCTTTCGAGTCCTTGCGCCAGTAGAGATCGTTGCGCACGACCACGGTCTGGTCGGGAACGTACGACTCGACCTTGAACGGACCGGTGCCGATCGGCTTGGTCGCACAGGTGGCCGAGTTCTTGATCTGCTCGGGTGCACGCATGACGTAACGACCAGCGCGGTACATGAGACCGATGAACTGGTTGTCGGGCTTGTCGAGCGTGATCCGCAGGGTCTCTGCGTCGGGCGCCTCGACGAGCATGATGTTCGCGTTCACACCGATTCCGGTACCGGCGTACGACGCTGCCGGAATCACGTGACCGGCACCGATCTGGATGTTGGTCTTGGCGACGTCGGCGTTGAAGTCTTCACCATTCGAGAACTTGATTCCCGTGCGGATCTTGAAGGTCCACACCTTGTAGCCCTCGGTCGAACGCCACGAACGCGCGAGGTGCGGAATGAACCGTCCGCGCGAGTCACGCTCGACGAGGCTCTCGTACACCGTACGAGTCGCACCGAGGCTGTCGGCGTTCAACGCGTTTGCGAAGCACCAGCCTCCGATGTTGTTCGCGATGCCGTAGGTGATCTCGCCACCGCTCTTCGGCGTCGACGACGTCTTGGACGCCGCCTGGCCCGTACTGGTCGCCACGACCGAACCAGCGACAGCGACGGCCACAGCCGCACCCCATCGACGAATTCGCCGTGAACGAAGGGACATTGCCCTGTCTGTCATTCGGTTACCCCCCTGAATGTGCCACACACTTCATGTGACGAACGCCACCATAGAACAGCGCTGTGCCGTGAGTCACCCTCGACGGGGGAAAATTCCCTTGTTTCGTGCAACTTCACAACGGCACGATCGCTACTCGCAGGTAACAGATCCTCACCGGATCATTGAGCACCTACAGATAGTCGGCAGACCATCGTTCGCGGGCGGCGGCAATGATCTCAGCATCGGTGAGGGCCGGCAAGTTCGCCACCCCGGTTCCCACCACACGCCCGAGCAACGGCGAACGCGCCTCGGCCAAGTGGGCCATGAAGCGGTCGACCGTGTTGCTCCTCCCACGACCGTGTCCCACGAGGACGACCTGGGACGAGTCACGCAACAGATCCTCGAGGTCGCCGAAGAAGACAGGCTCCTGGGTCTCGCTCGAATGCATCCGCCGAAACTGACCCTGTCGGACATGACGATGCGGCTTGTCGCTCGGTCGGCGCAGCCTGACGACAGGTTCTGCCCCGTCGGCCTCGAGCAACCAGATCCGAGCGTGGTCATGTGTCAACGCCGCCACGACAGCCCGCCCCGCCAGTTGTGGTTCTGATGCTCCGTGCGACGACCGTTCGACCATGTCAGCAACGTACGTACGCCCGTCGTCTCTGCGATGGGAGTTGCTTCCCTCTCTGCACGACTCACGTACCGTCCGCCCTTCCTGCGTTTCGGCGCCCCGTGCACCTCCCTACCGTGCGACACGTCGGACATGGTGCCCGACACACACGACAGGAGACAGACAATGACACGACGCATATTCGACGTTCAGTGGCCCGGTTGGATGAGCGACAGAATGCCCGTCGACCGCTGGGACAGATGGATGGACCTGGTCGGCGGATCCGCGATCAACGTGGAGGAGTTCGAAGAGAACGGTAACTACGTGATCCGCGCGGAGGTTCCCGGCATCGACCCCGACAAAGATGTCGATCTCAGCGTCGCCGACGGCGCGCTCCGACTCAAGGTGCACCGTATGCGCGAGTCGCACGACGGCGACCGGGCGCATTTCCGCAGCGAGTTCGAGTACGGCTCACTGCAACGACAGGTGTTGCTGCCCTCGACGGCTGCCGAGACAGACGTGAAAGCCACCTACAAAGACGGCATCTTGGAAGTGCGCCTGCCCATGAACGGCGCATCGACCCGCGAGCATCGCATCGCGATCGCCCGCTCCTGACGCCTGCCGCGTCTCGAGTGGGTCAGCCCCGGGGCGCCGACTGGTACGACTCGCGCAAGTCGCGCTTGAGCACCTTGCCGGTCGCGTTCCGGGGCAATTCGCCCGACTGCCAGAACACGGCACTGGGCACCTTGAACGCGGCGAGTTTGCCTCGCACGTAGTCGAGCACCGACTCGGTGTCGTCTGGCCCGTGACCGGGCTCAGGCACGATGATCGCGGCCACTTCCTCGCCGAGTGTCGCATGAGGAAGCCCGATGACGGCACAGTCGAGAACCGCCGGGTGCTCGAAGAGCACTGTTTCGACCTCGACGCAGTAGACGTTCTCGCCGCCTCGCAGCACCATGTCCTTGATGCGGTCGACGACGTAGATGTACCCGTCGGCATCCATGCGGGCGGCGTCGCCGGTGTGGAACCAACCGTCGGTGAAGGCAGCGGCCGTCTCTGCTGGTTTGTTCCAGTAACCACGCACGTTGCTCGGCCCGTACACCCACAGCTCCCCCGTGTCCCCCACTGCGACATCGTTGCCGTCTTCGTCGACGATCCGAACGTCGCACCCGACTGCGGGCAGGCCCACCGACTCTTTCTTCGCGAAGTAACCGGCACCCGAGTTGGCGATCACCGCTGCCGTCGTCTCGGTGAGTCCGTAACCGTTGCCAGGGCTCACCTTGCCCGCGAATTCGCTCTCGATGCGAGCGATGGTGTCGGGTGGAACAGGTGCCCCGCCCTGGCCGATCGACGAGATGCTGGACAGGTCGTACTTGCCGAAGTCAGGATGCTCGAGCAGTGTCCGCACCACCGTCGGGACTCCACCGACGACATTGACACGGTGTTTCTCGATCAACTTCAGCGCCTCGCCGGCATCCCACTTGTACATCGAGTGGATGCAGGTGCCGGCCTTGGTGTTGTTGATCATTCCGCACAACCCGGCGATGTGGAAGAACGGAAACGTCGACAGTGCCCGCACCTGTGGCTTCGAGACAGTGGGGTCAGCCGGTGGGGCGCCGGCCATCTTGGCCGCCGTCGCAGCCGCGAGGAGCGCGTTCCAGACGTTCGTCATGTAGTTGCGGTGCGAACCCACCGCGCCCTTCGGGAAACCGGTCGTGCCGGATGTGTAGAGGATCGTCGCATCGTCGTCGGGGTCGATGTCGAGATCCGGGAGCACCGCCGAGCTGTCACCTGTGGCCTCGTCCCATGGGGTGATGCCAGTTCGGGCGGCGCCACGAGCCACCACGACGGCACGGATGCCGGTGGTGTGGAGCAATGCATCGGGCAGGCGTTCGAGGCGCTCCCCGTCCACGATGGCAGCCACGGCGCCCGAGTCTTCGAAGGCGTACCTCAACTCGTCGGTCGTCCACCAGGCGTTCAAGCTGACGGTCACCGCTCCCAGGCACTGTGTCGCCCAGAACGCCACCGGCCACTCGGGATAGTTGCGCATTCCGATCGCGACACGATCACCCTTCGTCACGCCCCGCGAGGCGAGCCACACTGCCAGCGACGTGGCGCGCTGACGAGCGTCTGCATATGTCAACTCGACGTCGTCGTAGACGAGATACGGCGTGTCACCGCCACGGGCGGTTGCGTCGAGCCACAGGTCGCGCAACGACCGGTGAGTGTGGGCGAACACCCTCAACGGGTTGCCCCACACGTTCTCGACACGCACCTCGAGCGGACTGCCCGGCGCCGTCAACTCTGCGATCACTTCATTTCTCGTCGCCATCGCGGCGACGGTATCAGTCACTCGTGCGGCGTCGGCGAACCGGAGCCTCGTCCGAGATGCCGCTCGAAGAACGCACCAGCCAGGTCTGCAACCTGCTCGAGTGCTCCGGGTTCTTCGAACAAGTGACCCGCCCCACCCACCACCGACACCTCGTGCGGCCCTGCGAGTCGCGAAGCGCAACGACGGTTGATGTCGAGCACTTCGATGTCGCGACCACCCACGATGAACAATGTCGGTGCACTGACGTCGGGCAAGTGGTCCCATGCAAGATCAGGGCGTCCACCGCGCGAGACGACTGCCTGCACCTCGTTCGGCGTCGTTGCCGCTGTCGAGAGCGCCGCTGCCGCGCCCGTACTGGCACCGAACAAGCCGACCGGCAATTGTGCGGTCTCGCGTCGCTCGCGGGTCCATCCGACGACACCATCGAGACGTTCGGTGAGAAGTTCGATGTCGAACACACGATGGTGCTCGAGTGCCTCGTCCTCGGTGAGCAGATCGAACAGCAACGTGGCGAACCCTCTTGCATTCAGCCGAGCCGCCACCCACACGTTTCGTCGGCTACGTCGACTGCTGCCACTGCCGTGGGCGAACACGACACAGCCCAGCGCACCTGTCGGCACGGTGAGATGGCCGCGCAGCGCGATGCCCTCGTGGGCGATCTGCACGTCGTCGTCGCACGTCGAGGCAGTCGTGTTGACCAGTGTGGCGACCACTTCGGAGTCGGCCACCTGGGTGAAGCGGTGATAGTGCTCCCCGACAGACGAGAAATCGTCCGGTGTGAGCGGACAGACCAGTTCGTCTGCAACGCCCCGTAGTCCCGCCTCCCAGCCCGCCGGGGCGACCGGGACCGCGAGAACAACATGGCGCGCCCCTCGCAGCCGTGCAACCTGGCAGGCAGCTCGCGCGGTGGCACCGGTGGCAAGCCCGTCATCGACGATGATCGCGGTCTTGCCGTGCAAGTCGGGGGCGTCACGACCGCATCGATACAAGGTCGCGCGTTCCTCGATGACCCGTCGGGCGCGTTCCTCGGCCTCGTGGATCTGGTGCTCGGTGACCGCTGCTTCACGCACGATTTCGTCGTTCAACACCGTCACCCTGTCCTCACCGATCGCCCCCATCGCGAGCTCTGGCTGACCGGGCGACCCGAGTTTCCGCACGAGCAACACGTCGAACGGTGCATGCAGGTGGCGAGCCACCTCTGCAGCCACTGGCACACCGCCCCGCGGGAGACCGAGCACGATCGAGCGTGATCCGCGATGATGATCGAGCATGCCTGCGAGCCGACGGCCGGCATCGATGCGATCGTGATACCGAAGTGCGAGCATGCTCCGTACGGTACGGAGCGAGGCGCTCGACACTGAGCGAGCGAATGCCGAAGGTACGAGTGTTTCGTCCCTCGCAGATCAACCCGTCGCCACACCGCCTTCGCGCATGAACAGCGCCGCGAGATGAGTACGGTTCCTCGCTCCCGATTCTGTGAGCAGACGACTCACCCTGTTGCGGATGCTCTGCACCGCGTAATGGAGAGTCTCGGCGATCTCGGGGTCACTCAAACCTTCGACGATTCCCGCCAGGACGTGAATGTCGGTCCTGTCGTGACAGATCGCGACCAGAGGAGCGCCCGTGCCGGACAGCCGTGCAAATTCGATCGGGGACACAGTGTCGCCGAGCAGGTTGTCGACGACAGCCGAAGTACCGGCGAGATCGACGACACCGTCGAACCCCAACCAGATCGCGTGCGCGACGCTGAGGGCGCTCGGAGAGTCACCGAACAACACGCGACGATGCGGCACGTGGATGATGATGTCTTGTTCGATCACACGTCTGGTGACCGACCTGCAGACAGGCAGCGAGGTGTGTCCGATCAAGTGCACGTCGTATTGATGCGACACGACCGCGTCCAGCACCTGGTCCTCGCCGTGCACGAAGTCGGCCCGCGCCACTCTCTCGTCGTGCCCCAATCTGTGTGCGAGGAACCGGCCGATCTCGGGCACCTGATGACTGAGCAAGACGTCCATGACCGCCTCCACGACTGCCGACGCAAATTCACCGACATCGGGGACGGTACGGCACGACCAAATGCGTGTTCAACAGTGCAAATGTCCCTCGACGGATTCGAGTGGACTGCATTCGCCCGTCAGGCAACAGAGAGGCGACGCCGGGAATCGAACCCGGATAAACGGCTTTGCAGGCCGCTGCGTAAGCCATTCCGCCACGTCGCCAGTCGCAGTGTCTCCACTGCCACGTCATGACTCTACCGGCGACCCGCCATGACCAGCCCAATCACCAGTCCTACCGCGACAATGACAGCCGACAATACGAGCGCATCACGGTGCAGACGAAGCGCCAACATGACCGTGACGACAAAACCGAGAGCAGGGGCGACGGGAACCCGCCCGAGCAACCCCTTCACCCGGAACGGTCGATCGGCGTCGGGCAGGCGGAAGCGCAACACGACGAGAACCAAGTTCGTCACGAGGAACATCAAGAACACGAGTGCATCAGTGGCCTCTGCCAGCGTGGTGAGGCTGCCGACGACGACGAGGAGCACGGCTCCGGTCGTCGAAACGACGAGGGCCGGCAGCGGTGTGCGCGCGTCGCGCACCTGTGACAACTTGTCCGGCAGAAGACCCGTACCGGCGAGTGAATAGATCATGCGCGCGCCAGCGGTGAGCGCCAGGATCACCGTGGAGAAGGTCGACACGAGGGCCAGCACCGTGATCACGTTGCTCGCCCCCGACCCGACAGCCGCCGCGGCGACATCTGCGAGCGGACGCGACGACGACGCGAGGCGATCGGCACCGAGCACACTGACCGCAACCACGGCCACCGCCGCGTACACCACAGCCGAGATGACGAGCGAGAGGAACAGCGCACGAGGGATGGTACGGCGAGGATCACGGGTCTCTTCCGACAGCGTGATGACTTCGTCGAAACCGATGAAAGCGAAGAACACCAGCGCTGCACCCGACACGACGCCTGCGACACTGCCACCAGCGACCAGGGAATGGTCACCGACACTCGGTGCACCCATCACCACCACCGCGAGGAGACCTGCGATCTGAATCGCAGCGAGGGCGACGATCAGCTTCGATGCGTCTCCCATGCCGCGCGACGAAATGAACCCAGCAGTCACCACCACCGTCACAGCAACCATGCGTTCGTCGAGGTCGGCGAACTCGCCGAGATACCTCGCAAAACCGAGCGCCACCGTCGCGGATGCAACCACGAGTGCCGATGCCATCGACCAACCGACAGCGAACGATGGAGCCGCAGGAAACACCTGGCGGGCGAACTCGTACTCACTACCGGCTCGCGGGAACATCGACGAGAGTTCCATGTAACTGAACGCAGTCAAGGCGCACAGCGCAGCTGCGACGATGAACGCCAGCCACACCTGACCACCGGCTTTGTCGGTGGCCGGACCGAGCAACACGAAGATCCCCGCACCGACGATGATGGCGACTCCGCTCGCCGTGGTCTGGACCAGCCCCATCGACCGCACGAAACGGTCGGGTTGATCACTCATTGCTCCAGTGTCGCAGCCATCTGCCGCGACAAAGATCCTCAACCGCGTCGAACCGCGTGGAAGATCGTGCGGGTGCCGCCCGTCAGGGACATCCGTGCCTTGACGTCGAACCTCGTCGCGAGATGACGCTCGAAATCCTCGAGAGTGAAGTCCGAGTGGATGCCTTCGCGCTTGTTGCGCAACAACTTCTTGACCATCGGATCGTCGGCGTGAGGCATCTCGATCACGATCTCGGGAGCAAGATCAGCGAGCATGTCGATCTGGGCCGCAACGGGCACGTTGAACGTGATCGCCAGGTGATGAATGACCGCGAGATACAGAACCACATCGGGTCGGCCTCGCTCGAAGATGCCCGGTCGCTCGTGGCCGCGCCAACCGATGCCGCCACCGGCATCTGACATGTCGACGTACAGCGGCAGGATCTTTCCGTTCCCCTCGGCCTTCAACGCACCGTAGAGGCGGTCGACCACGAGAGGATCGGCGTCCATCGCCACCACATGGTCGGCATGCGCAGCGGCGATGCGGGAGAACGCGCCGTCGTTGCAGCCGATGTCCCACACTTGACGGCGCGGAGCGGACGCCACGGCATCACGCACGAAGCGCTCCTTTTCGTCGAGGCTCGTCTCGACGTAGTGTCCACGCTCGGAATACTCGGACCACGTCGACTTCTTGTCTCCGAGCGACATCGCGCCGACCAGTGCCTCGAGCTTCTTGAGAGTGGCGTCGAGAACCTGCGGGTTCATGCCCGCCTTTGCCACCTCGCGCTTCACGTCGGCGTTCGAGTCGGCGAAGCGCTTCTGGGCGGCCGCATGCAGCACCACGTGAGTGAGGCGACCCTTGCGCGGCCGACGCAGACTGCGCGGGAACAACTTCGCCATCGTCTCGGGCGTGATGCCGTTCACCGATCCGCGCAGGAACGGTTGAAACCCGACACCCAGGTGCGCCTGCAACATGAGCGGGTAGAGGTACATCTCGCAGAACTGCTTGTAGCCGTACCAGGGGTCGCCCTTGCGACGCACCTCGAATGATCCGGCGTCGATGAACTGTGCGCGAGACCCGATGAACTGCACGTTGTACGGGGTCGCGTCCTTCAGAGAGACACCGTCGGCCAGCGTCGACCTGGTCAAAGCCAACTGCAACAACGCGGCGTCTTTCAACATGGAGAACGTCCACTCGAACGGATACGACACGAACGGCACTCGCGGGTGCACCATCGCCGACGTCCACGGTGCGCCGAGCCCCACTGACGACGGATCGACGACGCGCGAGTCGATCAGCACCCCGGAGGCGAGCGCATCCTGGATCGACTTCTTGTTCCACACCGCTTCGATGTCACGTGCGCCGTCCGAGGTGAACGCGCGCACCACCGTGTCGTCGCCGACGAAGACACGGCTCAAGGGGTCACGAAAGGAGCCGGCGTCCGGCCGGATGTCGCTCATGGGTGGGGTCAGTCGTGCGCGGAGCCGCGCTCGTCGTCTGCCGGAGCTTCCTGCTCGGGCACCGGCTTGCCGGTGACCTTCGACCTGAGACGTGCCATGCCCATTTTTGCGGCGACCCCGATTCCGGCCACTCCGCCGGCAATGGCAGTGATGATCATGCTGCCCGTGCCCGGGTCAAGATACGAATACATGGATCCAACACTAGTCAGACATGTCCAGTCGGTGTCTGATCTCTCCCACCCCGACACAAACCCCCGCTCCGATCGTGACCCGACGTCATTAGCATCTCGGCGTGACTGAACGACCCGAGACCTCAGCGGTGACCGCGGGCCGAGACGAATCGAACGCACTGGCACCGGCCCTGTGGCCGTCGACGGTCTGGGAATCGGACGGTCTCGACGACGCCACACGCCGAGCCACGGGCAGCAGGTCTGCCGAGTTCTACAGCCGGTATGCGAACCCGACGGTGAATCAGTTCGAGCGTGCCGTCGCGCAACTCGAGGGAGCACCGGCTGCTCTTGCTTTTGCATCAGGCATGGGCGCGGTCGCCTCGGTGGTGCTGGCTCTGTGCGGCTCTGGCTCCCATGTCGTGGCGCAGAACAACCTCTACGGCGCCACTTTGTCGTTCCTCCTCGGCCCGTGCGCTCGCTTCGGGATCGAGACGACGCTCGTCGACCCGACCGAGCCGGGTGCTTTCGTCGCCGCCGTGCGCCCCGGGTCGACAGCTCTCGTACTGGCCGAGACCCCGTCGAATCCGAAACTCGCCGTCACCAATCTCGCCGAGCTCGGCCAGATCAAAGGTCCGTTCACTGTCGTCGACTCGACCCTCGCCACGCCGCTCGGTCAGCGTCCACTCGATTTCGGTGTCGATCTCGTGTTGCACTCGGCCACCAAAGGCATCGGCGGGCACAACGATGCACTCCTCGGCGTGATCGCCGGAGACACAGATCTCGTCGACGCGGTGTGGCACTACGCGGTCATGCACGGTGCAGTTGCGTCACCGCACGATGCGCTCAACGGCTTGCGCGGCATCAAGACCCTCGGAGTGCGACTCAACCATCAGAACGTGTCGGCCCTCCGTCTTGCGCGCCGACTCGAATCGCACTCTGGCGTCACCGGCGTGTGGCACCCGTTCCTCGACTCACACCCGCAACACGAGTTGGCTCGTTCCCAGATGCGCCTCGGCGGAACGATGCTGGCCGTCGAAGTCGACGGCGGGGTCGAGAGATGCCGCCGTGTCCTGTCGGCGTTGCGATTGGCACGCGTCGCGACGTCGTTCGGCGGACCGGAGACACTGGTCTGTCACCCGGCCACGTCGACACATGTCGGACTGTCCACCGACGCACAGGCAGCGATGGGCCTCACCGACGGCGTGATCAGGATCTCGGTCGGTCTCGAAGATCCCGACGACATCTGCGCAGACGTCGAGCAGGCGCTGTCGGCCTGAGCGGATCTTCTCAGACGGCGCGCGGCGGACGCGGCACGAAAGCGCTCGTTCTCTTCACGTAGTCGGCGTACCCGGGACGACGCTTCGCCATCGAGTGCTCGAGCATCGGAACTCCCGACACCCTCGTGAGGAACACCGTCATCACCACGGGCCCGACGAACCCGATCACGCCCGAGCCGGTCTCGGCCCCGACGATTCCGATACCCCACCACAGGAGCGCATCACCGAAGTAGTTGGGGTGACGTGTGTAGCGCCACAGTCCCTTGTCCATCACCTGCCCGGCGTTGGCCGGATCAGCCTTGAACCGTGCGAGTTGGGCGTCGCCGACCACTTCGAAGCCGAGACCCACCGCCCACACGATGATGCCGATCACAGCGAGCGGCCCGAGCGGCGGTGTCGCATCACCGTTGCCAAACTGCACGGGCAACGAGACCGTCCACATGATCACCCCCTGGAGACCGAACACCGTCACCAGACTCACGATCGGGAATTTGGCACCGTGCTTCTTGCGCATCAACACATAGCGCCAATCTTCGCCGTGACCGAGGTTGCGCTTGGCGAGGTACCCGCCGAGGCGCAGCCCCCACAGTCCCACCATCACCGCCAGCACCGCTTGTCGGGTGTTGTCGCCGTCGATGCGCCACCACAGCACCCACGACACAGCGACGAACCCGAGTCCCCAGACGATGTCGACGATCGAGGCGTTCTTGATCGCCACGCTCACGATCCACGTGGTCACCATCACGATCGCGATCGTGACGGCGGCGGTCAGCATTGCTTCACCCATGGTTCATTCCTTCTCTGTTGATCGATCGAGCCACCATCTCGTCCATGTGCAGCCATCTGTCGTCGAGCCAGTCGGCGAACGCACCCGATCGCTCGATCTCGTCGCGCACGAAACGCTCCACCACCACGCGGGCGCGCGGTCGCCCCTCGCGCAAGCGGGCGAGGATCCCCTTGAAGGTGTCGAGTCCGTCGAAGCCGCTGTGCCACATCAACAACACGTCTGCTCGCGGCAATGACGCCAGGAGCGCAGCGGCGCCGGCGCTCTTGGGCGGGAGCAGGTGCTTGAGCCCGGCCATGCGCTCGGCGCGTGCCGGGTTGCGGGTTGCGAGACGGTCCAGTTCACGTCGACGTTTCGTGTCGCTGGCACGGCTTCCTTCCGGAAAGATGACCGCCACTTGTTGACCGTCGAGACCGGCGGCCATCTGCTCGATGCCCGCGAGTTCGGCCGCGACATTCGTCGAACGTCGCTCGACGAAGTAGTTCGGGAGGCGATGACCGAATATGTCGATCGACGGCATGGTCTTCAACTCTTTCTTCAACACGTAGCGGGGCTTGAGCCCGCCAGTCGATGACAACACCCAGCAACTCATGACCGCATCACCGAGGCTGGCATGACGACACAAGGCCACGTACGGCCCGGTACCCCAGTCACTCGGCACTTCCACCGACACGTTCAACCCGACGGTCCAGCGCAGTGCCCCCATGATGCGTGCCGTCCACCACCTCTGCAGTCCGTAGTGCGCGTCCCATCGTCCGGCCCGCCCCGTCGCCCACAGCACGACAGCGGCGACCACGGCCACCACTTCGAGCCACGCCCATGCGAGAGCGAAAGCCACCAGTCGCAGCAACGGCAGGCGAAACTGCAACCGCACGAAGTCGACGACCACGAGCAGAGGCACCCACAGAGGCAACCCGACGGTGAGCACGCCAGCCAGCGCACTGACCCCGATCACGGTCACGGGGCGTCTCATCCAGGCCCTCTGCACACTCGCACCTTAGGTCGCCCGGGAGGCCCCCGTTGGACTGGAACCCTTGATTCTTCGGCACTTCAGGTTGACAAATCGTATAAGTTGCCTGCCGTGACTGATCTTTCCACACCCACCCGCGTGTCGTTCCGGGTCAATGGTCGAGAGGTGTCTGTGGCTACTGACCACCCGAGTCTGCTGTCGGCACTGCGCGACGAACTCGACGTCACATCCGCCAAGGACGGCTGCTCGCCGTCGGGACAGTGCGGGTGCTGCACCGTGATGATCGACGGGAAGGCGCAGGTCTCGTGCCAATACCCGGTCGCAAAGGCCGAAGGACGCGAGATCACCACTCTCGAGGGGCTCGACGAGGCCGAACGCAGTCGCTACTCACAGGCGTTCGCAGCGTGCGGAGGCCTCCAGTGCGGATTCTGCATTCCCGGAATCGTGATGCGCGCGAAAGCACAGATCGACAAGAAAGGCGCCGACCTGAAGCGCGACGACATGGCACGTCACCTCGGTGCACACCTGTGTCGCTGCACCGGATACGTGAAGGTTCTGGAAGCCATCGAGACCGTCGCCAAGGGCGAACCGGTCTCAGTCGAGTTGCCCGGTGGAGTGGGTTCGCGCGGCGCGAAATACGAAGCGGAAGCGCTCGCACTCGGCGACCGCGGCTACGTCGACGACATCCGTGTTCCCGGCATGCTGCACGCCGCACTTCATCTCACCGCGCACGCCCGTGCCGATGTGCTGCGAATCGACACCAGCGAGGCAGCGGCCGCACCCGGCGTGGTGGCGGTGTACACAGCCGCCGACGTGCCCGGCGTGCGAAAGGTCGGCATCATCTACAAGGACTGGCCGGTGTTCATCGGCGAGGGCGAGCGCACGTCATACGCAGGTGACGTGATCGCCATCGTCGTGGCCGAAACGAGACGGCAGGCACGTGCAGCGGCCACACTCGTGAAGGTCGACTACGCCCCCTTGCGCCCCATCGTCGATGCAGTCACCGCGATCGACGACCCCGAGATCGCGGTGTGGGGCACCGACTCGAACGTGCTGTCACGGAGTGAATACAAGCGGGGCGACGTCGACTCTGCTCTCGCTGCGAGCGCGCACATCGTGACCGAGACCTTCCAGACGCAGCGCATCGAGCACGCCTTCTTGGAGCCCGAGTCGACGCTCGCAGTTCCCGACACCGAACACGGCACACTGCACGTGTATTCGGGTGGTCAGGGCGTGTGGGACGACCGTGACCAGATCTGCGCGATCCTCGACGTGCCGACCGACAAGGTGACAGTCGAACTGGTCTCGAACGGTGGCGCGTTCGGCGGCAAGGAAGACATGTCGAACCAGGGCCAGACCGCGCTCGCAGCGTGGCTGTTGCAGCGCCCGGTGAAGTGCACCTTGTCGCGCGAGGAGAGCCTGCTCATCCACGCCAAACGACACCCGATCCGCATGGAATACACCGTCGGATGCGACAACGAGGGCAAGCTCACGGCGGTACGTGCCCGCATGATCGGTGACTCCGGTTCGTACGCATCGGTCGGCATGAAGGTGCTCGAGCGCGCGGCCGGCCACGCCACAGGGCCGTACCACACCCCCGCTGTCGACGTGTCGTCGGTGGCGGTGCGCACCAACAACCCGGTGTGCGGCGCGTTCCGTGGATTCGGAGCGAACCAGGCGCAGTTCGCAATGGAAGGTTGCCTCGACCGCCTCGCCGAACAGGCGGGTATCTCGGGCTGGGAGATCCGCAAGCGAAACGTGATCCACCCCGGCGAGGTGTGGGGACCCGGCCAGATCATGGACGACGGCTGCGCCGGCGCCGAAGAGTGCCTCGATGCCATCAAGCCGCACTACGACGCGGCCGTTGCCGCCGGCAAAGCCGTCGGTCTCGGTCTCGGCCTCAAGAACTCAGGTCTCGGCAACGGCTTCCGCGAGGTGACACGTGCTGTCGTACGTTTCGAAGACGACGGCACCGTCGAGCTGCGTCACGGATGGACCGAGATGGGCCAGGGCGTGCACACGGTCGCACTCCAAGTGGCCGTGGAAGAACTGGGCATCGATGCATCCCGAGTGCGCGTCGTGGTCGACACGACCCGCGAACTCGGGTTCGGCCAGACCACAGGCAGTCGCGGCACGCTCATGGCGGCAGCCAGCGTGCAGAAGGCGTGTGCCGCCGCCGAGGCCGACGGTCGCCGTACCGGCATCGACTACACGGGCGAACACGTCGTCGACTGGACCCAGCACCTCGGTGACCCGGGCGTCGAGAACCCGGTCATTCACGCCGCGTTCGGGTACGCCGCACAGTTGGTGGTGATGGAACCCGAGACACAGAACATCGAACGTGTCGTCGCGGTGCACGACGTCGGGCGCGCGGTGAACCCGACGCTCTGCGAAGGCCAGATCGAAGGGGCGGTGCACATGGGGCTCGGCTACGCCCTCACCGAGGACTTCCCCAGCGACGAGCGGGGCTTCCCCACCAACATGACGTTGCGCTCGCTCGGCATCTTGCGAGCCAAAGACATGCCGCTTGTCGACGTGGTGCTCGTGGAGTGCCCTCAGCCGCGCAGTCCGTACGGCATCAAGGGTGTCGGCGAGATCGGACTGGTGCCGACCGCCCCCGCCGTCGCCGCCGCTCTGCGTGCCGCCGACGGCATCTGGCGCACCACGTTGCCGATGAAGCCGAAGAACTCGAACGACGACTGAGAACCGGAGACACACATGACAAGCCCAGCCGCCATCTATCTGCAGGACGCTCACCCGATCGCCGAAGGCATGGACTACGTGCGCTACGCAGAACAGCAAGGGTTCGAGGCGGTGTGGCAGGCAGACAGTCGCCTCGTTCGCGATGCGATCGTGCCGATGTCGGCGTTCGCGGCTGTCACCGACACCATCAAGATCGGCTCGGGTGTCGTCGACTGCTGGACACGCAACCCTGCACGACTTGCCGCCACGTTCTCCACCCTCGACGACCTCGCCCCCGGCCGCGTCATACTCGGCATCGGCGCCTGGTGGGATCCGCTCGCCTCGGCAGTGGGCATCAACAGGGCGAAGCCCTTGCGCGTGATGCGCGAGATCATCACCTCGGTGCGTGCGCTGCTCGCGAACGAGACCGTGACTTTCCACGGTGAGTTCGTGCATCTTGACGGCGTCGAACTCGACTACGTGTACCAGGAACGACGCCCGAAAGACGTGCCGATCTACCTCGGTGCGACAGGCATGCAGATGATGGAACTGGCGGGCGAGATCGCCGACGGCGTGGTGCTGAACTACCTCGTCTCCCCCGACTACAACACGACGGCCATAGAACACCTCGCCAAGGGCGCCGAGAAAGCCGGGCGCCGATGGGAAGACATCGACCGTCCGCAGTTGGTGGTGTGCAGCGTGCACGAAGACCGCGAAACCGCCCTCGACATGGCACGACTCATGGTCACCCAGTACCTCGGACAACAGCCCCACATCATGAAGGCCTCTGGCGTGCCGCAGTCGCTGCTCGACAAGGTGGGCGAAGTGCTGACGTGGCCCGCCACGCACGACCAGGTGGTGGCGGCGTCGAAGTTGGTGCCAGACGAGATCGTGCAGATGCTGACGGCGTCCGGAACTGCCGACGACGCACGAGCGAAGGTGCGTGAATACATGCGCGACGGCGCCACCTGCCCGATCCTCTACCCGCTGGGCGACGTGAAGGCGATGATCGACGCGTTCTCCGGCTGGCAAGCCTGACGGCGCATTAGTTTGGCGGCGTGAACCGCTCGCCGCTCACCACTCGTCTCGGAGGGTTCGGGGCATCGATCTTCGCCGAGATGACGGCGCTCGCGGTCGCCACCGACTCGGTCAATCTCGGACAAGGTTTCCCCGACTACGACGGTCCTTCGTTGGTGCTCGACACCGCGCGAGATGCGATCGCTGCCGGCCACAACCAGTACCCTCCCGGAACCGGTGCACCTGATCTTCGTCTCGCGATCACCGATCACCAGAGACGCTTCTGGGGTCTCGACGTCGACCCCGACACCGAAGTGCTCGTCACCGCCGGTGCAACCGAGGCGATCGCTGGCGCACTCCTCGGCATGCTGGATGCCGGAGACGAAGTGATCGTCTTCGAACCGTTGTTCGACACCTACGCGGGGTGTGTCGCACTCGCCGGCGCGATGCTCGCTCCTGTCACGTTGCGGCCTGACGCGCGCGGGCGTTTCGGGTTCGACCCCGACGAGCTGCGCCGCGCCGTGACCCCACGCACGAAGGTCATTCTCCTGAACTCTCCCCACAATCCGACAGGAACGGTGTTCTCGCGCGACGAGTTGTCGGCCATCGCCGAGGTCGCGTGCGCACACGACCTGATCGTGGTCTCCGACGAGGTCTACGAACATCTCGTCTTCGACGAGGCACGTCATGTACCGATCGCCACGCTCCCCGGCATGGCCGAGCGGACGGTGACGATCTCATCGGGTGGCAAGACCTTCAACACGACTGGATGGAAGATCGGGTGGGCCACGGGACCGGCCTCTCTGGTGCACGCAGTGCGAATGGCCAAGCAACTCTTCACGTTCGCCGGAGGTACGCCGTTCCAGCCTGCGATCGCCGCCGGGCTGCGGATGCCTGACGAGTACTTCACGCAACTCGCCGGTGACCTGCAGACCAAACGCGACGTGTTGGTGAACGCACTCGTCGACGCCGGACTTGCGCCTCACGTGACCGAAGGAACTTATTTCGTGATGTGCGACGTGCGCGGGCGTCAGCCAGACGGCGACGGCGAGGCTTTCTGTCGCCGCATGCCGCACGACTGTGGTGTCGTCGCCATCCCTGCCGGCGTTCTCTACGACCCGCGCCACACGAACGAGGGTCGACACATGGTTCGGTTCGCCTTCTGCAAACGCGACGACACGATCGAAGAGGCCGCACGACGCCTGAGGAATCTCGCATGACCACATTCGGCATCACACGATGAGAATCGCACTCGTCCAACACGACATCGCCTGGGCCGACCGTGAGGCGAACTTCGCCGCACTGTCGCCGCGCATCTCGTCGGCGGCGGCGAGTGGGGCGCGACTGGTGCTCCTCACCGAGATGTTCTCGACCGGTTTCGTGGTCGACCGCGACGACATCGGGGAGCCAGAGGGCGGCCCGTCGGGCACTTTCCTCGCACGAATGGCCGCCGACAACGGCGTGTGGGTGGGGGGAACGTGTCCCGAGACCGCACCCGACGATCCCCGACCGTGGAACTCGTTCGTACTCGCGGCGCCCGACGGAACCGTGCACCGCTACCACAAGATGCACCGTTTCGCGTTCGGCGGAGAGAACGTGCACTTCAGACCGGGCAACTACTCGCTCACCGTCGACGTCGAGGGTGTGCGGGTCTCGATGTTCGTGTGTTACGACCTGCGTTTCGCCGACGACTTCTGGCACCTCGCACCCGACACCGACTTGTATCTCGTGCCCGCCAACTGGCCCGAGTCGCGACGCGAGCACTGGCTCGCCCTGTTGCGTGCCCGCGCGATCGAGAACCAGGCATATGTCGCCGGATGCAACAGAGTCGGCGCCGGCGGAGGGTTGATCTACGCCGGTGACAGCCGCATCTTCGACCCGCTCGGCCGGGTCGTCGCGGGTGCAGACGGCACCGAATGCACGGTGATCGCCGACGTCGATCCGACCACGGTGCGCGACGTGCGGGCACGTTTCCCTTTCATGTCTGACCGCGCCTGACAGCGCCCGGTCGCGGCGTCAGGAACGCGGATCGATGGGAGTGTCGAGGCCGAGTGCGGCTTCGATCTGTTCGGCCACCGCCAGACAACGCAGATCGGTGTAGGCACCCCCCATCACCTGCACCCCCACCGGCAGATCGTCTGCCATGCCGGCCGGTACCACCGCACACGGCAGTCCGAGCAGATTTCCGGGCAACACCGGTCGCATCAACTCGAGCGTGCCGGTGGAACCTGCCTCACCGCTGATGTCCCAGTCTGCATGGAACGCCGGCTGTGTCCATGTCGGCAACAGCACCACCTGGTGCTCGGCGAACCACATCGACCACTTGCGTGCGAGTTGATCCCGCTGAGCCTGGACGAGATACCACTCGAGAGAGGACATCTTCGGGAACTGCTCCAGTGCCGCTGCGATGATCGCCTTTCCGCCTTCACCCATGACCATGTCGATCTGGTCGCGAATGTCGTGCAGTTCGGTGAACAACATCGCCGCCCACAACAGGTACGACACTTCCATGTCTGGCGGTGCGACCTCCACTACCTCGTGTCCTTCGTCGGCGAGCACGTCTGCCGCCGCACGCACCGCTGCCTGGATCCCGGGATGCGTCGAGCCACCTGGAGGATTCGGCAGCACCGCGACGGTGAGTCGCTCGCCGGGGTCGAGCCCGGTGAGACGCACGGGAAGGCTCACGGGGTCACGCGGGTCGACACCGGCGACGATGTCGAATCCGGCCCGCACGTCGGCAACCCGGCGCGCCATGACACCTTGGTTCAACATCACCTGCGACGCCAACGAGCGATCGGGCGTCGGGTACGTCTGCGTGTCGGGAACGACGCCCCGTGACGGTTTGATCGACGCCACACCGCAGGCGTGCGCGGGGTTGCGCAGCGAACCCCCGATGTCGTTGCCGAGCCCGATCGGGCTCATGCCGGTGGCAAGAGACGCCGCCTCACCGCCCGACGACCCGCCCGCGGTGCGGCCGTGCTTCCACGGGTTCTGTGTGCGTCCGTAGAGCGACGAGTCGGTGTCGATGCGAAGTCCCATGTCGGGCAGATTGGTCCGTCCGATCGGGATCGCACCGGCGGCCAGCATGCGCTCGACCACCGGCGCGTGCACAGGAGCGATCGCCTCGGCAAAGACAGGCAGGCCGTTGGTGGTGGGCTGTCCGGCGACGTCGATGTTGTCCTTCACCGTGAACGGCACACCGTGCAGCGCGCCGAGTTCGACACCGCTCGCCACTGCCCGGTCGGCCTCGTCGGCCATGCGTCGCGCGTCGTCGGCCAGCACCCGCACGATCGCGTTCACGCGCGGGTTCACCTCTGCGATGCGTGCGAGATGTGCCTCCACCACCTCGCGGCTCGTCACCTTCTTGTCAGCGATGTCAGCTGCGATGTCCAGGGCGCTCTTCCGCCAGATCTCGTTCATGTCGTTGTCCTCACTTCTCTTCGTGTGTCTCTCGGTTGGTCTCGGGGGCGGTCAACCCATGGAGTACCTGACGGGGAGACGCTTCAGTCCGCCCACGAAGAGTGTCTTCATGAGTGCGGGCTCACCGGCGATCTCGATCGACTCGAGCCGTGGCAGCAACTCGGCGAAGAACGCCTTCAGTTCCATGCGGGCAAGCATCGCCCCGAGGCAGTAGTGAACCCCGAACCCGAACGAGAGGTGTCTGTTGGGTGACCGAGCGACGTCGAACGTGAACGGATCGGCGAAGACGGCCTCGTCGCGGTTGGCCGAGGGGTAGCTGAGCAGAACGCTCTCCCCCGCCCGCACGGTGTGGCCGCTCGCGAGGGTGTAGTCGCAGGTGGCGGTGCGCATGAAGTGTTTGACCGGGGTCACCCATCGGATCATCTCGTCAGCCGCGGTCGCCACCAAAGACGGATCGTTCTTCAGGCGCGCCATCTGATCCGGGTTCTCGATCAGCGCCTGCAGACCGCCCGCCATCGCCGACGCGGTCGTGTCGTGACCGGCGGTGGCAGTGATCACGTAGTACGAAATGGTCTGGATCATCGTCAGGTCTTCGCCGCCGATCTTGCCGTTCGCGACGGCCGAGGCGAGATCGTCGGTGGGGCGAGCCCTGCGGTCCTCGGTGATCGCCGTGAAGTAGGCGAAGAAATCCTGGATGACTGCCATCAGGTCAGCAGGCTTCTCGCCGCGACGCAGATCCTCGTCGGCGTTGCCGAAGAGTTCCTGTGTGAGTGTCAACATCCGCTCGTAGTCGCTCTCGGGCAACCCGAGAATGTCGAGGATCACGTTCAACGGCATCTGCATCGCGATGTCGCGCGCGAAGTCGCACTCGCCGCCGTGCGACGCCATCTTGTCGACGTAGTGCCGGGCGAGTTCGGCGAGACGGGTCTCCAGCCGCGCGAGGTTCTTCGGCAAGAACCATTCACTGGTCACTTGTCGCAGTTCCCGGTGCTCAGGATCGTCGACGTGGATCAACGTGCGCAACATGTGGCCGTTCTCCGCGGTACGGCGGTCAGACGCGGCGTTGCCGAGCACCGGCCGTGGCTCGTTCAAGAAGATGTCGTTGTGCAGTTCGATCTCGAGCACGTCGGCATGACGCGTCGCGACCCAGAAAGGGTTGTACTCCCCTGTCGGGTCGGACACCCTCGGGAACGGATCGTCACGTCGCAGCAGAGCACATGCGGCGTGGAACCGCTCCTCGTCGGCGTACGCCGACGGGTCGATGAAAACCTTGTGGGCCTCGTCGAGAGTCATGTGCGTGGCGTCTGAACCCATCTCTCTCCCCACCATCGACGTGCGGCGACACCGCAACGAACACCATTGTTGCCCATCCGGGCACCCTAGGCTCGCGACGTGCCCCGACAGTCCCGTTTCGCGTTCGCCAAGCGGGTGGCACCGCTTCTCGGACTGGCGGTCGGTGTCGCCGGCCTCGCCTTCGTGGTTCGCACCCTCGTCGTGCGCTCCGACGAAGTGGCCGACGCCTTCGCGGCGATGGACGTCGTACAACTCGCGGGAAGCGTCGGTCTCGGCCTGGCAGCGATGTGGTGGATCGGACGCAACTGGGTCGCGATGCTCACTGCGCGCGGACACAATGCACCACCGCGGCGAGCGATGAGTTGGTACTTCACGGGCCAACTCGGCAAGTACGTCCCCGGTGGCATCTGGCCGATCGTCGGTCGGGCAGAACTGGCGGTGCGCGGCGGAGTCGCACGACCCGCCGCCTACGGAGCAACGACAGCCTCGATGGCGGCCACCTACACCGCGGCAACTCTCGTCACCGGTGTCGCGTCACTCGCTGCCTGGTCGTACCCGGTGATCGGCACCGCCTTGTTGATCGGACTCGTCGCCGCCTCGGTGATCGTCTGGTCACCGCCGGTCCGCACGGCGACGATGCGCCTGGCGGCCCGCGTCGGCATCACGGTCTCGTCACTTCCCGGTCTTCGCCGGCTGGTGGCATCTGTCGCGGTGCACGTACCGGCGTGGTTGTTGGTGGCGGCATCGACATGGGTCACCGCGCGTGCATTCGGCGCCGACATCGGAGCCGTCGACCTGGTGTTCGCCTCGACTGCGTCGTGGCTCGCAGGCTTCGTGGTGGTCGGAGTACCCGGAGGCATCGGGGTGAGAGAAGCCGTGTTCACCGCACTCGCTGCACCGGCGGCAGGGTCGTCGGTGGCCGTGGCCGTCGCACTGGCGAGTCGTGTCGTGTTCGTCGTGGTCGATCTCGCAGGCACCGCCCTCGCAGCGGCAGTCGCCGGCAGCGCCTCGGTGCGCGAACGCTCAGCGGAAACCTGAGAACCGTTCGCGCGGGATCTCCTTGCGTTGACCGGACAGACTCTTCACCCGCAGGATCCGCACCAAGAACCAGCGCACGTAGCGCATGACGTACGAACGCAACTCGAGCGTGGCCTTTCGCCACTTCATGTAGCGATAACGGCGCTGGGCCATGAGCGACTGTTTGCGCACCAGTTCGCGGTGGAACTTGGCGACCTGTCGGCGGGGCTTGAGCGTGCCGTGACCTTTGTTGGGGCCGCGCAGGTCGGGTACGTGACCGCCGAGTTCGGCGAGATGCCGGGCGTAGGCGTAGGCGAATTCGCCGAACACGACCCTGTCGGTCTGTGATTCGCGGATCTCGTCGACTCCGACCTCGATCGACACACATGCGCCGTTCGACACGATGTCGGCGAGCACCTGCTCGGCGAAGGGCGTGCGGCAGATCACCAGACTCACCCCGGTCTTGGTGAACACCGTGCTCGGCAGCCACGCGTCACCGACGACGAAGTCGGCGAGGAAGTTCGAGTGGTTGACGCACACGTGACAGCGTGTGGTGTTGAAGTGCCGGTCGAAGGCGACTTGGTAACCGAAGTCGACCCGACGACTGGCCGTGTGCACGGTGCCTTCGGTGGTGGTGACCGTGAGTTTTCCCACCGGTCCACCGCCCCTGTAGGAGATGTCGTCGATGGTCTCAGGGTCGTATCCGAGGTACTCACCCATCGCAGCGATGCTGTGGTGCGAATACTGCCAACCGCACAGCAGCCCGACGGTCAGTGCGACCTTGTCGCGCAACGCCGGTTCGGCGTTGCGGACCCACTGCCACATGCCCTCGAGTTGGCACGGAATACCGACCATCGCGAGACGACCGGGCGTGTCGCGCAACAACTCGAGCGCCCGTGTCTGTTTGAGGTTGTGGTAGATCGACCCCGGCAACGAGTCGACGTCGTCTGGTTCGGTGACGAGCCGTGCGGCGAAGTCGACGCCCGCGACGTGGTCGAGAGCGATCACGCCGTCGATCTGCCCGGTGGCGAGCAAGTGCCGCAACACCTCTTTGATGAGACCCCCCGACGACGCACGAACGTTGCGTTCGTGGTCGGTGCTCTGGGCGAGATGGACCGACCGCACGGCGCCGTAGGGACCGACATCCTCGCCCGGAAAGAGCCACCTCTGGAGACCGGCGTAGTCGACCTTCACGGCCGGGCACACAGCGGCGGCCGCGGCGCCACCGGGCGACTCGGGCTCGTAGACGAGACTCTTCGGGTTCAACGACACCCGCACCGAGCCGTCGGCCATCTCGCACGCGCCGCACCCGATGCACATGCCCGAAGAGATGACTCCCGACAAGTCGCGATCGACGTTCATGCCCGACCTCTGCCGACGACCCGGGCGATCTCGGCGAAGTTCCGCCGAGAGCGATCGCGCACCGGCGGCAACGCGGCCTGAATCTGTCCCGAGATCTCGTCGCGACGGGCGAGCGACGCCACGACCAGTTCGACGATCGACGACGTGTTCGCAAGTTCTGCCGAATCACACCCGAGCTCGGCCAAGCCGAAGTCTCCGAGCACCTCGCGGTACTTGTGACTCCAGCCCACCACGACCGTCGGTGTGGCGGTGGCCAGTCCAGAGATCATCGCGTGGAAACGGCTGGTCACGAGCAGTCGCGACCCCGCCACGAGGTGCCTCAATTCTCCGGCGGTGAGGTCGGCATCGACGAGCACCACCTTGTCGTCGCTGGTCAGTCGTGCCGCGATCTCCCGGCACACGGGACCGTCGTTCATGCGGCCCTCGGGTGCGCCGACGCGGTACGAGTGCGGGGCGATCACGACCGCAAGTCCGGTGCGTGTGCGCAGTTCTCTGACGAGACGAGCCATCGCACCCACGTAGTCGTGGTCGCCGGTCGATCCGTCTCGTTCGAAGAGTCTGCGCACCACTGCACTCGGCATCACCACCAGGTGGTCACCGGCGGCTTCGATCTGCCGCGTCACTGCGGCGGGCAAAGTGGCGGCCTCGTCGAGCGAGAACGCGAGATCTGCCACGTCGATGACGTTGGTGAGACCGATCGAGTCGAGATGCTCACGTGTGCGGGCACCACGTGCACAGACCGTGGCCAGACGTGGCAGCACCAGCCGCGAGAGCGTGCGGTTCGGCTGGGTGGAGAAAGGCCCGAGTGCCTGGGCGAGTTTCAACGTGGGCACACCGAGCAACAGCGGCAGCCCCGTCATCAACGCGTTGTAGACGGTGATCGGTGTCCCGCGGCCGTCAGCGAAGCTGATTCCGGCAACGTCGAGCGCCGCGTCAGAGTCGAGCAGAGCCCTGTTCGCGCGTGTGCGCACCCAGCCACGAGGGATGCGCACCAGGGCGAGCAGGGCCGACAGCAACGCCACCGGAAACTCCACGAGTGCGAGACGCCACGGCTCGAGCCCCACCACGTCCACTCTCGCCCCGCGTGTCGGCACACGATCGGCGTCGGCCTTCGGGTAGGTGGTGAGGAGCGAGAATTCGCACGCACCGACGTGCTCAGGCGCTCTCGCAACGACGCTCTCGACCATCGCTGCTGCCCCTTTGTTGGCGGACAGAGCCGCGCCGAGGAGCGACAGTCGCACCGGTCGGTCCATGGTGCTCGCCACTTCAGGAGGGAGGAACCGTCGACGAAGGCTTCGTGGCCCGCACCACGAGGTCGGCCAGCAGACCGACGGTGATCACCTGCAGCGATGCGAAGAAGATCAACAGCGTGTTGGCGGCGAGACGGAAGTCGCGTTCGGCCCAGTCGAAACCGAGCTTCACGAAGCCGAGCAGCAACAGCGTCAGGCCGATCGGCAGGAAGACCTTCAGCGGGTTGTACGACAGCGTCATGCGGATGACCTGGAGGATGTAGCGCCGCGTGTCACGCAACCAGTGGAACTTCGACCGGCCGGCACGCGGGAAGTACTCGATCGGCTTGAATCCGATGGAGTAGCCGCCACCGAGGAACGACATGGTGAGAGTGGTCACGCACGAGAAACCCTTCGGCAACTCGTGCACGTACTGCATCGCGACGTCACGACGGAATGCACGCAGACCCGAGTTCAGGTCCTTGATGTCGGTCTCGGAGAGGTACGAGGCGAGTTTGCGAATGAGCCACTTGGCGGGCGTGCGCAGCAACTTGTGCGTTCCCTCCTCGGTCTGGCGCCATCCCACGACGTGGTCCCATCCCTGCATGGCGTCGACCAGTTCGGGGATCTCGTCGTTCGGATAGGTCATGTCGACGTCGGTCCACACCACCACCCGACCCCGGGCGGCAGTGGTCCCCGTGCGGCGGGCGGCACCGCTGCCCTGGTTGCGGCGGTGCGTGATGAGGGTGATCCCCGGGATGTGCTGCAACTCGGCCTCTGAGCCGTCGTTCGAGCCGTCGTCGACGACGATGATCTCGAATGAGTACTTCGAGGCGGTCAAAGCGGCGGCGATGCGGTCGATCTCGGCGCGAAGGTGTCCCTTCTCGTTGTAGATCGGGAGCACCACGCTCACGTCACAGGTGTCGGGTTCGTAAGTTCTCATGTCGTCTCAGGGCTTCGCAACGGCTGTCAGCAACCGGTCGCACCGACCCTTCTGAACAGTACCCGGTCGTGTACCGGCTCCTCTGACACCTGCTCCCACTGGCCGTCGCGCGGCGGGCTGCCGCGCCATCCGTAGACACACCTGTAGTCGCCGGAGACGGTGGCGCCTTCACTCGAGATGTCGAATCGGTCGAGAAGCACGGGGTGGATCTTCTGACGAATGAAGTAGTACGCACGATCGTTGCGTGCGCCCTGGGCGAAGCCGATGCGCACCGGATCGCCTGCGAGGGCAACCTCGAAACTTGCGCCCGTCTCGGCGAAAATGGCCGCCTTCGGACGTTCGAGCACGCTCCGTTGGCCTGACACCACCGCGCTCACCGCGAGCAGCAGCACCATGAGCACCGGCGCCACTGCCCCTCTCCGCGCAGAGACGAACCACAACAGCAGCCCGACCGCCATGAACAACAGTCCGAAACTGACCAGACCCGGGCTGACGACGTACTGCGCGGCATCGACTCCGACGATGTTCGGGAACACGATGTTCTCGCGACTGAAGTGCCAACGACCCTTGAGGGCGTCACCACCGTCGGCGACCACGTAGACACCGGCGACGAAGAGAATGCCGAGCGCCGAGACCAACCACAGTCGTTGCGCCACACGGAACGTCTGCTCGAGCGCCACCAACGCGACGACCCACAGGGTGGGCACGAGTAGTTCTGCATACCGGCCGTAGATGAGGTGGTCGCCACGGCTGCCGTAGAGAAGCTGGAGTCCACCGGTGAAGATCAACGCCACGGTGCACGCGACCACCACGGTGAGTGCAAGACGGGCCGGGTCGCGTCGCAGCGGAGCGTCGCCCCCGCCCGGCCGCGCACGCCACAGAGACCACAACACCGCCACCCCGGCGAGACCGAACGACGTGGCGAGCAGATACCACGACTGGCCAGTCATCGTGCGCAGCAACGCCGGCCACGTGTCGATGTCAAACAACCGACGCAAGAGCCTGTTCTCCTGGTCGTACGACGCCGCGTAGACCGAGTCTTTGACGAATTTGTTGAGCAGATACGACACCGCATATCCGCACGCGGCGACACCGACCGCGCCGATCGCGAGAATGCGCGACATGTCGCGCCTCCACCCCCACCACACCAACACCAGACACACGATGGGAAGCATCAAGGTGAATCGACCGTGCAATGCCGGCAACAGGCCCGCATAGGCACCGAGTCCCAGCACTGTCACCGGCGACAGCGACCGCGCGGCGACGATCACGAACCAGATGAGCCCGAGGAATGCGAGTCGCGCCAGAGTCTCGGGCCACGAAAACATCGCCGACACCACGGTGCCCGGTGCCACGAACACGAGGAGACCCGCCAAGTTCCCCGTCGAACGAGACGCTCCAAAGCCCCGAACGGCAAGGTGCCGGGCAACCAGACCCACGAGCAGCGCCACGATCATGTTCACGACGAGAGCGAAGCGGTACGCACCGCCGATCGACCCGGTGACGAGAGACCCGAGTCCCGTCACCACGCCGTATCCCGCCGGGTAGAAGCTCCCGGTCGGCACCTGGGCTTCGACATGGCCGATCAACACCTGACCGTTGGTGAGAAAACCGAACTCGTCGGGGTGGATGGTCGGGCCACTCAGGCGAAGCGCCACCGACACCATGAACACACCGCACACTGCGGCCGCCACTGTCGCGACGGCAATGAGGCGACTCGACGGCGTCGCGCTGTCGGCGTCGTGGACGAAATCGTCACCACGCTTCAGGATTCGTGCCACCGGAGCGAGAACCCTGCTGATCACCTGGTCAACCCTAGTGATCTCGGTGCACCGCCCCCGGTACACCGAGACCACTCAGAGATATCCGGGAAGCGAGACGCGGCTCATGTCACCACCGGCGAAGACACCGCCGTCGACCGGCAGGTGAGCGACATCGAGAAGTCGCAACGCATCGCCGGAGGTGATGCCGTCGCGCACCATCGCCGCGGCGTGTTCGGCGACTGCCGCATTGAACAGACGACGCACGTCGCGGGCGTTTCCGAAGGCTTCGTGACGTGGCCAGTTGGCCACGATCTCGGCGGCCGCGGCGCGCGACTCGGCAGTGAGCAGATAATCGTGCTCTGCGACCATGCCCTCGAACACCGCCAGAAGCTCGTGGTCTTCGAAGTCGGGAAAGTCGAGAGTGTGGTCGAACCTGCTCGCGAGCCCCGGGTTCTGACGCAGGAACTCGCTCATCTCGCCCGGGTACCCGGCCACCACGATTGCGATCTCGCCACGGTTGTTCTCCATGTAGGCAAGGATCGTCTCGATGGCCTCGGCGCCGTAGTCGTTGCGGTGATCTGAGTTCAACGTGTACGCCTCGTCGATGAACAGCACTCCACCCTTGGCCGTGTCGAGCACTTCGCGAGTCTTGAGTGCGGTCTGCCCGACGTACCCGGCCACGAGACCGGAGCGATCGACCTCCACCACGTGACCGGTGCTCAACAGGCCGAGTTCTTTGTAGAGGCGTCCGACGAGTCGCGCCACGGTGGTCTTACCCGTACCTGGGTTGCCCGTGAAGACCAGGTGCGGCGACGGAGTCACCGCACGCAGTCCCGCCCTCTGGCGGTGCTGTGCCACTTGCTGCACTGCCGTCAACTGACGAACAAGGCGCTTCACCGGCGCGAGACCGATCAGTGCGTCGAGTTCGGCCAGCACCGCATCGGTACCGGTTGCGGCCGGAGCGGTGACCCTGATCGACGACGGGGTGCTGAACCTTTCGGAGTCGAACTTGTCACTGCGGCGCGAACTGGCCGCGACCCCGGCACCTTCTTCTTCGGCGGACGCCTCGCCACCCGCGTCACGCAGTTTCTCGGCCCACTTCTCGACGACATGGTCGATCGAACCGATGGCCTGCTCGATCTCGGCCTCGGTCACCTCCTCGGCCAGGAACGAGTGCGTGGCGAACACCTGGAGCCGGCGAGCACCGACGCGTTCGGTACGGGTCTGCACGAACGGCATCCACCCGGTGCGGGTGGCCAACCACCGAAGCACCTCGTCGGTCTCGTCGAATTCGCCCACTTCGGCGTCGATGCGCAAAACCACGGTGTCGTTGAAGCGCTCGTAGAGCTTCGCAGTGCACACCACCATGTTCTCGTGGGTCATGAACTCGACCGGGAACCCGACGTAGTCGGTGTCGTCGTCGCCCGAGAGCACCATCGCATGTTTGGCGATGAACCCGGCGATCTTTTGTTCGAGCTCGAGCATGCTGACTGTCATTCGGCCTCCTTGCCGTTCACGGGAGCGGAATGCCACGTACCGGCATGCCATTCGTTGTCGAGGAAATCGTTGAAGCGCCGGTTCCACGGGTCGTAGAGGGGCCACTCGGCCGACACCCAGTGGTGTGCTGTGGCGTGGTCGACCCCGTTGGTGCGCATGTACCACGCACGCAGCGCGAGTGTTGTGCGGCTCGCACCGCCATGACAGTGCACCAGTACCTCGCGACCGTCGGCGAGGAACGCATCGATGGTGTCGACCACGTCGAGCACCGCGGAGTGCAGACTCGGGTTGTGGTCACCATGATCGTCGATCAAGTACACCTGGCGACGCAACGCGCGGTCGTCGAGTCGACCCTCGGTGTGGCACATTGACACGACAGCCAAGTGCGCTGGCGCATCCTCGGCACCGCCGAGATTCGCCGCCCACACTCCCGCTGGGTGCAACTTGCCGAACTTGCGGTGCGCCTGCGGCGGGTTCGGTTTCGAGACACCGAGACCGAGCAGCACACGACCGAGATCGACCAGGTCTTGCGAGGTGTAGTGACGACGACCCGTCGGCGAGTCGACCGTTCCGTGCACGTATGTCGACCAGCGCGAGGGAATGGCTTGGAAACCGAACCTGGCACCGGCCATGACACCTGCGATCGCAGCCACCGTGTCGGTGTCACCGCCCAGGTCGACGGCGGCCACGATCGCATCGTGGAACGAGTCGGCGTGGCGCACAGCCCACAATGCCTGTGCCGTGGCGGTACGTGCCGAGCCGTTGGACGGCCCGTCGTCGGTCTCGGGCGACCACGACTCGTCGAGCGCCGGAGCCAACTGGGTTGCGAAGACATCTGCGAACCGCGTGGACGGCATCATCTCGGTCGCATCGTGCACGGCAGCCGCGAAGTCGCCGTGAACCACCGTGGCACGCGCCACCTCGGCGACGAACACGGCCGCCGCGGCCGCTACCTGATCGAAGTGAGTGAGCGCGGCCTGCGCTGCTGCCAGTTCGACCGTGGCATCGCGGCCGAGCCGCACCCCACACACCGCCACCGGCGCAATGCGCATGACTGCTCCGTTCGACCCGCTGCGTCCACCTGTCTTGTCGTGAGCGATCTTTGCGGCACCTTCGTGCGATTCGTTCGACAACGCATAACGCGTGGTGATGCCGACATCGACTGCACCCTTGGCCCACACGGTGAAATGGCGCCACACGACGGCGGGATCGAAACCACCGGCCTCGACGAGCGCGGCCGCCAGCGCCAGTGCCATCTGTGTGTCGTCGGTGAATTCACCGGGAGCCCACCCGAAACCACCGCCACCCACCATTTCGCCGACACCTGACAGCACCGGTCGGGGGAACTCGTCGGAGTACATGCCCGGGTCGCCGAATTCGAACGGTCCGCCGAGAGCATCGCCCACGGCTGATCCGATGATGATGCCGATCGCTCGGTCGCGCTGGGCCCTGGTGAGCCCGCGGGTGAGTGCTGCAATGTGGTCTGAGATGGGTCGTGGGGTCATGTATCTCCTGTTCTCGACCGGAGCATCCGGCCGCTCGTGCACAGTTGTACCAAGCCGGTGTCTCACCGTTTCGGGTACAACAGACCAGTATACATTCCTGTATTTTTGACCTTCTCGAGCGTCCTCAGACCAGAAGTGACGAAAAATGTGGGGAAATAGATGTGTTTTCGTCCCGAATCTGACAGGATTTGCCCATGACCCCCACACGTCGCACCGTCCAGAAGGACTTCTACGTCTACGTCGACACCGTCGTCTTCACGATCAACCAAGCCCGCTCGCTCGCCGCCAAAGATCGTCTCGAGGTTCTCGTGATGCGCCGTCCGGGCACCGCCAAGGGCCGGTGGGCACTCCCGGGGGGCCTCGTGGGCGACAGCGAGCGCTTCGAAGAGACAGCCGTCCGCAAGGTCGCCGAAGAGACGGGCATTCGCCTCAACCGACGCGACCTGCTCCAGGTACGCGCGTACGGCGACCCCGACCGGGACTCGCGCTGGCGTGCGTTCTCGATCGCCTACCTGGCGTTGTTGCCGCACCCAGGAGCACTGCGACCCGACCAGCACTCCGAACATGCCGAGTTCGTGCGTTTCGTCGACCTGCAGCCCAAGGGCGTACTCGAGTTCGACCACGCCAAGATCATCGACGATGCGAGACGACTGGCAACCAAGATGCTCGAAGACACGAGCGTCGCGATCGGATTCTGCAGGCCGAAGTTCACGATCAGCGAACTCCGTGGTGTCTACGAAGCCTTCCTGCAGTCGGAAGTCGACCCGGCGAACTTCAGACGCAAGGTGGAGAAGGTTCCCGGTTTCGTGGAACCGCTCGAGGAGTACGCCGACTTCGGTTCCTCCCCCGGACGACCGGCACAGATGTACAGAGCCGGTCGCGGGCTACGTTCGAGCAACAGCCTCGAAGTTCCGATCAGATTCAGACTCTCGTCGGGCAAGACCAAGTAGTCGGGGGCTGCGCCGTCGGGTGCCCTACAGGGCGCTGGTTCAGCGCTGCTTCGACGGATCGGGCTCTTTGGGAAGGCCGAGAACCCGCTCGCCCACGATGTTGCGTTGCACCTGGGCGGTGCCACCCCAGATCGTCGACGAACGATGCTGGAAGAACATCGACGTCCACCGGTCAGCCACGTACTTGCCGTTGGTGCCGTCTTCGATGAGCATCGCCTCGGCCCCGCGCGCGTTCATCATGCGCTCGGTGAACTTCTGGGCGTACTCCGACCAGAACATCTTGTTGATCGACGCCGCCGGACCCGGCTCCTTGCGCGCGATGACCTCCGACAAGAGTTTGAGACCCTGGAAGCGCATGATCTCGACGTGGCTGTAGGCCCACGCGAGCTCTTGGCGGATCACCGGATCGGAGGTCTTGCCCGACTTCTTCAGCATCTCGACTGCTTCCCAGAACTGCTTCGTGTACTCGACGTGCTGGGTGGTGGCATGTCCGCCGCGCTCGTTGCCGAGCGTGGTCATGGTGACACGCCATCCGTTGTTCATGCCGCCGATGATGTTGGCGACCGGCGCGCGCGACTCGGTGAGGAACGTCTCGGTGAAGTGCGAGACACCGTGCGGCTGCTTGATCGGTCGGAGCTCGATGCCGTTCGACGAACCCTCGTCGGTGAACATCGGCAACAGCACGTACGAGATTCCCGCGTGCTTCGGTGCGTTGTCGTCGGTTCGCGCGAGACAGAACATCATGTTGGCGGCCTGTGCGCCGGAGGTCCACACCTTCTGACCGGTGATGACGATCTCTTCGCCGTCGATGACACCCTTGGTCTTCAACGATGCAAGATCGGAACCCGCATCGGGTTCGGAGAAGCCTTGACAGTAGCGATCGGTGCCGTCGATGATCCGGGGCAGGAACTTCTTCTTCTGTTCCTCGGACCCCCACACGATGATCGAAGGACCCACCAGCCACTCGCCCATTCCACGGGTGACGCGCGGAACCCGGGCGCGTGCGAACTCCTCGTTCAACACCGCGACTTCGACCCCGGTGAGACCTGCGCCGCCGTACTCCTTCGGCCACGACACGCACATGTAGCCGGCGGCCGTCAACGTGTCAGCCCATTCACGCACCGCGGGAATGTCGCTGCGCTGTGCCATGTCTGACGACATGCCGATCAATTCAGCCGGCTTGTTCGCCTCCAACCAGTCGCGCAATTCGGCGCGGAACTTGGTCGCTGCAGGTCCGAGATCGAGTTCGAGCGGCACGACGGCACCTCACCCTTCGTGTGTGGACGGGTCCCCCGTGGCCCGTCGCTGTGCGGTCATTCTCCCAGTCAGGAGAGTCCGGACAAGAACCGGAGAATCGCCTCGTTCACGGGCCCCGGGTGAGTCATGTTGGCGGCGTGAGGACCGCCGTCGATCGCCACCAAGGTGGTCGGCCCGGCGATCTGGTCACGCAGAATCTCGGCCTTCTCCATCGGAATGGCGATGTCGGCGGTGCCGTGGATGATCAGGGCCGGGCAGGTGATCTCGCCCAATCGGGGCGTGATGTCGTCACGGTGCATGAGGCAGTGGAAGGCGGCGGTGAACTGGTCTGGCTGCATGGTCGACCATTTGTCGAACCACGAGCCCCACTCGCCCGGCCCGAGGATGATGCTCGCGATCACGTCCTGCACCGCCGCCGACCCGTGCTCCACCCATGCGGCATGCAACTGGTTGTACGGCTCGACCGTGGCCGGGTCTTCGGTTCCCGCCTGGGTGTCGATGAGCACGAGAGCCGTCACACGATCGGGAGCAGTGAGCGCGACGCGCAGACTGAGAAAGCCGCCCTGCGACATACCGCCGACCACGGCCGAGTCGATCCCGAGATGATCCATGAGCGCAAGCACGTCGTTCGCCGAATCCCAGTAGGTGAACTCGCCGGTGGCCCGGGTGCCGCCGAAACCGCGTTCGTCCCAGGTGATGACACGGTGTGTCGCGCGCAGTGCCTCGACTTGTGCATCGAACATGGAGTGATCCATCAAGAACCCGTGCGACAAGACGACAGGCGGCAGGTTGCCGCCTGTGTCGTCGTAGGCGACCGTCGTTCCGTTGATCTGGGCTGTCTTCATGTGCGGACCTTAGTGTCGAAATCGGGCGAGGTCGCCAGAGAGAGTCATCGTCCACTTCGGTGCGCGCTTTTCGAAGAACGCCCTGACTCCTTCTGCGGCATCGGGGCTGCGTGCCATGTCGGCGATGATGCGGCCCTCGGCTGCGATCATGTCGTCGAGACCGGACGTGATTCCCTCCCACAGCATCTGCTTCGAGAGCGCAGCCGACACCGGCGCTACGTTGACGGCGATGTCGCGAGCAATCTCGAGCGCAGCAGCAAGTACTTCTGCGGCCGGCAGAGCACGTGACACGAGCCCGAGAGCCGCAGCCTCGTCGCCCGACATCAGCGTGCCAGTGAGCAGCAGTTCAGCGGCACGGGAGAACCCGACGACGCGGGGCAACATGACGTGCGATCCGAGCTCGGGAAGAATTCCCCGTCGCACCATGGCGAACTGGATCTTCGCCTCGCTCGCGGCGATCCGGATGTCGCACAACATCGGATACGTGATGCCGACACCGACCGCGTGACCGTTGATGGCCGCTATGACCGGCTTCCTCACCTTGTAGGGCATGAGTCGGGGCGCGTCGTCGGCTCGTCTGGCACCGGGGGCGAACCCGCCCTCGCCCCCGCTCAGGTCGGCACCTGCGCAGAAGGCACGCCCCGCGCCGGTCACGACCACCGCCCGGACGTCATCGTCGGCGTCGGCTGCCCCCATGGCCAGCGCCAAGTCATCGGCGAGTTGAGCAGTCCACGCGTTCATCGCCTCCGGGCGGTTCAACGTGACGGTGGCGACGCCGTCGCTCACCCCGTAGAGAACGGTCTCGAAGTCCATGATCCCCCCTACCCACGCGGCTGTGTCGTGGTGATGTCACGAACCGTAGTCGCGCACCGACACCGCGTGACTCAGCGGGACGCGAGCGCCTTCTCGACCGATGTCAGATCGAACGGAGCCCCCAACATCACGATCACGTGATCTGCACCGGCATCTTCGAACGCTGCCACAGACCCGAGTTCATCCGGACGCACGGCGACCGTTCGTTCGATCTCGCGGGGGTTCCGCCCGATTTCTGCACACCAACGGTCGAGCACCTCCATCTTGTGACGGAAGTTCTCCACCGGCCCGAACGCGTTGTGCGCATCGGCATGCTCGGCCGTGAGGCGCAACGTGATCTTTTCGCCACTTCCGCCGATCATCAACGGAATGGACCCGTTCACCGGCCCGGGGTTGAGACGCGCGAGACGCTCCTTGATGACGGGGATTCCTGCTTCGAGTGCACGCAGACGACCCACCGCCGTGCCGAACTCGTAGCCGTATTCGGTGTAGTCGCGCTCGAACCACCCCGAGCCGATACCGAGAATGAAGCGACCGTTCGACAGATGGTCGATGGTGCGCGACATGTCGGCGAGCAGGTTCGCATTGCGATAGGAGAAACAGGTGACGAGGGCACCGATCTGTGAGTGACAGGTATCGGCCGCCATGGCTGCGAGCAGCGTGTACGCCTCGAAGTGAGCCGCATCGCCATCTCCGTAGAGCGGATAGAAGTGGTCCCATACAAAGATCGAGTCGGCACCCATCGCGTCGGCGGCACGCCACGCCGCGCGCAGTTCGTCGACCGTGGTGGCTTGTGGGTGCAGTTGAACGCCGATCTTCATCGATGACGAGCCTACGAGCGATTCATCGTGACCGTTCGATCACCCGAACTCTTTGCGCATTGCCGGCACAACCGTCTCGACGTACTCAGCGAGAAGGTCCGCGTCCCACGGCGGCCGAATGGCGATGTTCACCAGCGTTGCGCCGGCGTCGACGAACCGTGCAATTTGTTCGACGGCATCAGACGGCCGACCGAGCAATGAGCCGGAGATGATGCGATCAGCCGCGTCGCCCCATTGATTCCTCAACTGTTGCGTGACCACACCGATGTCGTCGCGAGAGACGCCCCACGACAAGTTGATGCTTCTTTCCACTGCCGACGGATCACGACCAGCCTCGGTACACCAGCCGTCCAAGATGCTGTTCAACTCGCGATACGAATCGCTGCTCACATATGCCGCGTTCCATCCGTCGGCGTGGGCACCGGCGAACCGCAGTGTCTTGGTCTTGCCTGTGCCTCCGATCCACAACGGGAGCCGACCGACCGCCCCGGGAACCATCGCCGCATCGCGCAACTCGACACCCGGCGACGACTGGGTCACGCGTTCGCCGCGCCTCCATGCGTCGATTGCGTGCAACTGAGACTCGAGCACCTTGAAGCGCTCACCCACTGACGGAAAATCGATGCCGAATGAGGTCGCCTCCTGGTCGTGCCAGCCGCTCCCCATGCCGAGTTCGAAGCGACCGCCGCTCAGGTGGTCGACCGAGATTGCGCCCTTCATGAGAACGCCGATGTTGCGGTACTGCGAACAGAACACGAGACATCCGAGACGGGCCCGCGACGTGTCGACTGCGAGCGCGCCGAGCATCGAGAACGCCTCGAAGTGTGGCTGCGTACCGCCGGCGGGTGGCGCTTCGTAGAGGTGGTCCCACAACGAGATCCAGTCGATGCCCGTTGCGTCGAGCCACTTCCACAATTCACGCAGTTCTCCGACACTCGCGTTCTGCGGACCGATGTGAACTCCGAACTGCACCATGATGACCCCCGACTGACCCTCGTCGTACGATGTGACACGACGCACGAAAACTAGTGCGGTGGGGGTGTACGAAATGGCGAACCGTCTTGCGCGTGTGGCGATCGTCCTGGCAGCAGTGATGTCGAGTGCAATTGTCGCACAGGTCGCGAGCGGGTCGACCGAGTTCGACGACAATCAAGTACCGCTCGGAGATCATGCCGAGTCCGGCAGCCTTCACCTCTTCAGTGATGATTCATTGGAAGACGAACGCGTCGACCCACCGTCGATGTTGACCATTGCGCAGACTTTCGTTCCTGGCCAGCCGTTCTGTTCGGGCCCCACCGACCCCGGCTGCGCCGGAAGGAGCATGTGGTTTGTCGCGCACTTGCCTGTGTGCACGACGACAACCGAGGTCGACTGCATCGACTCGGTCTCGGCTGCGACAGCAACCGGGAACACTGAAGGCACCTTCGACCGGTACTACCCCGACACCGGTCCACACAGCTACACCGGTGACCCGTCTCTTGCACTCCCCACCGGACGAGCACCCAGTGTGTGGAAGATTCCCGGCGCTCCGCACGTTGGAGGCGACATGTACATGGTGGTTGCACGACTCCGTGGATCGACTGCCCGTCGCGCAGCCGCCACCTTCCAGATTGTCCTGACACCGGTGTCGTTCAAGGCTGACGCTGATCCGCGTCCGGAATACGAAATGGCGAAGTGGGCGGAGCCAGGGCGCATCACCGGTCCGGCCTACGACCGCGGTCGGTTTCGCTGTGCTTACTGGGGAGAGTCGGGCTCGTGCATGCTCGGCCGATCATTTCCCGCCGACACCCGCTTCACCGTCAAAGTTCGTCTGCACACCGAGCCGGCCGGTTGGTTGCACGGTCGGATCAACGAGCCGTCGATCACGTTCACCAAGAACGGCAGTACCACTGAGGTCACCGTGAGCGCGGCCCCGGTGCAAGTGCCCGCATTCCAGGTCGCCCAGCAACACTCGGCGTACTCAGAGAACTTACGGACTGCGTTCGGACCGAACGGCCCGTACGGACGAGGCGGCTCTCGTCAACCGGGGGGCCAAGACCTGACCGACCTCACCCGACGCAATGCCGAGTACGGATTCAAGTCGTACGCAGACGAGGCGTTCGCCCAGTTGGCCCTGGTCAAGGATCTGATCGACGACAAAGCCGACTACGCGCCATGGATCTGGCGAGTTCGCACTCTCGAAGACGTCGAAATGAACAAGGCCGGCAAGTGCCTCACCGATGGCTCGGGCGTGAAGGGAATCGTCACGACGAACGCCATGATCTACGGCAGTGGACCTCCGGCATTCAATGCAGAGACCAAGAGCATCGACTACAAGGTCGCCGCACCGCACTACACCCGCACTGGTGACGTGTTCAGGGGTGCGTACCACCTGCACATGCGATCTGACGTGGCGCGCTGCTTCTACGGGTTCACCGATGCCCCGGTGACCGGACTGGTCTCGGTGGTCGAAGAAGACGGAGACACGGGGACAGCCGTCACGAACGTGCGCGAGACTGACGGGTGGTTGAAGGTCGCCGCCACCGGTTTCACCCACTCGGCACCGACGGTCAAGGTGGCTCTCAGCCAACGTGTCGCGACCGCCAAGGTGAGGCGCAACCGGGCAGTGTCCGGCGCCGCACTCGCGCGAGCCGCGAGGTTGACCGTTCCACGGGGCGCAAAGGTGAGTGTTTCGGTGTCGACGCGACATCGCAAAGTGTGCAGAGTCGTGAAGACCTCGGTACAAGGCCTGAAGAAGGGCAAGTGCACCGCCACGGTGACTGTCTCGTCGAAAGGTAAGAAATCGAAGCGAACGGTGACGATCACAGTCACGTGAGAGTGAGACCGACCCGTACCGTGCTCTGCTCACAGCGTGAAGGAGCACTCAATGAGCCGACTCAAAGACCACATCACCGCAGAGCACTCGCATCTGAGACCACACGTGGAGGCCATACGAACGGCAGCCGATGCCGTCGGCGAGGTGCCGAACCATGTCCTGCGCGACCTCACCGAATCGGCCGTGGGATTCCTCCTGCACGAACTGATTCCGCATGCGCACAGCGAGAACGAGATCCTCTACCGGGCGTTCGAACAGTCGCTCCACGCACCCGGCGCCGCGCGCACCATGCAACATGAACACACCGAGATCGCCCGTTACACCGACGAACTCACGTCACTGAACGCCGCCATCACCGACGGTCACGACCTGGGCGAACACACGATCCGCGAACTGCGCCGCGTTCTCTACGGTCTCTACGCACTGGTGATGTCTCACTTCGCCAAGGAAGACCACGTTCTCGCATCGATTCTCGAGGCCAAGATGCCGGCTGGGGAACTCGACCAACTGCTCTCAGATCTCACTCGGCACTGACCCAACGAAATCGACTCGACGGAGTCGACACGGCGTCTCTCCCCGAGAACTGCCTGTCACGTCGCGTCATCGAGGAGTTGGTATGCCTGGCCGACTTTCTCCGCCCATGTGGTGACATCGAAGTCCAGGTCGCTCACCGACGTGCCGAATGTCCCCCACTGCATGACGATGACCATCTCGCCTTTGCTGACGACGCTCACGCGCCCCACGGATGCGAACTTGTCATCGCTGTCCGACGGGGGAAGCGTGGCGACAGACCAATGGACCGAGGAATCGCCGATCTCTGGTCCGTCGACGTTCTCGAACGTGTTCGACGTTCCGAACTGATCCGACCACTCGGAGCCGGCGCACGCGGCGGCTGCACCGACGATGACCTCGGCGAAGTCTGCCGCATCCGCACTGCTCCATGCCTGCAGTCGGACAGCGGCCGAGCCGTCCTTCTTCTGGAATTCGACGTCGGCACCCGACTGACCGGCGAGGCTCTCGAGTTCTGCGACGTCGACCTCGGCGGCCGGACAGAACACCCCCGCATCGAGCACCGGATTCTCGACCTCTCGCTGGTCGAACACGTCGCGTTGCGTCTCCTGCCAGTCGGTTCCCATGTCGGTGACCGTCAGCAACGCATCGCCGATCTCCGTCGGGGTCAGCGCGTCGTTCGAAGTCCGGCAACCACCGACGAGCAGTGCTGCGGTGATGACAACCGAGGATGTCTTCGTGCATCGCATCTCGCCATCGAAGCGGAGCGTGGGTGTTCGAGCCCGGGCGATGTGTACCTCTTCGGGTACGCAGTTGTTCGCCCCGCAACAGACAGGAGTCACTCGCGCCCCATCTAGATACCGAGTCGTCTCCGGAGGTGTGAACTCCGGCTCTTACGGCCTATCCATGGCATTCCCCAACGACCAAGGAGGCACACATGACAAGCAGACCCACACGGCGGCGAGTCGCCAAGAAAGTTGCAACAGCGATGTTCGGGCTGGTGGCGATTCCCCTCGCTGTCGCAGCCTACGACGCACTCACTGTCGAAAACCCGATCATGCCAGCCGTCGGCGAAACCGCCGTCGGTGCATGCGACTCAGACGGTGTGACCACTTCGTACACCTACGGAACGACGAGGAACAACGGTGTCAAGATCACTGCCGTGACCATCACTGGAATCGCAGCGGCATGCACCAACGGCACGTTCAGTTTCATGAACGGCACGACCGAAGTCGCCGCCTACACCGGCCAGGTCGCGTCGGGGGCGCTGACACTTGCCACCAACGTCTGGACCAACGACTTCACCTCCGTCAGGGTCGCCCTCTATCCCTGAGCAGCGACGGCAATGAGCACTAGTGTCAGTCATCGGGATTCGGCCCGACCCAGATTCGGAGGTTCGTGGCAGTGATCAGACTTTTCGCCGCGACAGCAGCGACCGAACGCCTCTCGGCACTGGTTGACGACCTGAAGTCGCACCCCCAGGTGGAGGTCATCGGAAAGGCGCACACCGGACGCGACACGTTCGAGGCTGTTCGCACCCAGAACTTTGATGCGCTCGTCATGTCCGAGCATCTCTCCGACGTCGCACGGGCATTGCGACTCTCGGGGGCCCTGCCGGAAGAAGTTCCGCCGGCACTCGTCGCCGCTTCCGAATCGCCCACCCCGGCGGCGATCGTGAGGTCGCTCGCCTACGGCTTCGACAGCATCTTGCCGGTACGAGACGACTCCAACGCGGTCGTCAAGAGGCTGACGGAGATCGTCGATGGACGTCATCGCCTGGCTGAGGACTCGATCGTCGCCGATCTCGGAGTTCCTCATGCTCTTCTGGCCCGCACACTCGTCGTCGACGAGATGATCGACGGCCAGATCGCCGACCTGGTCGGGGCAGGTCTCGACGATCACAACATCGCACTGGTGACCTCCCGTTCCATCCAGGAAATTCGCAACCGAATCGAAGGTCTCCTGGTCACGAACGACCTCGCGACTCGCACACATCTCGCCGTGGTGAGAGCCGCACAGATCGTCGTGCCCGATCTTGCGTGAGATCTGAAGTCGAGATACGACGGTGACTGACCGCTGGTTTCGCATTCTCTCGGAAGCTTTCGACGCATTCTCGGTGATCGACGACCTTGACTTCACGGAGGTGTCACCAGATGGCGAGATCTACACCCGCTACCGCGTGGTGAGGATCACCCACGAGGCTGACAACCACCCCGACGGTTGGACCCACATGGCCAATGTCGTGAGGGTCAGGAAACACGCTCTCGGAGTTGCGTTGCTTCGCGTGACGGACCGCATCATCGAAGACGCCCGCGTGACCCTTGCACCCTTTACTTGACAGTGTCTAGGTAGTCCGTTAGACACTGTCTCATGACTGACACCATCGACGCACAATCGGCCAACTTGTACCTGACCGGCAACTACGCCCCGGTCGCCGAGGAAGTCACCGCATTCGATCTGCCGGTCATCGGCGAGTTGCCTCTCGACCTCAACGGTCGGTATCTGCGCAACGGTCCGAACCCGATGGAAGTCACCGACTCGGCCAGCTATCACTGGTTCATCGGGGACGGAATGGTGCACGGCATCCGTCTGCGAGAAGGACGAGCCGAGTGGTACCGCAATCGCTATGTCGGCTCGTCGACCGTGAGTGCTGCTCGCGGACTGCCAGACATTCCGGGCCGCAACTGGAACAACTCACCAAGCGGCCCGAACACCAACGTCGGCGGATTCGCAGGAACGACGTGGGCCATGGTGGAAGCCGGCGGGTGCCCCGTCGAGCTCACATATGAACTCGAGACGGTCGGCCGCAACGACTTCTTCGGCACCCTGCCCGGTGCCTTCACTGCACACCCGAAAGTCGACCCCGCAACGGGCGAGATGCACGCCATCGCATACGCCTGGGCACAGTGGTTGGACCATGTTCAGTACGTACGGGTCGGCACCGACGGACGAGTGAACCGCACCGTCGACATTCCGCTGCCAGGTATGACGATGGCACACGATGTCTCGATCACCGAAAAGTACATCGTGATCTACGACCAGCCGGTGTTGGTCGATCTTGACGCCGCATTCTCCGGTCGCCGATTCCCGTTCAAATGGGACGACAACTACGGCAATCGCATCGGGCTCATGCCGCGCGAGGGAACAGCAGCCGACATCGTGTGGATCGATGTTCCGGTGGGCTACGTCTTCCACCCGATGAACGCCTACGACACCACGTCGGGCACGGTGATCCTCGACGTGTGTTTCTACGACACGATGATGCGCAACGACCTGAACGGCCCATTCGGCGATTCTCTCCCCCGCCTCGTGCGTTGGGAGGCGAACCCTGCAACACGCACCGTCAGCGTGACCACCATCGACGACAAGGTCAACGAGTTCCCCCGACACCGTGGCGCACTCACCGGCAAGCCCTACCGGTACGGCTACTGCGCCCGGGTCGACTCGGCCAGCATGCACTGGCCGACCGTCAAGCATGACCTTGTCACCGGACGCCGCGAGGAATTCGACCATGGCCCCCACCGGGCAGCCGGCGAGCCGGTCTTCGTGGGTCGCCCTGGCAGCACCGACGAAGATGACGGATGGCTGCTGACCTTCGTGCACGACGGCAGCGACGACTCGGCCGAGTTTGTGGTGATCGACGCACAGGATTTCTCGCGCGGCTATGTCGCCCGGGTCAAGCTGCCTCAGCGCGTGCCGTTCGGCTTCCACGGCAACTGGGTCCGCGACTGACCTTTACCGCATCTGGAGCGGACGACGGGATTCGAACCCGCGACCCTCACCTTGGCAAGGTGATGCTCTACCAACTGAGCCACGTCCGCGTAGGACATGGAGTCTAGCGAGCGACATCCCGCCCGCAACGGGGCGCGATTCCTACAGCTGTTCGGGTGTCGCCGCGGCCTCAGCGGTCGGGCCCCGCTGGTCTCGCACGAGCATCGTGAGCGAGCCGATGACGATGCCGGCCCCCACGATCTGTAGCGCCGTCAGTGACTCACCGAACACCACCCATGCGAGTGCTGTCGAGACCACCGGACTCAAGAGACCGAGAATGGACGCCAGCGTCACGTCGAGATGACTCTGAGACCACGTCATCAGACCGTGTCCGACCACTCCCGGGCCTATCGCCATTCCGATGACGCACCACCAGTCGAGTGCAGTCATCGCCCCGAGGTCATTCGATGCCACGAGCCCGAACGGCAAGACGACCGCCGCAGCCCACAGGAACACACCGGCAAGGAACGACCACGAATCGACACCGTCGACTCGCTGACGTTTGGCCAACAGGAAGTAACCGGTCCACAGCACCACGTTGGCGACCGCCATCAGGTCGCCCGTCCAGTTCGCACCCGACGTCGACGCGGCCGCCAGCACCACCACGAGCACGCCGCCCATCGACACCGCACCCAGTCCGAGTTGTCGGGCCTGGAGACGCTCACCGAACAGTCTCGGCGCGACGAAGAGCACCAGCACCGGCTGGAGGTTCGTCACCAAGGTCGCATTGGCGATCGACGTCATCTTCACCGATGCGAAACCGGTGATGAACGAGAGCGAGAACAACAACCCCGGAAGCGCTGTGCGGCGCAGCACGTCACGCGACAGACCGCCGCCGACGCGTTGGGCCATGAAGAACATGAGCGGCACGCCGACCGCCATGCGCCAGAACACGATGGCCGGCGTGTCCACCGTCATCGCCTTGTTCATGATCGGCCCGACACCCCATGCCACCACCGCCGTCACCGCGGCGATGACGTGAATGTCGTCGCGTTGGCGAAGTCGCTGACGTGCAGTGGAGGTGCTCAACTGTCGGTCACTTCTTGGCGTTCAGATCGACACGCAAGGTGAGTACACCGTCTTCGAGAGTGGCGGTCGCATCGCCGATGATCGCGAAATCCATGAAGTCGGTCTCGGCCTGGGCAATGAAGAGCTGACGCTCCTCTCCGGCAACCGGCGGCAACGGTCGTCGCCGCACAGCCGCGGCCCGCTCGCGGTAGCGGGCGATCATCTCGTCGGGGTCGAATGCTGCCATTGGTCTCTCCTTTGTGGTCTGGGGTTGGTGTTGTCGCGTCTCACAATGAGTCTGGGTCGTCGGCGGTGTCTGCCACCGGTCGACGCTGGCTCAACAACGGGTCGATGATGTCGGGCACGACCGGACGCGGTCGGTCCACCACGTCGACCGCATCATCGTCGTGCGGGAACGGGTCACGGAACGGCCGTACGGGCTCGGACACCGGTTCGCGCACCAGAACAGGAGGCGCAGCACTCGCCGACACGGTCTCGGCTCCGGCTGGACGTGCATCGTTCAGGTATTCGATGCGCCGTTCGTCGTCGGCGCGAGCGAACCGTCTGTCTCCCATCACCTCGAGCGGCGCGAGCACGTCCGGGTCTTCCACCGCCGACCGCCAGAAAGCGACCGTGACGAAGATCAGCACCACACCGATCACGACGAGACCCACACCGATCACGTTCACCAGCAGGCTCGAGGCCATCACAGGGGCGGGCTGCACCCCCTCATTCTCTCACGCATCTCGGACAAGGACCCGGCTCTGCGACAATGGCCCTGTGTGGAATGCTGTCACGTCGCTCGGATTCATCGGGCTTCTCGTGGCAGCCACCGTCTGGCTCGCACCGCGCCAGCCCCAGTGGGTCTCGCGTGACAAACGCCGCTTCATCACCTTTGCCTGTCGGCTCGACGACGGACACGGCCGGCCGGGGCGCTGGGTACGGGTTCACGGGCGAATCTCGGGCGACCGTGTCGCCCTCCGGCAGTCGTCGCTGGCACTCGGACGCCTCTCGGGCGAGTGGATCGTGGCCGGCGTCGACCGAGACGAGACGCACTCGGTGTACACGCTCGGGCCGCATGACCCGGTGCTGGTGCGCACCCGCCGCGACGGCCCGCTGGCTTCGATCCTCGACGACCGGCTTCCGAACTGAGGCGACGCGAACGACGGGTGTTCAGAGCCTGTCGAGGAAGTCAGAAATCGCCGATCCGATCGCACCGGTCTCGATCAGGAAGCCGTCATGTCCTTCGGGGCTCGACACCTCCACGTGCGTCGTGCGAGGGTCACGCGACGCGAGTCGGGAGTGGATCATCTCCTGTTGGTACTTCGGATACAGAATGTCGGAATCGATCGACACGGTCAGAGTCGGCGCTGCGATGCGAGCCAGGGCCTTGTCGAGCCCGCCGCGACCACGGGCCACGTCGTGCAGATCCATCGCCTTGCCGATGTAGAGATAACTGTTCGCATCGAACCGACGCACGAGTTTGTCACCGTGGTAGTCGAGATACCCCTCCACGTCGAAGACCGAGAACAAGTCGATGCCGTCTTCGAACAAGCTGTCGCGCGCGAGATTGCGTCCGAATTTCTCGTTGAACTTGGTGTCGCTGCGGAACGTGACCTGTGCGATCTGACGTGCGATCGCAAGACCACGCCACGGACCGCCGTCCGGGCCCGCGTCGTAGTAGTCACCGCCGTGGTAGTTCGGGTCCATCCACAGCGCGCGACGACCGATCGCACCCCATGCGATCTGTTGGGCGCTCGCTTCGGCGCTGGTGGCGATCGCCAGCAGCGCACCGACACGGTCAGGGAACATGATCGCCCACTCGAGTGCCTGCATGCCGCCCATCGATCCGCCGACGACGGCGTGCCACCGTGCAACTCCGAGATGATCGGCGAGGTGCGCTTGTGCGCGAACCATGTCACGGATCGTGACCACCGGGAAACGGAGTCCGTACGGGCGACCGTCGTCGGGGTGCGGCGACGCCGGGCCGGTCGAGCCCTGACACCCGCCCAGCACGTTCACACAGACGATGAACAACTGTTCCGGGTCGATGGCATGCCCCCTGCCGACCACTCCTTCCCACCATCCGGGCGTCGGATGTCCGACACCGGCCGGACCCGACGCGTGGCTGTCACCGGTCCATGCGTGACACACCAGCACGGCGTTCGATGCGTCGGAGTTCAGTGTGCCCCACGTCTCGTACGCCAGGGTCACATTCGTGAGACGCTCGCCACACTCCAACGAGAACGGGCGTTGGGTCGCGAACGAGAAGAACTTGCGGTCGCCGGTCGGTTGGTCGGGCGTCCACGCACCACTCGCCGGGTAGGGACCATCACCGTGGTACGGCGTGTACATGGTTGTCCCTCCTTCGAGCATCGGCGTCTGTTGATGCGCACTCGGGAGAGTCGGCCGGCCTGTTGCCCCTTCGGGACCACATCCCCCGTTTTGCGACGGGGAGGCACCGTGCGGCTTTCACCCCGGTTGCCGGACCTGACGGTCTCTCCTAATGCTTTGCCGAAGGCTAGCGGTCGTGGGGGTCGTTGGCGAGGTGTTTCTCGAGCCCGACAAGGGACGTGAAGTCGTTGAACGACACGTGGGTGTCGGGGTGGCCGCGCAATGTGCCCTCGCGCCGCAGACGCACGTAGGCATCGCCGAGGGCCTTGGCGGCCGACAACAGACCTGACAGCGGTGAGACCACCAGCCGAAAGCCCATCTCGGCCAACTCTTCGGGGGTGAGAAGGGGCGTCCTGCCCGCTTCCACCATGTTCGCGACGAGAGTGACACCCGCGAGCGACGAGGCGATCTGCTCCATCTCTTCGATCGACTCCGGTGCTTCCACGAACACAGCGTCGACACCGAGGTCGCGGGCCATCTTGGCCCGCTCGATTGCGTCGTCGAGACCGTGCACTGCTCGTGCGTCGGTGCGCGCGGTGACATGGAGGTCGGATCGCTCCGACAGAGCCGCACGGAGCGATGCGATCCAGTCGCGCGCCTCGACCACTTCTTTGCCGGACATGTGTCCGCACCGTTTCGGCCACACCTGGTCTTCGAGGAAGATGCCAGCAGCACCGCTCTCTTCCCACAGAGCGACGGTGCGGCGCACCTCAGATTCGTCGCCGTATCCGGTGTCGGCATCGACCACCACCGACACCTCCGGAACCTGGGTACTGATGCGTCTGGCCGCATCGGCCACCTCGGCGCGGCCGAGAATGCCGATGTCGGGAACGCCGAGCAACGTGCCTGCGAGTGCGAACCCCGACACGAACACGGTGTCGAACCCGGCTTGTTCGGCGAGCAACGCAGACAACGGGTCCCACACACCCGGCATCAACACCGTCCCCGACGCGATGCGCTCGCGCAGCACGTCGGAGTTGTTCACTCGACCCCGAGCGTGTCGAGCGCGTGCTGCTTGAGGCGCTTGTAGTCGACCTTGCCGTTCGGCGCGCGACCGATGGTGGGCACGAGCACCAGGTGGCGCGGCGCCTTGTACCCGGCGAGGTGCGACTTCACGTGCTCGGCCAACTCCTCGAGCGTGGGCGTCGCATCGCCTTCGGTCTCGACGACGGCACAGATCGTCTCCATGAAACGAGGGTCGGGAATGCCCACCGCGACCGCGTCGCGCACCGACGGGTGTTTCTTGAGAGTCTCTTCCACTTCCTCGGGGAACACCTTCTCTCCGCCGGTGTTGATGCACACCGAACCGCGGCCGAGCAGGTGCAACGTGCCGTCTGCATTCACTTCAGCCCAGTCGCCCGGCACCGTCCAACGTCGACCTTCGAAGGTGCGGAACGTCGCGGCGGTCTTCTCAGGGTCTTTGTAGTAGCCGAGCGGAATCGCGCCGCCCACTGCCACCAATCCGCGTTCGCCAGAGCCGGGCTCCACACGACGACCATCCTCGGTGAAGACCACACAGCGTGGACCGAGCTGGAACTGGGCTGTCTTGACGGGCGCACCCTTGACCGACACAGATGCACCCATGCCGACTGCTTCCGACGACCCGAACGAGTCGGTGATCGCCATCTGCGGCACGTGCTCGAGGAGACCTTGCTTGTTCTCCTGGCTCCACATGACTCCCGACGAACCCATCTGCACGACGCTCGAGAGGTCGTAGCGACCGGGGTTCTGGTCGAGGTGCTCGAGCATCGGCCCGGCGAACGCCTGACCCACGATCACGATTGCGTTCGCTTTGCGTCTCTCGACCGTCGACCAGATGGCTTCGGGGTCGAGGTTCCTGTTCGGGAGCGTGATGACAGCACCGCCGGTGGCGAAATTGATGAAGGCCGAGAACTGACCCGTGCCGTGCATCAACGGACAGCACACGAGACTGCGCGGCCCTTCCTCGCCCGGCTTCATGCGAGATGCGATCTCGGCGATGTCGGCAGCCGGCGGAATTCCCATCAGGGCGTTGCCGCCGAATCCGAGAACTTCCACGAGATCGCCGTGGCGCCACATGACACCTTTGGGCATGCCGGTGGTGCCGCCGGTGTAGAGGAACAACATGTTGTCGTCGGTCAACGGCGCCGGCGGCACGACGTCGGGCACCGAACGATCGGCGACACTTTCGTACGGCACCGCCCACGAGGGCACCTCGGTCACCTCGTCTGAGACCATGTACCAGCGCTTCACCTTCGGCAGCCGTCCGCGCACCTGGTCGACGAGTGGCGCGAAGACGCCGTGGAAGACGACCGCTTCGGCGTCGGCATTGTCGAAGAGGTAGACGATCTCTTCCGGCCCGTAGCGGTAGTTGGTGTTGACCGGCACGAACCCCGCGAGGAACGAAGCGAACACACTCTCTGAGTACTCGGGGCTGTTGTAGAGGTACTGGGCGACCTTGGAGTCCTTGCCGAGACCGGCTGCGAGCATGTCGGCCGCGAGTGCGTTCGCCCGACGGTGGTAGTCACCCCAGGTGCGCACCATGTCGCCGTGCACGAGTGCAGTCCGCTGCGGTGACGCCTCGGCGATCGCTTTCCACATCAGTCCGTAGTTCCACGTGGTCATATGCCCCCCCGACGCACGTCGGCACCCCCCGCCGACCGCCAAACCGTAGCAAGACACGGCAAGGCATTGCCGAGCCGGTTGGCAGCACGCCACTTGCTCGCTACGGTGTGTCGTCTTCCAGCGGGCGGAGTTGGAGCTGGCACAGGGAGTGGTCTGTGGCGCGTCTGTCGAAGCGTGACGTCGAACAGTTGCTCGACGACTACGACGCAGACCCCCTGGGAGCGCTGAACAAGGCGCTAGCGGCCGTCGGGGCGGAATCGGCCCTCATCGCCTCTGTCCAGACCATGAGTGAGCCGGAGCGCGACTCGTTGGTGCGTGATCTCGTGGAATGGCGAGGACTCACCGCCCCGTGACGCGGTGTGAGATGACGCGACGAAGCGGAAAGCCCCACTCGACGTTCAGCCGCACAATGACAATGAGTCGTGATCAAGTGCTTGCAGCACGTGACGTGTCGCCATCGCGGCGAACATCTGGTCGCCACGATCAGTGCGTTGCACGATCTGCGACGCGACGACAGCCATGACGAGCCCGGAGAGCGACTCGCGCCTGTAGTGCTCGCGCACCCAGCCCCGATCGAGCACATGACCGTACGACTCGACACCGACGCAGTACTGCTCGACGAGGTCCCATTCGTGTCGGCGGCGATCATCGGGCAGCAGTCCCGCCCCGATGAAGTACGCGAGGTCGGAGATGCCGTTGCCGTGCCCGGGTGTCTGCCAGTCGACGACTGCGCAGGCAGCCCCTCCGGCCGACGTACCGAAGAGCATGTTGTCGAGACGGTAGTCACCGTGGGTCACGGTGTAGGGCTCGCTCTTCGCAGCCACGTACCCGGGCAGTTTCTGACCCAGTTCGTCGACCATCGCGACGCCCGTGTCTCCGGCAACGCCGCGCAGTGCGTCACCGAATGTCTCCAAGAAACCGGCTTGGACCGCGCGATAGATGCCGACGAGTTGCGCAGAGTCGTCGGCCGTCTCACGCCGGCCGAGCCAATCGATCTCGCGGAGGGTCGCATCGTTCCACCGCGGACCGTGCAGTCGAGCGAGTTCGTCCACCGCGAGACGAGCGTGATCGAGCGAACAACCGGTGATCTGGTTTCCCTGTTCGGCCGGCGCCATGTCTTCGAGAACGATCACGAAGTCACCGGTGGCCTGGTTCCAGTCGGCATGGTGGCAACGCGGCACCCTGATGTCGACTGTCGATGCAATCTCTCGGTAGAAGCGCACTTCCCGCTCGTAGTTGCGCAGCGCGATTCCCGTCGCACGACTGGTCGGGTCGGTGGAGGCCAGTTTCACCACGACGCTCGCGGGCACACCGTCGCCGTCGAGTTCGAACCGCAGGTTCATACCCACAAGACCGTCACCGATCCGTGTCGGGTCGCTCGCCCGCACGGCGGTGCCGAACACCTCCGACCACCACGGGTCAGTCAACGTGTCGACACTCCAGTTGGTCTCCCCCACCAGGGCAACGGTACTGCCCGCGAGACCAGCGGTAGCGTTCGTGTCGCATGCGGCGTCTCCTCACCCCCCGCTGGATCGGGCTCCACCTGCTGGTGGTCGCCGTGGTCGCGGTCATGATGAACCTCGGCCTCTGGCAACTCTCGCGCCTCGACGAGAAGCGAGCCACCAACGCGGTCATCGAGGCACGCGCCGCCGAGGCACCTCTCGACATTTCAGATGTCCGGGGCGGCGGCGACCTCGACCCGGACGAGCACGAGTGGCGTCCGGTGATCGTTCGCGGCGCCTACGACCCGGCGCGCGCCGTCACCGTGCTGAACCGATCGGCCGAGGGCATCGCCGGAACCCACCAGGTCGTTCCGTTCCGCGCCGAGGACGGGCGTTGGATCTTCGTCAACCGTGGCTTCGTGCCCCTCGTCGAACAAGCACCCGCCGTGCCGTCGGCGCCGATGACCGTTGTCGGCTTCCTCAAAGAGAGCGAGAAACGGGGAACCCTCGGTGCAGTCGACTCGGTCGATGCGGGAACGGTCGAGTTCCAACGTCTCGACATACCGCTCATCGCACGACCGATCACCGAGTCGGGCGGCACTGTCGAGACGATGTTTCTGTTGCTGGCCCAGGAGGCGCCAGAGACCCCGGGGACCTGGCCGGCGCGGATTCCTCTCCCGCCACTCGACGAAGGGTCACACCAGTCGTATGCGGGACAGTGGTTCTTGTTCTCACTCGTGGCAGTCGGCGGGTGGATCGTGATCGTACGCCGCACGCTCCGTTCGACGGCCCACGACCCAGAACCGGCGCCGCACGACGTCGCCGCTCAGTGACCGGCTGACTCCATGGCGTGCATGCGCCTGAACTGTTCCACCACGTCCGGACTCCTGTGTGACGGGTCGAGCGTGCGGTACACCGCGTCGACGTTCACCGCGAGACGGCCGAACTCACCCCAGTCGGCGAACCCGTTCAGTGCGATGTCGCGTGCCGCATCCCATGCGTCCATGCCGCCGCGTTGTCGCTCGGTCGCCTCGCGCTCGACGAACGACAGGTAGTCACGGATCGCCACGACTCCTGCCTTGTCGGTGAGCGGACCGTGTCCGGGCACGATGTGGTCGACATCGGCCTCACAGATCAGGTCACAGGCTGCGATCCAATTCGACAACGGCCCTGCCCACACGATCGGTGTGCCTCCGATGAAGAGAATGTCGCCGGTGTAGACCACCTTGGCATCGGGAACGAAGACCAATGCATCACCTCGCGTATGTGCCGGACCGACCTCCACGAGTTCGACTGCACGTCCGCCCACCTCGAAGTCGTACCTGCCGGTGAACGTGCGGCTCGGCAACACCGGGTCGATGCCGTCGAAGTCGAAGGCCCCGAAGAACGACCGGAACAGGTCGCCGACCTCGCCGGGCGCTTTGTTGAGAGCAGCCAGCATGGCCGGTGGCACCTCGCGCATCTCTTCTGCGGCTGACTCGGTGGCGATGATCTCGGCGTCGCGCACCAGTTGATTGCCGTAGCAATGGTCGCCGTTCGCGTGAGTGTTGACGACAGTCGAGATGGGAGATGCACCCGTGAGCGGCACCATCGCATCGAGCATGCGCTGGGTGATCTTGAGGTCGAACAACGTGTCGACGAGGAGCGACTGACCGTCGCCCACCACGAGACCGGCGTTCGACCAACCCCAGCCGCCGTCGGGCTGCAACCACGCGTGGCAGCCGTCTCCCAGTTCGTGCAGTCCGAGTGTGTAGGTCATGTCAACTCCTCCCCCAGGGTCGCAGCAATCCGCAACGCCTCCATTGTGACAGCCGCAGCCGGCGTTTCCGGCGGCACCGTTCCGAGCACCGATGCATCAGCAACGGTCACGTTGTCGGTGCCGTGCAGACGCCCAGCCCGGTTGACGGCCGTGACACACGACGATGCCGCGTGTGACACCATCGCCGGCGCCGCGAGCCCGTGCACCATGAATCCGCACTCATCGGCGAGGTCGACGAGACGGCGGCCCATCTCGGTGTGGGCGACACGGTCGCCCGTGGTCGACAGGTCGCCGAAGTCGAATTTCAATTCTCCGTCGTCGAGCATCACCCGCCCGCGCGACTCGACATCCATCAACGACGACATCAAGAGTCCGACGTCCGGGTCATGGGCCGAGGCTCGTTCATAGGCGATCGTGAGAATGCGTCGACCGTTCGACGTCACCGCGTCGTGCACGACACTGGCATCGAAGCGAGCTCCGCCGGCCAGCGCGTGGAACACCACCGCGAGACTGGGGTGGTTCTGGAGACCCACACCGATCGTGGGAGCAAGACGATCGAGCCCCGAGCGCAGCAACAATGCAGGCGTCAAGATGGCCCCGGCTGTCACCACCACCTGGTCACACGGAATCTCCCCGTCTCGGGTGACCACGGCTGCGGCGCGTCCGTTCCGCACGTCGATTCGCTCGGCCGCGGTGCGACGATGCTCGATGCGTCCCTCGTCGACCAGATGAGCGACCGCACGACCCGGATTCCACCGACCACCGTTCCACCAGAGCCTCGTCGCGCGTCCCCCGGCGGCCAGCAGTGCGCGCGCTGCCGGCCCCATGTCGGCGTCGGTCGCCATTCGCGTGAGCCCTGCAAGATGCGGTGGTGCCTCGCCAGACAGCACCATTGCGTTCACCGCACTTCCACCTCCGACGACACGCGGTTGTTGGTAGCCGTCGAGCGGCCACGTGTCGGCGCCGGTGAGCACGTCGAAGAAGCCCGGTGTGTCGTCTGATTCGGACACGGTGCCCGGTTCCACGAGCACGATCTCCCATGTTGTCGCAGCCGCGAGGTGCGCAGCGACCGTCGACCCCGCCGTCCCTGCGCCGATCACGACGAGAACTCCCGAGCTCATCGCTCAGGCCAGCTTCTCGACGAAGGCCTCCAGTTGCCGCAGGTTGCGGCACTCATAGACACCGTCGGTGTGCGTGCCGTACTCGCTGACGATCGAGTCACCGGTGTCCCAATAGGAGCGCGGTTCGGGGTTCAACCAGTACACATGGCGGGCCTTCTGGCGCATCTCCTTGATGACCCAGGCCTGTGATGCGTGATAGTTGTTGCGCGCGTCGCCGAGGAGAATGACCGTCGACTTCGGACTGATCTCCTTGCCCCACTTGTCCCAGAACACCTCGAAAGCGTGGCCGTAGTCGCTGTGGCCGTCGACCCAGATGACGTCTGCCTCGGTGTTGATGCGATGGATCGCCTCCGAGATGTCCTCGGTCTTCTTGAAGTAGTCGGTCACCTCGTCGATGCCGTCGATGAAGACGAATGCCCGCACCTTCGAGAACTGGTTCGAGATCGCGTACACCAGCATCAACGTGAACCGTGCGAAGGCCGCGACACTGCCGGAGATGTCGGCCACCACGATCAGCTCGGGCTTGGCCGGGCGCGGGTACTTGAACTTCGGCTCGGCCGGTACGCCGCCGTAGGCGAGGCTGTGGCGCACAGTGTTGCGGAAGTCGAGGGGGCCTTTGCGTCCGTGACGTCGCTTGCGGGCGAGCCGGGCCGCGAGCTTTCGTGTCAGCGGCTGCAGAGCCTTCTTCAGGTTCTGCATCTCGTCGCGGCTCGCGTGCATGAACTCGACGTCTTCGGGCAACGGCTTGCGCAGAGTCTTGGCCATGGCCTCGGCCCCGCGATCAGCCACCAGGCGACGCCTGATCTCGGCCTCGACTTCCTGCTTGAACTTCTCGATGCGGTCCTGGTATTCGTCGCGCTCGAGTCGCTCCTCGAGCGACGTGAGATCTCCCGTCGCCTGCTGGCGACTCTGATCCATGAGCTTCTCGAGCATTCCGTCGAGGTCGAGATTGCGCAGCGTGCGGTACAGGTAATAGGTGCCGCCCACCGGTCGACCCGGCTCCATACCGGCGAAGCGCTGCACCGCCTGGCGCGCGAGCGCACGCATCATGGCCTGGTCGCCGTTCATGAGCGCGTTCATGAGAATGCTCATCAACTCTTCGGGCGTCAGCTGGTCCATCGCGCCACCCGAGCCCTCGCCGGCGCCCTGGCGCATCTGATCCATCTGCTCCTGCATCTGGCGGAAGAAGTCGTCGAGGTCACCTTCGGAGCCGTCGATCTTGTACTCGGGGCCGCGGAGACTGAAGTACACCTCGAACACCGTCTCGAACGACCGCCAGTGGGCGTGGTTCTTCACCAGCGTCGCGCCGAGGGCGTACTTGAAGGCCTCGCGGTCTTCGAGCGGGATGTGCTGGATCGCCTCCATCGCGTCGAGGTTCTCGGTCAGGCTCACGGGCAGACCCGCGTTGCGCAACTCGACGATGAAACCGGAGATCAGATCGAGCATGACTCAGTCGTCCGAGAGTTCCTTGGCGGCCTTCGTGATGTCGCTCTGGTACTTCAGCAAGATGTGCAGGGTCTCCTTGGCCTTCTCGGCGTCGATCGAGTCGATACCGAGCAACACGAGCGTGCGTGCCCAGTCGAGGGTCTCGCTGACCGACGGCGCCTTCTTGAGGTCGAGCTGACGGATGCTGCGCACGATCCGTGCCACCTGGTCGGCCAGCATCTCACTGATGCCCGGCACCTTGGTGAGCACGATCTCTTTCTCGCGGTCCATCTGCGGGTAGTCCACGTGGAGGAACAGACAGCGACGCTTGAGGGCCTCGGAGAGTTCGCGCGTGTTGTTCGAGGTGAGGAACACCAACGGCACCTGCTTGGCGTTGATCGTTCCCAGTTCGGGAATCGACACCTGGTACTCCGAGAGAATCTCGAGCAGCAGCGCCTCTGTCTCCACTTCCACGCGGTCGACTTCGTCGATGAGCAGCACCACCGGGTCTTCGGCCGTGATCGCCTCCAGCAACGGGCGCGTCAGCAAGAACTCGGGGCCGAAGATGTCATCGTGGATCTCGGTCCACGAGTCGGCGCTGCGGTCTGCCTGGATGCGCAGCAACTGCTTCTTGTAGTTCCACTCGTAGAGCGCCTTCGACTCGTCGAGACCCTCGTAGCACTGCAAGCGAATGAGCCGTGCACCGGTCATCTCGGCGATGCTCTTTGCGAGCTGGGTCTTTCCGGTGCCGGCCGGGCCTTCCACCAGGATCGGCTTGCCGAGCCTGTCAGCGAGGAACGCCACACCGGCGATGCCCTCGTCGGCGAGATAATTGACAGCCTTCAGACCATCTCGGACCTGCTGGACGGATTCGAAGCGTGGAGCCATAAGGCTTCCACCGTACTCGCCGGGAACCGATCGCACGCAGTGGAACCACATCGACCCGGGTCGGCTCCGCCTGGCGCAGTTCCCTCGATCAAGGTCCAGAGACAGTCGCTGCTCCTAGTGTTGAACCATGTTCCGCGACACCCTTGTGGTTGCCCTCGGCACCCTCATGTCGCGTCTCACCGGCCTGCTGCGCGTGATGGTGTTCGGGGTGGTCATCGGCCAGACCGCCCTCGCCGACGCCTTCGACGGTGCGAACAACAGCCCGAACTCGATCTACGAGCTCTTGGTGGGCGGGTTGCTCGCCGCCAGCCTCGTGCCGATGTTCACCCGTTTCGCCGAAGACGACGACCAGGAATCGATCGACACGGTCATCTCCACGACCCTCTTCATGTTGGTCATCGCGACGGTTCTCGCCATCATCGCGGCTCCGCTCATCTTCCGCCTCTATTCGCTCCAGCCGAGCGACCTCGTCTACGCACCCGACTTCCGCAACGCCGGCACGCTCATGACCCGTGTCGCACTGATCCAGATCTTCTTCTACGGGCTCTCTGCTCTCGGGTCGGCGCTGTTGAATTCGCGTCGTCACTTCTTCGCCGCGGCATGGTCACCGGTGCTCTCGAACGTCATCACGATCACGCTGCTGCTCGTCATACCCTTCACCCGCGACGGAATCCCCGAACTCGCCGACATCTACGCGGCGAACTCGTTCTTCTGGCTGCTCACCATGTCGGCCACCGGCGGTGTCATGGCGATGGGCCTGGTGTTGATTCCGGCTCTCCGGCGAGCCGAGATTCCGTTTCGCTTCCGGTTCCGACCGAACTTCTCCCACCCCGCGGTGCGTTCAATGGTGCGGCTGTCGTCGTGGACCTTCGGCTTCGTGGTCACGAACCAGGTGTCGCTGATCGTCATCAAGAACCTCGCTGAACCCGGCAGCGGAAACCAGGACGCGTACGCGAAAGCCTTCATCTTCTTCATGCTTCCGCACGGTCTGCTCGCGATCTCGATCGCCACGACGTTCGTACCCGAACTCGTTCGACGCGTGCGAGCGGGCGACCCCGACGGGTTCGCCACGTGGATGACGGCCGGTGTCCGCTGGATCGGACTTCTCACCATCCCGTCGTCGGTGGCCATCTGGGTTCTCGCGCGACCGATCATCGCCTCGCTGCTCGAGCACGGAAACTTCACCTCGGACGCCACCGAGAACACTGCGCGTGCCCTGATGGGTTTCTCGGTGGGGTTGCTCGGGTTTTCTCTCTACATTTTCTGCCTGCGCGCCTTCTACGCCCACGAAGACACGCGCACGCCGTTCATGGTGAACCTGTTCCAGAACGCACTGAACATCGTGCTCGCCCTCGTGCTCGGCCGCGGCGGAGACGTGCTCGGACTGGGACTCGCATTCGGCCTGTCGTACATGGTTGCTGCCGGTGTCGTGCTGGTGCTCCTGCACCGGAAGTACCGCGCCGTGCGCTGGCTGAACATGACACACCTGTTGTGGCGCGTGACGCTCGCGAGCGCGGTCATGGGAGTGGCGCTGTGGCGGCTCGAGCACCTGCTCGAGCCTCAGTCTGATCTCGCTCAGTTGGCAGAGCTGTTCCTCACCGTCGGGGCAGGACTGGCGATCTTCGTCGTCCTGGTGGTTGCGTTCCGCGTTCCAGAGATCACGAACCTGCGCTCGTTGTTACCGAAGCGCAGCACCGACGTCGGCACTCACATCGATTGAACCGAAACGACCTGACCAGATCAGGTCAGGTCAGGTCAGCACCACCAGGTCGTCGCGGTGCACGACCTCGACGACCCCCATGTCGGCGATGTCGGCGGTGCGCTTGCCCATCGCCGAGCGAACCTGGCCGGCCGACATCGCAGACAACCCGCGTGCGACGAGCGCACCCGACTCGTCACGCACCTCGACCACGGCGTCTGCCTCGAAGTCGCCCTCACATGCGGTGACCCCGGCCGGCAGCAACGAAGTTCCTCGTTCGGTCAGGGCTCGGATCGCACCTGCGTCGCAGGTGACCGCGCCCTCGGCCTCGGCGGCGAATGCGATCCAGAGTTTTCTCGCCGACAACTGGCGATCGTGAGGGGCGAAGCGCGTTCCGGCACTCTCGCCACGGACAGCAGCCACCACGGCTCCGTCGCGCGCCGCCGCTGCGATCACCGCCTCGACCCCCGACCACGACGCGATGCGTGCGGCCGCCAACTTCGACGCCATTCCGCCGGAGCCACGATCGGTACCGGCGCCGCCGGTGACGATGCTCAACAGCGGGTCGTCCGCCACGACGTGTTCGATGCGCGTGGCTGACGCGTTCGAACGCGGGTCGTCTGTGTAGAGACCGTCGGTGTCGGTGAGGAGCACGAGCAAGTCGGCCTGCACCAGGTGCGCGAGCAGCGCCGAGAGACGGTCGTTGTCGCCGTAGCGAATCTCGTTCGCGGCGATCGCATCGTTTTCGTTGACGATCGGCACGCAGCCCAACTCGAGGAGTCTCAGCACGGTTGCCCGGGCGTGCAGATACTGGCGACGATCGACGAAGTCGTGCGCCACCAAGAGAACCTGGGCTCCCGTGAGACCATGAGACGCGAGTGCTCGCTCGTAGGCGGCCATCAGACGGGGCTGACCGACGGCAGACAGTGCCTGCAGGGTGAGCACGTCGCCCGGGCGACGGTCGAGCCCGAGACCCGCCACACCGGAGGCAACCGCACCGGAGGTGACCACGAGCACCTCGTGTCCGTCGGCGCGAACATCGGCCACCTGGGACACGACAGAGTCGATGACTCCGGTGCGCAGTGCTCCTGCGTCGTCGGTGAGTGACGACGACCCGATCTTCACCACGACCCTCATCAGACGTCACCGTCGCTCGTGCTCACGGCGACAAGCATCACAGGTCGGGCACGTAGTCGAAACTGAATTCGGCTATCCAGACCACGTCTCCTTCGGTGGCACCGGCGCGAGCCAACATGCGGGGAACACCCAGTTTGTTGAGCCGCTCGTCGATGTAGTTGAGAGCTTCCGGCGAGGTCACGTCGTTGAGCGCGACGACACGCTCGGCTGACCGACCGTGCACACGGAATTCGTTGTCTCCCGTGCGCTCGACCCAGGCGTGCTCAGGTTCGGGCCGCACGATGACCGTCGCCTCCCTCTCGGGCTCGGCTTGACGGGCGCGCTGCACTTCACGCGCGAGCGCGAACAGCACCTCGCGCACGTTCGACATCGTCACCGCACTCATCGTCATGTGCGGCCACGCGGCCACCACGTCGGCGTCGGCACTGTCCGTCTTTGTGCCGACCACCAGAGAAGGTCTCTCGAGCAGTTCGGGCCGGTAGTTGCCCACTTCGTGCCGGAGAATGCGCAACTGCTCGTCGGGCGAGATGCCGTCGAGTGCGACCAGGTCGACCAGGTAGCAGAGAACCCGGGCACGTTCGACGTGCCGCAGGAACTTGTGTCCGAGTCCCCGCCCCTCGCTCGCACCTTCGATCAGCCCGGGAATGTCTGCCATCACGAACTCGGTCGCGTCGTCGAGCCGCACGACACCGAGGTGTGGTTCGAGTGTGGTGAAGGGATAGTTCGCGATCTTCGGTTTCGCAGCCGACACGACGCTGATGAACGTGCTCTTGCCGGCATTCGGAAAACCCACGAGCGCGACATCTGCCATCAGCCGCAACTCGAGTGCGAGCCACCTCTCTTGACCCTCTTCGCCTTGCTCGGCGAACGACGGTGCACGTCGTCTGTTGGTGAGGAACTTCGCGTTGCCCCGACCTCCGCGGCCACCTCCGGCGGCCAGCCACTTGTCGCCGTGGTGCACGAGATCGGCGAGAACTTCCCCGGTGTACATGTCGCGCGCGACGGTTCCCTCTGGCACCGCCACCACCAGGTCTTCGCCGCGCCTGCCGTGGAGATCTTTTCCCTTCCCGTGGACACCGTTCGATGCCTTGCGGTGCGGGTGGTCCCGGAACGCGAGCAGAGACGCAACGTTGCGGTCTGCGACCAGCCACACGTCGCCGCCCTTGCCGCCGTCGCCGCCGTTCGGGCCGCCGTAGGCGACCGGGCCCTCTCGTCGGAAACTCACACAACCGGCTCCGCCGTCTCCGCCTCGCACGTTCAACTGTGCTTCGTCGACGAAGGCGCTCATAGGGTGACCCAAGGCTACCGGTGGGTGCTCTGCCGGTCCGTGAACCTCCTGTCGCCGCACAGCGGCGCAACCGCACGGGGGTCTCCCGCACCACGACACAGCCCCCACCTATCGTGGGAACGTGAACGAGACGCCCGCAGACAGAAATGCCACGTGGGTCTCGACCATGGGTGGATCGACCAACGAACTCGGCATCACCACCGCTCACGCCGACTCATGGGCCGGCATCGGCACCACCGACATCGCCGACCGCACCAACCGTGAGGGCCTGCTGGTGTGCGAGTTCGCTCCCCTCGCCACGCTCGCCACGGGTGCAGGGAACCGTGCACGAGACGAAGAACCAGATCCGTACCGCACCTGCTTCGAGCGCGACCGTGACCGCATCTTGCACGCCAGTGCGTTCAGACGACTCGCCGGCAAGACCCAGGTGTTCGTGTTTCCCGACGACCACCAACGCACCCGCATGACACACGCACTCGAGGTGGCGCAAGTGGCGGTGTCGGTGGCTCGTGTGTTGCGTCTCAATGTCGCACTCACCGAGGCGATCGCTCTCGGCCACGACTGCGGTCACGGCCCCGGCGGTCACGCGAGCGAAGATGCTCTCTCTCCCTACGTCGAAGGTGGATACGACCACGCCGTGTGGGGCGCCGACGCGGTACTGGCCCCACTCAACCTCTGCGACGAGACACTCGACGGTATCCGCAACCACTCCTGGTCACGTCCCGCACCGCACACCCCGGAGGGCGAGGTGGTCTCGTGGGCAGACCGCATCGCCTACGTGTGCCACGACTTCGAAGACGCGGCATCTGCAGGCATCGTGAGCGAAGCCGACCTTCCCGACATCGTGCGGCGACGGTGCGGCGTGACACGTCGCGAACAACTCGGCGCATTCATCTCGGGCATGATCGACGCCGCCGCACACACCGGCCGCATCGGCATGGTTCCCGACGTCGCCGAGGCATTGTCGGCGTTCCGGCAGTTCAACTACGACACGATCTACCACCGGCCCGCATCACGGGCGCAGGCCGCGAGCGTGATCGACATGTTGCGCGCCCTCGTCGACCACTACGTGGCACATCCGTGGTTGCTGCCCTCACACGAAGGAGACGAATTCGCTGCCGGTTCGCAACGTGCCGCCGACGAGGCAGTCACCTACGTGGGCGGAATGACCGACCGGTTCGCCTGCGAACAAGCGGTTCGTCTGATCGATTACCCGCTCGACAAACTGCCCCAGGGCATCGACACTCTGCTGCGCGCCGAGAGCTGACACGGTTCGCTCGCCGCAACGACGAGCAGACAAGCCGGAGAGACGCAACCGGGATGGTTCAGTCGATGGGGAGAACGTCGACGATCTTGCGCCCGCGGCGCTCGCCGAACTTCACCGAACCGTCGACCAACGCGAAGAGCGTGTCGTCCTTGCCGATGCCCACGTTCTTGCCCGGGTGGGTCCGGGTTCCGCGCTGGCGCACGAGGATCGTGCCGGCGGTGATCTTGGTTCCGTCGAACACCTTCACGCCGAGGCGCTGCGCGTTCGAATCACGTCCGTTGCGGGTTGACCCGCCACCCTTGGTCTTTGACATGGTCGGTCAGCCTTTCGCGATGGAGAGAATCTCGACGACGGAGTACTGCTGTCGGTGCCCGTAGCGACGACGCTGGTTGGTGCGGCGCTTGTAGGTGAAGCCGTTGATCTTCGGTCCCTTGGCGGTGCCGACGACGCGACCTTTGACCTGTGCGCCCTTCAACTGCTCGGGTGTGGCGAGCACGGTCGCACCGTCGACGAGCATGAGAGGGGTGAGCGACACTTCAGTGCCGTCTTCGACACCGAGGAGTTCGACCTGGACGGTCTCGCCCTGGGCCACTCGGGCCTGCTTGCCACCGGAGGAGATCACTGCGTACATAGCGGTTTCCTACTCTATCGGCGGAACGGGCCAGCCCCCACCGTCTCTGAGGGGTCCGAGCAGGTCTGACGACGAGCCCGGCGTCAGTCGAGAAGGCTGAAATCGACCTTCATGCCCCGCCCGGAGCACTCCGGGCACTCGCCGGCAAAGGCCGTGATGAGCCCCTCCCCGATGCGCTTGCGGGTCATTTCCACCAGCCCCAGCTCGGAGATGTCGAAGACCTGGGTTCGGGTCTTGTCGCGAGCCAATGCCTGGCGGAAAGAGTCGACCACCTTGCGGCGGTTGTCCTTGATCTCCATGTCGATGAAGTCGATCACGATGATGCCCCCGATGTCGCGGAGACGAAGTTGATGCGCGATCTCCTGCGCCGCCTCGAGATTGTTCTGGAAGACCGTCTCTTCGAGGTTCGAGGTGCCCACGTTGCGCCCCGTGTTCACGTCGATCACCGTGAGCGCCTCGGTGTGCTCGATGATCAACGACCCACCGGACGGCAACCACACCTTGCGGTCGAGCGCCTTGTGGATCTGCTCGTGCACGTGATGTGTCTCGAACAGGGACAACGGTTCGGCGTCTCGGTCGAAGTACTCGACTCGATCGGCCAGTTCGGGATTGAACGCCTCGACGTACGAGCGCACTTCGTCGTACAGACGAGGGTCGTCGATCACCACCGAACGGAAGTCGGCGTTGAACTCCTCGCGGATCACCCGCACCGCCAGTTCGGGTTCGCGGTACAGCAGTGTCGGACCGTTGGCGTTCTTCGAGGCTTCCTCGATCTCGGCCCACTGTGCGAGCAGACGCGTCATGTCGGCGGTGAGTTCGTGTTCCGTGGCGTCCTCGGCGGCAGTGCGCAAGATGACTCCGTGCTCTGCGGGCTTCACGCGGTCGAGAATCGACCGGAGTCGCTTGCGCTCCCCGTCGTTGAGCCGTTTCGAGATGCCGTAGGTCTTCGAGTTCGGGATCAAGACGACGAATCGGCCCGGCAGCGACACTTCCTGGGTGAGACGGGCACCCTTGGCCCCGATCGGGTTCTTCGTGACCTGGCACAGGATCATCTGGCGCGAACGCAAGATGTGCTCGATGCGCGCGGTGTCCTTCGTCTCCACGTCTCCCGGGTCGAAGGCCACGTCGCCGCGATAGAGAACCGCGTTCTTCGGGGTGGCGATGTCGACGAAGGCAGCTTCCATGCCGGGGAGCACGTTCTGGACTCGTCCGAGGTAGATGTTGCCGTGGATCTGGCCGACGTCGTCTGCAGGTCGGCTCACGTGGTGCTCGATGAGGTTTCGCCCTTCCATCACTGCAACCTGCGTGACCCCGTCGCGTACCTGGACGCACATCATGTAGCGACCCACCGGTCGACCGTGACGCTCACGACCGCGGCGGCGCTCGATGATCTCGGCATCGGTGTCGACGCGCGACTCGGTGCGGCCTTGCCCAGAACCGGAGCGCGACTTCCCGCGGCCACCGCGGCGACGCTTCTTCTTGCCGTCTCCCTGGCGGGCCTCACCTTGCTTGGCTGCCGGTGCAACCTTCGGCGCACTCGGTGGCGCCGGTCGAGTGTCGCCGATCTGGGGCTTACGAGCCGGACCTGGGGGCGGGGTCATGGGTCGTGGCGACCCCTGTGGCGATGGTGCCGGTGCGCCGTCGGGGCGCTGACTGCCCCGAATCGGGTCGGCCGACGGCGAGTCGCTGGTCGTCGAATCGCCCGACTCAGGTGAACCCGGCCTTTTGCGGTTCTTGCCTCCGCGTGACCCGCGACGGCGCTTGCGCGCTTGTCCACCGGGTGTCGAGGTGCCTGCGTCGTCCTGACGGGACTGCCCGCCGAGGTCGTTGGTGTCCATCTCTCCGTGTCCCTTCTGCATGTCGCGCACCAGGCGCGCCACGGGGCCAGATCGCTGCCGCACAGATGGCGCGACCAGCCCGATTGCGTTCTAGGAATGAATCCTACCCGGACACCTCACCGGAACCGGCGCATGTGCACACTCTGGACGAGCCCGATCATCATGGCGAAGGCCACTGTGTGCGATCCCCCGTACGACACGAAGGGTAACGGGACCCCACTGACGGGGGTGATCCCCATTGTCATGCCGATGTTCTGGAAGGCCTGCCAGAGGATCATCGTGAACACGCCGGTCGCGATCAGCGTGCCGAGCCGGTCCTGGGCGAGACGCGCGATGCGGAAGACCCGCCACAAGATGACGACGAACAAGGCGATGACCACTCCGCAGCCGAGCATGCCGAACTGCTCCCCGATCGCAGAGAACACGAAATCGGTCGACTGCACGGGGATGAACCGACCGTTCGTGAGCGGCCCCTCGAGATAACCCTTGCCGAAGAAACCACCCGTGGCCACCGCCCGCTTGGCGAAGCGAACCTGGGTGATCAACTGCTGGAGGCTCGCCGAGTCGGAGTTCTGGTTCAAGAACCCGACGAGTCGCTGCAACTGGTAGTCGCGCACCACGCCCGACACGACACCTGCCACCACCGACGAGATGCTGAGCGCGGTGATGAGAACGATGTACTTCGCCTGCGCACCGGCCACCAGCAACACACCCATCGCCATCGCGACCACCACCGAGGCCGACCCGAGGTCGGGCTCGACTGCGATCAACACCACCGGCACCCCCACTATGAACAGCGACTGGATGAACCGTTCGTAGGTGACGACGTCGGAGTCGCCCCGCGACAAATACCCAGCCAACAAGAGCAGTGTCGTCACCTTCGACAACTCGGACGGCTGCACCGAGATCGGGCCCAGGTCGAACGAGAGGCGTGCACCGCCGACCACTGCGCCGGTCACCAGCACCAGCACCAACAAGAAGATGGTTCCGGCGTAGAGCAGCTCGGCATTGCCGCGCAACTGCACGTAGTCGATCCACATCACCACGACCATCGCGACGATCGCGATCATGATGAAGATCACCTGTCGCTGGGCGAACGCGAACGGATCGTCGCCTCTGTTGAGCAGTCTCGGCCGGGTCGCCGAATACACGATGAAGACCCCGATCGTGGTCAAGATTCCGACTGCCGACATCAACACCCAGTCGACACTGCGAGTGGGTGCGGTGATGCCTCGACGGATGTTGCCGAGTCCAGAGTCAGGACGACGCGTCAGGAGCGGAAACGACATCAGTCTCGCACCGTCGATCCTGCACCCACCAGACACAACGGGTTCGGCAGCGACTGGGGCTTGGCCACCTCGAACGAATTCACGTCGAGCGGGTCTGACGGTTCGGCAGGGTCGACGCGGGTGCGGCCAGCGAATGCAGTGAAGATGCACTTCACCACCGGCGCTGCCGCTCGCGACCCGAACCCTGCTTTCTCGATGTATGTCGAGGCCGTGTAGGGCTTCTTCGGGTCCTTCGAGAACGCGGCGAACGCCGACGAGTCGTTCCACGGCAGGTTGCCGGCACCTTGTGCGGTTCCCGTCTTGCCTGCGATCGGCAACACACTCTTCGGGTACGAACGGAACAGACGCTCACCCGTGGTGGCATGGTAGAAGTCGTAACGCTTTCCCGGCCCGTTGATCACCCGTGTCAGACCCTCGACGATCGGAGCGCGCACTTCTTCGCGCAGGTCGATTTCGCGGATGATCTGCGGTGCAGAGAAATCGCGCAGGATGGTCCCCTTGTCGAGGTCCACACGTCCCGACTTGCCGTCCGGTGTGCCGGGCGCCCAGATGGCACGCACCACGCGAGGGCGCACGATCTTTCCCTTGTTGGCGAGCGCACCGTAGGCGACGGCCAGTTGCAGCGGAGTCGCCGACAAGAGCCCCTGTCCGATCGCGAACTGGAGGTTGTCCCCGACGTAGTAGCCCTCGCCTTCCTCCTTGGCGATGGCACCTGTTGCGGCAAGTTGTTCCTTGAGTGCCCTGCTCGGCACGGTACCGATGAATTCGTACGGCAGATCGATCTCAGTGGGCGACCCGAAACCGAACAGACGCACCTGCTCCTCGAGCACCGGACGGTTGCCGCGCTCGGTGAAGATCTCCTCGCCGATCTTGTAATAGAACACGTCGGACGACACCGCCAGCGAGTCGACCACGTTCACACGTCCGTACATGCACGGAGCACCGTTGCCGCAGAGAGCGTTCTTGAACACGCACTTCACGTTCAACTGGCATCTTTCCTCGGGGATACTCTGCAACTTGTACGTACCCCGGTCGAGCACGCGGTACGAGACACCTCCCACCAACTGACCGGTGTTCAGAGCGGCGAACGCCACGAACGGCTTGAACGTCGAGCCGAGGTTGTAGCGACCGGAGATCGCACGGTTCACCAGGATCGAACGGTCAGGGTCGTCGGTGACCGGGAACAACTGCTGGAACTTCTCCGACGTGATGCCTGCGTTGAACCACCGGTTGTCGAAATTGGGGTAACTCGCCATCGCGATGACCTCGCCCGTGTCGTGGTTCAGCACCACGCTCGATCCTGCCGGGGCCTTGTAGTAGGTGACTTCCGGGTATTGCGGGTCGGGTTCACCGAACAGAAGCACCTGCGGCGCCTCCGTGCGTTGGCGGGCACGAATCTGAGTCTGGAGCGCGCGCTCGGTGAATTGCTGCTTGTCGAGGTCGATCGTCAACTGGATGTCGTTGCCCGGTATCGGTTCGCGACGCTCGAGCAGCCGAAGGATTCTTCCGCGCGAATCGACCTCGTACTTGACGTACCCCGGCTTGCCGCGCAGGACCGCCTCGTAGGTCTGCTCGACCCCGAACTGGCCGACACGTGCGTCGGGGTCGTATCCGAGGTTGCGGTAGTACTCGAGTTCACGCTCGCGTATCGCGCCGAGAAACCCCACGACGTGGCTCGCGATGGGCGCGAACGGATACTCACGTCGCCAGTCTTCGCGGATGTCGATACCCGGATAGTCCTCCGACCTTTCCCGCAGGAAGAGTGCGAGCGACTCGTCGACGTCTTCCTTCAACGGAACCGGTTGCAACTGGTCGTACCGACGTGACTGGAACCTCTCTTCGAGTTGCTCGAACGACATTCCCAGCGCACCCGACAGACGGTTCCACATCTGTTGGCGCGCGAGCGGCCGCGCCACGACGGCCCTGTCGAGTGTCACGGTCAGCACGCGTTCGTTGTCGGCGACGACGCGGCCCTCGAGATCGAAGATGCGTCCGCGCTCGGGAGTCAGACGAACGGTTCGTGTGCGCACCTCTTGCACGCGGGCCTCGAGACCCGGTGCATCGACAGCCTGCAGGAACCACAGCCGGACGGTGAGAATCGACCCCAGCACGGCGGCGACCAGACCGAGCACGGCCAGGCGCGAGACCCGCGGTTCACCGACCATGGGAGCCTCCGGGGCGAACGTCGAGCCTCATCGATTCACCTCACCTGCACCTGGTCGCGCAGTGCCCACCGACAGACCCAATGAGCAGGAAGTACTGCGACCGCGTTGAACACCGCCACGACCAGCGCTATGACGATCACCTGCGACGTGAGCGCACCCTCTGTGCCTGTCGCTTCGAGAGCGACGGGGAGCAGCACCATTCCCACTGCACTCGCCACGGCACCCATGAGCATGCGTGTCCACCACGTCGGTTGGTGCACGAACGAGTTTGCGTAACCGGCCAGGTAACCCACCACCGCAAAGACTGCCGCTCCGAGACCGAGCGGTGTCGTCAGCACGAGGTCGTGCAACATTCCCACCACGAAACCCGCGATCGCTCCGACCTCAGATCCCCTTGCGAGGCCGCTCGCGGCCGCCAACAACACCATGACCTGCAGACTGACGCCGAACGGACGCATCTCGTTCAAGATCGTGGTCTGCAACCCGAGAACCGGCAGTCCCACCAGTACGAGCCTGAACCATCGGTTCTCGGTCGCGAGCAACACCCGCTCTCTCACGGCGACACCTTCTCGGTACTGGGGCGGTACAACAACACCCTCACGAAGTTCAGGTAGTCGAGGTTCGCCGACAGGTCGACCTCGAGCAACGGCCCGAGCGTTCCCGGTCGTCGCACGATCTTCGAGACCGTGCCGACCACGATGTCGGGCGGAGCGAGCGACGTCGCACCACCGGCGGTCACCACGGGCGACCCCACCGTCACGTCGCCGAAACGCGATTCGTTCTCGACGAATCTCACCACCGGGGTTCGCGACAATCCGCGACCTTCCAACGCGCCTGTCTCGCGAAGCGGAAGATCGGCGCCCGGAGGAACGGTGATCGGTGATCGCGTTGCCTGTGCCGGTTGGTTCGGTCCGCTCGCGGGCGGTGTCGCGCCGGCCGCGGTGGTGGTGGTCGCGACCGGCACCGTCGACCCTGGAGTGAAACCGGGGATACCGACAGTCGTGGTCGTTCGCGGCACGGTCGTCGTGGTCGACGTGGTGGTCGTGGTCTCGGGCGTGTCGCCCGGATCTCGACCCGGCACCGTCGTGGTCGTCGTGGTGGGCGGAACATTGACGACCTTCACCGCGAGCGAGTACCCGGGATCGGTGACCAACATCACGACAGCTCGCTTGTTGAAGACCGCGGTCACCTTGCCGATCAACCCCGCTGCGTTCAACACGGGCATACCGACTCTGATGCCGCACTCGGAGCCACGGTTGACCTCGACGGTCTGGGCGAAATTCGACGGCGATTGACCCACGACCTGGGCCGTGCACGACGAGATGCCCGCGAGCGTCGGCAGGCCGTTCAGCGCCAGCAACTCCTGCGCCTCGCGCACGCTCGCCACCGCCGAGATCGACGCGCCCTCGCCGTACGCCACGAGATCACGCAGCCGTCTGTTCTCCTCGACGACGTCGTCGTAGTCGACGATTCCGTTCCAGGTCCGCTCGATCGGCAATGTCACGACTCTCACCGCGCTCTCGACCGGCCTGAACAGAACATCGAACGCCGAGCGCGCACCATTGACGACTGCACTGCCACGCAGGTCGAGGGTCACCAATATGACCGAAGTCAATGCCAGGAGCAGGATCACCCGCCGCCTGGTGAAGCCGTCGCGCCCCACGTTGCCGGCTCTATTGCTCCTCGGGGGCCTGCGAGGACATCATTCCGCGCATCGCCTCGATGTTCTCGAGCGCCCTCCCCGACCCGATCGCGACGGCGTACAGCGGGTCGGGCGCGACGAAACATGGCATGCCGGTCTCGTGCGAGATGCGTTGGGTGAGCCCGGCGAGCAACGCACCGCCACCGGAGAGGTGGATGCCTCTGTCCATGATGTCGGCCGCGAGTTCCGGAGGGGTGCGGTCGAGTGTTGCCTTCACGGCGTCAATGATGGCAGCGACCGGCTCGGCGATGGCGTCGCGCACCATCTCGGACGTGAGTTCGATCGTGCGGGGCAAGCCCGACACGGTGTCCCGGCCTCCGACGTCGGCCGTCAACTCCTGGGCCAACGGCCACACGGAGCCCATCTGGACCTTGATCTCCTCGGCCGTGACGATGCCGATGTCGAGCGAGTACTCCTGGCGCACCCACGCCTGGATCGCCTCGTCGAGTTCGTCACCTGCAACTCGCACGCTCTGGGCGACCACGATTCCACCCAACGAAATGACCGCAACTTCGGTCGTTCCTCCGCCGATGTCGACGATCATGTTGCCGCTCGGCTCGTGAACCGGGAGATCGGCCCCGATCGCCGCCGCCATCGGCTCTTCGATGATGTGGACCGGTCGCCGAGCGCCGGCGTATTCGGCTGCGTCCTGCACCGCGCGCTGTTCGACCCCGGTGATGCCGGAGGGCACACAGATCACCATGCGCGGCTTGCTCCACCGACTCGTCGTGACACGCTGGATGAAATAGCGCAGCATCTTCTCGCACACGTCGAAGTCGGCGATGACGCCGTCCTTCAGAGGGCGGATGGCTTCGATGTATTTGGGGGTGCGGCCGAGCATGCGCTTGGCTTCCCACCCGACCGCCACCGGCCGCCCGTCTCTCATGTCGATCGCCACCACCGAGGGTTCGTTCAGCACGATGCCCTGGCCGCGCACGTAGACGAGGGTGTTCGCCGTGCCGAGGTCGATGGCAATGTCTCGACCGATGACCAAAGGGTTGTTGCGGCTCATGCGACTGTCTCCCCGCGTCGCACGCCGTGGCGCCGACCGAACAGAATCAAAGGGTACTCGCCGGGCTCTCAGAGTCCGGGGAAGAAGATGCCCAGCTCGCGGGCGGCCGATTCGGCCGAATCACTGCCGTGCACGAGATTTTCGGTCATTTCGGTGCCGAAATCTCCACGAATGGTGCCAGGGGCCGCCGAACGGGGGTTGGTCGCTCCCATCATCGAGCGCACGATCTCCCACGTGTCGGCCGGTCCCTCGACGGCCATCGCCACCACCGGACCACGCGACATGAACGCCACGAGATCGGCATAGAAACCCTTGCCGACGTGCTCCTCGTAGTGACGCTCGAGGGTCGCGGCATCGAGCGTGCGCAGTTCCATCGCAGCGAGACGCAGACCCTTGGCCTCGAATCGCCCCACGATCTCTCCGACGAGACCGCGCTCGACGGCATCAGGCTTCAACAGGACCAAGGTGCGATTCGACATGCCCGACAGGCTACGGGCGCGGCGCCCGGGTCGCTCAGAATCGCCCATTCACGGCAATGCCGCACGCAAGTAGGTGCGCGCCGCCCCCACCACGTACAGAGATCCGGCCACGAGGATCGCATCGTCGCCGGAGGCGTCGGCGAGTGCCTTCGTGCAGGCCTCCTCGGTGTCGCGAGCTGTGACCACCCGAGCACAGCCGATCGCGCGCGCGGCAGCGGCCACCTCACTCGCGTCACGTGCACGTGGCGACGGTGCAGTGCAACACACCACCACGTCGAACTCGTCGGCGCGCAGTGCTCCGAGTGTCTCGTCGATGTCCCTGTTGGCAAGTGCGCCGACCACGAGGATGCGGCGACCGACCGGGTCGAAATCGCCGAAGAACACCTCGGCGCACACGTCGGCGCCGGCCGGGTTGTGTGCTCCGTCGAGAATGACGAGCGGCTGGTGTGACAGCACCTCGAAGCGCCCCGGCATCACCACCGCCGACATACCGTCGTCGAGGGTGTCACGCGAGAGCGCGCGACCGAAGAACTCCTCCACCGCCACGATCGCGACGGCGGCATTGTCACCCTGGTGCCGACCGTGCAACGGAACGAAGACGTCGTCGTACTCGGCGTGACGGGTGCGCACGGTCACCGAGCGTCCACCGAGTGCAAGTTGATTGGAAGTCACGTCGAAGTCGAGCCCCCTGAAGCACACCTCTGCCGATGCTTCGGTCGCGAATGTGGGACGGAGCGACTCTCGCTCCTCCCCGACCACCGCGACACAACCGTCCTTGATGATGCCGGCTTTCTCCGACGCGATGTGGCCGAGCGTCGGACCAGCGAACTCCGTGTGGTCCAGAGCGATGTTGGTGACCACCGCGACGTCAGGACGCACCACGTTCGTGGCGTCCCAACGACCGAGCATGCCCACCTCGATGACAGCGACGTCGACGGCGCGGTCTGAGAACAGGCGGAACGCAGCCGCTGTCACGATCTCGAAGTACGACGGTCTCACGCCGCTCATTCCTTCGGCGACCGAGACCGCCGCAACCGACTCGGCGAACCCTTCTTCGTCGACGGGAGAAGCGTCGATCTGCATCCGCTCACGCACGTTCTCGAGATGCGGGCTCGAGAACGTGCCGACACGGAGCCCGTGGGCCGCGAGCAGACGGGTGATCATCTGCGACGTCGACCCCTTGCCGTTGGTGCCGGTGACGTGCACCACGCGGTAGTCGAGGTGCGGATCACCCATCGCCGACAGCAGTGCCTCGATCTTGGCGAGGGAAGGATCTTCGATCCTTCCGGTCTTTTCGTACGAGGCGTGCTCGTCGAGATATCTCAGTGCGTCGTCGAGATCCATGGCGTCGGGGGTGTGAGTGGCCGCACGGCAGGGCCGCCGGCACGGTCGTCAGGAGGCGGCCCTCCGCTGGCGCGGGATGCGCGCGGCGCTCTTCGAGACCAACTCCGGGGTCTGTCCGTCGATCACGCACGCTTCGTCGAGTACCACCTTCGAAATGTCGGTGCGACCGGGCACTTCGTACATGGTGTCGAGAAGCGTTTCTTCCAAGATGGCGCGAAGACCACGAGCCCCGGTGCCGCGCCGCAACGCCAGTTCGGCGATCGCGTCGAGCGCGCCTGGTGTCACCTCGAGTTCGACGCCGTCCAATTCGAAGATCTTCGAATACTGCTTCACGAGGGCGTTCTTCGGGCCGGTGAGGATCTGCACCAGTGCGGCCTTGTCGAGAGCGTGCACCGCGCCGACCACCGGCATACGGCCGATGAACTCGGGGATCATGCCGAACTTCACGAGGTCTTCCGGCAACACCTGGGCGAACAACTCTCCCGGGTCCTTCTCGGCCTTCGACTTCACCGTGGCATGGAAGCCGACTCCCTTGTGGCCGATCCGCTGTTCGATGATCTGCTCGAGACCGGCGAATGCACCGCCGCAGATGAACAACACGTTGGTCGTGTCGATCTGGATGAATTCCTGGTGCGGGTGCTTCCGTCCACCCTGGGGAGGAACAGCGGCGACGGTTCCCTCGAGGATCTTCAACAGCGCCTGCTGCACACCTTCGCCCGATACGTCACGTGTGATGCTCGGGTTCTCCGCCTTGCGCGCCACCTTGTCGATCTCGTCGATGTAGACGATGCCCTGCTCGGCGCGCTTCACGTCGAAGTCAGCCGCCTGCAGGAGCTTCAACAGGATGTTCTCGACGTCTTCACCCACGTATCCGGCCTCGGTGAGGGCCGTCGCGTCGGCGACAGCGAACGGCACGTTCAACAACTTGGCGAGCGTCTGGGCAAGGTGGGTCTTGCCGCAGCCGGTGGGACCGAGCAGCAACACGTTGCTCTTCTGCAACTCGACGTCGTCACGGCGGATGCCCTGGTTCTGCTGCATGTACTGGAGGCGTCGGTAGTGGTGGAACACCGCAACCGACAAGACCTTCTTCGCGCGTTCCTGACCCACGACGTACTCGTCGAGGAACTCCCGTGTCTCGACCGGTGTGGGAAGGTTCTCGAGACGAACCTCGCTGCGTTCACCGGTCTCTTCCTCGATGATCTCGTTGCACAGCTCGATGCATTCGTCGCAGATGTACACGCCGGGACCGGCGATCAGTTTCTTGACCTGCTTCTGCGACTTTCCGCAGAACGAACACTTGAGGAGTTCGCCCGAGTCTCCGAATTTGGCCACGGGCCCTCCCCGACGGAAGTCCCGTCAGCGAATCGGACCGGTGCGGTCCGCCAGCTGGCGAGACGAGATGACATCATCGATGATGCCATACGCGAGGGCCTCGTTTGCTTCCATTACGAAGTCGCGGTCCGTATCGGCATGAATTCTCTCGATCGGCTGGCCCGTGTGGTTGGCCAGGATCTCCTCCAGCAGGTCGCGCATGCGGAGAATCTCCTTGGCGGCGATCTCGAGGTCTGTCACCTGTCCGTAACCCACCTGGCCGTAGGGCTGGTGGAGCAGGACTCGGCTGTGAGGCAGTGCGAGGCGCTTGCCCTTGGTGCCGGCAGCGAGGAGCACGGCCGCGGCTGATGCGGCCTGGCCGAGACAGATCGTCGCAATGTCGTTCTTGATGAACTGCATCGTGTCGTAGATGGCGAAGAGCGCGGTGATGTCGCCGCCCGGGCTGTTCACGTAGATGTTGATGTCGCGGTCGGGATTCTCGCTCTCGAGGTGGATCAACTGGGCACAGATGAGGTTCGCCACCGTGTCGTCGATCGGAGTGCCGAGGAAGATGATGTTCTCCTTCAGCAGGCGCGAGTAGAGGTCGTATGTGCGCTCGCCGCGGCTGGTCTGCTCGGTGACGTAGGGGACGTAGTAGTTGCTCGGGTTGATCATTGGCCCTCCGGGCTCTCGCTGGTCTCAGGATCTAGGTGGTCGTGACCGTCATGGTCATGTCCGTCATGGTCATGGTCGTGTCCGAGCACCATGTCGGTGTCGAGGACGTTGCCGTCCTGGTCGACGTAGTTCGCGTTGTGCACCAACCAGTCGAGCGCCTGTTGCTTGCGCATCGACGCGACGAGGTCGCCCACTCCGTCGTTCTGCTCGTAGAGCTTTCGAACCTTGGCGGCCTTTTCTCCCACACGCACGGCGATCGCGGCGTACTCGGCCTCGAGGTCGTCGTCGGTGATCTCGATCGAGCGCGCCGTTGCAATCGCGCGCAGTGCCAAGTCGACCCGTACCGCCTTCTCCGACTGCACGCGCAGTCCGGCGATGAAGGTCTCGGGATCTTGTCCGGTGATCTGCAACCACTGCTCGATCGAGATGCCCTGGGCCTGCATCTGCTGGATCATGTTCTGGGTGCGGGCCTGCAGGTCGCCCGCCACCATCGACTCGGGAACCTCGATGGTCACCAGTTCGGCGAGTGCATCCGTGAGTCGGTCCACCACGATCTGTCGCATCTGCATGGTGCGCGATTCTTCGTGACGCGACCGCAACGAATCGCGCCAGTCGGCCACGGTGTCGGCCTCGGCGATGGTCTCTGCGACCCATGCGTCGGTGACGTCGGGCAACACCAATTCTTGAACCTTGACGATCGACACCTCGAAGTCGGCTTCGTTCTCGGTGCCGTTCGGCACCGCACTGAAGCGCAAGGTGTCGCCCTTCTTGGCACCTGTCAATTGATCGTCGAACCCCGGGGCGATCCAACCCTTGCCCACTTCGTAGGTCCACTCGTCGACGTTCAGGCCGGGCACCGGCTCACCATCGCGCGTGCCGGCCAGGTCGATGACCACCGTGTCGCCGTTCGCGGCCGGACGATCGACGTCCGACAAACGACCGTGGCGACGAACTTCGGCGGCGACGGCTTCGTCGAGTTCGGCGTCGGAGAGGCGGGGGTTCACCAGTTCGACACGGAGGTCTTCGTATCCGGGAACCTCGATCTCGGGGCGCACCTCGCACGTGGCATCGAACGACACGACACCGTCGGTCTCGCCGCCGGTGAGCGTGATGTCGGGGGTCGCGATGAGGTCGACGTCGTGTTCACGTACAGCCAGAGTCAGGTATTCGGGGATGGCGTCTTGGATGGCCTGGGCACGAGCAGCGTCGATGCCGATACGAGCCTCGAGCACCTTTCGCGGGGCTTTGCCCGGGCGGAACCCGGGAAGCCGCACTTCGCGGGCGATCTTTCGGAACGCGGCGTCGATGTTGCGGTCGAATTCGTCTTCGGCCACCTCGACGGAGAGCTTGACCTTGTTGCCCTCGAGGGCCTCGAGCGTGCTTTTCACAGGGTGCCGAGTGTACCGGCGGGGCGGTTCGCCCCTCCGGAGACACGAACGGTAAGAATGGACACATGACCCTCTGGAAGCCGCACGCTCTCGCCAACCCCCACCAGGGCCAGATCAACCTGAAGATCGGCGACAAGGTGACGGCCTCGGTCGACCTCGACGGTGTCCCGGCGGGCACGGAGGGAAAGGTCATCCTCGCGAACGGTTTCAACTGGTTGCGCTACCGCGTGCTGTTCTCGAACGGACAGGAAGTGGGCGACCTCGACCACCGCACGATCACGCCAATTGGTCGAGCCGCCAAGCGCATCGCAAAGGCCGCGAAGCGCGCCGCACAGTCGTAACCGCGCCGTTTCTCCGGCAGCGGTAGCGTTCTCGATGCCCACGGGGTGTGGCGCAGTTGGCAGCGCGCCTGCTTTGGGAGCAGGAGGCCGGGAGTTCAAGTCTCCCCACCCCGACCATGACAAGCGAGACGAACCCAGAGACCGAACTCGCCACGGCTCGGTATGTGTCGTTCACCACGTTCCGCCGTGACGGTCGAGCCGTGGCGACTCCGGTCTGGGTCGTTCCCTTCGAAGGGGGCTGGGCGTTCACCACCGGAGGTGAGGCCGGCAAGGTGAAACGACTGCGCCATGATGCTCGCGCGACACTGCAGGTCTGCGACCGACGCGGACGAGTCGCTGACGGGGCCACCATTCATGAGGGTGCCGCCATCATCCTCGACGGCGACGATGCCGTCCGTGTCGCCGACGCGATTCGCAGCAAGTACAAGGTCGGTTGGGCTCTGCTGTCGGTGTGGGAACTTCTGCAGAAGCTGCTCGGTCGAGACGACGGGATCGCCGACCGTGCGATCAAAGTCACGCTTCATCACTGAGACCTCGACACAACTCGCACGTTTTCGTGCTCCCAGCCGGCACTTCCACCGACATCGTCGCTTTTGCGTGCGACTGCCTGTAGCGTTGTGAGGCGCTCATGAGCGCGACCATGGGTACACACCGGTATCTGTGGCACTAGCCAAAGAGAACCCCCATGGATCACCTCCAGCCCGAAGAGGGCTTGGGCGCTGACGCGCCCTCTTTCGACAGTTTCGACCTTCCGCCCGAGGTCGTCGGCGAACTCGCCCGTCAGGGCATCACCGCGCCGTTCCCCATCCAGGCAGCAACCATCGGCGATGCCCTCGCGGGGCGCGATGTGCTCGGCAAAGGCCGCACCGGCTCGGGCAAGACACTCGCATTCTCGTTGCCGCTCATCGCCCGGCTCGTCGCCAGCGGCCACCGTTGTCGTCCGAAGTCGCCGCGCGCACTCGTGCTGGTTCCCACCCGCGAACTCGCTGACCAGGTGCGCGAGGTGCTCGACCCGTTGGCACGCACCGTCGATCTTCACACCACCGTCATCTACGGCGGCGTGGGCTACGGAAAGCAGATCGGCGCACTTCGTGACGGTGTCGACATCGTGGTCGCATGCCCCGGTCGATTCGTCGACCACATGGAGTCGGACAACGTGCGTCTCGACGACGTCGAGATCACAGTGCTCGACGAGGCTGACCACATGGCCGACCTCGGGTTCCTCGAGGACGTGAAGCGAATTCTCGACCGCACCCCCGACGACACGCAGCGCTTGTTGTTCTCGGCCACACTCGACCGTGGAGTCGACAAGGTCGTGCGTCGCTACCTGCACGACCCCGTGACCCACGAAGTCGCAGACGTCGATGCCGAAGAGTCACCGATGACGCACCACTTCTTCCGCATCGACCAGAACGACCGCGTGCCGGTCATCGCCGATCTGTGTGCCGCGCCGGGCAAGTCACTCGTGTTCACCCGCACCAAGCACGGCGCACGCAAGTTGGCCGCCGCTCTGGTGAAGGCGGGGGTCCCGAGCGTTGAGCTGCACGGTGATCTCTCGCAGAACGTGCGTGCACGCAACCTCGCAGCCTTCTCCGGCAGCCGGGTCGACACGTTGGTCGCGACCGACATCGCGGCCCGCGGAATCCACGTCGACGACGTGGCACTCGTGATACACGCCGACCCGCCGGAAGAGCACAAGGCCTTCCTGCACCGATCGGGTCGCACCGCGCGCGCCGGTGCCGCTGGAACCGTGATCACGATGGTCACCGACAACATGCGACGCCATGTCAACCGTCTTGCCAAAGACGCAGGCATCTCACCCGAGCACCACACAGTGCGTCCGGGTGACGGGGTCCTCAACGACATCGCCCCGGGTGAGCGTGAGTTCCGGGAGATGCCGAACCTCGAGGAACGCAAGCCGCGCCCATCGAACGGCGGACCCGACGGCAAGCGTCGTGGCCCGCGTCGCGATCGCGACGATCGTGGCCCGCGTCGCAATGGCCCGGGCAACCGCTCCGACGACGGCTTCCGTCGTGACCGCAACGACGACCGCGGACCCCGTAACGACGACCGCGGACCCCGTGCCGACCGCACAGAGCGCAGCGATCGCTTCGATCGTGGTGACCGCCCGTTCCGTGATGACCGCGGAACGCGCACCGCACGCGGCGACAACGGGTTCCGTCGCGACCGCGAGGATCGCCCCACATCACGTGATCGCCGCGACGGCGAGAACCGTGGCGCACGCGACAGTCGAGGACCACGTGACAGTCGCAGCCCGCGCGGCGAGCGCAACGAGCGCTCCGACCGTCGCGAGCGTGCCGGCGCCGGAGCCCGTTCTTCGTCTGACACCCGTTCGTCGAACGACCGCAACAACTGGACTCCCCGCCCGAAGCAGTCACGTGGCCCTGCATCCCGCGGCTCGGCCCCACGTGGAACCGGCCGGGGCCCGCGCTCCGGGAACTCACGCCGCGGCCGCGACAGTTAGGGTTTCGCCCATCGGCTGACACCGGCTGGGGGGACAATGCGAGAAGTCGACGTCGACATCGTCGTCGTGGGGGCCGGCTTTGCCGGGCTCTACATGATCCATCGTGCGCGCAGCGAGAACCTTTCCGTGCGCGTGTTCGAAGCGGGCGCCGACGTCGGCGGCACGTGGTACTGGAACCGTTACCCCGGAGCGCGGTGCGACGTGGAGAGCGTCGAGTACTCGTACTCGTTCGACGACAACCTCCAGCAAGAGTGGGAGTGGACCGAGAAGTACGCGGCCCAGCCCGAGATCCTCGACTATGCCCGACACGTCGCCGACCGCTTCGACCTGCGTCGCGACATCACGTTCTCGACCCGCGTCGTGTCGGCCGTGTTCGACGACACGACATCTGCTTGGATCGTCACCACCGACGAGGGAGAGTCCGTCTCGTCGCGTTTCCTGGTGATGGCGACGGGATGCCTGTCGTCGGCGAATGTCCCCCACATCGACGGCGCCGAGTCGTTCGAAGGCCCCTCGTACCACACCGGCCAATGGCCCCACGAGGGTGTCGATTTCGCCGGCAAGCGTGTCGGACTTATCGGCACCGGATCGTCGGCCATCCAGAGCATTCCGATCATCGCCGAACAAGCCGCCCACCTCACGGTGTTCCAGCGCACAGCGAACTACTCGGTTCCCGCACGCAACGCGGCGATCGACCCCGACTACGTGCGACACGTCAAGCAGAACTACGCAGACCTTCGCGAGGCGAACCGTCAGCAACAGGCTGCACTCGGCGCGAACTTCCGGCGCAGCGGCGAATCGGCGCTCTCGGTGGACGATGCCACCCGGGAGGCCGAGTTCGAGCGCCGCTGGGAAGAAGGCGGGTTCGCCTTCATGTCGTCGTACAACGACTTCCTCGTCGACGAACGATCGAACGACCTGCTGGCAGGGTTCGTTCGCGACAAGATCCGCTCGATCGTGCACGACCCCGAGACTGCGGAGAAACTGCTGCCGCGCCAGGTCATCGGCTGCAAGCGTCTCTGTCTCGACACCGGCTACTACGACACCTTCAACCGCGACAACGTGACACTCGTCGACATCTCGTCGTCACCGATCGAGCGCATCACTGCGGGCGGACTCGTGGTCGACGGAGTGGAACACCCTGTCGACGCAATCGTCTACGCGACGGGTTTCGACGCGATGACCGGATCACTTCTGAAAGTCGACATCCGCGGCCGCGGGGGTCTTCCGCTCCGCCACGCATGGGAGGCCGGCCCCCTGACCTATCTCGGTGTCTCGACGGCGGGTTTCCCGAACATGTTCATGGTGTCGGGCCCCGGCAGCCCGTCGGTGCTCACCAACATGATCGTGTCGATCGAGCAGCACGTGGAGTGGATCTGCGATGCGATCGCACACGCCACACGATCAGGCATCGCCACGATCGAAGCCGAACACCAGGCACAAGACGACTGGGTCAGCCATGTGAACGCCATTGCCGACCTCACGCTCTATCCGTCGTGCAACAGTTGGTATCTCGGGGCGAATGTTCCCGGCAAGCCGCGTGTCTTCATGCCGTTGCTCGGATTCCCCGCATACGCTCAGCGTTGTCGAGACGTCGCCGAGTCGGGCTACCCCGGGTTCACCTTCAGCCGATCGTGACCCTCAGTCGACGACGAGACTCGTCCACATGCCGTTCGCGTAGTGACCCTCGAGGTTGCACACGAGTTCGTACCGACCGCGCTCGAGCGTGACCCTCAGCACTTCTGCGTCATTCGGTGACCACTCGGCGATCTCGTCGACCACGTCGATGCCAGGGTCTTGTTCGTCGAACCGGTCGTTTGCGCCGACCGGGATCTTTCCCGGCGCGTACATGGTCTCGACCACGAGAAACTCATGCGCAACGGTGCCGAAATTGGCGATCGCGAACGTCACCTCGCCGGCCTCTGCCTTAGCGGCGCTGACGTCGACGAACCACTCTCCCACCGAACCGGTGATCTTGTTCGAGACGCGGTCGGCCGTGTCTCCCCCGTCTGATGTGACATCTGACGGATCCGCACCACACGATGCGACGAACAGCACGGCCAGCACCGATACCAACAGCGCACCCCGCTTCGTTCTCGAGCGCATCGCTGCCTCCTGGGTATCAGGTGGATCGACGACCCACACCTGACACCCCAACGTAAAGATCCATACGGCTCATGCCGTGCCGCACATGCCGGCTCGGTCAATTCGTGCCGGCGGTGAGTATTCTTTGACTCGACCCGACCAAGGAGTACCCCAATGCACGCCTACGACAAGATCTACGTGAACGGCCAATGGATTCCCTCGGAGGGGAACAAGACCATCGAGGTGTTCGACTCGGTCACCGAACAGGTGATGGCAACCATCCCCGAGGGAACCGCCGGCGACGTGGCGAAGGCGGCGGCAGCAGCAAAGGCGGCCTTCGAGTCGTGGAGTGCACTACCCGCCGCCGAGCGCGCGAAGTACATGAACCGCATCGGCGATGCCCTGGGTGGCCGCATGGATGAGATTGCGTCGGCCATCTCTCGCGAGACAGGCATGGCAAAGATGCTCTCGAACATCATCCAGGTCGGCATTCCGATCAATTCGTTCAAGCAGGCCGCAGCCATCGCAGAGTCGTTCCCCTACTCCAAGGAAATCGGCAACTCGCTCGTCGTGCGCGAACCGATCGGGGTGGTGGGCTGCATCACTCCGTGGAACTACCCGCTGCACCAGATCGCGGCCAAGGTCGCTTTCGCCATGGCCGCCGGCTGCACCGTGGTGTTGAAGCCGAGCGAAGTGGCACCGATCGATGCGTTCATGCTCGCCGAGATCATCCACGAAGTCGGCCTGCCGGCCGGCGTGTTCAACCTCGTGACCGGTGTCGGCCCGGTGGTGGGCGAAGCGATCGCGGCCAGCCCCGACATCGACATGGTCTCGTTCACCGGGTCGACCCGCGCCGGCCGCCGTGTCGCCCAGGTGGGCGCCGAGACCGTGAAGAAGGTCGCACTCGAGTTGGGCGGCAAGAGCGCCAACATCATCTGTGACGACCTCGATGCCGAGACCTTCGGCAAGGCCGTGATGGCAGGTGTCGGCAAGGCGTTCTTGAACAGCGGACAGACGTGCTCTGCCCTGACCCGCATGCTGGTGCCGCGCACCCGTCTCGCCGAGGCGGAGCAGGCAGCTGCGATCGTGGCCACCAACATGAAGGTGGGCGACCCGTTCGCAGAGGGCACCAACCTCGGCCCGCTCGCAAGTGCCGCACAGCGTGACCGCGTGCAGAACTACATCAAGGTCGGCATCGACGAAGGAGCCACCGTCGTTGCCGGTGGCCTCGGCGCTCCGGAAGGCCTCGAACAGGGGTACTTCGTGAAGCCGACCGTGTTCTCGAACGTGTCGAACTCGATGACGATCGCCCAGGAAGAGATCTTCGGACCGGTGCTGTCGATCCTCCCCTACGACGACATCGACGACGCCGTCGCGATCGCCAACGACACCGTCTACGGGCTCGCAGGCGCGGTCTTCTCGGCCGACAAGGACAACGCGATTGCCATCGCTCGTCGCATGCGCACCGGCCAGGTGGAAGTCAACGGCGGTGCATTCAACCCGAACGCGCCGTTCGGCGGCTACAAGCAGTCGGGCGTCGGTCGCGAACTCGGCGAGTACGGCTTCGAGGAGTTCATGGAGATCAAGAGTCTCCAACTCTGAGCGGCTAGCGGGAATCGAACCCGCACCATCAGCTTGGAAGGCTGAGACACTACCTTTATGTAATAGCCGCGAAGGCTCTGGAGTGTACCCGTCGTGACGACACGACAACCCACTCAGCCGGCGGGCACCGCTCCGCTATGGTTCGTTCGTGCCGCACGACCTCGTGTTCCGTGGAGCCACGGTGGTCGACGGGACAGGCGCAGCGGCATACACCGCAGATGTCGCGGTCGACGGACACTCGGTGGCCGCGATCGGAGTCGTCGGCTCGGCTCGCCAAGTGGTCGACGCCGAAGGCCTCGTCTTGGCGCCAGGGTTCATCGACATCCACACCCATGACGACTGGGCCCTCGTCAGCGATCCGTCACTTCCGTTCAAGACTTTGCAGGGAGTCACGACCGTCGTCACCGGGAACTGTGGGACTTCCCAGGTGCCCACCTCGTCGTGGCTCGACGACGTCGCGCGGGCATGTCCTGCGGTCAATGTGGCTCCGCTGATCGGCCACGGCTCAGTGCGCGCACTCACGATGGGACCCAAGGAACAACGCTCCCCCACGGTCACCGAACTCGGCAAGATGACCACGCTGGTCGAGCGCGCGCTCGACGACGGATGCTTCGGCCTCTCCACCGGCCTCGTCTACGAACCAGGTCGATGGAGCGCACCAGAGGAGATCTTTTCGATCGTCCACGCCGTGGCCTCGCGTGGCGGTCTCTACACCACACACATGCGAAGTGAGAGCTACGAACTTCTGGAGAGCATCCGAGATTCGATAGCCGTCGCGTCAGCCACCGGGGTTCGACTACAGATTTCCCATCTGAAGGCGATCGGCCCCGAGAACTGGGACAAGATCGACGAGGCGATCGACACGATCGCAACCGCTCGTGCATCGGGTACCGACGTGATGGCTGATCAGTACCCCTATGCACGCGGCAGCACGATGCTCCACCAGATCGTGTCCGCGGGCGCCTTCCGCGGACCGTCGGCCTTCGGGTGGTTGAGCGGAGATCTGGTGACCATCGCTTCGGCACCCCGACACCGCGATCTCGAGGGACGCACCATCACCGATGTGGCCCGATCGTGGAACATGACCGATGCCGACGCCGCAGATGCGATCGTCGCGGTGGAGGGAGACCACTGCGCAGTGATCACGGCATCGCAGAGCGACGCCAACATCGGCAAGATCCTGGTCAATGATTTCGTGATGATCGGGAGCGACGGCATCCCGGGCGGATCCCGGCCCCATCCGCGCCTGCACCACACCTTCCCCCGGGTGCTCGGCGAATACGCCCGTGACCGCGGCATCATCGACATGGTCACCGCCGTCATGAAGATGACATTCCTGCCCGCCGAGAGGCTCGGCCTCGGCGATCGTGGGCGTGTCGCTGTGGGGGCCAGGGCGGACCTCGTGCTCTTCGATCCGGTCACGGTTCTCGACACCGGCACCTACGAGAACCCGACGACGGTTCCCTCTGGAATCCACGGAACCTGGGTGAACGGGGTCAGAGTGTCAGCGTCGGGGCTGTCCACGCACGAACGCCCCGGGCAGATCCTGCACAGTTCTGCGAATCCACCGGCTCGCCCGTAGTGTTTTTGTCCGCCTTATGGAAATCGAAATGATCGTCGAGATCCCCCAGGGATCTCGCAACAAGTACGAGATGAACCACGACACCGGGGCCATCTGGCTCGACCGGACATTGTTCACCGCCACCCAGTACCCGCTCGACTACGGGTTCTTCCCGAACACCCTCGGCGAGGACGGAGACCCGTTGGATGCGTTGATCCTGGTGCAACAGCCGACCTTCCCCGGGTGTCACATCTGGGCACGACCGATCGGCGTGTTCTGGATGAAGGACGAGAAGGGCCCCGACGCCAAGGTGCTGTGCGTGCCGTCGACCGACGCGCGCTACGAGCACATGCGTGATCTCGGCGACGCACCAGACTTCCTGCTCGCTGAAATCGGGAACTTCTTCGAGGTCTACAAGCTGATCGAGCCCGAAAAAGAGTCGTCGATCGGCAAGTGGGACAACGCAGCGGCGGCGGAGAGAGAGATCCTCGCCGCGATCGCCCGCCACCCCCACTGAGAGCGCAGAGGTCCGGCAACGGTCACCGCACGTACCGTGCGGCGATCGAACCACCCAAAGCGAGAAGAAGCACATAGACGACAGCGAACGGCTTCATGTCGGGGTCGACTCCACCGGCAACGGCGATGCCGGCCAAGACGATGGAGAATTCCCCTCTCGGGATCAACATCGCACCCGCACGCCTGGCGCCTCGCGGCGACACTCCGCTGCGCTTCGCCGACCACGATCCGGTCGCGAATTTCGTCGCCGCACCGACCACTGCGAGAGCGACGGCAGGCAGAGCAACGCCCGGGATCTTCGACACCTCCACCTCCAGGCCGAAGTAGACGAAGAACAGTGCCGCGAACGAGTTTCGCAATGGTTCGAGCATCTCGCGGGCACGTTCGGCAACCTGCCCCGACAACACGATGCCGAGCAGGAAGGCGCCGACCGCATACGAGATGTGAATCGACTCGGCAAAGCCCGCCACCACGAGCGCGAGGCCGAGAAGGGTGATGAGGAGCAACTCCGACGACTCAGTGTCGACCAGACGATTCGCGTGACGTTCCGCTCTCGGCGCCACCATCAACACCACGACGACGATCGCGAGGGCCACCGCGCCGGAAATGATGCCGCTCATGGCCGAACCACCGTCGAGCAGCACCGCGATCACCGGCAAGAAGACGGCCATCACGAGATCTTCGATCACCAGCACCGAGAGGATCCCCGGTGTCTCTCGGTTGCCGAGTCGTCCGAAGTCGACGAGCAGCTTGGCGATGATGCCCGACGACGAGATGTAGGTCACGCCACCGAGTGTCGCCGCGCCCAACGCCCCCCATCCGAGGGCGAATCCGGCGACGACGCCGGGGGTGGCGTTGACGACCAGGTCGACGAGACCTGACGTGGAGTTAGCCCGCACGCTCTGTCGCAACTCGACTGGCGTGTACTCGAGCCCCAACAAAAAGAGCAGGAAGATCACCCCGAGAGACGCGCCGATCTCGATGAACTGGTCCGCTTCCTCGACAGGGATGACTCCGCCGGACCCGAAGAAGAGACCCGCAACGAGGAAGACGGGAATCGTCGGCAGTCCTATCCGGTTCGCGACACGACCACCGACGGCGAGCACGAGCATGATCGCGCCGAGCTCGAGGAGAGCGACGTCGATCTGCATCAACCGACGATGATCCGGCTCGCGGCTGCGACCCCCTCGTGCGACCCGATGACGAGCACAGTGTCCTTCACCTCGAAGCGAAAATCAGGACCGGGACCGGGGAAACTCGTTCCTCCGCGCAGGACGGCGACCACCGACGCCCCGCTCTCTGTCCTGATGCGACCGTCACCGATCGTGCGGCCTGCCATCGGCGCGGTCGGCCCGACTTCGACCCATTCGATCGAGAGTCCTTGCACTTCGTGTCGGAGATCGCCGAGACGCTCCGTGATCTTGGTACCACCGAGCAACTCGACGAGCGACGCCGACTCTCCCGACGTCAATCGAATCGACTCGTTGCACGAGTCGACGTCGTCTTCGCAATAGACGAGGACGTCTCGCTCTCCGTCACGGTGCACCAGCACGCCGAGCCGGCGACCTCGCTGCGTGTCGAACTCGTAACGGATGCCGACGCCGGGCAATGGTGTCTCGAAGATCTCCATGCGACCAGTCTGGCCTGTCACACCGCGACGCGGTTGCGGCGCGCGCGCACCACCAACCACACCACGACCACGCCACCGGCCGCGATCGTGGCGTACTGGAGCCTGTCACCCCACACGCCGGCTTTCTCCCACTGGTCACCGAGCCCCCAACCGATCGCGACCCACACCGAGTTCCACACGAGAGATCCGGCCGCAGTGAGCAGAGAGAACCTCACGATCGGCATTTTGTCGGCACCGGCCGGCACACTCACGACCGACCGCACGATGGGTACCAGGCGTCCGAAGAACACCACCGCCCCTCCGTGCCGCTCGAACCAGTCGAACCCCTTGTCGATGTCCTTGCGCTTGAAGCCGAGGAAACGACCCGCCCAGGCGAGCAACCGTTCGAAACGATCCTCGTTCAGGAGCCGACCGGCACCGTAGAGAACCCACGCACCGGCGACGGAGCCGATCGTGGCGAAGACAACCGCACCGACATAGCCGAACCGGGCTTCGCTGACGTTGAACCCGGTGAGGAGCAACACCAGTTCTGACGGAATCGGCGGGAAGATGTTCTCGAGTGCCACCAGGAGCGCAACTCCGACGAGACCGATGGAGTCGATGAAGTCGGTTGCCCAGTCGATCATCGCAGGAGCGACCCACCGTCACATGTGATGACTTCACCGACGGTGAACTGCCCGGCGCGCGAACAGAGATAGATCGTGAGTCCGGCGATGTCCTCCGGGGTGCCGACGCGACCGGTCGGGTTCAACTTGCCGACCGTGTCCCAGTCGGTGCCCTCCACGTCACCGCCTGTGCCGACTCCGGTCGAGAGCATCCACGTGGGGAACGGACCGGGTGCGATCGCGTTCACCAGGATGTGACGCTGTGTGAGTTTGGCTGCGAGCACCTTCGTGAGCGAGTGCACGGCCGCCTTCGACGGCCCGTACGAGTAGGTCTCGAAGCTCGGGGTCTTGATGCCGTCGATCGAGCCGATGTTCACGACACGTGACGGATCGGCCGCCGTTGCGCGCGCAGTCAACAATGGCAGCAGACGCTGTGTGAGGAAGAACACACCCTTGACGTTGGTGTCCATGACCTTGTCCCACCCGACTTCGGGGAAATCCTCGATGGGGGCACCCCACGACACGCCCGCATTGTTCACGAGGATGTCGAGGTGCTTCTCGCGTTTCGAGATCTCCGCCACGAGTGCGTCGATACCGTCGAGTTCGGCCACGTTGGCGGGAAGCGAGATGCATTCCCCGCCGTAGAGCGTCTGGAGGCGCGCGGCCGCCTCGTCGCAGGCCTGCGCCTTGCGCGACGACACATAGACCTTGGCGCCGTTGGCGAGCAGACCGGCGGCGATCATCTCGCCGATTCCACGCGAGCCGCCGGTCACGAGGGCGACCTTGCCCTTCACCGAGAACAGATGATCGATCGACATGTCACGTGGCACGAGAAACCTCCCTCTTGGCGCCGCCGACGGCGACGAAGACACACCGAGGCTAGGCGGTGGCGGCACCCGGCGACGGGTTGCCCGGTGCGGCGAACCGTGACGCCATGACTGCAGTGCCCGGCGGATCGACTGCCCACGTCGGTGCTTCGCCCCAGGTGTCGCCGTAGACGGTCTCTGCCATCGGGAGCCGACGCACCGGTCCGTGACGGCCGGCTGGTTTTCCGAGTGTGATCGTGGCAGCGAGGAGGCTCTGGTCGGGAATGCCGAGCAACGATCGCAACTCGGGTTCGACGAAGGCATGGAACCCGGTGATCACTCCCCCGTATCCGAGTGCCCGAGCCGCGAGCAACAGGTTCTGACACGCCGGGTACACAGACGCACCCTCGGTCGGCGTCGGTTCGCGATATCGCACCAACACCGCAAGGATCATCACCGGCACGTCAGCGAAATGATCCACGTATTCCTGCATCACCCGGGCCATGCGCGCCTTCGGCGAATCGGCCTCGACACCAGAGCCGGCGTCGTACCCGTCGGTGGTGCGTTTCGAGCCCCAGATCTTCTGTGCGCCGGCGGCCACCATCTGTTTGGCGTCTCTTGCGCGCTGTGTGTCGGTGAGCACCAGGAAACGAAACGGCTGACGGTTCGACCCGCTCGGCGCACGTGTGGCCGCGAACAAGATGTCACGAAGCACATGGTCGGGCACCGGCTCGTCGAGATAGCGACGGATGGAGCGGGTCGTCGTGATCCCCTCGAGGAGCCCGACCGTGTCGACAGGAAGCGGCCGCGGGTCGACGCTCACTTGTCGAGTACCCCGGCGTCGCGAGCCCATTTCCAGTGCATACGTCCGTGGTCGGCGTTCGCCGCCAGCACGCCGCCGACAGTTCCGTCGGCCCACGGCGCACCGGGCAGCACTTCTTGCAGCTGCTCGTCGGTCAACTCCGCCAGGAGGGCGAGAGTGTCGGCGCGCGCGGCAGCTCCGAGCGCGACGACCTCGTCGAACGACTTGTCACGGTGTTTCTGTTGCCATTCGTCGGTCATTGCGTGTACCGAGGCCATGATCGCCTCGCGCGACCGCGGCACACCGTTCGGGTCGCGCGCAAGCCCAACAGGGTCCGAGTCGCCGCGCACGTGGCGCCTCACCATTTGGGCGAAGTTGTGTTCGATCAGTGCGAGATGCGCCAGATGGTCGAGCGCCGACCACCAATTCGAGGGGTCGTGTTCGCTGGGCGTGAGATCAGACCGCAGTTGCTCCTCTGACAGCGCCGCATAGGTGGTGAGCAGCCACGCTCTGTCCTCGTGCAGCCGTTGTTCGATCTCCCAGCGCTTCACGTATCGCTCCCTTGGCATGTCGGTGACAACGCCGAACCTACTGCCCAGTACTGTCTCGCAGATGACGCCACTGCACCCCCGACTCGGCTTCTACGCATTGGCAGGGGCTCCGCGGTCGCCACGCGACATGCTCGCCGAACTCGCCGAAGCAGAGCGCCTCGGGCTGGGTGCGGCGTTCATCTCGGAACGCTTCAACATCAAGGAAGCCGGTGCGCTCACGGGAGCCGCGGTCGCCGCCACATCGTCTCTGCAGATCATCACCGGTGCGACCAATCACACGACCCGTCACCCGGCAGTGACTGCGTCGTGGGCGAGCACGCTTCACCTGCTCTCGGAAGGTCGCTTCACTCTCGGCCTCGGCCGCGGCATCGAGGCGATGTTCAAGGCCTACGGCATGCCGCTCGCAACCACCGAGTCGCTCGAGTCGTTCGCTCACCTCATGCGTCGACTGTGGAAGGGCGAGACGGTGCTCGGCCACAGCGACACCTCGGGCACGTACCCCGTGCTGCGCCTCGATCCTGATTTCGATCTCGACATTCCTCTCGCTGTCACCGCGTTCGGGCCGAAGACCCTCGAGATGGCGGGGCGCGCCTATGACCTGGTCATCTTGCACACTTTCTTCACCGACGAGACCACTGCACGAGCCGTGCGCACGGTGAAGCAGTCAGCCGAACGCGCGGGTCGCGACCCCGAGAGCGTGCAGGTGTGGTCGTGCCTGGCGACCGTCGGCGACCACATTGCGCCCGAGTTGCGCCTGAAGAAGACCGTCGGGCGACTTGCGACCTACCTCCAGGCCTACGGCGACCTGATGGTGCGCACCAACGACTGGGACCCCGAGGTGCTGCGCCGCTTCCGGTCTGACGACTTCGTGAAGTCATTCCCCGGGGCGCTCGACGCAAAGGGCACCACCGCCGACTTGGAGCGCGTCGCGCCGTTGATTCCGGACGAGTGGTTGGCACCAGCGGCCACGGGCAGCCCCGCCCAGTGCGCCACGACAGTGCGGCGTCAGTTCGACCTGGGGTGTGACGGGGTGATCATGCACGGAGCGACGCCGAGCGAACTCGCTCCGATCATCGCCGCGATGCACCCGTAGAGGCCCTTCACTTCACTCGTTGCCAGTGCGCAACCAGTGCGTCGGCGGCGACATCGGGGGTCTCGATCATCCACCAGTGACCGGCAGCGGCGATCTCGACAACCTCGGCAGACACGGCGTGCGCGATCTCGCGATGCGCGGCGTGCGGGCCTGCAAAGTGGTCGTTCTCGGCGACGATGACGAGTCCGTTCGGCGGAGCAACGGCCACGAATCGCTCCCCCAGATGCGACATGACGGGCTGCGCCGCGTCGCGGTACAGCGCGAGAATGCAGCGTCCCATGGTTGCATCGACGGCCCCACGAACCTCACGTGCGACGTGCTCCCCCATTCCGAGACTTCCGAAGACTGCAACGAATGCGGCGTCGTCGATCGTCACCAAGCCGTCGACGACGGACTCGCCGATCTCGAGGTCTTGCCACTGGCGGGCCGCGTCATGCCAGACATAGTCACGGTGCAGGAGCCCCGCACAGTCGGCCGCCCACGAACGGACCAACGTCGGATGATCGGCCAACACGCCGAAGACATGTCCGGCTCCCCAATCGTGCCCCACGAGGTCCACCGGTGCATCGAACGAGCGCAACTGGTCGACGAGCCAAGCCACGTACTCATTGCGAGTCGCACCCCACCCTTGCGGCACCGGCGATCCGAACCCGGGTGGCGACACGCACACCGTGTCGGTGACACCACGTTCGGCGAGGGCTGAACGCAACGGCCCCCAGATGGCGGCGGTCTCGGGGTTTCCGTGGACGAAGACGACGGTCATCGTGTCTCGCGATTCCCGGCTTTCGACGCCAGGTACGCAGCGCTTGCGGCGCGGCTCTCGGCGTCGTAGGTGGCAAAAACCAACGCATCAGCATCGCTCGCGTTGCGAGCGGTTCCGGCCATCTCGTCGGCGACTGCATTCACCTGTTGTTTCGTCGTTCGCAACGCATAGCCGGGCTTTGCCGCCAGCCTCGCCGCCAATTCGTCGACATGTGCCGGGAGTCTGTCGGGGCTCACCACGGTGTTCAACAAACCCAGGGCGCGTGCTTCGTCGGGACCGAACCGACGACAGGTGAGCACCAGTTCCTTGGTCGCTGCCGGTCCGATCTCGCGAACGAGTCGGGGAATGCCGCCCCATGCGAGCGGAATACCGAGATCGACCTCCGGAATGGAGAACACCGCATCATCGGCCGCGATGCGCAGGTCGCAACTGGCAGCAAGCACGAGACCGCCTCCGACACAGTGCCCGTGGATCGCGGCGATGGTGAGTGCACGCATGTCGGTGACCGCCTCTGCCATCACTCGGCCGAGGTCTGCGGTGTCGCGCACCGACCACTCGGCGTCGGGCGTTGCGAAGTCGTCGAGGTCGAAACCGGCACAGAACGAACGCCCAGCGCCCGAGACCACCACCACTTTCACGTTCCGATGCGAATCGAACCACCGCGCAGCTTCTGCGAGCTCGATCAAGGTGACACGCGACAGCGAGTTCAGCCGCGACGGGCGTGAAAGCTGCAGGCGACCGATCGCACCGTCGATCGTGACCTCGAGGTTCTCGAACATCTCTTCATCGCCGGGTATTGCACCGTTCGTCGCCTTGCCAGCCATGTGATTCCTCCGTGCGCCCAACTGGAGACCACCCCCTGCGGCTCCCGTAAGGTTCTACTCCACACGGCCAGTCAGCCGTCGAACGAGGGGGATCATCACCATGGATCGCGAAGCTTGGATCATCGACGCAGTTCGGTCACCGCGCGGCAAAGGCAAAGAAACGGGCGCCCTCCACAACGTGCATCCGCAACGAATCCTGGCCCAGGTGTTGAACGGGCTCCGCGACCGCGTCGGGCTCGACACCTCCGAAGTCGACGACGTCGTGATGGGGTGCGGTGCCGGCAGTGGCGACCATTCGATGGACATCGCACGCATGGCTGCACTCGATGCGGGATGGTCGCTGGACGCACCCGGCGTCACCTTGAACCGTTTCTGCGGCTCAGGTCAGCAAGCCGTGAACTTCGCGGCGATGGGCGTGCTCTCGGGCATGCAAGACGTCGTCGTGGCCGGCGGGGTCGAGTCGATGTCGCGTCCCTCGCCGATGCACGTCGACGGTTTCACGGCCAACAACGCCCACCTCCGTGAGCAGTTCGACATGGTTCCCCAGGGCATCTCTGCCGATCTGATCGCCACGCTCGAGGGTTTCGCACGCGAGGAGTGCGATGCGCTCGCTGTCGAGAGTCAGCGCCGCGCCGAGATTGCGATCCGCGAAGGACGTTTCGACCGGTCACTGGTGCCGATCTTTCACGACGACGGCACCCTGGCTCTGGCCGTCGACGAACACCCGCGACCGGGCACCACGATCGACGACCTCGCGAAGTTGTCCCCCTCGTTCGCCCAGATGGGCGCGTTCAAGAAAGACCCCGACGGACTCAGCATCGACGAGACGGCGCTGAAGGCCTACCCGCAACTGTCGGCGATCAACCACGTGCACCACGGCGGGAACTCGTCCGGCGTGGTCGACGGTGCGGGTGCGGTGCTCGTGACGTCACCGACGTGGGCGACCGCCCACGGGCTGAAGCCGCGCGCGCGCATCGTGATGACCGCGGTCGCGGGCACCGAACCGGTGATCATGCTCACTGCCCCCGGACCGGCGGCCGAGCGAGTGCTGAAGAAGGCCGGAATGACCTTCGACGACATCGATTTGTTCGAAGTCAACGAGGCCTTCGCCTCGGTGGTGCTCAAGTTCCTCAAGGACACCGGAGTCGACCCGTCGAAGGTCAACGTGAACGGCGGCGCGATGGCCCTCGGTCACCCCATCGGGGCCACGGGGGCGATGCTGATCGGCACCCTGGTAGACGAACTGGAACGGCGCGACCTCACGACCGGTCTCGTCACGATGTGCACCGGCGGTGGCATGGGAACTGCCACCATCATCGAGCGAATCTGACGCATCTCCCGTCGGTCAGGCGGGCCGCGCGCCTAGTGTGGCGACATGCCAGGTCGCCTGTTGCACGCGTTCGCCAAGCCGTCGTCCGAGTCGTTCATCAACATCGTGCGGGGTGACATGGCCGTGCTGTGGGACGACTCCGGCAACGAGTACATCGACGCCATCGGGTCTCTCTGGTACTGCCAGATCGGCCACGGACGCAGAGAGATGGCAGATGCGATTGCCGCCCAGGTGTCGACCCTCGAGACCTACTCGACGTTCGATCCGTTCACGAACCCGCTCGCTGATGCTGTCGCCGAGCGCGTGGCGTCGCTCTCTCCGATCACCGACGCCCGGGTGTTTCTCTGTGGCAGCGGTTCGGAAGCGATCGACACCGCCATGAAACTGGCCCGCACCGCCCAGATCCAGGCCGGCCACCCCGAACGCACCGTCATCATCACCCGTGATCGCGGCTACCACGGCACCAATTACGGCGGCACCAGCGCCCAGGGGCTCCCCCTCAACAAGGTCGGGTGGGGCGAACTCTTGTCGGGTGTCATCCAGGTCGACGCCGACGACATCGAGGCGATGTCGGTCGCCATGGAACAACACGCAGGACGTGTCGCCGCCGTCATCGCCGAGCCGGTGCAGGGAGCCGGCGGTGTCTGGCCAGCAACCGAGGAATACCTGCGTGGTCTGCGCCGTCTGTGCGACGACAACGAAGCGTTGCTCATCTTCGACGAGGTGATCACCGGCTTCGGTCGCCTCGGCGAATGGTTCGGATCCCATGATTACGGCGTCACTCCCGATCTCATCACGTTCGCCAAGGGCGTCACGAGCGGATACCAACCGCTCGGTGGTGTCGTCTGTGGGCGCCGGGTGACCGATGCGCTCGAGGCCGACCCTGCCTTCTTCCTGCGCACGGGCTACACCTACTCGGGCCACGCGACCGTGTGCGCCGCTGCTCTCGCCAACATCGACATCATCGAGCGAGAGAACCTCGTGCCGCGCGCACGTCACGTCGGGAGCCGCATCAGCGACGGGCTGGAAGCACTCGCAGCCGACGGCACCACCGCAGGTCTGCGCGGACGCGGCGCCATCTGGGCCGCCGAGTTGCATCCGGGTGTCGACGCAACCGCGGTGCGCGACGAGATGATCCGGAACGGAGTCATCGCACGCGCGATTCCGGGCTGCATCGCGTTCTGCCCGCCGCTCGTGGTCACCGACACCCAGGTCGACCGCATGTTGGACGCTCTCACGAACGCGCTGACGAACTAGTCGCGTCTGTCGCGCAGTGGTGGTCTAGCGCAGGCGCTTGATGAGAGAACTCGTGTCGAGTCGGGCTGAACCCGACGCCGCGAGTTCCCGGTAGTAGCCGAGCACGAGTTCTGCAACGGGAACAGCCGCGTCGATCCGGCGAGCCTCGTCGAGGCAGTGTCCGAGGTCTTTCACCATCCACTCGACAGCGAACCCGAAGTCGAACTTGTCGTCGATCATCGTGTGGGCCCGGTTGTCCATCTGCCAACTCTGAGCTGCGCCTTTCGAGATGACGTCGACGACAGCATGAGCATCGAGCCCGGCGCGGTCTGCGAACGCGAGTGCCTCAGACAGCCCCTGCACGATTCCTGCGATGCAGATTTGATTGACCATTTTCGACAGTTGACCCGCACCGGCACCCCCGAGTCGAGCCACCGAGCGTGCATATGCGGGGGCGACAGCGGCGAACTGCGCGTAGGCGTCAGGCGAGTCAGAGCCGCACATCACCGTGAGCACGCCGTTTTCTGCGCCCGCCTGGCCGCCCGAGACAGGTGCATCGACGAAAGCCACCCCGACTTCGCCACACGCACGCGACATCTCTCTCGCAAGTTCGGCGCTGGTCGTCGTGTGGTCGACGACCACTGCACCGCGTGAAAGTCCCGTGAGCACACCGTCGACACCCGTGACCACGTCGCGCACGTCGGCATCGTCACCGACACAGAGCATGACCATGTCACAACGTTCGGCCACCTCGCGCGGCGTGGCAGCAGATCTTCCACCGTGCTCGGCCACCCACGACGCCGCGCGCTCCGCGGTGCGGTTGTAAACGGTGACGTCGTGGCCAGCTCGTGCGAGATGGCCAGCCATCGGGTGTCCCATGACCCCGAGGCCGCAGAACCCGACGCGTGCCATGGGGTCAGTCTTCGTCGTCGTCGCTGGCTGGTGCGGCCTTCTTTGCCGCCACAGCCTTCTTGGCGACCTTGGCCGGCTTCAAGACGCCCTTCTCGAGCGCCTTGTTCAGGAACTCTTCGGCTTCTTCCTTGGTGACCTTGAGTGCCGGCTGGATCTCCGAGATCAGGTTCACGCGTGCACGCTCGTACATGGTGCGTTCAGCAGCCGACAGCGAGGCGTCACGATTCCGTGCGGCCAGGTTTCGCACCACTTCGGCGACCTGGTACACGTCCCCGCTCTTCAACTTCTCCTGGTGGTTCTTGAAGCGGCGCGACCAGTTCGACGGTACGCGCGGGTCGGCCTTCGACAGCACGGCCACCAGGTCTTCGAGTTCGTCTGCATTGACGGGTGGTCGCACCCCGACTTCGGAGAGCTTGGCGACCGGCACCTTCAGTTCCATCTCGTTGATGACCGTCACCAAGATGAGGAAATCTTCCTTCTTGCCGATTCCGAAGGGATCGAGCTTCTTGATCGCCTTCACGCGACACGCACCGTGCTGGGGGTAGATGACGATGTCGTCCTTCTTGAAATCCACCGCACAATTGTACGGCAGGGGTCTGCATACCCCACGATTTGTCCCGATTTTCAGCAGTTGTAGTGTGCCGACGATGAAAGCAGCCGTCTACGACCGAACCGGACCTCCAGAAGTCTTCCGCTACGAAGAAGTGCCCGATCCGCTGTTGCGGAAGGGCGGCCTGTTGATCGACGTCGCAGCCGTCGGCATCCAAGGTGGTGACACCTTGCACCGTCAAGGTGGTGTGCTCGCCTCCGTACCCCACGTCGTCGGCTACCAAGCTGCCGGCGTCGTACGAGAAGTCGGCGACGGCGTCACCGGGTTCGAACCCGGCCAACCGGTGGTCGCAACCATGGGGCACGGCTCGCATGCCGAAATCGTGAGCGTCCCGGCAGGGTCGGCGTGGTCACTGCCAGACGGCATGGCGATGCGTGATGCAGCGGGAGTGCCGATCGAGTTCGGCACGGCACACGACTGTCTCTTCGAGTTCGGCCAGTTGCAGGCAGGCGAGACCGTGCTCGTGCAGGCGGGCGGCTCAGGTGTCGGAATTGCGGCGGTGCAGTTGGCAAAGCGCGCAGGAGCGACCGTGATCGCGACCGCCTCGAGCCACGAGAAACTCGGTCGACTCTCGGCCTTCGGCCTCGACCACGGCATCAACTACACCGAACTCGACGTCGCAGACGAAGTCTCGCGCCTCACCGACGGACGGGGCGTCGACCTGGTGGTCGACTCGGTCGGCGGAACTGTGCTCGAGGGCTCGGTGCGTTCGCTCGCCTATCGCGGCCGCATCTCGTGGGTCGGCCGTGCCGGCCGCGAGACACGGCCGCCGGACGTGTCGGGGCTGATGCAGAAGAACGCGACGATGCGCGGGGTCTTTCTCGGCGCCGAGATGGCGATGAACCCGACGCGCACACACCAGATGATCGCGGCGCTCCTCGATCGAGTTGCCCAGGGCGAGCTGACCGTGGTCATCGACCGTGAGTTCCCGCTCGCAGAGGCGGCGGCGGCACACCGACACGTGGAAGATCGCCGCTCTTTCGGACGCGTGCTGCTCATTCCCTGAGCGAGAGATCTGTTGGCGCCCCCGGCAGGAATCGAACCTGCGACCTGCGGATTAGAAGTCCGTTGCTCTATCCAACTGAGCTACAGGGGCAACGCGCTCAATGCTATGTCGGCGGTGTCCGTGCGACACCGTGGCCCGGGCCGGGTTCGATCGACGGTGATGCCCGTCAGGCGATGTCGCGGTGTCGTGCCGCGACCCTGGGCACCCACCGCACTCCGCGCGTCGCAGTGTCGACCCGACGAACCGGCGCAGCCAGCAACCACAGCATGACCACGCTCACGATCTCGGGTACGTGGCGCGCCTCCGACACGAGCGGCACACGTCCGGCAAAGACGTCGACCACCGCGCTGATCGACAAGGCGACAGCGAGCACTCCGGCCACGGGCAGCATCATGCGGGCACGAGTGGGGCGCAACACGACCGCCAGCAACGCGACGCCGAACGCCACACTGAATGCTCCGAGATGTCGGACATCGTGGTCGGCGGCGAGGAGGTCGCCGATCGAGAAGACGATCACTTCGACCGCACAGACTGCGAGCACGCCGCGTGCCACACGCCAGCGCAGATCGTTCGACGACACAGCGACGGCCTTGGTGACGCGCGGTGCGAGATCGACCATCGGTGGGGCGACTCCCATCTGGCCGCGTCGCAAGGCGTGGGCGAAATCCCTGAACGACTGACAGCCTTCACACGAGCTGACGTGCGATTCCACCTCACCGACGTCGACACCGGGGCTCTCTCCGTCGAGGACGGCACTGATCACCTCGCGCCACCTCGCACACGGGTCGACCCACTCATCCATCGCTTCCACAGTCGCTCCGAGTCGTCGAGAAGTTCCCCGATCGGGACTGTGTCTGCGAGACTGCCGAGGTGACCCCTGGCGATCGTCTCGAAATGCTGGCTGGCGCCGCGCGTGACGGAGATGAACGGGCGGTGAGCGAGCTGGTTCGGGCTGTCCAACCCCAGGTGTGGCGACTGTGCAGGGCACTCGGATCACCCGCCGACCCCGACGATCTCGCCCAGGAGGCACTCGTGCGTTTCGTGCGCGCACTTCCCCGCTGGCGCAACGACGGACACGTGCTCGCCTATGCGTTGGTGATCGCGAGACGAACCTGTGCCGACCATGTTCGACGCGAGACCCGGCAACGCCGGTTGCTGCGTCTCGTTCGCTCGCAACCAGCGACAACCGAGCATCACGACAGCGACACCCACGATGTGGCCGATCTACTCGCTCAAGTGGAACCAGATCGCCGGGAGGCATTCGTTCTCACCCAGATGGTCGGGCTCTCCTACGACGATGCCGCCGCGGTGCTCGAGGTACCGGTCGGCACGGTGCGGTCGCGTGTTGCGCGTGCACGCAGAGACCTCATGGCCGCACACCGGAACATCGACGCTGTCTGAGCCGCTCACCTCGTGGTGAGTCGCGTCGGTCAGTCGATGCAGCGACGAAGGAAGTCGAGCGCCGAGATGACGGCGAGTTGACGCATCTGGTCCCGCACGCCGGGCAACATGAGTCGTCGCGACTCCACTCGGCCGTCTCCGAACACGGCTGCCACGCACAAGGTGCCGACGGGTTGTCCGTCTTGTTCGTCGGGCCCCGCGACGCCGGTGAGTGCGAGTGCGACGTCGCACCCCAAGACCCGACGCGCACCGTGGGCCATCTCGATTGCCGCGTCTTCTGAGACCACCGGTCCCGGTGTGACCCCGAGCAGATCGAACTTCACCTCACTCGCATACGACACGACCCCGCCACGGAACACCTGTGACGACCCCGGCACGTTCGTGAGACGCCCGGCGACGAGGCCGCCGGTGACCGACTCGGCCAGCCCCAGCGTCAAACCGCGAGCCGCCAACGCGTCGAGCACGACCGACTCCATGGTGTCGGAGTCGACACCGAACACGATGTCACCGACGACCTCCCGGACCCGTGCATCCCATGTGGCCAGGAGCGAGTCTGCCGACTGCCGGGTTGCGGCGCGCGCGGTGAGACGCACCTTGATCCCTTCCCACCCGCTCGCCAGGAACGCGAGCGTCGGGTTGCCGACGGTGTCGAGTTCGGCGATCACACCGTCGAGTCGTTCGTTGAGTCCCGACTCGCTCTCGCCCCACGTGCGCAGGACACGCGAGACGATCACCGATGTCTCCCCCGACCGTGCGAGAAGATCGGGAAGCACCGCACGTTGCATCATGTCGTGCATCTCGTGGGGCACACCCGGTACGGCATAGATCACCTTGTCGCCCACCGGGCAGATGAGACCGGGGGCAGTACCCCGTGTCTGGGCGATGACCGTCGCGCCACGCGGGACGAGCGCTTGACGAAGGTTGTTGGGGGCCATGCGACGGTTGCGTGCGGCAAAGAGCCTCTCGATCTCTGCCGCCACAGCGGCGTCGTGTTCGAGCGGTGCACCCATGACCTGGGCGATCGCCTCTCTGGTCAGATCGTCGTGGGTCGGACCGAGCCCTCCGCACACCACGATCGCGTCAGCGTCACAGAGGGCGGTCTCGAATGCTTCGACGATTCGCTCGAGATTGTCACCCACCTTCAACTGCAGATGCGAACTGATGCCGGCCGCGGCGAGTTGCTCGCCGATCCACGACGAGTTCGTGTCGACGATCTGGCCGAGCAACAACTCCGTGCCGACGGCGACGACGTTGCACTTCACCGGATCACCCTACGGGTCACGTCAGCGAGCCGCGAGCGAACGTGGCATGCCGCGACGAAGAGCGAACCACGCCCCCACCAACAGCAGCCCGCAGGCGATGGTGCCGATCGTCGACAGTGAGTGATATCCCACCGCACGGCGCACGAAACCCGAGGACAGACCGGCCATACCCCCCAGGAAACTCATCATCAGGTCAGCTGCGCCCTGGACAGTCACTCGCTTGTCGTCAGGCACCGATTCGATCAACATCGCAGAGCCCCCGATGAGACCGAAGTTCCAGCCGATACCGAGCAACCACAGCGCCGGGAAGAGCATCGGGGCGCTCTCTCCGCTCACCGACGACATCACCGTTGCCACGACCAAGATGGCAGCGCCGGCAATCACGGTGTCGAGAGTGCCTCGTTTGTCGGAAAAACGCCCGACGAGGGGGCTGAACGCGTACATGCCGGCGATGTGCAGTGAGATCACGTACGGACTCAACACTTCCTGTCCGTGAAGCTTCATGTGGACAGGTGTCATGGTCATGACCGCCACCATCGCGGCCTGTGAGATCACCATCGAACTGAGCGCGAGGCGCCCGCGCGGTGTCGACAGAATCACCGTGAGCGCCTCCGAGATGCTCGGCAGACGTCCCTCGGCTCTCTCGCGCACACCACCTGCCACCACCAACGGGTCGGGGCGCAGCCGCACGGCGGTGTTCACGAATGCGAGGAAGAGAACGCACGCCGACAACAGCCACGGCCCCGTGTACTTGTCGAGACCGAACCATTCCTGGCCGGCGGTCTGCGCCGGCGCGATGAGGAGCGGCCCGAACACTGCACCGAAGGTCGACGAGAACACGATGCGGCTCATCGCCCGGCCTCGTTCTTCGGGACGAGCCAAGTCGGTGGCGGTGTAGCGCGCCAGCAGGTTAGAGGCTTGGCCGTTGCCGAACATGAAGAGTCCGGTGATGAACACCACGAGATTCGAAGTCTCTGCACCGACACCGGCGAGCAGCGCACCGCCGGTGGCGAGGAGGTAGCCCAACTGCAATCCTGGTCGACGACCACGACGAACCATGAGCCGCGACAAGACCTGCGACATGACGGCGGTACCGGTGGTGACGGTGGCAGTTGCGATCCCGCCCCAGGGTGTCTCTTGGCCGAGGATCTCTTGCACGACGAAGGCACCGACGGTGACCGCGGCGGCGAGCGCGGCGGCTCCGACGATCTGTCCTGCGACGAGCGTGCGCAGGGTGCGCTTCTGAATGGCAGCGCGGGTCGCGTCGTCGAGAATCTCCGTCACGAAACGAGTTTTGCCGGTCTCAGGGCCCTCACTGCGTATTGGACGCCCGACAAGACGGTGAGACCGACAGCGATCCACAGACACACGGTGTAGGTCCATGTGGCGTCGTCGATGGTGATCGGAGCGAGCGCGAAGCCGACCGCGAGCTGCTGACTGAAGGTCTTCACCTTTGCCAGTCGGCTCGCCGGCAGCGAGACACCTTTCGAACCCACGAACACGCGGTACAGACTCACGATGATCTCGCGAGCCGCGATCACCACCACCGGAACCACCCACAGCACGTCGCGCGACACGAGCGTGAACATTGCACCGAGCACGAGGATCTTGTCGGCGAGGGGGTCGAGAAACGCCCCACTGCGTGTGATGCCGTGACGACGCGCGAGATACCCGTCGAACCCGTCGCTCGCGCACAGGATGATCCACACCGCCAGTGCCGCCCACGACCCACCGTCGTCGGGGATCATGAGAAACAGAAACGGCGACGCCAGAACACGCGTCACCGTCACCATGTTCGCCCAGGTGACGATCGCGGTCTCATCGACGGCCACGACGCACCCCCTTGTCGACCGTCGTCAGCCGTGCCGCGATGAGATCAGGGCCGAACACCTGCTCGATCGTCACCTCGTGGAACTCTCCGACCGTGAGCGACTCGTCGACTTGCACGACGCCGTCGATCTCTGGCGCTTCACGATGCGACCTGGCGATGCCGGGTTCGTCAACGAGCACCGTCAAGACCTCGCCGAGCAGTCTGTCGCGGCTGTCGGCGGTGATGCGATCTTGCATCTCACGCAACTCGGCCAGACGCTCCCCTGCCAGAGTCTCGGGCACGTGGTTCGGAAGCGTCAGTGCGTGCGTTCCTTCCTCCGGGCTGAAGGCGAAGAACCCGCACCAGTCGAGACGGGCTTGTTCGACGAACGAGAGCAACTGGTCGTGGTCTTCCTCGGTTTCGCCCGGGTACCCGACGATGAAGTTGCTGCGGAATGTGGCCTCGGGCGCCATCTCGCGGATCCGCGCGATGCGCTCGAGGAACCTCGCACCGTCACCCCAGCGTCTCATGCGGCGCAGGTGCTCTTTCGAGACGTGCTGCAGCGACAAGTCGAAGTACGGGACCCCGGTGTCGAGAATCGCCTCGATCAAGTCGTCTGACAAGTCGCTCGGATACAGGTACAGAAGGCGTGTCCAGTCGACCCGTTCGGACACCTGCCGCACGAGCGGCACGATCGACCCCGCCCCCATCTCGCCGGGGCGGTCCTTCCCGTACGAGGCGAGATCCTGGGCCACCAACACCACTTCGCGCACACCGAGTTGGTCGACCTCGCGCAGGATCGCATCCACGTCACGGCTGCGTTGCGGGCCGCGGAAACTCGGGATCGCACAGAACCCGCAATTGCGGTCGCAACCTTCGGCGATCTTCACGTACGCCCACGGCGCGACCGAACGCGGACGCGGCAAGTTCAACAAGTCGAGAGACGGCACCTCGGCCCCGACCGTGATCGGCTTCTTTCCGATCTGGATCGGCACACCGAACCCGGCAACCTGGTCTGCTTCGGGAAGCGCCTCAGCGAGTTCGTCCCCGTAGCGCTCGGCCATGCACCCGGTGACAACCAACCGTGCGCCGCGCTTGCGCTGGCCGTCGAGATGCAAGAGGGTGTCAACCGACTCGCGTCGCGCTTCGTCGATGAATGCACAGGTATTGACGACGATGACGTCGGCACGGGACGGGTCGTCGGTGGCCCGCAAGCCGTCTGCCATCAAGGTTCCGGCAATCTTTTCCGAGTCGACCGTGTTCTTCGGGCAGCCCAACGTCTCGATGTAGTAACGCTTGGCCACCGTGACGAGCCTACTGGCAGTTGAGTTTCAGCCCGGGCCACGGCCATTCCATGGCGAGCAACCGACCGGTGGACGACACCGTGATGTAGGCGGTCTGGAACCGCTCGCCACCGAAACAAATGTTGGTGGTGATGCGGTCGTCGGTCTCGATGAAATCGACGATCTCGCCCGACGGCGCAATGACGGTCACACCACCGTTCACGAGTGTCGCGACGCACACGTTGCCGGCACCGTCGACAGCAAGCGAGTCGAGAAGCTGCATGCCGGGCAACCCGCACAGAAGCGGCGGTACTCCGTCGCCCGATGACGCGAGCACGCCGGGTTCGACGATGCGTCGCTGGAAGACCCGTCCGGTGTGGGTCTCGGCCCAGTACAGAACATCACCGACGGGCGAGAGCCCGATGCCGTTCGGAGCGTCGACAGGGAACACGGCCTCTGTGATGTGCGAGCCATCGGCCTTTGCGTAATAGATGCCGGTTCGATCGGCAGTGCGTCCGTGACGGATGCCGTGGTCTGTGAACCAGAATCCGCCGTGCGCATCGAATACCAGGTCGTTCGGTGCGCGCAGAACGACGTCGCCGCAGTGTGTGTAGAGATCAGCGACGACACCGGTGGCCGGGTCGATGCGCTGGATACGACCGCCGATGTAGGCACTCGGGTCGAACTCACCCGGGTAGAGCAGACCGCCGATCTCGAGCGGGGTGAATGCTCCGCCGTTGTTGCAGAGATACCACGCACCGTCAGGGCCGATCGCGAGTCCGTTCGGCAACCCGGTGATCTCGGCGGCGGTCGACTTCGTGCCGTCAGGCGCGACACGCGTGAGGCGGCCACCGAACATCTCGGTGAGCACCACCGACCCGTCGGAGAATCCGACCGGCCCTTCGGGGAATCTCAGCCCGTCGCACACCTCGACGAGACGCGAGTCAGCCATGTCATCCCCCCATTGCCTCGAGTTCTTCGATGCTCATGAGGACTGTACGTGCTTTCGATCCCTCGCTCGGCCCGACCACACCCCGCTCTTCGAGTTCGTCCATGAGACGACCGGCGCGGGCGAAGCCCACCTTCAGTTTGCGCTGCAGGAGCGACGTCGAGCCGAGGCCGGACCGCACCACGATCTCCATCGCCTGACGCACGAGATCATCGTCTCCGCCACCTGATCCGCCGAACAGCGGGCCACTGCCCGACGACGAGCCCTCCTCGCCCTCGATACCGGAGACGTAGACGACCTCCGGAGCCTGGCGACGCCAGTGCGCCACCACACGACGTACTTCTTCCTCGTCGACCCACGATCCTTGGATACGTTGCGGCACGTTGGTGTTGCCCGGCATCAACAACATGTCGCCCTTGCCGACGAGCTTCTCTGCTCCGGGTTGGTCGAGAATGACCCGGCTGTCGGTGAGACTCGAGACGGCGAACGCCATTCGTGCCGGAATGTTCGCCTTGATCACGCCGGTGATCACGTTCACACTCGGTCGCTGGGTTGCCACGATGAGGTGAATTCCGACCGCACGTGCCTTCTGGGCGATGCGGGTGATGCACTCTTCCACGTCGCGAGCCGCGACCATCATGAGGTCGTTCAACTCGTCGACGACCACCACGATGAACGGCAGGCGCTCGTACTTCTTGGCCTCTTCGTCGTTCGGGTCGTTGATCTCACCCCGGTCGAAGGCGGCGTTGTAGCCACCGATGTCACGGAACCCGACTTCGACAAGTAGGTCGTACCGGCGTTCCATCTCCTTGACAGCCCAGCCGAGCGCGTTCGCGGCCTTCTTCGGATTCGTGACCGGCGCCGTCAACAGGTGCGGAAGACGCGCGTACTGACCCATTTCGACTTGCTTCGGGTCGATGAGGATGAGGCGCACCTGGTCGGGCGTCGAACGCATGAGCAGAGACGTGAGGATCGAGTTGATCCCGCTCGACTTGCCGGCACCGGTGGCTCCGGCAATGAGGAGGTGCGGTGTCGCGGCGAGGTTCAGAAACACCGCACGACCTGCGATGTCTTTCCCGACGGCGACATCGAGCGGGTGCGTCGCACGCGACGCCTCGGGTGAGACCATCAGGTCGCCGAGCGACACGAGTTGACGACTCTCGTTCGGCACCTCGACACCCACCGCCGACTGGCCCGGGATCGGCGCCAAGATGCGGACGTCGGTCGCAGCCATCGAATACGCGATGTCGCGGTTCAGGCTGGTCACCTTGGCGACCTTCACACCCGAGCCGAGTTCGAGTTCGAAACGCGTGACGGTCGGTCCGACGGTCATGCCGATGAGACGGGTCTCGACACCGTGCGACGCAAGCGACTCTTCGAGCAGACGACCTCGTTCGGCGACACGCGCCTTGTTCACCTCGTGAACCTCGGTGAGCGAGAGCGTCTCGACTGACGGCAACACCCACTCTCCCGGTCCGGTCGGCGCAGCGGTTGCTTCGACACTGTCCGACGAGGCACCGCCGCGCGTTCCTGGTTTGCCGACGAATTCGGGTTCGGCCGCCGGCGGGGGGTTCGCCTTCTTGCGCGCGGCGCGCGGCTTCGACGGTTTCTCGACCCGCAAGTCGTCGTCGTCATCGGCATCGAACAGCACCGCGTTCGGCTTCGAGCGTCGTTCTCCAGGAACTTCGACCATGTTGCTGTAGTTGTCTTCGCTGTAGCCGTCGTCGCTGTCGTCGTCACGTGCGGCACCACGCTCGCCGCTGCGATCAGCCGCGCTCTGCAGAGCACCCGCAGCGCGGGTCACCCACTTGCGCACGAAGGCGACCAACTCGGGCAACGACGTGTCGGTGACGATCATCGTGCCGCCGAGAGCGACAGCCAGGAGAATGACCGAGGCACCTGCCCAGCCGAGCGTCGCCTGCAACGGTTGGGCGAGCACGGCTCCGATCCACCCACCGGCCTGTGCCATCGCGTCGACACTCGCGACGATCTTGTCGTCGCCGTTGACCACGTGCAGCATTCCGAGCACCGCAATGACCACGATCGCCCATCCGACACCGAGGCGTGCGCGATGCTCGATGCTGCGGCGACGCACCATGGCGACCCCGATCCCGATCGTCACCGGAGGCAACACGAATCGGCCGAGACCGAGCAGCCACCCGAACGAGGTGTCGATCGCCTCACCGAGCGGGCCGGCGGTGCGCAGGTAGAGCGAGAGGAACAACAAGATGCCGAGAGAGATGAGCCCGACGCCCCAGAATTCGACCTCACGACCGTCGACCACGCGTCTCGCCGCCGACGGGGCATCTGGCAACGGGTCCTGGGCGGGACGGCGGTTGCCCCTGGGAGGGGTCTTCACATTGCCGCGTCCGCCACGAGACGACCCGCGTGACGGCCCGTTCGGCGACGAAGAACCCTTGCCAGACATGACGAAAAAGGTACTCCCGGGGTGGGTTCGGGTTCGGGATACCCCACCTGCACCGTCCCTGAGGGACCTCAACGAGAGTCGCTCAAAGACCCGGGCTCATACCACTGCTTCGATGAGGCGCGGACCCTTCTGACGCATGGCAGAGGCGAATGCTGCCTCGAACGCAGCTGGCGAGTCGACTCGCACGGCTTCCACCCCCATTCCGCCGGCGATCTGCACCCAGTCGAGGGCGGGGTTCGACAAGTCGAGCATCGCGCGCGCTTTCTCACCCGCTGGTCCGGCGCCGGTGCGCTGCAATTCGATGTTCAGGATCGCATACGACCTGTTGGCAAAGATCACCGTGGTCACGTCCAGGTTCTCCCGTGCCTGGGTCCACAGCGACTGCACCGTGTACATCGCTCCCCCGTCGCCGTGCAGACACACCACTTTCCGGTCACCGTTCGCGGCGACCGCGGCCCCGGTGGCCACCGGCAGACCTTGTCCGATGGACCCGCCGGTGAGTGACAGTGCATCGTGCGGTAACGCTGTCGCGAGTGCAACCTGCGAACCTGCACCTGACGTACCTCCCTCGTCGGAGATGATCGCACCCTCGGGCAGATGTCGCGCGATGGCACGTCCGATCGCGAACCCGTCGAACTTGTCGCCGACCGTGTCGTCGATGCGCAACTCGGCCGTCACCGGCGAGGCAGCCGCGACCCCGAGTGCATCGGCGAGTGCGCCGAGTGCGCCGACGGCGTCTTGGTGTGCATGGGCGAGGTGGAGAATCTCAGTCTGGTCAGACGTGCCCCAACTCGGTTTGCCGGGGTATGCGAAGAAGGTCACCGGCGGCTTGGTGCCGACGATGATCAACACCTCGAGGTCGGCCATGAATTCGACGAGTTGCTCGGCGAAGTACGGCAGTCGGTGCACGGCCACTCTGCCTGCGCCGCGTTGGATGCGTGGTGCGAACGTGTCGCACATGAGCCGTACGTCGCCGGCGGTTGCGACACGACCGGCGGCGAGCAAACCGTGTTCCTTGAGCGCCTCCCCGCGCATCAAGATGCCCACTTTGCGACCCGATCGCACGGCAGCCGCGGCGGCACCGACGCAGGCGTCGTCGAACGCAGCAGGTCGTGGCACCTCGAGCGGTGGCGCCACCACGCCGCCTTCGGTCCATGCGACGTCGGCCGGGAGGATCAACGTGGCGATCTGACCCGGCCACTGTCGTGCGGCCTGCACTGCACGTGCCGCGTCTGCGCCGACGGTCAGCGGGTGTGTCGCGGTGTGCACCCAGCCCGACACCGGGCGTGCGAAGCCGACGATGTCGGACGCGAGCGGCGCGTCGAGGTGAAGGTGGTGCGTGGCGTGGTCACCGACGATGTTCACCACCGGCGACGACGCACGCCGTGCGTTGTGCAGGTTGGCCAGTCCGTTCGCGAGCCCCGGACCGAGGTGCAACAACGTGGCGGCCGGTTTCTCGGCGATGCGGGCATAGCCGTCGGCCATGCCGGTCACGACTCCTTCGAAGAGCCCGAGCACCGAACGCATGCCGGGTGTCGAGTCGATCGCGGTGACGAGATGCATCTCGGAGGTGCCGGGGTTCGCGAAGGTGACGTCGACCCCGGAGTCGACGAGGGTGCGGACGAGACTTTGGGCTCCGTACATGGCCCGAACCTAGGTCGTCTCAGGTGGTCATGACGACGGGGACGATCATCGGCCGGCGCTTGGTGCGCTCGTTGACGAACTTGCCCGCCGCCCGGCGCACTTCGCGCTCGAGTGAGTCGATGTCGACCACTCCGTCGTCGAGTGCGGCGAGCAGTGCCCGCGCGATCACGGCCTCGCCCTCGTCGAGCAGGTCGTCGGCCTCGGGTGCGTACACCCAGCCGCGCGTGATGATCTCGGGGCCGGTGATGACCGTACGCGACTCGGCATCGACGGTGGCGACCACGACCACCACTCCTTCTTCGGCGAGCACCTTGCGGTCACGCAGCACGCCATGACCGACGTCGCCGACGATCCCGTCGACGTAGAGGTAGTTCGCCGGAACCTTGGCGACGAAGGCGAGACCGTCGTCTGTCAACTCGAGCACGTCACCGTCGGCGGCCACCAACACCTTCTCCGGGTCGGCACCCATCAGCACCGCAAGTTCGGCATGCGCGCGCATGTGGCGGTACTCGCCGTGGATCGGCACGAACCACTCGGGCTTGGCGATCGAGTGGTACGTCTTCAACTCGTCTGCCTGTGCGTGGCCGGTGGCGTGCACGTCGGCGATGCCCGAGTGCACCACGCGTGCGCCAGCCCGCACCAACCCGTCGATGACACGGTTGACGTTTCCTTCGTTGCCGGGAATGGCATGGCTCGACAGGATCACGGTGTCGTCGGCGCCGACCTTGATCCACTTGCTCTCACCGCGCGCGAGCAGCGACAGCGCCGACATCGGCTCGCCCTGTGACCCGGTGGAGATCACACAGACGTCACCGGGTGGCAGGTCGGCGATCTGTTCGACCGCGATGAACGAACTCGCGGGCGCCGAGATCAGTCCGAGTTCGACCGCCATGCGCACGTTGTTCTGCATCGACCGACCCATGAGCGCGATCTTGCGACCGTGTTCGATCGCGATCTCGATGACCTGCTGGACACGGTGGATGTGACTGGCGAAGCTCGCGGTGATGATGCGACGGTCGCGGTGCTCGGCGAAGACGGACCGTAACGCACCGCCCACGCTTCGTTCGCTCGGCGAGTGACCGTGCTCCTCGGCGTTGGTCGAGTCGCACATGAGCAACCTGATGCCGACCGTCGAGGCGAGCTCTCCGAGTCGTGCGAGGTCGGTTCGGCGTCCGTCGACGGGCGTGAGATCGATCTTGAAGTCACCCGAGTGCACGATCACACCCTGGGGCGTGTGCACGATCACTCCGTGTGCATGAGGTACCGAGTGGGTGACGGGCAGGAACTCCACGTCGAACGGACCGATCGCGAGACGTTGGCCGTCGACCACGGGAACGAGCGACGTCTTGTCGAGAAGCCCCGCTTCTTCGATGCGGTTGCGCGCGAGACCGAGCGCGACAGCCGAGCCGTAGACGGGAAACGAGAGGTCGCGCAGCAGGAACTGGATGCCGCCCACGTGGTCTTCGTGGCCGTGAGTGGCGACACATCCGACGATCCGGTCGCCGTTCTCTCGCAGCCAGGTGAAGTCGGGCAACACGAGATCGATGCCGTGCATGTCGGCATCGGGGAACATGAGACCGCAGTCGATGAGGAGCAACCGGTCGTCTTGCTCGAGCACCATGCAGTTGCGGCCGATCTCGCCGAGACCGCCGAGGAAGACGATGCGAACCGGGTCTGCCATGTCAGCGGCCGCGCGCGGCGCGCGCCTTCTCGAGGTTCGCGTGAACCTGCGCTGCGCGCTCGGCGAGCCCCGCCGGCGGCGGACCCATGGGGAGACGGCATTGGCCGGTGCGGAACCCGAGGTGGTTCATCATCACCTTGCTCGGGATCGGATTCGGGTTGTCGTCGCCGGTCTCGTAGGCGTACGACTCGAGCAAGGTGTCGTTCAGGCGCCGAGCACCCTCGACGTCGCCGGCACGGAATGCGGCGATCATCTGTTGGTGCTCGGGTGCGCTCCAGTGTGTGGCCACGCCGATCACGCCGACGCCGCCGTATGCGAGGAATGCGAGGGTGAGTCCGTCGTCACCCGAGTACAACTCGAAATCTGACGGCACCTGGGCCATCAGATTGGCGGTCTCGGCCGGGGCGCCGGCCGCGTCCTTGAGCGCCTTCAGGTTCGGAACCGTGTTCGCGAGGCGCGCAAGCGTGGCAGTCGAGATCTTGCGACCGGTGCGCACCGGAATGTCGTAGACGACCACCGGCAACGGGGTCGCCTCTGCCATCGCGGTGATGTGGGCCGCCATGCCCACCTGGGACGGACGGTTGTAGTACGGACCCACCGCGAGAATTCCGGCCACTCCCAGTTTCGATGCCTCGCGCGTGAGGTGCACCGAGTGTGCCGTGTCGTTCGAGCCTGTGCCGGCCACCACCGGGGCAGAGATCGCCCCAGCCACTGCTTCCCAGAGGGTCAGCTTCTCGTCGTCGGTCAGTGTCGACGACTCTCCCGTGGTGCCCGACAGCACAAGACCGTCGTTGCCGTTGTCGATCAGCCAACGCGCCAGGCGCACCGCCTCGTCGACGTCGAGCGACCCGTCGTCGTGGAACGGCGTCACCATCGCGGTGAGGACAGGACCGAACAGCGCCATGGCCGAAAGTATTGCCCATCAGGGGCCGTCACCACGCCCCCGAATCGCCCTCCCCGCCTTTGTCGTATGTTTCGACGCGCGACTAAGTTCTCCGCTTGCACATCCCGACGAAAGGATCCCCATGCGCCGTCGCGCCCTGTCCATTGCCCTCGTGGCCTCGATCACCCTCGCCGCGTGCGGCGGGTCTGACGAGACCACCGACACCACCGCCGCCGCATCAGGCGACGGAGCCTCAGCCGCCGAGTGCGCCGCAGGCAAGACCTACGAAGACGGTGTCTTGACGATCGCCACCGGCAACCCGGCCTTCTCGCCGTGGGTCGAGAACGACTCGCCCGAGTCGAAGGAAGGTTTCGAAGCAGCTGTCGCGTACGCCGTCGCCGGTGAACTCGGTTTCGACGATGCCGCCGTGAAGTGGGTGCGCACCGGATTCGACGAAGCGATCCAGCCGGGAGCGAAGAACTTCGACTTCAACCTGCAGCAGTTCACCATCACCGAAGAGCGCGCGAAGAACGTGTCGTTCAGCGACCCGTACTACTCGACCAACCAGGCGATCGTCGGTCTCGCCGACTCGAAGGCAAAGGGTGCGACCAGCGTCGCCGACCTGAAGGGCCTCAAGTTCGGAGCACAGGTCGGCACGACCAGCCTCGACTACATCACGAACGTCATCCAGCCCGACTCTGAGCCGCTCGCCTACGACGACAACGCCGGTGCCAAGGCCGCGCTCGAGGCGGGCCAGGTCGACGCGATCGTGCTCGACCTGCCGACCGCGTTGTACGTCTCGGCAGTCGAGATCGAAGGCTCGGCAGTGCTCGGGCAGTTCCCGCTGACCGACGCCGTCGCCGCCGACAACTTCGGCATGGTCTTCGACCTCGACAACCCGCTCGTCGAGTGCGTCAACACCGCGCTCGCGAACCTCAAGACGGCGGGAACACTCGACGAGATCACACTCGCGAACCTCTCGACCAACGTCTCGATTCCGGTCATCTCGGTCGACTGACCGAACACGTCGCGCGGACACCATGGTCGCCACCAGCGGTCGCCGCGCGGCGTGGGAAGCCTCACGCAGACGAAAGAGCACGGCGGTTGCCGCAGCCAGCACGCTGGTCGCGGTGACCGCCGTCGTTCTTCTCGTACCCCGGATGCCGAGATGGGACCGCGTCAAGGCATCGTTCTTCGACGGTGAACGGTTCACCGACTCGTTCCCCCGACTCCTCGATGCGTTCGTTCTCGACGTGAAGATCTTCGCCTGGTCGGTACCCGCGATCGTGATCTTCGCTCTCCTCATCGCGCTCGCACGCAACAGCCGCTCCCCTGCGCTCTTTCCGGTGCGAATGTTCGCCGTCGCCTACACCGACGTCATGAGAGGCGTGCCGGTCATCTTGTGGATCTACCTCGTGGGATTCGGTGTGCCCGGCCTCGGAATTGCGCGGCCGTGGAACAACCCGTTGATCTGGGGATCGGTGGCGATCGTGATGACCTATTCGGCCTATGTGGCAGAGGTCTTCCGGGCCGGCATCGAAGCGGTGCACGAGTCACAACGCGCGGCTGCCCGATCTCTCGGACTCTCGAACGCCCAGACCATGCGCCACGTCGTTCTCCCCCAAGCCGTGCGGCGCGTGGTGCCGCCGCTCATGAACGACCTGGTGTCGCTGCAGAAAGACGTCGCACTTGTGAGTCTCATCGGCCCGATCGAGATCCTCCGCCAGGCGGGAATCGACAAGGCCAAGTTCGCGAACTTCACGCCGTATGTCGCGGCAGCGGCAATTTTTCTTTCGGTCACGATTCCGTTGACCCGTCTCACCGACTACTTGATCGCCCGTGAGCACCGCCGTACACAAGGAACGAGGGTCCGATGACGACACCGCGTTTCTCGTTGCGCGGAGTGCGCAAGTCGTTCGGGGAACACCTCGTGCTCGACGGCATCGACCTCGACATCGGCGCCGGCGAGGTGGTGACTCTCGTCGGGCCGAGCGGCTCGGGCAAGAGCACGTTGTTGCGCTGCCTCAACCTGTTGGAGCCGATCGACGACGGCGAGATCTTCCTCGACGGTGTCGACATCGCCGTCCCCGGTCTCGACCCGAACCCCGTCCGACGCCGGGTCGGCATGGTGTTCCAGAACTACAACCTCTTCCCGCACATGAACGTGCTCGCGAACATCACACTCGCTCCGGTGCGGGTGTTCGGACACGACAAGCGTGTCGCCGAGGAACGTGCCCGCGAACTGTTGGCCCGCTTCGGTCTCGGTGACCGCGGCGACGCGTACCCCGATCGCCTCTCGGGCGGCCAGCAGCAACGTGTGGCGATCGTGCGCGCACTCGCACTGGAACCCGAGGTGTTGTTGCTCGACGAGATCACCTCGTCGCTCGACCCCGAACTCGTGGGCGAAGTGCTCGACGTCGTGCGCGAGATCAAGGCATCGGGCATGACGATCGTGCTCGCCACGCACGAGATGGGGTTCGCACGCGAGACCAGCGACATGGTCTGCGTTCTCGACGGTGGCCGCATCATCGAGCGCGGAACGCCAGAGAAGGTGTTCACGAACCCCGACTCGGAGCGCGCACAGCGGTTCTTGGAGCGGGTGATCCGCTCCGGCCGCCTCTGACCGGAGCCGGATGTCGCCTCAGGAGCCGGGCAACACGTAGTCGGCGTAGCGCTCGCGCAGGGTCTTCTTCGAGAACTTGCCGACGGAGGTCTTCGGCACTTCCTCGATGAACACCACGTCGTCGGGCATCTGCCACTTCGCGAGTCGCGGCTCGAGGTGCGCGAGCACGTCTTCCTTGGTGAGGGTCTCGCCGGGCTTGACCACCACGCATGCGAGCGGACGTTCGCTCCACTTGGGATGCGGCACACCGATCACGGCTGCCTCGGCGATCTTGGGGTGCGACATGAGTTCGTTCTCCACGTCGACGCTCGAGATCCACTCGCCGCCCGACTTGATGAGGTCCTTCGTGCGGTCGACGAGCCTGATCCGGCCCTTCGCGTCGACCACGGCCACGTCTCCGGTGCGCAGCCAGCCGTCGCTGGTGAAACTCTCGCGTGACCGGGGGTCGTTGTAGTAGTCGGCCGCGATCCACGGCCCGGAGACCTGCAACTCACCGCTCGACTCCCCGTCCCACGGCAACGCAGTGGTGGTGTCGGGTTCGACGACGCGCATCTCGACGCCGAGCGCGATCTGGCCGACGGTTGTGCGCAGCTCGGCTTGTTCTTCCATGGGCAGTTTTTCGTCGGCCGCCGACAGACGACACACTGCGGCGATCGGGCTGGTCTCGGTCATTCCCCACGCCTGCAGGATCGGCAAGCCGAGTTGTTCGCGGTAGGCCTCGCTGAGAGCCTTCGGCACCGCCGAACCACCACAGGGAATGGCACGCAGCGACGACGTGTCGCGCCCTTTCAACTCGGGCAGGACCGCCATCCAGATGGTCGGCACGCCGGCCGCGACTGTCACCTTCTCCTCCACGATCAAGTTCGCAACGGCAGGACCCGAGAGATCTGGACCCGGCATCACGAGGCTCGAGCCGGCAGCGACAGCGGCATGTGCAAGCCCCCACGCGTTCGCGTGGAACATCGGCACGACGGGAAGGATCACGTCGCTCTCGCGCGCACCGAGTGTGTCGGCGAGCATCGCCCCCATGGTGTGCAAGTACGTGCTGCGGTGGCTGTAGACGACGCCCTTCGGGTTACCGGTGGTGCCGCTCGTGTAACACATGCTCGCGGCCTGGTTCTCGTCGATCGACGCCGGCCACTCGACCGGGCTCGCCGCCGCCAGCAACGACTCGTATTCGTGCACCTCGAAGCCGTCCACCGTCTCGGGTACGGCACCCTTGCCGTCGTTCATGAACACCAGATGACGCACCGTCTCGAAGGTCTTCAGCAGCGGCTCGATCAACGGATAGATGGACGTGTCGATGAAGATCACTTCGTCTTCGGCGTGGTTGACGATGTAGGTCAACTGCTCGGGGAACAACCTGATGTTCAGAGTGTGCAAGACACGTCCAGAGCACGGAGCCGCGAAATAGAGCTCGAGATGGCGTGCCGTGTTCCATGCGAATGTCGCGACTCGACCACTCGCAGAAATTCCGAGACGGTCGAGCACACCACCGAGACGACGGGTGCGGTCCGCCCACTCGCCGTATGTGGTCGTCTCCTTGCCGGCTCCGGTGGCCGTGACGATTGTCTTGTCACGGTGGTACTTCTCGGCCCGGTCGAACAGGTGGTTCACCGTCAACTGGGTGGGCTGCATCAAGCCTTTCATCGCTCTTCCCCTCGAAGATCGTGCGCGTCGCGCCGTGTGGCGCCAAACGGTAGCAAGTACCCTGCCAGCGTGCGAAAGGCGCTGCTGGCTCTCACATCGGTGCTCTTCGCGGCCGGAACCATCGGGACCAACATCGGTCCGGCTCTCGTCGACGAGCGGCCCCTGCTGGTGCTGTTGCTCTCGGCCCGCAACCGCAACCTTCTCGGGTCGATCCCGTACGTCGACGCCTTCACGTTCTTCACCGTGGGGTTCGCGCGGCTCCTCGTCGCCGCTGTGGCTCTCTACTTCGTCGGCCGTTGGTTCGGAGAGCGAGCCCTGCGCTGGACCGAGTCCCAGGTGGGTGAACTACCGGCCATCTATCTCTGGACCGAACGGATCACCGTGCGCGCCGGATGGGCGGCGGTGTTGATCGCCCCGGGCTCGAACATCGTCTGCCTGCTGGTGGGACACCTGAAGATGCCCCCGAAACGGTTCGTCGCACTCGCCTCGGCCGGCATTGCCGTGAGGCTCGTGGTGCTCTGGTTCGGCGGCAAGGCGGTCGAGTCGCAGATCGAAGGAGTCGTCGAGTGGATCAACGACTACCAGTGGTGGATCGTGGGAGGACTTTTCGGCTTGTCGTTCCTGCAGTCGTCTCGCCGGCGCTCACCCGGCCCTCCCGATTCGAACGACACAGACACGATCGATGGCGACGAGTCGGGCACGCCTGACACGAACGAGGCTCCACGCCCCTAGGCTCGCGCCCATGGCAACAACCTCATTCGGCGGCAATCCCGTCAACACCAACGGCGACCTCCCCGCACCGGGGCAGACACTTCCGTCTTTCAGCCTCACGGGCGCAAACCTCCAGGATTTCGACAACGCCGCCGTCGCCGGCAGGCGCGTCGTGTTCAACATCTTCCCGTCGGTCGACACACCTGTGTGCGCCAACAGCGTGCGCAAGTTCAACGAACTGGCTGCCGGCCTCGACAACACGGTCGTCTACTGCGTGAGCGCCGACCTTCCATTCGCCCAGGGTCGCTTCTGCGGTGCCGAAGGTCTCGCCAACGTGCAGACCGCCTCGTCGTTCCGTGGCGGTTTCGGCGACGCATTCGGTGTGCAGTTGACCGAGGGAGCATTCAACGGCTTGCTCGCACGTGCGGTGGTCGTCGCCGACGAGAACGGCAAGGTGCTCCACACCGAACTGGTGTCTGAGATCGGCAGTGAGCCGAACTACGACGCCGCCGTCTCCGCCCTCGGCTGAGTCCGCGGCTGCTCGTCAGAGCAGTGAGTCGATTCCGAGCGTGAAGCGCTCGGAGAGAGAACCGATCTTCCGGCACGCGAGCACGACACCGGGCATGAACGATGCCCTGTCGTTCGAGTCGTGGCGAATGACGAGAGTCTGACCGGTGGTACCGAGCACCACTTCTTGAGATGCCGTCATTCCGTGCATGCGCACGCCGTGGATGCGGACACCGCCAGGGCCTTGTCCCCCGCGTGCACCTGGCAACACCTCGTCGCGCGTCGGGTCGGGTGCCCATTCGTTGCTGGCGGCCGCCATGCGACGCGCTGTTTCCATTGCAGTTCCGCTCGGAGCATCGGCTTTCGAGTTGTGGTGGAACTCGATGATCTCAGCTGTCTCGAACCATGGCGCCGCCTGCTCGGCGAAACGCATCATGAGCACCGCCCCGATCGCGAAGTTCGCCGCCACGAGACAGTTCGACCCGGTGAAGGCCGATCGCAAAGAGTTCATGTCGGCTTCGGTGAAGCCGGTGGTGCCGACGACGGCATGCATGCCGTGCAGCGCGAGCCACGGGAGCGTGGTTCGCGCGGCGTCGGCGACCGTGAAGTCGACGACCACGTCACAGTGAGCGTCTGCGAGCGCCCGCAGGTCTGACGAGATCGTCAGACCGTGCACAGACCCACCGGCAGACGCGACGTCGACGGCGGCCACAAGATCGAGCCCGTCGGCCGCCGACACGGCGTCGCAGACCGTGGCTCCCATGCGCCCGGCGGCACCCACTACTCCCACGCGAATCACGCGGGTCACGGTAGCCGCCGGGCCCAGGTCAGATGGTCGTCAGATCAGCGACGGCGACGCGGGCGATCGTCGCGCGGACCGAGATCACCCAGATCGCGCGAGATCTCGCTGTCGAATTCGTCTTCGAACGACACTTCCACCGGACCGCTGCCGGCCGAATCGGAGCGGTCGCTGCGATCGCGATCACCACGGCCACCGTCACGGCCACCGCGGTCACGGTCACGTCCGCCACGGTCACCACGGTCACCACGGCCTCCGCGGTCACGGTCGCGCCCACCACGGTCGTCACGGTCGCGGCGCTCACGACGCTCGCCACCGCCACCACCGCCGGGCAACGGCTCACCGTCAGGCCCGACCGGGGTCAGGCTGACCTTGCCCTTGTCGTCGATGTCGTCGACGCGGACCTTGATCACCTGGCCGAGCTCGAGCACGTCTTCCACGTTGTTCACGCGCTGGCCGTTGCCGAGCTTGGAGATGTGGACGAGTCCGTCACGACCCGGGAGGATGTTCACGAAGGCGCCGAACTTGGTCATGCTCACGACGCGACCGTCGTAGATGGCTCCGAGATCAGCCGTCGGCGGGTCGACGATCGCGAGGATGCGTGACTTCGCCTCTTCGACACGGAAGTTGTCGGGCGAGCCGATCGTGACGATTCCCACCGCACCGTCGTCGTCGACGGCGATGTCGGCCCCGGTCTCCTGCTGGATGGTGTTGATGACCTTGCCCTTCGGCCCGATCACTTCGCCCACCTTGTCGAGCGGAATGGTGAACGACACGATCTTCGGCGCCGTCTCGGCAACCTCGGCACGCGGTGCGTTCAGAGCCGTCGACATGTTGTCGAGGATCGCCATGCGCGCGTCGCGGGCCTGGTCGAGCGCTGCCGCCAGAACGTCGGCAGGGATGCCGTCGATCTTGGTGTCGAGCTGCAGAGCAGTCACAGAGTCACGGGTTCCCGCGACCTTGAAGTCCATGTCACCGAATGCGTCTTCGGCGCCGAGGATGTCGGTGAGGGTCGTGTACTTGCCTTCGGCGAAGATGAGACCCATCGCGATACCGGCGACCGGCGCCTTGATCGGCACGCCGGCGTCCATGAGCGAGAGACTCGACGAGCACACCGAGGCCATCGAGGTCGAACCGTTCGACGAGAGAACTTCCGACACCAGACGGATGGCGTACGCGAACTCTTCCTGGCTCGGCACCACCGGCAGCAAGGCGCGCTCGGCGAGTGCACCGTGGCCGATCTCTCGGCGCTTCGGCGAACCGACACGACCGGTCTCACCGTTGGCCCACGGAGCCATGTTGTAGTGGTGGATGTAACGCTTCTCGTTGTCGGGACCGAGTGTGTCGAGCATCTGGTTCATGCGCGGCATCGCGAGCGTGCACACGTTCAGCACCTGGGTCTCTCCGCGCTGGAAGAGTCCGGTTCCGTGCGCGGTCGGGAGAATCCCGACCTCGGACGACAACGGACGCAGGTCACGCGGTCCACGGCCGTCGATGCGCACACCTTCTTCCACCACGCGCTTGCGCACGAGCTTCTTGGTGAGGCTGCGCACCGCTTCCTTCACGGCCTTGTCCTGGCCGGCAAAACGTGCACCCTCGGCACACAGTTCGGCGACGGTCTCGGCAGCGGCGGCGTCGGTGGCGGCGTTGCGGTCGGCCTTCAACGCGATGGTCACCGCGTGCGCCAACTTCGGCGTGGCGACGCGCTCGACCTCGGCGAAAATCTCGTCGGTGTAGTCGAGGACCGGCGTGTACTGCAGCGGCGCGATCGCACCGCGAGTGGCCACGACGCTCGCGAGCAGTTGACGCTGGAGCGCGATCGACTCCTTGATCCATGTCTTCGAGGCTTCGAGACCGACAGCGATCACCGTCTCTGACACCTTCGGAGCGCCGTTGTCGTAGAACTCGTACGCCTTCTCGGTGCCTCCGGCTTCCACCATCATGATGGCCACGTCACCGTTGTCGAGCTCGCGACCGGCAACGACGATCTCGAACGTGCCCGACTCGCCCTCGGTGTACGTGGGGTGCGGAACCCATTCGCCGTCTTGCGAGTACGACATGCGCACCGCACCGATCGGACCCTCGAAGGGGATGCCCGAGATCATGAGCGCCGCCGACGCTGCGTTGATCGCGATGACGTCGTGCGGGTTCGCCATGTCGACACCCACGACCGTGATCACGATCTGTGTCTCGTTGCGGTACCCGTCGGGGAACGCGGGGCGAAGCGGGCGGTCGATGAGGCGGCAGGTGAGGATCGCCTGCTCGCTCGGGCGTCCTTCGCGACGGAAGAACGCACCGGGAATCTTGCCCGCGGCGTACGCCCTCTCTTCGACGTCGACCGTCAGCGGGAAGAAGTCGATGCCGTCGCGCACGCCTTTGGCGGCGTTGGCGGTGGCGAGCACGGTCGTGCCGTCGATGGATGCCAGTACGGCGCCCTGCGACTGCGTGGCGAGCTTGCCGGTCTGGAATGTGATGGTCTTGTCCGAACCCGAGACGGGTGCGGACACGCGGATGGCGTCAGCCATTGGGAACCCCTTTGCGTGGTTGTGATGTGTTGTGGTTGCCCGTCAACTCCACGCCGGTTCCCAGTCGACGACCCCGCACGCAGGCGCGGGACCCTCGACTGACAACCGACGACGTATGGATGTTCTCGTCGACGGTGCGTATGCCTCAGCGGCGCAGACCGAGCTTTGCCACGAGCTCGCGGTAGCGAGCAACGTCGCGGTCGCGGACGTAATCGAGCATGCGGCGACGACGACCCACCAACATCAACAGACCACGACGGCTGTGGTGGTCCTTCGGATGCGTCTTGAGATGATCCGTGAGGTGGTTGATCCGTTCGGTGAGGAGCGCAATCTGCACCTCGGGCGAACCGGTGTCGGTCGCATGCTGGCTGTGAGCCGCAATGGTCTCTTGCTTCGACATGTGAAAGGCCTCTTTCATGTGTTCAGAGGGCGCCGCGGACGGGACATCCGGCCGGGCATCACCCGCACGCCATGGCCTGCGAGGACCCTGTCAGGCTACGAGAGGCACCCCCGGTGCGCAACCCCCCGGTCGTTGGGCGCCGACGAGCGTTAGTGTTCGGCTCTGTGTTCACCGGAATCGTGGAGGAAAAAGGCCGAGTGCGGGCCAGATCAGGCTCCCGACTCGAGATCGAGTCGCCCCTCGTCCTCGAAGATTCGGGCATCGGCGCGTCCATCGCCGTCAACGGATGCTGTCTCACCGTGGTCGAACGTGGCGACGACTGGTGGGTCGCAGACGTCTCCGACGAGACATGGTCTCGTACCAACCTCGGCGCTCTCGCCGTGGGCGACCCCGTCAACCTCGAACGACCGATGGCGGCTGGAGGACGATTCGGCGGTCACGTGGTTCTCGGACACGTCGACTGCGTCGGTGAAGTGGTCTCCCCGACGCCAGCGCTCGTGGTGCGGATACCGCGGGACCTGATGCGATACGTCGTCGAGAAAGGATCATGCACCGTCGACGGCATCAGCCTCACCGTCTTCAACCTCACCGACGACACCTTCGAGGTGGCCGTCATTCCCCACACCGCCGAAGTCACCACCCTCGGACACCGGTCCCCCGGTGACACGGTGAACATCGAGATCGACGTGCTCGCCAAGCACGTGGAACGACTGCTCGATCACCGTGGCTGAGCTCTCTGATCTTCGTGCACGGATCGACGCGATCGACCGCGCCATCGTCGAACTTCTCGCCGACCGCATGGACGTGTGTCGCGACGTCGCGGAGTTGAAGGAGTCGAACGGAACCGCGGTCATTCAGCCGGCGCGGGTGCGTGACGTGCTCGCCACGCGACGCCAATGGGCGATCGACGCGGGAGTCGAACCCGACTTCACCGAGCAACTGTTCCGCACGCTGCTCGCCGAGACGCACCGCATCGAAGTGGCCGGTTCTCTCCCCGATCCGGCACCGGCGAAGTCGGCAGGCGACACCGACCGCAGTGAACTCGACACGGTGGCGTGCCGCATCGATCACGTCGTCGTGGCGGTCGCCGATCTCGCCGCGGCGAGCGACTTCTTCGCAGACCTCGGGTTCCGTGTCGAATCGACCGATGACGTCGGCATGCGCACAGCCACCGCCGGAGGCGTGACCGTGGTACTGGTGTCGGGCGACCACGACCCCGCCGTGCACAAGAGACTCGCCGAGCACGGATCAGGCGTCCAACACATCGCCGTCGAAGTGTTGAACGCATCGTTCACGCGCGACGCACTCGATGCTGCAGGTGTTCCGCGCCTCACCGACGTGGTGGTCGACTCCGACGGACACGAGCAGGTCTTCACCGTGGCCGACCCCGCGACCGGGGTTCAGTTGAGTTTCATCAGCCGCACCGGGCACCGCGTCCAGATGGGCAGCCACAACGTGCGGGCGATGTTCGAGGCCATCTCGCGGTCCGAACGCCAGACCTAGACGTTTCGTCGGGCAAGTGGTGAGGGCTCATCTCCGACTCTCGCGCGTGGCTCCGACCTGCGATACAGTCACGATGCTCGATCACTTCAGGTGTCACCGGCTCCTATAGCTCTCGCCGGAGACCCCCGATCGGCACTGGCACAACCCATCGGAACCACATCCACCGAAAGAGGTGCGTCATGTCGCGCCAGTTCTCGCCTGTTGAGCTGATCACTCCCGAATTCGTCGACTCACTCGTGCATGATTTCGTCGATGCTCCCCTCGACGAACTGATGCACAGGGCACGCGAAGTGCGCGACGCCGCCCACGGCACACGCATCACCTTCTCGCCGAAGGTGTTCATTCCGCTCACCATGTTGTGCCGCGACAAGTGCGGCTACTGCACCTTCGCCCAGCCGCCGGCACGACTCGAGAAGCCGTACCTGACCCCCGACGACGTGCTCGCCATCGCGCGACAGGGCGCCCGTCAAGGGTGCCACGAGGCGTTGTTCACGCTCGGAGAGCGGCCTGAGTTGCGCTACGAGATCGCCGCCGACTGGTTGCGCGCGAACCGATACGACTCGACCGTCCACTACCTGCACGACATGTGCAAACTCGTGCTCGACGAAACCGGACTGTTGCCGCACGCCAATGCCGGCGCGCTGTACGCCGACGAACTCGCGATGCTGCGACGTGTCTCTCCGTCGCAAGGGATGATGCTCGAGTCGTTGCGTGACGACCTCGAGTGCCACCGCGGCGCTCCCGACAAAGAACCGCAACGACGCATCGACACGCTGTGTCTCGCAGGCGAAGCGAAGATTCCGTTCACGAGCGGCATCTTGGTGGGTATCGGCGAGACCCGCCGAGACCGCATCGAGGCTCTCGCGTTGCTCGCGGCCGCACGCACCAAGTGGGGCCACCTGCAAGAAGTGATCGTGCAGAACTTCTTGCCGAAGGTCGGCACTGCGATGCACCGAGCTCGGCCGTGTCCGGAGGACGAATACCTCTGGTCGATCGCCGTGGCGCGCTTGATCCTGCCCCCCGAGGTGCACCTGCAGGCCCCGCCGAATCTCTCCGATGACTTCGGTGTGCTGCTCGACGCGGGCATCGACGACTGGGGCGGAGTCTCGCCGGTGACAGCCGACCACGTGAACCCAGAGCGCCCGTGGCCGGCGCTCGACAGACTGCGCGAGGTCACCGAACGCGCCGGGTTCGCGCTCGCACCTCGACTGACGATCTACCCCGAGCACGTCCTCGAGCCGGACGTCTGGCTCGACGAGGCGTTGCGCTTCCCCGTTCTCGACCGCAGCGACGCCGAGGGTCTCGGTCGCGACGACCCGGGTGCCGTGTGGCCCGAGAAGGTGACTGCCGCCGACGTGGTGCACGACGGCGCCGAGGTCGTGCTGGTCGGGCACAAGTCGACGCAGTGGTACTCGGGCTCGAACGTGGCACCTCCCACGCTCGTGCCGCACCCGTCGCCGTCGGCACGTGGTCGGGTCGCCGAGGTCATCGACGGTCACCGTGCAGGGCAGAGCCTCGGCGAAGACGAGATCGTCGCACTGTTCGCCGCCCGTGGTCCCGAAGTCGGCCTCATCGCCGACTATGCAGACGACCTGCGCCGCGCAGCAGTCGGCGACACGGTGACATGGGTACACAACCGCAACATCAACTACACGAACGTGTGCACCTACAAGTGCCGGTTCTGCGGGTTCTCGAAGGGACCGCTCTCGCTCAACCTCCGCGGCACGCCGTACCTGTTGACACTCGACGACATCGCAGAACGCGCACGCGAAGCCTGGGAAGCCGGCGCAACAGAGGTCACGCTGCAGGGAGGGATCCACCCCGACTTCGACGGCGACTACTACATCGACGTGACACGTGCAGTGAAGTCGGCAGTTCCCGAGATGCACGTGCACGGCTTCACCGCACTCGAGGTCACCGAAGGTGCCCGCCGCAACGGCGAGAGTCTGCGTGACTATCTCGCGAAATTGCGCGGTGCCGGGCTCGCCTCGCTGCCCGGCACCGCGGCCGAGATCCTCGACGACGACGTGCGCGCTGTTCTCTGCCCCGACAAGGTGAACACCGAGGAGTGGCTGGAGTGCCACCGACAGGCACACGGTGTGGGACTGCACTCGAACATCACGATCATGTTCGGCAGTGTCGAACACCCCCGCTCGTGGGCAAGACACATGCTCGCCACGCTCGCACTCCAGCGAGAGACGGGCGGATTCACCGAGTTCATTCCCCTGCCGTTCGTGCACATGGCCTCTCCCATCTACCTGCAGCGACGTTCGCGGCGCGGGCCGACGTTCCGCGAGACGGTTCTCATGCACGCGATCGGTCGCATCGTCTATGACGGCGAGATCGACAACGTGCAGGTGTCGTGGGTGAAGATCGGCACCTCCGGTGCAACCCAACTGTTGCGGGCCGGGTGCAACGACCTCGGCGGAACGTTGATGGACGAGAACATCTCGCGCGCGGCCGGCGCGAACCACGGACAGATGATGACCGAGGGACGATTCGGCGAAGTGGTCGCCCCGCTGCGCAGGACGCTCGCACAGCGGAACACCGGCTACAGGATCTTGTCGGCTTCTGTCGGCGAGTAGCCGGTTTCGATCGATTCAGAGAACACGGCGCGCCGCAACCGCCGTGCGCGCATGCTCGATGTCGACGGCCAGTTGCGTTCGCAGTTCGTCGATGCCGCCGAACTGGCGTTCCGAGCGCAGGAACGCGAGGAACTGAACGGCTGCTGTCTCGCCGTAGAGATCGCCGGAGAAGTCGAGCAAGTGGGCTTCGAGCAACGAGACAGGTTGATCGGCATAGAACGTGGGGCGGCGACCGAGATTGATGGCGCACACGTGCTCGGCGCCGTCGGGGCGCCGGTAGAGCCCGGCGTACACACCGTCGGCGGGCAGACACATGCCGTGGGGAATCTCGACGTTCGCGGTGGCGAAACCGATCGTGCGCCCTCGTTGGTCGCCACGGCCCACAGTGCCCCGAACCTCATGGGCACGGCCGAGCATGCGGTTGGCGATGTCGATCTCGCCACCAGCCAGCGCGCGCCGAATGGCGGTGGAACTCACGGGCTCGGTCACGCCGTCTGCGCGCGGCACCAACGCCAACGGCTCGACAGTGAAACCGTGGCGTTCCCCCATCTCTCTGAGCAACGTCACGTTGCCTTGGCGCATGTGTCCGAAATGGAAGTCTTCACCCACGATCACACATTCGGCGGCGAGTGCACGCACGATGACACGCTCGACGAAGTCGACAGCGGTCTCGCGCGACTGATGTTCGTCGAATGCGATCACGACTGCCGCATCGATGCCGGTGGAGGCGAGCAGGTCGACCTTGTGTTCGGTGGTGGTCAACAGGCGCGGCGCCGCATCCGGACGCACGATGCTCATGGGATGCTTGTCGAAGGTGACCGCGACACTGGCGGCATTGGTCTCGGCCGCGCGATGCCGCACATGCCTGAGCACCGTGCGATGCCCCACGTGCACACCGTCGTACATGCCGATTGTGACGACGCTGCGACGGCCGGAGAACGGCGGCACCGACAGGTCTGAGACGACGAGCACGGTTCGTGACGCTATCTGCGCACGACGCGCGGAAGGCCGACGCGCACCGGAACTCCGCTCGAGAACATGCAGTGAGGCTCCACGGTCGGCGCCGGCAGGCCGGCGGCGCGGATCAACGAATCGTCGAGCGACACGACATTCGCCCGGCGAAGCGGCCAACGCGGGTGATCGACGGGCGCGTACACGAGCCGGTTGCCGAACCAGGTGGAGTACAGACCCCAGCGCGCAGTGAGGAAATGTTCGAACTGTGACGGCTCTGCGATCTCGTCGCCGATCTCGACCTTGATGTCGGTCGTGGCACCGCGCCGCGGCCAGCGTCGAACGACCTGACTCACGAGGCAGGACCCGTCGAGACCGTTCGAGGCCGACCCCCAGCAGTACGGCAAGCGATACGTCGCACGTGCCACCACTGCCGGCAACAGCCGGTTCACGTCGAGAGAGAAGAACCACACTCCTGGCACCCCGTCGCGCACGACATAGGTGCGCACGTTGATCTCAGGGAACGACCCGAGCCACGGGACCGCCGGGAGGGGCGGAAACGAGATCCGACGCATCGAGAACGGGACCAACCCCACCCATGCACGACCGCCGAAGGTGTCGACATCTAGCCCGGCTGGCAGCAGCCGCGCGACGTCGGCCGGGTCGTAGTCGAAGTGAAGATATGCAAGGTCACGCCATTCCTGGAGCATCACCGGTCGTCGCACCGGCGACGGGCAGTCGGGACTCGGGGTGCGCATCTCAGCGTCCACCGAAAACCACCGTCGGCTTTGCGAATCCGTCCCGCCACGACTCGAACACCGCGACGATCTCACCTGTGTCGTCGACCCCGACCCAGGGCCCGGCGTCCGTCCACTCGGGTCGGACACGACCGAAACGTGTGTCGTCGACGGAGGCGGCGTCGAGCACGTGTGTGTTCAGGTGGTGCACCAAGTCGACGAGCGGACGGACGACAGGCGCCGTCACCTTGCTCGCCTCGTCGACAGACCATGCTCCGATTGCCGTGCGACGAAGATTTCTGATGTGGGCTCCGGTGCCGAGCATCTCACCGAGATCTGCCCCGAGCACGCGCACGTACGTTCCTGCTCCACACACGACGTGCGCCGACAGGACCATCGGGTCAGGCGTGGCGTCGAGTTCGAAACTCTCCACACGCGCGGGCCGCGGCTCGCGCTCGACCTCGATGCCCTCTCGCGCAAGTTCGTGGAGTCGTTTGCCCTCGTGGTGCACGGCCGAGACCATCGGCGGCACCTGCATGATGTCTCCGGTGAGACTCGTGCGCGCCACTTCGCGCGCAGCCTCGATGTCGACGGGTGCCGAATCGAAAACCCTCGTCACGACGCCGGAATCATCGAGAGTGTCGGTGGTGGCACCGAAGACGATCTCGCAGGAGTAGGTCTTGTCCATGTCGCCGAGAAACCGCAACAACCTGGTTCCGTTGCCCACGGCGACCACCAACAGTCCCGTCGCATCAGGGTCGAGCGTTCCCGAGTGCCCCACCTGGCGCGTTCCGAGTTCGCGACGCAACCGCGCGACGACGTCGTGGCTCGTCCAACCAGGTTCTTTGTCGACGAGCACGAGACCGTGCACAGCCGACTCGCGGCGCTTGCCCACGTCTGAGACCCTCAGTCGTCGGTCGGTTCGTCGGGGTGACGACCTTGAGCCCGGAGGACCTCGTCGATTCGCTCGGCGGCTCGGATCACCTCGTCGGGACGGAACGAGAGGATCGGCGTCTTTCGTGCGTGCATCTCACGGTTGATGGTTGCCTGCAGCCGGGCGCGATGCTCCATGAGCGCGGCCTCGACGCCCTCGTCGCCTTGTTCGCCGAACATCGAGTCGAAAAAGACCACGGCTCGGTTCATCTCCGGGTCGACATCGATCGAGGTGATGGTCACCAGTTCGAGGCGTTCGTCGTCGATGCGGGTCAATTCGTCGGCGATGACGGCGCGAATCGTCTCGGCCAGTCTCGCCGTGCGCGGGTAGCTGTGACCCGATCCGCCCTTTGGCTGGCGCCGACTGTTCCGTGGGCGCTGCTTCGACACCCAATTACAATGGCACATCCATGAGCGACAAGGCGATGCCCCCCGCCGGACAGGGAGGAAACACTCCCGTACACCGGTACTCGGCGCGCCTCGCCGCCGAGATCGAATCGCGTTGGCAGGACCGCTGGGAACGAGAGGGAACCTTCGAGGCCCCGAACCCCGCCGGCCCGCTCGCTGACGCCGCCAAAGTCGCCGGTCGCGAGAAATTGTTCGTGCTCGACATGTTCCCCTACCCGTCGGGCGCCGGTCTGCACGTGGGCCACCCGCTCGGCTACATCGGCACGGATGTCTTCGCGCGCTACAAGCGCATGCGCGGATTCAACGTGTTGCACGCTCTCGGCTACGACAGTTTCGGTCTACCCGCCGAGCAGCACGCGATCGCCACCGGTGTGCACCCGCGGGTGAACACCGAGGCGAACATCGCGAACATGCGCCGACAGTTGCGCCGTCTCGGTCTCGCCCACGACGCACGCAGGAGCGTGAGCACCACCGACGAAGCGTTCTACAAGTGGACCCAGTGGATCTTCCTGCAGATCCACGGCGCGTGGTACGACGACACCGCACGACGGGCCCGCCCGATCCGCGAACTCGAACGCGAGTTCGAGACCGGCACACGCTCCACCACCGCAGGCGCCGCATGGGCCGAGATGTCGCCCGGTGAACGTCACGACGAACTCGATCGGCATCGTCTCGCCTACCTCTCGGACGCACCGGTGAACTGGTGCCCCGGTCTCGGCACGATCCTTGCGAACGAAGAAGTGACCGCAGAGGGCCGAAGCGACATCGGCAACTATCCGGTGTTCAAGCGCAACATGCGCCAATGGATGATGCGCATCACCGCGTACGCAGACCGTCTCGTCGACGACCTCGACAGACTCGACTGGCCCGAACCGATCAAGTTGATGCAACGCAACTGGATCGGCCGCAGTGACGGTGCTCGCGTCACGTTCTCGTCGGTGGCCGGGCCTATCGAAGTCTTCACGACACGCCCCGACACGTTGTTCGGCGCCACGTTCATGGTTCTGTCCCCCGAGCACCCGTTGGTCGACGCACTCGTGACATCAGAGCGTCGCGACGAGGTCGAGGCCTACCGCGCGGCCGCGGCCGCCAAAGCCGACGCCGACCGACAAGATGACAGCCGCGAAAAGACCGGCGTCGACACCGGTGCCACGGCCAAGAACCCGGTGACGGGCGGCGAGATTCCGGTCTGGGTCGCCGACTACGTACTCATGGGGTACGGCACCGGCGCGATCATGGCGGTGCCGAGCGGAGACCAGCGCGACTTCGAGTTTGCGCGTCGCTACTCGCTGCCGATCGTGGCGACCCAGATGCCGACCGACGACTGGTTCGAATCGCACGAGATGACACCCACACTCGACTGCTCCGCATGGCCGGAAGCCTTCGTGGGAGACGGCCAGTACGTGCAGTCGTCGAACGAACACGTCTCACTCGACGGTCTCGGTTCGATCGCCGAGGCGAAGTCACGCATCACCGCATGGCTCGAGTCGCGTGGCGTCGGCGAACACTCGATCACCTACCGACTGCGGGATTGGTTGTTCTCGCGACAGCGCTACTGGGGCGAACCGTTCCCGGTCGTGTACGACGAGTCCGGCAGGGCTCACGCCGTGCCGGCAGATCAATTGCCGGTCCTGCTGCCCGAACTCGCCGACTTCAAACCCACCGCACTCGACCCCGACGATGCGGAGTCTGATCCCGTTCCCCCGCTTGCACGCGTCACCGATTGGGCCGAGGTCGAACTCGACCTCGGCGACGGTGTGCGTCGCTGGCGTCGCGAAGTGAACGTGATGCCACAGTGGGCAGGTTCGTGCTGGTACGAGCTGCGTTATCTCGACCCCACCAACAACACGGCGTTCGTCGACCCGGACGTCGAGCGCTACTGGATGGGTCCGCGTGGCGAGGGCCACACGGGTGGCGTCGACCTCTACGTGGGAGGCGTCGAGCACGCGGTGCTGCACCTTCTGTACGCACGCTTCTGGCACAAGGTGCTGTTCGATCTCGGGCACGTGAGTTCCGAGGAACCATTCCATCGTCTCTTCAACCAGGGCTACATCCAGGCGTTCGCGTACCGTGACGAGCGCGGCCAGACCGTACCGGCCGCCGAGGTCGTCGAGCGCGACGGGAGCTACGTCTGGAACGGCGAGAGTGTCTCGCGCGAATACGGCAAGATGGGCAAGAGCCTGAAGAACATCGTCACCCCCGACGAGATGTACGACGAATTCGGTGCCGACACGTTCCGTCTCTACGAGATGTCGATGGGACCGCTCGAGGCTTCCCGGCCGTGGAACACCCGCGACGTGGTGGGCATGCAGCGTTTCCTGCAGCGTCTGTGGCGCAACATGGTCGACGAGGACACCGGCGCACTCACTGTCGACGACTCCGCGGCGCCTGAAGCGCTCGCGCGACACCTGCACCGCACCATCTCCGGTGTCGGCGCCGACATGGAGAGTCTGCGTTTCAACACCGCGATCGCCAAGTTGATCGAGTTCAACAATGCCCTCACCCAGCACGTCAACGCTTCCGGCGCCACACCCCGGTCGGTCGCAGAACCGCTGGTGCAGATGTTGTCGCCACTGTGTCCGCACCTCGCCGAAGAGTTGTGGTCGCGTCTCGGCCATGCCGACTCGGTCACGTGGGTGCCGTTCCCCGCCGCCGACCCGGCGCTCCTCGTGGAAGATTCGATCGAGGTGCCGGTCCAGGTGAACGGCAAGGTGCGCGGGCGCATCTCCATCGCCCCGGGCGCCGACGAGACCGCCCACGTGGAAGCCGCGATGGCCGTCGACAACGTACGCACCGCCCTCGACGGCAAGCAGATCGTCAAGACCGTGGTGGTTCCCGGTCGCACAGTCAACATCGTGGTCAAATAGGAACTCGTGGAATCGTTCCTCGCGGTCTGGTGCACCGCCCTCAGCCTCTCCTACATCTGGCCGCAGGTCTGGCGCACTGTCCGCCACGACACCACCCACGGCCTCTCTGCGTTCGCCGCCGTGCACGGCTCGGTCGGCGCAGTCCTGTGGCTGGCATACGGCCTCGGCACCGACAACGTCCCGATCTGGTTCTCGAACGCGTCGTTCATCGTCGCTCAGTCGATCATCGTGTCGGTCATGATCCGCCACGGCCGAATGCCGACCGTGATGCTGGCCCGCTTCGGTGCGGTGTTGGCCGTTCTTCTCGCCGTGTCGTTGCCGCTGCCCACTGCGGCGTTCGGCTGGACCGCGACCGCCGTCAGTGCCTCGTCGCTCGTGCCGCAGGCCTGGCACGTCGCGCGTGCAGAGAACATGCACGCCATCTCGCTCGTGACCTGGGTGGTCACGATCATCTCGGCCTCGAGCTGGATGGTCTTCGGTTGGGTTCTCGACGACCCGATCATGTCGATCGTCAACTACATCACGATCCCGATGATGGTCTTCGTGTTGGTGCGTGCGACGCAATGGCGCCGCGCGAACGGCGTGCCGCTGACTGGTCGCGCTCTCGTCTCGGCCTGAGTCGCGATCAGCGCAGGTATCGCACGGCGGATGCGATTCTGTCCGGGTCGGGCGCGCCCTTCACGAGCAAGACGAGACGCGTGACACCGTCGGATGCAAGTTCACGTCGGAACGGATGCTCAGCGTCGCACAGTTCGGTCTCGAACCACGCCCACACCGAGCAGTCGAAGTTCTCGTTCGCACTCGCTGACCGTGCAGCCCCGAGAATCTCGGCGCGTTGGTCGTGGTTGAACCGCACGTTGACACCGTCGAAGAACTCGCCGGCCCTGGCGGCGAGTTCCAGTGAGTTCACACCCACCACGATCGGCGGCATCGGCGACGGGACCGGGAACCCGGCAAGGTCGCCTGTCCGCTCAGCGGTCCAGACGCGGCGAACCTCGGTCATGGTCTCGATCAATCGCTGGTGACGTGCCGCCATCGTCGGGAGCATCTCGATGCCGAGTGCCCGTTGTTCGGCCCCGTACGGACTCGACGGCGACGATCCGGCACCCACCCCGAGCGTCAAACGCCCACCCGAAATGGCCTGCACCGACGTCGCCGCATGCGCCAGCAGGCCCGGCGTACGGTTCGCCATGTTTGCAACGAGGGACCCGAGGCCGATGCGCGTGGTCGCCTGAGCCCACGCACCGAGGACAGTGAAACACTCGAGCATCGATTCAGACCCGAACATCGCGCCGGAGAAATGGTCGAGGTTCCATGCCGTCGCAAAGCCGGCCTCTTCAGCGGCGAGCAGCGACTCGACGAGTCGTGACCAGTCGGTCGACCCCTGATCGAACTGGATGTCGACGATCATCGGGGCACCCCTTTGTGAACCCACACCGGACGAGTGTGCGGCCAGATGCGCTCGATCTCATCCACCATCCATCCGCAGTCGGGTCGCTCCCGCCACGCCGCGAGTGACCCTCGCATCCAGTGGCGACGGATGAGACTGTCATGGATCCGTGACAACTCGGTGTCGGTGAGATGCGTGCGTCGCGTGGGCACCGGCGCGATCATGGGGCGACCTTCCCCTTCGTGGTCGATGTCGGTGACATGACGGAGGAACGAGAGCAAGGCCACTTCGTCGGGTCGCGGCGTGTGACCGGCTTGCATGATCGCGGCCCACACCGCGTTGCCGTCCACGTCGTCACGCGTCACCCCGGCGGGATGAGTTCCGTCGAGAATCATCCGCGCCGACGACAACGCCGACTCGGCGACACGGCCGACCACGCGGTCCCACGCCTCGCGCTCGGGCCGAGTTGCGGCGCCGATCGGTGTGCCGTCTTCGGCGAAATCGACCACCGACCCGTGCGGAGCGGTGACGAGAGCTTCCATGAACTTCACGATGCCGAGCAGACGCAAGTTGTCGTTCAACGGAGCAAACTCGTCCATGGCATGGCCGCGCATGGTGAGCCGCGTGCGGTTCGGCGTGGCGTCCCAGTAGAGCCCCGTGAACAGACCCTCGAGGCGCGCTGCGCCATCTGACTCGTGCGCGACGAGATCACAGAGATCTGCCACCGTCGACGCCGTCCAACCGAGGTCGACCACCAAATGCCGGCCGGGCTCGAACATCCCTCGTGCACGCAGGTGCGCGACGAATCGCTCTCGCAGCCCCCGCGCGGCGGCGAGGATCTCGTTCGCGTTGTCGACCAGCACTGTGCGCGCCGTCGATGCATCGAACTCCCCCGTCGGTGCACCGCGAAGGGCGACACCGACACGGCGGGCGAGCCTGTCGGCGTCGAGCACTTCGTCGTCGCCGACGAAGCGGTGCACATTGTCGGTGTCGAGACGCGTGAGACCGGCCCGCCACACCACCGACCGCGAGAACGAGGTGTACGAGCCCGGCGGCATCGACGGCGTGCGTTCGCGTTGCTCACTCCACAGTGCATGCGCCATGTGACCGTCACGGGCGGCGAAGTGCACCCTCACCGCATCGCGCCCGTGCGCCTCGCGACGGGCAGCTTCCACCTGTGCCGCGACGACGATCGCGATCGCCCCTGCACCGAGGAACGCGGCCGCATCTCGTTCACCCGAGTCGCGCAACGTGGCTTCCATGCGCGACAACGGCAGCACGGCCGGCGCGGTGTTCTCCGGGAGCCGATGAGAGATTCGCATGCGACCGTCGACGTGGAATGCCATGCCGCGCGCCTCGGGCATCGCACCGTCTGCGTGCGGGTCGTCGCCGACATGGAGAATCTCTGTGTTGTCGACACCCAGTTCGTCGAGCAACACGTCGAAGAGCACACCGTTGTGCTTCATGCCCCGGTGTTCACACGACACCCAGACGTTGTCGCGCATCACCCAGTCGATGCCGGCAGCGAGCGCCATGTCGACCAGATGGTCGGCAGGCATGTAGTTGTCGCTCACCACAACCGTGCGCAAACCCCGCCGGCGGGCCTCTTCGGCCAGGGCCACGCCGTGTGCCACCGGTCGTGCAGAGGCGACCTCGTGCGCTCGCTCGAGTGAGGCCATCTGCACTCGTTCCGAGAACCCGAGCGATGTCATGCGGGCGAGTTCGCACCAGATCTCGGCGAGGGTCACGTCGCGCAACGGTTCGTCTCGTTCCACCCGTGCACGCGCGCGACGCTCGGCGAGCACCCGCATCTGTGCGAAACCCCGCCACTTCTGGTCCCGTGCCACCAGATCACGTTCCATCGCGGCGAACACGTGCGTCGGCTGGGCAACACGGCGAGTGACCAAAGTGTCGAAGAAGTCGAACGAGACGACACTGACGCCCGGGTGTGCGTCGAGAATCTCGGCGGCGGCGGGTGCGGTCTTCACCGGCCGAGTCGCCGCCTGACAGCCCGCACCCCGTGGGCGGGGTTCGCCACTGCCCGCACCATGCGACGCAGCGGACTGCGCGCGCGCAGGGCTTCGTTCACGCGGCGCTGGATCTCTTCTTGTGTCGTCGCCTCGAGCCGCAGACGAGTTTCTTCAGCCTCGATGGCGGCTTCTGCGCGCACCGACAACTCTCCCTTGTTCACCCCGTTCACCGCCGGTTCGGCGAGCCACCTGTCCTGCAGTTGCTTCTTCACGCTGCGGTGGAGATCGACCCCGACCGTGATCGAGTTCCCTGTCGACACATCGGAATCTGGCGTGCGCGTGTGATACCGCGCGAGACGGTCGGGCACGAACACGAACGGACCGGCCTCGACGGCACGCAGGTTGAACTCCCAGTCTCCGAGCACCGGCAATGATTCGTCGAAGGTGCCCACGCTCGAGAGAAGACTGGTGCGGAACAGAGCCGCAATCGGCGGAAACGGGTTGTGGCCGATCATCCCGCGGAGCGTGAGACGACCCTCGTCGAGAGGCATCTCTTCTTCACGAACCGGCCACACACGTGAGCCCTGCATGGTCTCGTGCACGCGGACCACAGCGGTCACGGCCGCGACTGCGTCCGGCCTCGCCGTCAGCGCCGCGACGGTGGTCTCGAGGAATCTCGGATGCCAGGCGTCGTCGTCATCGTGAATCGCGAAGCAGTCGGTCGCGATGCCCTCGAGCGCGGCGTTCGATGCGGCCTCCATTCCCCGGCGGTCGGGCAGATGCAGGGCCTGCACCGACTCGAACCCGGAGGCGGCGATCACAGCATCGACGACGGCAGGATCACCGCCGTTGTTCACCACCGTCACCGCGACATGCGGGTGGGTCTGGGCGCGCACGCTGGCGAGAGCACGGGCCAACAGCACCGGGCGCTCGAAGGTGCGCATGACGACGAGAACCGTTTTCATCACGACTTGTCTAACAGGAGGGCAGTCGCCCGCTCAGACATGCGCGGAGCCCGTGCCCCTCGCCGTGGGTCGAAAGCGGGGCGCCCTTACCCTTGCCGATGCGGCGACTCGTGCCGATCAGCGTCTCTCCAACCGCTCGACGCAGCAATTTTGCCCGTGCTCCGGTGTGGCGTGTGGCAGAGCGAGGCCTCGGCGATCGAAGCGACCGCTGCGCATTGACCTAGTCATGCACGGAACCGTCGGACATCGTCGCACCGGACAAGTTCGCGCCAGACAGCTTCGTTTCGGACAGGTCCGCAGCGGTCAGGTCTGCGTCCAACAGATTGGACTGACGTAAGTTCGCGCCCGACAGGTTGGCACGGCTCAAGTTCACCCGACGCAGGTTCGCGCCGGCCAGGTCCGCGCCTGAAAGATCGGCTCCCGACAGATTCGCACAGCGCAGGTTCGCGCCAGACGAGAGCGTACGACTGAGCGTCGCGCCAGATAGGTCCGCACCGTCGAGATTCGCCCCCACCAGCTTCGAACGCTGCAGGTCGGCTCCCGACAGATTCGCATCCGCAAGGTCCGCAGAGGCCAGATCCGCACCGGACAGGTCCGCACCAGACAAATT
>CAYQCU010000004.1:0-134396 GCA_964416135.1 uncultured Bifidobacterium sp.
AACCCCTGACCTCTTGCATGCCATGCAAGCGCTCTGCCAACTGAGCTACAGCCCCGAATCGGGACTCCGTACCTTACCAACCGGACCGTTGACCACCCACGCCGGCGGTCAAGACTGCCAGTCGACCGGGGCGATGTCGCGGTACAACCGCTCGATCTCGTAGAAGCGGCGGGCCTCGTCGGAGAACACGTGCACGACCACGTCGCCGTAGTCGATCAACACCCACTGCTGCTCGCCGCTCCCCTCGCTACGGAGCGGACCCCGACCCGTTGTGGCGCGCACCTGGTCGAGCACGGCGTCACAGATCGCACGTACCTGTCGCGGGTTCGACCCGCTGGCCACCACGAAGTACTCGACGATTCCGAGCACCTCGCCCACCGGGAGCACGAGAATGTCACTGCCCTGCTTGTCGTCGATGGCCTGCGCTGCGAGCCGGGCCAAGTCGATGGAGTCGATGTCGATGGCCGTCATGGAGTGACCATCGTGCTGGTGGTGGTCGTCGTCGCGGCGCCCGAGCCTCCCGCGACGAACGCCTTGAAGTCGTGACCGATCACGATGCGCACGTCGACCCCCGAGACGACGTCGCGTGACTCGGTGAATTCGAGTGGCCCCATCAACGACCCCCACGACTCTGCTTCTGCTCTCGCGATCGGATCTGTCACGTGCACCACCGTTCTTTCCTGAGGAGCATCGATTCCCCGACGCACCACGACGACGCTCGCACCGAGGAACGACAGCCGTGTGACCGCCTCGCGAGCGAGTGCTGCCTCGTCGAAAGGAATGTCGATCATCACGGCGGCATTCTCCGACGTGAGCGTCAGTGCACCGGGCGCGATGCTCGCCATCACCATGAGTGCCTCGGTGCCGTCGATCGTGTACAGGTCGAGCCCGGCCGGGTTGCGCTGGGCATCCACCAGACGGGTCGACGTGATCTGCCACGTGTCGATGCGCCCCGCCAGAAGACTCGAGAAGAAGTCGACCGGGGTCGGCGCGAGACTCTCTCGGGAGACCGCGACGTCGGTCGTCGTGGTCGTCGCGGAGTCGTTGCCGCTGTCGACACCAGCACGAGCCACGGCGCTCCACAGCGATTTCACTTGTGGCAGGCGCACCGACTCGGGTGCGTCGTCTTGCACCGCCGCCAACGCGGCTGCGATACCTGCCGCATCGACCGGTTTCGATCCCGCCTCGAGCACGGCTGTCGCCTCGTCACCGGCGCCGTCCCACACGGCGGCGCCGAGCATCACAGGCTGAGTGCCGACCGGTGCGATCGCAGCGGCAAGGCCGGCGGCGTCGAGCGCCGTCGCGGCATCGAAGGTGACGTTCAACAAGTCCTCGACGTCTGCTCGCAGCGCATCGATGCCGCCGGAGGCGAACGAATCAGCCACCCGACGTGGAGCGTCGCCCTGGGCCACGTCGGCGGCGGCGCCGACTGGCAGCGTCACGATCGTTCCGCCGCGTTCCTGTGGAGTCAATGCCACCACCGCCAGAGACGCGAGTGTCCCGCGGGCACTGGTGATCGCAAACAACTGGACCTGCGTGCGCGGAATCTGGATGGCCGGATTCTCGTCGACCCGGTCGCCGCCGGACTCGTTCAGCAGACTCGTGGCACCGATCAAGACACCGGCCGGCAACGCAACGACGGCGATCAGAGAGGTGACGACCGCGGTGACAAAGCGGCGGCGACGCCGCTCGGGAATGGCACTCATCGCACGCCGCTCACTGCAGACCTCGGTAGAGGCCGTGACGATCGATGACACGTACGACAGAGTCGGTCGTGCCGACTGGTCGGCGCCCGTGTGCAACTGCTGTTCTGATGGACGTCGACGAGACATCGACCGGGTTCATCTCCACCACCTCGATGCGCGCCCCGGCGGGCGTCACAGACAGTGTCGGAGTCGAGCCGGTTCGAGTCACGATCACGAGCGTAGAGAGCGCGAGCACCTCGCCGGGGTCCCGCCAGGTGCCGATGTTGGCGGCCGCATCGGCGCCGAGCACGAGGAAGAAGTCGACATCGGGGTGGGCCGCACGAAGGGCACGCAACGTGTCGACCGTGTACGTCGGCCCAGGCCTGCGAACCTCGTCGTCGCCTGCCACGAGACGATCGTTGCCCTCCACAAGTGCCCTCACCATCTCGAGACGGAGGTCTCCGGGGCTCAGATCGGGGCGAGAACCGGTCTTCTGCCAGGGCTCACCTGCGACCATGAGGATCACACGGTCGAGTCCGAGTTGGTCGCGAACGGCCTCCGCAGCCGCAAGGTGACCGCAGTGCGGCGGGTCGAAAGTGCCCCCGAAGATGCCCCAACGGGGACGATTGAGGGCATCTGGCACGTCGTGAAGTGTAGGTACGAAGAGGTTGTGATTCCCCCTAGCGCCCGCTACACGTCCGTGTTACAGTCTTCATTCCCCCCGACACGGGACAAGCCCGGTCGAACAACCCCCCATGTGTCTCGTGCCACGAGCTGCGTGGGAACAACAACGACGCACTATTGGTTGAAAGACGCATCATGAACGACTCCATCGGTCTCTACCTGAACGACATCGGCAAAGTTGCCCTCCTCACCGCCGAGGACGAGCGCGAACTCTCGAAGGCCATCGAGGCAGGCCGAGAAGCCGCCGCACGCATCGAGGCAGGTGAGCGCTCGGCTGCTCTGCGTCGCGACCTGCGCAACGCAGCCGCCGCCAAGGACCGCTTCATCCGCGCCAACCTGCGCCTTGTGGTCTCGATCGCCCGTCGTTACCCCCTGCCCCAGGGCATGGACCTTCTCGACCTCATCCAGGAGGGGAACCTCGGTCTCGAGCACGCAGTCGACAAGTTCGACTGGCGCCGAGGCTTCAAGTTCTCCACCTACGCCACGTTCTGGATCCGCCAGGCCATCGGTCGCGCGCTCGACCAGAAGGCCAGCCTCATCCGTATCCCCGGCGACCGTTCGGCGAGCCTGCGTGCCGCCCTGCGTCAGGCCTCCGGTGACGGCGAGACTCTCGACGCCAACAACGCCGAACTGCACCGTCTCACCACCCCGGTTTCGCTCGACAAGACCGTGGGCGACGACGGCGACGCCACACTTGGTGACCTCATGGACAATGGCCAGGGCACTCCTGAGGACGCGGTCATGGATCTCGTCGACAAGGAACTGCTCGACGAACTGCTCGGCACCCTCGACGAGCGTGCTCGTTACGCAGTTGAGGCGCGTTTCGGCCTTCTCGACGGCGAGCGCAAGAGCTTCCGTGAGGTCGGCGAAGACCTCGGCGTGACCGCCGAAGCCGCACGTCGTCTCGTCAGCCGGGCCGTGGAAGGCCTGCGCGACGACGCCGAGCGCATTCTCGCGGTCTGATCGTCGCCACCTGACACATCGGGCGACCGGACACCCGTGCCAAATACCCGTTGCGAAACGGGTGCGTCTGCGGCGATGCTGTAAGGCCTATGGCACGCAGTTGGTCTCCCAGTTCCTGGCGCGGGTACACCGCCGCGCAGCAACCCGACTGGCCAGACGAGGCTGCCCTGGACGCGGCCCTCAAGCAGGTGGCCAGCTTTCCTCCCTTGGTCTTTGCCGGCGAGGCACGCTCGCTGCAGGCCTCACTCGCCCAGGTCGCCGCCGGCAACGCATTCTTGTTGCAGGCCGGTGACTGCGCCGAGAGTTTCGAAGAGTTCAGCGCCGTCAACATCCGGGAGAAGTTGCGCGTCATCTTGCAGATGGCTGTCGTGCTCACATATTCGATGGGTGTTCCGGTGGTCAAGGTGGGACGCATGGCGGGCCAGTTCGCCAAGCCGCGTTCGTCTGCGACCGAGAAGATCGGCGACCTCGAGATCCCCTCGTTCCGTGGCCACATCGTGAACGACCCACTTCCCACGTCGGCCGCGCGGATGCCCGACCCTGAGCGGCTCGTGCAGGCCTACCACCAGTCGGCGAGCACACTGAACTTGCTGCGCGCGTTCACCAAGGGCGGCTTTGCAGACCTCAACCGCGTCGCCGCGTGGACACAAGAGTTCGTGGCCTCCAGCCCCGAAGGTCGTCGTTACGAAGAGCTCTCACACGAGATCGAGCGTGCGCTGCGCTTCATGCACGCTTGCGGCGTCGACACCGACAGTTTCCCGATGCTCCACGAAGTCGACGTGTACACCAGTCACGAGGCACTCATTCTCGGCTGGGAGGAGGCACTCACGCGCGAGGACTCCCTCACGGGACAGTGGTACGACTGCTCGGCGCACATGTTGTGGATCGGTGAGCGGACCCGCCAACTCGACGGTGCGCACATCGAGTTCCTGCGCGGCGTCGGCAACCCGATCGGTTGCAAGATCGGTCCCTCGACGACAGCGGACTGGATCCTCGACTTGTGCGAGACACTCAACCCCGCGCGCATTCCCGGTCGACTCACGTTGATCAGCCGCATGGGTGCCGACAAGGTGGAAGACACGTTGCGGCCGCTGCTGCGTGCCGTGAAGCAGACCGACCACCCCGTGGTGTGGGCCTGCGATCCGATGCACGGCAACACAGTCACCGCCCCGAACGGACGCAAGACCCGTCACTTCGAAGACGTGGTGTCAGAGATCGCAGGGTTCGTGCGTGCCCACAAGGCTGAGGGAACCTGGCCGGGCGGCATTCACATCGAGCTCACCGGAGACGACGTCACAGAGTGCACCGGCGGCACCGACGACCTCACCCACGACGACCTCGACAGCCGCTACCAGACGATCTGTGATCCACGGCTGAACGGTCGTCAGTCGCTCGACTTGGCGTTCCGCGTCGCAGAACTCATCCGCGCCGGCGCCTGATCAGATGAACCCTGCCCCGGCGCTCGACTGTGCCGCTGCGTGGGCACTCACCAGCCAATGGCCAGCGCCCACATGGTCTGCTGCGATCGTGGCACACAACCTCACCGGGCGCTCAGTCGACACCCGTGGCGACACCGCACGCGTGCAGCGCATCGCGTCGGTGAGCAAGCCTCTGGCGGCTTGGGCCGTCCTGGTGGCGATCGAAGAAGGAAGTGTCGGCCTTGACGACCCTGTGGGCCAACAGGGATGCACCGTGCGTCACTTGTTGTGCCACGCCGGCGGCTACCCCTTCGAGGGATCACAACCGGTCGGAAAACCAGGAGCCAAGCGCATCTACTCGAACACCGGATACGACCTGTTGGCTGGACACCTCGAGGCATCGACAGGCATGGCGTTCGGCGAGTACCTCGGTGATGCGGTGTTCTCTCCGCTCGGCATGGGCTCGAGCGACCTGCGCGGGTCGTGCGCGAAAGACGTGTGGTCGTGCGTCGACGACCTGGTTCTCTTTGCCGACGAATTGCGTTCGCCGTCGCTCGTGGCGCGCGAGACCTGGCTCGCCGCCGTCACCGCCCAGATGCCGACACTGTCGGGCGTGGTGCCGGGCGTCGGATCGTTCGATCCCTGCCCGTGGGGACTCGGTGTCGAGATACGAGGCCACAAGAGCCCGCACTGGACCGGCACACGCAACTCGTCGGCGACATTCGGCCACTTCGGCGGTGTCGGCACGTTCCTGTGGGTCGACCCGGTCGCCGACGTCGCCTGCGTGATGCTGTCCGAGACCGAGTTCGACCAGTGGGGGCTCGCCCAGTGGCCCACATTCTCTGACGCCGTGCTGGGCTGTCTCGGACGATGACCGGCCACTTGCGCCAGGGCGACCGCATCAAGGTCTGCACCGTCGACGACGACGGCTTGCCCATCGTGCGCTACGGCACGGTCGGCGCGACCTTGCCGTCGGGTGGACCGGTGGTGGTGGAGTTCGACGACATGTCGGGCGGCAACATCGTCGACCGCTCGGAAGTGGAGGCGGTGACCATCGACAACGTCGAACTCGTGATGCGCGGAACCGATCTCGTCGAAGACGCATCGTTGCGGCGCGGGCTCGCCGAGATGTGGCGAGCCGAGGCCGACCTCGCCGGCCTCGACGTGGGAATGGTGCACCTGTTCGGCGACGACGGTGCCGGCACACGCAACGGTCCCGACGGTTGGTTGCTCGGCGAGTTCACCCACCTCGGTGTCACTCACGTGGTGAGAACAACTGTGGCCGTCGGCCACGACGCTACGGTGGTCGTTCGTGCCGACCGGATGAACCGGTGGGACGGATTCACCGCCTGATGCCGACCGACACCCCCACCTCACGCGGCATCGACCGTTTCACCCTCGGCATCGGCCCGTTGTTGGTGTGCGGGTTCGCCGTGCCTGTCTCGAACAGCATGATCTTTCCCGCTCTTTCCGACCTCCAGGACAAGTACGGCTTCGACAACGTCGGTCTCGGCCTCATCGCCGCCGCCGGCTTCGGCACCTCGTTCGTGGTCCAGTTGTTCCTCGCACCGCGTGCCGACAGAGGTCACCCGAAGCGTTTCGTGCTCGGCGCACTGTTGCTCGCCGCTCTCGGGTCGACCATGTTCGCCTTCGGTGAGTCACTGGCGATGTTCATCGTGGCGCGCGCCGTGGCAGGAGCCTCGCTCGGGGCGAGCGGGCCCGCCATTCGTGCGATAGCGGCCAACATCGACAAGTCGCGCGCCGCCGAACGACTCGGTCGCCTGCGCGGAATCGAGTTGGCCGGCTTCACCGGTGGTCCGCTGATCGGCGCGCTGCTGATCGAGCCATTCGGCCTGCGCGGGGCGTTCCTCATTTTCTCGGTGGTCGCTCTCGTCGCCTTCGTGTTCGTCGCCGGCCGGTCTATCCCCAGCCTGCCGTCGTCGAGCGAGTCGGGTCGGCTCTCGTTCGAGTTGCTGCGTCTACGTCCGATACGGGCGGCCGTGCTCGCGTCGATGGCTCTGTTCGCGCCAGTCGGCATCTACGACGCACTGTGGGACCGGTACATCACCGACCAGGGAGGAAACAACTTCCAGGTCGGTCTCACGTTCTTGCTGTACACGATCCCGTTCATCGTGCTGGGAGCGGCCGGCGGCAGGCTCGCCGACCGGCAAGGCCCTGCAAAAATGACGGTGATCGGGTTGTTCCTCACTGCACCGCTGGTGTTGGTGTACGGAATTCTGCGCGATCCGTGGCTGCTCGTCGGGTTCGCGATCGTCGAAGGAGTGATCGGTGCGATGTCGATTCCGGCAGCCCAGTCACTCATGGCACAGGTCGCACCCAAGGGTCGCGCAGCCGCGGCACAAGGCCTTGCCGGCAGTGGCGACTTGTTGACCGCCACGCTCATGTCGCTGATCGCCCCGGTGATCTACGGCGCGTCTGGTCCGCTCGCCACGTTCGGATTCGCAGCCGCACTGATGTTGCTCGGAGGTGCGGGTGTCGCCTACATGGTCAAGGACGCACCCGCCACCACCGCAGCGAAGTGACCCGGTCGCACCGGGCAGGTTCTGGTCGAGACGTGGTCAGCTGAGGCGTTCGATGATCATGGCCATGCCCTGGCCACCACCGACGCACATCGACTCCATGCCGTACTGCTTGTCTTCCCACTGAAGTCCGTTGATGAGCGTCGACATGATGCGGGCGCCGGTCATTCCGAACGGGTGACCCAGCGCAATCGCACCGCCGTGCACGTTCAACTTCTCCATCGGGATGCCGAGGTGCTTGGCCGACGGCAGCACCTGAGCGGCGAAGGCTTCGTTGATCTCCACGAGGTCGATCTGGTCGATCGACATGCCGGCACGCTTCAGCGCCTGACGGCAGGCTTCGATCGGGCCGAGACCCATGATCTCGGGGTTGAGGCCCGACACGCCGCTCGACACGATGCGCGCGAGCGGAGTGAGACCCAGCTGCTTGGCCTTGGTGTCACTCATCACCATCACCGCGGCCGCACCGTCGTTCAACGGGCACGCATTGCCTGCCGTGACGCTGCCGTCGGGACGGAACACGGGCTTCAACTGCGACACCGCCTCGTAGGTGGTGCCGGGACGCGGACCGTCGTCTTTCGACACGACGGTGCCGTCGGGAAGGGTGAGCGGCGTGATCTCACGCTCGAAGAAACCGTTCTCCTGGAACTCGCACGCGAGGTTCTGCGACCGCACACCGAAGCGGTCCATTTCTTCGCGGCTGACGCCCTCTTGCTCGACCACGTTCTCGGCGGTCTGACCCATGGCGATGTAGGCATCGGGGAGACCCTCGGCGGGGGCCCACTTGCCCTGGCCGCCTTGTGCGCGAGCCTTCGTGCGCTCTCCGGCCGGCTTGAAGATCGGGTTCGGAGCCGAGTCGCTGGCGCCGGAGGCGTAGCGGCTGACGGTCTCGACACCGGCAGCGATGAAGCAGTCGCCTTCTCCGGAGCGAATGGCATGGGCAGCCATGCGGATGGTCTGCAGCGACGAGGAGCAGTAGCGGTTCACTGTGACGCCCGGGACGTCGTCGAGACCGGCGAGGATCGCGGCCATACGGGCGATGTTGAAGCCACCCTCTCCGGCGGGCTGACCGATACCCATCATCAGGTCTTCCACGTCGGTGGCCTTGACCTGGGGAACCTTTGCCATGAGTGCACGAATGATCTGTGCGGACATGTCGTCGGGACGGAGGTCGACGAGTGAACCCTTGTTGGCGCGGCCGATGGGGCTGCGAGCGGTAGCGACAATGACTGCCTCGGGCATGGGGTGTTCCTTTCGGATCTTGCTTGAGATCGACTCCCGCGGTCGGGGCCGGTTCACGAAGAGTAGTCGTCGGCTCCCTCGCCTCTCGCCTCCGCCGCGGCCAGGACACGCTCCATTTCCTCGATCTGGAGAGGATCGGTGACCCCCAGCAAGCGGGCATAGAAGCGGATTCCCCGCGGCGTGCCCTTCACCCGCACGGGCACCCGCTCGCCGAGGTCGGTGCCGTACTCGGTCGGAATGTCGACGCGCTCGACACCGGCCTCGAAGAGGTCGTCTTCCACCGCGGCCAACTCTCCCCCGTTCATTGCGTACAGGTCGGCATCGACGAAGAAGGTGAACTCGGCCACGGCTGCGAGGGTACCCGCGCCGTAGTCTCGGGTGCCATGAGCCAGATCCACGTACCCCTCGACGCCATCGATCTCTCCGACCCGGAGTTCTGGACCAAGCCCCGCGACTGGCGGTTCGCCGCCTTCAAGACCCTGCGCGACGAGTCGCCGTTCCAATTCTTCGCCGAGCGCCAGGTGGAGAACTCGCCCATTCCGCCCGGTCCCGGATACCGGGCCCTGACGCGCCACGACGACATCTGGCACGTGAGTCGCAACCCGCAGATCTTCTGTTCGGGCAAGGGCTCGAACATCGGCGACCTGCCGGTTGAGATCAACGAGTTCTTCGGCTCGATGATCAACATGGACGACCCGAAGCATTTCCGCCTGCGCAGCATCGTGTCGAAAGGCTTCACCCCGCGTGAGATCACCGCGCTCGAAGAGTCGGTGCGGGTTCGCTCGAAGGCAGTCATCGACCGCATGTTCGAGCGGTTCCCCGAGCGCGAGTGCGACTTCGTGCGAGAGGTCGCAGCGCTCATGCCGCTCCAGATCATCTGCGACATGATGGGCATTCCCGAGTCCGACGAAGAGATGATCTTCCAATGGACGAACGTGATTCTCGGTGTCGGCGACCCCGAGTATGTGGGCACGTTCGAGGACCTCGTCCGGGTGGGCGGCGAGATCTTCGCCTACGCCCTCGCCCTCGGCGAAGACCGCCTCAAGAACCCACGCAACGACATCGCATCCGTGATGATGAACGCCGTCGTCGACGGCGAGCGCCTGACCGCGCAGGAGTTCGGGTCGTTCTTCATTCTGCTCGTCGTCGCCGGCAACGAGACGACACGCACCGCGATCGCCCACGGCATGCGCGAGCTCACCTTGAATCCCGACCAGAAGAAGATCTGGTTCGACGACTTCGAGACCCACAACAAAACGGCCGTGGAAGAAATCGTGCGGTATGCGACCCCGGTCATCCACTTCCGTCGTACCGCCACGCAAGACACCGAGATCAACGGCCAGAAGATCTCAGAGGGTGAAAAAGTCGTGATGTTCTACCAGTCGGGCAACCGCGACGAGCGAGTGTTCGACGGCGCCGATCGCTTCGATGTCCGTCGCTCGGCTCAGCCTGCCCAGGTCGGCTTCGGTGCCGGTGGTCCGCACTTCTGCCTCGGGGCGAACCTCGCCCGTCGCGAGATCAGTGTCATGTTCGACGAGATTCGCCGGCGTGTGCCGACGCTCGAGATCACGAGCGAACCCGACTACCTGCAGAGCGCCTTCATCAACGGCATCAAGCGCATGCGTTGCGCGTGGTGACCCGCCTGGTCATTCGGTCATTCTGAGGTCGGCGACCACGGCGGCGTGGTCGCTCGCCTGCACACCACCCACTGGTTCGACCCCCGCGAGCCACACATTGGTCGGGTTACCGATCGGGCGCGGACGTGGCCACGACACGAAGAGATAGTCGAGCCGACGGTTCGGCCAGGTCGAGTCGTCGATGTAGGGGTTGTCGCGCCGCCACGTGTGGCCGCTCCCCTCGCCTGCCACCTCCCAGAGATCGGTGAAGACGAGACCGTCGATCGCCGGTTCGCGGCGACCGGTGAGCATGCGGATCTCGTCCGAGTCGGGCACCGCGTTGAAGTCACCGCCGATCACCACTGGGTTCTCGTTCTCGGGGTCTTCGCGCAACGAGTCGACGATCGCACACAGGGCCTCGCACTGTGCAATGCGCGTCGCCGATGCGTCGAACTTGTAGTCGAGGTGCGTGCACACGGTCCACCAGCGCCCGTGCGGCGTGTCGATGAGCGTAACGATCGCTCGCCGGTGGCTGGGGGCCCCGGTGGCGTCCGGCAAGCGGTGCACCTCCCAGCGCACGATCGGCCAGCGCGACAGGATCGCGTTGCCGAGGCTCACCCCGTCGTCGTACCACGGGCCTTCCGTGCGGGCGACGTCCATGTCGAGTTCGTCGGCCAGCCACTGGGCCTGGTCGAGGCCACCTTCCTGGGCCCACACTTCCTGCAGGAACACGACATCTGGTCGCTCGGCGCGCAACACCGACAGGATCGCCTCTTGTCTCTCACGCCAAGGGCCGAACTGCCACCACAGATTCCACGTGAGGAAACGCGCTTCCACGCACTTCACCCTACGCCCGCGCGCCCCCACACGGGCCTCCACTTCGCGGGCTTCTACGGCACGATGACAGCCCGCCCCTTCACTTCACCGTCGGCCAGATCGCGGTATGCGCGGGCCGCATCGTCGAGGCTGTACTCCGTGTGCTCGGCATGGATCAACCCACGGGCGGCGAGATCGAGCACCTCGCTCAACTCGGTTCGCGAGCCCCAATACGTCGTCTGCATGCTCACCTCGTAGGGCTGCGAGAAGAACGACCACGGCACCTGTCCGCCGGCCAAGCCGACGATGGTGACATCACCGAGTGTCCGCGCCGCAGCGCGTGACGCAGAGATCGTGCCCTCGGTTCCCACGAAATCGAGCACCACGTCGGCACCGTGTCCGTGCGTGAGGTCACGAATCGACGCCGCCGTCGATGCATCTGACAACAACACGTGATCGGCGCCGAGCGACGTGGCGACGGCGAGCGAGAAGTCTTTCGTGTCGACTGCGATCACACGGGCAGCCGTGGTCGCCTTCAGAATTTGCACCGCCATGTGACCGAGCCCGCCGACACCGATCACGACAGCCGTCGATCCGGGGACGAGTTTCGTCCACGAGCGCCGCACCGCGTGATACGGGGTGAGCCCGGCGTCGGTGAGCGGAGCAGCCGCGACGGGGTCGAGCCCGGGAGGCAACGGCACACAGAACCTTTCGTGTGGAACGAGCATGAAGTCGGCCATGCCGCCGTCGAGTCCGAGACCTCCGCCACCACTGGTGATCGGCGCATCGTGCGGAGCTTCGCAGTAGTTCTCGGTGCCGACGGCGCACCGGCTGCATCGCCCACACCCCCACGGTCCGTAGACAGCGACGGCATCGCCCGGGTGCACTGTCGTCACACCGGCCCCTGTCGCCTCCACCCAGCCTGCGTTCTCATGACCGAGCGTGAACGGCGGCGACCACGGCAGGGCCCCGGCGTCGAAGTCGTGCATGAGATGCAGATCCGAATGGCATGCGCCAGCGGCCCCGACACGAACCAGAACCTGACCTGGACCAGGCGACGGACGCGGAACCTCGACCAGTTCCGGTTCGCTCTTCCACGACATCAACCGCAGCGCACGCATCACGCACCTCCGACCCGAGACGGTAGGGACAGCAAGACTTCACGAGAACCGACAGATGTCCCCCGATCGGGAGACCAGCACAGACGCCGTCACTGGATCATCAGACTGGCCCGAAACTCTGCATCTTCGAGCATCTGGCGAACCTCGACCGACGGTTCACTGAGGCGCTCGAGTGTGACCCCGTGGATCTCACCCGAGAAGCGATACACGTGCGGGTAGTTTCCGACGACCGCCCCCGAGTCGAGCCCGACATCGAAGGTCTCGCCACTCATCGAGAACACGACAGGAACCGTGCGTTCGAGTCGAATTGCCGCGCACGGTCGTCCGTCGACCGAGAGCACCGCGTCTCCTCCGGCGCCGAAACCGCCGTCGTAGGCGAAGTCGACCACGACAACCCGCCGTCCCGGCACGAGCGGCACGGCCGACACGGCGACGTAGTGCTCGTGTCCCAACCAGTTGTAGTGGAAGACCGGACGCGACGAATCGTCGACATACAGCGACCAGCCGGCCATGTTTCCACCCTGGCACGCGATCACTCCGCGGACACCGGTCTCGACAGTCACCTCGGCGGTGATCCTGAACGAGCAGTTCTTGATGTTCACGACGCTGCGCTCGGGCATCCGCCAGTTCGCGGCGGTGTAGGTCATCGACCTGACTCCTGCCAGTGCATCGGTCACGAGGTACTGGCGCCCCATTGTCTGCCCCGGCTCCTTCAACGGGTAGACGTTGTGGTGTCTGGCGTGTTCGTCGAAGAGTGACTGGAGTTCGGCCAGTTTGTCGGGGTGGACAGCGGCGAGATCGACAGCCTGCGAGAAGTCGTTCCGGATGTCGTAGAGCTCCCACTTCTCCTGCGGACCATCGAACGGAGTCGAGTCGAAACGTTTCCACGGAAGTCGTCCGTGGAAACACGAGGCAATCCAACCGTCGTGGTACATGGCCCGGTTGCCGAACATCTCGAAATACTGAGTGACGTGGGCATCGGCCGACGCACCGTCGTCGAGTGCCCCGAGCATCGACACCCCGTGGAGGTCCATCTGTTCGATCCCGTTGACCCGAGCCGGTGGATCGATTCCAGCAGCCTCGCAGATCGTCGGATAGAGGTCGACCACGTGATGGAACTGGGTCCGCAGAGCACCCGGGTCGGCGACACGGGCCGGCCACCGAACGGCCATCGCGTTACGCGTGCCACCGAAGTGGGAGGCGATTTGCTTCATCCACTGGAAGGGTGAGTCCAATGCCCACGCCCACGCGAGATTGTAATGGTTCTCGCACCGGGCCGAGCCGAAGTCGTCGATGTGGTCGAGCAACCACTCCGGATCTTCTGGCACACCGTTCTGGAAAGACGGAGCGCTCCACGCACCGTTCACTGTCCCTTCGGCCGATGCGCCGTTGTCTCCGGTGACGTACACGAACATCGTGTTCTCGGCGATGCCGAGTTCATCGAGCGCGTCGAGCATGCGTCCGACCTGTTCATCAGTGTGTGCCATGAATCCGGCGAAGACCTCCATCAACCGCGATGCGACCGGCTTGTAGCGATCGGGGTAGTCCTCCCACGAAGGGACCTCTTCGGGGCGCGGGGTCAATGTTGTCCCTGCCGGAATGACCCCGAGTTCGAGCTGGCGCGCGTGGATTCGAGCCCGCAGGGCGTCCCATCCGTCGTCGAATTGTCCCTTGAAGCGATCCGCGCACTCGGGCCACACGTGGTGCGGGCAGTGCATCGCACCTGTCGCCCAGTACATGAAGAAAGGGCGGTGCGGGTTCGATGACCGTTGAAGCTTCATCCACTCGATCGCCTTGTCGGCGATGTCTTCGCTCATGTGGTACCGATCTCGACCTTCGTAGGGCATCACCGGTGTCGTCTGGTCGAACATCGGCGGTTCGTACTGGCTCGCCTCGGCCGACAAGATGCCGTAGAAGCGGTCGAATCCCTGGCCGGTCGGCCAGCGCTCGAACGGACCGGTCAATGTCTGTTCATAGAGCGGCGTGAGATGCCACTTTCCGAATGCGGCGGTGGAATACCCGGACAGGCGAAGCACCTCGGCGATGGTCGCGGCCTCTCTCGGCATGATGCAGTCGTATCCGGGGAACGCCGAGCCACCCTCTGCGATGCCACCCATGTGCACGGCATGATGGTTGCGACCGGTCAGCATCGATGCACGAGTCGGCGAGCAGAGCGCAGTCGTGTGGAATTGGTTGAACCGCAGTCCTTCGGCTGCCACCCGATCGAGGGCAGGAGTGGGCACCGGCCCGCCGAAAGTCGAACACGTTCCGAAGCCGACGTCGTCGAGAAGAACAACGACGATGTTCGGCGCGCCGTCGGGCGGCAAGGTGAGCGGCGGAGAAGAGGGGGTCGACTCCCCGACCAGGCGACCGATGGTTCCGTCGAAGGGTCTCGTTCCGTGCGGGAGATCCGGTCCGCGGGGCGCGACTGAGTGCCCTCTCATCCGCGAAGTCCGTCCACCTCGAATGCACATCGGATCTCATCGACCATTCCGGCATCACCCGAGACAGTGATCGACCCGTCGGACATCGCCGCACTCCACATTCTCTTGCCCGAGAGAACGGCGAGTAGAACCTCGCGCGACGTGCGCACCACGCTGGTCGCCCCCCAACCATTGGTGGGTACGACCACGCAGTTGCGCACGTGCAGACCGCATTCCTCGCCGTCGACCAGGAACGCCACGTGGTGGTCGATACCCGCGATTTTCTCCGGGTCGACGAGCACGCGAAGGGTCGCCACGATCGCGCCAGTGGCCACGTGCGAGAGCAGTCGCGGGTTGAAGCGATGCTCGTAGTAGCGATCCATGGGTGTCGTCCCGTCGAGGTCCCTCGCCCTGGTCAACGCCCAACTTCGGATGTTCGCTGCAGGGGTCCGCTCAGCAATCGTGCGCAGGCACGCAGCCAGCAGGTTCCGGTCGCTTTGGTCGGCCCCCTCGGAACGAGCGAGCCAAGTCGCCAACTCCAGCGCCCACCGCACGTCGTTGCTCCCGAGGGCCGCGGTCGCCTTCTCTCTGACCACCTCGCGACCACCGAACCCCTCGATCAGACGCTCGAGACGGTCGATGGGCTCGAGCGGAAACAACTTCGCTTCGTCGCCGTCGAACCAACCGGAGAGACCGGCACGAATCTGCCTGACATGATGCTCGGCGACGCCGTATCGCTCCGACGTCAGATAGTCGACGTCGTACAACGCCGGAAGACGGACACGCCAGGCCAATTCCTCACTCGTCCACCCTTTGTTGGTTCCGCGAACTGTCTGGTCCCAGAGAAACTGGATCGAATCCCTGTACCGGGTCGCCTTCGAACGTATCTCCTGCTTGCCCACGATCGCCGGTCCGTGCGCCCCCACGAGATAGTCCGGTGCCCATGCAATGATCGCGTCGACGCCGGGGATCAGCACCCGAGGGTCTCGGTACTCTTCACCCCTGATTGCGAACACGTTGAAGAGGGTCGGCCACACGGTGTTGTGCACGCAGGTCCCGATCGACGGAAAGAAGTAGTTGATCGAGTCGTCTGCATCGCTCGGCGCATGACGCCATTCGACACGGAGTCCGGCGACGTCGAGGACACCGGAACCATCGCCGAGGGCGTGGGTCGGTGGCACATAGCCGGGTGTGAAGGGCGCATGTTCGGCATTCCGATACCTGAATCCGAGCCCGACGTTCACGTTGCCGTCCGGACCTTCATCGGGGAGAAGGATGGAGAACTGTTGAACGAGACCACGCGAGTAGGTCGGACCGATCTCTCCGCCGGCCCGGAGCTTGTTCGCAGTGATTCGCTCGTGACCGTAGATCGGCAGCGGGTCGATGTGGTTTCCCTCCTCGAGCACCGCAAGTGTGCCCTCGACATAGTGGAAGTGCGTGTAGATGACCGCTGCGATCGGCGAATCGTTGACCTCGCGGATACGTCTCAGGGCCTCACGCATCTCCTCCACCGATTCGCCGGTGTCGATGCAGATCAATCCTTGTGGAGCCTGAATGAACGACTGGTTCGAGAGGCCGTTTCCGATCAACGTCCACACGCCGTCTCTCGGAGACTCGAGTTGTCCCCAGACCACTGAACTCTGCGCGACATGGTCACGATGAGCGCGTTGTCCCGTCGGCAAGACAACCGTGCCCGAGGGATCGACGTCGAAACTCCTGATGGTCATGTTTTCTCCCGTCACGGCCGACATCGCCGGTTCAACGAGCACCTCGAATGAGGCGGCCCGGTGTCGCGCCAGTCGACTCGCCGTCTGCGGCAATCTCTGTTCCGGCGACAAACGTGTGTCGGTAGCCCGTTGCCCGCTGGATCACCCGCCGACCACCGGCGGGGAGATCGCGCACCATCTCGGGTGCGTGGAGACGCAGAACGTCGAAGTCGATCACGTTGAGGTCTGCACGCATACCCACTGCGACGAGACCGCGATCACGGAGTCCCACAGTCTCCGCCGTCAGACGGCACTGTTTGGCGATGATCGTTTCGACGGGGAGACGACCTTTCGGTCGGTCACGTCCCCACCACTGGAGGAGGGTGGTCGGAAAACTCACGTCGCAGATCGTCCCCACGTGTGCACCACCGTCGGACAGTCCCGGTACTGACGCCGGGTGTCTCAACATCTCGCCGATCACGTCGAGATTCTGACCCGCCCAGTTCAATATCGGCTGGTAGATCAAGGCTCGTCCGTCGCATTCGAGGAGCCAGTCGTACGCGACCTCGATTGGCTCTCGGCCTTCTCGCGCTGCCGTGGCCGCAACGGAGTCAGCGGGGTCAGGCTCATAGTTCGGCGGATCCCCGAGACGGAACATGTGTGAGAAACGGTGGATGGCCCGGCTCCCGAGAACCGTGTCCGACACGGCTGCCCCTTCGACAATCACTCGACGAACGTCGGGATTGCGCATGAATGCGACCTTTTCGGCGAGCGGAAGATCGGCAATGTCGGCATAGGCAGGACTGAACATGAACGGGTTCAGCGTCGCATCGAGTCCGAGCATCAGACCGACCGCGCGAGCCCCGACCTGTCCGCGCATCGTGACTCCCTCTCGTGTCGCACGTGCGAAGAAATCGAGCTCTGCGAGCCAGTCCTTCGTGCGCTGGGGACCCTGGGCGATTGACACCGAGATCGGACGCCCCGACTCTGCGGCCATCCTGCGGAACAAGTGCAGCTCGTCGTCCATGTCGGTGAAATCAGAGACCACCTGCAGCACCCCGCGTCCCGCCTCGCCGAGTGCCCTTGCGATCCCCACCAGTTCGTCGGCCTCGGCCGTCAACGTGGGAGTCGGCTCACCGAGACTCGTCCGGTGATTCAAGGTGCGGCTGGTCGTGAATCCGAGTGCCCCCGCCTCCACTGCTTCTCGGGCGAGTCGGGCCATCTCTGCGATGTCGTCGGGTGTCGCTGGCTGCTGCGTGGCTCCGCGCTCGCCCATGACGTGGAGACGCAGCGCACCGTGTGGCACTTGCGCGGCCAGGTCGATGTCACGTGGCCTGCCCTCGAGCGCATCGAGATATTCGGGAAACGAGGACCAGTTCCACGCGAGGCCCTCGTGAAGTGCGGTGCCGGGAATGTCTTCGACACCCTCCATCAATTGGATCAACCGTTCTCTGTTGTGCTCAACCACGGGCGCGAACCCGACACCGCAGTTGCCCATCACCACGGTGGTGACGCCGTGCCAACTGGAGGGAGCCAGTTGCGAGTCCCATGTCGCCTGACCGTCGTAGTGGGTGTGAATGTCGACAAAACCCGGCGTCACGAGCGAGCCGTCTGCATCGATTTCCCGGGTTCCCCGGCCTTCCACGGCACCCACGGCAGTGATGACGCCATTCGACACCGCAACATCGGCCACGAATCGTTCACCGCCAGTCCCGTCGATGACGGTGCCGTTCCTGATCACAAGGTCATGCGACGCCATGTCAGTACTCCCCCTCCGTGCCCCGACAAACGTCAAGTTAGTTCGCAACACCCGAATCCATGAACCGGGTGCTTCCCGGTGGTGCCAGCCGATGTCCTCCGTGCGAGGACGTCACGTCACTCAGTTGACGGCGTTGTCGGCACGGTGGCGGCGCCACCCTTGGAAGCCTGCGACACAAAAAGCGAGGAGTGCCAATGGAGCGGCGACCAGACCGACCGGCCCCACCCACCCAGTCGCAGAGTGGTCGGTGGCGTCCAGCACGAGAAACACGATGTACAGCACGTAGAAACCGACGAGCAGCAGACCTTCCCAGCGCTTGATAGCGAAGCCGTTCCAGAAGATCGGCAGCAAGACAAGGGTTGCCGCGAGCATCACCGGATAGTCGAGGGTCAGCGACGACTTCAGTACCTCGACACCGTCCGACGCGAAGATGCCGGCGGCGCCGAGCACGCTCAAGAGATTGAAGATGTTGCTGCCGACCACGTTGCCGACTGCAATGTCCCGTTCGCCCCTGTAGGCCGCCACCATCGACGTGGCCAACTCGGGCAATGACGTGCCGACGGCCACCACAGTGAGACCGACGACCATCTCGCTGACACCGGCCTTGCTGGCGAACTCGGTCGCCGCGCCCACCAACACCTGGGCGCCGACCACGAGCAACGCCAAACCACCGATCAGATAGGCAACCAACCCGATCATCGGATCGTCGGCGACTTCTCCTTCGATCTCGGTCACGGCTCGTTCGGACTCGGCCACCATTTCCTTCGACTCGCGACGCGACGCCCGCAACAGCCACGAGGTGTAGATGATGATGCCGGCGAACAGCACGATTCCGTCGAGCCGACTGATCGACAGGTCGAGCGAGAGCACCAGCACCAGCAGCGTGATCGCCACCATCAGCGGCAGGTCGAAACGCACCACTCGCGACGCAATCGTCAACCCGCCGAAGACAGCCGACAATCCGAGGATCAGCAGGATGTTCGCGATGTTGCTGCCGATCACGTTGCCGAGCGCGACTTCTGCCTCGCCTGCGACCGCAGAACCGACACTGACTGCCAACTCGGGCGCACTGGTTCCGAAAGCCACCACCGTGAGACCGATGGCGACGGCACTGATGCCGAAGCGGGACGCGATCGATGACGCCCCTTTGACGAGGAACTCGGCGCCGACGATCAATGCGGCCATTCCGGCCACGATGCGAACGAGAATCCAGAGCGTCACGGAGAATGAACCTACCGTGACGCTCTGGGAGTTCTTGAGGTCAGCTACAGCCGCTGGTGGAGCCGCACGACGGGCACGCGTGGCACGACCCCGCACGCTGCATCTGCACACCGCACATCATGCACATCGGCGCGTCACTGTGACGCACCATGCCGTGCGGAGCCGAATGGTCGTTGTGCACCGAGGCAGGCGCCACACCGAGGTCGACCTTGGTGAGGAACTCGTCGACCGAGGGGGCCGAGATCGGGTCGGTCGCCATCTCGGAGCCGTTCGCGTTCTGCACGATCGACTCTTCGACACCCGGAAGGGTGGGCTGGATGCGCTCAGAAACACCCAGGATGCCGAGCTCTTCGCGCTCTTCGCGTGTCAAGTACTCGAGCGCCAGGCGGCGGAAGAGGTAGTCCATGATCGACGACGCCATGCGGATCTCTGAGTCGTCGGTCATTCCGGCCGGCTCGAAGCGCATGTTCGTGAAGGCCTCCACGAAGGCACGCAGCGGCACCCCGTACTGGAGACCGTAGGAAATCGACTTGGCGAAGGCATCCATGATGCCGGCCATTGTCGAGCCCTGCTTCGACACGGTGAGGAAGAGCTCACCCGGACGACCGTCTTCGTACTCGCCGATGTTGGCGAAGCCCTTGCAGTCGGCGACGCGGAACTCGAACGTGCGACCACGGCGGCTCTTCGGCAGCTTCTGGCGCACAGGTGTCGTCACGATCTTTTCGATCACGCGCTCGACGACCGCAGTCGCCTCGCTCGTCACCGCGGCAGGAGCGTCGGCCTTGTCGTCGTCTTTCTTCGCCGTCGACAGCGGCTGGGCCACCTTGCAGTTGTCGCGGTAGATCGCGACGGCCTTGATGCCGAGCTTCCACGCGAGCATGTGCAGTTCCTCGACGTCTTCGACCGAGACGTCTTCTGGCATGTTCACGGTCTTCGAGATCGCGCCCGAGATGAACGGCTGGATCGCACCCATCATGCGCACGTGACCCTCGTAGTGGATCGTGTTGTCACCCATCGAGCAGGCGAACACCGACAGGTGGCTCGACTCGATGTGCGGCGCGCCCAGGATCGACTTGTTCTCGTCGATGTAGGCGATGATGTCGTCGACCTGCTGTGCGTTGTAGCCCAGGCGACGCAGCGCACGCGGAATGGTCTGGTTGACGATGCTCATGGTGCCGCCGCCGACCAGCTTCTTGATCTTCACGAGGCCGAGGTCGGGCTCGACACCGGTGGTGTCGCAGTCCATCATGAGACCGATGGTGCCGGTGGGTGCGAGCACCGACGCCTGCGCGTTGCGCACGCCGTACTCCTCACCGTCTCGCACGGCTGCATCCCAGCTCTCGCGACCGGCTTCGAGCAGGTCTGCCTGGATGAACCCTGAGTTTTCGATCTGGCTGTGCGCGTCGCGGTGCATGCGCAACACGTTCAGCATGTACGTCTCGTTCTCGGCGAAACCGGAGAACGGTCCCATGCGGCTCGCGGTGCGCGCGCTGGTCGCGTACGCGTGACCCGTCATGAGCGACGTGAGTGCCGCGGCCCACGCGCGACCCTCGTCGGAGTCGTATGCGAGGCCGAGTGCCATGAGGAGCGCACCGAGGTTCGCGTACCCGATGCCGAGCTGGCGGAACTTGCGGCTGTTCTCGCCGATCGGCTCGGTCGGGTAATCGGCGCGGCCGACGAGGATCTCCTGTGCGGTGAAGATGACTTCCACAGCGTGGCGGTACGCCTCGACGTCGAAACGATCGTCGTCGTCGAGGAACTTGAGCAGGTTCAGAGACGCCAGGTTGCACGCCGAATTGTCGATGTGCATGTACTCCGAGCACGGGTTCGAGCCGTTGATGCGACCCGACGCGTGTGCGGTGTGCCAGCGGTTGATGGTGGTGTCGAACTGCAGACCAGGGTCTGCACACTCCCACGAAGCCTGGGCGATCTGGCGCCACAGGTCGCGCGCACGGATGGTGCGGACGGTCTCGCCGGTGGTGACGGCGGTCAGGTTCCAGTCGCGGTCTTCTTCGACGGCACGCATGAACTCGTCGGTGACACGCACCGAGTTGTTCGCGTTCTGGTACTGGATGCTGAACGAGTCGGAACCGTCGAGGTCCATGTCGAATCCCGCATCACGCAGCACGCGCGCCTTGCGCTCTTCTTTCACCTTGCACCAGATGAACTCTTCGACGTCGGGGTGGTCGGCGTTGAGGATCACCATCTTGGCCGCGCGACGGGTCTTGCCGCCCGACTTGATGGTGCCGGCCGATGCGTCGGCACCACGCATGAACGACACCGGACCGGACGCGGTGCCGCCGCCCTCGAGCGTCTCGACGCTGGAACGAATCTTCGACAGGTTGATGCCCGAGCCCGAGCCACCCTTGAAGATGACTCCCTCTTCGCGGTACCAGTTGAGGATCGCCGACATCTTGTCTTCGACAGCGAGGATGAAGCACGCACTCGCCTGCTGCGGCACACCCTTGACGCCGATGTTGAACCACACCGGGCTGTTGAACGCGGCGCGCTGGGTCACGAGGATGTACTTGAGTTCGTTGCGGAAGGCCTCGGCCTCTTCGTTGTCGGCGAAATAGCCGCCCTCGATGCCCCAGTCTGCAATCGTGTCGGCGACACGGTCGATGACCTGGCGCATCGAGCGCTCACGCTCGGGCGTTCCGGGTGTGCCGCGGAAGTACTTCTGGGCGACGATGTTGGTGGAGTTCAACGACCACGTGGCCGGGAACTCGACACCTGTCTGCTCGAACGCAACCGAGCCGTCTTTCCAGTTCGTGATCCGCGCGTCGCGCACGTCCCACACCACCTCGTCGTAGGGGTGGACACCAGGGGTGGTGAAGAAGCGGCCGATGCCGATCGAGAGGCGGTCCGGTGCGAGTGACATGGCGATGGCTCCTTGAGTGGTGTGATGTCAGTGTGGATCGATGCGGGAGAAACCGGCGGTCGGCGGAAGGTGGACCGACCACTAGATGTTGTGGGTCTCCCTCCCCCTGTGCAGGTTGTCCCACAAGCGGTTGGGAGATTACAGCACTGTAGTTACACCCTTGTCAACGATCCTCCCCAACTTTTTCTGGCCCTGGTGGGCTGCTCGGGCGCCCGCAGGCGCAACTATGTCCGAAGGCACCCGGGAGACAGGTCTGGACCCCCCTCGGTCCCGGCTCGAGCCATTCAGACCCGGACCTCCATCCGCCTCCCGAGTTGCCCCCGATCAGGAGGCGCACGATACGCACTCGCCCTTGTGAATTGGAAGTGGACAGAGTTGTGAATTCCACGAATGTTCTGGGGAATTCCCCGTGTACAACCGTCCCTCGTCTGTGGAGGAACTGTGGGCAAGTACGCGCGCGGAGTGACGTGCGGTTCAGATCGCGGTCACGGTGACCGGAATCGCCGACAACACACCGTTGCCCGACAGCGGGTCGATGACCGCGTCGTCGGTCAGCACGTTCGAGTTCACGCCGGGCTTCTCGGCGGCCACCGACATCCGGGTGCCGTCGACACCGTGGCCCCATCCGTGCGGAACGCTCACCACCCCCGGCATGAGTGCGTCGGTGACTTCGGCCTCGATCTCGATCGCACCGACACGACTGGTGATGCGCACGACGTCACCAGATGTCACACCGAGGCGTTGCGCATCGTCGGGATGCATCTGAGCGGTGCATGCAAGTGAGCCCTTGGTCAGCACCTTCATGTTGTGCATCCACGAGTTGTTGCTCTTCAGTTCGCGGCGACCGACGAGCAGCATCTGTGCCGGGTCGATGGTGGCCGCACTGCGTGCGAGTCGGCGTGCCTCTTCCACGAACACATCGGGCGCGATCTCGATCATGCCGCTCGGTGTGCGCAGGGCTTCGGGAAGTCGAGGCTCGAGCGCACCGAGATCCACGCCGTGAGGGTTCGCGAGCAGAACGTCGAGGCTGAGTCCGTACGGGTTTGCACCGAAGGCTGCACCGTACGGGCCGGTCTGCAACATGAAGTCGAGCATTCGCGCCGGACCACGCCGACCATCTTTGGAAAGCGCCCGCATGATCTCGTCGGCGTCACGCCCGGCAATGACCGAGCCACCCGACCCGACGGCACCAGTGACCATCGAACCGATCACCGAGTCGTCGATGACGGCGGGGTCGACGTCTGGACCCATTCCCTGCAGAATGCCCGCGAGCGTCGCCAGGATCTCCCACTCGTCTGGTCGATCGTCTGCCTTGACGAGAACAGGCGGGCTGTAGTTCGCGACGTTGCGCACCGCGAAGGTGTACAGCGACACGTCGTAGTGGTCTTTTTCGAGCGCTGACGGTGGCGGAAGGATCACGTCGGCGTGTCGAGTCGTCTCGTTCAGGTAGATGTCGACCGACACCATGAACTCGAGCGTCGAGAGCGCATCGTCGAGTCTCGACGAGTTCTGCGTCGACACGACAGGGTTGCCAGCCACCGTGATCATTGCCCGTATCTGGCCGGCGCCGGGCTCGACGATCTCCTCGGCCATGACTGCCGTCGGGTACTCGCCCATCACTTCGGGACGCTTGCTGACCCTGCTGTGGCCGCGACCAGTGACGAAGCCCTTTCCCTTGCCGGGCGTTCCCCGCGTGGTTGCACTGCCGACGGCCGGAAGAGTGAACATCGCCCCACCCGGGGAGTCGATGTTGCCGGTGAGCACGTTGATCGAGTCGATCAGCCATGCATTCAGCGTTCCGAACTCGACCGTGTTGACACCGATGCGTCCGTAGACGGCGGCGGTCGGAGCGGCGGCGAGTTCTCGTGCGATGCGTCGCGTGACGTCAGCCGGAACGGTGGTGGCCGACTCGGCGAGCTCAGGAGTGAACGCCGCGACTGCGTCTCTGAGCGCTTCGAGTCCGTTCACCAGGTTCGCGATGCGCGGCTCGAGTGACACGAGGTCTTCCTCGAACAACACGTGCACGATCGCAGCGAGAAAGAAACCGTCGGTGCCCGGACGAATGGGTATCCACTCATCGCTCGCATCGGCGCTCTTGGTTCGGCGCGGGTCGACGACCACCACTTTGCCGCCGCGTTCCCTGATGCCAGCCATGCGACCGGGGAAATCGGGAGCCGTGCAGAGGCTTCCGTTCGACGCGTACGGGTTCGCCCCCAACATGAGCAGATAATCGGTGCGGTCGAGATCTGGCACCGGGATGCTCTGCGGCGTTCCGAACATGAGACCACCCGCGACGTGCTTGGGAATCTGGTCGACAGTCGAGGCACTGAAGAAGTTGCGCGACCCGAGCGACTTCATCCACACCGAGTTGAACATGGCTGCGCCGAGATTGTGTGCGTTCGGGTTGCCGACATAGGCCGAGAGCGCACCACGACCGTGACGTTCGATGACCCCTGTGAGCCCGTCGTGGACCGCTTGCCACGCCTCGGTCCACGAGACCTCGACATGGACACCGTTGCGCTTCACCAGCGGCGCGCGCAAACGATCCGGGTCTTCGTGCAGTTGCTTCAGCGTGCTCCCCTTCGGGCAGATGAAACCCTTGCTGAAGACGTCGTCTCGGTCGCCGCGAATCCGCACGATCTGCTCGTTCGCACCGACCGTGATCTCGAGACCACATGTCGCCTCACACAACGGACACGTGCGATGTGCAGTGCGCACCGACTGATCGTTCATGCGGCAACCGTACACTTCGCCCCGTGAGTGCGACACGGGTGGAGATCTGCATGATTTCGACCCCCGACGGTGCCGTCGAGGTCGCGGGACGCTCCGGACCACTCGGTGGCCCAGCCGACCAGCAGCGTCTTCGTGATCTGCGCTCGAGGGCCACGGTGGTGCTCGTGGGTGCCGGCACCGTGCGCGCCGAGAATTACGGTGCCCCGTCGCGACCAGACCTGCGGATCGCTGTCGTCACTCGCACCTGCGAGCTCGACTTCGACTCCCCCTTGTTCACCAGTGGCGCCGGACTGGTCGTGACCACCACCGACGCGCCCGCGCTGCCGGTGGAATCGTTGCGTCGCGGGACTGGCACTGTCGATCTGGCAGCCGTTGTCGCCGACCTCGGGCCCGGCATCGTCCACGTCGAGGGTGGACCAGCACTGAACGCCGCACTGCTCGATGCAGACCTGGTCGATGCGGTGAACCTCACGATTTCACCCAAGTTCTCTGGGGCGCGTGGCGGGTCGTGGTCGGCGGCACCTCATGCATCGCGGCGGTTCGCCCTCGAGGAAACCAACGTGCGTGATGGCTTCGTGTTCGCGCGCTATGTACGCGTCAGGAACGCTTGAGCAACGCGAGTTCGCGTCGGAAGTCGGCCGCGTCGTCGAAGTTCTTGTAGACGCTCGCAAAACGGAGGTACGCAACCTCGTCGAGTGCCTTCAGGTGCTCGAGCACGCTGTGGCCGACGGTCGAGGTGGTGATCTCCTCCCCGGCGGCGGCAGCCAGACGCATGTCGTCTTCGACGGCTTCGGCCAGTGCCTCAACCTGCTCGTCGGAGACGGGGCGTCCCTTGCAGGCCGAGCGCACCCCGAACACGACTTTGGCGCGATCGAACGGCTCGCGTCCTCCGGAACGCTTGAGCACCATGAGAGGCGCACTCTCGAGGCGCTCATAGGTCGTGAAGCGGTACGAGCACTCGGGGCAAGACCGACGACGACGAATCGCGGTGCCGGCTTCCGCCGAACGAGAGTCGATCACCTTGGTGTCGTCGTGTCTGCACACTGGACAATGCATCGCAACTGAGTGTAAATCAGCCACGCGCGTCTGTCTGTGAGTGTGGTCGTTGACTTTCTGTCAGTTCTTCTGATGCCGTCGGGTGCCGATGAGGCGTTCGGTCAGGGAATGCGGACCACTTGACCGGCCTCGATGCGAGAGCCGTTCGCCAGCACGAGAGCGTGGACGAGCTCGGTGATGTCGCCAGTCGGTGCGATCTTGCGAGCAATGCCCCACAAGGTGTCGCCGGACTGGGCGACGATGGTGCGAGGTGCCGGCGGGACGTCGGCGCCGGGGTTGGTGGCAAATGCATTCGTGGCGAACACCCCGGTGGTGAGTCCGAAGACAACCAAGGCCCCGACTACTCGGCGGCGGCGACGGAAGGTGCGCTCGGAGACGTCGACGCGACGGGAACGGGCCGGGGTCCTGGCCGTGGTTCCCGCCGCGCGGACGCGACCAGTAGCCACCTGCGGCCGGGAGTGGACCTGGGTAGCGAGCAGTGGATCGATCTGGAAGGCGGTGGTGCTGTTCATGGGGTTTTCTCCGATGGGCAAGGGGTTTGCTGTATGTGGTGGGCACCGTAGCGAACGGGTGTTCGTAAGTATTCCCGAACACCTGTTCGGTGTCAAGGGTTATCCACAGATCGGGGCGAACATGCGTCCGACGAACACATGTTTGACCTGAGCAACGAACACCTGTACGCTCGGCACATGGCCGAGACCCTCACCCCCCGTCAGCGGGAAATCCTTCATTTCATCGAAAAGTCCATGCAAGACCGCGGCTACCCGCCGAGCGTGCGTGAGATCGGCGAGGCGGTCGGGTTGAACTCCCCCTCCACGGTGCACAACCACCTCTCCACCCTCCAGAAGATGGGCTTCCTGCGCCGTGACCCCACGAAGCCACGCGCGATCGAGGTGCGCTTCGACACCAACTCAGAGGTCGCCATGGAGCGCCGCCCGGCACGCCACGTACCACTGGTGGGCGACGTTGCCGCCGGTACCGACGTGCTCGCACAGGAGAACGTGGAAGATCTCATTCCGCTCCCCACCGACTTCACCGGCGAGGGTGAGTTGTTCATGTTGCGCGTGCGGGGCGAGTCGATGATCGACGCCGGCATTCTCGACGGCGACTTCGTTGTCGCCCGTCAGCAGTCAGTTGCCGACAACGGCGACATCGTCGTGGCCGGCATTCCTGGCGAAGAAGCCACCGTCAAGACGTTCAAGAAGTCGGGGTCGAAGATCACACTCGTGCCGGCGAACACGTCGATGTCGCCGATGGTCTTCGATGCCGACGACGTCCAGGTCTTCGGCAAGGTCGTGACCGTCCTCCGCCGCCTCTGAGCAATCGTCGTCACGCCCGAGGGCGGCGCCGCAGAGCCGGCGGGAGGAACAGTGCGGTGAGTATCCCCAATCCGACCACCCCGCCGACGAGCACCCACGTCCATTGAACATCGGCGTCTGCTCGACCGTTGACCTGCACGCCGAGGGTGAGTTCGATTGGCTTGTCAGAGGTGTCAGTGGCCCGGAGCGAGAACCGATGATTTCCAGGTTCGACCGATTCCGGAATTGCAAACACAGCGTCGAGACGGCCGGAGTCGTTGGCTCTCTCAGATCCCAGATTGACAGGATCAGAGAACAGCCACCCTTCAGCCTCAGACAGCGGCGCAAAGCCCTCTGAACGAATGGCAACCTCTCCGCCAGCCTCCAGTTGCAGCGTGTCGTCGCCGAGCGGCGAGATCACCTGACCATCGGAGTCGCGTGCGCCGAGGACAATCCTTGACTGCCCGATGTCGACAACCAACTCGTCTTCGGTCCTTGTCGTTGTCACGGTGGCCAACTGACCACCCACCAGCACCTGGGCCTCCCCTGCCTCGACATCTGCAGGTACTGGCGGAGCGACTGTCGTTGTCGTCGTCGTTGCCGGAAGTGTCGTCGTGCTCGCGACAACGATCGGCGACACGACAGAAGATGCCACCGGTGGTCGAGTCGAGGTGGTCACAGCCCCGCGGACCGCGACTGTGGTCGAACCGTTGACCGTCGGTGACCCACCCGTACCACCCTGCGACGCTGGCGATTGATTCGGGTCCTGTGGGATCGGAGCGACAGTGGCCGTCGGTGGTGCCACGACAGGCGACGCAGGAAGGTTGGTGGACGTCGTCGCAACATCAGTCGTCGTCGTTGCCGGAAGTGTCGTCGTGGTTGTGGTTGTGGTTGTGGTCGTGGTCGTCGTGGTGGTGGACGGCTCAGTGGCCGGAACCGACGTCGGTCCGGAGCTTCCCGTCCACGGGAAGGGCGTACCCCAGTTGAAACTCGGCGACCCGACGCTCGTGACAGTTCTGTTCAGGGAGCTCGAGTCGGTCAGCAGCGACGAAGAACTCTGGGCTGCCAGGAGAAGCTTCGTATCAGCAACCGCCGTCAGTGGGCCAGACGGAGTGAACGCACTCGTGTACACCGCCGTCCCCTTCACGAAATGAAAATTTGTGATCAGTCCGCCGAAGAATGTGCCGCTACCGCCCTCAGAACCAACCAACAAAGGAGTCGAGGAATTGGTCACGTTCGAAGAGTTTGCACCCGATGCCAGAACGGTCCCGTTCCTGAAGAGTCTGAGAGTTCCACCAGAGCGGGTCACCGCAAAGTGCACCCACTGGTTCGAGATCGAACCTGCTGATGCGCTCAACCGGGGGCCACCTCCCGCCAGCCATACATAGATGATGCCGCCTTCGATACTCACCCCGATCGAAGTGGAGGGGTACGTACCAACCGAGAAGATACGGGGCCATGACGACGAAAAACTTGTCTGATATTGGAACCACTCGACCGTGAAGTCCCCGGTGCCGACCGCCCAATCAGTGCTCCCCGCCAGGCTCACGTACTGATTGGTTCCGTTGAAGCCGATACTGCCGCCGTTCGTGGCATGCGTGTCTCGAGGCACCAGCAGAGATGCAACCCCGAGAAGGAACACTGCCACGACCGCGACAACTGGTTTTGAACGCACGAGTCAATGCTAACGATGACCCCCGCTCTCGCGAGCGACACGTGACTAACGGCCGAGTCGGCGGGCGACGAGCGCGAGTTTGTCGTCGGGTTGCACCACTGCAACTCGTACGTGGCGCGACCCGCCCGCACCGTAGAAGTCTCCCGGACTCACGATTGCACCGCCTTCGCGTGCGAGCTTCTCGGTGAAGGCCCACGCGTCGTCGGCATCGAACCAGAGATAGAAGCCGCCGTCGGGCATCACGATGTCGATCCCCGACCATGCCGACAACGTGCGAGCTGTCGACTCGAGACGCGAGCGGTAGCGGTCTCGCTGGATTCGCACGTGATCGTCATCGTCGAGAGCTGCGGCACCGGCCGCCTGTGCCGGACCCGGCACCATGAAGCCGGCGTGCTTGCGCACCTCTTTGAGGTACTCGACGATGTCTGCATCGCCGGCATAGAAGCCGACGCGCAATCCGGCCAGGTTCGAGCGCTTCGAGAGCGAGTGCACGGCCACGACACCGTCAAGTCCGTGTTGGAGAATCGACTGCGGTGATGTCGACCAGGTGAACTCGGTGTAGCACTCGTCGCTGAAGACGGGCACACCGTGGTTGCGACCCCACGCGGCAACGGCGGCGAGATCGTCGAGCATGCCGGTGGGGTTCGACGGGCTGTTCGACCACAGCATGAGCGCACGTGCCGCGTCGTCGGCACTGATCGCCGACAACTCGAGACGCCCGTCGGCGGTGACAGGCACCGGTACTGCGCGCAACCCGGCCAAGATCGCACCCATCTCGTATGTGGGGTATGCGACCGCCGGGTACAGCACTGTGTCGCGGTTCGGTCGGCGCAATTTCATGTACTGGGGCGTCGTCGCCACGAACTCTTTGGTGCCGATGCAGGCCGCGATGCGCGAAACAGGAACGTCTATCGCGAATCGACGCCCCATCCAGCGTGCGATCGACCGTCGAAGTGCCTCGGTACCGATGCTGGCCGGGTAACCGCGTTCTGAACCAGATCCAGACAGCGCCTCGATGACCGCCGATGGCGGCGCATCGCAGGGTGTACCAACCGACAGGTCGACCACACCGCCGTCATGAGCGGCGGCCAACTTCTGGAATGCGTCAAGCCTGTCGTACGGGTACGGAGGCGGCTCGAAGCCCGGGGCGTCACGATCAGTCATGCGAGACAGATTGTCGCCCACCGGAGGCGTCAACGACGAACTCCCGCAGACGCCCCTCGGACGCCTCCGACAGCCGTGCCCTGATCCGAAGTCCCGTGTCGGCCTCTTCGATGGAGACCACTTCGCCCTCGCGGTGGACCGCCGCCACCACGTCACCCCGCTCGAACGGCACCAGCAACTCCGTCACCCGGGTGATCGAACGCATGCGGTCGGCCAGCGTGCGCAGGAACACGTCCAGGCCCTCGCGCTTGAGAGCCGACACCGCGACCGCACCGTGGTGGTCGCGCAGCAGCGATTCGGCATTGTCGTCGCACATGTCGGCCTTGTTGAACACCACGAACTCGGGCACCTGGTCGGCACCGATCTCGGCCAGCACTTCCCGCACGGCGGTGATCTGGTGATCAGGGTGGTCAGCACTCGCATCGACCACGTGCACCAACATGTCGGCTTCTGCTGCGACCTCGAGCGTCGACTTGAACGATTCGATCAGTCCGTGCGGCAACTGCCTGATGAACCCCACGGTGTCGGTGAGCAGAACGGGCTCGCCACCCGGCAGCGACAGACGCCGCGTGGTGGGGTCGAGGGTGGCGAACAGACGATCTTGGGCGAGCACGCCGGCCTGCGTGAGGGCATTCAGGAGCGTCGATTTACCGGCGTTGGTGTACCCGACGATCACGACGGACGCGAGCCCGCTGCGCCCGCGACTCTTTCGCTGCGTGGCGCGCGTTCGCTGGAGCGAACGCAGGTCGTCCTCGAGTTTGTTGATGCGCCGCATGATGCGTCGCCGGTCGACCTCGAGGCGCGTTTCACCCGGGCCTCTGGTCCCGATACCGCCTGCCTGCTGCGACAGTCCCGCCTTGGCGCCGCGACGAAGTCGCGGGAGCCGGTACCGCAACATGGCCAACTCGACTTGCGCTTTGCCCTCCAGCGTGTGGGCGTTCTGGGCGAAGATGTCAAGAATCACGGCCGTGCGGTCGAGTGCGGTGCGGCCGAGTGCCTTCTCGAGGTTGTACTGCTGTGCCGGCGACAACTCGTTGTCGAACACGACCGTGTCGGCATCGACAGCGAGACACACTTCGCGAAGTTCGTCGACCTTTCCCTTGCCGATGTACCAGGCCGGGTCGGGCACGTCGCGTCGTTGCGTGAGCCGCGCCGCCTCGTCGGCGCCGGCAGTGTCGATCAACAACGACAATTCGTTCAGACCTTCTTCTGTGTCGTCGTCGCTGTGACCTGCGAGGGTGACTCCGACCAACACGATGCGCTCACGGAAGGTGCGCTCGATGAGAGTGCGCCCGAGCGCCTCCTGATACGGGTTGCTCACACGTCCACCGTGACCGTACCGACCCAGGTGGCCGGGCCCGTGAGCACGGCATGTCGGTCGGGCGAGATGTGCACCCGCGCGACGCCGCCATCCATGTGCACGACCACCTCGTCGGTGCTGCGCGGCACGATTCCCCACGCGAGGGCCGCCTCCGCCGCCGCACACGCACCGGTGCCACAGGCGAGCGTGATGCCGGCACCGCGTTCGTGCACGCGCATGGTGATCGCATTCGACCCCGGCCCCGGCTCGACGATCTCGAGGTTCACCTGCGGCACGAGCGAGCCGAGCCGGGCGAGGTCGACGATCTTCACGTCTTCCACGCCCACCACCGAGTGAGGGTTGCCGAGCGAGAGATGCCGCACAGGGCGCATCGGATCGCACTCGAGCGCACTCCAGCCCTCTGGTTCGTCGAGATCGCCCACTGCCCCCATGTCGACGCGCACCTGGATCGTGTGCCTGTCGGAGACGGCAATCACGTCTGCCGTGCGAAGCCCGGCGTCGGTGTCGATCTCGTAACGCGCGTCGCCGGCGCCCCCCAGTTTGTGGTGGGCCGCTTGCACGAGACACCTGATGCCGTTGCCACTCATCTCGGCGACGGAGCCGTCGGCGTTGAAGAGCCTCATGGACAATCGATCGGTGTCAGTACCCAATAGCAACAGCCCGTCGGCGCCGATACCGGTCGTTCGTGCGCACCATCTGCGCGCCAAGTCGCCCCAGGCGGCGCCCGGGTCACCCTGGTCGAGGTCGTAGACCAAGAAGTCGTTCCCGAGCCCGTGGTGCTTGGAGAGATGAACGACCATCGAGCGCAGACTACGCCAGTGCCGCCACGACGAGAGGTGCGATTTCGTCCACGGGATCTTTCTCCACGTCGACCCACCTGATGCGCGGGTCACGTCGGTACCAACGTTCCTGGCGCACCGCGAACTGTCCCGTGCGCAACACGACGGCGTCGATCGCCTCTGCCAACGAGCAGCGCCCCTCGAGGTGGTCGATGATCTCTTTGTAGCCGAGCGCCTGTCTCGCAGTGTGCGAGAGACCCTCCGGTGCCGCCAGAAGCGAGGTCACCTCGTCGACGAGTCCTTCCTCGACCATCGTGGCCACACGCCGCGCAATGCGCCGACGCAGGACGTCTCTGTCCCACCTGATGCCGATCTGCACCACGTGCGTCGGGGGGTAGCTGGCGACGCCGTCGCCGAACGAACTGAACGGTTGTCCGGACCCCACGCACACCTCGAGCGCTCGCACGATGCGTCGCCTGTTCGACGGCTCCATGCGTGCCGCGGCCACCGGGTCGAGGTCGGCGAGTCGTCGATGCAGTGCCTGGGTGTCAGGTTCGGACTCGATCTCGACTCTGATCTCTGGCCATTCGCCGGGGAGGTCGAGACCGTCGACTGCGGCAGTCACATAGAGACCGGTTCCACCCACGAGGATCGCCCGTGCTCCGGCTGATGCGATCTCGACCCGGGCACGCTGGAGGCTCTCGTGCCACATCGCCACCGTGTGACGCTCCCACGCATCGACGCTGTCGAGACAATGGTGCATCACCTCTGCTCGGTCTGCCGCCGTCGGCTTGGCGGTTCCGATGTCCATTGCTCGGTAGACCTGCATCGCATCGGCGGCAACGATGTGCACCACCGCACCCGCCGCACGCGCGGCCGCCATGGCAACGTCGCTCTTGCCGCTCGCGGTCGGCCCGAGCACCACCACCGACGGCTCACGAGCCGCGTCACCGTGCGACGATGAACTGCTCAAACGATCGACGCCACGGGAATCCGCACCTTGTGCGTGGCGTCAGCGATCACGTCGACCAGTCGCCCTTCGAGGTAGTGCGGCGCCGCGCGCGTGATCTCGACCACTGCGTACGTTCCCGGCCTCAATGCGTGCGCGGTTCGGAAATGCACCAATTTGTTCTGCCGGGTGCGACCCGTCGTCACGCCAGAGTCGCGCTTGCTCACGCCCTCCACCACGATCTCTTCGATTCGACCGACACGTGCCTCGTGACGGTGCAGAGCAGATCGCTCCACGACGGTGCGGAGGCGCTCGAAACGATCTGCCACCACCGCGGGGTCGACGAAGCGGTCCACCATCGTGGCCGCTTCGGTGCCCTCGCGCGGCGAGAAGATGAAGGTGTAGGTCGAGTCGAAATCGGCCGCGGCAGCCACCTCGAGAGTGCGTACGAAGTCGTCGTCGGTCTCACCCGGGAACCCGACGATGATGTCGGTCGTGACCGCGAGATCGGGCATCAACCGGCGCGCTTCGGCCAGTCGCTCGAGATACCGATCGGCGGTGTAGCCACGGTGCATCAGAGCCAGCACACGGTCCGACCCCGACTGGAGCGGGTAGTGCAGGTGCTCACAGACCGCGTCGGTCTCGGCCATTGCTGCCAACACGTCGGTGCGCATGTCCTTCGGGTGCGGGCTCGTGTACCGCACCCGCCTGATGCCCGGCACGGAACCGACGTGCCTCAACAGGTCTGCAAAGCGCGGCGACACGCTCCCCTCACCTGTTTCACGGCGCTCGGCGACGGCCAGGTCACGACCGTACGAGTTCACGTTCTGACCGAGCAATGTCACTTCGGTGACACCGTTCGACGCCAGCGATTCGACTTCGGCCACGATGTCGAGCGTCGGGCGCGACACTTCCTTGCCGCGCACGGCCGGCACGATGCAGTAGGCACAGGTGTTGTCACAACCGATCTGGATCGTCACCCACGCGTTCCACGACGTTTCTCGCCGCACCGGCAGTGCACTCGGGAACAGCGCATGGTCGTCGATCACTGCCTCGTCGAGGATCTCGGTCACCGGACCAGAGACACGGGCCTGGGCGAGCAGTTGTGTAGTGCGGTGCACGTTGTGGGTCCCGAGCACCACGTCGACCCACGGGGCACGTTTCTGGACTCCACCGCGATCTTTCTGCGACAGACACCCTGCCACCACGATGCGGCGGCCGTCCTTGGCGTCTTTCCACGTCTTCAGGTGGCCGAGCGTTCCGTAGAGCTTGTTGTCGGCGTTCTCACGGATACAGCATGTGTTCAACACCACCACATCGGCGTCAGATTCGTCAGTCGCGCGCATGAGACCGTCGGTCTCGAGCAGACCAGAGATTCGCTCTGAGTCGTGCTCGTTCATCTGGCACCCGAAGGTGCGCACGACGTACTTCTCGGGGCCTGCGGTCACCCCGGAAAGGCTACCGATGGCACATGCTGAGCCCGGACAGCAAAGGAGCCGAGCCCGTGGGCCCGGCTCCTTCGCATCTCACGGAGGACGCAGTGGCAGCTGCGCCGGCGTCTGGTCAGCACGCTGGCCAGACACTCGAGATCAGTCGAGCTCGATCGGCTCTTCGTCGTCTTCGCTGAAGCCCGGCTCTGCCTCACCCTCGCCGATACCAGCGGTGGCGCGCACCTTGGCTTCCATCTCCATCATGATCTCGGGATGATCGTGCAGGAAGTTCTTGGCGTTCTCGCGGCCCTGACCGAGCTGCTCACCTTCGTAGGTGAACCACGCGCCTGACTTCTTGGCAATGTTCATCTCGACCGCGAGGTCGAGCAGCGCCCCCTCGCGACTGATGCCCTTTCCGTACATGATGTCGAATTCGGCCTGACGGAACGGCGGAGCCACCTTGTTCTTCACGACCTTCACACGAGTGCGCGACCCGACCACCTCCGCACCGTCTTTGATCGCCTCGATGCGGCGAATGTCGAGACGCACCGATGAGTAGAACTTCAGCGCACGGCCACCCGGGGTGGTCTCGGGTGATCCGAACATGACGCCGATCTTCTCGCGCAGCTGGTTGATGAAGATGCAGATCGTGTTCGACTTGTTGAGGTTCGCGGTCAACTTGCGCAGTGCCTGGCTCATGAGGCGGGCCTGCAGACCGACGTGGCTGTCACCCATGTCGCCTTCGATTTCGGCTTTCGGTGTGAGGGCCGCCACCGAGTCGATGACGACCACGTCGAGCGCGCCGGAGCGGATCAACATGTCGGCGATCTCGAGTGCCTGCTCACCGGTGTCGGGCTGCGAGATCAGCAACTGGTCGATGTCGACGCCGATGGCCTTGGCGTACACCGGGTCCATGGCGTGCTCTGCGTCGACGTAGGCACAGATGCCGCCGTTGCGCTGGGCCTCGGCCACGACGTGCATGGCGAGGGTCGACTTACCCGACGACTCGGGTCCGTAGATCTCGACGACACGACCACGCGGGAGACCCCCGACGCCGAGAGCCAAGTCGAGCGGAAGGGCGCCGGTCGGGACGGCTTCGATGGCCATCGAGCCCTTCTCGCCCATCCGCATGATGGAGCCCTTGCCGTACTGCTTGTCGATCTGGGCGAGTGCGGCTTCGAGGGCCTTGTCGCGTTCGGGTGTCTGTGCCATGGGATTGTGTCTTTCTGCTCTGTGTGGGCTGGGAAACCCTTGTCGTGTCCCGTTTCCGGCCCTTCGGTAGGACGGAGGCGGGACTGTAGGCAAGGGGTGTGCGTTCGAACGACAACACTGTAACTACGAACACCTGTTCGGGTCAAGCATTCTCGTTCGGTGCCCATGTGGACTGGGGTCCTGGCCCATCGGCAGACCACCAGAAGAAAACATCACGGGCCAGCCCCGGGTCAGCTCAGGAGACGAGCCGGGCTCAGTTGCTGTCGGATCCGCCCTGGGTCGAGCGCCACTCGCGGGCCGCAGCCAGTTCTTCGTCACTCGGGTGACGAATGAAGAGATCGACCCCGAACCACACGGTGTAGGTCAACGGGTAGGTCGTGATCGGCACCACGATCGCGAGGAACCCTGCCACCACCAACAACGGCACCAGCGGAACACCAGCGACCACGGAAAAAATCATCCAGAAGATGATCGACCCGAACGTGAGGAAGACGCCCATGGTCGCCGCACCGAGTTCGAAACCCTCGTACCCGCGCTCCCAACTCAGGCCGCACGACCTGCAGCGGTCTTGGCGTCCGTACCACGAGGTGAAGAACGCGCCCTTGCCTCCGCACCATGCGCAACGACGGACCAGGCCCCGCAAGACCATGATCGGCAACGGCTTGCGCGTGATGTCAGCTGGTGAGCTCATCGACAAACTCCTCGAACACGGTTGCATACCGTAGCGCGGAGTCGTCGGTGTGGGCGACGGAGATGAGCCATTGCTCGTCGAGACCCGGCGGAAGAAGAATTCCGCGGTTGATGCCGTGCATCCACTGTGCGAATGCAAGATCGAAATCTGTCGCCTTGTAGTCGCGATAGTTCTTGATCGGCTCTTCGGCCCAGGTGATGCAGCCCTTCGCTCCGAGACGAACGGTGTGTGCAGGAAGGCCGGCCTCGTCGATGATCGATGCGCATGCATCGACCAACATGTCGTTGCGCGCAACCGTGGCCGCAGTGACCTCGGGAGTGCAGATGTCGGCCAGAACTGCCTTGGTGGCCGCCATCACGAGCGGGTTGCCGTTGTAGGTGCCGAGGTGGAGCACCTTGCCGGTGGTGATCTGATCCATCGCTTCGGCCGTTCCACCGAACGCCCCGACCGGTAGACCGCCACCGATGCTCTTTGCGAGACACACGAGATCGGGTTGCACACCGAAGTGACCGGTCGCCCCCGACCACCCGGCGGTGATCCCTGTCTTGACCTCGTCGAAGATGAGCATCGTGCCGTGGGCGCGAGTGATTCGACGCACTTCTTCGAGGTAACCCGGCTGCGGCATGCAGATACCGATGTTCTCCATCGCAGGCTCGACGATGAACGCGGCCACGTCGTTCGCGGCGAGCACACGCTCGAGTGCCTCGGGATCGTTGTAGGGAATCACGATCGTGTCGCCCAGGACGGCTGCGGTGATTCCCGCCGTTGCCGGGTACGGAATCGGTTCGTGTGCCGGTCCGGCCTTGTCGACCGGTGGCTTCATGGAGATCATCACCTCGTCGTGGTGGCCGTGATAGCCGCCTTCGACCTTGACGATCTTGTCGCGACCGGTCACACCTCGGGCGACGCGAATTGCGTCCATGGTCGCTTCGGTTCCCGAGTTCGTGAAACGCCACATGGGGAGCCCGTACCGCGCGCCGAGCAACTCGGCGGCATCGGCGTTGGTCTCGCATGGCGTCACGAACAAGGTGCCGTTGTCGAGTTGACGTTCGACAGCTGCGCGCACCAGGGGGTGCACGTGACCGGCGAAGAGCGCACCGAAGCCCATGTCGTAGTCGATGTAGCGGTTGCCGTCGACGTCTTCCATCCAGTCTTCGTGAGCGCGGCTGACCACGATCGGATGCGGGTCGTAGGCCTGGAAACTGGACGGCACGCCGAGTGGCAACACTTTCCGTGCGCGCTCGGTGGCTCGCTGGGAGCCCTTCGTGCGCTCGGCGTAGCTCTGCAACTCACGCTTCGTGATTTCTTTGGCTCTTTCGGCCAGATTCGGACGCAACGCAGGATTCGTCGCGGACATTGGTATCACCCCGTTTGACGGTCGCCTTCACTCTACCCGACGACGTCGCCGTCACCGATCGACCACGCGTTTCGGGACATCGCAGGTGTGCGAATCGCGCGAGAAGTTGGGGGTGACGCACGACAATGGCAGACTGATGATCCACATGGTGGGTATAGCTCAGCCCGGTTAGAGCGCCAGGTTGTGGCCCTGGAGGTCGGGGGTTCAAGTCCCCTTACTCACCCCAGAGAGGTCGGCCTCTGTCGGAGTCGCGTCATTGCGACCGACATCGACAGAGGCGCAGACCCGGAGTCGAGTGCACAACGCAGACACCGCCCCGGTTCGGTGCTTTGCGTCGCGGTGCGTGCCGCGCCCTACACTTGACGACGCGCGCCTTTAGCTCAGCTGGTAGAGCAACGGACTCTTAATCCGCAGGTCCTGGGTTCGATCCCCAGAGGGCGCACCAAGTGATCCTGCCGGCGGTCAGCGGGTGAAGAGTGCGACCACCTCGACGTGATGGGTCTCGGGGAAGATGTCGAGCACTTCTGTCTCCACCAGCCGGTATCCGGCGTCGACCAACATGCGCGCATCGCGTGCACCGGCCACCGGATCGCAACTGACCAGCACCACACACGTCGCATCTGTCGCGTCGATCGCAGCCACACCGCCCTTGCCGAGACCGTGGCGTGAGGGGTCGGCGATCACCGTCGCCGCCGACACCGAGTCCCAGTGCTCCATGCGCGACTCCTCGATCACCGCGGCGGTGCCGTCGAGGTTTCGCAGAGCGTCGCGGCACGCCGACGCCGACTCTTCCACCACCAGCAACTCGTCGAACCGGTCTGCGAACGCGAGCGAGAAGAGCCCCACTCCCCCGTAGGCATCGACGAGACGCCCGTCGCGCGCACCGGCACGGTCGAGGCGACGACGCACCGAGTCGACGATCAATTCAGCCGCCTCGGGTGACGACTGGAAGAACGACCCCATCGACACCGAGTACGTGCGGCCGTCGACAACTTCGCTGACGCGCACCTTCGCGCCCTCGGGGTGCGCGACACTCTCGTGCAGACGGCCTTCGTGGCGCAGCAGCCCGACGTCACCGGTGCGTGCACCGACCCTGATGGTGACCTCGCCTTGTCCGTCGAGAAGGGGCGCTGCGAGAATCTCGTTCACCGCACGGTGCGCCACCATGCACTCAGACACTGGAACCACCGTGTTCGAGCCGGCCATGCGGAACCCGGCACCGTGGCCGTCGCTCGCCACTCGCACGGTGGTGCGACGAGCATCTTCCGTGAGCCGGCGCAACAACGGCTCGATCTCCATGCGAGCGGTGCGCGCGAAGGCTTCGGTCACGATCTCACGTTTGATGCGCCCTTGCGCTTTGCGCTCGATGTGCTGCCAATCGCAGCCCCCGCAACCGTCGGCCACGTGCGCACACGGCGGTTCACGACGGTCAGACGACGCCTCCACGACACGAAGCAACCTCGCGCGGGCGAAGTCGCGTCGGCTGTCGGTGATCTCGGCCTCGACCGTCTCGCCTGCCACGGTTCCCGGCACGAACACGACACGACCGTCGTCGGCATGAGCGAGACCGTCGCCACCAGCCACGAGTTTGTCGATGCGCAGGGTCTCGGTCGTCACCGCGCCAGCGTACGGGCGAAGGCCCCACGACTAGGGTGATCGTGTGACGCTTCCCGTGATGATCGCCCCGTCGGTGTTACCTGCAGACTTCTCCCGACTCGGAGAAGAAGTGGCCGAACTCGAAGCGGCCGGTGTCGATCTCATCCAGTGGGACGTGATGGACGGCCAGTTCGTGCCGAACCTCACCTTCGGACCCGACGTGATCGCCGCCGCCCGACGTCACACCACACTGCCGTTCGAGGCACACCTCATGGTCCTCACCCCCGATGTGATGGCGCAGCGGTACGTGGAGGCCGGCTGTCAGCGCCTCATCGTGCATGCCGAGACCTGCACGCACCTCCACCGCACGTGCGAGAACATCCGCTCGCTGGGTGCGACCGCGGCAGTTGCGCTGAATCCGCACACACCGGCCTCGACCGTGGAGCACGTGCTCGACCTCGTCGACATGGTGCTCGTGATGACGGTGAACCCTGGTTTCGGTGGACAGGCCTACATCTCGACGATGGAACCGAAGATCCGCGAAGTGCGCGACATGATCACCCGGCGCGGTCTCGGAGACTCGGTACATGTCGAGGTCGACGGCGGCATCTCGCCTTCGACGATCACTGGTGCCGCGAAAGCCGGGGCGAACGTGTTGATCGCGGGCAGCGCGCTCTACCGCGACCCGAAGGGTCTCGGCCACGCCGTGAGCGAGTTGCGCTCGCTCGCCTTGTCGGCGTTCAGCGACTGACGGGGGCCAACCCGCGGCGCACGAAGACCGCACCCAACAACAGTGCGAACACCATGAGTGCCGGCGCCACGACAGCGGCCACGACCCGCCAGGGCTCGGCGAACAGCGCCGACACCGACGAGGTCGACACGGCGGTGCCGTCGTCATTCAGAGTGCGGGCCACTTCTTCGTAGTCGGGGCACACCGGCCCCACGGCCAGACCCTCTGGTTCCCCGATCATCACGTCGTCGTCACGAATGGTCGATTGCAACAACTGGTTGCGCGGATCTGCCACCACGACGCCCACGATGTAGCGCTTGCCGGTCTCGATGAAGCGTGCATCGCCGCCGTAGCGCACGGTGACCGCACCGTCGTTCACGAAGACGTCGAGCGACCCGGCACGCACCTGGTCGACCACGTAGACGACCGATGTCTCGTCGCGCGACGAGGCAGACCCGACGAACACAGCCTGGGCCCCGGGGGCCGCAGGGCATCCGGGCGGCACCGTGGTGACAGCCGATGGAAGCGTCGTGGTGGTCGAAGTGCTCGTCGACACATCGACGTCGTCGACGACTCCGACACCTGCGTCGACCGCGTCTTGTTCGTCGAAGACGAAGGTGTCGTCGGTCGCGACCGTCGTGTCGGTGACGCGCGGTGCGGCCGCAACCAAAGACGACACTTGGGCGGTGAACCACGGAACCGTCACCAAGAGAGCACCCGCGATGGCGGCAACCCGGGTTCGTCGCATCGTCCCGACGCTATCTGTGCCGCGAACCGCGATACTGGTCACCATGGGATTCGACCCACAGCGACGCCGGGTCAAGCGGCGCACAGACATCGTGTTCGTCGTGGCGGCGATCGCCGTCAGCATGGCGCTCGTCGCGTGGGCCTTCATCGGCTGACTCACCATGGCCCGCAAAAGAACCCCCGGCATCTGGGACGGTCTCTACGGCCCGGTCGAGGTGAGGAACGTGCAGCCCTACGAAGCCTCGAAGGACTACGTGTGCCCGGGGTGTCACGGCGCAATTCCGGCCGGAACGTTCCACGTGGTGGCGGTACCGAGAGATGCCGCCGACCTCCGCCGACACTGGCACAGGGGTTGTTGGCATCGTCGCAACGCGTGACGCACCGTTGAGCGACACCGTGCGATGGTCCGGGCCCGGACTGTGTCGATGGTCAGAATGCGTCGGTGATCACCTCGAGATGCGTGCCGGTCACAGCGGCGACGTCGAACCTGACCTCCACACGGCCGATCGCGAGCGACGACAGCATCTCGGCGGTGGCCCGCCTGATTCGCAGTTGTTTGCGTGCAGACACCGCCTCGAACGCCGTTCCCCACCTGTCGTCGGCACGTGCCTTCACTTCGCACACCACGAGCCGTCGACCACGTCGCGCGACCACGTCGAGTTCACCGCGCGTGCAGCGCCAGTTGCGCGCCAGGATCTCGAACCCTTGGCGTGCGTACCACGCCGCCACCAGGTCTTCCGCCCAACGCCCGCGCGCCGTGCGCCGCGCGGCCATGTCAGATCGTGCCGACGCGGTCGCAGACCGAGCAGACGGTGTGTCGTTCAGATCTCGGTCGGCCCGAGAAGTCCGTCTGACGGGAGCTCTTCGACGTTCACGTCTTTGAAGCTCAGCACCTTCACCTTCGGCACGAACCGGGTCTTGCGGTACATGTCCCAGACCCATGCGTCTGTCATCTCCACTTCGATGAGCGGCCGTGTGGCGTCGCCGGTCACGCGCATCGAGACGTCGTTGGCGAGATAGAAGCGCCGCTCGGTCTCGACGGCGTAGCGGAACATGCCCACCACGTCCTGGTATTCCTGGGCGAGTTTGTACTCGCGATCAGCCTCGAAGTTGTCGAGCTCGTCGGCGTCCACCCTCGGTCGTCCCGCGGGGTCTCTCGCCTACGACTCGCGCTTTTCGCGGATCTTGGCGGCCTTGCCGACGCGGTCGCGGAGGAAGTACAGCTTCGCGCGGCGAACGTCGCCTCGCTTGAGCACCTCGATCTTGGCCACAGACGGGCTGTGCTTCGGGAAGGTGCGCTCGACACCCACGCCGTAGCTCACCTTGCGAACGGTGTAGGTCTCGGCGATGCCGGAACCCTGGATCGCGATGATGTTGCCCTGGAAGATCTGGATGCGCTCCTTGCCCGACTCCACGACGCGCACGTGCACCTTGACCTCGTCTCCGGGGAGCATGTCGGGCACGTCGTCGCGCATGTTCGGGATGTCAACGATGTCGGTGGTCTTCATGGTGCGTCCTCGTGGCGGCTCTGGTTCGGCGGCGGCATGCCACCGGTGTGTGCCGCCCGGAGGCGGCGACCCCCTCAGGGGGCGAAAGAAGAAGGATACGAGACCGGGTCGGTCGCTTCCAACAGTCGGGTTTCCTCGTCTGTGAGACCACCCCGGGCCTCGATGAGGTCCGGGCGCTGCCTCACCGTGCGGGCAAGTGCCTGGGCGAATCGCCATCGGGCCACCTTGGCGTGGTCCCCGCCGCGCAGCACCTCTGGCACCTCCCAGCCGCGGAACACCCCCGGGCGTGTCCATTGGGGCTCTTCCAAGAGCCCGGCCGACCCGAAACTCTCAGTCACCGGCGACTCGGCATTGCCCATGACGCCGGGCACGAGCCGCGTGACAGCCTCGATGACGAGGCACGCCGCGACTTCTCCCCCGGCCAGCACCACGTCGCCGACAGAGATCTCGTGGTCCACCAGATGTTCGCGCACTCTGTGATCGACGCCTTCGTAGCGGCCGCACAATAGGCTGAACCCGCCGAGCGAGGCGAGATGGGTCGCCATTTTCTGGTCGAACTTCTGGCCGCCCGGCCCGAGCAGCAACAACGGTCGCGGCGGCTCGGCGGCTTCGACGGCGGCAAAAATCGGTTCGGGGCGCATCAACATTCCCGCGCCCCCACCGAACGGTGTGTCGTCGACCGTGCGGTGTACGTCGGTGGCGTGGTGACGAATGTCGTGGCATCTGACGTCGACGAGACCGTGTTCACGTGCACGGCCGAGCAGGCTGTGACCGACGAAGTCGCCCACGATCTGCGGGAAGATGGTGAAGACGTCGATGCGCACGGAAGAAACGCTAGCCAGCGTCGGTGGACTCGGGTTCGAGACCCTCGGGCGGGTCGATGACGGTCGTTCCACCGGAGCACGACACCACGAAGACTGCCGGCACGAGTGCACCGTTCGACACTTCGAGGATGTCATGGGCCGGGTTTGCGATCACAGAGACACACGTCCCCCACTCACGACCCGACGCATCGACGACACGCGACCCGATGAGTTCGTGCACCCACACCGTGTCGTCACCGGCGTCGCTCAACGGTTCGGCGAACAACAACAGGTTCACCAGTTTCTCGGCCGCGTTGCGGTCGTCGACACCGGTGAAGTGCACCACGTGACGATCGCCGTGCACACGGCACGACTCGACCACCATTTCGCGTCGACCAGCGCGGGTCTCGACTTCGAGACGAGATCCGGGTTCGCGACGTGCGGCCACGTCACTCGTGAAACTGACCACCAGGTCGCCGCGCACTCCGTGGGGGCGACCGATTCGACCGACTTCGAGCAGGCCCGGCGGCTCGTGGCCCCCGGCGTCACCTGCAGAGGGTGTCACTCGTCGACGAAGTCGACGTCGACATCGACGTCGTCGTTGGCCGCAGCAGCGCGCACCACTGTGCGGATGCTCTGGGCCGTGCGTCCACGACGGCCGATCACGCGACCGAGGTCGCCGGGTCCGACACGCACCTCGAGCAGGACGCTGTCACCCTTGCCGGGCTCGGACGACACACGCACCGCGTCGGGGTCGTCGACGATGCTGCGCACGATGTGCTCGAGCACTGCGGTCGCGACGGGCGCTTCCAGTTCGTTGGCGTCGAGATCTGACACGGGACTACTTCGACTTGGCGGCCGTGAACTGCTCCCACGCGCCGCTGATCTCGAGAAGCTTGCGCACGCGCTCGGTGGGCTGGGCGCCCTTGAGCAGCCATTGCACGGCCTTGTCGTTGTCGATGTTGAGAGTCGAGGGCTCGGTGCGGGGGTTGTACTGACCGAGAATCTCGATGAAGCGTCCGTCGCGTGCACGCCGTGAGTCGGCCGCGATCACGCGGTACTGCGGTTGCTTGGTCTTGCCGACCCGGGTCAGACGCAACTTGACTGCCATGTGCGATGTATCTCCTCGAATGGCCCGTCACGACTGGCGACGGGGACTTCGCAAGGCTATCGGCGGCCAGCCCACACCCCCAACGGACCCGCAATCGGAAAAACCCCCCGATCGACGGGGCCGGGTCAGCGGGGAAACGGCGGAAACCCGGGGCTGCCGTCGGCTCCAGGGAGGCCGGGAAGACCACCCTGGCCACCGAGGAGACCGTTCAACTCACGCATCATCTGGCGCTTGTTCGGCTTTCCCTTGCCGCCCTTCGACTTCTTGCCGCCACCGGGCATCGCGCCCGAGAGCGCACCCATGCGCTTCATCATCTTCTGCATCTCGGAAAACTGCTTGATGAGACGGTTCACGTCCGACACCTGGGTGCCGCTCCCCTTGGCGATGCGGCTGCGTCGACTCCCGTTGATGATCTCGGGTCGCCGGCGCTCCTCGGGAGTCATCGAGCGAATGATCGCCTCGACCACTTTGACTTGATCGTCGCCGACGGCGCCGTCGCGAAGTTCCTTCGGAACGCCCGGCAACATTCCCATGATCCCCGAGATGGGACCCATCTTCTTCACCTGCTGCAACTGGTCGAGGAAGTCCTCGAGGGTGAACTGTCCCTCGAGAAGACGAGCGGCTGCTTCTTCGGCTTTGTCTTTCTCGAACGCTTCCTCTGCCTGCTCGATGAGCGTGAGCACGTCACCCATGCCCAGGATGCGACCGGCCATGCGGTCGGGGTGGAATTGTTCGAACGCGTCGATCTTCTCGCCCGTCGCAGCGAACGCAATGGGCCGACCGATCACTGTCTTGACCGACAGCGCCGCACCGCCGCGTGCGTCACCGTCGAGCTTCGACAAGATGACGCCGTCGATCGCGAGTCGTTCGTGGAATGCCTCGGCCACACCGACTGCGTCTTGACCCGTCATCGCGTCGACGACGAGGAACGTGTACTTCGGTTGCACCGAGGCCGAGATGTCTGCCACCTGACGCATCATCTCTTCGTCGACCGAGAGACGACCGGCAGTGTCGACGATCAGCACGTCTTTTCCGAGGCGGCGCGCCTCTTCCAGACCGCGCCTGGCTGTGGTGACCGGATCACCCGGCTCACTGAAGACCGGGACCCCGACCTGGGAGCCGAGCGTGCGCAACTGCTCGACGGCGGCAGGGCGTTGAAGGTCGGCCCCGACCAGCAACGGTTGACGACCCTGCGACTTGAACCAGCGCGCGAGTTTCGCTGCACTCGTCGTCTTGCCCGACCCTTGCAGTCCGGCCATCAACACCACCGTGGGCGGTGCCGATGCATAGGTGATCTTCAGTGTCTCGCCGCCGAGCATTGCGACGAGTTCGGCGTTCACGATCTTGACGACCTGCTGGGCGGGGTCGAGCACATCGGAGGTGGCAAGCCCCACCGCCTCGTCGCGGATACGTGCGACCACCTGGCGCACGACCCCCACGTTGACGTCGGCTTCGAGGAGCGCGGTGCGGATCTCGGCGAGCACTTCGTCGACGTCGGCCTCGGTGAGCCGTCCTTTACCACGCAGGCGCTTGACGACGCCCTGGAGGCGGTCGCTCAGTGAATCGAACACGAGGGCAAGGCTACCGATGAGGTCTCGGTGAAGGTGTCCGGTCAGCCGACCGAGACTGCGGTGACCTTGTCGCGCGTGACAGTCAGATTCACGCGCATCGGCACGAAGTCGGCGGTCAGCATCAACTGCTCGCCGTCGCGCTCAGCCACGCGCACGGCCCACCCCTTGCCTTCGGCGACTTTGACAGCTTCGCCCTCTGTGAGGCCGATCAAGGTGTCGGCGTCAGATTGTGGGATCGGGGCGAGTTCATCGGGTGCCGGCACGGGCTCGGGCACTCCGGTCCCGGAACCCGGCTCACTCACCGACGTGTCGCGGGACGTGGTGTCGACGTACTTGTCCTCCACAGCGACGGCGATGCCGACGATTCCGTTCTCATCGGAGAACCGATACGACGGCACCAGGAGCGACGCCGTCTCCGACTGCGGAATCACCTGCAGAACCACTTCGACAGAGGTGATGGTGATCACCATCGGTTCCACCGGGACAGTGTCGCCTGTGACGTCGCTCGTCGCGGTGTCGGATGCGACCGGTGACATCTCGGGCGAGTCGCCGCGGGCCATCCCGAGTGCGTACATCGGCGATGTCAGGCGCTCGACTGCCGTGCCGAGATCGACCAGCGGGTATTCGTCGCCTCGCTCCAATGACGAGAACTGACCGTAGGCCCACATGACTTCACCCCCGGACCCGAACCCGATGCGACCCGTGATCCCCGTGACGACTCCACCGGCGGTCTCTTCGGTGTCGACCCATGTTTCCCACTCCGAGCTACCTGGCGTGAGCACCATCTGATCTGGGCGGTAACCGGCCGCTCCGAGGATCCGTCGTGCCTTGACCTCGGCATCAGACGTGGAGATGAGGTCTGTCGGAGGTGTCGGCGACGGAACCGTGTCACACGGACCAGCGGTCGGGTCACACGGTGGAGACACCGCACCCGAACCCGCGCTTCGCGACGCACCGAACGAACCCTCGTACGACCACGTCGCCATTCCCGACCATGTCGACATGGTCACTCGCCTGTCAGTTCCGATGGCGACGAATCCTTCGGAGGTCTCGACCGGCTCGCCGTCCACGTCGAACGCGTCGGCGAGTCCCTGGAGACGGGACTTCGCGTCACCGGGTGCGGTCGCACGCCATGCACGAGCCTTCGACGCCGGACGCTCGACGCCGTCGGCGAGGCGGTACTCGATGTTCGACGGCGCGAGCGTCATGCCACTGGAATCGCCCGCGAGACGCGCTGTCTCCGGACTGTTCGCCGACCACCCGGCCGAGATCGAGAACGTCTCTGGTTCTCCCGAACCGCACGCCGCAACGACGACCGAGAGCGTCGCGACGAGTGCGATTCGGCGTCTCATTCGAACAATGCTGACACGAACTCGACCGGATCGAACGTCACCAGATCACGCGCCGTTTCGCCGAGACCGACGAGCTTGACGGGAATACCGAGTTCGGTCTCGATGGCGAACACGATGCCGCCCTTGGCAGAGCCGTCGAGTTTGGTCAGCACCACTCCGGTGACTTCTGTGGCGGCTGCGAACTCGCGTGCCTGCGAAAGACCGTTTTGTCCCGTCGTCGCATCGATCACGAGCAGCACCTCAGCGACCGTCCCGGGTGCCTTGTCGGCCACACGGCGCACCTTGCGCAACTCTTCCATGAGGTTCGCCTTGTTCTGCAGACGACCCGCGGTGTCGGCCAACACGAGTTCGACACCCTTTGCCGCCGCACTGGAGATGCCGTCGAAGACCACCGATGCCGGGTCTCCCCCTTCGGCTCCACGCACGAACGCGGCCCCCGAGCGCTCGGCCCACACCTGCAACTGCTCGGCGGCGGCGGCCCGGAAAGTGTCGCCGGCCGCCATCAACACGCTCACCCCCTCGTCGCGGCGGGCAGTGGCGACCTTGCCGATCGTGGTGGTCTTTCCCACGCCGTTCACACCCACGAAGATCCACACGGCGGGCTTGGCGTCGACGTCGAGCCGAAGACTGCGATCAGATACCGACAGTTGTGCGGTCATTGCCGTGCGAAGTGCAGCGATCAGATCGTCGGGCGTGCGCAGGCCCTGTTTCTTCACTTCGTCGCGGAGCGGATCGAGGAGGCGCTGTGTGAGGCCGACACCGATGTCTGCGCGCAGCAGTGTCTCTTCGATCTCGTCCCACGTGTCGGCGTCGATTGATGCGCGACCTCTGATCGATCGGAACGCATTCGCGAACAGCCCTCGCGTGCGCCCGACTTTGTCGCGCATCTCGACAGCCGGCTCCGGCTCTGGCTCCTGCTCTGGCTCGACGACCGCCTCTTCAACCACCGCTTCTGTGGTCACCGTCTCGTCGACCACGGATTCGTCGACCGCGGGTTCGTCGACGACGGGTTCGTCGACGACGGTCGCAACCGACTCGACTGGAGCCGCAGGCTCGCGTTCGACGACGACAGTGGTCTCTGCGGTGCGTGCCCCGACCCGCGACACGACGACCACTGCGACGCCGATCACCACGCCGGCGACAGCCAGCCACGGGAGAATGTCGTTGAATTCGACGGCAACCATCTCGACGTTCTACCGGGTCAGTTGCCGATGACGCTCGAGGCGCGCTCGACGATCACCTTCGACGAGCCGCCAGGCTGCATCGAGACACCCATGAGACAGTCGGCGGCCTCCATGGTGCGCTTCTGGTGACTCACGATGATCAACTGGGCGTCACGTCGGAACTCGGCCACGAGCCCGAGGAACCGGTGCAGGTTCGGGTCGTCGAGGGCCGCCTCGACTTCGTCCATCACGTAGAACGGAGACGGTCGGCTGCGGAACACCGCGAACAAGAACGCGAGCGCCGTGAGTGACCGTTCGCCACCCGACAACAGCGACAACTTCTTCAGGTTCTTGCCGGGCGGAGTCGCCTCCACCTCGATGCCGGTGTTGAGCATGTCCTCTGGGCTGGTGAGCACCAACTTCCCGCGGCCGCCGGGGAACAACAACTGGAACAGTTCGGTGAAGTTGCGACTCACGTCGTCGAAGGCCGACGAGAACACCGACTGGATCTCGGCATCGATCGCCGAGATCACCTGCGAGAGTTCGCGTCGCGACGTGCGCACGTCGTTCAACTGGTCCTCCAGGAACTGGTGGCGTTGCTGGAGTTCCTCGAACTCCTGGAGCGCGAGCGGGTTGATCGGCCCCATCAGTCGCAGGTCGCGTTCGAGTGACCGGGCACGATCGGCATGCGACGTTCCCTCGGGCACGTCGGGCATCGGTGCACGTTCGGCTTCTTCGGGTTCGACTTCGAGGTCGCGACGAATCGTCTCGACCGCCGCCTCGAGCCGCATGCGCGACTCGGCCTCCTCCACGTCGACACGTCGCACCGTCTCTCGCAGCGCCTCGAGCTCTCGTTCGGTTTCGTGACGGGCCCTGCGGGCCTCGTCGAGCCGGGCCGCGACGGCGCGCACCTCGTCACTCTGGCGACGTCGTGCCTCTTGCAACACCACCAGTCGCGCGTCGACGGCGATGCGATGCGATTCGACGACGGCGGCGATGCGCTCGACAGCGGTGAGCGATGCAGTGAGTTGCCGGCGCCGTTCAGCCGCCTCGCGTCGTGCGGTCTCGTCAGCGGCCAGTCGACTCTCGGCTTCCTCGAGGCGCGCACGCAGGAACTGTTCGCGCTCCACCAGACCGGCACGACGCACTTCGAGGTCGCGCCGGCGCATCGACAAGTGTGCGGCTTTCGCGTCGATGGCGGCACGGGTCTCGCTCTGCACACGCGCGGCCTCGACCTCGGCGGCCTCTGCTTCCTCGAGCCCGGGGAGGATCGCTTCCAACTCGCCGACGCGACGGCTGGTCTCACCGAGCCGCGTGCGCACCGCATCGGCCGCTTCGCGCGCGATCGACCCTTCAGCGGCGAGTGCTCGGCGGTCGTTCACGACCGCCGTCAACTGCTCCGACACCTGCTCGAGTTGGCGTACACGACGCTCCGCCTCGTCGACTGCTCGCACGAGCGCCGCACGTGCCTCTGTCTGTTCCTGTTGTGCGGACGCAAGTGCCGACGTTGCCTCACTCAACGCCCGACCTGCGGCATCGGCCGCGCGGCGAGCAGTGTCGAGCAGTTCCGCCGACCCTGTGTCGTCGGCGGCCCCGACCGTCCATCCGGCGCGCGAGAAGCGATCGCCTTCGCGGGTGACGACCGCGGTCACCGACGACTGGGCGAGCAACGTGGCGACGTCGTCGGCCGAGTCGACCACGACGATTCCCGACAAGAGATCGTCGAGCAACGCCGAGACACGGCCGTCGCCGGCGCGCACCCGCGTGCGGACACCGGTGACACCGGGTGGCAGCGCGACCGCGGGTGAACGCGGCGCCAACGGCAACACTGATGCACTGCGTCGATCTCCGCGGAGTGCATCGACCGCCGACCGTGCCGACTGCTCGTCGTCGACGACGACGGCGGCGACGGCCTCGCCGAGCGCCGCACGCACGGCGGCATCCCACCCCTGGTCGACCTCGACGAGATCGAGCAGTACACCGACCATGCCCGGTCGTCCGGCGAGTGTCTCTGCTCCGGCACGTGCCTTGGCGATCGCGACAGCGGCTTCCAGTTGCTCGACACGCGCCTCGGTACGGGCGGCATCACGTTCAGCGGCGGCAACGAGACGATGGGCGTCGTCGATCGACTGCTCGGCGGCATCGCGCCGTGACGTCGCGTCTGCCACGAGAGAGCGCCCCTCGCCCACCAGAGTCTCCGATGCCGCGAGGTCGGCGTGGAGCACCTGTTCACGAGACGCCAGTTCGGTGGAGCGTCGATCGAGATCGTCGGCCTGGCGATCGAGCCGCTGTGCCTCACCTTGTGCACTCTCCACCGCGTTGCGCAGAGTTCGCAGTTCACCGCGCACCTCTGCCGCCGACGTTGCGGCTTCGTTCGCCGCGATGCCCTGGAAGAGACCGTGCTCGTTGCGTTCACGCTCGAACGACGACTCTTCGGCGACCAGACCGGAGTTCTCTTCATCTGCGATCGCGAGACCACGCTCGACCTCCGTGAGTTCCTCGCGCATGCGAGCCGCATCGGCCTCGATCGCGGCCACGACGTCGTCGGCGATCATCTGGCCTTGGTCGCGCTCCATCGAGCGTCGACGCTCGGCGATCAACGCCGCGATGCCGCGTGCCCTCTCGCGAAGACTCTCGACACGCATCAATTCGTCGGACAGACCCGAGTCTCCGCTCGCCGACAACTCGGCTTCGGCTGCGAGCACTTCTGTGTCGAGCGCGGCCAGTCGTCGCCGCAGTTCGGCCTCGGCCGTGGTGTTGCGGGTCTTGTCGGCCGACAGCGTGGTGAGACGCGCACGGAGCGACGCGACTTCCCGGCCCGACAGGAACATGCGCAACGCACGGAGCTCTGCCACCACTTCTCCGTGGCGTCGCGCGGCCTCTGCCTGACGCTCGAGCGGGCGCAGTTGTCGGCGCACTTCCCTGATGAGGTCCTGCACGCGCAGGAGGTTCGCCTCGGTCGCCTCCAGACGCCGTTCGGCTTTTTCCTTGCGTTTGCGGAACTTGAGCACGCCTGCGGCTTCTTCGATGATGGCGCGACGGTCTTCTGCCCGTGCGGTGAGCACTCCGTCGATCTGACCCTGGCTGATGATCACGTGCTGCTGACGACCGACGCCTGCGTCGGAGAGAAGTTCCTGCACGTCGAGAAGACGGCATTCGACCCCGTTGATCGCGTACTCCGAGTCGCCGTTGCGGAACAGGGTGCGACTCACCGTCACTTCGGTGAAGTCGAGCGGCAGGAGTCCGGCCGAGTTGTCGAGGGTCAGCATCACCTCGGCGCGGCCGAGTGCCGACCGCTTGGAGGTTCCCGAGAAGATGACGTCCTCCATCTTCTGGCTGCGCACCGCACTCGGAGCCTGCGCGCCGAGCACCCACGCGATGGCGTCGACGACGTTCGACTTGCCCGACCCGTTCGGGCCGACGACGACGGTGACCCCGGGCTCCATCTCGAGCACCGTGGTGTCCGCGAAGGACTTGAAGCCCTTGAGTGTCAGAGACTTGAGGAACACGGCGTCTTCAACAGTAACTGTCGGGAACCATCTTCGAGCATCTATCGGCGCTGACACAGGGGGCACCACGAGCTGGAACGCCCCCCTTTCATGCTCCGGCGGATGACACCTTTTCCACAGGTCAAGCACGGCAGACCTGCGCGTCCGTAGACACGGTGTTCATGCTGGAACGACCCTGTCTCACCCGAGACGTCGACGTACTGGGTGTCGTCGAGCGTGGATCCTCCCGCCTCGATCGCGGCCGTCAGAACCTCGGTGATCGCATCTGCGATGCGTGAGATCGCCACACGACTCAACTGATCTGCCGGTCGATCCCCTCTGACCTTGGCCCTGTGGAGAACTTCGTCGGCGTAGATGTTGCCGATCCCTGCCACCACGTGCTGGTCGAGCAGCAGTTGCTTCACGGGCGCCCGTCGCCCACGCAAGCGAGAACCCAACACGGCGGCGTCGAAGTGGTCGAGGACCGGGTCGGGACCGAGCCGAGACAACTCCGGCACCACGTCGTCGGCATGAGCAGGATCGAAGACGACCACCTCACCGAAGGTGCGAGGGTCGACGAACCACATCTCGTTGCGCACACCTGCCGGAGACGGAGCGAGATGGAGCACGACGTGAGTGTGGGGCGGACGCTCGTGGCCGGCGGGTCGCACCAGCACACGGCCGCTCATGCGCAGATGGACCATCAACGACTCGCCGCTGTCGAGCGGACACACCAGGTACTTGCCGCGGCGGTTGGCCGCCACCAATGCCGTGCCGGTCAGACCCGCGATGACGGCCTCGGGACCGGTGCGGCGCACCGAGCGTGTGCGGCCGATCTCGACTCGCTCGATCTTCCGGCCCACCACATGCGCCTCGATCCCGCGACGCACCGTCTCGACTTCGGGCAGCTCGGGCACTTCTTCACTCCGACAGAGCGGCGTGCGCGAGGTTGGCGGCGACCTGCTCGGCGGCTTTCTTCGTGCGACCGGTGCCCGTTCCGCGCACCACTCCCTGCACTGTCACGGTCGCGGTGAAGATGCGTTCGTGATCGGGGCCTTCGCCACTCGTGTCGTACGTGGGAACCCCGGCGCCGATGCGGGCACACAACTCCTGGAGTCGCGACTTCGCGTCGAACACCCCGAGATTCGGCATCGCAGCCTCGATCGCCGGGGTGAAGAGCCTCGCGACGAACTCTTGTGCGACGACGATGCCGGCGTCGAGATGGACCGCCGCGATGATCGCTTCCATCGCATCGGCGAGGATCGAGTCTTTGTCGCGGCCGCCAGCTGCGTCTTCGCCCTTGCCCAGACGCAGACACTCGCCCACCCCGAGACCGCGTGCGAGAGCGGCGAGCGCCCCGGTGTTGACGACCGCGATGCGAAGGTCGGTGAGGCGACCCTCGGCCATGTCGTCGACCAACCGGAATCCCACGTCTGCGACGACGTATCCGAGAACCGCGTCACCGAGGAACTCGAGACGTTCGTTGGTGCCCGTCGACTCGGGATTCTCGGCGTGCCACGACCTGTGCACGAGCGCCTGAACGAGCAACGACCGGTCGGCGAATCGATGACCGATCCGCTCCTCGAGCTCCCCGAGCACGTCCCGGGAGTGCCCGTCATCGGCAGTCATTCACCGACCCTCAGCCGTGTGCGCGTGCGACGTAGTCGACGGCGTCGCCGACGGTCACGAGTCCGACGAGGTCGTCGTCGTCGAACTGGAAATTCGGCAGCGTCGCGGAGAACTCCTGCTCGAGTGCGTCGACCAGTTCGATGAGCGCGATCGAGTCGGCACCGAGGTCGTCACGGAACGACTGGGCCTCGCCGATTCCGGCGGCGTCGATCTCGAGGATCTCGGCCAGGTGACGGCGAACCGTCTCGAAAATTGCTGTGCGATCTGCAGACATCGTCACTCCTGGGTCGCTCAGACAGTACCGGAGATCGCCTCGCGGATGGCCCCCACCATGTCGGTGTCGACCATCTCGCGTGCGACCTTGATGCCGTTCAACATCGCGCGAGCCGACGACGACCCGTGGGAGATGATGCAGACACCGTCGACGCCGAGCAGGATCGCCCCGCCGTACGTGTCGGGGTCGAGCGTCTCGTACAACGGGAGCAGCGCCGGCATCAATGCGTTCGCTGCATCGGCGTACTCGGGTTGACCGAACGCAGAGAACAGCGCCTTCACGACCGCCTTCAGACTTCCCTCGAGGGTCTTCAAGACCACGTTGCCGGTGAACCCGTCGGTGACGACCACGTCGACCTCGCCGGTCATGAGATCGCGGCCCTCGACGTTGCCGATGAAGTTCAGACCCTCGGCGTCACTCAGCAGTTCCCATGCTTCCTTGCGCAACGAGTCACCCTTGCCGGGTTCCTCACCGATCGACAACAGACCGATGCGCGGGTTCACCACGCCGAAACGACGTTCCGAGTAGACGCGACCCATGAGAGCGAACTGCACCAGCCAGTCGGCCTGCACTTCGGCGTTGGCGCCGGCATCGAGGAGCACGGTCGGTGATCCGCCGGGCACCGGAACCGGTGTCGCGATCGCAGGACGCGCCACGCCGGTGATGCGCCCCATGCGCAACAACGCAGAGGCCATGGTCGCGCCCGTGTTGCCGGCCGAGATCATTGCGCTCGCCTTGCCGTCGCGCACCGCTTCGGCGGCACGCACGAGAGTTGAGTCGCGCTTGTTGCGCACCGACTTGGCCGGGTCTTCGTCCATCGCGATGACTTCGCTCGCGTGCAACATGGGAAGGCCGCCGGTGCCTTCGAGCCCCTCGGGACCGACGAGCACGACGGGAATTCCTTCTGCGGCGGCTTGTGCGGCTCCGGCGAGAATCTCAGAAGGCGCGCGATCGCCACCCATGGCGTCGACGGCGACGGGCAGCATGGAACGCAACGAGGTCAGTCGACGCTGACAGCGACGCGGTCTTTGTACCAGCCACAGGTGCCGCACACGGTGTGAGGAACCTTTGCTGCGCCGCAACGCGGGCAATTGCTGCGGGCCGGGCGGCCAAGTCGCCAGTTCGAGGCGCGGCGCATCCGGGTCTTCGACTTCGACTTCTTCTTCTTGGGAACGGCCACCGTGGTCTCCCTGTGTGAGCGACAGAACTTGCCCCAGTTGGGACCGTATGAAGATAGCCGTGACCCGGAGAAAACCCACCGGCGACTGCTCCGGCTTGGCGCCAAGGGTCGGTCAGGTCGTGGCGTCGGGGTTCTTCAGGGCGTCGAGAGCCGCCCATCGGGGATCACCGGTGACCGGCACGCATCCGCAGGGTCCGGCCGACAGATCGGCCCCGCACTGACCGCAGAACCCCGGGCACTCGTCGCGACACAACGGCCCGAGCGGCAGAGCCAAGAGAATGTTCTCGCGCACCATCGGCAAGAGGTTGATCTGGTCACCGTCGATCGGGTGGGCATCGGGGTCTTCCACCGAGCGCTGGTAGAGCTCGTCGATCTCGACCGCCGTGCGACCACCGACGGGCGCGAGGCAGCGACGACACTCACCTTTCCATGCCGCAGACACGGACCCGGTCGCGGTGATGCCGTTGTTCACCGACTCGAGGCGGATTGCAACCTCGACAGGTTCGTCGACGATGCGCGGATCACCGAACTCGAGATCGTCGCAGACCACCGAGACAGCGACGTCCTTGACGGTGCCGGGAACCCGGAGGAGTTCGACGACGTTGACGACGAGCGGAGTCGGCACCGGGCGCCTACCCGCGGTCTTGATCGAAGAACGAACCACCCTCTTGCGCGCGAGGCTCCTCGTCGGCGACGGGCACCTCGTCTCGCACTCCGATCGACAGGCGCTGGCGTCCCGAGGCGACGGTACGCGAGAGACGGTCGAGCAGAATCTCGAAGCTGCCGAGACGTTGGTCGAGGAAGTCTTCGGTCTCGTTGCGCAGTCGACGGGTCTCTTCGTCGGCGGCGTCGATCACCTGGCGTGCTCGGGCCTCGGCGGCGCGCACGACCTCGGTGCGCTGGACCATGCGCTCGGCCTGCTGACGTGCGGCGCCGAGGAGTTCGTCTGCTTCGCGCTGCGTCTTGTCGAGGAACTCCTGGCGTTCCTTGAGCATCCAGCGTGCCTGACGGATCTCTTCGGGCAGACGTGCGAGCGCCTCCTCGAGAAGTTCGATCACTTCGTCACGGTCGATGCGCGGCGTCGACGACAACGGCACACTCGGCGCAGTCGCGATGATGTCGAGAGTGCGGCGCAGGATCATCTCGGTCTCTCCGAGCCGTGCCTGCGCCGGCATCGGCTGCGGAAACGAGTCGTCTGCGGTGTCGTCGAAGTCGTCCCAAGCCATCGTCGTCGCTCCTCTCAGCGCGCCCCGCGCGCCATCAACTCAGCGACGGCCGCGGGCACCATCGACGAGATGTCGCCACCGTGACGCGCGATGTCCCTGATGAACCGGCTGCTCACGTGGCTGTGAGCCGGTGCACACGGCAGGTACACCGTGCGCACTCCGGCGACGGCGAAGTTCGTGTGTGCCATCTGCTGTTCCACCTCGAAGTCGCCCGGTGTGCGCAGACCCTTCACGATGCAGGCCGCCCCCGCCGCACGTGCCGCATCGACCGCCAGTCCCCCGAAGGCCTCGACGCGCACGCCCTCGAGATGCGCACACGCCACCCGTGCGGCCTCGATGCGACGCTCGGGTGTCATCTCACCCGACGGCTTGTCGGGGTTGTGCATGACGGCGACAACGACTGAACCGAACAACTCGATCGCCTGTTCCACCACGTCGAGGTGACCGAAATGGAAGGGGTCGAAACTGCCCGGATAGAGAACGGTGCTCATTCGCTCTCCACCGTACCGTTTGACGGGGCGTCGATCGTGGTGCCCCGAGCGGAGTCCGGTCGCACGAACGCGACGTGGGTGCGTCCGTACCGCTTGTCGCGCACCGTCTCCCATCCGTCGATCTCGCCGATCTCAGAACCCGACTCGAGCACCGCGAGGCTGACCTGTGCCCCTAGCAGCAGAGTGGACCAGTCGGTGTCGCCGTACGGCGGATCGGCGATCAACACGTCGAATCGGCCGCTCGCACCGGCCGCGCGGTAGGCGTCGGCTGTGACCACGGTCGAACGATCGGCCACCCCCAGAGAATCGAGGTTGCGCCGCAGCACCGCGAGTGCCGCACGGTCGTTCTCGACGAACGTGCAGTGGGCCGCGCCGCGCGACAATGCTTCGATGCCCATCGCCCCGGTACCCGCGAACAGATCGAGCACCCGAGAACCGGTGATCGCCTGGACGCTTCCGAGCGCGTTGAACACGGCCTCTCGCACCTTGTCGGTGGTCGGACGGGTGCGGTCACCGTCTGGAGACTCGATGCGCCGACCCTTCAGGTCACCGGCCACAACTCGCATGCGGGCAGACTAGGCAGATGCTCGTCCCGCGCCCCACCATTGTCTGTGTCGACTGCGGGGGCGTTGCACACCTCATCACCCCGCCCCGCGAGGACGGCGTGTGGCTGGAGGGCGACCTCGTGACCTACAGATGCGTCGACTGCCGCGACCGCTGGGACCTCGTGCTCGACGCCGACGACACCGACGCGCGGCACGACGACTGACGCGACCGGCGAGACATCTCGCTCAGTTGTGTCGACGACCGCGGTCGGTGGGGTCGAAACGAAGCCCCACGGCGGCGGCGTTCGAGATGCGCGTCGGCGCCATGTTGAGCCAGAAGTTCACGCCCAGACGACGAGGATGCCGCACGTAGCGCCTGGTCTTTTCGACCGCGTCCACGGTGCGACGCGCGATCGACTCCGGTGATGCTTTCGGGATCAACTGCAGCCGCTGGAACCTGCGCACGAACTGTTGCACCGTGGGCGGCGAATCTTCGACCTGGTCCCACATGCGCGTGTCGACCGGGCCGGGCGCGAGCACCGTGAGGTTCACGTCGGTGTGGCGCAACTCGCGCTCGAGTGACGCATAGAAATTGAGGACACCTGCCTTGGTCCCGCAGTAGGCACTCATGCCCGGGAATCCGGCCGTGCCGGCGAGCGACGACACGAGCACGACGTGTCCCTCGCCGCGAGCGAGCATGCCGGGCAGGACGTGACGCGTGAGCAACATGGTGGTCTCGAGGTTCAACCGCACCACCGCTCTGATCTCGCGCGGATCTTCCACCGCGAACGGCGTGTTGGTCTCGAGACCCGCGTTGTTCACCAGCACGTCGATCGGCCCGTGCTCCGACTCGATGCGCTCGATGAGCGTGTCGACGGTGGCGTCGTCCGACAGGTCTGCCACCACCGCGTGACCACCGATGTCGCTCGCCACGCTCCGCAGAGATTCCTCGCTGCGCGCCACGACGGTCACCTTCGCCCCGCGCGCAGCGAACTCTCGCGCCAACGCTTCTCCGATGCCGCGAGAGCCCCCAGTCACGACGACGTGTCGTCCTGCCACCTTCACGAGTGTCCCCTTTCGTCGGTCGACATCTCCGACTCTAGGAGCGAAACAGAAACTCTTCGTCCTCGTCCGAGAACAGCAGGTCGAGTTCGTCGCGCATGAGCGACATCGACTCGAGCATCGGGTCGCCGGCGACGAGCCGCACCGCCTCGTCGCGCGCTGCGGCTATGAGATCGAGATCACGCTGGAGCGAGGCGAGAACGAGGTCGCTGCGACCCTTCTGGTTGACTCCCATGATCGTTCCCTCACCGCGCAGACGAAGATCCTCCTCGGCGAGCACGAACCCGTCGGTCGACGACACGAGGGCCGCGACACGGGGTGACTCGCCGTCTTTGCCGGTCACGAGCCAACACTGCGATGCGATCGCACCTCGGCCGACACGTCCGCGCAACTGGTGCAACTGCGCGATACCGAACCTGTCGGCGTCGAGCACGACCATGGCCGTCGCATTCGGCACGTCGACACCCACCTCGATGACGGTCGTGGCCACCAACACCTGTGTCTCGCCGGCGCGGAAGGCTGTCATGACCGACTCTTTCTCCGCAGACGACATCCGGCCGTGCAACAGCGCCACCGAACGGCCCGCGAGTTCACCCGCGGCGAGCGCCTCTGCGGTCTCGGCGGCGGAGGCGACCTCGAGTTTTTCGTTCTCTTCGATCATCGGGCACACCACGTAGGCCTGCTGGCCGGCATCGAGCCGTTCGCGCACCTGCACCCACATCGCTGCTTCGTCGATGGCGCCCGAGACCCGTGTCGTCACGATCGGCGTTCGGCCGGGCGGCAGTTCGTCGAGCACGCTCACGTCGAGGTCGCCGTAGACGGTCATCGCTGCGGTGCGCGGGATCGGCGTCGCGGTCATCACCAACACGTCCGGTACGAGACCTGCTCCCGACTCGAGCGCCTTTTCGCGCAACTTGGCGCGCTGCTCCACGCCGAAACGGTGCTGTTCGTCGACCACCACCACACCGAGACTCGCGAACGTCACGTCGTTCTGAATGAGAGCGTGCGTGCCGATGACCATGTCGACCTCGCCCGACGCGAGCCCGGCCAGAATTCTGCGACGCTCGGCCGCGCCAACTTTGCTCGTGAGCAGTTCCACCCGCAGCGTGCGGTCACCGAAGAGATTGCCGTCGTCAGGCAGACGCAGTGACGCGAGCAGCGCACGGATCGAGAGTGCGTGCTGGTCGGCGAGCACTTCGGTCGGCGCCATCAACGCGGCTTGGTGCCCACCCTGCACCGCGGCCAGCATCGTGGCGACCGCGACGACGGTCTTTCCCGCGCCGACGTCACCTTGGAGCAACCGATGCATCGGACGCGCGGCCGAAAGGTCACGATGGATCTCTGCGATCACACGTTGCTGCGCACCGGTGAGAGGGAACGGGAGACCGCCGAGGAACCCCTCGAGCAGTGCACCCGACGTGGAGTGGCTGAAACCCGCCGACTCGCGCTCCCATCGAGCCTTGCGTGCCACCAGCATCAACTGCACCCTGAACACCTCGTCGAATGCGAGTCGGCGCCGCGCGGTGGCCTGGTGCTCCATCGACTCGGGCAGGTGGATCGCGCGCATTGCATCGCCGCGCGCGACGAGACCGAGGCGCTCGATGATCTCGCCCGGCACGGGATCGGCGATGCCGCGCGGCCCGCACTTGTCGAGAGCGTCCTCGATCCACCGACCGAGATCCCACGACGAGATGTGCGACTTCTCGCTCTGCGGATAGATCGGCACGATGCGTCCGGTGCGGTCACCCACCGGATCGACGAGCGGGTTCGTCATCTGCAGATACCCGCGGTACGTCTCGGGTTTGCCGAACACCGCCACCACCAGACCCGGTGTCAACTGCTTCTCACGCCACGGCTGGTTGAAGAAGGTCAGCGAGAGCCGACGCGTGCCGTCGGTGACGGTGCACGAGACCATCGTGCGTCGGTTGCGGGTCGGTATCTTGCGCGTCGACACGACCTCGACGACCACGAGCGCCTCGACACCTTCGACGAGGTCGGCGATCTTGGCCATGTTCGACCGGTCGACGTAACGACGTGGATACGTGGTCAACAGATCGAGGACGGAGCCGATTCCGAACGACTCGAGTGCTTCCTTCTTCTTGGTGCCGACACCGCGCACCCGCTCAAGCGCCAGACCTTCGAGGTCGCGGAGCGTGAGCGGCGCGTTACTCAACGCCGAAGAGATACGGGTACAGAGGCTGTCCGCCGCGATGTGTCTCGACGACGACGTCGGGCAGGTTCGCCTCCACCCAACCGAGAATTTCGGCGGTGTCGGAAGCAACCGCATCGGCGCCGGTGACCACCGTCAACAGTTCCGCACCGCCGCTCGCGAGTTGTCCGAGCAACGACGTCGCAGCACCGACGACGGTGCCCGAGATCGACACGATGCCGTCGCCGCGCACGAGCCCGATCCAGTCGCCCTCCGACACCGCGCCAGCGTCGCAGGTGGTGTCGCGCACCGCGCGGGTCACTTCACCCGTGGCCACCGACTGCGCCGCCGACGACATCTCACGCGCGTTCGACTCGGCCGACGCTTCAGGGTCGTACGAGACCAACGCCGCGAGAGCCTCGGGCATGGAGGTGGTCGGCACCACGCGCACTTCTTTGGTGGTGAGCGCATCGACCTGGTCGGCGACAGGAATGATGTTCTTGTTGTTCGGCAGCAACACGACCTGGCGCGCGTTCATGCGCTCGACAGCGGCGAGCAATTCGGCCGTCGACGGGTTCAACGTCTGTCCACCCGAGATCACACCGTGCACACCCAACTGGCCGAACAGCTCGGCGAGACCGTCGCCGCTTGCGACCGCAACCACCGCGCACGTCACCGGCGGCAGCGAGGTGGACTGAGTGCGCTGGTGGATCGGCACCCCGATCTCGGCTTCGCGGGCGGCGTGTTCCTCGGCGACTTCTTCGAAGAGGTCGGTGACACGAATCTGCTTCGGGGTTCCCCCGAGCAGGATCGGTGCCTCGATCGCGGCGCCGATGTCGTTCGTGTGGATGTGGCAGTTGTAGAGACCGTCGCCGCCCACGACCACGATCGAGTCTCCTATGGCTCCCCACGCGGTCTTGAACTCACCGGCGCGCGAATCGCTGAGGTCGAGAAGGAACATGACCTCGTAGCGCAGTTCACTCACGTCGACCGTCCCGTCGTCGTGGTGACGCACAGCAACTGCCTCCAGTTGCTCGGCACTCGGGCCGGCCGACTCGTCGGGTTCGGGCATCGGTTCGCCGTCGACCACGTGCAGTGCGGCGTCGAGCAGCAACAAGAACCCTGCCCCGCCCGCATCGACCACACCGGCGTCCTTCAGCACGGGCAACAGTTCAGGAGTGCGCGCAAGTGACTCTCGACCGGCATCGCGTGCCGTGCGCAACACATCCGACAACGATGCGCCCGATGCCTGCGCGGCACTGGCAGCTTCGGACGATTCGCGCACGACGGTGAGGATCGTGCCCTCGATGGGCTTGAGCACGGCTTCGTACGCAGCGCCAGCGGCGCGCGTCAACGCGTCTGCCATGCGAGTGGCATCGATGCCACCTTCGGCGTTCTCGCCGAATGCGGCGGAAAGTCCGCGCAGAATCTGACTCAGAATCACGCCGCTGTTGCCACGCGCACCCATCAACGAGCCGTGGCTGATCGCCTTGCACGTGGAATCCATGTCGACTGCGGCCGACTCGAGCTCGGCTGCCACAGCGTCGAGGGTGCGCGCCATGTTGGTACCGGTGTCTCCGTCGGGCACCGGATACACGTTCAGTCGGTTGATGGCTGGTGCGTGGGCCTTGACTGCGTCACGGAAAGTGATGACGGTCTGGCGCAGATCTGCGGCATCCATGAGGTCCAAGCCCGGCACGCCCCGAAGGCTACAAAGCGTCGGTACCGCAGATGGAACATCGTCTGGCTGGCCCGCCGCTCGACGTGCGGCAGTTGGGCACCGGGAGCCTCGCTGGTAGTTTTGACAAGGTTGCAGGGCGAGCCGCGAGGCCCGAGCCCTCAGAGACCGGAGGATCCACCAGATGGCTGCAGTGTGTGAAGTGTGTGGCAAGGGCCCGTCGTGGGGCATGTCTGTGTCGCACTCCCATGTGCGCACCAAGCGCCGTTGGAACCCGAACATCCAGCGCATCCGCGCCATCGTGAAGGGTTCACCGCGTCGGGTGAACGCCTGCACCGCCTGCATCAAGTCGGGCAAGGTCGTCAAGGCCGCTCGCTAGGACCCGCACCGTGCAGGGAGTCATCAAGGCCTACGACCCGGAGTCGAAAGAGGGCGTGGTGGTGAGTGACGTTGATCTCACCGAGTACACGCTCGCCCCGGACGCACTCGAGGGATCCGTTTTTCGCATGCTGCGACAGGGCCAACGGGTGGTTTTCATTCTCGACGGCTCCGGCCGTGCGACCCACCTGAGCCTCGGGTCGGAATCTGACATGGGCACTCCGGGCGTTTAGCCTTACGCCAACGGATTCCCCTCCCCGGTTCATCCGGGCGACCAACAGCGAGGTGTCAGCCATGGCAGGTACCACCACCAACACCAAACTCCAGCAGTGGGTGAACGAGTGGGCAGAGATTCTCCAGCCCGACTCCATCTACTGGTGTGACGGGTCGGCCGAGGAGTACGACCGTCTCTGTCAAGAACTGGTCGATGCGGGAACGTTCACCAAGCTCGACGACGCGAAGCGCCCGAACAGTTACTGGGCACATTCCGATCCGGGCGACGTAGCACGCGTCGAAGACCGCACCTTCATCTGTTCGGCGAACAAAGACGACGCCGGCCCCAACAACAACTGGCGCGAACCCTCCGAGATGCGCGCCGAATTGAACGCTCTCTACTCAGGCGCGATGCGCGGACGGAAGATGTACGTGGTGCCGTTCTCGATGGGCCCGCTCGGCTCCCCCATCGCCCACATCGGCGTGCAGATCACCGACTCGGCCTACGTGGCCGTGAACATGCGCATCATGACCCGCATGGGCCAGGGCGCCCTCGACGTTCTCGGCGACTCGCAGTGGGTTCCGTGTGTGCACTCGGTGGGCGCCCCGCTCGCCCCGGGCGAGGCCGACGTCGCATGGCCCTGCAACCCCGACAACAAGTACATCGTGCACTTCCCCGAGACACGTGAGATCTGGTCGTACGGCTCGGGCTACGGCGGCAACGCCCTGCTCGGCAAGAAGTGCTTCGCTTTGCGCATTGCCTCGGTGATGGCGCGCGATGCCGGCTGGATGGCCGAGCACATGCTGATTCTCAAGCTCACCAACCCAGAAGGTGCCTCGAAGTACATCGCGGCTGCCTTCCCGTCGGCGTGCGGCAAGACCAACCTTGCGATGCTCGTGCCGACGATCCCGGGCTGGAAGGCAGAGACCATCGGCGACGACATCTGCTGGATGAAGTTCGGTGACGACGGACGCCTCTATGCGATCAACCCCGAGGCGGGTTTCTTCGGCGTGGCGCCCGGCACCGGCTACGACACCAACGCGAACGCAATGGAGACACTCTGGGGCAACTGCCTCTTCACCAACACCGCCCTCACCTCCGACGGCGACGTGTGGTGGGAGGGCATGTCCGATGTCGCGCCGGCTCGCGCCACCGACTGGAAGGGCAACACCTGGACCCCCGAGTCAGAGAACCCGGCTGCCCATCCGAATGCCCGCTTCACCGCTCCCGCCTCGCAGTGCCCGTCGATGGCGCCCGAGTGGGAAGACCCGCGTGGCGTTCCGATCTCGGCGATTCTCTTCGGCGGTCGTCGCCGCACCACGGTGCCGCTCGTGACCGAGGCCTTCGACTGGGACCACGGCGTGTTCCTCGGCTCGATCATGGCCTCTGAGACCACCGCCGCCCAGCAAGGTGCGGTCGGCAACCTGCGGTTCGACCCGATGGCGATGCTCCCCTTCTGCGGCTACAACATGGCCGACTATTTCAGCCACTGGCTGAAGATCGGATCGGCGACCAAGAGCGACAACCTGCCGAAGATCTTCTTCGTGAACTGGTTCCGTCGCGACGAGAACGGTCGCTTCCTGTGGCCGGGTTTCGGCGAGAACAGCCGCGTGTTGAAGTGGGTGTTCGAACGCATCGACGGCACCGCGTCGGCTGTCAAGACCGAGATCGGCTGGCTGCCAGGAACAGGCGACCTCGACACGAGCGGACTCGAGGTTGACGAGGCAGACCTCTCCGAGATTCTCTCGGTCGACGTCGACGGCTGGAAGCAGGCGATCCCGCAGATTCGTGACCACTACGCGTCGTTCGGCGCGAAGTTGCCCGAACGCCTCACCAAGGAACTCGACACACTCGCCTCAGCCCTCGGCTGAGATCGACTCGCACGAAAGACCGGCTGGCCCACCAGGGTCGGCCGGTCTTTTGCTGTTCTGCGGCGGTAGTTCCCGCTTACGCCGGTTGTTCTCGGCGCCGGCGGCGCAGCACAGCCGGAATGATCAACGCACCGGCTGCCGCCAGCCCGAGCGGAATCAGCACGAAGATCGTGAACAACGACGGACCCTCGTTCTGCTCGCCGATCGCAACCGACAGCGCAAACACGAGCTCTTCGGCCTCTCGACTCTCTCCGGCAAGCACCACCGTGTGATCGCCGTCTGAGACAGCCTCTGGAATCTCGTACGACGCGAGCAACTGGCCCTCGTCATTCACGCCGCTCCTGCCGAGCAGTGTCGGCTCCGAATACAACCGCACCTCCACCTCGGTCGAGGGACCAAAACCAGTCACTTCGACCTCGACGGAGTCGCCGGCCATCATGCGGATACGTCCGTCGGCATCGAGCGGAGCACGGCCACCTTCACGCTTGAGCGCAGATATGCGCGCCACGATCGGACCGGCTTCGAGAATCAACTGGTTGTTTTCGCGCGTGACGGTCGCCTCCACACGTCGGCCGCCGATGGTGAGCGCTCCCCCACCGTCTGACACCGGTGGGACGTCGAGCGGCGGAAGGGTCGACACCGGTGCAGCCGGGATCGTCGAAGTGGTCGTCGTCGCCGACGCAGCAGGGGTCACCGATCCATCAGTGGCGTCTGCTCCATCATCGTCACGGGCCGGAACGGTCGTCGTGACACCTCCGGACACACCGGCCGGCGCAGCAGTGTTCGACGGTGCCACCGTCGTCGCGGGCGAACCAGCCGTAGTTGTCGTCGTGGCCGACGCACCCGATGATGGCGCGTTCGTCGTGGTCGTCACCGACGCGACCGTCGTGGTGGTTGCCGCGACCGTGGTGGTTGTTGCGGCAGCTGGGATCGACACCGTCACCGAGGCCGGGGCTCCCGACGAGATGTTCGTTTGGTTCGCAGAACCGGAATACGACACAGAGAACGTCGATGCTTCCGCGAGAGAACTCGTGCCCGTGGCACCGTCTGCCGAGATGGTCGACACCGCCGAGATCGTGCACACAGTCGGGTTCGTCTGAGCAATGGTGATCGAGACGATGTTCGTCAGGTCGAAGTCGACTCCATCGACCGCCGAGACCGTGGAACAGTTGATCTGTCCGGTGGTCGCCGTGAGGCGGAACTGGATGTTCCGCGTCGTGGAGGTGGACGACACAGCGCTCAGCACCACCGTCGGCGCCGCAAGTGCCTGTCCACCCACATTCGCGAGATAGGGGTAGCCATCATTGATCGCAGGGTCGATCGACCAGATTCCAGTCCCTGACGTGAAGTCCCACGACGCCCCCGTGAAGGTTGACTGTGTTTTCATCTCGCCTGTGGTCTTGCCAGTCGGACCACAGGGAGTTGAGTTGGCGGCGCCGATGGTCGTGTCCCAGAACGAATTCGTGCACGAGCCCGAGCTCCGGAATCCGACGAATCCCCTGGACGTCGACGTGGAATACGACTTGCTGATTCCATAAAAGTCGATTCCGCCCGCAAATCCGGCACTGTACGTAACCCCGCTCACGTTTGCTCGCGAGTAGGTGTCGGAGGTCAAGCAGGACGTCCATCCGGAGATGCCCCCGGAATAGGTTCCACTACTTGTCACGGTTCCCGTCGAGTAGGACAACGTCAGGTCTCCGCGGTCACAAGTGCCGGCGATACCGCCGACCCTGTGTTCTGCGGACACTGCTCCCGTCGAGAAAGCCTTGAGAATTCTCGGACTCTCGATTGACGAGTTCGACAGAGAGTTGCCGCGAGCCCAACCCACGATTCCTCCTACGTCGTCACAGCTGTTTGTTCCACCGTTGACGACCCCCGAGTTATGGGAGTCCTCCACCGTGGCTTCCCAGAGTTGTCCGACGACACCTCCGATGATGCTGCACGTGGTGGCCGTACCGCCAACCGTCCCAGTCACCGTTCCGCTGTTCGATGAGTTCGTGATCTCGCAGAGGTCTTTACCGCGGTTCGGTCCGAACTCACCGATCAACCCGCCGACATATTGGGATCCGCTGACACTGCCCGTGAACGTCGAGCCGGACAGTGAAGGTGAGCCTGCGCTACACGTTGTGTTCTGGTCACCAAGCATCCCGGCCAGACCGCCGACGTAGACACTCCCAGTTACGGTGGCAGATGACGTCGAGTTGGAAATAGTGCCACGGTAAATCTGGCCAGCGATCGAACCTGCCGAGGGCCCGCCAGTTGCCTTTCTGACGCCCGCATCGATGGTTCCGCCCGCAATTGTGATCCCGCTGAACGAAGGATTCGAAGTGCTGCCACTTTGGCCGACGAGTACTCCAGTGTGGGCATTCGCCGGACTGCCCCCGGACGCGACACCGCTTGAATTGATCAACGGCGAAACAACCGTCAGGTTGCTGATCGAGGCACTTCCGGACACCCCCTGAAACAGAGCGCAACCCCATCCTGACGTGCAAGTGATGTCAAGTCCCAGGAGTGAGTAGTTCGCTCCGTTGAGCGTTCCCGAAAAAAACGGGCTGCTCGTCGACATCGGACTCTCCGATCCAACGGAGCAGTCCACATCGTTGATGAAGACGTAATGAGAGGCGAGGTTTGCGGTCGAGTCGTCAATCGCAAACAGCTGAGAGCACGTCGCTATCTGATACGGATTCGCACTGCTACCAGCGCCGCCTGCGAATGCTGAGACCGGCGATGGAACCGCCAGCACGGCTGTCGCCAGCACGAGAAGACCGGCAGAGAAAATGCGACGAAGCCTCACCCTAGAAATACTAGATGACGAGCTGTAGCGGTGCTATAGACCCTCGGACTAGTTCTGGCCGACCAGCAACGCGCGAATTCCGAGACCCATCAAGAACAGCCCACCGAACCCGTACAGCAAGTAGACCTTGCTCCTCATCTGGTGACGATACGAGTAGATGATCGCGATCGCCATGATTGCCACGAACCCGTAGAAGGCATGGAACGCCGGGAACTCCAGCTTTTCTTTGTTGACGAGCGCAACACCGAGAACGACCTGCACGAAGACCGTGAACTGGGCCAACCCGGTGAACCACCACAGTGCGCGGGTACGCAAGGGTTGAACCTTGTGAGCCGACAATGCCCAGAGGCCAGCGAGGCCATTGGAGATGATCTGCACCCACGCCCACGAGATGTGGGCATCGAGCAACATGAGAGCGATCACGACCCCATCTTACGCAAGTCGGTCACCGGACGACGGTGTCGGCTTGGCCGCCGATCTCCACAATCTCGAGACGACCGTCACCATGCACGTCGATCACGGTCACCGAACAGTTGTCGAGCTGTGCGACCACCACTCTGTCGTCGCCGGTCGCCACGCCGATGGCGGCGTTGATCGCGATGTAGTGGCTGAAGACGACACTGTCGCCTGGCAAGGCGCGCAACGTGTCAGCGACTTTGTCGCGGTAGTGCACGTACTGCTGACCGGACATCGACGCCGCTTGACTCCACGTGCCGGCCATGACCTCGCGCAGCCATTCGCCGCGTGACTCGACCGTGAATCCCTCGGGCGAGGGAATCTCGGCCACGCCAGGTTCGATGCGAATCTCGACACCCCACGATGTGGCGAGAGGGAACGCGGTCTGCTGACACCGCAACAACGGACTCGAGATCACCGGACGCGCACCGAGTGCAGCGAGCCTTTGTGCAACGGCGAGCGCTTGGGAGCGCCCGTGGTCGTCGAGCGGTGGGTCAGGGTCGACGTTCCAGCCGGCAGATGCGCGACCGTGGCGCACCAGGTGCATCCGCTTCATTCGAAGATCCACCCTTGACGCATCGGCCCCGGAGCTCCCGGCTCGATGAACCATTCGGCTCCGAATGCGAGTGCGAAACGGTCGTCGTCCATGGAAAGAAAGAAGCTGGTGTCCGACAATTGGCTCGCATGGCAGCGCATCGCGGCGCGTTTCTGCGCAGTGAAAGCCGACACGTCGATCTTGAGTGTGATCTCTTCTTCGGTCGAACCCATCGGGTTGCCGTCGTCGGCGGGTCCGTCGACGTCCCAGTCGTCGTCGGGCGACAACAATCCGGCCTCGCGAGCCAGTGCCAGACTGCGCCGGATCTGATCGCGGTTCATCGTGCCCTCGAGCACTCGCACCCCGGGCACCAACGCGGCGGCAGCGTGACCCACCTTGTGCACCATGATGTGGTCCGGGTGGCCATAGCCGCCGTGCCAGTCGTAGGTCGTGAGCACGTCGGCTGACTCTTCGCGCAACACAGAGGCCAGTTTCTCGGCGGCTTCGTCGACATCGGCGTTCATGAATGCGCCTGAATTGTCGTTCTGTGCCCATCCGGTCATGCCCGAGTCTTCATACCCGAGCCATGCGACACGAGCGATGCCGAGCACTCGTGCTGACTCCTCGGTCTCACGACGACGGCGGTCGACCAAGGTCTCGCCAGGTGCGAGGTCAGCCGGCACTTCGCCGTGGTCGCCGTTGGTGGCTACCACCAACACGACACGGTGACCGTCGGCGCTTGCGCGCGCGATCGTGCCACCGGTCTGGATGCACTCGTCGTCAGGGTGCGCATGGAAGCACACGAGAGTTGCCACGAAGTTGTCCTTTTCGTTCAGGCTTGCTTTGCGCCACCGCTCGACAGCGCCGCATCGGCACCGTCTATGCCCCACTCGACCAGCACTTCCGCAGTGTGCTGGCCGGGGTGTGCCGAGGCACGGCCGATCTCTGGCGTGGTGCGCGAGAAGCGCGGCGCGGGAGCCGGCTGCATCTTTCCGTTCGCCTCCACGAACGTGCGTCGTTCGGTGTTGTGCGGGTGGGCGGCGGCTTCGCTCATGGTGAGCACGGGCGCGAAACACACGTCAGTCGCCTCCATGATCTCGCACCACTGGTCGCGTGTCTTCGACTTGAAGACTCCCCGCAGGCGCTCTTTCAGTGCGGGCCACATCGACTGGTCCATCTGGCGCGCGAACTCTTCGTCGCCCTCGAGGCCCGTGAGCCGGAGCAGTTCGGCATAGAACTGTGGCTCGATCGAGCCGATGGAGACGTACTTGCCGTCGGCACATTCGAACACGTCGTAGAAGTGCGCACCCGTGTCGAGCAGGTTCGTTCCCGGTGCGTTCTCGTCGAAGATGCCCATCGACTTGAACGACCAGAACATGGTCATGAGTACCGCGGCACCGTCGACCATGGCGGTGTCGACGACCTGGCCCTTGCCCGACTTCTGGGCTTCGAGCAGCGCACAGACCACGCCGTAGGCGAGGAACATGCCACCACCGCCGAAGTCACCGACCATGTTCAGTGGCGGCACCGGGGCCTCACCCTTGCGTGCGAAATGTGCGAGCGACCCGGCGAGAGCGATGTAGTTGATGTCGTGGCCGGCTGCGTTGGCGTACATGCCCTCCTGACCCCAGCCGGTCATGCGCCCGAACACGATTCGCGGGTTGCGGGCAAGGCACACGTCGGGACCGACACCGAGGCGTTCCATGACGCCGGGACGGAAGCCCTCGATGATCGCATCGGCTTTCTCGACCATCTTGAGAAGTGTCTCGACGCCGTCGGGGTGCTTCAGATCGAGGGCGACGTTGCGACGCCCCCGCAGCATGAGATCACCCGCCGGTGTGTCGGGTGCAGGTCCGCGCACCGCCTGTGCACGGTCGACACGCACGACTTCTGCCCCCATGTCGGCGAGCAACATCGCCGCGAACGGGCCTGGCCCGATTCCTGCGATCTCGATGATCTTGTATCCGGCGAGTGGTCCCGGCATCTCGTCCTCCTTGAATCGGTTGTGTCTGGGTATCGGTCGTGTCTGTCAGTTGTGCGCAGCGCGTGCGTGCGAGGTGATCTCTTCGACATACATCGACCACAGCGGCATCGGCAGGTCGTGACCCATGTCGTCGACCATCACCAGTCGTGCACCAGGCACCAACTCAGCCGTGCGCTCCCCTCCCGACGGCGTGATCAACGTGTCGTCGCGACCGTGAATCACGAGCGTCGGTGCCGCCACGTCGCGCAATGCCTCCGAACGATCTCCCGAGGCATAGATGGCAGCCAGTTGACGGTGCGCACCTTCCGGGTAGAACGACCTGTCGTACTCACGTGCGGCACGTGCACGAGCTTCGGCGAGATCGAAGTGCTTCTTGGAACACCACACCGCCCAGTTGGCGGCACTTTCGATGTAGTCGGCACGCGACGGCGCCGGAGGTGCGAGCAGTGCAGCCATCGCCTCCGGAGTCGGGCTTCCATAAGCCAGGTCACCAGGCATCGACATGATCGACGTCAGGCTCGCGGTACGTCCGGGGTGCTCGATGGCGAATGTCTGGGCGATCATGCCCCCCATCGACGCCCCGATCACGTGTGCTCGCTCGACACCCACCGCGTCGAGCACACCCACTGCATCGGCGGCCATGTCAGAGAGTGTGTAGGGCACCGGTGGCGGCGGATCACCCATGAGCGCGGCGGCAGTCACCGCGTCGGTGTCGACCATCACGCCGTCGTGCTTCGACGACAGCCCGCAGTCACGGTTGTCGAAACGGATGACGTGGAAACCCTGATCGACGAACATCTTCAACAGTTCGTCGGGCCATGCCGTCATCTGGGCGGTGAAGCCCATGATCCACAACAGGGTCGGGTCTCCGTGGCGACCCATGGTCTGGTACTCGATCTCGACCCCGCTGGTCAGTGTGGCTCTCGGCATGTGCCCATTCTCACACTTCGCACCGGCGAGCACCGAAGGCGGCGCTCAACCGAGGAGACGGCGCTTCTGCTCCTCGAATTCGGCGTCGGTGAGGGTTCCCCTGTCGCGAAGGGCCTCGAGTCGCTCCAGTTCGTGGGCGATCCCCCCGAGAGGAGTGCCGCCGGCCGTGTTCGTGGCGCGAAGCTCGCGGATCGTCGAGTGGATGATGTTCTGCACCTTCTCGGGTTGGGCCACGTCGCTGAACCGTTGCTGGCCGTCTTGTCCGCCGGACTCCACCAGCAGGTCACCGACCGCGAGCAACCTCTCGAACATCGACTGCGAGAAGTTCACGTTGTTCACCCTGTCGAGAGGAATCTCGACCCCGTCACGGGCGACGACCCCTTGCCGGTAGATCAGCCGCTGCGAAGTCACGACGAAGTAGGTGGTGCGCCACTTCACGAGCCGCACCACGAGAACGGCCGACCACACCACGAACGACCCCATGACGAGCAGCCTCAGCACCTCGCCGAGCGCACCGTCGACGCGCACCAGCACCACAGACCCGCCGATCAGCGTGGCGATCACCCACAGCAGCGGCGCACCGAAGAACCACCAGTGCGGGTGCAAGTCGAGCACCATCGACTCATGGTCGTTCAGGAGACGTCGCGGGAACGGCACAGGACGGCAAGGGTAGCAACCGCCTAGTTTGTGGCGGTGAGATCGCTCGAGCACCCGCAGCCTGCTGATGCCGAGACACTGCTGTCAGGACTCGATCCCGACCAACGTGAGGCGGTCACCGCACCCGGCGGACTGGTCGTCGTGCGTGCGGGCGCCGGTTCCGGCAAGACCCGCGTGCTCACCACACGCATAGCGTGGCGCACCGTCGCCGAATCGGCCGACTGCGACCGCACCGTCGCGTTCACCTTCACACGACAGGCCGCGTCGGAACTGCGCGCGCGTCTGCGCGACTTCGACATCGACGGCACCCCGACACTGGGCACTTTCCACGCCGTCGCACGCCGGTTGATGATCCAAGACCTGCAGAACCGTTCGCGTCGTGTTCCTGTGATCGCCACCAACCGCGCGTCGCTGATGTCGGCGGCACTCGGCAACGACGCCCGATCGGGAGGCGTGACGGATCTTCTCGCCGCCTATGACTGGATGCGCACCCGCGGCGAGAGTGCAAACGATGCCGCGCGATCTTGGCGAGCCAGCGGTCGTCGACTGCCGGTCACAGACGACCGGTTCGCCAGTGTCGTGTCGGCGTACGAGACCGAGAAGTCGCGCCGCGGAGTGGTCGACCTCGACGATTTCCTCGCCCATGTGGTCGAACGGTGTCACCGCGACAATCGCTTCTGCGACTCGGTGCGCTTCCAGTTCCGCCACGTCCTGGTCGACGAAGCCCAGGACATGAACCCCCTGCAGTGGCAGTTCGTGCGCGCGATCGCCGGTGACGATCCCGATCTCTTCCTCGTCGGAGACCCGAACCAGGCCATCTACGGTTTCAACGGCGCCGACCGATCCCTCTTCGACACTTTGCCCGGGGTCTCGACCCCCGCTCGTGTCGTCTCACTCCCCTCCAACTACCGATGCACGCCGGAGGTCGTCACGTTCGCCGTCGGCGCTCTCGCATCCGACGGCCAACTGGCCGAAGCCGTGTCGGCGCGTCTGTCCGGGCCACCGGTGCAGCTGGAGCGATTCAGCGACGAAGCAGCAGAACTCACGGCCGTGGAGCGGCACGTCCGGCGGCTCGCCGGCAACGTCGGGGCGCACGACGGTGTGGCGGTCCTGGTGAGAGTGAACGCCCTCGCTGACGTTGTGCGGAGCCATCTCGTCGCGCACGGGATACCGGTACGCACGGCGCGACAGGGCGGAGCATGGGGACACGCCGTCCAGACGGCTGCGTCACTCACGTCACGTGACGCTCTGTCGACGTGGAGTTCCGACATTCTCGACGGCGACGACTACTCCGCCGACGATCCCGAGCACGCGGTGGCGACACACGTCCGCACCTTTCTCGACGAACACCGGTCTGTGGCGGTCGACGGCCGCACCTTCAGTTCGTGGCTCGCCACGTCGGCAGATGTCGACGGAGGACGCGGCGTCGAAGTGCTGACGTTCCATTCGGCCAAGGGACGCGAATGGCCGGCAGTGATCGTGGTGGGAGCCGAGAAGGGCTTGTTGCCGCACCGCTCCGCCCGAGGACCAGACGCACGCGGCGAGGAAGCCCGCCTCGCCTATGTCGCCTTCACACGTGCGGGCCACCAGTTGGTCGTGACATGGACCGACCGTCGTGAGGAACGCTCCACCGGACCGTCGCCCTTCTTGCCGCACGTGACCACCAGACACACGGCCGTGAGCCCGCCAGATGACGATGTTCGTTCGATCGCCGCACGCTCTCGTGCCGCCGACAGCGCGCTCGAGGCGGTGCGAGGCTGGCGAGAACGGCGCGCACGAGCGGCACGCACCACACCACAGGGTGTACTGACCGATCGTCAGGTGGCGCGCATCGTCGACACCAAGCCGCACACGCGCGCCGAACTCGCCGCAATCGTGGATGCCGTGTTCGCCGAGCGCTTCGGCGACGAGATTCTCGCGCTCGTGGCGGATGCACCACTGGACGGCTCAGACAGAACCTGAGTCCCGACCTTTCCGGAGCCGATGCAGGAGATCTTCCGGCATCGACAAGAACAACCCCTCGCACTCTGCACACAGTGTCTCGCCCGCGTGCGCGGTCGCTTTCGTGAAGATCTTGCGCCCGTCGACCGACTCGACCCACCCGCGAAAGACGATCTCGGCGTGCAGCGGGGTCGGCGATCGGTACGCGGTCGAGAGACGACCGGTCATACCGGGACGTCCGGTGAGTGACTGTGCCTGTCCGAGCACCTCGTCGAATGCAGCTGCGATGAAGCCGCCGTGTACGTGACCAGGGGGTCCCTCGTACGGCTCGGTGAAAACCACCTTGCCGACCGCAACGGCCGATTCACGGTCGATCTCGAGAGTCATCGGCGGTGCAAGCGCGTTCATCAGCCCCATCAACGGACTGCGGTCGATGAAGTGCGAATCGGTGGCCGCCGCCCCGTCCGGGCCGGGGGTGGCGAGATGACCGAGGGCCCTCTCGAGCAGGACAGCCGCTGCGTTCACGTCGTCGGCAGAGGCGGTGCCGCGCATCGACTCGAGGATGAGCGCACGCATCCGCACGGTGAGGTTGATACGCGCGATGTCTCCGGCAGAGTGTTCACCGCTGCGGTCGTGGAACGGCGGGAAACTGAAAGTGCCGGTGCCGTCTATCTCGCTCACTTGTCGTCGATCCTGAGCAGAACCGGAGCATGGTCGCTCGGCTGTTGACCCTTGCGTGCATTGCGATCGACGCATGTCCACGTGGAACGCTCGGCAACACTGCGCGAGGCGAGCACGAGGTCGATGCGCATGCCGCGCCCCTTGTGGAAGTCGCCACCCCGGTAGTCCCACCACGAGAAGAGCCCGGCGTCGTCATGGAAGCGCCGGAACGTGTCCTCGAGCCCGAAGGCACACACTGTCGCGAGTGCGTCACGCTCCGGTTCGCTGACATGCGTCGCTCCCTCCAGTTCCGACGCATCCCACACGTCGCGATCGTCGGGGGCGATGTTGAAGTCACCGGCGACCACCACGTCGTCGGTCGGGGTGGTGTCTGCATCGAGGTGCTGGCGGAGACGAGCAAGCCACGACAACTTGTAGGTGTAGTGGTCGTTGTCGAGAGCACGCCCGTTCGGCACGTACACCGACGACACACGCACACCTCCGCACGTGGCCGTCACGATGCGCGCCTCGTGATCGGGCTCCACCCCGGCGGCGAAGTTCGCGAGTGGGTCGGCCAGTCCGACTCGCGAGCAGATGGCGACACCGTTCCACTGACCCTGTCCGAAGTGAACACTCTCGTATCCGAGTGCCGCGATGGCACCGGTCGGGAACTTCTCCTGTGCGAGTTTGGTCTCTTGCATGCAGAGCACGTCGGGTTGCACGTCGGCGAGCCACTCCTCGACCCGGGGCAGCCTCGCCTTCAGCGAATTGACGTTCCACGTTGCAATCAGCACGGTCAGGCCTTCTTCGCGGCGGACTTCTTCGCGGGACTCTTCTTCGCGGCGGTCGCCTTCGCCGGGGCTTTCTTGACGGCGGCTTTCTTGGCGGCGGGTCTGGTCGCTGTCGGTGCCTTCTTTACCGGGCTCTTGGCTGCCGGCGACTTCGTCGTGGTCGGTTTGGCCACCGTCGCCTTCCCTGCTCCCGTCGCCTTCTTCGCTGCAGGTGTGGCAGACGCAGCGGCAGTCTTCTTCGCGACTCCAGCCTGCTTGGCGGCAGTTTTCTTGGCGACCGACTGCTTCGCCGTCTGTTTCTTCTCGGGTTTGGTCGTGACGGCAGCCACGAGCACGTCGACGCCGGGCACCGCCAAATCGACACTGCGACGCGCCGGTGTGTACCCGACGATCACCAACTGCACGGTGTCGCCGATCTTGAACAACTCCCTGGCCGCCCTCGGTGGCGGTGACGCCATGTGCTTCAACGACAGATACCCGCTCACATCACCGATCGAGACCGTTGCACCGTTCGACGTGTACTCCGCGATGGTGGCTTTCACCTTGGTGCCGACCTTGTGCTTCTCGACGAACTGGAGATACGGCATGACCTCGTTGGCCATCTTCACCTTGGAGCCGGTCGGGGTTGCCGGCGCGGCGGCGGTCGGGCGTGCGGTACTCGGCCGCGCCGCACTCGGTGGCGGAGACTTCGGGACCGGCATCGGCTTGCTCGCCTCGGGACTCGCCTGGGGCACCTTGGTGACGACCTTGCCCTCTTTGGTGGAGCGTCGGCTCACGGGCCCCCGCACCGGAAGTCGCTCGACGAACACCCAGCCGACGTGCGGCACGGGCTTTCCTCCGATGAGGCGACCGGGCTCGAAGAGCCACTTGAACTTGCCGTGGAACTCCTGGTAACTGTCGTTCGACAAGATCGAGGCGTTCACTTTGTCGGCAATCGCCAGCACGAAGGCATCTCCCCTGCCCACCGCCCCCGCCGGCGGCGCCACGAGCTCGTTGTGCTCGATGGCCTTGTTGAACTCGGCAACTTCCTTGCGCGCGATGCGGTGCCCGAAGGTGGCATCGACCACGACGGAGACCTTGGCCCCCGGGTACTCGCGCATGAGGGCGATCACCGCCTCGTTCAGCTGAGCCAGACTGGGCGAACTTCGCCCTTCTGTGGCGATGTTCGAGCCGTCGACGATGATGTTCTTCACCACCCTGACAAGTCAACCACTCCGGAGCCCCACCGGCACGACTCGAGGGTCTACGCTTCGGCAGTGACGAAACCAGCGATTTCTGCTGTTTTTTGGGATTTCGGCGGAGTCATCTTGTCGAGCCCGTTCGAGGCCTTCAACCGCTATGAGACCACCAACGGTCTCCCCCTCGACCTGATCCGCCGTGTCAACGCCACGAACCCCGACTCCAACGCGTGGGCCCTGCTCGAACGCAGCGAGATCACTCCGGAGGAGTTCGACACACTGTTCGCCACCGAGAGCGAACTGCTCGGGCACCGGGTACCCGGCACCGACGTGCTGGCTCTGCTGGCGGGCGAGGTGCGGCCACGCATGGTCTCGGCACTCGATGCTGTCATCGCCGCCGGCTACGTGACCGCATGTCTCACCAACAACGTGGTCTCACGTGGCCCCACAGTCGACGAGCGTTCGGCACAGATCGCAGATGTCATGTCGCGCTTCCACCACGTGGTCGAGTCGAGCAAGGTCGGCGTGCGCAAACCTGAGCGAGCCTTCTACGAGATCGCATGCCGTACCGCCGGCGTCGACCCCGCCGCGTGCGTCTTTCTCGACGACCTCGGCGTGAATCTCAAACCTGCGGCAGAAATGGGCATGCGCACCATCAAGGTCGTCGACCCCGACACGGCTCTCGACGAGTTGTCGTCGATTCTCTCGCTCTACTTCGATTGACGACAGCGAGCCTGGTCGGCTCACACTCGTCCCGCACGGGTCAGAGGCCGGCGAAGGTCTCGTCCATGAGGTCGGCATGCTCCTGGTCGTGGATCGTCTTCGAACCCGTCGCCGGGCTGCCAGACTCCACGCGAGCGGCGTGACGAAGGTCGAATCCGCGGTCCTTCAGACGCCAGATGCGGTGCTCCACGAAGTGCCACGGCCCCATGTTCTCGGGCTCTTCCTGCAGCCAGACGATCTCGGAGGCATTCGGATAACGGGCGATCACCTCGTTGATCTGGTCCATCGGGAACGGGTACAGCTGCTCCACGCGCACGACCGCGACCGGTGCGTTGCGGTTGTCGCGCTCGGACATCGCATCCCATGCAACCTTGCCGCTGCAGAGCACGATGCGCCGCACCGACGAACGGTCGGTCACCCTCGGGTCGTCGAGAACTTCCTGGAACGAGCCGGTCGTGACATCTGCGATGGTCGAGCGGCTCTCCTTCATGCGCAACGGCTGCTTCGGAGTGAAGATCACCAACGGTTTGCGCACGTCGCGGTGCACCTGACGGCGCAGCACGTGGAAGTACTGGGCCGCGGTCGTGGCGTTGACCACCTGGATGTTGTCCTCGGCGCACGACTGGAGGAAACGCTCGATGCGTGCGCTCGAGTGCTCCGGACCCTGACCTTCGTAGCCGTGCGGGAGCAGCAAGACGAGACCGTTCTGCTGGTTCCACTTGTCTTCGGCTGCCACGAGGTACTGGTCGATCACGATCTGGGCACCGTTCACGAAGTCACCGAACTGCGCCTCCCACATCACGAGAGCGTTCGGGTTCGTGTGCGAGTAGCCGTACTCGAAACCCAACGCGGCGTACTCGGACAGCAACGAGTCGTACACCCAGAACTTGCCGGTGGCACCGGGGACACTCTGGAGCGGGATCCAGATGTTCTCGTTCTCGTTGTCGACGAGCGCGGCGTGGCGCTGGCTGAACGTGCCCCGGCGCGAGTCCTCGCCGGCGAGGCGCACGTCGAAGCCTTCCACGAGCAACGTTCCGAAGGCGAGTGCCTCGCCGACTGCCCACTCGAAGTCGCCGTCGGTCTCGAACTGCTTCGCACGTTGCTCGAACTGCCGCGCAAGCTTCGGGTGTGGCGTGAACCCCTCGGGGTAGTTGGTCAACTGCGTGAACACGCGACGGATGGTGGCTTCGTCGACACCGGTCTCGACGTGCGGCAGGACACCCACGGGAGCCGGCGGCTTGCCCGCCTTCACCTTCGCGGGAGCCTTCGCCCGCGCATCGTCGAGCGCGCCCTGCAACTTGCTCTGGTAGTCCTGCAGTGCCTGTTCGGCGACATCGAGGCTGATGTCGCCGCGCTTGACGAGTTGCTCGACGTAGATCTTGCGCACACTGCGCTTCTCGGCGATCGCCTTGTACATGAGCGGCTGGGTGTAGCTCGGGTCGTCACCTTCGTTGTGACCGTGACGGCGGTAGCAGATCATGTCGATCACGACGTCTTTGTGGAACTTCTCGCGGTACTCGAAAGCGAGGCGTGCCACTCGCACGCAGGCCTCCGGATCGTCGCCGTTCACGTGGAAGATCGGAGCCTGAACGGTCTTTGCGACGTCGGTCGCGTACAGCGACGAGCGCGCGTACTGAGGAGCAGTCGTGAAGCCGATCTGGTTGTTCACGATGAGGTGCACGGTCCCGCCCACGCGGTATCCGCTCGTGTCGCTCATCGCCAGACACTCGGCCACGATGCCCTGTCCGGCGAATGCCGCGTCACCGTGGATGAGGACCGGCAACACACTGAACAACAACGGTGGCACGATCTGGTCCTGCTTGGCGCGCACCATGCCCATGACGAGACCGTCGACGGTCTCGAGGTGGCTCGGGTTCGCGGCCAGTTCGATGTCGATCGAGGTGCCCGACGCCGACACGTAGGCGCCTTTGGCGCCGAGGTGGTACTTCACGTCGCCACTTCCCTGGACCGAGTTCGGGTCGACGTGGCCTTCGAATTCCTTGAAGATCTGGTCGTAGCTCTTGCCCATCACGTTCGCGAGGACGTTGAGTCGACCGCGATGCATCATGCCGAGCACCGCACCGTGCAAACCGGCGTCGGCGGCACACGAGAGCACCTGGTCGAGGATCGGGATCATCGACTCGGCACCTTCGAGACCGAATCGCTTGGTTCCCACGTACTTGGTGGCGAGGAACTTCTCGAATGCCTCGGCGGCGTTCAGACGCTCGAGGATCCGCAGCTTCTCGTCGAGGGTCGGAGTGAAGGTGATGCCCTCCATCTTCGACTGGATCCACCGCTGTTCGTCGGTGTCCTGGATGTGCATGTACTCGACGCCGATGGTGCGGCAGTACGCATCACGCAGCACACCGAGCAATTCGTCGAGTTTCATCTTCCTGCTGCCGGCGACGCCGCCGGTGAGGAACTCACGCTCGAGGTCCCAGATGGTGAGTCCATAGGTCGCCGGGTCGAGTTCGCGCGGAAGGCGCGGCTCCTTCCAGCGCAGGGGGTCGATGTCGGCGATGAGGTGACCACGCACGCGGTGCACACGCACCAGCGTGCTCACCTGCATCTGCTTCTCCATCATCGACTCTTCGCGGTTCATCGGCGAGGTGTCGGCGGCCCACTGCACGGCCTGGTACGGAATCTCGAGACTGCGGAACGCATCGTCGTAGAAACCGTGCTCGCCGAGCAGCAATTCGTGGACGCGCTTCAGGAACAGGCCTGACTCGGCGCCCTGGATGATGCGGTGGTCGTAGGTGCTGGTGATCGTCACCACCTTCGACACGCCGAGGGTGTTCAGGTTCGACTCGTCTGCACCCTGAAACTCGGCCGGATAGTCGATGTTGCCGACGCCGACGATGACACCTTGTCCGGGCATCAGTCGCGGCACCGACTGCACGGTTCCGATGGTGCCGGGGTTGGTGATCGAGACGTTCGCTCCCTGGAAGTCGTCGATGCCCAACTTGTTCGCCTTCACCTTGCGGATGATGTCGTCGTAGGCGACGAGGAACTGGGCAAAATCGAGTGTGTCAGCGGCGCGCAGCACGGGCACCACGAGCGAGCGCGTTCCGTCGCCCTTGTCGACGTCGACTGCGAGACCGACATTCACGTGCTGGTTGCGGATCAACAGCGGCTTGCCGGCTTCGTCGACGGTGTAGGCATTGCGCATCACCGGCACTGCGTCGGCGATGGAACGCACGATGGCCCACGCGATGAGATGCGTGAACGACACTTTCGACAACCCGTGGCGCGCGCGGTAGTCGTTGATGCTCTTGCGGTTGACCTCGAGCAACCGTGCCGGAACGTTCCTGAAACTCGTCGCGGTGGGAACCGTGAGGCTCCGTTCCATGTTCGCTGCGATCGCAGACCCGACACCACGGATCGGCTCGACAACGCCGTCACCGACAGGAACACTCGGCGCAGCCGGCTTTGCGGCAGTCGATGCGCCGTTGCCGTTCGTCACCGGTGCGGTCGCGACCGGAGCGGCTGGTGCCGGCGCTGGTTGCCCGTTTGCCACGGGCGCCTGCGGTGCCGCACCGAGCGACTTGTAGTCGCTGAAGAACTCACGCCACGCCTCCGACACCGAGTCAGGGTCCCGACGGAACTGGTCGTACATCTCTTCGACGAGCCATGAATTGGCTCCGAAGTCCTGGGTGCGATCTGCAATGTCAGCCATGGTCTTGCCTCGATCGTGGCCCTGAGGCCCGTGTCGTGCCGGTGTGAGCGTCACGGCGGACGACGTTGTCCGCGTGACGAATGGTACTTGCGAACGGGCCTGCGACCGGCCTTCTGTCGCCCGTCACAGCAGTAAAATTCGCTCCATGAAGGCAACCCCCCGCACGCTCATGTCGACCGTCGCCCTCGGCGCCATTCTCGCCGCATGCGGCGGAGGCGCAGACTCGGGCCCGGCCGAGACCGTCCCCGCCGGAGCGCTGGTCGTCAAGGCGGTGTCGGGTCTGAAGTTCGACGCCGAGTCGTACGGCCCCGTGCCCGCCGGTGACGTGACCATTGGGTACGTGAACGACGACTCGCTGCGCCACACGATCATCATCGCCGAGGGCGACACCAAGGTACCGAACTACAAACTCGAGGTGAACCGGAAGGGTGACGTCGACTCAGGAACCGTGACACTCGATGCCGGCACCTACACACTCATCTGCGACGTCCCCGGACACGGCAACATGCGCGCCACGCTCGTGGTCGAGTAGTCAGGCAACACACCCAGGAGAACGAAAGAGGCGCCGCCCACACGGGCGGCGCCTCTTTTCTTGGTCGACCTGGTCGATCAGCCCATGAAGACGATCGAGAGCACGAAGAGCACCGCCCACAGCACGATGCTCGTGATGATGGCGTTCTTGTGGCTCTCGTAGATGACCAACATCTTGTTGCCTGCCTTGATGCCACCGAACTTGCCGAGCGCGTTCAACTGCAGCAGCGCACCGATGACGACCGCGATGATCACGAAGGTGTTCGCATTGCCCGACGTGGCCGACCAGCCGAAGCCCTCGTAGTAGTGGGCTGCGCCGACCATGTAGAACAACATCGCGACCGAGAAGATCATGTTCTGGCGCGACGCGAGCATGGCCCGGCGACCTGCAGTCGCGGCGTTGGGGTCGGCCTCTTTGCCGTCGAGCACGTTGATGGCGTTGGCGATGACCACCTTCTGGTTCTTCCAGATGATCATCCACACATTGGCTGCCATCGTGATGCCGAGCAACATGCCGACCGTGATCGCGGCGTTCTTGGCGTTGGCCGGCGAGCTGCCCGCATGGTTCAAGAAGTCGTTCATGTAGTTCGGCACGAGACCGACGATGAGCAGACCGGTACCGAGGGTGGCGATGGCGGCCCAGCGGAACCACCACAGCGCGCGCGTCGCGATCTGGGTGATGGTCACGTTGCGAGCCGCTCCATTGTCGCCGTAGGCCGCGAGACCCGGCACCTGCACGAAGTTGAAGTAGTAGAGCAGACCGATCCAGGTGATGCCCGCCAGCACGTGCAAGTAGCGGAACCAGAAGTTCCCGATCAGTTCCCGAGTGAGAATGTCAACAGCAATCATGTTGTCCCCTTGTGTCAGCACCAGAGGGTGCCCAGTCAACTTACTCAAGTCCTTGGCCGGGGACAGGGAATCCGGACCCCCGAACTAGCCTGAAACACGCCATGGCTCATGAATTCATCTACACCTGCCACAAATTGGGCCGCTTCTACCCACCCGACCGCACGGTTCTCGAGAACATCTCGCTCTCCTTCTACCCCGGTGCCAAGATCGGCGTGCTCGGCTCGAACGGAAGCGGCAAGTCGAGCCTGCTGCGCATCATGGCCGGCCTCGACGACAACTTCACCGGCGAGGCCCGATTGACCCCGGGCTTCACGGTCGGTCTCCTCGAGCAAGAACCGACGCTCGACCCCGCCAAGGACGTGCTCGGCAACGTGATGGACGGTGTGGCTCCCGTGCGCGAGATCCTCACTCGTTACGAAGAAGTGATGGCGATGTGGGGCGACCCTGACGCCGACTACGAAAAGGTCGGCGCTCTCCAGGCCGACCTGGAAGACAAGATCGCCGCCGCCGACGCATGGAGCCTCGACCGCAATGTCGAGATCGCCATGGACGCACTTCGCTGTCCCCCGAACGACGCCGACGTGACCACGCTGTCCGGTGGCGAGCGGCGTCGCGTGGCCCTGTGCCGACTGTTGCTGTCGCGACCAGATCTGTTGCTTCTCGACGAACCGACGAACCACCTCGACGCCGAGAGCGTCGACTGGCTCGAGCGATTCCTGCAGGAGTACCACGGCACTGTCGTGGCGATCACACACGACCGCTACTTCCTCGACAACGTCGCAAAGTGGATTCTCGAACTCGATCGCGGTCGCGGCTTCCCGTTCGAAGGCAACTACTCGAGCTGGCTCGACCAGAAGCGCACTCGTCTCGAGGCCGAGGAGAAGCAGAACGAGGTTCGTGCACGCACCCTCGCGCGCGAACTCGAATGGGTGAAGATGTCGCCGAAGGCACGCCAGGCGAAGGGCAAGGCGCGACTCGCGGCATACGACAAGTTGCACGCTGAAGCACTCGCCGCAGAGCGCGGACCCGACCGCCTGGAGATCGCGATCCCGGCCGGCCCCCGGCTCGGGGACACCGTCATCACCGTCGACGGTCTCACGAAGGGGTTCGGCGACCGGCTCCTCATCGAGAACCTCTCGTTCTCGTTGCCGCCGGCGGGAATCGTGGGAATCATCGGACCGAACGGTGCCGGCAAGACGACGCTGTTCAAGATGCTGGCCGGCCAGGAAAGCCCCGACGCCGGATCGGTCACCGTCGGCGACACGGTCGTCATGAGCTACGTCGACCAGAACCGCGACGCGCTCGACCCCGACAAGACCGTCTACGAAGAGATCACCGACGGCGTCGAACACATGAAGGTGGGCGGACGCGAGATCCACGGACGTGCATACGTGGCGAGTTTCAACTTCAAGGGCAGCGACCAACAGAAGCGCGTCGGTGACCTCTCGGGCGGCGAGCGCAACCGGGTCCACCTTGCGAAGTTGCTCAAGCGTGGCGGCAACGTGCTGCTGCTCGACGAGCCCACCAACGACCTCGACGTCGACACACTGCGCGCACTCGAAGACGCGCTCGAGCAGTTCCCCGGTTGTGCGGTGGTGATCAGCCACGACCGTTGGTTCCTCGACCGCATCGCGACACACGTTCTCGCCTTCGAGGGCGACAGCCAGGTGCGCTGGTTCGAGGGCAACTTCAGTGAGTACGAAGCATGGCGGCGCAAGGAACTCGGAGCCGCCGCCGACCAGCCGCACCGCATCAAGTACAAGCCGTTGGCGAGGTGACCATGGCCGTTCGCATCGTCAAGGCAGTCTGTTTCGCCCTCTTCGTGGCGGGAATCCCGGGGCTCATCGTCTCGTCGATCGCCGGCAACAACGAAGGCTGGGTGCTCTCGATCGGCATGGTCACGGCCGTCGCGGCACTCGTGCTGATCGCGGTGTCTGCAGTGACAGCGACGCGGCGCATCGACACGTTCGACGAGGTGATCGCAGAGAGAGTCGAGAACCGGGTGCGCATGTTGATCGAGGCCGGCGCCGACGAAGCCGAAGTGCGCGCACTTGTGCGAGACGCGATCGACCTGTCGCGCGGTGACCGGTGAACCGACGGCGCGAATGAGCGACGCCGAACTCTTCGACTCGTGGACCGGGCTCGACGACGCGGCGCTGGCAGTCGAACTGACGCGCGTCGCCGGTGAGCGCCTGGTCGCCCACCGCATCGCGCTCGTGGAACGCGGTACCACCGTCTGGCAGCTGAAGGACTCTGGCGACCTGCTCGCACACCATTTCTTGGTCGATGCGCTCGCGGCGCTGCGTCCCGGTGATGCGGTGCTCTCGGAGGAGGGAACCGACGACCGTCGCCGCCTCACGTCCGAGCGCGTGTGGATCGTCGATCCGCTCGACGGCACCCAGGAATACGGCGAAGGCCGCGCCGACTGGGCCGTGCACGTGGCGCTCTGGGAGCAAGGTCGGCTCTCTGCTGGTGCGGTGTCACTGCCGTCGGTCGAGACGGTCTTCGGGACGTCGCCTCCGGCGATCGTCCCCCCTGCCCACGGCGGAAAGCCTCGACTCGTGACGTCACGCAACCGTGCGCCGTACTCGGCCATTCTCGTGGCTGAACACCTCGACTGTGACGCGTACCGACTGGGCTCGGCCGGAGCGAAGGCGATGTCGATCCTGCTCGGCGAGTCAGACATCTACGTGCACGACGGCGGCATGTACCAGTGGGACTCGGCAGCGCCCGCGGCGGTCGCACTCGCGGCCGGCCTGCACGCCAGTCGTCTCGACGGATCACCGCTCGTCTACAACGGACCAGATGCCTGGTTGCCCGACTTCTTCGTGTGTCGCCCCGAATACGCCGACGGCGTGCTCGATGCTCTGTGGGGTCGACGCTCCTAGTCGTACTCTCGGTCGCACCCTCGGGTGGTCTCGGTCACCACGAGGGATCGTGCTCACCGAGACGCGGAACTGCACCGTAGGTCGGGGTGTAGCCGCCGAAGTCGACGGGTGAATTCACCGCTCGGTAGGCGGCCTCGCCGGGTTGCGGCGTCATCTCCACGAACGCACCCGAGGCGACGACCTGTGGATCTTCGATCGCCTCGGGTATCGAGTTCACAGGCGCCCACCACACGTCGTGAGCGTCGAAGCGCGCCGTCCAGTGCGCATAGTCGCGGGATGCGAAGTGATCGTCGAGGATCGCGATGAGATCACTGCAGTTCTTCGCCCTCGACACCGCAGTGGCGAAACGTGCGTCACGGGCGAGATCGTCACGCTCGATCGCAGCCACGAGTCCGGGCCAGTGACGGTCGGCCTCGAGTCCGAGCAGCCAGAATGAACGCCCGTCAGAACACGTGTAGTTCAACATCTGCGGCGCCGGATTCTGTTCGCGTCGTTTGGTCGACGTCCGCTTCCCGAACCGCAACTGCACACCCACGTCCCAACCGATCGTGTAGATGCCGGTGCGCAACAGACTGGTCTCGACCACGCCACCCTTGCCGGTGCGTTCGCGGTCGTACAGCGCGGCCATCACGCCGGCGCACATCGACAACGCCGTCGTGTGGTCGCCCTGGCCGCTGCGCACCTGTGGCGGGTTGTCGCCGGGAGCGACCAACGTGTGCGCCAGACCGGACCGTGCCCAGAATGCGCCGATGTCGTATCCAGCGCGGTCGGCATCGGGCCCGTTCGAGCCGTAGCCGGTCAGGAGTCCGTAGACGAGACGAGGGTGACGGGCAGTCACCGACGCGGCATCGAGACCGAGCCGCTGCAGTGCACCGAGCCGGAGATTGGTGACGAACACGTCGGCGCCGGCAAGCAATTGCTCCATGCGCACGATGTCGGCGTCGGACCGGAGATCGAGCACGACCGACCTCTTCCCTCTGTTGTCGATCTCGAAGGGCGGAACTCCCGACTGGTCGGCGACTCCGAGTGCTCCGAACACCGCTCGCTGCGGGTCGCCCGTCGGCGGTTCGACCTTGATGACGTCGGCTCCCCAGTCAGCCATCAGCCCGGTCGCGGCCGGCGCGGCCACCCACACCCCGAGTTCGAGCACCTTCACCCCTGTGAGCGGACCACGCGACATCTCATCTCCCCCGACACGGGTCATTGTGTCCGATGTCGTGCCGGTTCACCAAGGAGACGGCGTCGCGCGTTGGCAGACTTCTCCCATGTCGAACCCCCACGACACATCAGCGTCACCAGACACGTCGTGGGGCAACTTCACGTCCCACGGGCCGTGGGTCCTCGACCGCGACGACATCGGCTGGTCGCGGGTCGCGCTGGTTCTGCGCGACGCCGCACGCCGAGAAGTGCCGGCGCTCGTGAAGGCACGGCGGGTGCCACCGATCGGGCGCCTCGTGACGGTGGTATGGACCTTCGGTCTCGCGCTCGCGCCGTGGTACCTGCGCAAACGGCGCGGACGGTTCTCGAGCCCCGAAGAATCGCGTGCCTACCTCTCCCTGAGGCTGCGCCGCGCGATCGAGAAGCTCGGCGCCACCTACATCAAGCTCGCCCAGATCATCTCGAGTGGTGAAGGACTCTTCCCCGCCGAATTGGTGAACGAATTCAAACGCTGCCGAGACCAGGTACCGCCCGAACCGTGGGACACGGTGCGCACCACGGTCGAGTCAGATCTCGGTGCCCGACTCGACGACGTGTTCTCGACGTTCGAGAAGAAGTCTCTCGCCGCCGCGTCGATCGCACAGGTCCACCGGGCCACTCTTGTCACCGGTGAAGACGTGGTGGTCAAGGTGCAACGCTCGCAGGTCTCGGCGACCGTACGTCGCGACCTCAGTGTGATGGCTTGGCTCGCACCGTTCCTCATCGGTCGCATCAAGGTCGCCGCGCTCGCAAACCCGCCGGCGCTGGTCGAGTTGTTCGCCGAGACGATCCTCGAAGAACTCGACTTCCGCATGGAGGCCGCCAACATGGTCGACGTCGCGGCGATGCTGCGCGAACTCGACCAGAACGGCTACCTCGTTCCCCGTCCCCACCCGCATCTCGCGGCCCGGCGTGTGTTGGTGATGGAACGACTGGAAGGTTTCAATTTTGACGACGTCGACGGCATGCGCGCTGCCGGCATCGACACAGAAGAAGTCGTCAAGACCGGAATGATCGCCTTCATGGAAGGCGCACTGATCCACGGCGTCTTCCACGGCGACCTGCACGGCGGAAACCTCTTCGTCCTCCCCGACGGTCGCACCGCACTCCTCGACTTCGGAATCGTCGGTCGTCTCACCCACAAGCGTCGACTCGCCTTCATGCGTCTCATGCTCGGTGCCACCACCAACGACATTCGCGGCCAGGTGAAGGCACTGTGTGACCTCGGTGCACTCCCCCGCGACACCGACATCGACGCCGTGATCCGCGACCTCGGTCTCGATCAACCCACCATCGACCCGACCTCGCTGTCGGGCGAGGAGCTGGTCGCCGAGGTGCAGCGAATAGTGAAGGCTCTGCTCGCCTACGGGGCGAAACTGCCGAAGGAACTCATGCTGTACGTGAAGAACATGGTGTTCCTCGACGGCGCCATCGCGCGGCTCGCCCCTGATCTCGACATCATCGGTGAGTTGACCAACATCTCCATGCTCTTCATGCAACGCCACGGTGCGCGCCTCGCCACCGAACTCGGCGTCGACCCCGACTCGATCCAGGTCGACATGGGCAGTCTGAAGGCCGGCCTCGGCGTCGACGAATCGGTCGATTCGCTCACCTACCGCGAACTCCAGCAGCGGCGCGAGTTGATCCAGAAGCGCATGCGCGAACACGTCCTGTCCTGAGCGAGCCTGCGACAATGGTCGCGTGAAAATTCGCATCGCACGCTGCAGCGTGGTCTACGCGGGACGGCTCGAGACCCGTCTGGCCGAAGCAGTGCGTCTCGTCATGGTGAAGGCAGACGGATGCGTCGCGGTGCACGCCGACGGCGGTGCCTACAAACCGCTCAACTGGATGAACTCGCCCAACACACTGGAAGACACCGGAGCCGAATGGGTCGTGCGCAACCCGAAGGGCGAGACGATGACGATCACCTTCCACGAAGTGCTCCACGAGTCGGACCACCACCTCGGTGACGACCCCGGACTCGACAAGGACGGTGTCGAGAAGCAGCTGCAGGAACTGTTGGCGGCGAGCCCCGACGCCATGGAACCGGGACTCGTGTTGATCCGCCGCGAGCACTACACCGCACTCGGCCCGGTCGACTTGCTGTGCCGCGACACGAACGGCAGAACCGTCGTGATCGAGGTGAAGCGGCGCGGCGAGATCGACGGTGTCGAACAATTGACCCGTTACATGGCAGATCTGGCGAACGACCCGACACTGGGCGAACTGCGCGGCATGTTCGTGGCGCAGTCGATCAAGCCGCAGGCACGCACGCTGGCTGAGTCACGCGGGTTCACGTGTGTGGAGGTCGACTACGACGCCCTCAGGGGCATCGCCCCCGACGACTGGACGCTGTTCGGCTGACCTCTACGGACTCCGAACATGACAATGCCGTCTAGAGTCCGCACATGACTTCGCCGGACTGGGCACGACCCGTCGTCTATTTCTCGATCGCTTCGCCGGATCCGCAACGTCAGCGGGCCTTCTACTCGGCGCTGTTCAACTGGGACATCGGTGACGGCGGCATCATGCAGATACCCACCGGCATCGGTGGACCCGAGAACGGGATCGGCGGCCACATCAACCACTCTGAGGCTGCACACATCTCGCTGTACATCCAGGTGCGCGACATCTCAGAATCACTCGAGCGTGCAGTCGAACTCGGAGGAACCCGCGAGTACGAGCCGTTCCAGATTCCGGGCGGAGCAAAGATCGCAGGGATCACCGACCCCGACGGCAACCACTTGGTGCTCGTGCAACAGTGAACAACACCCGTTCGAGGCGCGACATGGCGCGCCTCTTCACCCACTCTCTTCAGAGTCCGCGGTACACCTCTCGCGACTCGATCCGGACCGCGTCGTCCCATGCTTGACGTACTACGTCATCGCCCGCCATGTCGCGCGTCGTGTCGTCGGCCCAGAGCCTGATGTCCACCCACCGATCCTCGTCGTCTCGCGCAACAGTGCGCCGCGCGAGACCGCGACATTGGTAGGCGACGTCCTCCTGATAGCGGTCGTTCAGTCGCACGAAATCCCCGGGGTCCACGCCTGGTGCGAGCGCGAACCTGATCACCTCGACGAGCACGTGACCGTTCCGGTCAGTCGAAGCGGACGAGACCCTGGTCGATGACCTTGCGGTCGCCGACGTGCGTCTCGAAGAGTGCCTCGCCCTTGCCGGTCACCCACATCTTGACCGTGAGCGCATCACCGGGGAACACGGGCGATGCGAAACGTCCCTCGATGTGACGGAAGCGGTCGGCATCTCCGCCGCACAGCGCATTCAGCAGAGCACGGCCGGTGAAGCCGTAGGTGCACAGTCCGTGCAGGATCGGCTTCGGGAAGATTCCCGCCTTGACGGCAGGGTGGTTGGGATCTGAGTGCAGCGGGTTGCGGTCACCGTTCAAGCGGTACAGCAACGCCTGGTCGACCGACGTCTGGAAGGTGATCTCGTGGTCGGGCGCCTTGTCGGGTGCCTCGTTCACAGCACCGCTCGGGCCGCGCTCGCCGCCGAAGCCCCCGGCGTCACGGATGAACACAGACGACCGAGTCGAGTACAACGGCTTGCCGGCGGCATCGGTGGCCTCGGCCTCGGTCACGATGACGGCTGCCTTCACCTTGTCGTACATCGCGACGAGCTTGCTCTGCACCGTCGCAGTGCCCTCGACCGGGAGCGGCTGGTGCAGCGTGATCGCCTGCGACGCGTGCACGAGGTTCGCGAAGTTGAACTCACCGACGTTGCGCATCGGGTTCGAGTTTCCGCCGCCCTGTCCCGAGCCGAGCACGACCGGCATGGTCGGGAGCGCCTTCTGGGTCACACCTGTCGAGTTCTCGGTGACGTACTCGAGCTGGTCGGAGCCCACGTTCAGGCTCACTGCATACAACAGAGAGTCCTTCGAAGTCCACGAGATCTGGTACGGATCGCCGACCGTCCCCACTGCTGCCGGATTGAGCGCCATTTTTCGTCCCCCTTGAGTTTGGTGTTCTTGTGTCGACAGTACGCCGAAAAACTGCGGTGCGAGTCAGCTCACTTGGCGAGCGTGCTCTGCGGCCACGAGCCGTCCTTGCCGTCCATGCCGGCGTTCGCTCGTGCGTTCTTCAACAAGTCGGCAACGACCGGTCCGAGCTTGGTCGGGTCGTCGATCGGCGACGTGCTCGGTCCGCGGTGCCAGCCCTCTGCGACCGCGAGCGTCTGGCCGGAGGCCTCGAAGATGCGACCGGTCACGTGGGCCGCTTCGTTGCCCGCGAGCCAGGTCACGATGGGGGCGATCCAGCGCGGCGAACGCATCTCGCGCTCTTCGTCGGTCTCGGGCGCGTTGCCGAGACCCTCGGTCATGCGGGTCAGCGCCACGGGTGCGACAGCGTTCACGGTGACACCGAAACGTGCGAGTTCGAGCGCGGCGATGATCGTGAACGAGGCGATACCAGCCTTGGCGGCGCCGTAGTTGGTCTGGCCGACGTTGCCGTAGATACCCGACACCGACGTGGTGTTGATCACGCGGCCGTACACCTCTTTGCCGGCCTTGGCCTGCTCGCGCCAGTAGGCCGCGGCCCAACGGGTCGGGCCGAAGGTGCCCTTCATGTGCACCTTGATGACCGCGTCCCACTCTTCCTCGGTCATGTTCGTGAGCATGCGGTCGCGCAAGATGCCCGCGTTGTTCACCACGATGTTGATGTCGCCGAACGACTCGACGGCTGTGTTGATGAGGCGCTGCGCGCCCTCCCACGACGAAATGTCGTCACCGTTGGCGACGGCCTCGCCGCCCATGCCCTTGATCTCCTGCACCACCTGCTCGGCCGGCGAGAGGTCACCGCCGGAGCCGTCGACGTTTCCGCCGAGGTCGTTCACGACGACCTTGGCACCCTGTGCGGCCAGACTCAACGCATGTTCACGACCGATGCCGCGACCGGCTCCGGTGACGACTGCAACACGACCTTCGCACATCTTCGACATTGTCCACTCCTCGGGTGACGGGGTGCCATGGTCGGCACCGGTGACCGATCTTACGAAGCCCGAGCCCGTCAGCCCTAGCCGAGCACCCATAGCCTCGGGTGGCGTGGCATCGGGCTCCCGCACGAAGGTTCTGGTGGTCGGCGCAGGCCCCGCCGGCATCGCCGCGGCCGTCACGTTGGTTCGTGCCGGACACCACGTGCAGGTGGTCGACAAGGCCACCTTTCCCCGCGACAAGTGCTGCGGCGACGGCCTCACCGCGAATGCTCTGAGGCGCCTCGAAGAACTGGGCTTCGACCCGGGAGCAGTGGCCACCTGGCAGGACTGCCACGACGTCGAGATTCGTTCCCCTCGCGGTCGCGGTGTGCGGTTGCGTCTGCCAGACGACGGGCTCTACGCCGCGATCGCACCGCGACTCGATCTCGATGCGGCGTTGGTCGATTTCGCGCGTGCTGCCGGCGTCGAGATCACCGAAGGCGTCGCCTTCGACAGCATCATCGTGAACGATTCGTCGCACGTCGTCGCGCGCATCGACTCACTCGGCGACGTCGAAGCCGACTGGCTCGTCGCGGCCGACGGCATGTGGTCACCCGTGCGGCGCAGTCTCGGGCTCTCGACACCGGGGTACCTCGGCGAGTGGCACGCCTTCCGCCAGTACGTCTCGCACGTCACCGGAACGGCAGCGACGACGTTGCACGTCTGGTTCGACGACGACTTGTTGCCCGGGTATGCATGGTCGTTTCCTCTTCCCGACGGTCGCGCCAACCTGGGCTTTTGCATCTTGCGCACCTCTGGTGCGACGGTGCAGCACATGAACGACATCTGGCGAGGGCTGGCGTCGCGACCTCACGTGGCAGCCGCACTCGGCGACGGCGCGACACTCGAGGGACGCCACACCGCATGGCCGATTCCGGCCCGTATCGACAGCGCCGTGAGGTCGGCAGGTCGGGTGCTGTTCGCCGGTGACGCAGTGTGCGCCACCGATCTTCTCACCGGTGAAGGAATCGGCCAGGCACTCGAGACGGGCATGGCGGCCGCACATGCGATCATCGCCGGCGGAGACGCGAGCCGGGTGCGGACACGTCATTCCCGGGAGCTCGACCGTATGTTCATCGCCGATCACCGCATGTCTCGCCTGGTCGGGGCGGCACTCGGTCGCCCGCGACTGGCCGACGCGGCACTGCGTCTCGTCGACACGAACGACTGGACACGACGCAACTTCACACGCTGGATGTTCGAAGACGAGATGCGCGCGGCGGCGTTCACGCCCAGGCGTTGGCACCGCGATTTTCTCGCACGCCCCGGCGCGTACCGGCACTGACCGCGCACACATCGCCGGCTCGCGGCACCGCCCGGCGCGGGGTATACGGTGACGGGCATGAAGACACGTCTCACCGAAATGCTCGGCATCGAACTGCCCGTCATGCTCGCCGGCATGGGCGGGGTGTCGTACAGCGATCTCGTGATCGCGGTCTCCGAGGCCGGAGGAATCGGCACCTTCGGGGCCGCACCGATGAGCACCGAACTGTTGGTGGAAGAGATGGCCAAGGTGCGCGCGGCGACGTCGAAGCCGTTCGGTGTCGATCTGCTCACCGCTTCTCCCGAGTCGGTCGCGCGCAACATCCGCGCCGTGATCGAAGGCGGCGCCAGCATCTACGTCGCGGGTCTCGGCGTGCCGCGCGAAGTGGTCGACGAGTTGCACCGCCACAACGTGCTCGTGGGGTCGGTGTGCGGCAAGGTGCGCCACGCAGTCGCTGCCGCCGAGTCGGGGTGTGACTTCGTCATCGCACAAGGCACCGAAGCAGGCGGCCACACCGGCCAGATCGCCACCATGGCACTCGTTCCCCAGGTGGTCGATGCGATCGGTGGCAAGGTCCCGGTGGTCGCCGCCGGCGGCCTCTTCGACGGACGCGGTCTCGTCGCGTCGCTCGCACTCGGCGCCGAAGGCGTGTGGATGGGCACCAAATTCATCGCCACACACGAGGCGCACACGGGTCGTGGCTTCAAGGAAAAGATGCTCGAGACACCCGAAGACGGCACCGTCATCTCGAAGGGCTACACGGGCAAGACCTGCCGCGTGATCCGCACCGAGTGGACGAACCACTTCGAGCAGCACCCCGAAGAACTCAAGCCCTTCCCGCAGCAGGTGATGACGGCCATGCAGGCCGGCGTGCAGCAGCTCGGCACCGGTCCCGAAGTCGAACTCGACACCGACCGTGCGTTCATGGCGTGTGGCCAGGCAGTGGGCGCGATCAACGAGATCAAGCCGGCACGCCAAGTGGTCGAAGAGATCATGGACGACGCACGCCGCACCTTGAAGCGGCTCGCCGCACTCTCCTGACCGCACCACTTCGCCCGTAGTCTTCGCAGGTGCTTTCCCTCCTGCGGCGCAACCGCGACATTCGGTTGTTGTTCCTGGCCCAGGTGGTGTCGTACCTCGGCGACTGGTTCACCTTCGTCGCTCTCGCCGGTCTGGTCGAAGACCTCACCGGCTCGAGTTTCCTCGTGTCGATGGTGCTGGTGGCGTTCTCGTTGCCGTCGTTTCTCATGTCGCCGATCGCCGGCCCGGTGGCCGACCGTTTCGATCGGCGAAAGATCGTCATCGTCGTCTCCGTCGGCCAGGCCGTTGCCGCACTCGGATTGCTGCTCGTCGACGAAGGCACCGTCTGGCTCGCCTTCGTGGCCCAGAGTGTGATCACCGCACTCGCGGCATTCGTCGGCCCGGCAACGGGTGCCGCGATCCCGAATCTCGTCGATTCAGACGACGACCTGCGCCTCGCCAACTCTCTCTTCGGCAGCACCTGGGGTGTGATGCTCGCCGTGGGTGCAGGACTCGGCGGGCTCTTCTCGGCCGCATTCGGCCGCGATGCGGCATTCGTCGCCGACGCAGTCTCGTTCGTGCTCGCGGCCATGTTGATCGCCGGCGTGAAGCGGCCCATGCAACTCGCACGCACCGAACACACGTCACGACGGGTGCGACCGATCGCCGACATGACCGAGGCAGCGCGACTGGCCCGGAGCAACAAGGTGATCATGGCTCTCATGGCATCCAAGGCGACGTTCGCGGTCGGGGCCGGAATCGTGAGCCAATTGGCGGTGCTCGCATCGAGCGCCTTCGATGCCGGTGACGCGGGGCGCGGAGCCCTTCTCGGGTCGCGCGGAGTCGGCTCGGGACTGGGGCCGATCATCGCCGCGCGTCTGGTGGGTCGTGACATGCCGAAGCTGTTGCGCGTCTGCGGACTGTCGGGGCTCGGGTTCTCGGTCGCCTACCTGTTCGCCGGACTCAGCCCAGCGCTGTGGGTGGCGTGCATCTTCGTGGCCTTCGCCCATCTCGGAGGCGGCGCACAGTGGACCCTGTCGACGATGGGACTCCAGATGGAGTCACCCGACGAATTGCGCGGTCGCATCATCGCCGGCGACTTCGCCCTCGTGACATTGATGCTCGGCCTCACCAGCACACTCGCAGGAATCGTGTCGGAGGCCATCGGCGTACGTCCGACGGTGGTGGTCTTCTCGGCCATGGCGGCCACGGCCTCGCTGGCTTATCTCACCGCAACTCGCGCGCTCAGGCAGCGTCTGCGCACCTGACCGCCGCCTCGATCAACCCGTACCGACGGGGATCGAGTTCGTAGGTGGTCAACATGGTGTTCATCACGTAGCCGAGCGCGAGTTCACGCGAGGGTTGCGCGAACGCACACGACCCGCCGGCACCGTCGTGTCCGAAACTGGTCGGCCCGGCATACGGGGTGCGTTCGCTGTGCACCATGAACCCCTTGGCGAACACCGTCTCTTCGCGCAACACGACGTCGGTCTCACCGTGCGGAGTCTCCGATGTCGTGGCCGCCCGCACGGTCTGGTCGTTCAACAGGCGCACACCGTTCACTTCGCCGATGCAGGCCGCATAGATGGCCGCGAGGCTGCGCGCGTTCGAGATGCCGTTCGCACCCGGCACTTCGGCGGCGCGCACTTCCGGCTTGTTGAAGACCCCGTTGCCGTATGCACCGAGCAACGTGAGCGCCTTCTCGCCGAGTGTTCCGGGGCCGCCCCGCTCGAGCATGATGCGGGCGATCTCAGGCGGGAACGACGGAACCGGGTGCGCCATGATGTGGGCGACCCGGCTCTGGTGTTCGTCGGGAATGCCGATCCACATCTCGGCACCGAGCGGTGCGGCGATCTCGTCGCGCACGAAAGTGCCGAGGCTCTTGCCGGTGACACGTCGCACCAGTTCGCCGGCCAGCCAGCCGAAGGTGATCGCGTGGTAGCCGTGAGTGCTGTTCGGCTCGAACAGCGGTGCCATCGACGCGAGTCGCGCGGTGATCGTGCCCCAGTCGAGCGTGTCTTCGAGTGCCATCGGTTCGTCGGTGGTGTACAGACCGGCACGGTGTGCGAGAAGTTGAGCGACGGTGACGTCGCCCTTGCCGTTCGCGCCGAATTCGGGCCAATAGGTCGACACTTTCTCGGAGTAGTCGAGCAACCCGCGCTCGACACACATGGCGACGGCGATCGAGGTGATTCCCTTCGTCGTCGAGAACACCAACTGCAGGGTGTCACCGTCGTAGGGAACGTCACCCGCGCGGTCGCGGTGACCTCCCACGACGTCGACCACCAATCGACCACGGTGGTACACGGCACACCCTGCGCCGCGGTCCATTCCCGACTCGAGGTTCGCCACCAGTACGTCTCGCACCGGTTCCCAGCCCGGTGCGACGTTGTCGACGTGGAGCGACATCAGCCGTCGATGATCGCTCGGAGTTTCTCGATCTCCTTGACCGGGTCCGGCCCGACCGGGTTCACCGAGAGCACCGTCACGCCGGCCTCTTTGTAGGCAGCGACACGCTCACGGATGAAGCCGGGTGGCCCGACGAGATTCGCGTTCAGGATCCACTCGGCTGGAAGAGCCGCCGCCGCTTCGTCTTTCTTGCCGTCGAGGTACAGGTCCTGCACTTCGACCGCTTCTTTTTCGAAGCCGTAACCCTTGCAGACGTCGTTGTAGAAGTTCTTGCCGCGAGCACCCATGCCGCCGACGTAGAGCGCCATGTTCGGTCGTGCGTAGTCGAGGATCTTGGTCTGGGCATCGCCGGTGAGCGACTCGTCGATCGCGAGCATGCCGCCGGCCGAGATGTCGAGACGCTTGCGCCCCGGGTCACGCTTGGCGGTGCCGGCCTTGAGCGCGTCACCCCAGACGTTGTGGTACTTCTCCGGATAGAACATGATCGGCAACCAACCGTCGGCCATCTGCGCGGTCGCCTCGACACTCTTGTCCTTGAGCGACGCCCACCAGATCGGGATGTCGGTACGCACCGGGTGGTTGATGATCTTGAGAGCCTTGCCGAGCCCTGTTCCCTGGCCGGCCGGGAGCGGCACCTGCACGGTCTTGCCGTCGAAGGTGAGCGGCTCTTTGCGCTCCCACACCTTGCGACAGACCTCGATGTATTCCTTGATGCGCTGCATCGGCTTCTCGTAGGGCACACCGTGGAATCCCTCGATCACCTGCGGGCCCGACGCGCCGAGTCCGAGAATGAAGCGGCCGTCCGAGACATAGTCACAACCGGCTGCCGTCATTGCCATGAGCGCGGCGGTGCGCGAGTAGACGTTCACGATGCCGGTGCCGATCTCGACACGTTCCGTCTTTGCCGCGAGGTACCCGACCTGGGAGATCGCATCGAAACTGTAGGCCTCTGCCACCCACACCTGGTCGAGCCCGGCCTTCTCGAGCAGAACGACACGCTCGACTGCTTCCTTGAAGCCTCCGGCGTAGTTGATCCCCATTGACAGCTTCACAGTGTCCCCCCTCAGATGAAATGACGTGTCCCTGACCATACTGGGGGCGTGACGACTGCGCCCACACCGGAGATGGTGCCCACTCGCGACGGCACCCATCTGGCAGTTCGGCTCTGGTCGACGCCGTCCGCCGGCGGACGGGCAGTCGTTCTCGTGCACGGCCTGGCATCGAATTCACGCCTGTGGGACGGAGCCGCCCGCCAACTCGCCGGTCACGGCCACGGCGTCGCGGCCATCGATCTGCGCGGTCACGGCGTGAGCGACACTCCCGACCACGGCTATTCGATGTCGGAGATCGCCCGCGACGTCGCCGACGTCATCGAACATCTGGCCCGCGTGCACCGAGATTTCACCGTACCGGTCGTGGCCGGACAGTCGTGGGGCGGCAACGTCGCCGTCGAGTTGGCAGCTCGTCACCCCGGGCACGTGTCGGGCATCGTGTGTGTCGACGGCGGAACCATCCAATTGTCGAATGCATTCCCCGACTGGGACAGTTGTGCCGTGGCGCTGGCACCGCCGAATCTCGAAGGAACCCGCGCTGAGCGCCTTCGTGCGGTGATCGCGACGTCGCACCCGGACTGGACAGACGAGGCACTCGACGGAACCATGCACAACATGGAGGTGCTCGACGACGGGACGGTACGTCCGCGTCTGGCGCGTCACCGACACATGACGATCCTGCGCCACCTCTGGGAGCACTCGCCGACCGAACTGTGGCCGACGATCGCCGTTCCGGTGCTGTTCACCCCGGCGTTGCGCACCGACAGTCAAGGACCCGTGAAACGGGAACAAGTCGACGTTGCTCTGTCGCAACTCGGCGCCGGTGCGGTCGAGTGGTTCGAAGGCGCCGATCACGACCTGCATGCCCAGCATCCGGCACGGTTTGCCGACGTCGTGCACCATCACCTGACGAAAGGAATCTTCGCATGACGCTCCCTCGCGTTCTCACGATCATGGGTTCGGGCGAGACAGCCCCGACGATGGTCTCGGTGCACCGCAACATGGTCTCGCGCCTCCCCCGACCTGTCCGCGCGGTGCTGCTCGACACCCCCTACGGCTTCCAGGAGAACGCGCCCGAACTGGCCACGAGAGCCGTCGAGTACTTCCGCACCTCGGTCAACATCGACATCGACGTCGCGGGTCTGCACCGGACTCGCGACACGCACGTCGCGGCCGACCCGGTCGTGGTCGAGCGCGGACTGCGCGCGGTCGCCGATGCCGACTACCTCTTCTCCGGCCCCGGCTCCCCCACCTACGCCCTGCGCCAGTGGCACGACACCCCGATCGCGCGCCTCGTGTCGGAGAAGCTCGAGCGCGGTGGCATCGTCACGTTCGCATCAGCGGCCGCACTGACCCTCGGTCGCGTGACGGTCCCCGTGTACGAGGTGTACAAAGTGGGCGCCGACGTCGCCCGGCTCGACGGGCTCGACGTGTTGTCTGCCATCGGCGTCAACGCCGCCGTCATTCCGCACTGGGACAACGCCGAGGGCGGCCACCACGACACCAGGTTCTGTTACCTCGGTGAACGCCGACTCGAGATCTTCGAGTCGATGCTCGACGACGACACCTTCATTCTCGGCGTCGATGAGCATACTGCTCTCGTCATCGACATCGACGCCGGTGCCGCGACGGTGATGGGCAACGGCACCGTGACGGTGCGTGCACGTGACCGAGTACGTGTCTTTGCCAGTGGCGACACGATGCCTCTCGACGTGCTGCGGGACCCGTGGACCCGACTCGACTCGACTGCCGTCCCGACACCGTCCACACCAGCCGGTGAGGCGGGCAGCCCGGCGGCTGCCACCGGACTCGAGGCGGCCACTGAATCGGCGCGGGCAGAGTTCGATGCCGCCGTCGCCTCGCGCAACGCCACCGAAGCGGTGAGGGCGTGCCTCGGACTCGAATCCACCCTGCACGAATGGTCGGCAGATCCGACCCAGAGCGACGCGCGAGACCGCGCACGCGAGGTGTTGCGCTCGATGATCAGTGCGCTCGGCGATGCGGCCGACACCGGTCTCGTCGACCCCACCGAGGCCAGCCGGCCGTGGGTCGAGGCGATGCTCGAGGTACGCCGGATCGTGCGGGCAGAGAAGCGTTACGACCTGTCCGACATCATCCGCGATGCGTTCGCCGCGCTCGACGTCGAGGTGCGTGACACCGCGGCCGGCGTCGAGTGGGAACTGCGACGCGACGGCTGAACGCCGTCGTCACCTGCACCGCTCAGACGTGGTGCAGGTGCGAGATGCGACTGCGGCCGCGCAGACCGGTGGCCGCGTACGCCGCGATGAAGATGACGGTCGAGACCAAGATGATCGTCGCACTCGACGAGAGATCGAGATGGTACGAGACGTTCATTCCGACGAACCCCGCGACCGCGCCGAGTACGGGTGACAACACGAGCATCTTGGCAAACGAGTTGGTCATCATTCGTGCGGTGGACGCCGGAATGACGAGCATCGCCGAGATCAGCAGAGTGCCGATCACACGCATGGTCACGATGATCGTCACCGACAGCATCACCATCAACATCGCCTCGGCGAGCTGCACACGCACCCCGCTGACGGCCGCCACCTCGGGGTCGAACGTGCTGAACAGGAGAGCACGGTAGGCACCCACGACGACGACCACCACGAACACCGATGCTGCCGTCACCGCCACGATGTCTGCGGTGTCGACACCGAGGATGCTGCCGAACAGCACCGCCTCGATGCTCTTTCTCGCCTGACCGTAACGGTTGATGAGCGCAAGACCGACCGCGAACGATGCGGTGGTCACGACCCCGATCGCGGCGTCGGCACCGATGATCCGGCGCCGCGCGATGCGGCCGATGAGGAGCCCCGAGGCCACCCCCCACAGACCGGCGCCGAGGAAGAAGTTCCACTGCATCACCGCAGATGCGGCCGCACCGCCGAAGATCGCGTGCGAGAGTCCGTGTCCGATGTAGCTCATGCCGCGCAGCACCACGAACACACCCAGCACACCGCACAATGCGCCGGCCAGCGTGGCAACGACGAGTCCGTTCGTGAAGAACTGGAACTCGTACGGCGCCAGGAGATCAGCCGACAAGATCATGCCGTTCCCCCCAGACGCCGTACCGCGTCGCTGGCGGCCGTGTCGACCACGACTGCAACTCCGCCGTGAGTGAGGACTTCCATGGGAGCGCCGTACGTCCGCTCCAGCACGTCGGGCGTGAGCACCTCGAGCGGCGGTCCGTCGGCGATCATCACGGTGTTCAAGCACGCGACGCGCGGAAGGTGCGCGGCGAGACCGTTCAAGTCGTGCGTGGTGAGCACGATCGACACGCCCTCGGCGTGCAGATCTGCGAGCAGGTGCAGCACCTCGTGCCGTGTGCGCACGTCGACGCCGGAAGTCGGTTCGTCGAGAACGAGCAGTTCAGGTCGGTGGAACAACGCGCGCGCGACGAACACCCGCTGTTGCTGACCGCCGGAAAGTTCCCTGATGTGCCGGTGCGAGAGCCCGCCGAGGCCGAGGCGGTCCAGCACACGCTCGGCTTGTTCGCGCTCGTCGTCGGTGATCCTCGGCCAGCGACCCAGGCGTGATCTCGTCATGACCATGACTTCGAGCACGGTGACCGGGAAGTTCCAGTCGACCGACTCGACCTGGGGCACGTAGGCCATGGTGAGACCGGGCTTCTTGGTCACGTGACCGTGAGCCGGTCGAACGGTGCCGAGGATGGCGCGCAGGAGTGTCGTCTTGCCCGACCCGGACGGCCCGACGATGCCGAGGAATTCGCCGTGTCGGATGCTCAGGTTGACGTCAGAGACCACCGGGCTCGTGTCGTATGCGCAGGTGAGGTGCGCACACTCGACGAGCAGCTCGTGACTCACTGCGGATATGTCGCAGTGTCGACGAGACCCACGTCGAGGTTGACGGCCTTGATCGCCGAAGCGTCACCGCCGAGTGCTTCGACCATGGTGATGAAGTTCTGCTTCATCAGCCCTGCCCACGAATGCTCGAGGTCGCCAGGCTTGCCCGGCAGGTCGTCGTCACGGAGTGTGTCGACGTACCGGGCGCCGGTCTCCTTGCCGATCTGTTCGAGCACCGGCGACGGGAACACTTCGCTCCCGAACACAGCCGGCACCTGCTCTGTGCGCACCTGTTCGATGATGCCCGCGATGTCCTGTGGGCTCGGCTCTTCGAATGACTGCGGCTGGATCGCCCCGATCACTTCGTAGCCGTACTTGAGCGCGAAGTAGGCGTATGCATCGTGGTACGTGAGCAACTTTCGGTTGCGCACCGGAACCGTCGCTGTGGCCTCTTCCATGGCGACGTCGATCGCCTCGACCAGCTGTGATGCCTTGACGTAGTTCTCGTCGTAGGCATCGGAGTTTGCCGGATCGATCTTGGAGAGCACATCGCGGATCACCGTGAGCATGCTGAGAACCATCGGCGGGTTGGTCCAGATGTGAGGGTTCGGCTTTCCACCCTCGCGTGGGAACGAGAAATCGTAGGCCCAGCTGCTCTCCGGCAGCACTGCCGTGCCGACTTCGCAGATCGCAGCGTCGGCTGCGTTGCTGATCGCCAACTCGCTGGTCGGCTCTTCGAGCATGAGGCCGTTCAAGATCACCACGTCGGACTTCGCGAGTTGCTCGGCGATGCTCGGCGGCGGCTCGTACGTGTGCGAATTGGTTCCCTCGGGCACGATGCCCTCGATCTTCGGGCCGACGTCGCCTGCGACCATGGCGACAAGACTCGTGATCGGGGCCACGGTCGTCGAGATGTACGCCGTTCCTTCCACCGGTTGGGCGTCGTTGACACAGGCCGCAAGTGCCTGTTGTGCCAATTCGTCGGACACCGCTGAGGGATCGGCAAGATCGGCCGGCTCCGGCTGTTCCACCACGTCGGACGGGTTGGTCGACGAACATGCACCGAGAACGAGGGCGGCGCCCACCGCGATTGCTGCGATTTTCTTTTTCTTCACGAAGATCAGCCTAGGCCGAACTTCGTACCTGAACGAGGTCAGTTCACCTGTCGTTCACGGCCTTCCCAGTACGGCGCACGCAGATCCTTCTTCAAGATCTTGCCGCTCGGGTTGCGCGGAAGCGCATCGATCCAGTCGACGCTGGTGGGGCACTTGAACTTCGCGAGACGTTCTTTGGCGAACTCGATGATCTCGCGTTCGGTCACCTCGGCACCCTGCGCCTTCACGACGATGGCCTTCACGGTCTCGCCCCACTTCTCGTCGGGCACACCGATGACAGCGACGTCTGCGATGCCGGGGTGCGCCATCAGTGCGCTCTCCACCTCGGCCGGGTAGACGTTCTCACCGCCCGACACGATCATGTCCTTCACGCGGTCGTGGATGTACACGTAGCCGTCGGCGTCGACGTAACCGGCGTCACCAGACTTGAACCAGCCGTCGGAGGTGATCGACTCGGCGGTCGCCTTGGGGTTGTTCCAGTACCCCTTCATCACCTGTGGTGAACGGATCCAGATCTCGCCCACTTCGCCGGTCGGCATGTCGTTGCCGGTGGCGTTGTCGACGATGCGGATCTCCACGCCCGGTGCCGGCACACCGCACGAGCGCAGCCGGTGCGTGTTCGGGCCGTGCGGATCGTGGTCCTCCACCGGCAGGAGCGTCGTCGCGCCGGTGGTCTCGGTGAGTCCGTAGACCTGCATGAAGTCGCACTTGAACGTCTCGACACTCTTGGTGAGCACGTCGAGCGAGATCGGCGACGCCCCGTAGACGATGAGACGGATGCTCGAGAAGTCGGCTTCGTTGACTCCAGGCATGATCAGCATGAACTGCAGCACTGCAGGCACCAAGAAGGCGTGCGTGATGCCGTACTTGGCGAACAGACCGATCAGCTCGTTGAAGTCGAGGTCGCGCAAGATGATCGACTTCGACCCCACGTACTGACCAGCCGTCGCCCACCCGCTGCCGCCGATGTGGAAGAGCGGCATCGCGACGAGGTTGACCATGTCGTCGGACAGCTTCCAGAAGTCGATGGCGCCAGGCAGCAGACAGAAGAAGTTGTCGTTGGTGAGCATGACGCCCTTCGGACGTCCGGTGGTGCCGCTCGAATAGAGCTGGAACGCCACGTCATCGGCAGCGGACGGCGCCTTCGGGTCGTCGGTGCCGCCGGTGGCGACCCATGACTCGTACTCGACGTCTCCGCCGTCGCCTCCGATCACCACGACCAACGACGTCGAGGTCAGGTTCGGACGGATCGCCTCGAGCACTGCGGCGAACTCCTTGTGCACCACGAACACCTTCGCGCCCGCGTCGTTCACGATGAACTCGACCTCGGGAGCAGCGAGACGCCAGTTGATGTCACACGACACGGCGTTGATCAACGCACAGCCGTAGAACACCTCGAAGTGCTCGATCGAGTTCTTGTCGAGGAACGCGACGCGATCCTGCGGGCCGACGCCGGCTGCGCGCAGTGCGTTGGCAACGCGAATGGAACGCTCGAGCAGTTCACCCCACGTTCGTGTGCGGGTTCCTTCCACGAGGGCCGTACGGTCGGCGAGGCCGACCCCGTGCGTGCGGACGATGTCTCCGATGGTGGTGGGTGCTGCTGCCATGTCGAGAAGTTACCGGCTCTGGCAGCCCTCGGGAAACGGCTCAACGCGATTTCGCGCGGAGGTGAAACGACCTCACCGCTCGAGCGAAGATGTTCGCCTCGACGTCGGGTTCGTGCACCACCTCGAGCGCCGTCGCGCGGGCGGCCATCTCGCGGAACACCGCCACCAGCACCGCCCGAGCAAGGTTCGCCCCCACGCACAAGTGGGTCCCGAATCCGAACGACAGATGCGGGTTCGGGTGTCGTCTGATGTCGAAGCGGAATGGATCGGCGAACACGGCCTCGTCGCGGTTCGCCGACGGATACACCATGATCACCCGATCGCCGGCAGTCACGGGCTGGTCACCGATCGTGTCGTCACTGACAGCGGTGCGAAAGAAGTTGTTGAGCGGCGTCACCCATCTCAGCACTTCTTCCACGGCGCTGTCGGCGAGACTCGGGTCGTCAGCGATCGACTCCCACTGGTCGGGGTGGTCACAGAACGCGCGCAGACCGTGTGCGATCGCGGTGCGCGTGGTCTCGGCACCGCCGGCGATGAAGAGGCCCACCTCGTGGAAGATCGACTCGGGCGGCAGCGGTCGGCCGTCGATGGTGGCGTGTGCCCAGATCGACATGAAGTCGTCGCGCGGACACTGCGCGCGGTCCTGCATGATCGGCGCCATCGCTGCGAGGAACTCGCGGTTCGCATCGATGAACTCTCCCATGACGCATTCGTCTCGTTCACGCATGTCGGTGCGCATCAAGCGTTCGCTCCACGACTTGAGTGCAGGCCAGTCCTCTTCGTCGAACCCCAGCAGGCGGCACGTGAGCCGTGCCGGCAGTTGTCCGGCCAGGTCGGCGACCACTTCGAACTCGCCGCGATCGAGACATTCCGACACCAACTCCGACACCAAACCCGCGATCTCCGACTCGCGCCTCGCGACACCGGCACGCGTGAGTTGCGGCTGCACCAACATGCGCTGCTGCCGGTGGCGCGGGTCGTCCTGGGCGATCATGTTGCTCTCGTCGGGGGCCCACACCGCGCGGTACCCGAGCCCGGAGACGAACACTTGTGACCTTCGCTCGACATCCATCACGTCCTTGTGGCGTGTCACGGCCCACAGTCCGTTCTTCTCGTCGCGCCACACGGGAGCCTCGGCACGCAGTAGTGTCCACGTGTCGTGCGGGTTGGTCGCCCACAGCTCGGGGTCGAGCAAGTCGACGGCGATCTCAGTTGTCATTGGTCGCACCTTTCTCGACGGACGTCGTGCTGTTGCTGGTCGCACCGGAGGTACGTCGCGACGACGACCATGATTCGCCTCGCGCCGGATCAGGTTCGGCAGGAAGACCGAGCACCTTCTCGCCGAGGATGTTCTTCTGGACTTCCGTCGTTCCCCCGCCGATCGTGAGCGCGCGCGAGAACATGTAGCCGCTGTACCAACTGCGCGACGCGAGGGTCTTGTCTCCCCCTCGTTCGCCGGTCAGCATCGCTTCGGCACCGAGTGCGTCTCGCGCCGCCTCCATCACGCGCTGGCCGTGCTCGTCGGCCATGATCTTCCTGATGCTCGCCTCGGGGCCGGGTTGTTCGCCGCGGAGTCGGGCGGCCAACGTGCGCAACCTGATGACGTCGAGCACCGCATCTTCTTCGTGGAGGCGCGCGAGCCGTTGCCGCATGACGTCGTCGAGAGGCCCCCGCTCGCGGCTCTGGCCGATCACGTCGCGCACCGTCGGCCCGTGCCCCCACAGTGCACCGCCGGTCGACAACGACACGCGTTCGTTGCCGAGGGTGACCTTGGCGAGCCTCCACCCGTCGTCGACGACACCGATGACATGGTCGTGGGGAATGCGCACGTCGTCGAAGAACACCTCGTTGAAACTCGCGGCTCCGGCAATGTTGACGATCGTTCGAATCTCGATTCCGGGTGCGTCCATCGGGCACACGAAGTACGTGATGCCCTCGTGCTTCGGCTTGTCGGGGGACGTGCGCGCGATCAATATCCCCCACTTCGAATAGTGGGCGCCGGTCGTCCACACTTTCTGGCCGTTCACCACCCATTCGTCGCCGTCGCGCACCGCCCGCGTCGAAAGATCGGCAAGATCACTGCCGGCACCCGGCTCAGAGAACAATTGACACCAGATCTCTTCGGCGGACAGCGCCGGCAGCACCCATCGCTGCTGCTGCTCGGGCGTCCCTGCGTGAATGAGAGTCGGTACCGCCCATCCGGTACCGATCTGGTTCACCGGCCGCTTCACTCCGGCACGCGCAAGTTCGTCGTCGATGACAATCTGCATCGTCGGGTCGGCACCGAGACCCCACGGCGGCGGCAAGTGCGGTGCGACATAGCCGGCCTCTGCCAACTGACGCGGCGTCGGGTCAGGATGCGCCTGCAACCACGAGCGCACCTCAAGGCGTCGCGGGTCGTCGTCTGGTGGCAAGAACTCATCCACTGACCGACACAGTAGGCACGATCGAGGCCTCCTGGCCCCGTCACCGTCGCCGACCGGGCACTACCGTCTCTCACGTGTGATCGCTCCGTGTGCGACCACACCCGTCTCGCCGAGGGAGCCCACATGACCGCCCACATCGCCTGCAGCGACGCCACCGTGATCGAGTCGATCGACGGCGTGCGCATCGTCATGCACGACTTCGGCGGACACGGATCCCCAGTGCTGTTGTCGCATGCCACCGGCTTCCATGCCCACTGCTGGGAGCCCGCCGCTGCGCGCCTGTCGGCACGTCACCGGGTGCTCGGTCTCGACCACCGCGGGTACGGCGATGCCGAGACCGTCGACCCGGCCGAGATGTCGTGGCGCCAGTACGGCGACGACGCACTCGCCGCGGCTCGCTTCGCTTCGCAACAGTGCGACGGCGCCCCGGTGGTCGGTGTCGGCCATTCCATGGGCGGTGCCTCGCTCCTCATGGCGGCCCAACGCGCACCTGAACTCTTCGAGGCATTGTTCGTGTACGAGCCGATCGTGTTTCCCCCGCCCGATCCGTCGGCGGTGCGTCCCGAGAGTCCGTTGCCGGCCGGCGCACGCAGGCGACGCGCTCAGTTCCCGTCGTTCGATGCCGCACTCGAGAACTTCTCGTCGAAGCCGCCACTGGCGAGTTTCCATCCGCAGGCACGCCAGGCCTACGTGCGGCACGGCTTCAAGCCGACCGCCGAAGGCGTCGAATTGAAGTGTCTCCCCGAACACGAGGCCCGCACCTACGAGACCGGTGGATCGAGTGGCGCATGGGATGACCTGCCCTCGGTCACCGTTCCGACGTGGGTGTTGTCAGGTGCGCCGGCGCCGTACCAGCCCTCGTCGTTCGCCTTCGCCGTGGCCGAACGCATTCCCGGAGCCGTCTACGTGCAATTCGACGAGATGGGGCACTTCGGCCCGCTCGAACAACCCGACACGATCGTCGAGATGGTCGAGCGCACGCTCGCCGCGCGCACGTGAGCGCCGCACGTCGACTGGCGGTGCGACTCGACTCCGCCGGAGAACGGTGGTGCGAGCCGTTGCGTCACCGACGCGGGGCTCAGGTGCTCTTCGGTGCGGCGAGCACCGTCGGCGACTTCAGCCTCGTGTGGCACGTGACGGGCTTGTTGCGCGCGATCGGTTCGACCCAACGACTGCGCGAAGCGCTCGTGTTGTCGGTCGCGCTCGGTGTAGAGAGCCTGGTCGTGAACCAAGGCATCAAGCGACTGTTCCGTCGAGAGCGCCCCACTGTCTCTGGTGACGACCGCTTCACGGTGCGCACGCCGTCGACCAGCAGCTTCCCGAGCGGCCACGCGTCGTCGGCGACGTTCGCGTTCGTGGTGTTGACGTCGTACTCGGGCTGGACGTGGGCACCGCTGTGGGCCACGGTGGCCGCCATCGTGGCGTCGAGTCGTGTCATGGTGCGCATCCACCACTTCACCGATGTCGTCGCAGGCATCGTCACGGGCGCCGTGCTCGGCTTGGTGGCCCTGCCTCTCGTGACGGCGCTCGCAGGCTGAACGACACACATCCCGCGGACGGGAATAACCAGCGGCGCCACGGGTGTTGATGTGCCAGTGACCGCACGAGCTTTCGGATTGACCTACGACTACCGGTGTCCGTTCGCGCGTCTCGTGCACGACCACGTGGTGGAAGGTCTTCGCGCGGGCGCCGACTGGGACGTGACGTTCCTTCCTTTCTGTCTCGGACAGGCACACGTCGAAGACGGACACCCCGACGTGTGGGACAACCCCGACTCCGACAGCGGGCTTCTCGCCCTGCAATTGTCGGTCGCGGTTCGCGACGCACAACCAGACGTCTTCCCCGACGTGCACCAGGCACTGTTCGAACATCGCCACGTCGGCGGTGGATCACTGCGCGACCGCGACGTGTTGACCCGGATCCTGACCGCACACGGCGCAGACGCGGCGGCGGCATTCGCCGACGTCGACTCGGGTCGCGTGCTCCCGGTGGTGCGCGACGAACACGAGAGGTACGTGAAGTCGCACAGTGTGTGGGGAACCCCCACGTTCGTGGTGGGCGATGCGGCGGTGTTCGTGCGACTCCTCGACCATGCCGGTGGTGACGGCGCCCGGGCCAGGCGAACCATCGACCGACTCCTCGACGACATCGAATGGCCGATCCTGAACGAACTCAAACACACCACGATCCCCATGTGACCGCGCCGGGAACGACCGGCGGAACATGCAAGTAGGTTGAGCCCGTGGAAGATGCCGCGCGCCGAATGAGCGACACCGAGGCACTCATGTGGCGCCTCGAGAAGGACCCGTTTCTCGCGTCGTCGTTCGCGAACATCTCGATTCTCGACAGCCCCCCCGATCTCGGTCTTCTGCGTGCACGGATGGAACGAGCGTCGTTGCTCATGCCGAGACTGCGCCGGCGCGTGCAACCAGCACCGGGCAACTTCGGACCACCCACATGGGTCGACGACACCGACTTCGACATCCGTCATCACGTCCGGCGCATCGCACTTCCTGCACCCGGCACGATGCGCCAACTGCAGGACCTGGTGACACTGGTGCTCGCTGATCCATTCGACCGATCGCGACCGTTGTGGCTGTTCCTGGTCGTCGACGGACTGGTCGGCGGCAAGAGTGCCCTTGTCGAGAAGATCCACCACACCGTCGGGGACGGACAGGGAATGGTGGAATTGTCGCTGCATTTCCTCGACCTCGAACGGAACCCGGCTCCTCTGCCGCCGCTCGACCCCGAACTCGAGGCACGCGCAACCGCCCAGAGCGCACCCGATGCCACCGAAGCACTGCGCGACGCCGTGGGCGATTCGTTGCGCATCCCGATCGCGGTCTTGCGACAGGTGCGCGACGTTCTCTCTGACCCCTCGTCGATCGGTGCACTCGGATCCTCGACGGCAGCCACGGTGCGCGAGTTGATCGCACAACTCTCCGAGACCGACTCGTCACGCTCGCCGTTGTGGACCGAGCGCTCGCTGCGCCGCAGACTCGAGACCCTGCGCGTGCCATACAAGAGCCTTCGAACGGCCTCGAAGTCGATGGGCGGGACACTCAACACCGGTTTCGTGGTGGCGGCCGCACAGGCAGCCGGGCGCTACCACACCCGTCTCGGCGCACCGGTCGAGTCGCTTCGCGCATCGATGGCGATCAGTACCCGCACCGAGTCGAGCGGAGCGAACGCCTTCTCTCTGGTACGTCTGCTCGTACCGACGGCAGACATGCCGATCGCCGAGCGGTTCGCGGCCGTGAACGAACTCTTGACCGCCGCACGGAGCGAGTCGCAGTCGGCGAATCTCGACATGATCGCGACCGTGGCGGGGTTGCTGCCGACGTCGGTCGTCACCAGGCTCGCCCGGGCCCAGGCTGAGACCGTCGACTTCGCCACCTCGAACGTGCGGGGCTCGGGGGTGCCACTGTTCATTGCAGGGTCGAAGATGCTGGCCAACTACCCCGTCGGTCCGCTCGCCGGTGTGGCCTTCAACGCGACATTGATGTCGTACCTGGGGAGCCTCGACGTGGGGCTGAACATCGACGAGGCTGCGGTCACCGAACCGGAGATGCTCGCCGAAGAGATGAGGATCGCGTTCGGCGACGTGTGCGCCCTCGCAGACGACGGGCTGTTGCCCGCGGGTGGAATGGACGATCCTGACGAATCGCCTCGGGGAGAATCGACTCCCCCGCCGCCGCCGGTCAGGCGTCGGTGGTGGTCGCGGCGGGGCTGAGCAGCGAGCGAAGATCGAGCAACAAGTCGGCGACTTCGGTGGCCGACACGAGTTCACGACGCAACATCTCTGCGAGTGCCTTGTCGATGACGGCGAGCGCTTCTGTGATCACCGGTTCGCGCGTCTCGATCATGTGCTCCTCCTTGTCGAAGTGACCGTTCGACCACTTCGTTCGGCGCGGTTCCGCCCGCGTGGTGACATGGTACAGACCGCAAGCCCACCGACACCGGCATCTGTTGCGACGTGTGTCGCACCCCACCCGGCACGCCTGATCCACCGGTACCGAGGCGAGTACCGGCGTGGTCTACGGTGCCGACGATGGATCTGAAGGACAAAACCACTGTCGTGACAGGTGCGGCCAACGGAATCGGGGCCGCGCTCGCGCGTCGCTTCCATGCAGCCGGGGCGCGCGTCGTTCTCGCCGACCGTGAGGGCACGAGCCTCGCCGAGGTCGAGAGAGAACTGAATGCACTCCGACCTGAGTCGGCGTTCGCTGTCGTCGCCGACATCGGGACCGAAGCCGGCAATGTCGCGCTCATCGACGCGGCCCGCGAACGATTCGGTTTCATCCACTTGTTCTTCGCGAATGCCGGTGTCGCACAAGGCACGGATCTCGCGTCCACCGACGAAGCCACGTGGTCGACGGTGATGGACATCAACCTGCACGCGCACAGGTGGGCCGCCAAACATCTCATCGGCGACTGGCTCGCAGCCGGCGAGGGTTACTTCTGTTCCACCGCGTCAGCGGCGGGTCTGCTCTCCCAGATCGGCAGTGCCACCTACAGCGTGTCGAAACACGCAGCAGTCGCATTCGCCGAGTGGCTCGCGATCACCTACGGCGACCGCGGGGTGCGTGTCACCTGCCTGTGCCCGCAGGGCGTGAACACGAACATGTTGAACCCGCCAGGTGCCGACGGCATCGACAAGCGCGGCGGTGACGTGGTGAAGGCCTCCGGGAACGTGCTCGAACCAGCCGAGGTCGCCGACATCGTCTACGACACGATTCTCGCCGAGAAGTTCCTCGTGCTGCCTCACCCCGAGGTGCACACCTTCGAGACGCGAAAAGTCGACGACCGCGACAGATGGCTGGCCGGCATGCGCAAGCTGCAGGCGCGCATCTTCGGCGGTTGACACGCATCTTCGGCGCGCGAAAGGAGAACCACTGTGGGAGTCAGACTCGACGCCTCAGACGAGTACATGCACGAACTCGGACCGGAGCAGAACTTCAACGAGAGCATGTACATCAACTGCTTCGACCCTTCGAGTCAGGTGGGTGGCTGGTTCCGCATGGGAAACCGCGCCAACGAGGGCCACGCCGAGATGACGGTGTGTCTCTACCTGCCGGGCGGCCGCGTGGGTTTCATGTTCAAGCGACCGTCGATCGAGTCGAACGACGCTCTCGACGCCGGCGGCATGAGGTGGACCATGGTCACGCCGTTCGAGGAGCTCCGCGTCGACTACGTGGGTCGTGTGCTGCTGCTCGACGACCCGCTGCAGATGGCTGATCCGAAGCGCGCCTTCGCCGAGAACCCGCAGGTCGGCTGCGAGGTGCACCTCACGTTCACCGGTCACGGACGAGAGTCGATGTTCGGCGGCGAACCCGACACCCCGCACGAACGACCGGGCGAAGAGTTCGCCAAGGGCCATTACGAACAACTGGTGACCGGCCGCGGCACCATCCGCGTCGGCGACGAAGAGTGGGCCATCGGCGGTTTCGGACTGCGCGACCATTCGTGGGGACCCAGATACTGGCAGGCCCCGTGGTACTACCGGTGGCTGACTGCGAACTTCGGCGACGATCTCGGTTTCATGGCGAGCCGCGTCGCACGCCGCGACTCCGACGGTAGTCGCGGCGGGTTCGTGTGGGACTCGGGTCGCATCCACATCTGCGACGACGTGCGCATCAGCACCGTCACACGCGGTGACGACGCGTACCACGACCGCGTCACAGGCGTCATCTCGTCGTCACGGTCGAACAAGTCGTGGCACTTCGAGGGACAGGTGCTGAACCTGATCCCCCTGCGCAACCGGCGCCGCGACCCCGACGGCGAGTGGCTGCTCACCCGCATCAGCGAGGGTATGACACGTTGGACCATCACCGAGGGCGACCATGCCGGACGCACCGGCTACGGAATGAGCGAGTATCTCGACCAGATCATCGACGACCAGCCAGTCGGCATCGACGAGTAGACGCGCCGGCAGGCTCCCGCCGCCGAGTGGTAGACACCTGCCCGTGAAACCGCGCGCCACGATGACCGGCCCGAGACACCGACATCGCCTCGTCGCGATGGTCTTTGCCTCGCTCGCGATTCCCTGTGCCTTCCTCGCGACATGGAGCGGCCACGCACAGGCCCACAACACATTCGTCGGATCGTCACCGGCCGACGGAGAGTCACTCGCGGCCGCACCTGAGACCTGGACCGTGACGTTCGCATCTCCCGTTCCACTCGACTCGGCTTCGGGCGAAGTGGTGAGAGCCGACGGAACCCGAACAGCGCTCCCCGCACCGACGCAGGGGGAAGACACGTCGACCGTCGTGTTCGCTCTCCCGACTGATCTCTCAGGTGCCGTGACTGCGCGCTGGCGCCTCGTCGGAACCGACGGCCACGTGATTTCGGGCCGCGTCAACTTCTCGATCGGCGCAACGGCGGACGGCGCCGGGCTGGCGCCACCAGACGTCGACGAACCTGCACGAAGCGGCCTTCCCGCACCTGTCCGACACCTGTTGAGGACACTCAACTACTTCGCACTTCTCGTGGTGGGTGGACTCGTCCTCGTCGACACACGAATCGTCCGCGGTGCGATGGACATCCCCTTCGCGTCTCGCGCCTTGCCGTGGGCGGCATGGACGCTTCCCGTCGTTCCTGCGCTCCAGACGATCCAGTTGGCCGCCGACATCGAGGCCTCCAGTTTCTTCGGCGCATTCTCAGGACTCGGTCGTGCGCTCGACACGATCCCCGGCCAGATGTCGACGACCCGAGTCGTCTTCGGAACAGCACTCGCGCTGGCAGTTCTCGCCTCGCCCGACATCAGACAGCGCAAAGAAACGACCGGCATCACCGCCGTCGCCGCCGCCGGCTACCTCGTCACGCTCGCATACGCGGGACACTCGCGTTCCGAAGGTGCCGCATGGCTGGGAATCCCGGTCGACGTCGCACACACGGCCGCCGTCGTGTACTGGCTCGGCGGACTTGCGGTCATTCTCTTGGTCGTCGCACCAGCAGTCAGCACGACGGCAGCGATCGAGGGCTACCGCCGGTTCGGAAAAGGCGCCCAAATCGCAGTCCCGGTCATTGTCGCAACTGGAGTCGTCCAGACCGCACGTCTCCACGGCGGAGTCACCACGTTGTTCACCACTGGTCACGGACGACTGTTGCTCGTCAAGGTCGCGATCGTGGCGGTGATGCTGCGCGTCGCTGACCGGAACAGGCGCCTTCTCTCCGTGGCACGAGATCAGATGCCCCCGGCGCGCCTCAGACGGCAACTGACCGCCACTGCGCTGTCGGAAGTGGCGATCGGACTCGTGGTGATCGCCGTCACAGCAGTGCTGGTGACGTCGTCACTGTCCTGACACCGCACGTGTCGGAACCCCGACGATCCCGTGCCGGTTCCGGTCGTTAATGTCTCGTCCACGCTCGACATGTACACGGGAGAAGACATGAAACGAACTCTGATGATCACACTGGTCGCCGCGGTGACACTGGCGGGATGCGGCGGCTCGGGCGGCGCCGACGACCAGGGCGCCTCGGTCGATCCCGACGACACCATGTTCGCCCAGATGATGATCCCGCACCACGAACAAGCGATCGAGCTCTCCGACATTGCCCTCGACCCGACGACGGGTGCCGGCGAGACAGTTCGCGAACTCGCGAGTCGGATCAAGGCTGAACAAGATCCGGAGATCGACCAAATGACAGCGAAACTCACCGAGTGGGGGCAGCCGGTGCAGATGGATGCGTCGATGGATCACTCGTCGATGATGAAAGGCATGCTCTCGGCCGAGGAACTGGCCGCGCTCGGCGAACGCCGCGGAACAGAGTTCGACAGAGCCTGGCTGGAGGCGATGATCGCTCACCACGAGGGAGCGATCGAGATGGCCCAAGACGTGCTCGAGGCCGGAACTGATCCGGACATTCGCGCGTTGGCCGACTCGATCATGTCGTCCCAACGAGCCGAGATCGACGAAATGAAGACCCTGATCGGCCCCTGATCATCAGAGCAGCACAGACGCCAGTCGTCGCCACTCTTCGACAGGGGCGACACGTGCGTTGTCGCTGAGCACTTGCACGCAGACATGGTCCGCGCCGGCCGCGTGGTGCTCGGCGACCCGGGCCGCGATCTGATCGGGCGTTCCCCACGCCACGATCGCATCGACGAGCCTGTCGCTTCCACCGTTCTCCCAGTCCTCTTCGGTGAAACCGATGCGTCGGAGATTGTTGAAGTAGTTCGGCAGACCGAGATAGATCTTCATGCCTGCCCGTGCGATGCGTCGCGCCTCGGTGGGATCGGTCTCGAGCACCACCATCTGCTCAGGCGCCAACAGAGCATCGGGTCCCATGGCCTCGCGTGCGATTGCGGTGTGGTCGGGCGTGGTGAAGTACGGGTGCGAGCCGTTCGCGCGCTCCGCCGAGAGCTTCAGCATCTTCGGACCGAGAGCCGCGAGCAGGCGGCCCGGATCTTCGCTCGGACCGACAGCCATGAAGAGTGCCTTGTCCATCTTCTCGAGGTACTCGACCATGTACGAGTACGGCTTCGACCAGTCGTGTTTGCGCACACCGGCCACCAGGTGACCGTGACTGACACCCATGCCGAGCAGGAAGCGACCGGGGAATGCCTCGGCGAGTGTCTTCTGACCGGCGGCCATCGTCATGGGGTCGCGCGCATAGATGTTCGCGATACCGGTGGCGATGACCAACTTCTCCGTCGCCGACAACAGCACCGCGGCCGACACGAACGGATCACGCCCGACAGCTTCTGCGATCCAGAGGCTCGGATACCCCATCTCTTCGGCCGCTTGCACCGCACGGCGGGCATCTGGCGTGGCAAGTGCATCGATCGAGCCGTACCACAGCCCGACTCGTCCGAGATCAACAGTGGGCTTGCCCATGGGTGTCACCTTTCGCTCCGACGGGTCGCCCGACCCGCAGGTGTGGTTCTAGTTCACCAGACGAACGGGTCGTGCGGCGCATTCAGGTGCGTCGCAGCACCCAGTCGTCGATCAACCGGCGGGCGATCGAGATGTGCGGCGGAATCATCGGCAGTTCGTCGCGCGCGAACCACTGAGCGTCGGCGATCTCGGTGGGGTCGGGCACGATGTCTCCCGACACCCAGGACGCACGGAACCCGAGCATCAACGAGTGCGGGAACGGCCACGGCTGACTCGCCACGTACGACACGTCGTCGACGACGACAGCGACTTCTTCTTCCACTTCCCGGGTGACGGCTTGTTCGAGCGACTCCCCCGGCTCCACGAACCCGGCCAGACACGAATACATGGGCACACCGAAGTTCGCACCACGCGCCAGGAGAGCTTGCTGGTCGTCACCATCGCCGCGCGTGACGAGCGTGATGATCGCCGGGGCGAGACGCGGGAACGCGATCAACGAACACTTCGGGCACGTCACCGCCCTCTCCGCTTCTCGATGTCGCGTCGGCTCCCCGCAACGTCCGCAGAAGCGGTGCGTGCGCGCCCACTCGACGATCTGCACGGCACGACCAGCGACTGCCCACTCGGTCTCTGACACCCGACCGAACAGTGCGCGCAGGTCGATTTCGGCGCCGTAGCCCGGGTCTTCGCCAGCGGGCACGTCGACCCCCCAACATGCGACGTCGCCGTGCATGCCCAGGAAATGTGCATCCCAGGCCGGTTCGGCGCAACGGTCGTCGACGAACACCTTGTTCCCCACCACGTGGATGAAGCGCTCCGTGGACAGGTTGCTCGGAGGTACGAGGGTCGGGCGGAACATCGCGTCGTGGCTCACTCTCGATGACGGTAGTGGAACCCACCCGCCATAGGCTCGGCCACATGGCAAACACACAGAATTCAGTCGTCATCGTCGATGCCCTGCGCACCCCGGTCGGACGCCGCGGCGGCGGTCTGTCGGGCATGCACCCGGCCGAAGTGCTCGGTCTCGTGCAGAAGGGAATCGTCGACCGTGCCGGCATCGACCCCGCACTCGTCGAGCAGGTCGTGGGCGGATGCGTCAGCCAGGTTGGTGAGCAGTCGTTCAACGTCACGCGCACCGCGTGGCTCGCAGCCGGACTTCCGCTGACCACCGCGGCCACCACCGTCGACACCCAGTGCGGATCGTCGCAGCAGGCGACCGGTCTCGCCACGTCGCTCATCGGAGCCGGCGTCGTCGACGTCGCGATGGCGTGCGGCGTCGAAGTGATGAGCCGAGTACCGATCGGTTCGAACAGCCGCAAGGAGCTCGGCCTCGGCGTGCCGATTCCGAAGACCTACTTCGAGCGCTACGAGATGACGTCACAGTTCGAGGGTGCCGAGCGCATCGCCGACAACTGGCAGATCACCCGCGACGACACCGACCGCTTCGGTCTCGCCTCTCAGGAGCGTGCGATCCGCGCATGGAACGAGGACCGTTTCGCGGGTCAATACATCGAGGTCGATGCACCCGAGATCGACGCCGAAGGCAAGCCGACCGGCGGAACCCGTCGCGTCTCGAAGGACGAGGGCCTGCGCGAGACGTCGCTCGAGAAGCTCTCGACCCTCAAGCCAGTCGCGCGCGAGAACGGTGTGCACACTGCCGGCAACTCGTCGCAGATCTCCGACGGCGCGGCCGCGGTGTTGATGATGAACGAGGCGAAGGCCGCACAACTCGGTCTGCGTGCCCGTGCCCGCATCGTCGACAGCTGCCTGGTGGGTGTCGACCCTGTGTTCATGCTCACCGGCCCGATCGACGCCACCCAGCGCCTGCTGTCGCGCAACAACCTCAAGATCGACGACATCGACGTGTTCGAGATCAACGAGGCGTTTGCCTCGGTCGTGCTCGCATGGGCCAAGGAAGTCGGCGCCGACATCGAAAAGACCAACCCGAACGGCGGCGCGATCGCCCTCGGCCACCCGCTCGGTGCCACTGGTGCCTTCCTCATGACCAAGGCACTCAACGAACTGGAGCGCATCGGTGGCCGCTACGCGCTCGTGTCGATGTGCTGCGGCGGCGGTCTCGGCACCGGAACGCTCATCGAGCGCCTCTGATCCACACACCGGGTCGGTGACTCCCAGACCCGTCAGACTCCTTCGACCACGGGCCGCGGCGATCTTCGTCGCGGCCTGTGTCGTGCTCGCGGCCGGATGTGCGGCACCGCCCAGCGACGGCACGGCAACGGTGCACACGGTCGTCGACGGCGACACGATCACCGTCTCGATCGCCGGCCGTCGCGAGACAGTGCGCCTGATCGGGGTCGACACACCCGAGTCGGTGCACCCGACCAAGCCCGTCGAGTGCTTCGGCCCCGAGTCATCGGCGTTCACCTCGTCACTCCTGCCGGAGGGAACCGCGGTGCGTCTCGTGCGCGACATCGAGGCCCGCGACATCTACGGCCGACTCCTGGCCTATGTCACCCGCGCCGACGACGGCCTGTTCGTGAACCTCGCTCTGCTCGAGCAGGGCATGGCGGTGCCGTTGTCGATAGAGCCGAACAGCACCCATCAACGCGTGTTTGCAGAGGCTGCACACCGCGCAGCGACGGCCGGTCTCGGTCTGTGGGGAGCGTGCGAGCGATAGCGTCACACACATGACATCGCTCGCGTCGCGACTGGGACACAGCGACGACACTCGGCTCGTGATCATCTCGTGCGACGACCTCGGATCGTGCCATGCCGCCACGGTGGGTGTCTTCACGGCACTGCGCGACGGAGTGGCGACCTGCACCTCTCTGATGGTTCCGGCACCGTGGGCCCGGTACGCCGCACTCGAGCAACGTGGCGAAGACATCGGGGTACACCTCACATTGAACGCCGAGCATCCGGCCTACCGCTGGGGCCCGATCACTCATGCACCGTCGCTGTTGTCGGGTGAGGGTGGGTTCCCGCGCGCGATCGACGACCTGTGGGAGCACGCCGACGCCGAGGAAGTGCTTCGCGAATGCCGTGCACAGGTGGAGCGCGCCATCGCCTGGGGGATCGACGTGACGCACCTCGCACCTCACCTCAGCGCGATCACGTTGCGTCCGGAGTTCTTCGACATCTACCTCGAACTTGCCGTCGAGTTCCGCCTGCCGATCAGACTTCCCTCGACCATCCCCGCATCAGCGGCCGGGTTCGACTTCCGCGGCCTCGCCGCCGACGAGGGCGTGTTGTTCCCCGATCACTTCGACCACGACTGGCGCGCAGGGTCGCGTGAGCGACTGATGTCGGCGATCGCCTCGCTCGAGCCCGGCGTCACCGAGATCCACGTGCAACCCGCGATCGACACGCCCGAAGTGCGCGCCCTCGGCGCCACCGCCGAAGGCTGGGTCGACGACCTCGCACTGGTGACGGGTGACGAGATCAAGAGCGCACTCGCCGACAGCGGCGCCGTGATGATCGGCTACCGCGAGATCAGGGACGTGATGCGAGCCGGCTGATCACAGTTGCCGCCTCGCCCGACCACAAAGCCTCGAACACCGCACCGGTACTGCCCTCCGTCTTCAGACGACCCCGCATGAACGCGACAGTGAGGTCGTCGGCCGCGTACTTGGCGTCGATCGACACGACGGTGGCGGCATCGTCTGGTCCGTCGACAGCGACGTCGGACTTCGAGAACAACACGCGGTATTGAATGCTCACTGGCCACCGCCGGCCACCGGTGCCGCCACGCGCAGCCCGGCGAACAGATCGTCCTCCACTTGGCCGTCGCCGGGTACCCCCACCGTGCTGCGCGCCAAGATCCAGTCTTCCCACGGGTAGATGCGCGCGGTCTCGTCGTCGTCGAGGCCGAACCACCACTTCGATGTCGGGTCGACCTGGGTCGCATGGGCCCGCAACGACCCTGTGCGCGCATGGAACCAGCGTGCGACGTCGAGCTTGGTGGTGATGCGGTGGTCCTGCGACGGGCGCTTGCGCCAGTTCTCGTCGAACGGCGACTCTCCCCACTTGGCGAGCAGCGCCTCGTGCAACACCTCGACGCGTGCACGCGACCAGAGCGTGTAGTACATCTTCGAGGGTTGCCACGGCTCGCCGGCCTCCGGATACCACGACGGATCACCCGCACGATCGAAAGCGAGCACACTGATGTCGTGCACACGCAGATGATCAGGATGCGGATACCCCGTCTGGTCGTCGTTGTAGGTGAGAATCACCTGCGGGCGCTCGGCGCGAATGAGCGCCACGAGCCGACCAGTTGCTTCGTCGATGTCGGCCATGTGGAAGCAGTCAGGGTGTGCATTGGCCTCTGACCCGGCCATGCCCGAGTCGCGGTAACCGAGCATGTGCACGGCGTCGAAGCCGATGATCGAGGTCGACTCGGCCAACTCGCGCGGGCGCACCTCGGCCAGCAGTGCCTTCTCCTGCTCGGGAGTGAGCCCGTGGAATGGTTGGCCCGGCTCACGCAAGGCAGGGTTCTGCAAGTCGCCTTCTTCGCCGCCGGTGCAGCACACCAAGACGGTACGCACTCCTTCGGAGTAGTAACGGGCGACGGTCGGCGCCCCCTTCGACGCTTCGTCGTCAGGGTGTGCGTGCACGGTCATCACGCACAACGGCTCGCCCGTGGACGAGAGGGGTCGAGTCACCATCGACGATCACACTACCGACGGGTGCCACTGCCAATAGCCTCTCAGTGTGGCCCGCGCATTCGCTTCCCGCCCCTTCGTCACACGTGTCGCAACCGTCGCCGGTCTCGTCGCGGTCATGTCGGCTTGTGCCAGCGACGACGGCCAGACACTGCGACCGCCCCGTCCCGACCAAGGTGAGACCGTCGCAGTAGCGACCACCCCGGCGCCGCAAGAGTTCGCGGTGACCGGGCCGTGGAGCGACGGCAGTGCGATCGATGCGCGCTACACGTGTGCCGGCGACGACCTCTCGCCCCCGTTGTCGTGGACCGCGGGGCCGGCCGGCACCGTGACGTATGCAGTCGTCATGGACAACCTCGACGAACCCGACTCGCGCCATTGGGCGGTCGCCAACATCGACGCATCGACACTTTCGCTCGCCGAGGCGACAGTGCCCGCCAGTGCCGTGGCGGCTGCCGTGACCGAGACCGGAGCGGCGTACGCAGGCCCGTGCCCGGGCGAGGGCGAGGCCCACGATTACGTGATCACCGTGTTCGCGGTGAGCCAAGTGCTCGAAGCCCAACCCGGCGACGACCCGGCGACACTGCGTGCCGCGATCGAGACCGCCGCTGTCGCCGAGGCGAGTACGTCCTTCACCGTCTCGGGCTGAGACCACCACGCAACGGGGTTGTTCCACCGCTTTGAGCGGTCGATCTGTGAGAATGACTGCATCGACCCCATCATGCGAGCCCTGCCTGTCGGCGTATTCGAAGCCGACACGAACTGCCGGCTGGTCTCGGCCAACCCCGCGTTCCGCGACCTCGTTCTGAACGGCGCACCGGTCGTGGCCGGCACAGCGCCGTGGTCGAATGCACTGCCGCACGAGCGCACGGCGTGTGAACGCCAATGGGTACGCCACCTCGACGAGGGTGGTCGGTTCCGTGTCGAGTTCCAAGTCGCCGGCGCCACTGGCGAGTCGACGTGGGTACGCATCGAGACGCGACCCGTCGTCGAAGACGGTGTCGTGATCGGACATGTCGGCACCGCAGTCGATTGCACCAACGACACGGAACGGCGCGTGTTGTCGGACCAACTGGTCGGGCTGCTCGATGTCTCGGGGGACGCGGTTCTCGTGTTCGACCGCGCGGGAGAGTTGATGTTCGCGAACGATCGCGCGCGAGAGATCGTCGGTGTCACAGATCCCGGCCCTGGCGCGCCAGATGCCGCCGCGCGGGCCTACGTGCGTGCCGTACGTGACCAATTGCCGCGCGCGCTGCTCGAGCCGGCCGCCGCCGGGTCGACCGAGCAGAACAGATGGCAGGGCGAGATCGCCACGCGCTCCCCTGACGGCCTCGCCCGCACACTGGCGGTCACTGTTCAGGTGGTGCGCGACGCAGACGGCGGCGTTCACCACTGGGCGACGATCGCACGCGACATCACCGAAGAACGGCGGGTACAGGCCGAACTCGCGCGCCAGGCCACCCACGACGCACTCACAGGGTTGCCGAACCGTGTGTTGCTGCTGCGAAAGACCGCCGAGGCTCTCGAGCGGTGCCGCACCACACGCTCGACGGTGGCGGTGTTGTTCATCGACCTCGACAAGTTGAAGCACGTGAACGACACCATCGGTCACGCCGTCGGCGACCAGCTCATCGTTGCTCTCGCGCGACGCATCGCGGCCGCCACCCGACCGAGCGATCTCGTGGCACGCATCAGCGGCGACGAGTTCGTGGTGCTGTGCGAGGGCGTCCTCGACGAACACGTGGCGCTCGACGTCGCCGAGCGAATCCGCACCTCCATCACCGGACCGCTCGTGCTGCAGGGCGTCGAGATCGAAGCCGGCGCAAGTGTCGGCGTGGCCGTGTCGACGCCCGAGTTGCTCGCCGAAGAATCGTCGGCAGACGCAGCCGTGACGTTGCTGCGGTCGGCCGACACTGCGATGTACAAAGCCAAGCAGCGCGGCCGGGGCCGGTCGGAGGTCTACTCCGACGAGATGCGGGTCGCGGCACGCACACGACAGACACTGGCCGCCGAACTCGAGCAGGCTCTCGCGCGCGGACAGTTCCGTGTTCTGTACCAACCGATCGAGTCGGCCCACACCGGCCGCACCGTGGCCGTCGAGGCGCTGTTGCGCTGGGAGCATCCGGTGCGCGGCAACATCTCGCCGGCTGAATTCCTCGAACTCGCCGACGAGTCGGGTCTCATCGCCCCCATCGGTGACTGGGTGCTCGCCACCGCCGCCCGCGACGTTGCCGCATGGACGGCCGCCGGCCTGGTCGATGCACATCTCGCACTGCACGTGAACGCGTCACGGCGCCAACTGTCAGACGCGTCGTTCGTCGACCGCACGCTCGCGGCGCTGTCGGATGCCGGTCTCGACGGCTCGCGTCTCGTACTCGAGACATCGGAGACGTCACTGGTCGACAACAACCCGTCGGTGCTGCGCACGGTCGGTGCACTCAAGCGCGCAGGGGTGCGCATCGCCGTCGACGACTTCGGAGCCGGGCAGTCCTCGCTCGCCGCTCTGCGCGCGTTCCCGGCCGACTTGTTGAAACTCGACGGCACCTTGGTGCGCGACGTCGGCCGCACCGACGGGGCAGACGACCCCATGGTGCGCTCGCTCATCCAGTTGGCCCACTCACTCGACCTGGTCGTGTGCGCCGAGTGGGTGACCACCGAAGACCATGTGCAGCGGCTGCGCGTCCTCGGGTGCGACCTGTTGCAGGGCCACCGCATCGCAGAGCCGATGGACCCGGAGCGCTTCGCCGAACGTCAACGACGGCGCGCAGGCTCGGCCGACGCCCGGCCCTGACGAATCACAGAACCCGAGGTTCTCCGGTCAACCCGCCGGGGCCGCAGCCGGCGGGGCATCGACGACACCGGCGAACCACCCCAAGAGTGGTTGTGCGTCTCGTGTCATGCGGAACACGAACTGGCCGTTCGCCCATCCGCTGTCGACCGGCAAGTTGTACGACGGCGCCACTCCGTCTGCGAGCGGGCGCATGTCGCGACCGAGCGAGACGAGATCGAGCCGTTCATCGACCGTGATCGACGCCGCCACCGATTCGAACACCCGGCTCGCCTCCAACGGGTGGCGCGAGAGATACAGCACGGCATCTTTGGCGAGCGCGGCGATCAACGCGCGCTGACGTTCACCGCGACCGACGTCGCCGGTGCCGTCGATCTGCCAGCGACCGTCGATCTTCTGCTCGAAGTACCGCGAGCGTGCATAGGCGAGTGCAGTGGTGCCGTCGACGAGTTTGCACGCGCGACGACCGATGAAAAAGCCCGTCATCTTGTCGCGGGAGGCACGGTCGACACAGATGCGCACGCCGCCGATCGCGTCGACGATCTCCTTGAAGCCGCCGAAGTTCACCTCCATGTAGTGGTGAATGGGGATGTTGAGTGCTCTCTGCACCGTGCGCACCAACACGTCGGGCCCGCGCTGGTACACGGCGTTGATCTTGCGGCTCGTCTCTGAGTCACCCACCTTCACCCACAGGTCACGCGGCACCGACATGAGTGCGAGCGCGCCGGTGGAGGTGTCGCGCCGCAACACGATGAGGGTGTCGCTGCGCATTCCGGGTGTCTCGTCTTCCGATCCGACGTTCGCGAAGTCGTCGTCGGTCGGATCGGCCGAGGCTCGCGAGTCGGAACCGACCAGCAGATAGTTGACGACACCGGCAGTCGGCGGCGACAACACCGGCGTCACGGCCGCCATGCGACCCACACCGTCGAGAGCCGAGTTCGTCGCGCGCACGATGCCGAGTGCGCCGGCCAGCGACATCACGAGCGCCACCGACCCCACCAGCATCCAACGCGGCGCGCCCGTCACACGCGAGAAGCGGGTCTGCTCGGTCACGTGTCAACGGTAGTCAGGCATCGTGCGGCCGCAGGTGCACCACGTCGGCGGTGTCGAAGGAGCGGATCTCCCCCGCGTCGTCACGCACCATGATGCACCCGTCGGCGTCGACACCCTCGGCGACACCCACGATCGTCTCGTTCGGTGTCTCGACCCGCACACGCTGGCCGATGGTGGCGAGATGAGCGACGTAGTCGGCATGCAACGCCTCGTGACCGAGTGACGACAACGTGTCGAGTTCGACGAGCAGCGCCGTGCACAAGTCGGCCGGCGTGACGGGTCGCGACCAACCCGACCCGGCAAGCGACGCAGCACCGGGTGGCGCCCACCCGACGTTCACGCCGATGCCGACCACCACGAAGTCGCCCGAGCCGTCGTTGCGCCGGCCGCGTTGGGCCAAGATGCCGGCGATCTTGTCGGTGCCGACGCAGAGATCGTTCGGCCACTTGAGCGACACTTCGACACCGCATGTCGTGCGACACGCGCGCAGTGCGGCGAGCGCCACCGCGCGAACCGCGTCGTGGGGGCGATCACCGGCCGGTGCCATCAGGATCGACACGAGCAAGTTCGCCCCGGGCGGCGCCTCCCAGGTGCGGTCGAGACGGCCGCGCCCGGCCGTCTGGTGCTCGGCCCTCAAGACCGTGCCGTCGGGAGCCCCCTTTTCGCCGGCAGCCAGCAAGTCGACATTGGTGCTTCCGGTCTCGGCGACGGTCGAAACCTGCCACCTGCCGAGTTGGTTCGCCTGAGAGGGGTCCACGAGGGCAAGATAGTCACCTGTGCTGAAGAAAATCCTGATCGCCAACCGCGGAGAAATCGCCGTGCGGGTCATCCGTGCCGCCCGAGAGATGGGCATCGCGACCGTCGCCGTCTACTCAGAGCTCGACCGGGACGCTCTCCACGTGCGCCTCGCCGACGAGGCATATGCCCTCGGGGGTCAGACGGCCGCCGAGAGTTACCTGAACACCGGGGCGATCCTCGATGCGATCGCCAAGAGCGGAGCCGACGGCGTGCACCCCGGGTACGGATTCTTCAGCGAGAACGCCGACTTCGCTCGTGCCATCACCCAGATGGGTGTCGCTTTCATCGGCCCGCCACCGGAAGCCATCGACGAGATGGGCGACAAGGTCTCGTCGCGCAAGGCGGCGCTGCGTGGTGGAGCCCCGATCGTTCCCGGCACCACCGACTTCGTGGAGACCGCCGCAGAGATCACGTCGTTCGGAAACGAACACGGCTGGCCGATCGCCATCAAGGCCGCCTTCGGCGGTGGCGGACGCGGGATGAAGGTCGTGCACTCGGCCGACCAGGTGCAAGATGCCATGGACTCGGCAAAGCGCGAAGCGAAGAACTTCTTCGGTCGTGACGAGATCTACGTCGAGCGCTACCTCACCTGGCCCCGCCACATCGAGGTGCAGTTGGTCGGCGACACGCACGGAAACGTGGTGTGGGTGTCGACCCGCGACTGCTCGGCACAGCGCCGTCACCAGAAACTGATCGAAGAAGCGCCGGCCCCGGCACTGCCCGACGGCGTCGAGGAAGCCATGGGCGAGGCGGCCGTGAAGGCCGCCAAGGCTGTCGGCTACTACAACGCCGGCACCGTCGAGTTCATCTACCAGGACGGCGAGTTCTTCTTCCTGGAGATGAACACCCGTCTCCAGGTGGAGCACCCCGTGACCGAGGTGATCACAGGCATCGACCTCGTCGAATGGCAGATCCGCGTCGCGTCCGGCGAGAAGCTTCCGATGACGCAGAAACAGGTGCTCGCGGCACGTCGAGGACACGCAATCGAGATTCGCATCAACGCCGAAGATCCGGCCGGCGGCAAGTTCCTCCCCTCGCCCGGCCCGATCACCAATCTCGTCACGCCCGACGGTTTCGGTGTGCGCTTCGACGGCGGATACGAATCGGGCGACTCGATCAGCCAGTACTACGACAACCTCGTCGGCAAGTTGATCGTGTGGGGCCGCGACCGCGACGTCGCGATCGCACGCACCATTCGCGCGCTCGAAGAGATGACCGTCGAAGGTGTCGCGACCACGATCCCGGCCGATCTCGCGATCTTGCGCCACCCAGACTTCGCCGCCTGCACGCACTCGACGAAATGGGTGGAAGAGCGACTCGACCTCTCTGGTGTGTCGGCAACGCCCGCCGCGGCGCCGGCCGAGAGCGACGAGAACCTCGTGCAGCGCTCGACCACGGTCGAAGTCAACGGTCGACGTTTCGACGTGAAGATGTGGGTGCCCGAATCGGCAGGAGTGGCGGCCCCGGCGGCCAAAGCCAAGCGCCCGGCTCGTGCGTCGTCGGGTGCCGGCGGCGCCGGTGGCGGAAGTGGCAGCGGCGAAGTGACCGTGCCGATGCAGGGAACGATCGTGAAGGTCCTCGTCGAGGTCGGCCAGAGCGTCGAAGCCGGTCAGGCAGTGGTCGTTCTCGAGGCCATGAAGATGGAGAACCAGATCGAGGCCGGCAAGTCGGGCACGGTCAAGAGCGTGAACGTCAAGCCCGGCGACACGGTCGGGTCGGGAGACGTCGTCGTCGTCATCGAGTGACCCGCGGCGGGGTCACTCGGCCGCTTCGGTGAGTGCCTCCGCCAGCGACGGGTGCACGAGCAGACTCTCGAGAATGTCGGCCACCTTCAGGTGTGCCGTGACAGCGAGAGCGATGACACTGATCAACTCGGCTGCGTGACGGCCGACGATCGTGCCGCCCAACACCACTCCGGTGTTCGGGTCCGAGATCAACTTCACGAACCCGTGGGGATCGTTGTGAATGAGTGCCTTCGGTGTCGACGAGAACGGCACCTTGGTGACCCTGATCTTTCGACCCGACGAGAACGCTTCGGCTTCTGCGAGTCCGACGTCTGCAATCTCGGGCTGGGTGAAGATCGCCGACGCCGCTTTGTCGTAGTCGAGCACACGGTGGTCCGAGCGCATCGCCCCCATGGCATGCTCGGCAACTTTTCGACCCTGCACCGTCGCCACGGACGACAACGGCAGCTTTCCGCTCACGTCGCCGGCCGCGTAAATGTGCGGCACCGAGGTGCGGCAGTAGGCGTCGACGGCGATGTACCCGCGGTCGTCGAGTTCGACCCCGGCCACCTCGAGTCCGAGGTTCTCCACGTTCGGGTCGGACCCGATCGCGAGCACCGCGTGCGTCGCGCGCACCTCGCGGCCGTCGTCGCAACGCACCACAACTTCGTCACCCTCACGTGTGATCGACTGCGCACGCGCGCCCTTCAACAGCTTCACGCCGCGGTCCAGGAACCTGTCTTCGAGCGCGGCGGCGGCTTCGGCGTCCTTGCCGGGCAGCACCTGCTGACGACTCACCACGAGCGTCACCTGCGCGCCGAACGAGGCGAACATGTGCACGAACTCGACGCCCGTCACACCTGAGCCGACGACCACGATGCTCGCCGGGAAGACTTTCGGCGGGTAGCAGTCGCGCGTCGTGAGGATGCGTTCGCCGTCCGGCGAGCACCACGCTGGAATTCTCGGACGAGACCCGGTTGACACGACGAACGCGTCGCCGTCGATGACTTTGGTGCCCTCGGCGGTTTCCACTTCGACCTGGTGCGGGCTCGTGAAACGGGCCTCTCCCCTGATGATCTCGACGCCCTGACTCTCCAGCAACTCGACCATGGTCGCCTGCAGCCGGTTGGTGATGCCCGAGATGCGCTCGGTGAGAGTTTCGACGTCGACTTCGGCGGTCTGTTGTTCGATGCCCATGCCGGCGAACCGCTTCGTCGCGCTCATCGCACCGCCGGTGGCGATCATGGCCTTCGACGGGATGCAGTCGAGCAGGTGTGCCGCGCCGCCGACGATGTCTCGTTCGATCATCGTGACTCGTGCGCCGAGGCGGGCTGCCCACGTCGCGGCGGCGTTGCCTCCCGGTCCCCCACCGACGATCACGATGTGGCGCTTTTCGTTCACGGCACGGAGGTTACCGACGTCGTCGGTGCGGCCGGTGGACTGACCGTCGTGGTCGTCTCGACAGTCGTCGTCGTGACGACGGGGAACTTCACCCCCGGCACTCGTTGCGGGTTAGGACAGAAACGTGACGCGTACCCGATCGTGTGGCGGGGCTCCCCCACCCATTCGAAGTGCATACCGTCGGCTGGCCAGAAGTTTCCGCCCCATGCGAAACCCCACTTGCGCATGATGCGCACCACGCGACAGTCGATCGTCGGTGTCGCCCATTGTTGATTGGTCGACGGGTTCAGGTCGACTGCCATGCCGAACGCATGTCGTGACAGCCCGGGGAACGAACCAGCGAGGCGGTTGTAGCGAGTGGTCAGACACCCGCCGTAGCGGTTCGTGTTCTTCACGTCGATCTTGTCGGCGAGACCAGCCGCGCGAATCTCACTCAACGCACCCTGCAACGCCTCGGCCACCACTTCGTGACAGTTGTTGTACAGCGGAATGTCGTCGTACAGCCGTTTCCATGAGATGTTCGCAATGGCCCACGACTGGTCGATCAACACTGCCGATCCCCCGTTCGGTCGGTATGCCACCTCGCCGAACAATCTCTTCACGGTCGCGAGCCCCAAGGTGCTGTCGGGGTTCGGCGGGTCCCACGACCTGCGCAGACGCCACGAAGCACCGACGTCCACACCGCGCGAACGAAGACCGCTCACGACCTTCGTCGGAGACGTGATCCCGGTGATCGTCACGCGCGAGATTCGCGGGAGGCCCAGCCGAGCCGCCATCACGTCGGACGCGATCGCGAGATCTCCCGAGTCGACGAATTCGTCGGCAACGATCGCGCCGACGGCGAAAGTGCGCGCCTTGAACGACTTGCTGCGCAGCGTGAGCACGTCCCCCACCTCGGCCTTGCGCACCGATGCCGAGGTTTCACCCATCACCACGTCACCTCTTTCGAGCACTGCCGCCAGACCGTCTCCGCCGACGGTTCGGAAGAAGTCGAGCGAGGCCACCTTGGTGTACATCGGAAGTCGCCAGGTTCCCGACAGCGACAGGAGCCGGCGTGTGCCGCGACTGTGTGCCGTGAGACCAACCGTGGCGTGGCGCACGATGTGACCCACCGCCCCGCCGGCACGGGCCCCGCTCTGAATGCGTCTCGCATCGGAGGTGGACAAAGAGATGTTCCGCGACACCGACATCGTCGGAACCAGGCTCCGGTCGGGAATGCTGGGCGGCTCGAGCGCGGTGGTCGTCGAAGAAACAGACGTGCTCGGCGGTGCCGGTTCTGCGGCAACGACAGTCGGCACCGACACTGCGACACACACCACAGCCAAGGCTCGTGCGATGCCAACCTTCACCGTGTCGACCGTACCGGAACCTCCTCGCCGGGAAGCCACTTCAGACACCGAGCCGTCGCCCACTACCGTGGAGCCACTGTGAGCGACCTCCCCGACGACACATCTGCGACCGACGCGTCGACCGACGACTCCGGCGGTGGCCTCGAGCACGAAAAGGCCCGGCGCCTGGCGCGTGTCGCGGAAATGCGAGACGCCGGGGTGGAGCCCTACCCGCACCGTTTCGACCGCAGCCACACCTTGGCCGAGATCCGTGCCGCGCACGGCAACCTGGAGGCCGGCTCCGAGACCGACGCCCGAGTCGCAGTCGCGGGACGCGTGATGCTCAAACGTGTCCAGGGCAAGCTCGTCTTCTTGACGTTGAAAGACCGCAGTGACTCTCTGCAGTTGTTCGTGTCACTCGGTGAGATGGGAGAGACCGCGTTCGCAGATGTCGCCGCTCTCGACCTCGGCGACTGGATCGGCGCCGAGGGAACGGTGATGTCGACCCGCAAGGGCGAACTCTCGGTCAAGACCACGTCGGTGCAGTTGCTCGCCAAAGCCGTGCGTCCGGCGCCCGACAAATGGCACGGGCTCTCCGACGTCGAGACCAGGTACCGCCAGCGCTACGCCGATCTCATCGTCAACGACGAGGCGCGCAAGGTCTTCGCCGTGCGCCACGAGATCATCGCGAGTTTCCGACGCACTCTCCACGAACGCGGGTTCATCGAGGTGGAGACACCGGTTCTGCACGTGGAGGCCGGCGGTGCACACGCGCGGCCGTTCGTGACACACCACAACGCACTCGACATGCAGTTGTTCCTGCGCATCGCACTCGAGTTGCACCTGAAGCGCCTGATCGTGGGCGGCATGGAGCGTGTCTACGAGATCGGCCGCGTGTTCCGCAACGAGGGCATCTCGACGCGCCACAACCCCGAGTTCACCATGATGGAGCTCTACCAAGCCTTCGGTGACTACACCGAGATGATGGAGATCACCGAGGCTCTCATCACACGTGCCGCACTGGATGCCACCGGGTCGTCGGTGGTCGAGGTGCAGGGCGAACAGGTCGATCTCGCGAAGCCCTGGCGCCGCGCGTCGATGTGCGGCCTCGTCAGCGACGCAACCGGCGTCACCGTGCATCCGTCGATGGACCGTGACGCACTCGTCGATCTCGCGAAGAAGCACGGCGTGAAAGTCGAGGCGCGGTACGGCACCGGCAAGATCATCGAGGAACTCTTCGAAGCCACCAGTGAGGCCGCGTTGCGCGAGCCGACATTCGTGACACACCACCCGGTGGAGGTGAGCCCTCTCGCCCGCGTCGACCCGAACGACCCGCACCTCACGGAACGTTTCGAGTTGTTCGTGGGTGGTCGTGAACTGGCGAACGGCTACTCCGAGTTGAACGACCCCGTCGAACAACGTGCCCGGTTCGAAGACGAGCAACGCTCGAAGGAAGCAGGCAACCTCGAGGCGGGAACCGTCGACGAGGACTACCTGCGCGCACTCGAGTACGGCATGCCGCCCACCGGCGGTCTCGGCATCGGTATCGACCGACTGTCGATGCTCATCTCGGGGGCGCCGTCCATCCGCGACGTGATTCTCTTTCCGACCCTTCGACCAGAGGTGATGTAGATGGCAACAGCATGGGGAACCGGCATCGAGACCCTCGATGCGAACGGCGCAGTTCTCGAGGTGCGCTTCCGCGCTCTCGGTCTCGGCTCTCTGCCGGCTGAGGCACCGAACGCCACACCGGAGGCACCGACCGTGCCCGAACGCGCCGTGGCACTGCGAGAGACGCGTCTCGAGGTGGACACCGAGCGAGCACCCGACTCGACGGCGGACGCATGGCTGCGCCTGCACCTGCTCTCACATCGGTTGGTGCTTCCCCGGTCGATGAACCTCGACGGACTCTTCGGGCTTCTCCAGAACGTCGCATGGACGAGCCGTGGACCCGTGCCGCTCGAGGCACTCGAGAGCATCCAGTGGCACCTCGCCCGCCGGGGTGAGCACCTGGTGGTGCACGGAGTCGACAAGTTTCCCCGCATGACCGACTACGTGGTGCCGTCGGGCGTGCGCATCGCCGACGCCGGTCGAGTGCGCCTTGGCGCCCACCTCGCACCGGGCACCACTGTCATGCACGAAGGGTTCTGCAACTTCAATGCCGGCACTCTCGGCGCCTCGATGGTGGAAGGTCGCATCTCGCAGGGCGTGATCGTCGGCGACGGCTCCGACATCGGCGGCGGTGCCTCGATCATGGGAACTCTCTCTGGCGGCGGCAAGGAGATGGTCACGATCGGAGAGCGGTGCCTGTTGGGTGCGAACTCAGGACTCGGCATCAGTCTCGGGAACGATTGCATCGTGGAAGCAGGTCTCTACGTCACGGCCGGAACAGTGGTGGTGGACCCGTCGGGCTCACACGTGAAGGCGAGACTCTTGTCGGGTCAGGACAACCTGTTGTTCCGACGCAACTCGCTCACCGGCGCAGTCGAAGCCATCGTGCGCTCGGGCACGTGGGGTGGCTTGAACGCCGACCTCCACAAGAACTAGAGGTTCAGCCGTGACTCCAGACGATCTCGAAACTCTCATGCACCGCCGTGCGAGCGGCATGACCATCGACCGCGAGCGCAGCGTCGACGACGACACCGTGGCACGCATCGTCAAGTCGGCGATCGCGGCCCCTAACCACAGGAAGACTCGTCCGCTGCGAGTAGCGGTGTTGCGTGGCGACGCGAGGTTCAGGTTCGGCGAAGCGGTCGCCGAGGTGATGGTCGCCCGCGGCGAGGAAGACCACAAGGTGGAAAAGACCCGCACCAAGTACGGACGTGCACCGGTCGTGCTGGTGGTGTCAGCGGCAGACGGCGACTCGCCGCTCGAGACCGAAGAGAACCGCTACACCGTCGCGGCCGGCATCCAGAACATGTTGCTCATGATCGAAGCGTTCGGGTTCACCGCGCTGTGGAGCAGCCCCACCAAAGGCGCCAACGACGTGACGGCCGAGTTCTGCGGTTTCGAACCGAACACCCACGTCCTCGGAATCGTGTACTTCGGCTGGCCGACACGTGACCAACCCGTGCGCGACCGTCCCGATCCAGTCGTCACCTGGCTCGACTGACCAACATCATCTGTCTCAATTTCTCGATAACTGTTTGCAAATCGAAGGTTGCCCTCCGGTGAAGCACGGACACGACTGGCGTTCGATCTGATGACTCGACCCTTCGAGGAACGACACTTCCTTCATGTCGTCGGTGAACTCCCCGGTGAAACCTCACGAGCGAATAGCCGCCCTCGACGGACTTCGGGCACTTGCGCTCACCCGGGTCGTCGTCTGGCATGTGACGGGCTGGATTGCAGCGACGTGGGTCATCGCCGCAGTACCGGCCATGTTTGCCGTGTCCGGCGCTCTCCTTGCTCGTTCGTACTCCTCACGACCTGCGTCTTCGGTGTTGTGGTCGCGGGCGAAGCGCCTGTTTCCAGGATTCTGGTGCTACTCGGTCACGGTACTTGTCGTCTCTCGGCTGCAGAAGGAAGAGACATCGGCCACCTGGATGTTTTTCGTGCCGTTGGCACAGCCCACCTCGACTCTCGGCGGGGAGTGGTTCACATCGGCTCTGTGGTACCTCCAGTCGTACCTGTGGGTCGTGCTCCTCTCTCCGATCTTGTGGTGGACCTCCAGACGACTCGGAGCCGGTGCCGTGGCCATTGGATCACTTCTCACGATCACACTGTCTCTGACCGAGTTCGACTCCAGCACGACGACATGGCAGGTCGGCGACGTGGTTCTCTATTCCACCTGTGCAGTTGCCGGCATGGTGTGGCTGAAAGACGGCATTCCCTCTTCTGATCGCCTGATGCGAGCCTGTGCGGTGTCGGCTCTGCTGGTTGCCGCATGGCTCCTGGTACGCCCATCATCAGATCTCGTCGTCAACAATGACCACACTTTGCATTTGCTGGTGGGGGCATTCTGGAGCGCAGCGCTTCTGGCGGTTCCGCAGTGGCTCGCATCGTGTGCCCGCACCCGATGGGCGCGGCTCGTGAATGCGCACTCTCTGACCGTCTACCTCTGGCACTCATCGATCGCCTGGCTGGCATGGCAACTCACGCCGTCCGCCCTCACGGGTTCAGTGCGTACAATTGCGGTGCTCGTCATCACTTTCGCCGCGATCCCGGTCGTCACCGCTACTGTCGGGCTCGTCGAGAAACGTGAGTCCGGCTGGAGGTCTCCACTTTCTCTCTCGACCCGTGTGGTCGCTGTGATCACGATCATCGCCGTCCTGGTGTCACCTCCGGTGACGACTCGCGTCGATCTCTCGGCGCCGCCCGGCGACCAGCCATTACCGCCCTCGGCCGCACCCCAGATAGAGACGATTCCAGTGTCGGAGGAGGTCTACAGGCGTTCGCAACCCCGGGACGCGACCGGCTCCGACTGGCGCGAGCGGGAGAACGCAATGCATGACCTTCTGGGCAGGACTGATGAAGCGTTGAAACTTGGTGGGACCCGCGCACTGGTGGTCGACCCCGATGGCAGGACATGGTTCGGTCGCACCGACAGCGCCCGGAACTGGCACGAGCCGAGCCTCGTGGGCAGCCTGACGAAGACCTTCACGACTGCTCTGGTGATGCGACTCGTCGAGCGAGGCATCCTCGATCTCGACGCTCCGGTCGGCGATCTCTCGCTCTCATTTCGACACGGCACAGTGACACTTCGGCAGCTCATGTCGCACACGGCGGGCATTCCGGAAATGTCACGCTCGAAGGATCTCGCCACCGATGGCATCACACCGACCGAGATCATTCAATGGTTGAACGAGCGACCATTGCGATTCCGTCCGGGATCGAGGATCGAATACTCCACGACCGGATTCGCGGTCGTCGGAGTCGTGATGGAGCAGGCCACCGGGCGCCAGTTCGAAGACCTGGTCGAGTCGGAATTCGCACAACCACTCGGCTACTCACTCGACTACTTCCGCGGCCGATACAAGAGCATCGGATATTCGACCGGCGGCATCATCATGAACATGGCCGACCTCGCCGACTGGATCAGGAGATACGTCGACCACCGCACGTTGACGCTTCGCCCCTGGCCATGGAGCATCAATGAAACGACCGGACTCGGAATCCACGGCTACTGCCCCTGTGGAGACGGGACGTTCACGGCTCTTGGCCACATGGGGGGCCGCACATTCGCCACCGTCGATGCAGACGGTTACGTGGTGATCATCGACACGCGCGGAATCCTCGTGCTCGACAACTATCGCCGCACGCAGCAGTTTGCCCAGGAACTCCGGCTCCTGGCTGGAGGGGGCCGAACGATGAAGCCGGGCGACTGACCGCTGTCAGTGACCGGGCTGGTAGGTGCCGAACACTTCGCGGAGCGCGTCGCTCACCTCGCCGAGAGTGGCGTGGGCGCGCAAGGCTTCCTTCATCGGCAACAACACGTTCTCGGTGCCCCGCGCGGCAGCTCGCACCGCCTCGAGTGTGGCCGCGACACGGGCCTGGTCACGGTTCTCCTTGAACTTCTTGAGGCGAGCCACCTGGTTCACCGCCAGGCTCGGGTCGATCGGGAAGACGTTCGGCTCGGGTTCTGAATCGACCGTGAACCGGTTCACCCCCACGATCACGCGGTCGTCGTCGTCGATCGACTTCGTGTAGGCATACGCACTGTCACCGATCTCGTCCATCTGGTAGCCGGCCTCGATGGCAGCCACCGCACCGCCCATCTCGTCGATCTTGGCGATGTACTCCCACGCGAGACGCTCCACCTCGTCGGTGAGCGCCTCCACGAAATACGACCCCGCCAGCGGGTCGGGCGTGTCGGCCACTCCGCTCTCGTACCCGATGATCTG
>CAYQCU010000005.1:0-105250 GCA_964416135.1 uncultured Bifidobacterium sp.
GCTCGGCATCGAGAACGGCACGTGGTCGCTTCTCGGTCGCTACGACTGACGCCGATCGGGGCATCTAGCCTCGGCTGTGATGACGATCGAATGGTCAGAAGAGTGGACCGCGGTCAACTGGGTGCGGGCAGTGGCGGTGCACGAATGCATCGATGCACGCGAGGGGCGATCGGTGCGCGAGTTCACGGCGTTCATGTCGTCGCTCGACGATCCGTCACGTGCCGTCGACGAGTCACACGGCCCGGTGCACGTGACGGCGTCGGCGATCGTGGTGAGCGACGCCGGTGACAAGGTGGCGTTGCATCTCCACAAACGTCTCGGCATCTGGTTGCAGCCGGGCGGTCACGTGGAGCCGGGGGAGAGTCTGGCTGCGGCTGCGTTGCGCGAGGCGCGCGAAGAGATCGGGGTACCGGTGCGGCATCATCTGGCCGGCGGTGTGTTCGTGCATCTCGACGTGCATCCCGGACCTCGGGGTCACACCCACCATGACGTGCGCTTCCTGCTCCGCGCACCGGAGGTTGCGCCTGACCCCGCCGAGGGGGAGAGTCGCGAGGTGGCCTGGTTCGGGTGGAGCGAGGCCGAAGCGATCGCCGACGAGGGTCTCGTGGGGGCACTTCGACGGGTGCGCCAGGTACTGCACGGTTCCTGAGCAGGGTCACATCGCCCGAGAGTGGCCTCGTGCGGGGCGAACATATGTTCGCTATGGTGGCTGCCCCTATGGGCTTCCACAACCCGCCCGTGCCATGGAGCGAGATCGAAGCGCGGCTGTCGAACGGTCGCGCGCCGTCGTCGGTGGGGTGGAACGCAGGCGGAGACGGGCCGGCCTTCGGCGCGAAGCGACAGCCCTTCGAGCCCCGCGTCGTGCGGCAAGAGTCGCACCATCGCTACGCCGAACTCCACTGTCGGTCGAATTTTTCGTTTCTCGCGGGAGCCTCGCACCCCGAACAACTCGCCGAGCGTGCGGCCGCGCTCGGTCTCGAGGCTCTCGCTCTCACCGACCGCGACGGTCTCTACGGCATCGTGCGTTTCGCAGAAGCCGCCCGCGCGACCGGGTTGCCCACGGTGTTCGGTGTCGAGTTCTCATGCGCCGGTTTCCCCGGCGAGACACGAAACGGCGACATCGTCGTGCTCGCGCACGGTGCGCGAGGATACGCAGGCATGGCGCGCGCGGTGAGTGAGGCGCAACTGGCCGGCAGCAAAGGCGCGCCACGTTTCGTGCTCGACGACGTCGCCGGCACCGTCGGTGACGGATGTTTCGTGCTCACCGGGGGCTCCGGCGGTGCCGTGCCGCGCGCACTCGTCGATCACGGGCCGGCGGCGGCAGAGCGAGCCCTGCGCGCACTCGTCGAACGTTTCGACGCGGCCAGTGTGCTGGTCGAGTTGTGGAACCACGGCGATCCGCTCGATGCGGCGCGCAACGACGCACTCGCACAGATCGCCGCACGCACGGGAGTCGAATGTGTCGCCACCAACAACGTGTCGTACGCGCTCGCATCGCAGCATCGTCTCGCCGCCGCGTTGGCGGCGGTGCGCGAACGGTGCTCGCTCGACGAGATCGACCACCGTCTGCCGCCCGCGGCGACAGCATGCCTGCGGTCCGGTGCAGAACAGCAGCGACGCATGGCGCGCTGGCCGGGCACGGTGGAGCGCACGGTGGAGATCGCCGCCGAAGCCGCGTTCGACCTGTCGCTCGTCGCGCCGCGTCTGCCGCCGTTCCCCTGTCCCGACGGACTCGACGAGATGTCGTATCTGCGTCGTCTCGTCGACGAAGGAGCGAAGCGCCGCTACGGTGCGCGGCCGTCGTCGGGTGGTGACGACCTGTCATTGCGTGCGCGCGCGTGGCGCACGATCGACCGCGAACTCGACATCATCGAGACGCTCGGTTTCCCCGGGTACTTCCTCGTGGTGTGGGACATCGTCCGGTTCTGCGCCGAGCGCGGCATTCTCTGTCAGGGGAGGGGCAGCGCCGCCAACAGCGCGGTGTGTTACGCGCTCGGCATCACCAAAGCCGACGCGGTGTCGCTCGGCTTGCTGTTCGAGAGGTTCCTGTCGCCCGAGCGTGACGGACCGCCCGACATCGACATCGACATCGAGAGTGGCCGTCGCGAGGAAGTGATCCAGTACGTCTACGCGCGGCACGGTCGGCACCATGCCGCACAGGTCGCCAACGTGATCACGTACCGCGCCCGTTCGGCCGTGCGCGACATGGCGCGTGCGCTCGGCCACGGTGCGGCCGCGCAAGACTCGTGGAGCCGTCAGGTCGACGCATGGGGAACTGTGGCAACCACGGTGGCGGCGCGTGACCACGACGTGCCCGACCTCGTGCTCGAATTGGCGGCCGAAGTGGAGGGTATGCCGCGGCATCTGGGCATCCACTCGGGCGGCATGGTGATGTGCGACCGACCGATCGTGGAGGTGTGTCCGGTGGAGTGGGCGCGCATGGAGAACCGCAGCGTGTTGCAGTGGGACAAAGACGACTGTGCCGCCGTCGGTCTGGTGAAGTTCGACCTGCTCGGTCTCGGCATGCTGTCGGCACTGTCGAACGCGGTGTCGTTGGTGGCCGAACATCGCGGTGTCGAACTCGATCTCGCCGCCATCCCCCAGGAAGACGAGGTCTACGCGATGCTCTGCCGTGCCGACACGGTGGGCGTGTTCCAGGTGGAGTCACGCGCGCAGATGTCGACACTGCCACGTCTCAAACCCCGGCGTTTCTACGACCTGGTGGTGGAGGTCGCGCTCATCAGGCCCGGCCCCATCCAGGGCGGGTCGGTGCACCCGTACATCCGTCGTCGCAACGGCCAGGAACCAGTCACCTACCTGCATCCGTTGCTCGAGAACTCACTCGGCAAGACGCTCGGTGTGCCGTTGTTCCAGGAGCAGTTGATGCAGATGGCGATCGATGTTGCCGGGTTCACGCCGTCGGAGGCCGACCAGTTGCGCCAGGCGATGGGATCGAAGCGTTCGGCTGCTCGCATGGACCGTTTGCGCCGTCGGCTCTACGACGGCATGGCCGAACGCGGCATCACGGGAGCAGTCGCCGACGAGATCTTCCAGAAGATGGCGGCGTTCGCCAACTACGGCTTTCCCGAGAGCCACTCGGTCAGCTTCGCCTATCTCGTGTATGCCTCGGCGTGGCTGAAACTGCACGAGCCGGCGATCTTTTGTGCGTCGTTGTTGAACGCGCAGCCGATGGGGTTCTGGTCGCCGCACACCCTCGTGCGTGACGCACGGCGACACGGTGTGGTGGTGCGTACCCCCGACATCAACGCATCTGCCGATGTCGCCACGCTCGAGCCGTGCGGCGACTCCGAGGGTGGGCTCGCAGTGCGGCTCGGCATCGGATCCGTCCGGGGTGTCGGAGCCGACCTGGCGCGTGCGATCGCACAGCGACGACCGTACGCCTCGCTCGAAGACCTCGCACGCGCGGTGCCGGAGTTGTCGCGTGCACAGCTCGAGTCACTCGCAACAGCGGGTGCGTTCGGCGAGAGCATGGGTCACGCGCGACGTGACGCACTGTGGAGCGCCGGAGCGCACGGCAACAGGGGAGACACACTCGCAGTCACCGGCCTCAACCGTCACCCGGTGCTGCCGGGCATGGAACCGATCGAAGAGGCGATCGCCGATCTGTGGGCCACCGGTATCTCGCCCGACGGCCACCCCACGGTGTTCCTGCGTGAACAACTCGAGGCCAGAGGTGTCGTCACCGCCGTGGGTCTCGGGACCGTGCCGCAGGGCTCGCGCGCGACGGTGGCGGGCATCGTCACGCACAGGCAGCGTCCGATGACGGCTCGTGGCGCGACGTTCATCAGTCTCGAAGACGAGACAGGACTCGTGAACGTCATCTGCTCGAAGGGGTGTTGGGCGCGTCACCGGGAGGTTGCCCGCGATGCGTCGGCGTTGCTGGTGCGCGGCCGCATCGAACGATCAGACGGTGTGGTGAACGTGATCGCAGAACATCTGACCGCGTTGTTCGCACCCGCCGCACCCCCGAGCCGAAACTGGGGCTAGGGGCTCAGTCCTTCTGGAAGAGATCGAGCGGAACGGCCGGCGGGCCGTTCTCGACGACAGACCGCACGTGCACGGCGATGTCGTGCGGCGCGAAGTGATCGCTGCCCGTGTACGCGTCGACGTCGTCGCAGGTCCACCAGCGCATCGTGTCGACGTGTTCGGCGCGCAACTGCGCCTCTGACATCTCTGGAGACAGCTCGAAGTGCTCGGTGTTCACCAGGTGCACCGTCTCGCGCTGGCCGTTCCACCGCACGCCGGACGTGTCGACGAGATCGAATTCGTGCACCCGGCGCCACACGATCGGGCCGATCTCGTACCCGGTGAGACCCGTCTCTTCGGCCAGTTCGCGACGCAACGCCGACATTTCGTCTTCACCGTCGTCGACACCACCGCCCGGCAACACCCACCACGTACCGTGCGGATACACGAGGCGCACCAAGAGGAAGCGACCGTCGCCGTCGACGACGAGTGCGCGCACCGCATGACGCAGGAGTGACGAACTCATTCTTGTGGTGTCTCACCGAGGCCGTCGTTGAAGGCGCGGTAGGTGTCGTAGATCTCCTTGCACGCCTGGCACATGGGCAACTGACGCGGGTCGCGCGACGGCACCCAGACATGACCGCACAGAGCCTCGATGGGGGTTCCGGTGATGCGTGCTTCGAGCACCTTGGCCGCTGCGTTCTCTCCCGGCTCGGTCTTGACGATGTGGGCGACCGTCGGCTCACCGGTCTCGGGCACATGATCGAGATCGGGAACGGTCTCTGCGGGGCGCACCTGGGTGGGGGTCGTCACGCCCCTCAGTCAAGCACGTCATCTCTGCAGCTCCCGGCAGTCGCACGCGACGAGCGGCACGCCTACACTCGGAGACGTGCCGCTGTATGAGTACAAGTGCAGGACGTGTGAGTCGGTGTTCGAGGAACGCCGCCCGATGGCCGAGGCCAACGCGGCAGCCACATGCCCGTCGGGACACGCCGGCGCAGTGCGCATGCTGAGCGTGTTCGCCTCGGTGGGTGCCTCTGGCAGTGCACCAGCCCCGGCCGCACCGTCGGGTGGATCGTGCTGCGGCGGCGGGTGCTGCTCGTAATCACCCCGGCCACGGTCGTTCGGTCGAGAGTCGCCGAATGATCCCGGTCTCCGAATGATCCTGGTCGACGAATGTCGTTGGCCGTGGCGGGATCGTCTGTGGTGTCACATGGTGAGCGACGACTCGCTCGACGAGTTGCACGGCTTCGCCGCAGGTCTGGGTGTTCCGTGGAGGGCGTTCGGTGGCGACCACTACGACCTGCACGAAGACGCCCGGCTCGCTGCAATCGGTGCGGGAGCAACAGCGGTGTCGAGCAGAGAGCTGGTGGCTCGCCTGCAGACGGCTGGTTTGCGCATCACTCCCGCACAACGCCGCGCCGGTGACGTGCCGGTCGTCCCTGCGATCTACGTGATCGAGGCAACGACGAGGATCGACGCGACCATTCCCGCGATCGGCGCCACCCAGCCGGCCCACGGCGCCGGTCTCTTCCAGCGCGGCTCGAGCATCACGTAACCGACGGCGGCTCCCATTGCGGCACCCCCGAGGTGTCCGCCCACCGAGATGTTCGGGATCGTGAAGGTGATCAACAGGTTCAACAGCAACGTCGCGCCGATACCGGTGCGGAACGGGTTCACGCCGCGCTGCGACAGCCCCACGGTCGCGGCCGCCATCAGTCCGAACACCGCACCTGACGCGCCACCGGTGAGTGCATCGGGGCTGAGCAAGAGCGCACCTGCCGCACCGCCGAGCATCGACGAGAAATAGAGCAACACGAAACGCGCACGATCGAGCGCGGGCTCCAACAAGTCGCCCAACTGCCAGAGCAGGAGCATGTTCATGCCGAGGTGGAGGAGACCGAAGTGAAGGAACCCCGACGTGACGAGACGCCACCACTCGCCGTTCGCGAGGAACACCTCGGACAGTGCGAGATCGAGTTCGTGTTCGTTGATCGAGCCGCCGAACGCGATGATCCGGCGACCAGACATCACCCAGACGAAGACCGCGACGTTGATCGCGATGAGAGCACGGGTGACCAACGCGGGCTGGGCGGCGTTCCAGTTGCGGGCCCGCTGTGCGCGGGGGAGACGTCCGGCGCGGACGCAGTCGAGACACTGCGATCCGACGGCTGCCGCCACGAGACAGTCGTTGCAGGCCGGACGGTCACACCGGGTGCAGTGGCGACCTGTCGCGATGTTCGGGTGACGTACGCAGTACTCGACGACGGGCGGGGGGAAAGCCACGGGATGAAGTGTACGAACTGCTCAGCGAGGCGGCGCTTCGGCGAGATCGCGGTTGGAGAGATACCACTCGAGTGTGCGTGCGAGGCCGTCGCGGAAATTCATGGTGGCCGACCAGCCGAGGACGGCCTCGGCACGACCCGGGTCGATGCGACGCCGTGGCTGACCGTCGGGTTTGGTCGAATCCCATCGCAGTTCGCCCGTGAACCCCGTGACCTGTGCGATCGTCTCTGCCGTCTCGCGGATGGTGATCTCGCGGTCTGACCCGAGGTTGATCGGTTCGGTGCTCTCGTGTGCTTCGGCTGCCATCACGATCGCACGCGCGGCGTCGTCGACGTAGAGGTACTCGCGACTTGCCGACCCGGTGCCCCACACGTCGATGTGGTCCGCGCCGCTCTCGCATGCCTCGACGCACTTCTTGATCAACGCGGGTATCACGTGCGACACCGCGGGGTGGAACTTGTCGCCGGGTCCGTAGAGATTGGTCGGAATGAGGTAGGCGAAGCGCTGGCCGTACTGGGTGGCGTTGACCTGTGCGTGCACGAGGTGTGCCTTCTTGGCGATGCCGTACGGAGCGTTCGTCTCCTCCGGGTAGCCGTCCCAGAACGACTCCTCCTTGAACGGCACGGGAGTGAACTTCGGGTACGAGCACACCGTGCCGAGGAGCACTGTCTTGTCGACACCGGCTGCTCGGGCGGCTTCGATGACGTGTGTGCCCATCAACAAGTTGTCGAGATAGAGCCGCGCAGGGTCGACCTGGTTGTAACCGATCCCGCCGACGCGGGCGGCGAGATGGATCACGTGTGTCGGCCTGTGGGCGGCCAGCATCTTGTCGGCTTCGCCGGGAACCACCAGATCGTGTTCGTCGTGCGTCGGAGCCCACACGTCGGCGCCCTCGGTGCGCAGGTGATCGACCACCACACGGCCGAGAAACCCGTGTCCGCCGGTCACGACCACCTTGCGTTGCGACCAGAAGTCCGACATGCGTCCCATCGTAGGACGCGAGCCGACAGAATGACCGGGTGCGTGTCGCCTACACCCTCGAACAGTGCTGGCACGCAGTACCCGGAGGTACTGCAGTCTCGGCGATCGAAGTGGCGAAGCACCTCGTCGACCACGCCGACGTCGACGTCGTGGGTGTCGCCGGTCGCCACAAGGGCGCCGCCACGCGCGGATTCGAACCACCCGTGACCGTCGAGACACTCCCGATCGGCCGTCCGTTCCTGTACCGCACATGGGTGTGGGCGGGGTGGCCGCGGGTGGAAGGGACCGTCGACTGCGACCTCGTGCATTCCACGACGATCATCGTGCCGGCCACACGACGACCGTTGGTGGTCACCGTGCATGACCTCGCGTTCTTGCGTCACCCGGAGTTCTTTTCGTCGCGTGCCAATCGCATGTTCCGTCGCAGTCTCGATCTCGTCCGGTCGCGCGCCGACCTCGTGCTCTGTTCGTCGCGTGCGACGATCGACGACTGTCTCGCCGCCGGTATCGACGAGACGCGACTGCGTCACGTGCCGCTCGGGGTCGATCCGGTGTCGGTGAGCGACGTCGATCGTGCGCGGGTGGCGGCCACATACGAGTTGCCGGAACGGTTCGTGTTGTTCGTGGGCACGCTCGAGCCGCGCAAGAACCTCGCACGACTCGTGGAGGCACTCGCCTCGCACGGCGACATGCCACCGCTCGTGGTCGCCGGCATGGAGGGTTGGGGCGAGTGGCAGCCCACCCACGCACACGACGTGCGTTTCCTCGGTTTCGTGCCTGCGCACAACTTGCCGGCGATCTACGAAGCGGCCTCGGTGTTCGCTTTTCCCTCGTTGTGGGAGGGGTACGGACTACCCGTCGTCGAGGCCATGGCGCAAGGGACGCCGGTCGTGACGTCGCGCGGGACGTCGACCGAAGAGGTGGCCGGGGGGGCGGCGGTGCTCGTCGACCCGCACGACGTCGACTCGATCGCAGACGGAATCGCTCGCGCACTTCACGGGTCGCACGAGTTGGTCGACGCCGGTCGACGACGAGTGGCCGAGTGCACATGGGAGGCCACGGCTGCTGCAACGGTGTCGGCGTACCGTGAGGTTCTCTCGTGACACCCCGCGTGGCGGTGAACATGCTCTGGAGTGTTCCCGGCGTCGGCGGCAGCGAGGAGTACCTGGTGCGTCAGCTGCACGGACTCGCCGCGATCGACAGCGGCTTCGAGGTGCACGTGTTCGTGCCGCGGGGTTTCAGTGCGCGACGACCCGATGCGGCCGGTCTGGCGGTGTTGCACGAAGCGCCGTCGTCGGCCGCGCGTCGTACGGTGCGCATCGCGCTCGAACATTCGTGGCTCGTGACGCAGACGAGGTCGTTCGACCTCGTGCACCACGGCGGAGGAACGGTGCCGCGTGTCGGCAACGCCACCACGTTGCTGACGATCCACGACATCCAGTGGATCGACTATCCCGACTACGTGAGTGCGACGAAGCTGCGCTACCTGCGTGCCATGGTGCCGGCGTCCATCGCCCGCGCGAGGCGGGTCGCGGTGCCGAGTGCGTACGTGGCCGGAACACTCGTCGATGCGTTCGGGGTCGACCCGTCGCGCATCGCGGTGGTGAGACACGGGCTCGAGAGTTCGATCGACCATCACGTGACACCAGCCGACGAGGTGCGCGGCAAGTTCGGTCTCGGCGACGGACCCGTGCTCGTGTATCCGGCGAACACCCACCCGCACAAGAACCACCGCTTCGTTCTCGAACTCATGGCGTCGGCCGACTCTGTCGGTACCGACGACCCGTGGTGTGATCCGAGACTGCGTGTGGTGTTCGCCGGCTCGCCCGGACGTGCCGAATGCGACGTTCGCGCGGCCGTGCGCCGACTCGGTCTCGCGTCTCGGGTGGTGATGCCCGGACGTGTCAGCGATGCCGACAGGAACGGTCTCCTCTCGGTCGCCGACGCGATGATCTTTCCGAGCGAGTACGAAGGATTCGGTGCGCCCGTCATCGAGGCGATGAGGTTCGGCGTTCCGGTGATCTGCAGCGACCGTGCGAGTCTTCCCGAAGTGGCCGGCGATGCCGCAGTGGTCGCACCGCTCGTTCATGGTGCCTGGCGAGCGGCGCTCAGGCGGGTACGCAGCGAGCGCAGTGCTCTCGTGGTGGCCGGTCATGAACGCGCAAAGAACTACACCGCGCAGAAGTCGGCTGAGGATCTCGTGGTGCAGTACGAGTCGGTGTTGCGGAGTGTGCGGTGATCGTCGTTCTCTGTCCGCACTTCGCGCCGGACACCGCACCGACAGGTGCGGTGATGACGCGCATCGTGGAGGAGTTCGCGGCCGCCGGCGAACGAGTGCACGTGGTGACGGCACTGCCGTGGTACCGCACCCACGCCATCGAGGAAAGTTGGCGCGGCAGGTTCGTGCGCCGCGAGGCCACACCGTGGGGGACGATCACGAGGGTTCATCCGTTCCCGGGAAAGTCGAAGACGAACCTGGTCCGCCGCGCTCTCGGTTTCGCTGGGTTCAGCGTGCTCGCGGGAGTGTGCACGCTCTTCGCCGGCGGCCTCAGGCGTCGTCCGAAGGCGTTGATCGCCATGTCGCCTCCCTTGACCCTCGGTCTCACGGGGTGGCTGGCCGCACGCATTCGCCGGTGTCCGATGGTCTTCAACATCCAAGATGTGTTCCCCGACGCTGCTGTCGAGACCGGCGCCATCACGAACCGTCGGATCATCGCCTTTGCGCGCTGGCTCGAGCGTGTCTCGTACGCGCGGTCCGACGCGGTGGTCGTGTTGTCGGACGACCTGCATCGCAACGTCGCGGCCAAGGTACGAGACCGTCACGTGGCGAAGGTTCGTGTCATTCCGAATTTCGTCGATGCCGACACGATCACGCCGGCCGATCGAATGACGGATCTGCGTCGGGAACTCGGTGTCGACGAGCGCCCGGTCGTGATGTACGCGGGCAATGTCGGGTTCTCTCAGTCACTCGATCTCATGATTGCGGCCGCTCGGGCGATGCCAGAGGTGGCCTTCGTGATCAACGGCGACGGTTCGGCCCGTGCCTCGCTCGAAGACCAGGGGAGGGGTCTGTCGAATCTGGTGTTCTCGGGATACCAGCCCCAGGAGCGTGTCCCCGAAGTGCTCGCCACCGCCGACGTGCATGTGGTTCCCCTCCGACGCGGACTCGGCGCGGTGAGCGTGCCGTCGAAGACGTATTCGATTCTCGCCGCCGGTCGTTGTGTGGTGGCTGCTATCGACGAGGGCACAGAAGTCACGCGCATCATCGAATCGAGCGGGGCGGGCGTGGCAGTGCCACCCGATGACGAATCGGCGTTCGTCTCGGCTCTGCGTACCGTCCTGGCCGACGACACGACCCGGCGAGCCATGGGCGATTCGGGGCGTCGTTGGGTGGAGAGCCATGTCTCGCCGGCGTCGGTGGCACGTTCGTACCTTTCTCTCGTTGCTGAACTTCGCCGGTGACCGCGCGCCGCGTCGGTCGCAGTGGTCAGCGGCAGGGCGGTGCCAGCCGGTAGCCTCGTCTCTTCGTGGCCGGTAGTTCGTCAGCAAAGAAGGTTGCGCGTCTCGCGCAGAAGAGTCGCGGGCGCAAGGCCCGCTTCCAGGGCGGCACATTGTTCCCTGCCGTCATGGCAGCAGTCATTTTCTTCGGGCTGATCCTCGTCACGTACGCACGTGAGTTGGCACCCGACGCCGAGGTGCGGCCGACGGTCGACGACCACTGGAGAATCTCCTACGGCTTCTATGCCTGCGACCAGTTCCTGAAGGATCTCGAGGGCCATTTCGAGAACGAGACCCCCGTCGACGAGGAATACGCGAAGTACGGAATCCACAGCCACGACGACGGTGTCATCCACTGGCACCCGCGACCGGCGGCGGCCGGAACCAAGGCCAAGCTCGGTGTCTTCTTCGACACCTACCGCGTGTCGGTGAACAGCGACGGAATGGCGTTCCCGCCCGGTCAGAACGACGGCAAGAAGTTCGACGTCGAGACCGACAAGTGCAAGGACGAAGACGGCAAGGACGTCGATGCCCAGATGCAGGTCATCGTGTGGGACTCGCACGACGATCCGACCTCGAGCAGGAAGTACATCACCGACTTCGACAACATCAGAATCGATCAAGACCTGATGGCGATCACCATTGCGTTCGCACCTGCCGGTGCCGACATTCCGTTGCCGCCTTCGGCAGAGAACCTGCTGTCGATCCCGGCCTCTGAGGACGTGATCCGCGGGGTCGTCACGCCCACCACCGTGGCCGCCACGACCACCACGGTCGCGAGCGACACGACGGGCGGCTGATGCAAGCGGTCGTCCTTGTCGGGGGGTTCGGCACCCGGCTGCGGCCGCTCACTTTGTCCGTCCCGAAACCACTGCTGCCGATCGCCAATGTTCGCCAACTCGAGCATCTCATCGCCGATCTCGGGTCGGCGGGGGTCACACGTGTCGTGCTTGCGCTCGGATTCAAACCCGAGCCGTTCTTCGAGGCGTTTCCCGAGGGTGTGTGTGCCGGTGTCGAGTTGCACTACGCGGTAGAACCGGAACCGCTCGACACGGCAGGCGCCGTCGCCTTCGCCGCGCGTGACGCCGGTGTCGACGAGACCTTCGTGGTGATGAACGGCGACATCCTCGGCGACCTGGACGTGGCGTCGCTCGTCGACTTCCACCGTGCACACGGTGCCGAGGGAACTCTTCACCTGACCCCGGTCGAGGATCCGTCGCAGTACGGTGTCGTGGAGGTCGACGAGGAAGGCTGGGTGCGGCGTTTCGTCGAAAAGCCCGCTCCCGGCGAGACCACGAGTCGTGTCATCAACGCCGGCACGTACGTTCTCGAGCCGTCGGTGATCGAGCGGATTCCCGCGGGTCAGAAGATCTCGATCGAGCGAGTGGTGTTCCCGGCGATGGTCGCCGAGGGGCGGTTGGCGGCGATGGCCACCGACGACTACTGGATCGACACCGGTCGCCCCGACACCTACCTTCAGGCGAACCTCGACTTGATCGACGGGACTCGCCGACGCATCTTGTCGTCGGTTGCCGCGCATGCCCACATCGATGCCACTGCGTCGCTCACACACACGGTGGTGGGAGAGGGGGCCACGGTCGGTGCGGGGTGCGTGCTCGTCGATTCGGTCGTGTTGCCGGGGGCGGTCATCTCCGACCGTGTGCGACTCGAACGCAGTCTCGTGATGGGTGCTGTCGGTGCCGGAGCCGAACTGGTCGACTGTGTCGTGGGTGCCGAGGCAGAGGTCGCGGCCGGGTCGCATCTCGTCGGAGCCCGAGTGCCTGATCCGGCGGAGAAGTCCTGATGGTGTCGCCCATGCGGTTGATGGTCGTGGGTGGCGCCGGCTTCGTCGGTTCGCACCTCACCGAACGGCTGGTGCTCGAGCCCCACGAAGTCGACGTGGTGGACGATCTCTCGACTGGTGCGCTGGCGAACCTCGCCGGTGCACGCAACGCGACCGGTCGTTTCAAGTTCCAGAACATCGCCGTCGAGTCGGCCGAGTTCGCCGAACTGGTGTCGCTCCGTCGACCGGAGACCATCGTCAACGTCGCCGCCTTCAGCCCTGCTGCGCACCATCTGCAGGGAGCGCTCGCGTCGCTGCGTGCCGTGACAGGTGTACTCGAAGCGGCGCGTCTGTCGGGTGTCGGCAAGGTGGTGACTGTGGTACCTGCCTCACTCGTCTACGGCGAAGTGTCGGCCCGTGACACACCCATCAAGGAAGGTCACCTGTCCGACCCGCGCACCAGCGAAGAGGTCCTCACCCGCGCTGCGGTCGACATGCACGTGGTGTATCGCGACAGACACGGCGTCGAGTTCACCGTGCTCGCTGTCGCCAACGTCTATGGCCCTCGCCAGCGCCCCGACGACGGAGTCGTGGCGGCATTCGCAGACGCACTCGCCGCGGGTCGCGCACCGATCGTGCACGGCACCGGGAAACAGACCCGTGATTTCGTGCACGTCGACGACGTGGTCGATGCCACTGTCCGTTCGCTCGACCGCGCAGGTGGTCTGGTCGTCAACGTCGGGACCGGTGTGTCGACGAGTATCGGGGAACTGTGGGAGATCATGGGAGGTGCCTCGTCGCCGGCACCCCGCACCGCCAGTGCCCGTCCGAACGATCTCGCGCGGCTCGCGCTCTCGCCGACACGCGCTCGCATCCAGCTCGGGTGGTCACCGTTCACCCCGCTGCGCGACGGACTCAGCCGTCTCCACTGAACTGTCGCGGTCTCCTACCTGAACAAGTCCTCCGACGCGGGCCGGATCAACTCGTTCACACTCGCGTCACGGAACCACGACGGGTCGGCTCCACGCACGACGGCGACGGGAATGCCGCTCGATTTCCCCATCACCAGTTCGGCCGCCGACGCGAGTTCGTCGGCCACGGCCACCTCGGTCACCTGCATCGTGCGACCGAGTGCGTCGGCCGTGCCGCGGAGATCGACGACGCCCGCGATGCCTGCGACGCCGATTGCGACGTCGGTGAGACCTTTGCGCCACGGGCGACCGAAGGTGTCCGACACGATCACGCCCACCGTCACTCCGAGGCGGGCGCGCACGATGTCGCGGATGCGGCGCGCCGAACGGTCAGAGTCGAGTGGCAGCAACGCCGCCTGACCGCGCTCCACGTTCGAGAGGTCGATGCCGCTGTTGGCGCAGATGAAACCGTGGCGTGTCTCGGTGATGATCAGGTCTCCGCGACGGCGCACCACACGCACGGCTTCGTCCTCGACCAGTCCTTTGTGACTGAGCGGGTCGTCGGGGTCGATGGCAACGAGACGTCCCTCGGCCTTCGAGACGATCTTCTGCGTCACCACGAGCACGTCGTGGTCGGCGAGCGGGCCGTTGGGTTCCGCCCGGCAGGCCTCGGCGATCACGTCACCGAGTTGCTGGCCGGGAATGATCTCACCGATTCCTTCCACGCCCCAGGCCGTCAAGCGGGTCATCGTGTGCCTCCTTCTGCTGTCGTGGTCGTCGACTGTGTCGCACCGGATGCGGCGATCACGGTTCGTGCGAGCGATGCGGCGACGCCGGGTCCGGACATGATCGTGTCGACCGCAATGCACCGCATGCCTTCACGTTCGACGGCGCCGGCGAGGGCCGAGTCGCGCTCGTCGATGACGAGTGTTCCGCACACCGGCGCATAGAGCCGTGCGACGCCGACGACGCTGGCTTCGTGCCCGAGTTCGGTGAGCATGCGGTCGGCTGGTCCCTTGAGTGCGGCACCGGCCACGATCGGCGACACGGCCACGACCGATTCCCGTCGGGCCGCGAGTGCGGTGTCGACACCGTCGAGCGCGCGGATGGGGCCGATCGAGACGATCGGATTCGACGGCGCGATCACCACTGCGTCGGAGTCGGTGAGGAGCGACCGGTCGACGAAGCGGGCCGTGCCCACACCTTCGAACTCGACTGAGTGCACCGGCACCGAGTGACGCATCTCGACGAAGTAGCGCTGGAAGGGGAGACGACCCGAGTCGGTGCCGACATGGGTGCGCACGCGGTCGTTCGTCATCGGCACGACTCGTATCTCGACGCCGAAGGCGGCTGCGATCTCCGACGTCACCAAGTCGGAGGTGGCTCCTTCGGCGAGGCGCACCGTGCGATAGAAGTGCGTCGCGAGGTCGGTGTCGCCCAGGTTGAACCATCGCGGTGCTGCAGCCGATCCGTCAGGGCGCACCGTGTCGAATCGGGCGAGGGCGTCCATGGCCCGCCATGTCTCGTCACGCAGACCCCATCCGCGTTCCGGGTCGATCGAACCCGAGAGCGTGTAGATGACAGTGTCGATGTCGGGTGAGATGGACAGCCCGTGCAGTTCTGTGTCGTCACCGGTGTTCACGACCGCCGTGACACGTGACGGATCGACCACCGAGACCAGTCCGCGCAGGAATCGTGCGGCCCCGACGCCACCTGCGAGCACTGTGATCATTCGCAAAGCGTATGGCGCGACAGCCGTGGCCACCGCAGCCTCACAGAAGTGGCCCGTGCCGCAGTGGTAGCGTCACATGGTCCGTTCAACTTGCACTCGACGAGGTTCTTTCCGATGCCACGCGCCTTCATCACTGGAATCACCGGCCAGGACGGCCAGCACCTGGCCGAGTTCTTGCACGGCAAGGGTTACGAAGTCTTCGGCATGATGAAGGGCCAGAACAACCCACGTGCCCTGCAGATCCGCGACGAGTTCCCCTACGTCGAGTTGGTGCCCGGCGACCTGGCCGACCTGCCGAGCCTCGTCTCGGCGCTCGAACACGTGCGTCCCGACGAGGTCTACAACCTCGGCGCGGTCTCGTTCGTGGCGATCTCGTTCAACCAGGCCGAGCTCACCTCGAACATCACCGGACTCGGCGTGTTGCGCATGCTCGAGGCGATCCGCATGGTCGGTGGCAGCCAGAACAACCCGATCCGCTTCTACCAGGCCTCGTCGTCGGAGATGTTCGGAAAGGTGCGCGAGGTTCCCCAGACCGAGTTGACCCCCTTCCACCCCCGTTCTCCCTACGGGTGTGCCAAGGTCTTCGGTCACGACATCACGGTGAACTACCGCGAGAGCTACGGCATCTTCGCCTGCTCGGGAATCTTGTTCAACCACGAAGGACCGCGACGCGGACTCGAGTTCGTGACACGAAAGATCACCAACACTGCTGCACGCATCAAGCTCGGTCTCGAGACCGAGCTCGTGATGGGAAACCTCGACGCGAAGCGCGACTGGGGTTATGCCGGCGACTACGTGCGGGCAATGTGGATGATGTTGCAGCAAGACGAGCCCGACGACTACGTCGTGGCGACCGGTGAGACACACTCGATCGAAGAGTTCCTCACCCTGGCATTCGAAGAGGCCGGTCTCGGCGACTGGCGCCCGTACGTGCGGCAAGACCCGCGCTTTTTCCGGCCGGCCGAAGTCGACTTGTTGATCGGTGACCCGACGAAGGCGCAGCAGAAGCTCGGCTGGAACCGCGAGGTCGACTTCCCCGGCTTGGTGAAGATGATGGTCGCCCACGACCTCGCCACCGAGACGGCGCGCGCGCAGTCACGCTGACCGTCACACCGGGTGTGGCCGGTCGGTTCAGGGTTCGAACGGAGAGTCGGCGACGCCGTCGATGAACGCCTCTGCATCGGGGCGCTCACCGCGTGCCATGCGTGCGCGCAACGTGAACGAAAAGATCGCAAGTGCCACCAGAGACGCACTCACGAGTCCGATCTCGACGCGCAAGAACAGGTCGTCTCCGGCGACGGCGGTGACCCCGAGGAACGTCGCCACCGCCGATGCCCATCCGACCGCCACCATGGAGTGGCCGCGCAGTGCAATGACCGCCTGCGCGAGCGCGAGGGCGAGCATGTAGAGGCCGCTCGCGAGCGCGAGCAACGTGAGTGTGCGGCGGTCGAGACCCCCGTCGTAGACCAGGTCGAGCACCGGAGGCCCGAGCGCGAATGCACCAGCTGTGCCGAGCACTGCAACACCGACCACGACCTTCATGAGAAGGGCGAGTCCTTCCGAGAATTCGCCGAGGTCACCCTTGGCTGCGAGGCGTGCGAGTCGGGGGAGAAGAGCCGCCTGCACGGCCTGGAACAAGAACAACGGCACGCGCGCGAGCAGCACCCCGTTGCCGAATGCGGTGACCTTTGCCGCCTCGGTCGACGAGGCGAGGATGTCGACAGCGAGTGGACCGGCGTTGACGAGAGCAGCGCCCATCGCCGAGCCGACAAGCAGCCACCCGAGGTTCCCGGTGACTTCCGACATCGGGGCGGGCGGTCCTGGCTCGGTGCGACCGTCGCCGCGTGCGAGCACCACGACCACTGCGACCAGCGGTGAAGCGACGACGGCGAGTGCGTAGGCGCCAACCTGGTCGACGCCCGCGAGCCACAGTGCGGTGCACGCGGCCAGGCGCACTCCGCCGTCGATCGCCATCACGAGCCCGTAGGCGACGAAACGTCCCGACCCGGAGGCGATACCACGCGCGAGGTGCATCGGTGCGTACGCCAACACCGCGACCAAGAGCGCAACCGTGACGGTGCCGTAGCCCTCGAACATGTCGCGTGTCAGCCAGCCGGCGGCGAGGGCAATGGCGACCACCAGTACGGTGGCAATCCCACCGGCGAGTGTGGTCATGCGCACGACCACAGGTCGGCCGCCCTGGGCAAGAGCGCGACGGTGGGCGAGGGCACGGCCGAGTTCTTGTTCGACCGGCATGAAGAAGCCGGGGACGAGCGCGAACATGATGAACCAGAGCGCAACGATCGGTTTGAAGTCCTCGCTGCCGAGGGCCTCCTGGCCGACTTTGAAGAAGATGTAGGCGGTGATTCCCGAGACGAACAATCCGATGCCGACCGGCACGGTCCCCTCTGGCAGTGGCGCGCGCGACGATGAGTCGGCGGCCTGCTGTGACATGGGAGACGAGGCTAGTGCTGTGCTCGGTCAGCGGTGTGTTCCCGAGCGCGCAACCGGCGCATCGTCCTTGTCTCGGCCGGACCGAGAGTTGCTGACGTCAGCGTGCAGTGTTGAAACGTTCGCGAAGCGACTCGGTCAACTCGCGGCGACGCACCTGCGCCTTTTGTACTCCGAGGATTGCGAAGCCGACGGCCGTGTAGCCCAACTCTGTGGCTTGCTTGACGGCGGGAACCTCGAGCACCTTGGCCGGGTTGAGCCTGGTCAGGTCGACATTGGTGAGGTCGATCGAGTGCAGGTTCGGCACCGTGATGTTCGGCACCGACACTTTCGGGATGGTGACCTTCGGTAGCGGGAGGTCGGAGAACGACAGGTTCGGCACCTTTACCTTCGGCAGGCGCACATTGGCGATCGACTCGGGAATGCGGGGGAACGAGATGGAGCTCATGCCGTCAGGGTAGGCAGGAGTGCTAACAAAAGCAAGCACAATGCGCTCTGCCGTATGTCACAACGGTGCAACGGGTGGGCGACGGCCGCCTCAGGGCGTTTTGTCCCTCCCACTAGCCTCGGTCCACCGTGTCTGAGCAGTCCGAGTCCCTTGCCCCGGTGCCTCCGGTGGTGGCAGTCAGCGTGGTGCACGAGCCCGGTGACACCTTCGCCGAGGTCCTGTCGTCGCTGGCCGCCCAGGACTATCCCAACCTCCAGCACCTGGTTCTGATTACCGGAGCCGAGTCTGGCCCGAGCCGAGGGTCGCTGTCCGACCAGGTGGCCACCCATCTGCCCGCGGCTGTGGTGCGGTACTTGGGATCCAACCTCGGGTTCGAGGCGGCATGCAACAGGGTGCTCGAACTCGTCCAAGGCGACGCCGGGTTCTTCTGTTTCTTCCACGACGACGCGGCGCCGGCACCCGATGCGATCTCTCGCCTCGTCGAGGAGATGTTCCGGTCGAACGCGGGCGTTGCCGGTCCGAAACTGGTCGGCTGGAGCGACCCGCGACGCATTCTCTCGGTCGGCACGATGGTCGATCGTTTCGCTGTCGAGCTCGATGTCGCAGACGAAGGAGAACTCGACCAGGAGCAACACGACTCGGTGCAAGACGTGTTCGCACTGTCGGGTGCGTGTCTCATGGTGCGCGCCGACTTGTTCCGCACCGTCGGAGGATTCGACCCTGGCGTCTTCGTCGCCGGCGCCGAGGTTGACTTCTGCTGGAGGTGCCACCTCGCGGCTGCGCGCGTGATCGTGGTGCCGTCTGCAGTGGTGAGACACCGCGAGGCCACCTCGTCACTCCTCGCAGACGACACGTCGCCCGCCGCCGACGATGCGCGCGTCGACCGTGACATCGCCGCTGAGCGTGCGCGTGTGCGAACCGCGGTGTCGCTGGCGAGCGGTGCGCAGTTGGCGATTCTGATCCCACAGTTGACCCTGTACACCCTCGCGCGCGTCGTTCTGCTCGTCGTGACGGGTCGAGTGGGGCGTGCCTTCACCGAGTTGCGTGCGCTGGTGGGGTTGGTCTGGGCGGTGCCCGAGGTGCTCGGGAGACGCCGACGGGTGTCGCCGCTTCGTGTCGTGTCGGCAGCCGAAGTGCGCTCGCTCCAGGTTCGCGGAAGCGCACACGTGGCTGCATGGTTGCGGCGTCGGTCGCGCAGTGTCGAGGCAGAGAGCGCGGGCTTCGGTGCCGCCGTTGCGGAACGCTTCTCGCGTGCATCGGTGACGATGTGGGTCACGCTCGTTGCGTTGCTCGTGCTCGGATCGCGCGGTCTCGTCACCGGCGGAGTGTCCGAAGTGGGACAGATGGTGCGCGCGGGTGTCGGTGTCCGCGACCTCGTGGCGGTGCATGCCTCGGGCTGGTGGAACGGCGGACTCGGTCAAGTCGCGGCGGCGCCGACTGCACTCGTGCTCTGGGCATTCGGGAGCGCGGCGACGTTGGGCAACACAGAGACTTTCCGCATGCTTGCTGTCGTTCTCCTGCCACTGGTCGGATGGGTGGGCGCATGGCGCCTTGCTTCGGTGATCGGGGTGCAGCCGGCCCGCATTGCAGGGACGCTCGCCTATGCGGCCGTGCCGCTGCCGTACGCGGCGATCGCGGCCGGGCGCTGGGGAGTGCTGCTCACGTATGCGTTGATGCCCTGGGTCGTGCATGTCACCCGTTCGTTGGTCGGCCACATCGACATGTGGCGCACGTACCTCGACGTCACCGGAACCAAACTCGTCGACGCCGATCGGGACCTGTTCGTCGACGTGCCCCAGGCACGGTTCCGTCGCTGGTTCGCCGCACTCACGTTGTTGCTCGCCGTGCTCCTGGCGTTCGAACCCGGTGTCGTGGTGCTGGTTCCGCTCGTTGCGGTCGCGACCGCGGTCGCGACATGGGTCCACGGAGCACCAGTTGCCCGCGCGTTCCGGTGGGTCGGCGTGTCGACTGCGGCACTTGTGTCTGCGATTCTGATGCATCTCCCGTGGTCGGCGACCTACGTACGCCAGGGGTGGTGGGAGGCGCTCACCGGCGCCCCGGTGGAAGGCGGTCGCGACCTCGGCTTGGTCGGTCTCGCTCGTTTCGGGATCGGCGGCTTCACCATCTCGGTCGTGAGCATCTTGTTGTTCGCCGCGGTGGTCGGGTCACTGTTGGTGGTGACAGGCGCTCGGTACGCCTGGGCGGTGCGCGGAGCGATGTTGGTGGTCGCCGGGCTGCTCGTGGCGCTGCTCGACGACTCGGCGATCCTTCCGGCACATCTTCCCGAGCCCGGTGTGATGTTGGTGATGGTCGCACTCGGCGTCTCGATCTGTGCAGCGACGATGGGGGCATCGCTGGCGCTCGATCTCCGGCGCGGACGACTCTCCTGGCGCCAGCCGCTCGGCGCTCTGGTGGCGCTCGCATTCACGGTCGGCTTGGTGCCTGCGGCAGTGAACGCACTCGACGGACGCTGGAACCAGACCGAGGTCTCACTCGCCCAACTGCTCGAACAATTGCCCGATGCATCCGCAGACGGCACCTACCGCACACTGAACATCGGAGATGCACGTGTCCTGCCCGGTGCCCCGACGTATTTCGGGTGGGGAATCTCGTGGTCGGTGGTGAACGGCCGCAGCGCGGGACTCGACGAGCAGTGGGAACAGACGCGTACCCCCGCGCGGGACTCCGCCGAAGTGGCGATGTTCGGGATCGTGCGTGGGCAGACCGATCGCGCCGGTCGTCTGCTGGCGCCGCTCGGGGTGCGCTTCGTGGTGGTGCCGGTCGTCGACGGAGCCGAATCCCGGCGCGGCGACGAGATCGCCGCCCCCCGGGGACTCGTCGACGCACTGTCGCGACAGCTGGATCTCAGACGACGGTATTCGTCGCCCGACCTCGTGATCTTCGAGAACGACGCATGGGTGCCTGTGCGTGCCGTGCTCGGACCGAACGGTGCGCAAGCGAGTCGTCTGGCCGGTGTCGACAGTGCCATCACGTCTGACTTCGAGGAATCACGACCCGTGCTGACGCAGACGGCGGTGTCGTCGGCGGCGGTGGCGTCCGACATTCCGGCCGGAACGTTCCATCTCGCCGTGCCCTTCAGTGATCGCTGGCGACTCGCGGCACCCGACGGTGCGACACTTCCGCCCCGTCCCGCGTTCGGCGTGTCGACCGCATGGGATGTTCCAGCCGCAGGCGTGCACACGCTCACGTTCCGAACGTCGACGTGGCACACGGTGGCGGTCTTGGTGCAGTTCGTCGCGTGGTGTGTCGTCGCTTGGATCGCGCTGTCACGTGGTCGACGGCCGCGTCGTGCGCGCCAGGTGCCGGCCGCCGGCGGATCCCCGGTGATGCGTCTCGACGATGCCGACCCTGCCGCGGCGGTGAGTCCGTGAGTGTCGCGAGTCGGACACGGTTGCGTTTCGTCGCGCGTCGCGCGTCGAGCGTTGCGCTCGTTGTCGCTGCGATCGCGGCGATCGTGTTCGTCGACACACGTGACCGCGAGCCGGTCGAGGGAGCCTCGGCAGCGGTCGACCGGCTCGCGGGTTTCCCGCAGGTGTCAGGTGGTCGTCGCATCTCGACGTCGTGGTTCTGTCCGGGGGCCGCCGCCGGTGACGGGATCGAAGGTGCCCAGGTCGTGCTCGTGAACCCCGGCGACACCGAGATCACCGCGACTCTCAGGGTGCTGTCGGCGGAGGAGTCGGAGCTCGAAGTTCTCACCGTGGCACCTCGCTCGCGCCGCGAGGTGGAGGTTCTGCGCGGCCGCACCGTGGGCGTCGTGGTTCCGGTGGTCGAGATCATCGGTTCGGTGGGCACGGTCGAGCAGGAACTGTTCTATGCCGCCGGTGACGTCACTTCGCAGTGTGTGACCAAGACGGCTGCGCAGTGGTTGTTCGCCGACGGATTCACCGTCGAAGGCTCGACGCACAGACTGGTGCTGACGAACCCGTTCCCCGACAGTGCGGTGGTCAACGTCTCGTTCACCACCGCTGACGGCAACCGCACACCGTCATCGCTGCAGGGACTCATCTTGGCGCCGCGTTCGGCGCGCAGCATCTCGCTCGCCGAGTCGGGTGCGCGCGACGAACGGAGCATCGCAGTGGAGGTGACCGCGACATCCGGTCAGATCGTCGCGTCGCGCATCCAGCACTACCTGGGCGGAGGTCGACTGGGTTACACGACGACTGTCGGAGTGCCAGCGACCGGCCGCCAATGGTGGTTCGCGTCGGGTCGCACCGGAGCGCAGGTCGGCGAGCAACTGGTGGTCTTCAACCCCGGTGACGAGACAGCGTCCGTGACGGTGTCGTTCTTCGGTGACAACATCACCAACTTCCCGACTGCCGAAGAGTTTGCTTCGGCCGCATCGCCGTCGGCCGAGGTCGAGGTTCCTGCCGGCACCACCGTGGCGATCGACACCAACTCGATCGCCGACCTACCCAGGGGCGACCACGCGATGCTGCTCGACGTCGTCGACGGTCCGGGAGTGGTGGTGGAGCACGTGTTGAGCCAGCAGGCGGCATCGGGGTTCTTCACCGCGGTGACGAACGGCGTTCCCCAGGGGCTCATCTCGACGGTGTGGCGCGTTCCTGGCGGGCTCGCTCGTGGTGCGCGAAATGCCCTCTCGGTGGTCAACACCACCGGTGAGCAGGCCACGTTCACGGTCTCGGCGGTCGGGCCGGGTGGCGAGATCGAACTTCCCGGTTTCGTCGACCTTCCGCTCGGGCCTGCAGGGGTGGTGGCGCTCGACGTGCCTGACGGTGCGAGCAACGGAGAAGTGGTGGTGCGGGCTTCCGTGCCGGTGGTCATCCAGCGACGCACTGCTCGCGGACACGGCCTGCCCGGGTTCGGGATCGTCGGAGCGCTGCCGGTGAGGTCGCCACGATGAGGTCGAAGTCATGAACGACGTCGTGGCGGTGGTGATCGCAGCCGCGGCGGCTGTCGCTGTCGCAGGTGTCGCTCGGTGGCGACGACGCGGTGCCCCGCCGACACAGGGTGCGTGGCAGGCGCCGACCCAACTCGACCGAGGCGACTTCACGCGACCCGACGCGCCGTGGATCGTCGTTGCATTCACTTCGGCGACGTGCAACACATGCGCCGACGTCGCGATGAAGGCAGAAGTGTTGGCATCCGACGAGGTTGCATTCGAACGAGTCGACTACACCGAGCGCCCGGATCTGCACAAGCGGTACAACATCGAGGCGGTTCCGTGTCTGGTGATCGCCGACCAACGCGGCGTGGTGCTCGCTCAGTTCGTCGGCCCTGTCAAGGCACAAGACCTGTGGGCGGCGATGGCGAACTGTCGCGAACCGGGTTCGGCACCGCCCGGGTGCGGGTCACACGCCGTCGAGTGACCTTCAGACGCCGGTCGACGCTGGTGACTCGAGCGCTTCCTGCACGAGTTTGCCCACCATCGCACCGTCGATTGTCTCGTGTTCGAGGAGTGCCTCGGCCACCTTGTCGAGACCACGGCGGTGCTTGGTCAGAAGTTCGATCGCGCGCTCTTCCTGCTCTCGCAGGATGCGTGAGATCTCCTCGTCGACCAGTTGGGCGGTGGAATCCGAATACTCGCGACCGCTCGTCATGAGGTCCTCACCGAGGAACACCTGCTGCTGGGAGTTCCAGGCCTGCGGGCCGATGCGGTCCGACATGCCCCACTCGCGCACCATGCGTCGCGCGATGTTCGTCGACTGCTCGAGGTCGTTGGCGGCACCCGAGTTGAGGTGACCGTAGACGATCTTCTCCGCGGCACGGCCGCCCATCGCCTTGCAGATCACGTCCTCGAAGTACTCGCGCGAGTACGTGTGTCGCTCCTCGGGCAGTGTCCACGTGACACCGAGCGCCATGCCGCGCGGGAGGATCGTCACCTTGTGGAGCGGGTCGGAGTGGGGAAGCACGGTGGCGAGCACCGCGTGACCACCCTCGTGGTACGCGGTGGCTTTGCGTTCCTCGGTCGACAGCACGAGGCTCTCGCGACGGGCACCCATGACCACGCGATCACGCGCGTTCTCGAAGTCGATGCGCTCGATCACGGTCGAGCCGCGGCGAACGGCGAACAGCGCCGCCTCGTTCACCAGGTTCGCGAGATCTGCACCGCTCATGCCCGGCGTGGCCTTCGCCATGGTCTCGAGGTCGACATCCTGGCCCATGCGCTTGTCGCGCGAGTGCACCTTTAGGATCGCCAGGCGCTCTTCGTACTCGGGCAACGGCACCACGATCTGTCGGTCGAAGCGTCCGGGTCGGAGCAGTGCGGGGTCGAGAATGTCCGGGCGGTTGGTGGCCGCGAGGATCACGATTCCTTCGCTCGTCTCGAAGCCGTCCATCTCGGCGAGCATCTGGTTGAGCGTCTGCTCCCGTTCGTCGTGTCCGCCGCCGAGTCCGGCGCCGCGCTTGCGGCCGATGGAGTCGATCTCGTCGATGAAGATGATCGCTTTGCCCATCTTGCGTGCCTGTTGGAAGAGGTCGCGAACTCGGCTCGCGCCGACACCGACGAACATCTCCATGAAGTCAGAGCCGGTCACCGACAGGAATCCGACGCCTGCTTCGCCGGCCACGGCACGGGCGAAGAGTGTCTTGCCCGTTCCGGGGGGGCCGACGAGCAAGATGCCCTTCGGTACACGGGCGCCAATCTCCTTGAAGCGTTCCGGCATGCGCAGGAAGTCGACGACCTCTTTGATCTCGAGCTTCACTCCGTCGTAGCCGGCGACGTCGGCGAACGTGGTGGAGGGCTTGTCGGCCTGGTACGCCTTGGCCTTGCTGCGGCCCACCGACATGATGTTGCCGGCCTGACCCATGGCACGACGCTGCATCCACACGAAGAAGCCGACGATGAGGAGGAACGGGAGCAGGATCGGGATCAGGCTCGTGATCCAGTTCGGCTGCGGAGTCACGTAGTCGTAGTCGACACCCATCTGCTTCAGCAACTGTTCGTCGGCATCAGACAGCGTCGACGAACCGGTCGTGACGAACTTGCTGCCGTCGTCGAAGGTTCCGGTGATCGTGTTGTTCGCGTTGTTGATGGTGATCTCTGCCACGTCACCCCGGCGGACCTGCTCGAGGAACTCGGTGTAGCTCAACTTCTCACCCGCCGGCCGCGACACGACCGTCGATGCGAAGGCCACGACCACCAGCGCGGCCACGATCACCCAGATCGCCCAGCGCGGCATCGGCGGACGTTGGGCATCTCCGGGGGTGTTGCCCTGTCCCCTCGGATCGCGACCCTTCGACGGTCCTCGACCGGGGAACCAGGAACCACCTTTGGGTGACTGCGGCGGGGGAGGGGGAGGCAGCTCGCTCATGGAAGAAATGCTACGGCGATGCGCCGCTGACGGTGCTTCGGGTATCAGCGTTCGGCGTGAACTTCGCTACTACGGTTTCGTGCATGTCACGTCTGTGCACGCGCCAAGGTTGCGTCCATGCGGCATCGGTCACCTTGTCGTATCAGTACGCCCGTTCCCTCGTGTGGCTCGACGATCTGACGACCGAACGCGATCCGCACTCGTACGACTTGTGCGAGCGCCACGCCGAACGGTTGCGGCCTCCGTCCGGTTGGCACCTCGAGGACCGGCGTCACCGGATCCACGTCTACGACCCTGGTCGCCTGGCGGGCTGACGCCCGATGTCCGAGATCCCCCCGCCCCCAGGGGCACTTCCGCCTCCACCGCCCGGTGCGTCAGGTGCGACCGCCGGAAACGTGTTGAGCACGTGGCTGCTCTCGTTCATCGTCATCCAGGTTGCGACCGTGGTGGTGCTCGTGGGCACCGGATACGCAGACGACGTCGACAACGTGCCGATGTCGGTGAACACCGTGTTGGTGTCGCTGATGTGGGCCGTGCAGCTGGTCGCAGTCGCATGGTGGGCCAACAGGTCAATGCGCACCACGCTGACTGCCGCAACGGGCCTTCGCGTGTTGCCCCGCGATGCGTCGTGGATCGTCGTCGGGCTCGCGTGTCAGTTCGTGCTCGTGCCGATCGTCAACTGGCCCCTCTCGCGTCTCTTCCCCGACGAGTTCTCGGCCGAGAAGATCGCCCGTCGCGCCGAGGAGCTGGCCGACAGCGCGCCCGGTGCCTGGTTCGTGGTGCTCGCGATCGTGGTGGTGGTCGGCGCCCCGGTGATCGAAGAGATCGTCTATCGCGGAATGGTGCAGAAGGGATTTGTGTCCTCATGGGGGCCGACGGCCGGTGTCGTCGTCACCGCCGCCCTGTTCGCCGCAATCCACATGAGTTGGGCCGAGACCCCGGCCCTCTTCGCGTTCGCCCTGGTGCTTGGTGTGGCAGCCCACCGCACTGGCAGACTTGGACCTGCGATCATCACTCACATGGCCTTCAACCTCGCGGGCCTCGTGATGGTCGCGGCAACCTGAGGCCGCACCACCGATGACGACAATCACCGACGAGACCGAGACCGAACCCGTCCGGAGCGAGGAGGGTTCCGACTGGTCGGTGACCCTGCGGTCGATGACGACGACGGCACTGGTGCTCGGCGCGACGCTCATCGTGCTGTCGATCGTTCAACCCGATTTGGTGCTGCGAAACAACACTCCCACCGGCGGTGACATGGGTGCACACGTCTGGGGGCCGGCCTACCTGCGTGACGTGTTGTTGCCGAACTGGCAACTCACGGGCTGGTCGATGGACTGGTACGCGGGATTCCCGATCTTCCGCTTCTACATGGTGATCCCCGCGTTGATGATCGTGCTCCTCGACGTGGTGCTTCCGTACGGCATCGCGTTCAAGATCGTCGCTGTCTCGGGCCTCGTCGCGTTCCCGTGGACTGCCTGGTTCATGGGACGTGTCGCGCGTCTGCCGTATCCGTTGCCGGAGTTGATGAGTGTCGGGGCTCTCATGTTCCTCCTCGACGAGAGCTTCACCATCTACGGGGGGAACATCCCGTCGACGATGGCTGGCGAGTACTCGTTCTCCATCTCGCTGGCGCTTTCGCTCGCCGCGTTGGGTCTCTTCGCACGTGGTCTCGAAGACGGCAAGTACCGCGGATGGTCGGCGCTGCTCATCGCGCTCAGTGCGCTCAGTCACGGGATCGTGTTGCTGTTCGTCTTCTTCGGCGCGGCGATCATGCTGCTGATGCGCATCGACCGACAGCGACTGTGGTTCGGCGTCTCGACGCTCGCTTGTGCAGTGCTGTTGTCGGCGTTCTGGGTGGTGCCGTTCCTCGGCGGCCACGCCTTCATGACCGACATGAAATACGAACCGCGACCGAGCGGAGCGAACGACTCGCTGTGGGCGATGTTCTTCCCCCTGCACAGCGGCATCGATGCCCTGCTCGTGACGTTGTCGATCATCGGATTCGTCGCGTCATTCCTGCGACGACGCTTCCTCGGCACCTGGATGGGTGTCTACTCGGTGGTCCTCATGGTCGCGGTCAACGCGGCACAAGAGAGCCTGCCGGTGATCGGTCTGTTGTGGAATCCACGTCTCTTGCCGTTCCTGTTCCTGCTCCGCTACATGCTGGCCGCCATCGGCTTCTACGAGGTGTGCGTCTTCTTGCACAAGGCCGTCGTCGCCCAACGCCGCGCCGGTGGCGCCGTCGACGAGCCCGGCACTCGGCCGAGCACCGCGTACGCGTGGGTGATGGCACTGGTGTGTCTGGTGGTGATCGGACTGCGCTACCAGTCACTGCCCGGTGGCTCGATCGTGTCGGCCGAGAGCGGGTCGCGATATGCATGGGGTCCGATCTCGGTTCCGGCGAACCGTGCGTTCTCTGACGGCTGGGCCAAGTGGAACTTCGAGGGCTACGAGGGCAAGGCTGCGTACGGGGAGTACCACGACATCGTCAAGACCATGGATCGTCTCGGTGCCGAACGAGGATGCGGTCGTGCGCTCTGGGAAAACAGCAGCGAACTGAACAAGTACGGCACGACGATGGCCCTGATGCTGCTGCCGCACTGGACCAAGGGTTGCATCGGTTCGATGGAAGGTCTCTACTTCGAGGCGGCCGGCTCGACCGCGTACCACTTCATCGCCGCCGCCGCGCTGTCGAAGCAGTCGTCGAACCCGGTACGCGAGTTGCGTTACGACAACAACGACGCAGAGCGCGGCGCGAAGTACATGGAGAGTCTGGGCATCAGGTATCTCATGGTGTTCACGCCCGAGGCGGTCGCAGCCGCCGAGGCCCGCGAGGAACTCGTGGAAGTTGCAACGTCGGGGCCGTGGCGTGTCTTCGAACGACGCGACCTCTCGCTCGTGGAGGCACTCGACACCGAACCGATCGTCGTCAATGCCCGAGACGGAGACCGTCGCGAGCGGTGGCTCGAGGTGGGCACGTCGTGGTTCCAGCACGGAGACGAGTGGCCCGCGTTGCCGGTGGAGAACGGACCTGACAACTGGCAGAGAGTCGACGTCGCGACCGACGTGTCACGACGGATCGGTGAGCCCGGTACACCGGGACGACAGGTCGACATCGTCACGGTGCAGGGGGAGGTTGCCGCCCGAGCGACGGAGAAAGCCACGGTGTCCGACGTGCGCATCGACGAGCAGTCGGTGTCGTTCCGCGTCGACAAAGTCGGGGTCCCGGTGCTCGTGAAAGTCAGTTATTTCCCGAACTGGGAGGTGACCGGAGCAGACAGTGTGTATCGCGCCGCGCCGAACATGATGGTCGTCGTGCCGACCGCGAACGAAGTGACGCTGTCGTACGAGGCATCTGCGCTCGACCGATCGGCCTATCTTCTCACGGTTCTCGGTGTCGGCTGGGTGGCGTTGTTCTTCCGGCGTCGGTTCCGTTACGGAGTGGCGGTTCCGCCGTCGTCTCGGGACGTAAGTACCGACGTTGCAGATGTCGCGCGCGTGGACACCGGCGAGAGCGCCGGTGGAGAAGACGACAGCACTAGCGTGACCTCGTGATGACCACTGACCCCGCGGTCTTGGACGCGATCGTCAAGGCCTATGACGTCCGTGGCACGACTCCTGACCAGATGAACGACGAGGTCGCACGCGCGCTCGGCGTCGCGTTCGCGAAGTTCTCGGGAGCGTCGGTCGTGCTCGTGGGCAGGGACATGCGCCTCACGGGCGAGTCACTCGCGGCATCGTTCTCAGACGGTGTGGTCTCGCAGGGCGTCGACGTGGTCGACCTGGGTCTGGCTAGCACCGATCTCGTGTATTTCGCTGCCGGACGACTGAATGCTCCCGGCGCGATGTTCACTGCGTCGCACAACCCGGCGGAGTACAACGGCATCAAGTTCTGTCTCTCTGGTGCGCGACCGGTGGGGATCGACACCGGACTCGGAGAGATCCGCGAGATCGCACGCGCGGTGCTCGCAGGTGGCGGCCCGGCGCCGGCTGCAACCAGGGGCAACGTGACCCGACGCGACATGCTCGAGGAGTTCGCCGACCACGTGGTGGGTTTCGTCGATCACGACGCGATCGCGCCGATGCGTGTGGTCGCCGACACGGCCAACGGTATGGGTGGGCTCATCGTGCCGGTGGTGTTCTCGCGTTTACCGATGATCGACCTCGAGGTGATGTACCCGGAACTCGACGGGTCGTTCCCCAACCACCCGGCAGATCCCATCCAGCCGGCGAACCAGCGTGACCTTCAGGCGCGCGTGCTCTCGGGTGGCTTCGATCTCGGACTCGCCTTCGACGGCGACGCCGACCGTGTGTTCGTGGTCGACGAGAAAGGGCGCGGTCTCTCCGGGTCGACGACCACCGCGATGCTCGCGGCCGCCGTGTTGCGCTCCAACCCGGGGGCGACGGTTCTCTACAACCTCATCTGTTCGCGCAGTGTGCCAGAGGTGATCCGTGAGAGCGGGGGAGTGCCGGTGCGCACCAAGGTGGGACACTCGAACATCAAACAGGTCATGGCCGAGACCGGAGCGGTGTTCGGTGGCGAACACTCGGCGCACTACTACTTCCTCGACAACTACCGTGCCGACTCGGGGATCATCGCAACTATGTTCATGCTCGCGGAGATCTCGCGCGCGGGTGTCCCGTTGTCCGAGTTGCGGCAGCCATTCGAACGCTACGAAGCGAGTGGCGAGATCAACACCAGCGTCGACGACGTCCGGGCAGTGATCGACGAGGTCGCGCGCCGGTTCTCCGACAAACCGCAGGACCTCATGGACGGACTCACGGTCGACTGTGGTCGGTGGTGGTTCAACCTGCGGCCGTCGAACACCGAGCCTTTGTTGCGCCTCAACCTCGAGGCGCCGACGCGCGACGAGTGCGACTCGCACGTCGCCGAGGTTCTGTCGGTGATCACCTCGCTCTGACCTCGGCACCCGTCCGACCGGGCCGTTCGTGTGGTTGACTGGGGAGATGACCGTCGACACTGCACTGCTCGAGATCCTTGCCTGCCCCGACGACAAAGGTCGACTGTGGCTCGCGGCCGACGGCACGTTCCTCTACAACCCGCGGCTGCGTCGCGCGTACGAGGTGCGTGACGGAATCGCAGTGATGCTGGTCGACGAAGCGCGTTCGGTCGACGATGCCGAGCACGCGGCTCTCGAGGCCCAGATTGCCTCCGGTGCTCTGGTCGCCACCCTCTCTTCTCGCACCGTGTAGGGTCCTCTCCTGCGGTCAGGCTGACCAGAGAGGTGCCAGTGGGCCCCAGCCCCGCAGCGACATCTGTCGTCCCTCGAAATCAGTCGTCTCACAAGGAGCACCCATGTCCTCGACCATTGCGTCCCGTCCCGATTACCGCGTCGCCGACCTTTCCATGGCGCCGTTCGGCCGCAAGGAGATCCATCTTGCCGAGCACGAGATGCCCGGTTTGCGCTGGTTGCGCAAGGAATTCGGCCCGTCGAAACCCCTCGCCGGGGCGCGTATCTCGGGGTCGTTGCACATGACCGTGCAGACAGCGGTGCTGATCGAGACGCTCGTGGAACTCGGCGCCGAGGTCCGTTGGGCGTCGTGCAACATCTTCTCGACGCAGGACCATGCGGCCGCGGCCGTGGTCGTGGGTCCGAACGGCACCGTCGACGACCCGCAGGGCGTGCCGGTGTTCGCATGGAAGGGCGAGACACTCGAGGAGTACTGGTGGTGCACCGAGCAGATGCTCACCTGGCCCGACGGCGGTCACGCGAACATGATCCTCGACGACGGCGGCGATGCCACGTTGTTGATCCACAAGGGCACCGAGTACGAAAAGGCCGGTGCGGTGCCTGACCCCGGTTCTGCATCGAACGCAGAACTGGCGATCGTGCTCGGGTTGTTGCAGCGCTCGCTCAAGAACGAGCCCACCAAGTGGACCGAGATGGGGCGCCACATCAAGGGTGTCACCGAAGAGACCACCACCGGTGTGAAGCGTCTCTACAAGATGGCCAAGGACGGCGAGTTGCTGTTCCCTGCGATCAACGTGAACGACTCGGTGACCAAGAGCAAGTTCGACAACCTCTACGGCTGTCGCCATTCGCTGATCGACGCGATCAACCGCGCGACCGACGTGATGATTGCCGGCAAGCTCGCGGTCGTGTGCGGCTACGGCGACGTCGGCAAGGGTTGTGCACAGTCGCTCCGCGGACAGGGCGCACGAGTCATCGTGACCGAGATCGACCCGATCAACGCCCTCCAGGCTGCGATGGAGGGGTACCAGGTGGACACCATCGAATCGGTGCTCGGCCAGGCCGACATCTTCGTGACCGCGACGGGCAACGAGGCGATCATCACTGCCGAGCACATGGCCAAGATGAAGCACAACGCGATCGTGTGCAACATCGGCCACTTCGACAACGAGATCGACATGGCAGGTCTGGCCCGCAGCGGAGCCACGCGCGACGAACTGAAGCCGGGAACCGACTTGTGGACCTTCGACGACGGACATGCCGTGATCGTGCTCGCCGAAGGACGTCTGGTGAACCTCGGCTGTGCAACCGGACACCCGAGCTTCGTGATGTCGTGTTCGTTCTCGAACCAGGTGATCGCCCAGATCGAGTTGTTCAACAACCTCGAGAACTACCCGACCGGCGTGTACGTGCTGCCGAAGCGACTCGACGAACAGGTGGCACGTGCACACCTCGAGGCGCTCGGTGTGAAGTTGACCAAACTCACCGACGAACAGGCCGAGTACCTCGATCTCGATCCGTCGGGGCCGTTCAAGCCCGAGCATTACCGCTACTAGAGGAACGCACGACGGCGCGGCCCGGTCTCACCGGGTCGCGCCGTCACTGTTCCTGGGCCTCCGATTCGGCGGCTGCCACCAGTGACGCCGACATCGCGAACCGTCGCAGCATGATCTGGACCAGCGGGCCGATGCCGAAGGCGAACACGAGCGTGCCGACACCGACTCCGCCGCCGAGGATCACGCCCACCACGAGCACCGTCACCTCGACGGTGGTGCGGGCCACGCGCACGCTGATGCCGAATCTCGAGTTGAGCCCGACCATCAAGCCGTCGCGGGGGCCTGAGCCGAGTTCGGCGCCGATGTAGAGACCTGATCCTGCGGCGATCGCGGCCATGCCGATCGCGACGTAGACGACACTCACCGCGAGATTCGGCGATGCGGGAATGATCGGCTCGGCGACGTTCTCGACCAGCCCGATCTGCACGGCATTCAAGACCGTACCGATGCCCGGGCGCAGGCGGAACGGGATCCACAGCAACAACACGCCGAACCCGACGAACACGATCACTGTGCCGATCGCGTATCCGGTTCGTTCGCTCACGCCCTGATGGAACACGTCCCAAGGGGGTACGCCGATGTCGGCACGCACGAAGAACGCGATACCGATTCCGAACATGGCGAGCCCTGCCACACACCGTGTCAGTCGTTCGCCGAAACGTTCCCGCAACGGCCGAGACGGAAGGGCAGGAGCGTCGCCGGGCATGGAGTTCCACCGTACTGAAGTGATCGAGAGCCCGACGGGTCGTTCGGTGCGCGTCGACGTCGTCGCTGCGTCACCGCACTCGGGCGACCACCGTGCGGCGATCCACGCACTGAAGTACCGAGGTCGGACCGGGGTCGCACTCACTGTGGCCGAGTCACTCGTGCCGTTGGTCGGTGTGTTCGACGACGCCCACTGGTGCCTGGTGACGTGGACGCCGACCAGTGACCGTCGTCGTCGTGCCCGTGGCTACGACCAGGCCGAACTCGTGGCACGTCACCTGGCGGCATTGGTCGGCATCAGACATCGCCGTCTCCTGCGTCGCACCTCCGCTTCGCATCAGACCGGTGCACCGCGATCGGTGCGGCTGGTCGGCCCGACGTTCGTCGCTCGCCCCGGTTTAGCCGGCGACATCGTCGTGGTCGACGACGTGACGACGACCGGCGCCACGTTCATCGCCGCCGCACGCACGCTGGCGGCAGCCGGCGCGACTCGCGTGCTCTGCGTCGCTGCGACGCACACGCCCGAGCGCTCAGGCAGATTCTTCGAGCGCGACGCGGCGGGCTTCGGCAATCGCTTCGGTTGAGTCCTCGGCGACGTGGATGCCGTGCAAGCCGACGATTCGCGCCGCGTGGACGTTCGCTTCGAGGTCGTCGAGGAACGCCGCGCGTTCGGGGGTGCTGCCGAGTCGTTCGAGCGTGAGGTGGTAGATCGCCGGGTTCGGCTTGCGCATTCCCACTTCGTGGCTGTCGACGATCACGTCGAACTCGGTCTCGAAATCCATGAGCGGCCACCACATCGGACGGAACTCGCGCACGTTGTTGGTCAAGATCCCCACCTTGCGGCCCGCCGTACGGAGGTCTCGCACGAGAGTCACCATGTCGTCGTTCAGTTCGAAGGCGAAGCCACCCGACGAAGGTTTTTCTGCCGCGACCGAGGGGCGGATTCCGGCCTCTTCGAGCATGCGCTTGGTGATAGCGCGGCACTCGTCGAGGCTGATCTCGCCACGTTCCACGCGGTGCCACTGGTGGTCTGTGTCCAGGTGGTGGGGCCCCATCACCATCTCGGCCACCACCGCCGGGTCGTGGTCGGGGTAGCGGCGGGTGAAGTCGCGTGGGCCGCCGTTGCGCATGACGACTCCACCGAGATCGAAGATCACCGTGTCGATGGACGAGTCAGCCACGACAGAAGTATCGCCGTCGCACCACATACGGGGCGAACCGGTCGCAGCAGAGGGCCGCCGGTAGCATTGCCATTCGCATGAAGATTCTCGACAGGGTCCTCCGCGCGGGAGACGGCAAGCGGGTCAAGGCCCTCCAGGGTCTCGTGCCCGAGATCAACGCTCTCGAGTCGGAGATGAAGGCACTGTCCGACGATGCCCTGCGTGCCAAGACAGGCGAGTTCCGCCAGCGACTGGAGCAGGGAGAGACCACGGACGATCTGCTGGTGGAGGCCTTCGCGGTGGTGCGCGAGGCGGCAACCCGTGTGATCGGGCAGCGACACTTCGACGTCCAGTTGATGGGCGGTGCCGCTCTCCACTTCGGCTGGGTGGCCGAGATGAAGACCGGTGAAGGCAAGACGCTCGTGTCGACCCTGCCGGCTTACCTGAACGGGCTCACCGGCAAGGGAGTCCACGTCATCACCGTCAACGACTACCTCGCCAGGTTCCACGCCGAATGGATGGGTCGCATCCACAAGTGGCTGGGCCTCGAAGTCGGACTGGTGATCCCCGGGTTCCGCGACAGCGCGGAGCAGAAGCGTCAGGCCTATGCGTGCGACATCACCTACGGCACGAACAACGAGTTCGGTTTCGACTACCTGCGCGACAACATGGCCGGCTCGCTCGGAGAGAAGACCCAGCGCGGTCACCACTTCGCCATCGTCGACGAGGTCGACTCGATCCTCATCGACGAGGCGCGCACACCGTTGATCATCTCGGGCCGGGTGGCTGACGCCGCCCAGACCTACTACCGCTTCGCCGACATCGTCAAGACACTGCAGCGAGACCTCGACTACGAGGTCGACGAGGCCAAGCGCATCGTGTTCCCCACCGAATCGGGGATCGAGAAGGTCGAGGAGCAACTGGGTCTCGACAATCTCTACGACGCGGTGCGGCAGAACCTCGTGCACCAGTTGCAGGTGGCCCTGCGTGCCAAAGAGCTCTACAAGCGCGACAAGGACTACATCGTCGACGGCGGCGAGGTGAAGATCGTCGACGAGTTCACGGGACGCATCCTCGAGGGTCGCCGGTGGAGCGAGGGCATCCACCAGGCCGTCGAAGCCAAGGAGCGCGTGCGCATCAACGAGGAGAACCAGACCCTCGCCACGATCACGTTGCAGAACTACTTCCGCATGTACGACAAGTTGGCAGGCATGACCGGCACCGCCCAGACCGAAGCCGCCGAGTTCGTCAACACATACCAGTTGCAGGTGGTGCCGATCCCCACCAACAAGGCTGTCATCCGACACGACGAGGCCGATCTCATCTTCAAGACCGAAGCGGCAAAGTTCATGGCCGCAGTGGAGGACATCGTCGAGCGTCACCGTCGTGGTCAGCCGGTCCTCGTGGGAACGATCAGCGTGGAGAAGAGCGAGCGGCTGTCCCGCGAACTCACCAAGCGCGGTGTCGCACACGAGGTGTTGAACGCCAAGCAGCACTCTCGCGAGGCGCTCATCGTGGCGCAGGCCGGTCGTCTCGGCGCAGTGACCGTGGCCACCAACATGGCCGGTCGTGGTGTCGACATCCTCCTCGGCGGCAACCACGAGTTGCTCGCCCGCCAACAAGTGATCGCCGAGGGGCACGAAGCACGCGTGATGGTCGACGAGTTCGAACTGCCGGCGCCCGTCCATGAACTGCACGAAGACTTCCAGGCAGCTCGAGCGGCGGCATTCGCCCGCTTGGACGAGATCCTGCCGGCAGTGAAGGCCCAGTGCGACGCCGAGGGCGAACAGGTGCGCGCTGCCGGTGGCCTCTTCGTGCTCGGCACCGAACGTCACGAGAGCCGACGCATCGACAACCAGTTGCGCGGCCGTTCGGGTCGCCAGGGCGACCCGGGTGCGAGCCGCTTCTACCTCTCGCTCGAAGACGACCTGATGCGTCTCTTCGCCACCGGTGCGTTGAGTTGGGTCATGGGTCGCGCTCTGCCCGACGACGAAGCGATCGAGGCGAAGATGGTCACGAAAGCCATCGAGCGTGCCCAGACCACCGTCGAGCAGCGCAACTCCGAGATCCGCAAGAACGTCCTCAAGTACGACGAGGTGATGAACGAACAGCGCAAGGTGATCTACCAGCGCCGCGACCAGATTCTCAACGGTGTCGATCTGCGGGCCGCCGCCATGGATTATCTCGCCGACGCCGTCGACTCGTTGATCTCCACGTACTGCGTCTCGGAAGCGACCGACGAATGGGACGCCGACGGGTTGGCGCAGGAACTCCTCACGTTCTGGCCGTCGAGGGTCACCGGTGACATGGTCGCCGAGTGCACCGACACCGACGCGGTGTACGACCTCGTCATGGCCGACGCCAGTGCGCATTACGTGCGACGAGAGGCCGAACTGGGCAACGACACGATGCGCCAGATCGAACGCCAGGTCATGCTCTCGATCATCGACCAACGCTGGCGTGAGCACCTCGAGGAGATGGATTACCTGCAAGAGGGCATCAACCTGCGCGCGATGGGCCAGAAAGACCCGCTCACCGAATGGCAGCGCGAGGGCTACGAGATGTTCGGCTCTCTCATGAAGGGCATCGCTCAGGACTTCGTGCGCTACGTGATGCACGTCGAGGTGATCCGCGAGGACGCCCAGGCCCCGGTCGTGCGTGACATCGTCGAGACGTCGTCCGACGACGTCGATGCCGACGGGTTCATCGCGGCCGCTCTCGCCGGCGGCGACGTCGACCCAGAAATCATCGAGTCGATCGAGGCACCCGAGGAGCCGCGCCGGCCCGTGGTGAAGGACGCGAGCGATTGGTCCACCACCCCGCGCAATGCGCCGTGCCCGTGCGGTTCGGGTCGCAAATACAAGCTGTGCCACGGCGCGGCCTGACGGAGACACCGTGCGAGACCTGACCCAGGACATCCGACTGATTGCTCAACGTCTCGAAGATGCCCGTGGATACCTGCGCGTCGAGGACGCGCGGGAGCGTCTGGTCGACCTCGAGGTGGAGGTGTCGCGGCCCGACCTGTGGGACGACCAGGAGAACGCGAAGAAGGTGAACTCCGAATACGCGAACCTGCGTGCCGACATCGACGAGTGGGAATCGCTGCGCCGCCAGGTGGAAGACATCGAGGTCCTGCACGAACTGGCACGCGAAGAAGGCGACGAGTCGCAGGTGCCCGAGATCGAGGCCGGCATCGCGAAGGTGGCCGGAAGTCTCGACATGCTCGAGTTGCGCAGCCTGTTCACCGGCGAGCACGACGGCGACGATGCCATCGTGCAGATCAACGCCAAGGACGGCGGAGTCGACGCACAGGACTGGACCGAAATCCTCCTGCGGATGTATTCGCGCTGGGCCGAGCGTCGGGGCTTCTCGATCGAGATCGAAGAAACCTCGGAGGGAACCGAGGCCGGTCTGTTGTCGGCGCAGTTCACGATTCGCGGTCGCTATGCGTACGGCCTGATGACGTCCGAGAGGGGAATGCACCGCCTCGTGCGCATCAGTCCGTTCGACAACCAAGGTCGTCGCCAGACGAGTTTCGCCCTCGTTCAGGTGTGGCCCGACATGGCTGCCCCCGACGTCGAGGTGAACGAAGCCGACATTCGCATGGAGGTGTTCCGCGCCTCCGGTGCGGGCGGCCAGCACGTGAACAAGACGTCGTCAGCCGTGCGTCTGATCCACGAGCCGACCGGCGTCGTGGCATCGAGCCAGGAAGAACGCAGCCAGTTGCAGAACCGCGAGAAGGCGATGACCAGGTTGAAGGCGATGATCGCGACACGCATCGAGGAAGAGCGTCAGGCAGAACTCGACCGCATCGCCGGGCGGCCGTCGCAGATCGGGTGGGGAAGTCAGATCCGCTCGTACGTTCTCCAGCCGTACCAGATGGTCAAGGACCTGCGCACCGAGGTCGAATCAGGCAACGTCGCGGCCGTGCTCGACGGCGACATCGACGGCTTCATGGAGGGATACCTGCGCTGGAGGCGGGCGCAGGGCGAGTCCACGCCCTGAGCGGGCGACGGCGTCGTGCGTGGCTTCCGGGCTAGTTTGTGACCTTCCATGATCCGGCTCGACAACGTCTCCAAGCGCTACAGCCCCGAGGTGGTGGCGGTACGGGAAGCCTCGTTCGAGGTCTCCAAGGGTGAGTTCGTCTTCCTCGTCGGCCCGTCGGGTTCGGGAAAGTCGACTCTGTTGCGCCTCATGAACCGCCAGGAGAGCCCCGAGAGAGGGTCTGTCTGGGTGGCAGGTCGCAACATCAACGAGATGGCCTCCAGCCAGGTGCCGCACCTGCGCCGTCAGTTGGGCAACGTCTTCCAGGACTACAAGTTGCTGACCAACAAGACCGTGTTCGAGAACGTCGCCTTCGCGCTCGAGGTGATCGGAAAGCCCCGTCACGTGGTGGCTCAACAGGTGCCGCAGGTCCTCGACCTGGTCGGGCTCGCGGGGAAGGAAGACCGCTTCCCAGAACAACTCTCGGGCGGTGAGCAGCAACGTGTGTCGATCGCGCGGGCATTCGTGAACCGTCCGCTCATCTTGCTGGCCGACGAGCCGACCGGAAACCTCGACCCCTCCACTGGCGAGGGCATCATGTCGTTGCTCGATGCGATCAACCAGACGGGCACCACGATCGTGATGGCCACGCACGACCATCGGGTGGTGAACGCCATGCGAAAGCGAGTGATCCAGCTCGACCGTGGCGTCATCGTGCGCGACCAGGAGCGCGGGGTGTACGAGTGATCCAGCGCATCTCGTACGCACTGCGGGAGACCGTGGCCAACTTCCGCCGCAACGTGACCTTGTCGGTGGCGGCGGTGATCACGTCGGCAGTGTCGTTGTTGCTCGTGGGGTCGACGTTCCTCATCCAGCGTGCGTTCGACAATCTCCTCGTCCAGTGGCGCGGCGACGTCGGCATGATCGTGTTCCTCCGTGCCGACGTGACGGAAGAAGCAAGAATCTTCGTCCAGCAGAACCTCGAGTCGCAGCCGAACGTCATCGACGTCGACAAGCTCGTCTATCTCGACAAGACCCAGAGCTTCGAAGAGGCCAAGCGTGTGTTCGCGGGTGATCCCACTACGCTCTCGCTGCTCTCGATCGACACCATTCCGTCCCAATTCAAGGTCGTTCCGAAGACCACCGACCCCGAACTGGTGCGAAGTCTCGCGGCTCAGTACCGCACGTTGCCGGGGGTCGCGGGAGTGTCGCTCGCAGAAGACGAATTCGAGGTGATCTCGACATTGTCGTCGTTCGTGCGCACGGTGACCATCGCGATGTCGCTCGTGTTGTTGGCGGTGGCGGTGGTCCTCATCTGGAACACGATCCGCACGGCGATCTTCGCCCGACGCCGCGAGATCGAGGTGATGAAGCTGGTCGGCGCGACCGACTGGTTCATCAGGGTTCCGTTCATTCTCGAGGGGCTCGTACAGGGGCTCGTGGGCGCTGTCGTGTCGTGCATGGGACTGTGGGGTCTCAACGAGGCATGGACGAGCGGTGTCACCGGCTTCAAGCCGGGAACCGGTGTGTCGGCCCTGGTGGTGCCCGATTCGTACGCCACGGGTGTGATGATCTCGATGCTGGTGCTCGGAGCTCTGGCGGGCGCGATCGGCTCTGGTGTCGCCTCGAGCAAGTTCCTGGACGTCTGATCCGGGTCGTTCGGTGCGGCGGCATTATCGTCGCGCGCATGGACTTCGAAGAGATTCGCCTCGACATCGACGATGGGATCGCAACCGTCACGTTGCATCGTCCGGAGAAGATGAACGCGTTCACCGGGCGCATGATGAACGAGATGATCTCGGCCTTCGACGCCACCGATGCCGACGACGACGTGCGTGCCGTGATCGTGACGGGGTCGGGCAAGGCATTCTGTGCCGGTGCCGATCTCTCGGCCGGTGGTTCGACCTTCTCACGCGGCGGAAGTGACGTGGTCGACAAGACCGGCGTGCCCCGCGACGGTGGCGGTCTCCTGACGCTGCGCATCTTCGAGTCGCACAAGCCCGTCATCGGGGCCATCAACGGCGCCGCCGTGGGGGTGGGGGCGACCATGACCCTGCCGATGGACATCAGGGTCGCCTCGGAGTCGGCGCGCTTCGGATTCGTCTTTGCCAGACGTGGCATCGTGCCCGAGGCCTGTTCGAGCTACTTCTTGCCTCGTGCGGTGGGTATCCAGCGTGCCGCGGAATGGGTCTACACGGGGCGCTTGTTCGGTGCCGGGGAAGCACTCGATGCGGGGCTCGTGCGCAGTGTGCACGCGGCCGACGACCTGCTCGGTGCGGCGCGGTCCATCGCGCGAGAGATCGCCGACAACACGGCACCGGTGTCAGTGGCGATGTCGCGACACATGCTGTGGCGCATGTTGGGAGCCTCGCACCCGATGGAAGCCCATCGTGTCGACTCGCGCGGTATCGCCGAACGCGGCCGGAGTGCGGATGCCCGCGAGGGTGTGGAGAGTTTCCTCGCCAAGCGCACCGCGTCCTACCCCGACAGGGTCTCGGACGGACTGCCCGACATCTTTCCGGGTTGGGTCGACCCGACGTTCTCCTGAGATGACCGGCGACTCCCCGGACGCTCCGACGGTCTATGAGATCGTCGGTCACGAGTTCTTCGACGCACTCGTCGACAGGTTCTACGACGGAGTCGAGACCGACCCGATCCTGATTCGGCTCTATCCGGAGGGTTCCGACACCGGGGGTGCGCGGCGACGCCTCGCCATGTTTCTCCGGCAGTACTGGGGCGGCCCGCACGAGTACATGGAAGAACGTGGACACCCGCGACTTCGCATGCGCCATGCGCCCTTTCCGGTGGGACCACTCGAGCGCGACCGCTGGCTGGCCCACATGGCAGCCGCCATCGAGTCGGTGTCGGGCGACGTCGCGTCGGAGCACCGTGACGAGGTGATCGAGATGCTCGCGTCGTACATGGTGAACGCCGCCGAGCACCTCCGCAACACCGACTGACCGTGCCGGGCCTTCAGTCGTTGCGACGCGGACCGAAGGCGTGCAGAGCGATCGCGGCGGCCGCGCCGACATTCAGCGAGTCGACGCCGGCGTGCATCGGAATCCGGACCACCGTGTCGGCGGCCGACAGTTCCTGCGGCGAAAGCCCCGCTCTTTCGCTCCCCAACAACAACGCGACACGCGAGTGGTGATCGACTGTCGACACCACGCGAGGGTCGGAGATGTCGGTCGCATCGGCATCGGGGGAGAGCGCCACGGAGAAACACCCGTGGCGTGCGAGCGCGGCGGTCACCGACTCGCTCGGCGCGAGCCGTGCGAACGGGAGCGCGAGACCGGCCCCCATCGACACTCGCAATGCGCGACGTGCCAGCGGATCGGCGCTCGTCGCGTCGAGGATCAGGGCGTCCCAGCCGAGAGCAACTGCGCTGCGTACCACTGCGCCGAGATTGGTCGGGTTGTCGACAGCCTCTGCCACGACGATGCGACGCGACCCGGCCATGACCTGGTCGGCATCGAGTGGTGGGGGTCGCAGGAAGAGCCCGGTTGCTCGGAGCGGCACACCGAGGCCGGTGACGTCCTTTCGCAGGGCGTCGTCGCCGACGTAGACCGGAACGTCGGTGTCGAGTGTGACGGCAATCTGTTCGGCCGTCTCGGCGGCACAGAGCAGTGCCACCGGTGAGCACTTCGCCCTGATTGCCCGCTCGACCACGAGGTCGCCCTCGGCGACGAACATTCCCGCGCCCACGTGTTCGCGTCGATGGCGACGGGTGGTGAGTCGTCTCTCGCTCCAGCGGAATGCGTCGAGACGTGGGTCGTGCGGGTCGACGACTGGAACGATCATGTGGGGGAGGCTGCGCGGTGCCGGGTGATCAGTAGTGCCACGGGTACGGCGACCAGTCGGGGTCGCGCTTGTCGAGGAACGAACGCCGACCCTCCTCTGCTTCGTCGGTGCCGTAGGCGAGTCGCGTCGCCTCGCCGGCGAACACCTGCTGGCCGACGAGACCGTCGTCGACCAAGTTGAAGGCGAACTTCAACATGCGCTGTGCTGTCGGGCTCTTTCCGTTGATCTCCCGTGCCCACTCGAGTGCGGTGCGCTCCAGGTCTGCGTGATCGACGACGGCGTTGACTGCGCCCATGTGGTGCATTTCTTCTGCTGAGTACTCGCGGCCGAGGAAGAAGATCTCGCGTGCAAACTTCTGGCCGACCATGCGCGCCAGATACGCCGAGCCGTATCCTCCGTCGAACGACGCCACGTCGGCGTCGGTCTGTTTGAAGCGCGCATGTTCACGGCTGGCGATCGTGAGGTCGCACACCACGTGCAGGCTGTGCCCGCCGCCCGCTGCCCAACCCGGCACCACGCACACGACGACCTTGGGCATGAACCGGATCAGACGCTGCACCTCGAGGATGTGCAGACGACCCGCGCGTCCGGGTTCCACGGTCTCCTCGGATTCGCCAGCCGCATACTTGTAGCCGTCCTTGCCTCGGATGCGCTGGTCACCGCCGCTGCAGAAGGCCCATCCACCGTCACGCGGCGACGGACCGTTGCCTGTGAGCAGGACGCACCCGACATCAGACGACATCCGTGCGTGATCGAGGGCTCGGTAGAGCTCGTCGACGGTGTGGGGCCGGAACGCGTTGCGCACCTCGGGCCTGTCGAACGCGATGCGCACGGTGCCGTGGGCTCGTGCACGGTGGTAGGTGATGTCGGTGAAGTCGAAGCCCGGCACTTCGGTCCATGCTGAGTCGTCGAACAAAGGGGAGATCGTCACCGCACCATTGTTCCAGCCCGGAGCCGATTGTCCACATGTGAATGACGAGACAGGGGCCTCTCGGGGGGATCGGTCGGAGGTGCCCGTATCGTCGTGGCCGATGACGACGATTCTCGGTTTCTCGGGCTCCACGCGGGCCGCTTCGTTCAACACCCGCATTCTCCGTGCGTTGCCGACGCTCGCACCGGCCGGTGTCGAGGTGGTGACCTTCGACGTGTCGGACATTCCCTTCTACAACCAGGACCTCGACGGAGAGGTGCTGCCTGATCCGGTGGCGAGACTGCGTGCGGCGGTCGCATCCGCAGACGGAGTGGTCGTCGCGTCGCCCGAGTACAACCACTCGTACTCGGCGCTCGCCAAGAACGTGATCGACTGGGCGTCACGTCCGTTCGCCAAAGGGCCGATCCTGGGCAAGAAGGCGATGATCATCGCGGCCGGTCCTGGTCCCGGCGGCGGTGCGCACTGCATAGAGGAGTTGAGCAAGTTGTTCGGACTGCTCGGATGCTCGGTGGTGTCGAGCGTCGGAGTAGCCGCCGCCCACGAGAAAGTCGCCGCCGACTCTGATCGTGTCACCGACGACGCACTCGCGGCCGAGTTGACCGCCGCCCTCGCCGCGTTCTAGCCGGACGACGGCCGCGACCCGGCAATCACCACGTGTCGACCATCGGGCGTTTCTTCGACGTTCTTTCGCTCCAGTGCGGTGATCGCCCGATCACCGAGAGAATGCGAATGCGTGTGTCAGCCGGGTCGATGACGTCGTCGATTTCGAGGTAACTGGCCATGTTGAGTGCGCTGCCCCGTTCATAGGCGGCGGCGATCAGCTTTTCTTCCAGTTCTGCGCGCGCCTCCGGTGTCGGCTCGGCATCGAGCTCGCGGCGGTAGCCGAGCCTCACGGAACCTTCGAGTCCCATCCCTCCGAACTCTCCGGTCGGCCACGACACGGTCATTGCGTTGCCGTGGAAACTGCCACCAGCCATCGCCTGCGCTCCGAGGCCGTACCCCTTGCGCAGCACCACCGTCACCCACGGCACGGTGGTGCTCGCCGCAGTCACGAACATGCGACCGAAGTGGCGTACTTGGGCCGTCTTTTCCGCCTCGGGTCCCACCATGAATCCTGGTGTGTCGCACAGGCTGACGATCGGAATCTCGAACGCGTCGCACAGCTGGACGAACCGTGCGGCCTTGTCAGCTGCGTCTGAATCGATGGCGCCTCCCAGGTGCGCCGGGTTGTTCGCAATGATGCCGACCGGCTGTCCTTCGATGCGCACGAGTGCGGTGATGATCCCGACGCCGAACGAAGCGCGCAACTCGAGCACCGAATCGCGGTCTGCGAGCGTCTCGACGACGCGACGCACGTCGTAGACCCGTGTCCTTTGCTCGGGAACCAGGTTGCGCAACATGTCGTCGTCGTGGCGCGCATACGAGTGCACGCTGCCCTGGAAGTAGCCGAGATACTTGGCGGCCACTCGAACGGCTTCTTCCTCGTCGGCCACTCGCACGTCGACTACGCCGTTCGTGCTCTGCACGTCGATCGGGCCGATCTCTGTCGGGGCGACGGAGCCGAGTCCGCCCCCTTCGATCATCGCGGGACCGGCCATGCCGATGTTCGAGTTTTCCGTCGCGATGACCACGTCGCAGCACCCGAGCAGTGCCGCGTTTCCGGCGAAGCAGTAGCCAGAGGCGATGCCGACCAGCGGCACCAGCCCTGACAGCCGGGCGAAGAGCGCGAAGGCCATGCAGTCGAGGCCGGCCACGCCCATTGCGTCGGTGTCGCCCGGTCGCCCGCCGCCCCCTTCGGCAAAGAGCACGAACGGCAGTCGCAACTGCTCGGTCACGGCGAACAGTCGGTCCTTCTTGCGGTGATTCAACTGCCCCTGTGTGCCGGCGAGCACCGTGTAGTCGTACGACGCGACGGCGATGCGCGAGGCCTGTTCGCCGAAGGTCTCGCGTCCCACGGTGGCGAGGCCGCCGACGAGTCCGTCGGCCGGAGTGTTGACGATGAGATCTTCGAGGTCTCGCCGGCGCCTTTGCGCAGCGACAGCGAACGATCCGTACTCGACGAACGACCCGTCGTCGACGAGGTCGGCGATGTTGGCGCGAGCGGTGCGCTGGCCCTTGGCGGTGCGCTTGGCGACAGCCTCTGGTCGCGCGGCATCGGTGGTGAGTCTCCGGCGTTCGCGATAACGGGCGAGGTCGGCCCGTTCGGCTGGGGCCTCGACGACGGGGGAGGCCTCGGGGTCGGCCGTCGCGCGCCCGGTGGTTGCGGAGAGTCGCACGAGAACTTGGCCGGCGCTCACAGTGTCGGCGACCGACACCAGTACTTCTGTCACCTCACCGTCGACGTCGGCGAGAACCGGATGCTCCATCTTCATCGATTCGATCATCACCAGTTCCTCGCCGACCCGCACACGCGCGCCGGCTGCGACCAGAACGGCCGACACCGTTCCGAGGAGAGGGGAGACGAGGTCGCTGGTGCTGTCGGCCATGTCGCATTGTCGCACAGCACGAAGCCGGGACTGTCGGTCAGGTCACTGGTAGGTTCGCTGCGGTGTTGAAGCGCGTCGTCACGTGGAAATCCCTGGCGACGGTGGTCGGTGTCGTCGTCTTGGCGTTCGCGTATCGCTCTCTCCTCGAAGAGGGCCACGACTGGGGAGACGACTTCTCGCTGTACATCAACCAAGCGCGCGCACTGGTCAGGGGCGACATTCCCCAGGTGGTCGCCGACACTCGCTACACCCTCCAGAACTCCGGTGCCGATTCGTTCAGCCCGTACGTGTACCCGTGGGGTTTGCCCCTCCTGCTCGCCCCGGTGTACCTGGTCGCCGGTATCGACTACTCCGCGTTCGCGTGGGTCACGGTGGGGTCGTTCATCTTCTTCCTCTGGGCGTTCCGCAGACTGGTCGCGCCCGGCATCGGCACTGTGCCGTCGTATCTCGTCACCGCTGTCATCGCGGCATCGGTGCCGTACGCACGCTCGACCGGCGCGATCCTTTCGGATCTTCCCGCCATTGCGTCAGTCGCGGGTGCACTCATGTGGTTCGAGCACTGCAGGTCGGCCGGACACTTCGCGAAGTCGACCCGACACGCAATGGTGACGTGCGGGCTCGCCGTGACGTGGGCGTTCTCGCTCCGGCGAGAGTCGGTGATGCTGCTGCTCGCTCTCTTCGCCGTGCAGTTCGTGGCGCTGCGATCAGAACGTCGTGCGGCGGGAGACACGGCGAGACCAGGATTCCGCTGGACCGACGTCACCGCACCGTATTGGTCGTTCGCTCTCTCGGCGGGTGCGTTCCACTTGATTCTCCCTGCGAGCCTCGAGCAGCAGACCGTCGGGGCGGGGATCCACAACATCCGTGGAAATCTCGAGTGGTACCGCAGCATTTTCGCCGAACTCGTCGGTCTGAAAGAGATCGGTGACAACCCGATCGCGTGGTTCGGAAACGCCCGAGTCGGGTCGATCCTTCTCATGACGGTGGTCGTGTTCGCGTTGATCGGTGTCGGCGTGGCGGCTGGTCGTCGTCGCGGACCGGAACTGTCGATCGTGGTCTATTTTCTCGCGGTCTCGTGGCTGATCCTCACCCAGTCGTTCCGTGAAGGGCGTTACATCTACGGACTCGCGCCCTTCGTCCTGTATTTCGCGTGGTTGGGAACATCCGAACTGGTGGCGCCGGTGCGGAGCGGGGTCTCGAAGGTCGGCCGTGTCACGGCCTTGCTGCCGGGTCTGCTCATTGTCCCCTTGCTCGTGTCGAATCTCGACGGTTTCGAGCACGCATGGTCGTACCACCGTGAATACGACTACGTCGTCCGGGGACCGGCCACGGCATCGTCACAGGAGATGTTCGAGGCGGTGAAGCGCTGCACTCGCGGCGACGACGTGGTGTTGTTCGCCCGTGCACGAGCGATGAATCTCTACACCAACCGCCGCACGATCCAGACCGGCAACGTGACGCTCGGACTCGAGCGAGCCGACTGGATGATGCTCTCGAACGACGACGTCGACTACTACGAACCGAAGGTCAACGAGGCGAACTACCGCGAGTACGGTCTTCGCAAGGTGTGGCAGAACGACGAGTTCACGCTCTACGGGGTCGGTGTTGCGTCGACGAGACCAGCCGATCCCTGTCCTCCTCTCGAGCCGTGATCGCAATCGTCATCGCGGCGTTCGTGGCCGGGTGGGTCGTGCGTGCGACCGTCGGAGTTCCCGAGCGAGCAATCACGGTGGCCGACCGCTGGGTGCTGAACGTGGCCCTGCCGGCGATGGTCGTTGCGCGCATCGGGCGCATCGAGGTCGGATCTGAACTCGTGGTTCCCGTCGCCAGCGCGTGGGGTGTCATGGGTGCGTCGGCGTGTGCCGTCGTCGTCATCGCGCGCATCGCGGGCTGGCGCAGAGAAACGACCGGGGCACTGTTGATGGTGGCTGTGCTCGGTAACACCAGTTTTCTCGGTCTCGGCGTGGTCGGAAGCGTGCTCGGCGTCGACCATCTCGCCGCCGCGGTTGCCTACGACCAGCCAGGCACGTTTCTCGCTCTTGCCACCTGGGGAGCGTGGGTGGCGAGTCGTTTCGGAACAGGTGCACCGGGGTGGCGACCGGTGGTGTCGCGCATTGTTCGCTTTCCTCCGTTCGTGGCTCTGCTGGCGGCTCTTGCGCTGCGACCCGTGGGCCTGCCCGACGCGGCGTGGTACGTGCTCGGGGCAGTCGGGCTCACTGTCGCCCCCGTTGCAATGGCGGCGCTCGGAGCACGTTTTCGGTTGCGTGGCATCGTCGATCCGGGTCCGGTCGTGGTCGGGCTCGCCGTCAAGATGGTGTGTGCGCCGCTCGCCGTAGCGTGCGCGGCCGCCGTCGTGGGCGGAAGCAGTGCCGTTGCGTGGCAAGCCTCGATCGTGCAGGCATCCGCGCCGCCCATGGTGACAGCGGGAATCGTGGCCGTTGCGGCCGGCCTCGACGAAGAGACCACGACGTCACTGGTGGGGTGGGGCACGGTGATCGGGCTCGTCTCGATGCCGCTCGTTGCCGTGCTCGTGTGAGACCCGACGGCGTGCACTCACTACGGTGGCCGGTGTGATCTCGTTCGTCGACCGTCTCGAACAACTGGCCGACGAGTCTCCCGATGCCCCCGCCTTCGTCTGTGGTGACGAGGTGCTGACCAGGGCAGAGGTGTTGCGGCTCGGCTTCAACCTGGCGGCACATCTGCACGATGCAGGCACCCGTGAGGGCGACATGGTCACCGTGGCGGTTCCCAACTCGGTCGACTTCTTCGTTGCGTACGTGGCGGCGTGGAGACTCGGGGCGACACCGCAACCGATCTCGGCCCGACTTCCTGAACGTGAACGCGAAGCGATCATCGAACTCGCGAACCCGACTGCGGTGATCGGTGCCGAGCCGGGAGAGATTCCCGGTCGCACGTGCGTGCCGTTCGGTTTCCGCGCACCCGATCGCGACATCTCGCACATTCCCAAGACCGTCTCTCGTGCGTGGAAAGCTCCGACGTCCGGCGGCTCGACGGGTCGTCCGAAACTCATCGTGTCGGGTGACCCTGCAGAGATGGACGAGACGGCCAAGCCGCCGCTGCTGATGGATCAGGGTGGCTGTCTGGTGATGCCTGGTCCGCTCTATCACAACGGCCCTGCGGTGTGGAGTTGTCAGGCGTGGTTGAACGGGCTGACAGTGGTCGTCCTTCCGCGTTTCGACGCAGAAGCGACACTGTCCGCGATCGAGAATCACAACGGCTCGGTGCTCTACATGGTGCCGACGATGATGAAGCGCATCTTGCGGCTGCCCGACGACGTGCGGCTCGGCTACGACCTGTCGAGCCTTCGCGTCGTGTGGCACCTTGCCGAACCGTGTCCCGAGTGGTTGAAGCAGGCATGGATCGACTGGCTCGGCGCCGAGAGAATCTGGGAGCTCTATGCAGGGACCGAGGCCCAGACCTCGACGATCATCTCCGGGACCGAATGGCTCGCACACCGCGGGTCGGTCGGGCGCCCTGCTCCGGGCACGGTGCGCATCACCGATGACGACGGCATCGACGTGGGGCCGGGCGAGATGGGAGAAGTGTGGATGCGCAGCCTGCGTGGCACCCCGACATATCGCTATGTCGGCGCGACCGCGCGCACGATGGACGGGGGGTGGGAGTCGCTCGGCGACATGGGTCGCCTCGACGACGACGGCTATCTGTATCTGGGCGACCGCGCCTCCGACATGATCTTGTCCGGCGGAGCCAACATCTATCCGGCAGAAGTCGAGTCGGCGATCCAGGAGCATCCGGCCGTGCGTTCGTGTGCGGTGATAGGTCTGCCCGACGACGACAAGGGCAACACCGTGCATGCCATCGTGGAGGCAGACCCGTCGGTCGTCACCGAAGACGACTTGCGGAGGTTCCTGTCCGAGCGTCTCGTCTCCTACAAGGTTCCTCGCACCATCGAATACGTCGATGTTCCGTTGCGTGACGACGCCGGCAAGGTGCGTCGCTCTGCGTTGCGTGCGGAGCGAACTGGCGGCTGACGACGCTCTGCGTCGTCAGATGACGACCTGAGTGCCGACCTCGAAGACACGGTCGGCGGGCAGGTTGAAGAAGCGTCCCGCGCTGTCGGCGCCACGGTTCAAGAACACGAACAACCACTCAGAAGCCGGGTTCATGCCCGGCGCCTTGCCCGCGATGATCGACTCGTGACCGAGGAAGTAGGTGACTTCGTCGGGGTCGAAGTCGAATCCCACGTGGTCAGACGACGAGACGAGAGCGAGTGCCCTCGGCACGTCGGGTTCTTCCATGAAGCCGTACTCGAGCTGCACCTGGAACACGCCAGGTTCGACCCGTGTGACCGTCGCACGATGTTCGGGTGCCACACGGGGTTCGCCGGCGGTCTCGACCGAGACGATCAGGGTGCACTTGTGGAGCACCTTGTTGTGACGGAGGTTGTTCACGAGTGCCGGCGGCGCCTTGCCGAGGTCCTTGAACATGAAGACCGCAGTTCCCGGCACGCGCTTGATGTCGGTCGCTTCGTCGAGCACGTCGGCGATCGGACGTTCGCCACGGTGAATGCGGTCGGCAACCAGGGCACGTCCGCGCCTCCACGTCTGCATCTGCACCATCAAGATGACGCCGACAGCGAGTGCGAACCAGCCGCCGTGAGGGATCTTGACGAGGTTCGCGCCGAGGAATCCGGCCTCCACGATGATGAACGGTCCGCACACGGCCATTGCCCGGACGGAACTCCAGCCCCAGCGGTCGGTGAGAACGCGGTAGAAGATGAGCGTGGTGATCGCCATCGTCAGTGTGACGGCGATGCCGTAGGCCGCGGCGAGGTTGCTCGCAGTCTGGAACCCGAGCACCAAGCCGACGCACGCGATCATCAGCAGCCAGTTGACGAGCGGCACGTAGATCTGGCCGAAGTGCTCCGACGAGGTGTGGCGGATCGCGATACGCGGGAGGTAGTCGAGTTGCACCGCCTGTGCAGTGAGCGAAAAGACACCGGAGATGAGCGCCTGTGAGGCGATGATCGTGGCCATCGTGGCGAGGATCACCAGTGGCAGCAGCAGAGCGTCGGGTGCCATGTTGAAGAACACCCGCTCGATCGCCTCGGGGTTCTTCAACAGGAACGCACCTTGTCCCCAGTAGTTGAGAAGAAGTGACGGCAGAACCATGCCGTACCACCCCCATGCGATCGGTCGGCGGCCGAAATGTCCCATGTCGGCATACAACGCCTCGCCGCCGGTCACCACCAGGAAGATGGACCCGAGCGCGAGGAACGCATCGCGGGACTCGTACGTGAAGAAGCGGATCGCGTGGACGGGGTTCACCGACTGCAGAATCTCGGGTGCGGTGACGATCTTGGAGAGCCCGAGCACGGCCAAGGTGGCGAACCAGATCATCATGACGGGGCCGAACACTTTGCCCACGGCGCCGGTCCCGCGGCGCTGCACCGAGAAGAGACCGACGAGAATGACCACGGCGATCGGCAGAACCCACGATTCGAACCTGCTCGACACTGCTTCGAGTCCCTCGACGGCCGAAAGAACCGAGATCGCGGGTGTGATCACACCGTCGCCGTAGAGCAGCGCCGTACCGAACACGCCGAGTGACACCAGAAAACCGGCACGAGCGACGTTCTGTCTGTTGCGTGACGGCATGACGAGGGCGGTCAGGGCGAGGATGCCGCCTTCACCGTGGTTGGCGGCCTTCATGACGAACATGAGGTACTTCAGCGAGATGATGATGATCAGTGACCAGAAGGCCAGAGACGACACGCCGAACACGTTGACACGGTCGACAGTGAGAACGTGACCCTCCTCGGTGAAGGCTTCTTTCAGCGCATACAGCGGGCTGGTTCCGATGTCGCCGTAGACCACGCCGAGTGCACCGAGGGCGAGAGCAACGGTGCCCACCTCCGAGCCGTGGGGCTGGGCACCCTTCTTGCGGGCGCGACCGTTCGAGGCCTCTTCTTCTGACGCTCGACGTCGTTCCTGCGCGGCTGCATAGGAAGCCTTGTCGACGGTGTTGTCCGAACCCACAGAGAGGAGAGCCTACGACGCGAGGCGGCGCGGGCGTGTCTCTGCCCGGAGCGGGCTCATCGCAGCCCGTAAAGTCTGCGTGGTGAGTGAATTCGGCCATGACGAAGGCAGAACCTCGTTCGAGGTGTTGCCGTGGTCGCTCAGCGAACGATCGCTCACGCTGCGCTGGTCCGGTGGGGGCCGAGTGTTCGAGGAACGGTACGAGTTTCCCGGAACTGTCCCGACCGACGAGTGGGTGACCTGTGTGGTCGATCTTCTCGCTGTCGTCGCCTCGGTCAGTTATGCAAAGGCGTCTGCACCTGCAGTGGTGACGGCGCCATCGATCGAATTCACGACGGCAGGACGCACGATGGTCGAGTCGGCGTTCGGAGCAGGAATGGCCGAGTTCTCCTTGGAGACAGGAATCGACGACCCGATCGTGCTCTCGCCTCCTTCCAGACAGGCCGACGCAGCTGCAGTGCCCGCACAGGCTGATGGCCGGCCGCTGATTCCTCTCGGCGGCGGTCGTGACTCGGCCGTCGTGTGTTGTGCGCTCGAGTCGTTCGAGCCGATCCTTCTGTCGATCGGGGGTGGTGTCGGGGCCCGCCGGGTGGCCGCAGCACTCGGTCGCGACCTGGTCGTGGTGACACGGGTGATCGATCCACAGATCATGGAGATGAACGCGGCCGGCGCGCCGAACGGCCACATTCCCGTGACGGCGATCACCATGTTGGTCTCGGTGATCGCGGCGGCGTGTCTCGGTGCCGGAACCGTGGTGATGGCGAACGAAGCGAGCGCATCGGCACCGACACGCATCGTCGACGGCACGCCGGTCAACCATCAGCACAGCAAGTCGGCGACGTTCGAGTGGTTGTTGCACCAGGCTCTCGTGTCCGTCGGTGCTCCTGTCGCATGTTTCTCGGCTTTGCGCAACAGAAGCGACACCGACATCTCGCGTGTCTTTGCGCGACGCTGCAGTCGCGTGCATTCTGCGGTGGTCTCGTGCAACAAGGCCGGGCGCATCGACTCGTCTCGACGCTCTGACGGGTGGTGCTGCGACTGTCCGAAGTGCCGGTCCGTGTTCCTGTCGCTGGCTCCGCACATGGCGCCTGTCGAACTCGTGGCGATGTTCGGCGCCGATCTTCTCGGTGACGACTCACAGACGACCGGGTTCGCCGATCTGCTCGACGAGACGACCAAACCGTTCGAGTGTGTGCAGACCGTCGCTGAAGCTCGGGCCGCGATTGCAGAACTGGTGGAGAGTCCCGACTGGTCGTCCCATGTCGTCGTCGGTGCCCTGGCTCGTCATGGACGCACCGGGTCCCGGTCGACGTCGACCATGCTCGGAGCACACGTACCTGAGCGGTTTCGCATCGAGATGGACGGTTTCTTCGCGTGAGGGTGACGAAGCTCTCCGAATTGCGCGACGTGACGGTCGGTGTCTGGGGGGCCGGACGCGAAGGTCGATCAGTGGCCCGACGTCTGAGTGAGCAGGGGTGTCGTTTGGTCGTGATCGTCGATGATGTCGACGACGATGCGAGGGCCTTGGCCGGCGATTACGGCACATCCGTGGTCACGCCGACGGAGGTGATGTCGATGGGTGTCGACTTCGTGGTGCGTTCTCCAGGGGTCTCGAAGTACCGCGACGAGATTGAGCAGTGGGAGGGTGCGGGTGTCTCGTCGTCGGGTGTGTTCGCGCTGTGGCTTGCAGATCAAGATCCGAATCGGGTGATCGGTGTCACCGGCACCAAGGGCAAGAGCACGACGGCCACTCTCATTGCCGCTGTTCTTCGCGGCGCGGGTCACGAGGTCCAGGTTGCGGGGAACATCGGAGTGCCGGTCACCGAGGTGCGTGACGCCGGCTACGTGGTGGTCGAGGTGTCGAGCTACCAAGCGAGCGATTGCACGACATCGCCGGCGATCGCGGTTCTCACCGCGCTCGGCGAAGATCACATCACCTGGCACGGCAGTGTCGAGAGATACCACGCTGACAAGCTTCGTTTGTTCGCCGGTGCTGACCTTCGCGCCGCAGTGTGCGATCCATCGTCAGGCTTGGCCGAGCGTCTCGCGACCATCGCCGCGTTCCCGGTGTGCACCGGACCGTGGCACGTCGTCGGTGAAGACCTCGTGGCCGGGGCGCAACGCGTCGACGCATCATCGGTGACGGCACAGGTACGGCGCAATCTCGCCGTTGCCGCCAATGCCGCGACGCTGGTCGATGCGTCTGTCGATGCCGGGCATCTTGCGCATGCAGTCGAGAACTTCGAGCCGCTTCCGTCTCGACAGCGAGAGATCGCCGTCGTCGGCGGTGTGCGCTGGGTCGACGACCTCCTCGCCAGCAACCCCACCGGAGTTGCCGCGGCACTCGAGTCGTTCGCGTCGAGTCCGCTCATCTTGCTGATGGGTGGTGCCGGACGGGGAATCGACCTCGGGCCGTTGGTCGCAGCACTTTCGTCGGCGAAGAACCTGAAGGCTGTCGTGCTGATGGGTACCGACGACGACCCCTTGGTGAAAGCCCTTGCGGTGACCTCCCTGCCAGTGGTGCGGATCGACGGTCACGACATGGCCGCTGCCGTCACCGAGGCCGCTCGGCGATCCGATCCGGGAGATGTCGTCTCGTTCTCACCCGGGGCTCCGACGCCGGCATTGCTCGGAACATGGCAGGACCGCAGCCGCGAATTCGAGCGCCTCGTCTTTCAGCTGGGCGACTGAGCCCCGTTCCGTTGTGTGATCACGGTCACACATCGGCAAGAATCATGGCGTGCTGAACCATTATCTCGCCGCCCGTGCCGAACTCGAGGCCCCCGGGTCTCCCTTTGCCGTGACGACAGAAGTCGTGCGTGGTGCACCCATGAAGGTGTTCGCCGCCGCGCCACCCCACATGCGTGTGTTGTGGGAGATGGCCGCGGCCCACGGCGACAAGGACTACCTGGTCTACGAAGACGAACGCTTCACCTACGCAGAGGTCCAGGCGCAGGTCCGCAAACTCGTCGCGCACCTCAATTCACTCGGCATCGGGCGGCACAGTCGTATCGCTCTCGCGATGCGCAACTACCCCGAATGGGTGGTGGGGTACTGGGCAGCAGTCTCGATGGGTGCCGCACTCGTCGGCATGAACGCGTGGTGGACGGCACCGGAGATGGAGTACGCGCTCGGCGACAGCGATCCGGCAGTGTTCATCGGCGACCAGGAACGTCTCGAGCGTCTCGCCCAGACCACGCCGCGCCCCGGCATGCACGTCGTCTCGGTACGCAGCAACCATGATCTGCCGGCCGGCGGTGTGACGTGGGAGCAGGTCATGTCAGCAGACGACCCGGGCGTGTTGCCCCCGGTCGAGATCGACCCCGACGACGACGTCACGATCTTCTACACCTCGGGCACGACGGGTTTCCCGAAGGGGGCACAACTCACGCACCGGGGGTCGGTGGCGAACATCTTGAACCTCGTCGCGATGACGACGGCGCTCGCAGTTGCGGAGCAGAAGGCGATCGCCGCCGGAGACGTGGAGCCGCCGGCAGAAGCGCCGCCTGCGTTGCCGCCGGTCTTCATGGCGCCGACGCCACTGTTCCATGTCACGGCGTGCAACTGCATCTTGCATCCCGCGACCGCATCGGGCGCCAAGTTGGTGCTCATGTACAAGTGGGATCCTGGTCGTGCGCTCGAGTTGATCGAACGTGAGAAGGTCACGAACTTCTCCGGGGTACCCACGATGAGCCGGGAATTGTTGTTGCATCCCGACTGGGCGACACGGGACACGTCGTCGCTGCAGGGAATGGGTGGCGGAGGTGCGGCACTGCAGCCTGACCTCGTGCACAAGATCGCGGGTGCTCTGAAGAACGGTGCGCCGTCGACCGGCTACGGCATGACCGAGACGCACGGAATCATCACCGCCAACGGCGCGCGGTTCTTCCTGGCCAAGCCCGAGTCGTGCGGGCCGCTGGTTCCGACCTTGGAGGGCAAACTCGTCGACGAGGACGGCAACGACCTGCCGTCTGGCCCCGACACCGTAGGCGTCTTGTGTGTGCGCGGCGCGGTCACGATCAAGGGTTATCTCAACCGCGACGACGCGACAGCCGAGACCATCAAGGATGGGTGGCTGAACACAGGCGACATTGCGCGCATCGACGAAGACGGCTTCATCTATCTCGTCGACCGTGCCAAAGACATGGTGATCAGAGGAGGCGAAAACATCTATTGCAGCGAGGTGGAGGCCGCGATCTACCACCACGATGCGGTGGCGGAGGCCGCCGTGTTCGGTGTTCCCGACGAGCGCCTCGGCGAGGAAGTCGCCGTGGCCATCGTGCTCCAGCCGGGCAAGTCGCTCGACGAGACCCAGTTGCGCGAGTTCTTGTCGGCCTCCCTCGCCAAGCACAAGATCCCGTCACGTGTGTGGTTCCGCTCGGAGCCACTGCCGCGAAACGCCAACGGCAAGTTCGTGAAGCGTGATCTCCGCAAGGAGCTCCTGGGCGAGTAACTGATCGCCGCGACATCGAGAACGAAGAGAGGACCCCGGGCCGTGTGGCCCGGGGTCCTCGTCGTTGTCGGGGTGTCGACGGTCAGTTCAGGTCGAACCGGTCCGCGTTCATCACCTTGGTCCATGCCGCCACGAAGTCGCGGACGAACTTTTCCTTGTTGTCGTCCTGTGCGTACACCTCGGCGTACGAGCGCAGGATCGAGTTCGAGCCGAACACCAGGTCGACGCGGGTGGCGGTCCACTTCACCGCACCGCTCTTGCGGTCACGGATCTCGTAGAGGTTGTCGCCCGTCGGGACCCACGAGTAGGCCATGTCGGTGAGGTTCACGAAGAAGTCGTTCGTGAGTGCGCCGACTTTGTCGGTGAACACGCCGTGTGTCGAGCCGCCGTGGTTCGTGCCGAGCACGCGCATTCCGCCGATGAGAACGGTCATCTCGGGGGCCGTGAGACCCATGAGCTGTGTGCGGTCGAGCAACATCTCCTCGGGGGTGACGATGTAGGTGTGCTTCTGCCAGTTGCGGAAGCCGTCGTGCAGCGGCTCGAGCACCGCGAACGACTCGACGTCGGTCTGCTCCTGCGTTGCGTCACCGCGACCGGGTGCGAACGGAACCTCCACCGAGACTCCGGCTGCCTTTGCCGCCTGCTCGACACCCACGTTGCCCGCGAGCACGATGATGTCGGCAAGGCTCGCGCCCACCTGATCGGCGATCGGCTGCAGCGCGCCGAGCACGCGCGAGAGACGAGCGGGCTCGTTGCCCTCCCAGTCCTTCTGCGGAGCGAGGCGGATGCGGGCGCCGTTGGCACCGCCGCGGAGGTCACTGCCGCGGAAGGTACGAGCCGAATCCCACGCCGTCGAGACCATGTCCGACACCGAGAGGCCACTCTTGGCGATCAGGTCCTTGGCCTTCGCCACGTCCCATCCCTTCGAACCGGCCGGTACCGGGTCCTGCCAGATGAGGTCTTCGGCGGGAACTTCCGGGCCGATGTAGCGGGTCTTCGGGCCCATGTCACGGTGTGTCAACTTGAACCACGCGCGAGCGAATGTCTCCGAGAAGTACTCCTGGTCATCGCGGAAGCGCTCCGAGATCTTGCGGAACTCGGGGTCCATGATGCAGGCCATGTCGGCATCGGTCATGATCGGCATGCGACGGATCGACGGATCCTCGACGTCGACCGGCATGTCCTCCTCGGCGATGTTCTTCGGCTGCCACTGCGGGGCACCAGCGGGGCTCGTGGCGAGCTCCCACTCGTACTTGAACAGCAGGGCGAAGTAGCCGTTGTCCCACTTGGTCGGGTTGGTCGTCCAGGCACCTTCGATACCGGACGTGACCGAGTCACGTCCGATGCCGCGGGTCTTGTTGTTCATCCAGCCGAGACCCTGTTCGTGGATCGGTGCACCCTCGGGTTCGGCATCGAGGTTCTCCGGGTTGCCGTTGCCGTGTGCCTTTCCGACTGTGTGGCCGCCTGCGGTGAGAGCAACGGTCTCTTCGTCGTTCATCGCCATCCGGCCGAAGGTGACGCGCATGTCGTGCGCGGTGCGCAACGGATCGGGGTTGCCCCCAACGCCGGTCGGGTTCACGTAGATGAGGCCCATCTGCACTGCGGCGAGCGGGTTCTCGAGGGACTCGCGGTCACCGGCGTCGCCGTAGCGACCGGCGTCGAGCCATTCCTTCTCCGAACCCCAGTAGATGTCCTTCTCCGGGTGCCAGATGTCCTCGCGTCCGAACGAGTACCCGAATGTCTTCAGGCCCATCGACTCGTAGGCGACATTGCCGGCGAGGATCATGAGGTCGGCCCAGCTGATCTTGTTGCCGTACTTCTTCTTGATCGGCCACAGGAGGCGACGAGCCTTGTCGAGGTTGGTGTTGTCGGGCCACGAGTTGAGCGGGGCGAAGCGCAGGTTGCCTGTTCCGGCGCCACCACGACCGTCGGCGATTCGGTAGGTGCCGGCCGCGTGCCAGGCCATACGGATCATGAGGCCGCCGTAGTGACCCCAGTCAGCGGGCCACCATTCCTGGCTGTCGGTCATGAGGTCGGTGAGGTCCTTCTTCAGTGCCTTCACGTCGAGGGTCTTGACGGCTTCGCGGTAGTCGAAGTCGGGGTCCATCGGGTTCACCTTCGCATCGTGCTGGTGCAAGATGTCGAGGTTGAGGTTGTTCGGCCACCACGCGGTCGCCGACATGTTCTCGTGCACGTTGGCCGTGTGGGTCACCGGGCACTTGTTCTCTTCCGTCATGCTCATGTGTCTGTGTCTTTCTGTTGTTGGGGGTTGTTGGTGGGTGTCTGTGTCACACCGCCGCTGCTGCGGTGGTGAGACAGGTCGGGCAGATGCCCCAGTAGGTGACATCTGCTTCGTCGATGGCAAAGCCGTGGTTGTTGCTCGCGGTGAGACAGGGCGTGTGGCCGACCGCGCAGTCGACGTCGGCGACACTTCCGCAGTCGCGACAGATGACATGGTGGTGGTTGTCGCCGACGCGCGCCTCGTACAAGGCAGGGGAGCCGATCGGCTGGATGCGGCGCACCAGTCCCATCTCGGTGAACGAGTTCAAGGTGTCGTAGACCGACTGGCGAGAAATGGCGCCGATCTCGCCACGTGCGATGTCGTGCACCGAGTCGGCAGTCGAGTGCGGGTGTGCCTCGACTGCGCGCAACACGGCAAGGCGCTGGGCGGTGACATGGACACCGTGCGTGCGGAGCAACTCTTCGGGGGTCGAGTTCACGACCAGGACGTTATCAGAGATTTGGACCTAGTACAAGGTATGAATGTGTAAAGATATCCACAGACCGCCGGTTGCCGGCCCGAGCCTTAACCTGAGAACCCTGTGACAAAACTCCCCACCGCTGCTTTTTCGGTCGCTCTCGACTGCCAACTCGACAACGTCCCGGGAACTCTCGGGCGCCTGTGTACTGCGATCGGTGAGGCAGGGGGCAACATCGGCGCTCTCGACGGCTTCGACGTGCGCGGCCCGGTCTTGCGACGCAGTCTCATCGTGCACTGTCGCGACGAGGAGCACCAGCAAAAAGTCGTGGAGGCCGTGCGTGCGCTCGACGGTGTCACGTTGGTCGATTGGTGGGATCGCACCTTCCGCATGCACGAGGCGGGGAAGGTGCACGTTCTCTCGACTGCGCCGGTGAACGACCGTGACGATCTGTCGATGGCCTACACGCCTGGCGTCGCCCGCGTGTGCACCGCGATCGAGAACGACCCGGCGCTGTCGCACCAGTACACGATTCGGAAGAACACCGTCGCGATCGTGTCGAACGGAACCGCCGTTCTCGGTCTCGGCGACATCGGACCCGAAGCCGCCATGCCGGTCATGGAGGGCAAGGCACTGCTGTTCAAGGAGTTCGGTGGGGTCGACGGCTTTCCGGTGTGCATCAACGCGCGCACAGTCGACGAAGTGGTCGACTTCGTGCAGCGCATCGCGCCGACATTCGGTGGCATCAACCTCGAGGACATCGCGGCTCCGGAGTGTTTCGAGATCGAGGAGCGCCTGCGCGCGAGCCTCGACATTCCCGTCTTCCACGACGACCAGCACGGCACCGCCGTGGTGACTCTGGCGGCTCTGTGGAACTCGCTCAAGATCACCGGAAAGAAGATGGAAGATCTCTCGGTCGTCATTGCCGGAATCGGTGCTGCAGGAGTGGCCATCGGCAAGATTCTCCTGAATGCCGGCGTCGGTGAAGTGGTCGGATGCGACAGGGTCGGGGCCATCTACACCGGTCGCGGCGAGTTGAACTCGGCCAAAGAGTGGTTCGCGGCCCACACGAACCCGTCACGGAAGATGGGCACCATCGCCGACGTCATGCGGGGCGCCGATGTGTTCATCGGCGTGAGTGGCCCAGATCTCATCACTGCCGCTGAGGTTCGTTCCATGGCCGCCGACCCGATCGTGTTCGCGATGGCGAACCCGAACCCAGAGATTCGGCCCGAGCAGACAGACGGCTTGGCTGCGGTCATGGCAACCGGCCGAAGCGATTACCCCAACCAGATCAACAACGTGCTCGCCTTCCCGGGCATCTTCAGGGGTGCCCTCGATGCCCGTGCGACCGACATCACGGAAGGCATGAAACTTGCCGCCGCGGTCGCCATTGCCGAGTCGGTCGGTGACGACGAGTTGTCACCGAACTTCGTGGTGCCGTCGGTGTTCGACCGGTCGGTGGTCGATCGGGTGGCGCCAGCGGTTGCCGCTGCCGCGGTTGCCGACGGCGTCATTCGTCGCTGACGCCCGGGGCGCCGTCACGGGGGTCGGTGATTCCGGTCTAGCGTCTGCCCGCAATGGTGGCAGGGGAGATCGGTCGGCGTGCCGCTGTGCATGTGACTTTGTGGACGGTTGCTCTTGCACAACCGTTGCTCGGTTTGTACGGAGACAACCTCGCCGTGTTCACGACTGCCCGCGCCGGGGGGCTTTCGGTGGTTGCGTTCGCGTTGTTCGTGCTCGTCGCGCCTGCACTCGCCGTGTCGGTTCTTGATCTCTCGGTCACGTTGCTCTCGCCGCGCGCGGGAACGGCGGTCCATCACGGCATGGTGTTCGTCGGTTCATGGACTGCAGTGTCGGTCATGGCGAGGTCGACATCGTTCGGTGCGTGGTACGTCGATCTGGCGTTCACCGCGGTCTTGGCCGCTGTGTTCACGTTCGTGTACGCACAGCGCGCCGTTGTGCGCACGTGGATGCGCTGGATGTCCGGCCTCGCTCCCGTCGTCTTGGTGGTGTTCGTTCTGGCCGCATGGCCCGTGATCTCGCCTGGAGGACCGGGCGGAGTCGCCGCTGCCGAGTCGAGTGACATCGATGTGGTGTGGATCCAGCTCGACGAGGCACCGCTGTTCCCCTTGGTCGGCGGCGACGGCATGGTGAACGAGAATCGGTTCCCGGGGTTCGCCGCGCTCGCATCTGTGTCGACCTGGTACCGAGACGCGGTGTCGGTGTCGCAACGCACATCTGTGGCGGTGCCGTCGATGCTCACCGGCCGGAAACCCGACTATTCGCTCCAGCCCGTGTTGTCCGACCACCCTCGCAACATCTTGACCCTCGTGCGCGACACCATGGAGCTCGACGTCGTCGAGGAGGCGTCGCATCTGTGCGCCGGCGGGTGGTGTGAAAACGACGCACCAGCTCCAGTTCCCCGGGCGTCGTTCGCCTCCCTGGTCAAGGATGCAGCGGTGGTCGCGGGCCACACCGCGTTGCCCCAGGGCCTGCGATCGAGGTTGCCGGCGATCGACGAAGGCTGGGGCGGCTTCGGCGACGGAGGCCGTTCCCAGGCCGTCCCGGACGCGGACGAACCACGTAGCGGCAGGAACTCAGAAATAGTCGGACACCGCGGACGACTCACGCACCTGGACACGATCGTCGAGAGGCAGCGCGCGTCGACCTCACCCACGTTCACGTTCGCCCATGTGCTCCTCCCGCACCGACCGTGGTTGCTGGCCCCTGACCAGCGCATCGCCGCCAAGGCCGCCAACGATTATCGACCCGGCACGCTCGAGGACAAACGACGCGACATGTACCAGTCGCACCTCAACCAATACGCGGCACTCGACGCTCAGATCGAGTCGTTGGTCGCGGGGCTGAAGGCCACCGCTCGATGGGACAAGACGATGCTGATCGTCACTGCCGATCACGGGATCACGTTCGTGCCCGGGGCATCGGCACGCGACACGATCGACTTCGCCAACTCTGCCGCGGTCGACGACATCTATCGCATACCGCTCTTCATCAAGATGCCCGGTCAGTCGAACGGGGCCATCGACGACTGTCCAGCCACCGTGCTCGACATCGTGCCGACCGTCGCCTCCCGACTCGGTGCGGTACCCGACTGGCCGGTTGCTGGTGCCGATCTCGCGCGCGGCTGCCCCGAGCGACCCAGCCGTGAGATCACATGGATCGAAGGATCTGCAAGGGCGACATTCGGGGTCGATGCGTTGCGCGCACGGGTGGCGTTCTACGACCAATGGATCGACGCCGACGGCGACGCCGACGACATCTCACGAACCGGTCCCTACGGCGACCTCGTCGGCACGATGGCGCCCGATGATGCGCCCACGGAGAATGCCGTGAGATGGACGCTCTCGAATTCCGATGCGTTCGACACGGTCACGGGCGGACGTTTCGGGAGCGTGCCGACACGTGCAACCGGTGTGATCACCGCACGCCGGGAGTTCGCAGATGACGAAGAAATCCTGATTGCAGTGAACGGCCGGTTCGTCGGCGTGATCCGCGAAGTTGCAGGGCTCGGTGCATGGAGATCGACGTTGTACTCGGCGTCGTTGCTGTCTCGAGTGATGGGGCCCGGCGACAACGAGGTGATCCTGTGGACGGTTCGGGGCGGAGAAGCACCGACGTTCGTGCGGCTCGGTCCGCGCTCCGGGTGACGTTCCGAAACCGCTGACATCTGCGTCCGTCGGAGGGACGAGTTCTGCGTGTGTTGTCGGTCGGATCCCCCGACCCTTGTCTGCGGGCGGTGCAGTGCCGTCCTCGACACGGGAAGGTAACGAGATGAAAGAGAAATTGAGAACAAGGTCGTGGTCGCGGATCACGCGCCAGGCGGCATTTGCGGCGGTAGCAGTCGCATCGGTCGCTCAGATACCGGGTATCGGAGCATCGGCAGCCGAGGAGGAGACACTCGGCAACAACCTGTCGGTGCCGCTGATCGTGGTTCCGTCGGCATCTGCGGGTGATCTCCCGGCTCTGCGGGGTGGGGCATGTGGGTCGTACGTCGTTCCGACTGGACCGAAGTCGGCGACGTATCCCGACTACTGGCTGCAAAAGACGGAGGCGACATGGCAGGCCCAGTGTGCTGTGGCGACTCGAAGCGACGTGGTGGTGAACTGGGGTGACAACCTCATCTCGCGACCGGTGTTGTCTGCCAGGCAGCCGATCCGTGTCGAAGTGGCGCTCGAGAACACTCCCGCGTCGCCAATGACCGGGTTCGTGGTCGACAAGCTCACACCCGATGTCGAAGACCGCCTGGCAACGTATGGCACCAAAGGTGTGCCGACCGCGTTCACGACGGTCCGCGTGTTCGACTCGGGAGCGAGGTTGCGCATCGAGCGCACCGACGGCCCCGGCGGCGTCATCTACGACGGCGAGATGTCAGCCGAAGTGAACTCCACCGGTTCGATCGTCTACGGCTTCAACTGGGGAACGAAAGGCAAGTCGGCACGTGCACTTCCTGGTGCGTACCGACTGACGTTCACGACGAACGCGACGATGGTGACGGGAGTCGGGCCGGGCGACGAAGCGAAGGCCTCGTACACGTCGCGTTCGAGTTCGCTCGACATCGTGCTCTCTCCGTCGGCTGGTCGTCGCGGTGGTGAAGGTGCCGGCTCGGGCGCAGGAGGTGGCTCCGGTTCCGGTGGTGGTCACGGCCAGGGCAGTGGCTCAGGCACTGGCGGTCCGCGTCGATGATGCGCAAGGCACTGACATCGGTGCTCGTCGCGGCGGCGATCGTCGCGACGAGCACCGAGGGGGCGGGAGCAGCGGGTGGCCCGTGCATGGGCGAAAGCCTCGGTGCGCGGCGAGTCGATGCCATGTTGGTGGGCAAACCTTCGACCCACTCGACGAAACTGGTCGTCCACCTCGCCACGACGCGCGACGGGGTTGTGTCGGGAACATTGGTCCTCGGACGAGGAACAGAGCGCCTCGAGGTCACCACTTGGTGTCGTCTCTGGGAGGGCGGTGAGGGAGAGAGCGCCCACAGCGATGTCGTCCATGCGATCGGCGAGGCGACGTTTTCCGACGGAATCCGTCGCTACGTCCGTGTCGATGTCACTGGGTCCGAGGGTGGTCGCGCCCGCGTCCGCACGAAGAACATCTCCGGGGGTGGCCATGAGTCCGGGGGTGGCCATGAGGCAGGGCATTGGTCGACGAGCGAGACGAGCGAACACCACGACTCCGGTCACGGCGGTTGGACGTCGCTGACCGGGAAGGGGTGGCTCTCGCTCACGAAAGCACGGATTGGCTCCACGGAAGGGAGAACCTCATGGATCCGCTGATCGTCCCGGGGTGTCGTACGAAGCGACGATGGCTGACCGTGATCGCAGGAATTGTCGCGGCGGCCGCGCTGTCTGCTCCGGTGACGGCCACGATCGACCCTGACGAACTCGACGATGTGGTCGACGACGCGGTCACCTCGCTGGGCGCCGGCGAAGCCGGAGATGAACTCCGGATACGACTCCGCGAACAGTTGCAACTGGCAGTTCGCTTCGCCGCGGTCGACGAATCCGAGATCGCCGGTCTCGGGTATCGCGACACCGCCGACTCGGTCACACCGTCGACAGACCGTGACCGTGACCAGATCAGGGAGCGCCTCCAAGATCGCCTCCGGGATCACATCGATGAATGGGCTGTCATTGCGCCCGAATGGAGGCGGGCAATGGAGCAACTGAGAGATCATGTCCGGGATTGTCTCGCAGAACCGACCGAGACCTGCCTCGAGCAGAACCGTCTCGAGATGCAGTATCGACATGCCGAAGAGGTCCAGGCGGCGTTCACGCAACGTGTCGCAGCCGCGAACGGCGATCCGGTTCGACTCCAGGAATTGGAGCGCCAGCGTGAGCGAGCCCAGTTGCGTCTCGAGGCAATGTTGCGAAGCGATGATGCGGACATGTTGAACGACGTCGGGATCCCGACGAGGGACATGGAACAGTTGCGCAGTCGCCTCGAAGACCAGGCCCGGAGCCAGACGAGAGCGACCACCGGTTCGACCACCATGTCGACGATCACGTCGTCATCGACCACACAGCAGAGGCAGGGACAGCCATGAGACGACAGTTGACGACCATCGCCGCGGTATGTGTCCTGGCGGTCACCCTCGCTGCGTGCGGGAACGACGACACGACCGGAGGTGACACGACGACAGCATCGACCACGTCGGACACGTCCGTCGTCGTGCCGAACGGCTCGGTTGATCCCGAGCGGGTGCTGTTGGCGGCGATCTTGCTCGAGGTCGGAGACATCGACGAAGCGATCGCGGCGGGCCTCGTGAACCCCGACGAGGTCGACTTGGCGGTGTCGGCGATCGACGCGGGTTCGCTCAGCGAATGGGTGGAGCGGGCAGAGTCTCCCTGAACCGTGGGACCTTCGAGGTTATTTGGCTGCCGAATACGGCAGCCAGGTTCCCTGCTCGAAGTCGTACAGCTTGCAGGTCTTTGCCGCGCGGAAGTACGCACGAAGTGACATGCGCGAGCGACGCACGGTGTCGGGGAACGCAGCTTCGATGGCGTCGGTCGCGGCGGGCAACTGATGGAACGGAATGCGCACGTCGACATGGTGCGGCACGTGCACGAAGATGTTGTGGAACCACAGCCAGTTGACGAGTCGCGGCATCTCGAGCACGGTGGTCGACTCCATCTGTCCCTTGAACTGGCTCCATTCGCGGCGCGGCCACCAACGGATCGACGGGTCGACGTGATGGACATAGACGGTCCAGCCGATTGTGTGCACGAAGATCAGAAACGGCACCACCACCAGTTTGAACGGCAACCACAGTGCGCCTGTTGCTCCGCCCTGCAGGGCGCCGACCACGACGAGCGCAGCGACGATCGCACCGACGATCGAGCCGAGGACGATCTTGTCTCTGATGATGCGACCGCGGTGCTTGCTCTGGCCGTTGAAGCGCCACATCTTCTGCCACCACACAGTGCGTAGGTAGTAGACGCCCGAGCCGAACCACGACCACTCGATGCGATGCTGGAGACGCGCGAGGCGACCGAGCGCGCGGTAGTCGTCGACGGTGGCCGGGTGCCACACGAAATCGAATCCCTGGCGCGTGGTGTAGCCGTGGTGAATGCGGTTGTGCCCGAGATCCCATGCGGCTTCGACATGGATGCTGGGGATCATGCAGATGCGGGCAAGCCAGCGGTTGGCGCGGTTTGACGACGTCAACGCACCGTGCGATGCATCGTGGCCGAGAACGAAGAGACCGGCAACGGCGAAACCAGCCGCGATCCACAGCAGGGCGACACTCCACCACGAGGTCGCGACTGCGAGGGCGGCAATGGTGATGCCGTACACGAGCCAGGCGCGAACGAGGGCGCGGACAGCCGGTGCGGTGGGCCTTTCGTAGCACGACTCGGGAATCGCCTCGCGAACGGTGTTCAGTGATTCACCGCGGGGTCGGGGGGAAAGGACCTGGTCCGTGCTCATTCCCATACCGTAGGGCATCCGAGTGCTCCCTACCGACTGGTAGGGCGGCAATTTTTCGTCACAAAACTAGAACCGTTCGGCAACGCGGAAAATCTCGTCGACAATGTGGTCACGTACCACCTGGGCGGTGTTGAAGATCTTGCCACCAAGCTTCGTCTGGTCGCTCCAACTGAAGGCGACGGCATCGAACCGACCGCTGGCGAGCAGCGACTCGATCTGGCTCATCGAGTCTGCGATTGCTCGGAGCACCTGGTCATCGAGCGACGAGTAGCCCTTGTAATGAGGACCACGCTCATATGTGCCGGTCGGAATGCCGGCGGCGCGGCGGTGCGGGTCGCACTGGTACGGACGAATTGTGGCGTTCCCGCCACCGGCCGTACAAGTGTGCGCATCACCGTTGTAGTGCGCATAGAACTCCCCCTCGTTGTCGTTGAAGAGAAGCAACGTGCGCTCGTGGTGGGGCTGTCGGATCATCCATTCGAAGTCGCCCTCTTGGTTGCCGCCGACGAACACGCTCTTGATCACCTGCATCCTGCGCACCGTAGCCATGGGGAGCATCAGGGTGTGCGGGCCTGGTGGCTCAACCGCGGCATTCGTCCACACAGTCGGTGTCGTGGTCGAAGTGTCACACTCGCGCGTTCGTACTCCGATGTCGAGAGTAATCGTCGGTGTCGAGTGAGGTTTGTCGGGCGTCGTCGAGGTTGGTCGCACCGATCCTTCATGTCGGAGCGCACAGTGCGTTTCGCGAGTGAAGGAGACAGAGACCATGAAGAAGCGAAAGTTGTTGATGCGAGGAGCCGTAACGGTGGCAATTGCCGGTTGTACCGCGCTGTCGGCGGTCACGCCGACCAATGCGGCAGTGCCCACAGTGGTGCAAGACGACGGTGCGTTCGTCCGCCTCTTGGGCAACCCGGCTGATGGTACGGCCAAGTTCCAGTTCGGATGGACCGAATCGACACCGGCGTCGGAGGCGGCCGGGTATTGGATCGGTCTCTACGACGTCACCAACAGCCACTACGAATGGAACATCGAGACAGGACCGACCGATCTTCCCGAGAGATTCTTCCGCAATGCGCGTCCGACGGCAGATCTGCCGAACGGTGACTACAAGGTGGTCTTCTTCGTGCGAGCCGCCTACGAGCCGACGACGAACATCTCAGAGATCGATCTCCCGTTCACGGTGAACAACTCCGAGTTGTAACGGGCGTGTGCTGAAGCAACTGCTCCAGCACACGCCCGTCGTCATCGGGGCTCGTGCGCTCTGTCCACGGACCTGCGACGCCCAAGTCCGATCGTCGCTGCTCCGCCAGCCAGCAGCAACAGAGCCCACACGAGTGTCGGTGAGTTGTCGGTGCCGGTGAGGGGAAGTGATGTTGGGGCAAGTGCCGGTGATGTCTGGGTCGGCGCCACGGTCGTGGGCGCAGATGCGGCGGCGACCGTGGTCGTTGGGGCAGGCGTGGTCGTGGTGGTGGGTGCGGCGGTCGTTGTGGGTGTCGTGGTGAATGCCGTCTGTCCGCTGACCACGCACTCGGGGTGATACTCGGCGGCCCACGTCATCTTCACGTTGATGGCACGTGTGACGGTGCCCACCAGCCTGACGTGCAACCTGGCGAAACTCGGATATGTCTGCAGGTTCAGCGACGTGAGATCGAGGATGCCATTGGCCCCGAAGCTCTGAGAAGTGAGCCCAGAGATGGCAGCTCCGTTGGAGTCGACGAAGTCCACCGTTCCTGACGTGAAGTTGCCCGCAGTGGGTGTGACCAGTGCGAACTGTTTCCATGCCGTCGCCGCGCACCGCGACAAGTTCTCGCGGAAGTTGTTGATGGGGAGCACGAATCCGTTGGCACCGCAGGCACCGCCAGTTTGGGAATCGAAGTTCTGGATCTGCTTCGTGCCTCCGTGAGCCATCACCCAGAGACAGCTTGGGTCGGCGGGATCGGTCTGGATGGTGTACACGGATTCGAGTTCGTTGAGAACGAAAGTCTTCGGTTGGGAAACTCCGGCTTGGGGAAAGTTGGCGCACAGGTTGTCGGTGGCAAAGTCGAAACACTCCACTTGGGATGTGCCGTTCGCGAGCACCACATTGGGCATGAAGATTCGTGTGCCGTCGACGAATGCCTCACCGCGCGTGGTGGCCCAGTCGACGTTGAACGGGGTGGCCAGGCCCTCGAGATTCGAGCCGATGGTTGCCGTCTGGCCGGAGAAGTCGGTGCAGGCATTGGTGGGGTTGCCGGCGAAGCAGACGCCAATCGGGCTTCCCGAAGAGTTGAGGAGCGGGAATGGGGGCGCCATGGTGAAGGTGCTGCCGGGGAACTGCGTTGCCGGGACGATGGGCCATCCGGTGCAATTGGTGGGTGTCGACGACACGTCGACACACGAGAAGCCGGCGAGGGAGAAGGCGTCCGACGTGCCGTAGATGCTGATGAAGATTCGGTTGTTGATGGCTGCGATGGTCGGGGGGTGCCACAGGCGACCCTGCACACCGGCACTCCTTGTCACGTCGTAGGGCTGGTTGGCACAAGGGCTCTTCGTGGCGAGGTCGAAACAAAGCAATTTGTTCCGTGAGTCGGGGAGCGAGGTGCTGGGCACACCTGACACATAGTTGTAGACGTACCACTTGGTGCCGATCTTCGAGACGTTGCTGATCGTTGACGAAAAGACGGTGTTGCGGTCACGACATGTGTTGAGGTAGCACCCGCCCTCGCCGTCACGAGACAGGGGGTAGAACGCCACGAACGGGTTGGCAGAAGAGCTGGCGAGGTCGATCTCGACGACGCCGGCCGTGCCGCCCGTACCACTCACGGCTCCGGACGTCTCCCGGACTGCCATCGTGAAGAGACGGTTCGTGATCTTGTCGATGTGGAGCGGCGGACCCATCGCCACGAGAAGTCTGTTGGCCCCGTCCGAGACCAGTTTCGTGCCCGCCACTGAGTAGCCGTTGCCACTGCAGGCGACCCCGGTTGTCTTCGAGCGGCATGCGATTGTCAGAACGTCGTGGTGGAAGATGTTGTAGACGTTGGTGTCGGTGAACGCGAGCGCCCACCCGTCGCCACCGGCGGCACCACCGAAGGAACTCTGGGGAATGACCGCACTGACGGTCTGCTCGTAGTCGACGACGGTTCCGACTGGTGTGGCCGACGCTGCGTTGATCGAGAACGCACCGATGACCGCGCTTATGACAACAAGTGCGGAAGAGATTCGGGGCCGGCTCAGGGTCGAACTGAACGGTGACATGGGTAGGACTCCTCGGATTGTGTGTGCGAGATCTTACTGTAGGTAAGATTTGCAGTTACCACGTGTAAGGATGCATGAGGTGGCTCGATAGCCCACCGCAGGCAAATCGCATGAGTCGTAAGGTGAGGTGCGATGACCGATGGCAGAAGTACTCGGGACAAGATCCTGGAAGCAGCAATCGCCATCATCGAGGCCGAAGGCGAGGCAGGGGTACGCGTCGACCGGGTCGTCGAGACGGCCGGCTTCACCAAGCCAGCCCTCTATCACCACTTTGCCGACCGGGAAGACCTAATTGTCGCTGCTCAGGGTGAGCGTTATCGGCGGTCGTTCGACGACGCGCTCGTGGCTCTGGGTATGTTCGTCGGGGCTGAGAGCCCCGACGAGTTCCTTGAACGAGTGGCGATTGCGTTCGGAGATTTCACGTCGCCAGAAGGTCGCCAACGACGCAGTGTTCGGGCCGAGATTCTCGGTGTCGCTGGCGGTCGACCGCAACTGCATGACGCGATCGTCCAAGCCAACAGAGAGTACGTGGCCACGTTCGGCGACTTCTTGACGCGCGCCCGCAAGGCTGGCCTCATTTCGCCGAAGCGGGATCCTCGGGATGTGGCCGCGTGGTGGCTGTCTGTTGTGTCGGGTCGCTTCGTCATCGATGTGGACTCTGATCGCCTGAATGAGGAGGAATGGACGGCCATCGTGTTGTCGACGATCGAATTCCTGCTCATGGGTGAACGCTGACGGGACGTCGTCACGAATCAGATGACGTTCGTTCGACGGACTGCTTGCGTGATCGTCGACGAAACTTCACGGTGGAGCTGGGGGGAATCGAACCCCCGTCCATCAGGCGCCGGACCAGACTGCTACGACCATTCCCGGCTTCGACGCTGACGCAACGTCATCGGCGGGTCGACTGCCCCGAAGGGCCGCGCACCGTCTTTCCGGTGAGCCAACGGTCTTTCCCGTCGCCAGCTGTCTTTCCCGCTGTCATCCTCCGCTTCTGTTGCCGGGCTGCGGTGGATCGGCCCCGTGCGCCATTGCTGGTCACGATGTCTCTCAACTACCTATCAGGCAGCGAGAGCGAACTGCTCGTTGGCAATTCTTTTGGTTGCCCCGTTTAGCGAGTCTGAGCAACTCGGGTCGCACTCGTGAACGACGAAACTGCTGTCGAAACCTGTCAGCCCCGTGATCGGTTGTGTGCCCTCGAGTGTACGGCGTCGATGCATCTGTCGTGCGCGCCTCCGGCAGTACGGTCGCACACGATGGATTCGTCCCTCCACGACCTCTTCCTCGTCGACGGTACGGTCGCTCGGCTGGCCGAGGCGATCACGTCTGTCGGCGTGATCGGTGTGTTCGTGCCGGCGTCGCTGGTCTTTGCCGTGTTCGTCTGGAGGCGTTCGCAGTCACTGGCGTTGGCGACGGTGACGCCAGCGGCGACATGGGTGACCGCTGTGATCACTGCACTCGTCAAGGACCTCACCGACCGTGAGCGCCCGGTGGCGGCCGCGGCCTACGACATCGCCTCGGCGGCGTTTCCCTCCGGACACGCCTCGAACACCACGGCGTTCGTCGTGTCGGCGGCACTCGTTGTCGCGGTCGTGCGGCCCGAGTGGAGAACGCGGGCACTCGTCGTGGCGGTCGTTGCTGCGATCGTCATGGGTTGGACACGTCTCGCTCTCGGTGTGCACTGGGCAACTGACGTCCTCGCAGGGTGGGCACTGGGTGTGGCGATCGCCGTCGCGGTGTTCAGGATCTCGCAAACGGTGACGCAGAAGTGACTCGTCACATGCCCTTGCGCTGACGGCCGAGTGCCCGTTCGATCTCGCGCTTGCTGTCGCGCTCGGCGATCGCCTGACGTTTGTCTTGGCGTTGACGACCCCGAGCCAGGGCCAACTCCACCTTCACGCGTCCGTCGACGAGACGAAACGAGAGCGGCACGAGAGTGAGTCGCTCTCGTGCCACCCGTTCGGCGAGGCGTTCGATTTCGGTGCGGTGGAGCAGCAACTTACGGGCGCGATCCGGGTCGTGTGCTCCGACTCCGACGGCGAACTGATACGGCGCGATGTGCACGCCGTCGAGCCACACCTCGCCGTCGATGATGCGTGCGTAGGCGTCGGCGATCTGCACCTGTCCGGCGCGCAGGCTCTTCACTTCGCTTCCGTGCAGCACGATTCCCGCCTCGACCACATCGAGAATCGAGTAGTCGTGGCGTGCCTTGCGATTGCTCGCCAAGATCGCGTTCGGAGCCTTTGCCATAGGGGTGAGTGAGCGTACCGCTAGCCTCGAAGGCGTATGTCAGGGCCTGAATCGCTGTCGGTTCCCGCCGCATCGCTGCGAGAGATGGCATCGCTCGCGTACGAGAAGTTCCCCGAAGAATGCTGCGGTCTGTTGGTGGGGAGCCGTGAAGAGTCGCGAGTGGTCCGGTTCGTCCCCGTCACCAACATCGCCGCCAGTGCGAAGGTGTACACCATCGACCCCAAGGAGCACTTGAAGTGCGAGCTGGCAGCAGAAGCCGAGGGTCTCGAAGTGATCGGTGTGGTGCACAGTCACACGCACACCGAGCCGTACCCGAGCCCGACCGACATCGCCCAGGCGCCCGACCCCGGGTGGCACTACGTGATCGTGGGTCTGAAGCGAGGAACCCCCGAGACCCGCTCGTATCGCATTGCAGACGGGGCCGTCACCGAAGTGCAGATCGTTGCGCTCTGACTGACGTGTCAGCGTCGACAGATGTCCCGATCGGCGGGGGGTGACAACGGCTCACCGGAGGGCTACAATTCCGACAGGAATTATCGGGAATAGCCCCTGTTGCCGCGCGGTTGAACCATCGAGCCGCCGGGTCGACCGGGTCACAGACGCCGAGGAGGTGGAGATGTCAGTCGCAGGAGTTCGCCGCAACGGTGGATCGGTCTTCGTGCACCAGAGCGCCCTCGACTTGATCGGCAACACCCCAATGGTCGATGTGTCGGTGCTGTCGCCGAACCCGAACGTGCGTCTCGTCGCCAAACTCGAGAGCCAGAACCCGTTCGGGTCGGTGAAGGACCGCATCGCCAAGTCGATGATCGACGAAGCCGAGCGCACCGGTCGTCTGGTACCCGGTCAGCGCATTGTCGAGCCGTCGTCAGGGAACACCGGAATCGCACTCGCCGCCATCGCACGCATGAAGGGGTACCCGATCACCATCTTGATGCCGACCTCGGTGTCGATCGAGCGTCGCCAGATGCTCGAGGTGTTCGGAGCAGAGATCATCTTGACCCCCGGCGAAGAGGGCTCGAACGGCGCTGTGCGCCGAGCCCAGGAGCTGGCGGCCGAGCACCCCGAGTGGTGCTTCCTCTATCAATATGCGAACGATGCGAACCCGCGCGCCCACTACGAAGGAACCGGCCCCGAGATCTTCCGTGACTGCCCCGAGATCACGCACTTCGTCGCCGGCCTCGGCACGTCGGGAACCCTGATGGGAACCGGAAAGTACCTGAAGGAACAGAACCCCGACATCAAGGTGGTCGCCGTGGAACCGCCGCTCGGTGAGCGCGTCGAAGGACTGCGCAACCTCGACGACGGTTACATCCCACCGGTGTTCGAGAACTGGCACGGCCGCGACCTGCTCGACCGCAAGCGAGTGGTGCGTCCTCGCGAATCACTCGAGTGGACACGGCGCCTCGTGCAAGAGTGCGGCATCTTCGCCGGGATCTCGTCGGGGGCGTCGCTCGCCGGTGCCGTGAAGGTCGCCAGCGAGATCGACGAAGGAACCGTGGTGTTCATCGTGTGTGACGGCGGATGGAAGTACCTCTCGACGGGTGCTTACACCGATGATCTCGACGCTGCCGAAGCCAGCGCCGAGAAGATCATCTACTTCTGAGTCGTCGCATGCCGTCGCGTCGATCTTCGGCGCCGGACGATCGTCACCGACTAGACATGACGTCATGACGAGACCTGACGGACGTACCCCAGACCAACTGCGACCAGTGTCGTTCCAGCGTGACTTCACCGAGATGTCGGCCGGGTCTGTGTTGGTGTCGTTCGGTCGCACCCGGGTCTTGTGCACCGCATCGATCGACGAGGACGTACCGCGCTGGATGAAGGGCTCGGGCAAGGGCTGGGTGACCGCCGAATACTCGATGCTTCCCGGGTCGTCGCCGGAGCGTGTCGACAGAGAGGCAGCCAAGGGCAAACAGAGCGGACGCACAGTCGAGATCCAGCGCCTCATCGGGCGTTCGCTGCGGGCGGCCTGTGACATGTCGGTGCTCGGCGAGCGGCAGGTGGTGGTCGACTGCGACGTGATCCAGGCAGACGGCGGCACGAGAACTGCGAGCATCTGCGGCGGATACGTGGCTCTGCACGATGCGTTGACGCGACTCGTGCAGTCGGGGGCGATCGCCACGAACCCGTTGCACTCGCTCTGTGCGGCAGTGTCGGTGGGCGTGTGCAGCGGCGTGCCGGTGGTCGACTTGCCGTACGTCGAGGACTCGACGGCCGATGTCGACATGAACGTGGTCATGTTGCGCCCGGTCACCGGGGGCGAGTCACGTTTCGTCGAGGTGCAGGGAACAGCCGAGGCGATGTCGTTCTCGCGCGGCGAACTCGATCAATTGCTCGCACTCGCTGACTCGGGACTGGGTCGTATCTTCGACCTGCAGTCCCAGTTGCTGGCCGAGCCGCCGTCACCGCGCTGAGGCGGTCGTGCGCATCTGGTGTGCGAGCGCGAACCCGCACAAGGTCGCCGAGATCGCGCGATTGATGCCGAGCGGTGTGGAACTGTTGCCGCGTCCCGATGCCGTGGGTGAGATCGAAGAGGACGCACCGTCCCTCGAAGGCAATGCCGTCCTCAAGGCCGTCGAGGTCGCCAATCACGTGCATGGCTGGGCGATAGCCGACGACACCGGACTCGAGGTGTCGGCACTCGGAGGAGAACCCGGCGTGCGCAGCGCACGCTTTGCCGGTGAGCCGCCCGACGACGCGGCGAACCGGGCGTTGTTGCTGGAGCGGCTGGATGGAGCGGCCGACCGCACGGCGGTGTTTCGCACCGTGGTCGCACTGGTCGACGACAGGGGAGAGATGCATTTCCTGCGCGGTGAGTGTCGCGGCGCGATCGCTGTGTCAGAACGTGGCGACAACGGCTTCGGGTACGACCCGGTGTTCGTGCCCGACGACGGCGACGGCCGAACGTTCGCCGAGATGACTTCGGCAGAGAAAGATGCGATCTCCCACCGATCGCGGGCACTCGCCCAACTTCCTGAGTTGATCGACCGCATCACCGGCGTCGCCTGACGGCGGGCGCAGGAAGGCTCACCAACCCCGCAGGTCGATCGGCCACTCGGCAACGATCTCGCCCCGCGAGTCCGACACCCAGGCCCGTTCATGCATCGCCATGGTGGGGTCGATGTGGGCGGGAGTGACGAACACGCGGTCACCGATCTTCGGCGGTGGAGTGTCGTCGACGTGCGAGAAAGTGATGTGCTCGTCGGAGCAGAACCACACGCGGTGGCCGTCGATGGACGGGTTGCCGTGGTCCATACCGAGCGACTTGAGCCCGACGTCGGCCACTGCCCACTTGGTCGATCTCGACACGACCGTTCCCACCACCCACACCGACTGCGAGAAGGGGAGACCGAGCGTCGCGTAGTGCGAGTCCATCAGTGCGTAGCTGCCGGCTTGCACTTCGGTGACGGCGGTGCCATCCAAGAGATCCCACGTACCGGTGCCACCAGCCGAGACGATCCCGGCTCCGACGTCGTCTGCCGCGAGTGCAAGTGTCGTCATCGCTTCTGCAACCAGGCGTCGCCGTTCGTCGCGGTCGGCGACCATCATGAGATGGCCTTCGTAGCCCATGACACCGCGCACTGTCATGCCACGGGCCCGGGCAGAGTCGGCGAGTCGTCCCGCATCGCGCGGATCGCATCCGCAGCGTGGCAGACCGACATTGACATCGACCATCACGTTGGCGATTCCCGCTCTCTCTGCTGCTCGCAACGTGTCGTCGGAGTCGATCGCCACGGTGACACGTGCGCGATCTTGCGCGACAGCGAGAGCACGGAGCCGTGCCATGTCGAGAACTTCGTTGGCGAGAAGGAAGTCGTCGCCCACGCCAGCCTCGATCATGCCGAGCACCTCGCGCGGTGTCGCACATGTGAAGCCACGGTGGCCGAGTGCTTCTTGTTCAGCCGCCAGTGACGTGCACTTGTGGGCCTTCACGTGAGGCCGCAGACGCGCGCCGGGGTGTGTCGCGGCCATGGTGGCGAGGTTCTTGCGCAACAGTGAAATGTCGACGACGAGGGCCGGAGTCGGGAGATCGTTCACGTTCATCGTGCCGGTGGAGGGACTCGAACCCCCAACACGCAGGACCTAAACCTGCTGCCTCTGCCAATTGGGCTACACCGGCGACCGTTGGAAGGGTATCGGTCACCTGGGCATAGGGCGGAGGTGCGCTGCCGGCGGTGGCAGACTTGTCGCCGTGACAATTGCAGAACCGATCGATGCGGCCCTCGACTCGACAGTGCTCGCCGAGCAACTCGGCCTCGCCAAGAGCGTCGTCGACGAAGGATCGCTCGCCAACAGCGCGAAGCGCTTCGCGGCCCAGAAGATCGTGTTGCCGACGTTCGCCGAATTGGCAGAGCCGTCACGAATCCCGGTCTCGTTGACCGACGATGTCGACAAGGACGCCGCCGACCCACGCAACTTGTTCCGTGTGCACTGGTACAACGACTTGCACGGCCGTCGAGTGCAGGTCCCTGATCATGTCGTGTTGCCACCGTCGTTGACCGGTGTCGAGTCGCCGATCATCGTCGTGTTCGGTGACCGTTTCCCGATGATCACCGCCCACAAGGTGTTGGCGGCGTATTCGTGTTTTGCGCCGCGCGTGATCACGGGCCAATTCGATCCCACCCGTCACCGTGCGGTGTGGCCGTCGACGGGCAACTATGCGCGCGGCGGCATCGCCATCAGTCGACTCATGGGTTCGCGCGGCGTGGCGGTGTTGCCGGCCGGCATGTCGCAGGAACGTTTCGACTGGCTCGACCGGTGGGTGGCAGATCCGTCCGACGTGGTGCGCACACCCGGTACCGAGAGCAACGTGAAGGAGATCTACGACGCGTGCAACGAGATGGCGCTCGACCCGGGCAACTTCATCTTGAACCAGTTCGCCGAGTTCGGGAACCACGTCGGTCACTACGAAGTCACCGGTCGCGCGCTCGCGCACGTGTTCGAACACGTGCGCGACAACGGTCATGCCGGCATTCGTCTGGCGGCTTTCACCTCGGCGACCGGATCGGCAGGGACCATCGCGGCTGGTGACCGGTTGAAGGACCTCTACGGCACTCGGATCGTGGCGGTCGAGGCACTCGAGTGCCCGACGATGCTCGAGAACGGTTTCGGTGAGCACAACATCCAGGGCATCGGCGACAAGCACATACCTCTCATCCACAACGTGATGAACACCGACGTCGTCGCAGCCGTCTCCGACGAGGCCACCGACGAACTCGACGTGTTGTTCAACACTCCCGCCGGTCACAAGTACCTTGCCGAACGTCACGGCGCCGACGCAGCAATGCTCGACCACCTCACCCACATGGGATTCTCGGCGATCTGCAACGTGCTGGCGGCCATCAAGACCGCCAAGTTGCTCGGCTTCGGAGCCAACGATGCGGTGATCACGATAGCGACCGACGGTGGAGCGCTCTATCCGAGCGAGCGGGTCAAGACACTCGCATCGCGGTTCGGCAACGACTTCGACGAGGTCGACGCGGCCGAGGTCTTCGGACGCCATCTGGCCCACGTGGGTACCGACAACATGATCGACTGCACGGAGCGCGACAAGAACCGCATCTTCAACCTCGGCTACTACACCTGGGTCGAGCAGCAGGGAACACCCGTCGAGATCTTCGAGGCACGCCGTTCGCAGTCGTTCTGGCGCTCGGTACGCGCGCACGCCCCCGTGTGGGACGGGCTCATCGACGAGTTCAACGCACGCGTCGCCCGAGAAGGCTGACGTGAGCAGTGCCGCACCGGTCGTGACCGGTCTGCGGTGCTCGGTGTGCGGCGCAACCGAGTCGATCGCGACTCCTTTGTCGTTCACGTGTCCGTCGTCGTCGGTGGACGACCGTCGACACGTGATGCGGTTCGAGTCGCGCGTCGAGCCGTTCCGTCCGGTCGACGACCCGAACCCGTATCTCGCCTACAGGCGGTGGCTCGCCGTCGACGCTTTCGGTGCCGCACTCGGACTCGGAGACGACCGTCGTGCCGAGATCATCGCCGACCTCGACGCGCGGGTGGCACGTGTCGCGGGAAACGGGTTCGTGCGCACCCCGATGAGGCGTGCCGACGAGTTGTCGGGTGTCCTCGGGTTCACGGACCGCGGGGGAGTCTGGATCAAGGACGAGACCCACAACGTCGCGGGTTCGCACAAGGCACGTCACTTGTTCACCGAACTCGTCCATCTCGTGATGGCAGAAGCGGCAGGTGTCGCTCCGTGGCGCGACTCGCATTCACGGCCACCGTTGGCGATCGCGTCGTGCGGCAACGCGGCCATCGCCGCGTCCACGCTTGCGGCGGCGGTCGACTGGCCGATCGCAGTCCATGTGCCGGTGGCCGCCGACGAGCCGGTGCTGCACGAGTTGTCGGTGCTTCGGGCCGATGTGCGGGTGTGCGAACGGCGTGCCGTCGACCCTGCGGGTGATCCGTGCGTGTTGCGTTTCCGCGAGGCCGTCGTCGACGGAGCGATCCCGTTCGGCGTGCAGGGCACCGAGAACGCGTGGTGTCTCGACGGCGGACGCACGATCGGGTGGGAGATGACCGACCAGATCGCATCCGATGGTCGCATGCTCGATGCGGTGTTCATCCAGGTCGGCGGCGGCGCATTCGCGTCGTGTGTCGGGGCGAGTTTCACCGCCAGCGGAGTTCATCCACGGTTGCATGCGGTTCAAGCAGAGGGGTGCGCGCCGTTGTCACGTGCGTGGGAACGCGCCCTCGCAACAGGCGGTGCATCGAACGCCGGATCCCGGTGGAGCGAATGTATGTGGCCGTGGGAGTCGCCTCATTCTCTCGCTGACGGAATTCTCGACGACGAAACCTACGACTGGATCGGAGTGCTCGATGCGATGACGGCCACCGGCGGCTCGCCCGTCGTCGCTCGTGAGTCGAACATCGTCGAGGCACTTCGCCTGGCTCGGGACCACACCGACATCGACCCCAGCCCCACAGGTACGGCTGGTCTCGCGGGGTTGCTCGAGGCACGAGGATCGGTCGCCGACGACGAATGTGTCGCTGTGGTCTTCAGCGGTGTTCGTCGCGGGTGACCGCTGACGGCGTGGCATGGGGCACCGTGCCGCTGTGGCCAGACCGGTAGCCTCACAGTTCATATGACGAACCCGGACATTCCCGTGGCCCTCGACGCGGGCGGAGACCCGCGCGCCGACATCTTCACGCGTCTGCTGAAGAACCGAGTGGTGATGCTCGGCACCGACGTGAACGACGACATCGCGAACCAGATCTGTGCTCAGTTGCTCTACCTCGAAGGTGAAGATCCGAACGCCGACATCTGGCTCTACATCAACAGCCCGGGTGGTTCGGTCACTGCCGGCATGGCGATCTACGACACGATGCAGTTCGTCTCGTGCGACGTGGCGACGGTGTGCATGGGGCTCGCCGCCTCGATGGGACAGTTCTTGTTGACCGCCGGCGCCGACGGCAAGCGGTACACGCTGCCGAATGCGCGCATCATGATGCACCAACCGCTCGCCGGCCTTCGGGGTCAGGCCGCCGACATCGCGATCCAGGCCGAGCAGCTGCGCTTCACGAAGCGCCGCATGGCCGAACTCATCGCGCAGCACTCGGGTCGAGCGATCGAGGACATCCAGGCCGACAGTGAGCGCGACCGCTGGTTCACCGCCGAAGAAGCCAAGGAATACGGCCTCGTCGACAAAGTCATCGTCCGCCGCGGCGAGATTCGCTGACGCTCACGGCGCCACGGTGGTGGCGACCGAATCCTGGGGAGACTCGCTGGCCGGCGGAGCGTCCGCCGCCGTCGTGGTCGTGGTTGCAGGCGGCACTGTTCGCGCGGGTTCGACCGTCAGCCCCGTCGACACGTCGACGGCGCACGTGTCCATCACCCAGTCGCGCACCGCGACAGCCGACTTGTTCGAGGCATAGGCCAGATCGGCGAGTGCCTGCACCGAGTCCGCATTCGTCGGGTCGACACGGCTCGCCGAGCGGAACAGCTCTGTCACGGTGGCGACATCGTCTTCGATCGCCAGTGGTGAACGGTCGAGAAGGCGCTCCCACCGCTCGACGGTGGCAGTGACGTCCTTGCCGGTGGCGATCGGTGCCGCGATCGCCGGCAATTCGCTCGCCAACTGACGGCAGAAGGCTGTACCTGTTCGTTCGGGCGAACTGCACGCCACGAGAAAGACGGCGCCGAGGGCGAACGCGGTGCTTGCCCGAACGAAAGCGGGTCGCGCACACATCACCGACGATTATCCCACCTCGACGCCCCGGAGGCTCTGCATGTACGCAGCCGTCAACACCGCCACCTTGTTCGGAATCTCCGGGCGTGCGACAACCGTCGAAGTGCACGTCGGCAACGGATTGCCCGGCTTCACGGTCGTCGGTCAACCAGACGAGGGTTGCAGAGAGTCGCGCGACCGGGTGCGTGCGGCGATGCTCTCGAGCGGCCTTGAATGGCCGAACCGTCGTGTGACGGTGAATCTCGCGGTGCACGGCGACCGGGCCGGAGACAGAGGTGGCGGGTCAGGGCTCGATCTCGCCATCTGCGTCGGGTTGATGGTTGCCACAGGTGTCGTCGAGCCTGAACGCACCAGGCACATGGCATTTCTCGCCGAGTTGGGCCTCGACGGAAGTTTGCGACCTGTTGCCGGGGCGGCCCCGTTGGCGGCGGCACTTCGCGACTTGTGCGTGGTGGTCGCGCCCGGGTCGGCGCAAGACGCGGCACTTGCGAGACCGACTCGGGTGGTGTCGGTGCGGACACTGGCCGAACTGGTCGCGGTCCTGTGCGACGGAGACCCGTGGCCACTCGACACCGTCGCTACCGACGCTGGTGACGAGGTGTCGCCGCTTGATCTCGCAGATGTCAGAGGCCAAACACTGGCGCGCACCGCCCTGGAAGTTGCCGCGGCCGGTTTCCACCACGTGTTGATGATGGGGCCACCTGGTGCCGGAAAGTCGATGCTCGCCGCACGATTACCGGGCATCCTGCCGCCGCTGTCGCAAGACCAGGCGCTCGAGTGTGCGATGGTGCGCAGTGCCGCAGGTGAACAACTGCGCGGCCTTCCCTCGTCACCACCGTTCCGTTCGCCGCACCACGGCATCTCGACGGCGGCGATGGTCGGTGGTGGATCTGGCCGTGTGCATCCCGGCGAGGTGAGCCTCGCAGCCCACGGTGTGTTGTTCCTCGACGAGATGGGTGAGTTCGCGCCGTCGGTGCTCGATGCTCTGCGTCAACCGCTCGAAGACGGCACCGTGCGCGTGGCACGGTCGGGAACCTCGGTCGAGATGCCGGCACGGGTTCTGTTGGTCGGGGCCACCAACCCGTGTCCGTGCGGCGGTGGCACGCCCGGTGCGTGCAGGTGCACACCGTCTGCTCGCGAGCGGTACCTGCGCAGGTTCTCGGGTCCGTTGCTCGATCGTTTCGACATCCGTGTGCCGCTCGCGCGTGTCTCGGCAGACCACTTGACGTCGGGTGAGCCGGGAGAGTCGAGTCGCGATGTTGCTCGGCGCGTCGCAGTGGCACGTGCGAGGGCCGTCGAGCGACAGGGCGTGCCGAACGGTTTGCTGGCGGCGTCTGTGGTCGACCTCCACGCGCCGCTCGCGCCGTGTGCTGTCGAATGGTTGCGGCGTCGACTCGATGCCGGAGTGCTGTCGGGGCGCGGGTATCACCGCATTCGTCGTGTCGCACGCACCGTTGCCGATCTCACCGACCACGACGGCCCACTCGAGTCGCGTCATGTCGAATCGGCAGCTGCGCTCCGTGCAGATCTTCTTCCGGCACACGTCGTCAGATGACAGACGTCACGAGCGTGAACGCAGATGCCGCCGCGGCACTCGCTGGTCTGGCGGGCATGACACCGGTGCGACTCCGGCGGGTGGTGGCAGCAGGCGCACCCCGCGACGTGGCTGTGTCGATCGCGACAGGGCGATCGGTGGTGCAGGGGATCGACCCGTCGTTGTGGTCGACCTGGCAGGCGACCTTGCCACGGTTGCTCGACGAGATGCCGGCTCGGTGCCGACAGGCGAACGTGCAGGTCGTCACAGTGAACGACGACGAGTACCCGCTGGCCTTGCGCGGCGACCCCGCCGCACCTGCGGTGTTGTTCGTGCGGGGCGATCTGTCGGTGCTGCGCCACAGGCGAGTCGGCATCATCGGCACGCGGTCAGCGACTCGAGCAGGTCGCCTCTTCGCGCGCGATCTGGGCGCATCGCTGTCGGCGGCGGGCGTCTGCATCGTGTCGGGTCTCGCGCGGGGCATCGATGTCGAGGCGCACGACGGGTCGCTCGCCGCAGGCGGTGCCGCGCCTGTGGCGGTGGTGGCATCGGGATGCGACGTCGTGTATCCGCGTGAGCATGCCGCGATCTGGGAGCGGGTGTGCGCTCGGGGCGCCCTCGTGTCTGAGGTGCCGCCGGGAACAAGGCCGGTGGCGGCGGGTTTCCCGCGGCGCAACAGAATCCTCGCCGCACTGTCGGAGTTGTTGGTGGTCGTCGAGTCACGCGCCGCGGGTGGGTCGATGATCACGGTCACCGAGGCACACAAGAGAGACATCAGTGTCATGGCGGTGCCGGGGTTCCCGGGCGCGCCTGCCAGCGAGGGGACGAACGCGCTGATCGCCGACGGGTGTGCGCCGGTCACTGGCCCGGACGACGTGTTGACTGCACTCGGTCTCGACACACGCCGTCGACACGGATGGTTCGACGCGCGGCCGACGCCGAGCGGTGCGGAGGTGCGGGTGTTGGATGCTTTCGCGAAGCGACCGCGTACGGTCGACGAACTCGCACTCATCCTCGGTGAGTCGGTGCTCGACGTCGCGGTCACACTCGGTCGCCTCGAACATGCGGGGTGGGTTGCCGCATCGGACGGGTGGTGGGAGCCGTTGCTCGCACCGGCGTGAGCGATGCCGGTCGTGACAACGGCGAACTACGGTTGGAGTCATGGGCGCGGCGGAGAAGTCACGTCGGACGACCGGGGTCGACCCGCGCGCCGAGTACGACGTCGACAGATGGGGTCGCAGCCTGCGGGTCGGCTCAGCCCTGCGTTCCGCGCGTGTCGACGACGTGGCCAGAGCCGCACAGTGGTTCGCCGACAACGGAGCTCCGCGTCCCGAGAAGGTCGAAGTGGACCATGTGCGCCGATGGATCGAATCGATCGAGCAGTCGGGTCTCACGGTCGAGACGGTGGAAGGTCGTGTCGCTGCACTTTCGTCGTTCTTTCGCTGGTGGGTCGCGGCGCACCCGGCACCACGCGGCGAGACTCCTCGAACAGACCCGACCCGCGGAGTGCGAGCGAGTCATCGCCTCGACTGTGCGTCGTGCAGCGCACGGCGCACCGGGGGCTCTGTTCGCTGCGAGACACGCGACGGTCGTCTCGCCGGCTGGGCGACGTCTGAGTGGGAGAAGTCGCTCACGGCGTCGTCTGCGAACACACGCTCGTCGTACCGCCGTGACGTGGAGTTGTTCGCTGAATGGGCGCTCGAGACCGGCTGGGGCGACGCACCGGCCGCAGTCGACAAAGGAGTCGTGCGCGACTACCTGGCGGTGCTCACCGAGCGCGGTGCCACCTCGCGCACGGTCGCGCGCCGAATCGCCGCACTGCGCCGCTACTTCACGTGGGCCCAGCGACAAGGACTGGCGCCGGTCGATCCCACCGCAACGCTCCACACGCCGGCGGCGAAGGGCCGCCTCCCGCGACCGATCGACGAGGCGACGGTGGTCTCGATCCTCGAGTCGGAAGATGCCGACGCACCTGAATGGCGTCGCCGCCGTGACCGTGCGGTACTCGAGATTCTCTACGGCAGCGGACTTCGTGCATCTGAAGTGTGCGATCTCGTCGTCGGGTCGTTGTCGTCTGACGGCACGTCGCTCACCGTCATGGGCAAAGGCTCGAAGGAACGAATGGTGCCGCTCAGCGTGCCGGCCCGAGAGGCGATCATGTCGTGGCTCGCCTTGCGCAACGAAGTCGCCGGGGACAAGTCCGGGGACGCGTTGTTCCTCGGGGTGCGCGGTGCGACGCTGGGCAGGCGCGAGGTCGCGCGCATTCTCGACGAGGCGTGTGCCCGTGCCGGTCTGCCGGCTGGCGCCCACCCGCACGCACTTCGTCACTCGTTCGCGACGCACCTCATGGACAACGGTGCAGACACCCGCTCGATCCAGGAACTGCTCGGTCACAGTGACGCATCGACCACGCAGCGCTACACACATGTGAGCAAGGAGAGACTCCGCATCGCCTATGCAGAGTCGCACCCACGGGCATGACGACGCGCGGACGACGGCACACCGTCGACACGGCCTGGGCGGCCTGGCACGGCTCGCGCGACCCGGCAGCGCGCGAGTGGTTGGTGGTGCACTACGCGTCGCTCGTGAAGTTCGTGGCTGGTCGACTCGCCGCAGGTCTGCCGCGATCTGTCGACACCGGCGACCTCGTGTCTGCAGGTGTGTTCGGTTTGATGGGCGCAATCGAGAAATTCGACCCGGACAACGGCGCCAAGTTCGAGACGTACGCGATTCCGCGTATCAGGGGGGCGATTCTCGACGGACTGCGTGCACTCGACTGGGTGCCGCGCTCGGTCAGGTCGCGCGCACGAAGTGTGCAAGATGCCATTGCGGCTCTCGAGCATCGACTCGGTCGCACCCCGACCGACGAAGAGATAGCCGCCGAGCTGAAGATCGAGGTGGACGAACTCGAGAAGTGGCTCACGGACATCGCAGCCGGGTCGGTGGGTCCACTCGACCACGTCGCCCTCGACGACGCCACGGTGCGTGCGCCGGCCTCGCACGGGTCGTCGCAGAACGAGGGGGAACCGGGCCGTGCGATCGAAGAGGGCGAGCTGCGCGAGGCGATGCGGGCCGAGATTCGTCGCCTGCCCGAACGTGAACAAGCGGTGCTCGTTCTCTATTACGACGACGGACTCACCTTGGCAGAGATCGGTGAGGCACTCGGTGTGACGGAGAGCCGCATCTCGCAGATCCACACCAAGGCGGTGCTGCAGTTGCGGTCACGTCTGGCGGCCTCCGGGGTGGCGTGAGGGCCGACACCGGCACACAACACGACCGTGCTCGCCGCGCTCGTCGTCGTATTCGTCGGAATCTCGTGTCCGTTTCCTGTCGCTGACACGGTGACCCCGGTGGCTGGCGTCGTCACCCGCGACTTCGTCGAGCCTTCGTGCACACGGTGTGCAGGAAGGCGTGGCATCACGGTGTCGACACGTGTCGGGTCGGCCGTCAGGGCGACCCGACACGGCAGAATCACCTTCGCCGGGCAGGTGGGCGGTGCGTTGTGGGTCGTGCAAGAGGTCGCCCCCGGCGTCAGGGTCACCTACGGTCGCCTCGCCGAGATCACGTCGGGAGTCGAGACCGGCACCGAGGCGACGCGTGGCAGCCCAGTGGGTGTGGCGGGTCCGGCGGTGTACCTCGGGGTTCGCGTGGGGGAGACTCCACGCAATCCGCTCCGGTGCTGGACGCGATCGCCCCGACTGGTGGCCACCGATGTGGGTGGCTCGCGCCGACCCCGATAGCCTCTCGGAGGCCCTGTGGACATCTGTTCAGGGGGTCACCAACCCAAATTCATGTGCACCGGCCACCTGCGGTCGCTTCGGCGTCGGTCCGGTGCATGGACAACCGCAGAAGGAGACAACACCATGGCCGTCGTCACGATGCGTCAACTCTTGGAAGCCGGAGTTCACTTCGGTCACCAGACCCGCCGTTGGAACCCGAAGATGAAGCAGTTCATCTTCGACGAGCGCAACGGCATCCACATCATCAATCTCGATCAGACACTCGAGCGCATCGAGACCGCGTACGGATTCGTGCGTGACCTCGTCGCCAACGGCGGAACCGTCCTGTTCGTCGGGACGAAGAAGCAGGCGCAGGACCCGATCCGTGGCTACGCCGAGAAGTGCGGAATGCACTACGTCAACGAGCGTTGGTTGGGCGGCATGCTCACCAACTTCGAGACCATCTCGAAGCGCGTCGGCAAGATGCGCGAGTACGAGCGCATGCGCGAGTCGGGAGACTTCGAGGCGATGCCGAAGAAGGAAGCTCTCCTCATCACCCGCGAGCTCGAGAAGTTGCAGAAGAACCTCTCGGGTATCGCCCACCTCACCCGCCGTCCCGACGCGGTGTTCGTGCTCGACACGATGAAGGAGCACATCGCTGTCACCGAGGCCAACAAGCTGAAGATCCCGGTGGTGGCGGTGGTCGACTCGAACGTCGACCCCGACCTCGTGCAGTTCCCGATCCCGGGCAACGACGATGCGATCCGCTCGAACGACCTGCTCACCCGCGTGATCGCCGAGGCTGTCATCGAGGGTCGGTTCATCGCCCAGAAGCGCAACCCGGTCGCGTCGACCCCGGCCCCGGCCGTGCGTTCGGCCGAGGAAGAGGCGGCGTACGAGGCGCAGCAGGCCGAGGCGCGTCGTCAGGCGGCGGCATCGCAGGCCGAGCGCGAGGCACGTCTCGCCGCGAGCAAGTCCGACGACTCGTCGGGCGAATGAGCGTCTGCCCGTGGGGCATGACGAACACTGACACAGAGAACTCAAGACAAGACAAGAAAGCGAACCCTCATGTCGTACACAGCCAAGGATGTCCAGAGTCTGCGCCAGTCGACCGGTGCCGGAATGATGGACTGCAAGAAGGCTCTGGAGGAGAACGGCGGCGATCTCGAGGCGGCCAAGCAGTGGTTGCGCGAGAAGGGGCTGGCCGCGAGCGCAAAGCGCGACGACCGTGACAACGCCCAGGGCGTGGTCGCACTCGTCGAGGCACCCGGCCGTGCCGCGATCGCCAAGTTGAAGTGCGAGACCGACTTCGTCGCCTCCAGCGACAACTTCAAGGCCGAAGCCGACGCGATCGCCAACGCCGTGCTGACCGGCGGCGAATCTGCCGCGACGAGCCGTGCCGAGCAGGTCGACGACCTGAAGGTGACACTGAAGGAGAAGATCGAGATCGGCGAGGTGGTCCAGTTCGAGGCCGCCGGCGGAAACGTGATCGGCACTTACTCGCACATCCAGGGTGGTCGCGGCGTCAACGGCGTGCTCGTCGAGATGTCGGGAGCCACCGACGAACTCGCCCACGACATCGCCGTGCACATCGCTTTCGCCCGCCCGCGCTACCTGCGCCGCGAGGACGTTCCGGCCGACGAGGTCGAGCGCGAGCGTCAGACACTCGAGACGATCACACGCAACGAGGGCAAGCCCGAACAAGCAGTGGCCAAGATCGTCGAAGGCCGCCTCGGCGGATTCTTCAAAGACGTGTGCCTGCTCGAGCAGCCGTACGCCAAGGACGACAAGGTGAGCATCACCCAGCTCATCGGGTCGGCATCGATCGTGCGCTTCGCGCAGGTGGAGATCGGCTGACATGGCCGCCCGGCCGAGCTGGAAGAGGGTCGTCCTCAAGCTTTCCGGCGAGGCTCTCGCCGAGCCGACAGGATTCGGTCTCGACAATTCCATCCTGAGTCAGGTCGCCGAGGAAGTGCGCGAAGCGCGTGAGGAACTCGGTACCGACATCGCCATCGTGGTCGGAGGCGGCAACTTCTGGCGCGGCATCAAGGGTGCAGACCAGGGCATGGACCAGGCGCAGGCCGACTTCATGGGGATGCTCGCCACCGTGATGAACGGACTCGCCCTGCAGGACGCACTCGAGCGCGCAGGTCAACAGTCGCGCGTCATGACGGCGATCGAGATGCCCAAGATCGCAGAGCCCTACATTCGTCGCCGCGCTCAGCGTCACCTCGAAAAGGGCCGTGTCGTGATCCTCGCCGGCGGTACCGGCAACCCGTTCTTCACCACCGACACCGCCGCTGCACTGCGGGCGGCCGAGATCGAAGCCGAAGCGATCCTGAAGGGAACCCACTCGGGTGTCGACGGCGTCTACACGGCCGACCCGAAGATCGACAAGGCGGCGACCCGCTACGACCGCATCAGTCACATGGATGTCATCACCAAGGGACTGAAGGTCATGGACGCGACCGCGATCACGTTCTGCATGGACAAGAGCCTGCCGATCGTGGTGTTCGACCTGCTCGCTCGGGGGAACGTGAAGTCCATCCTCCGGGGTGAGGCAGTCGGTACGCTGGTCGGGTGATCGACGACACGCTGCTTGATGCCATCGACAAGATGGCAAAGGCCGTGGAGCATGCCCAGGGTCAGTTCGCGTCGGTCCGTACCGGTCGTGCGAACCCTGCGTTGGTCGAGAAGTTGCTGGTCGACTACTACGGGTCGCCGGTGCCGCTCCAACAGTTGGCAGGTTTCCAGGTGCCCGAGGCGCGAACACTCGTCGTCAAGCCCCACGACAGGGGGGCGCTCGGCGCCATCGAGAAGTCGATTCGCGAGAGTGATCTCGGGTTGCAGCCGTCGAACGACGGTGTCGTGATCCGCATCGCCTTCCCGGTTCTCACCGAACAGAGGCGCAAGGAGTACGTCAAGGTCGTCAAGACGATGGCCGAAGACGCCAAGGTCGCCATCCGCAACGTCCGTCGCGACGCTCGAAAGACACTCGAGACAGCCGAGAAGAACTCGGAGATCTCGAAAGACGACCTCGAACGCGCGGAGAAGGATCTCGAGAAGCACACCCAGGAGCACGTCGAACTCGTCGACAAGGCTCTGGCACGAAAAGAGCAGGAACTTCTCGAGGTGTAGAAATGGGTCGTCCGGGGTGCGCCTCGGGGCCCGAAGGGATGGACATGAGCGACGACATCTGGCGCAGGCGGGACGACAGTGAAGGCCGGGACACCGGCGAATACGGAACCGACTTCGGCTCCGACTTCGGAACCGTCCAGTTCGCCGACGATCCCACCAGCGAACCGGCCATCAGGCTCGGCACCGACACCGGCGAATTGCCGCACTGGACCGAACCACCGACCGGCGAGATGCCGCTCACCGATGACGACGACACCGACGTGTGGGCTTCGTTCCAGAGTCCGAGTCAACCGCAGCGTCGTCCGGAGCGCATCGTGATCGGCGGCGACCCGACCGGCGAGGCACGCCGTGCACGCACCGGAGAGTTCCCCGTCGATGTGTCGGCCGGATACGACATCGACCCGAGCCGTGACATCACCGGTGGCACTGCGCGACCGCAGGTGCGTCGTTCCGGTCCGCGTGGCCCGCGTGGCGGGGCAGGTCGCGACATGCCGACTGCGGTCGCAACCGGATTGGTGCTCGCGGCGGTCTTCCTCGGCGCGCTCATGTGGCGACCGGCCGCGGTGATGGTCATCGTGCTCGCAGTCGTGGCACTCGCGGCCGTCGAGTTCTTCTCGAAGGTGACCGAGAAGGGGTACAGACCGGCGACATTCGCAGGCCTTCTCACGTGTGCGGCCGCTCCGCTCGCCGCGTACTGGATCGGCGACGCGGCACTGCCGCTCGTGTTCGCGTTCGGGTTTCTCGCCGCCTCGATCGGCTTCCTCGGAGCATCGAGTGTGCAGAGCGGGCCGATGCCCAATGTCGCGATCACCACCATGGCAATGACGTGGATCGGGCTCATGGGAGCCTTCGCCGCGCTCATCCTGCGCTTCTCGGTGTCAGGCGCGGCGACCGCGTCGACCGGCACCGACACTTTGTTCATGGTGGTCGTCGCCGTGGTCGCCAACGATGTGGGTGCGCTGTTCGTCGGGCGCTCGGCCGGCCGCACGCCGTTGCGTGAGTGGGTGAGCCCCGGCAAGACAGTCGAAGGTGCAGTGGGTGGTGCCCTCGCCACGTTGATCGCGGTGATCCTGGTCGGCTCGCAGAACGGCACGTGGAACTCGATGGGCGAGTGGATCGCGCTCGCGGCGGTCGTGGCGGTGATGGCGCCGCTCGGAGACCTGGTCGAGTCGATGTTCAAGCGCAACCTCGACGTGAAGGACTTCGGGTCGATCGTGGCCGGACACGGCGGGGTGCTCGACCGCTTCGACGGAATGCTCTTCGTGTTGCCGGCGGCGTACTACCTCATGCTGGTGCTTCAGCCCTGGGCATGACCCGCAGACGCGTCGCGGTCGCCGGAAGCTCCGGCTCGATCGGGCGCCAGACCATCGAAGTTGCTCTCGCCGAACCCGACAAGTTCGTCGTGACGGCACTTGCTGTCGGTTCGTCGGGTGACGACGTGATCGAGCAAGCACGCGCGCTGCGACCCGAATTGGTGGTGGTCACCGACGAAGCGGTTCGCGCGCGGGTCGCGGCCGCACTGCCCGGTGTGCCGGTCACTGCCGATCTCGCCGACGTCGTCGAGACGGCCGACGTGGTGGTGAACGGCGTGGTCGGCTTCGCAGGTCTTCCGGTGACCCTCGAGACACTGCGAGCGGGCAAGACGCTCGGTCTGGCGAACAAAGAGAGTCTGATCGCGGCCGGGCCGGTGGTGCAGCCGCTTCGGTCGGTTCCGGGTGCGGAACTGGTACCGGTCGACAGCGAACACTGTGCCATCCATCAGTGTCTGCGTTCGTCTCACGATCCCGCGCGAGAGGTGTCACGATTGTTGTTGACCGCCAGCGGCGGTCCCTTCCGGGGGCGAAGTGCCGGTGACCTCGCATCGGTGACGGTGACCGATGCGCTCGCACATCCGACATGGAGCATGGGTCCGAAGATCACCGTCGACTCGTCGACCCTCATGAACAAGGGGCTCGAGGTGATCGAAGCGCACGAGTTGTTCGGTACCTCGTTCGATGCCATCGACGTCGTGGTGCACCCGCAGTCGGTCGTTCACTCGATGGTCGAATTCTCCGACGGCTCGGTCATCGCGCAGCTCTCGATGCCCGACATGCGGCTTCCCATCGGATATGCCCTCGGGTGGCCCGACCGCATCTCGTCACCGTTCGGCCGCATCGACTGGTCGACACTGTCGCGTCTCGACTTCGAACCTCCCGACCGGGCGACGTTCCGTTGTCTCGAACTGGCCTATGCCGCCGGCCGAACCGGCGGTACGGCCCCTGCAGTCCTGTCGGCGGCCAACGAGGTGACGGTCGAGGCTTTCCTGGCGGGCACGATCGCCTGGAGTGCGATCGCCGACACTCTGGAAGTTGTCATGGACAGACATTCGGCATCTGTGCCACACGGCCTTGATGATGTGTTGGCTGCAGACGCCGAAGGGCGCAGACTGGCACGAGAGGTTCTGACACGATGAGCGACTTCTACCAGAAGTTCCGATCCGAGATCGCCGCCGGTGGTGCAACGGAGCAAGCCGAGGACAGGCCGTCAGCGAGCGCGCGACTCGCCGGCGTGGTGATGATGGGTCTCCTCGCCTGGCTCGCTGTGCGCAGTCCGTGGACCTTCGTGTTCGTGGTCGGGCTGTTGGTGTCGGTGTTCCTCCACGAAGTGGGTCACTACTCGACCGCCCGACTCACGGGCATGAAGGCGACCCAGTTCTACATGGGGTTCGGTCCGCGCATCTGGTCGACGACTCGCAACGGTGTCGAGTGGGGAGTGCGTGCGTTGCCGCTCGGTGCGTTCGTGCGCATCATCGGCATGAACAACCTCGACGAGGTCGACCCGGCCGACGAGCAGATGGCGTACCGCAGCAAGTTGTTCCCACGGCGGCTGCTGGTGATCACGGCCGGCTCACTCATGCATCTCGTCATCGCATTCGTGTTGTTCTTCGCAGTGTTCGTGTTCGCCGGACGCGAACAGCAGACCGGGGTCGCCACGGTGAGGAACGTCGACCCTGTCACGGGTCCTGCGCGCGAGATCGGTCTGCGCGACGGCGACGTGATTCTCTCGATCGGTGGAACGGCAGTGACGTCGCGCGACCAGGTGGTGGCCGCCATCGTGGCCGGTGCGCCCGGAGACTCGGTGCGGGTCGAATGGGAGAGAGACGGCGAGCGTCTCTCGGCCGACGCTGTACTCGCTCCGAACCCGGCTGATGCCACCCGGCCCTACATGGGCATCTACGCCGACGACTGGGCTTGGCAGCGGCTGTCGCCCGTCGAGGCCACCTGGCGCGCCGGTGCCGACATCGTCAACACCGCCGTCAACTCGGTGCGCGGTGTCGTCGTCGCGTTGAATCCCATGAACTCGATCCGCCATCTCACCGACGACCAGGCGCCGCTCGAGACCCGCCCCACCACGGTCGTGGGCATCAGTCAGGTGGGGGGAGACATCGGAGACTCAGAGGGTCTGAAAGGTGTGTTGGTTCTGCTGGCGGCGGTGAATGTCTTCGTCGGCGTGTTCAACATGTTCCCGTTGCTTCCCTTCGACGGTGGTCATGCCGCGATCGCCGTCTACGAGCGGATCAGGTCGCGCGGCGGTCGCCGCTACGAAGCCGACATCTCGAAGATGGTTCCGGTAGCCACCGCGGTGGTCGGTGTGCTCGCTGTGCTCCTCCTCACGGGCCTGTGGCTCGATGTCACACGCCCGCTCTAGTGCCGGTTCTGCCACACTGAGAGTCATGTACGAGCGCCGACAGACCCGGCAGATCCACGTGGGCAAGGTCCCGGTGGGTGGCAACGCGCCGATCACCGTGCAGTCGATGACCACCACCAAGACCGCCGACGTCGAGGGCACGTTGCAGCAGATCTACGCGCTCGCCGCAGCCGGTTGCGACATCGTGCGGTGCACCTGCAACGAGCCCGAAGCCGCCGAAGGTCTTGCGCGCATCGTTCCGCGCTCGCCGATCCCGATCATCGCCGACATCCACCACCAGTACAAGATGGCCCTCGCCGCCATGGAGGCCGGTGTGCACGGTCTGCGCCTGAACCCGGGCAACATCAGGCGACCGGAGCACATCAAAGCGGTGGCGACCGAAGCGCGCGACCGTGGACTGCCCATTCGCATCGGCGTGAACGGCGGATCACTCGACCCGTCGCTCTACGAGAAACACGGCGGCTTGACGGCAGCTGCCATGGTCGAGTCGGCGATGCAAGAACTCGCCTACTTCGACGAGGTCGGCTTCGAGGCGGTCAAGATCTCGGTGAAGGCGAGCAACGTGCCGCTCATGGTCGAGGCCTACCGCATGCTCGCCGATGCCACCGACCACCCGCTGCATCTCGGTGTCACCGAAGCCGGGCCGCCGCCGGCGGGCTTGGTGAAGGCCACCGCCGGGATCGGTGCGCTGTTGCTCGAGGGAATCGGTGACACGATCCGCTACAGCCTCACCGCTGACCCCGTCGAAGAGGCGCGTGCGGGGAGGCAGTTGCTGGAGGCGCTCGGGTTGCGCGAGCGAAAGAACGTCGACCTCATCGCGTGTCCGAGTTGCGGTCGCGCCGAGATCGACGTGATCGACGTGGCGAACCGAGCGCAGCAGGCCTTCGCCGACCGGGAACTGCCGCTGCAGATCGCGGTCATGGGGTGCGTGGTGAACGGACCGGGTGAGGCACGCGAGGCCGACCTGGGCATCGCTGCAGGCAACAAGCGCGGGCACTTGTTCGTGAAGGGTCGCAACGTGGCCGTCGTGCCCGAGAGCGAGATGGTCGACGCCCTCGTCGAGTGGGCAGAGTTCATCAACGAGCACGGCACCGACGCCGCCATCGCGCGTGCCGACACCACCCGCGCTGAACGTGAGGCGCAGCGTGACCGCGCCCAGTTGCTCGACGAGAAAGGCGACGACGCGAACAACTCCGAGGAGCGCATCGTCGAGATCCGCCGCACTGTCAGCGGCGACTGACGTCGCGACTGCTCAGACAGATCGCTGCGTGCAGACCCAGGCTGGTGTGCCGCCCGAGTCGAATGCGTCGCCCGCTGGCACGTAAAACACCCGACAGGGGATCGAGTCGGCGAGAACGACGATGCGCGTCGTGTCGTCGACCGGAACGACTCCCGACGCACAGCGGGCTACGTCCCACGACGACGTCGGCGACGGATAGCGCGACCAGTCACCGTCGCTCGTGGGTGTCACCACTGGTCGGCGGAGAACGCTCGTGTCGACGATGCGGAGCAATTCGGCCGCGTCGACGTGCTTCGACGTGAACCCGGCGCGCACCACGTTGTCGGACGACGTCATCACTTCGAGCCCCGTTCCGCGCAGGTAGGCGTGGAGGTTGCCGGCCGGCAGGCTCACCGCCTCACCCGGTGCGAGCAGCACATGGTTCAGCAACGGCGCAACCCTCAGTCCGCGGTCGTCGGGGTACAGAGCAGTGATGCGTGTCAACCATTCCGGCTCCGTCGCAGGTGGTGGCGGGGTGGGTTGATCGAAAGCCCACAAGAGGTATCCGTCGATGCCGTTCTGGTCGAGCACCTCTGCTTCGTCGTGCCAGCCGATCTCGTGCAGCAACGAGACGGTCGTGTCGGGGTCGGCGAATCCGCACAGTGCCTCGAACTCGTCGAGTGCGACCAAGATCTCGGGTTTGTCGCTGTCGTCGCGGTACATGCGCGTCACGGCATCACGCGCGATGCCGGCCGATTCTTCGCGCGCGAATCCACGCTTGGCCTGGGACAGATCAGGGTGAGTCTGCAGCGAGAGCGGACGATCGCACGACAACAACTTGACGAGCATGTGCATGGGGCCAGCGACACTCGACAGTGCGGGGCCCTCGGGGGAGTCGAGTCGGGCTTCTCCTTGCGGGTGGGTGCCGAACCACATTTCGGCGACACGTCCCGGGGGCCTGCCGAACATCTCGCGCAACACGTTCTCGCTGCCCCAGTCGTAGTCCTTCTCGACTCCGTGGACCTCGCGCGCCATCGGCCTCGTGCTCACTCTCCGCGTGCGAGACGACGCACTGCTGCCGCGGCATCGGCCACTGCGACCGATTCGTTGGTGCCGCGCAGTCGGTCACGCACTTCCACCGTTCCCTCTGCAAGTGCCTTGCCGACGACGACGATGGTGGGAACACCGATCAGTTCGGCGTCCTTGAACTTGACACCGGGTGAGACGCCGTTGCGGTCGTCGAGCAGCACCTCGAGTCCTGCGCGCTCCATGTCCGCGGCCAGTGACTCGGCTGCCTGTACGAGGGCGTCGTCGTTCTTCCCGGCGATGACGACGTGCACGTCGGCTGGTGCGACGCTGCGCGGCCACTTGAGTCCGATCTCGTCGTGGTGTGCCTCGGCGATCGCGGCCACGGCACGCGACACGCCGATGCCGTAGGAGCCCATCGTGACGGTGACCTGCTTGCCGTTTTTGTCGAGGACGGCAAGCCCGAGTCTGTCGGCGTACTTGCGGCCCAACTGGAAGACATGGCCGATCTCGATGCCCCGGGCGATCTCGAGTCCGGCGCCGCACGAGGGGCACGGGTCGCCGGCAATCACCTGCACTGCTTCGATGTCGCCGTCGGGGGTGAAGTCGCGACCGCGCACGAGGTGTACAACGTGCGCTCCGTTCGTGTTGGCGCCGGTCACCCATGAACTGCCGTCTGCCACCGACGGGTCACAGAGATAGCGGACACCCGACACTGAATCCTTGCCGAGCACCTGCGGGCCGATGTAGCCCCGCACGAGGTGCGGATGCGCGGCGAACCCGGCGTCGTCGAGAGCCTCCACCTCGGCAGGTGACAGTTGTGCTTCGAGTCGCTTCATGTCGACGTCCCGGTCGCCCGGCACTCCGACCACCAGAGTCTCCGTGGTTCCGTCGGGTTGACGCACCGAGACGACGACGTTCTTCAACGTGTCAGAGGCCATCCACGCGCGGTCGGTGCGCGGGTGGTGAGCATTCAAGAACTCGACCAGTGCCGCGATCGTCGGGCAGTCGGGGGTGTCGAGAGTGACCGTGGAGGGGTGATCGGCCGTGACACTCGCGCGGACGGCGGTCGTCACCGCTTCGGTGTTGGCCGAGTAGTCACACTGCGAGCAGCGCACGAACGTGTCCTCGCCGACGTCGATGGGCGAGAGGAACTCCTCCGACATCGACCCACCCATGGCGCCGCTCATCGCGCGCACGATGACGTAGGGCAACTCGAGCGCCGCGAAGATCCTCTCGTATGCGTCGCGATGGTCGGCATACGACGCGGCGAGTCCCTCGTCGTCGACATCGAACGAGTAGCTGTCCTTCATGAGGAACTCGCGGCCGCGCAGCAGGCCTGCACGCGGGCGTGCCTCGTCGCGGTACTTCGTCTGGATCTGGTACAGCGACAACGGAAGGTCCTTGTAGCTGGAGTAGAGGTCCTTCACGAGGAGGGTGAACATCTCCTCGTGGGTCGGTCCGAGCAGGTAGTCGGCGCCCTTGCGGTCGACGAGGCGGAACAGGTTGTCGCCGTACTCGCTCCAACGACCGGTCTGTTCGTAGACGTCGCGCGGCAACAGGGCAGGGAAGTGCACTTCCTGTGCCCCGATCGCGTCCATCTCCTTGCGCACGATCTCTTCGACCCGGCGCAACACTCGCCAACCGAGCGGCAACCAGGTGTATCCGCCAGGGGCCGCGCGTCGGATGTAGCCAGCACGCACCAACAGACGGTGGCTCGGGACCTCGGCATCTGCCGGATCTTCCCGGAGAGTGCGCACGAAAAGGCGGGACAGACGCAGCATCGGGTCAAAACCCTAGTGGCGACCGCTATGCTCGGAGCCGTCCTTTGAAGTTCGACGAACATAAAGGCACGGGGTTCGCCCCGTGCCTTTTGTTCTCTCAGAGCCGCGTGCGGCAGGAGGTGAGACATATGTCCGGCACTGTCATCGCCGCCGTGACCGCGTTGGTCGAGCCGATCCTGGCCGACCTCGGTCTCGAGCTCTACGACCTCGAGTTCGCCGGGGGCACCCTGCGGGTCACGATCGACACACCTCCTGGTGGGCCGACGGGGGTCGACATCGACAAGATCGCCCTCGTGAACCGCACCCTCGGGCGGGCCCTCGACCATGACGACGTGGTGCCTGGTCGCTACGTCCTCGAGGTGACGAGCCCGGGGCTCGAGCGGACGCTGCGCACCTCGGCCCATTTCGTCCGCGAGACCGGAAAGACGGTGAACGTGCGACTCGTGTCGGCGCTCGACGGCCGTCGCCGCATGACGGGCCTGCTGCAGGCTGCCGGCGACGACTCGTTCACGGTTCGTCTCGACGACAGCGGCGAGACGGTCGAGATCCCGTATTCGCTCCTCGACAAGGCGCGCACCGTGTTCGTGTGGGAGTCGCAACCCAAGCCCGGTTCTCCCGAAGATCTCGCGGCCCGTCGCGCCGCCAAGGCCGGAGCCACGGACGATTCATTCGACGATGACACAACAGACCACCACGAAGGAGTGACGACACCATGAGCAACATGGACATGTCAGAGGCAGTGCGCATGCTCGCCGATCACCACGGAATCAGCGTCGATGCGTTGTTGCAGGTGCTCGTCGAAGCGCTCGCGACGGCGTACAAGAAGCGCCCCGGCGCCGCAGACGAGGTGATCGTGGAGATCAACCCCGAGAACCTCGACATGCGTTTCACCGCCTACGACGTCGACGACGACGGCAACTGGGTGAATGAGCGCGACGACACGCCGAGCAAGAACGAACTTGGTCGCATCGCCGCCGCCACCTTCAAGCAGGTGATGAGCCAGCGCATCCGCGAGGTAGAGCGCGACCGCAAGTTCGAGGAGTACGCCAACCGCGAGGGCGGTCTCGTCACGGGCATCATCCAGCAGTCCGAAGGTCGCTACGCGCTTCTCGACCTCGGCAAGGTCGAGGCGCTGTTGCCCCAGGCCGAGCAGGTTCCCTACGAGCGTCCCGAGAACGGCGCGCGTCTCAAGGCATACATCGTGGAAGTGCGAAAGACCGCCAAGGGACCGCAGATCGTGGTCAGCCGCACCCACCCGGGTCTCATCAAGTGCCTGTTCGAGCTCGAAGTTCCAGAGATTGCAGACGGCGTCGTGGAGATGAAGGCCTGTGCACGTGAGCCTGGTCATCGCACCAAGATCGCGGTGTGGTCGAACGACCCCAATGTCGACCCGGTCGGTGCGTGCGTCGGTGCACGCGGTGGTCGCGTACGCATGGTCGTGAACGAACTGCGCGGAGAAAAGATCGACATCATCTCGTACTCCGAAGACCTGCACGAGTTCGTCGCCAAGGCGCTGTCGCCGGCGAAGGTGACCGAGGTGCGCATCTCGGAAGACGGCACGCAGGCCGACGTCATCGTGCCCGACTTCCAGCAGTCGCTGGCCATCGGCAAAGAGGGTCAGAACGCGCGCCTCGCCGCACGTCTCACCGGTGTACGCATCGACATCAAGAGCGAGACGCAGGCTGCCGAGGAGGCACAGGGCATCTTCCGCACCGCGCCGAACGACGCCGGATATGCCGAAGGCGAATGGCGCCGCAACGACGAGACCGGCGAGCTGCAGTTCCATGCGGCCGACGGATCGGTGATGAGCGAAGACCAGTGGGCAGCCGGCGCAGACGACGCCGCCGCGAACGCTGAAACGACGGAGGCCTGAGAACTTGCCAGCAAAGAAGATCCGAGTCTCGGAGCTCGCCAAAGAGCTCGGGCTGACCAACAAAGAAGCGCTCGACCTAGCCGTGTCGATGGGCGTGCCGGTGAAGACCGTCGCGAACACGATGGAAGAGGCACATGCAGACCGCATCCGCCGCAAGGCCGACCGCGAAGGGCTGCGTCGCGACGAGCAACCTGAAGAGGAAAAGCCCGCCAAGAAGACCGCCGCCAAGAAGGCCCCTGCCAAGAAGGCGGCGGCAAAGAAGGCCGACGACGGATCAGACGCCGACAAGCCCGCCAAGAAGGCGGCGCCGAAGAAAGCCGCCGCGAAAAAGACCGCCGCCACGAAAGTAGAGGCTCCGGTCGCAGACGACGAAACTCCAGTTGTCGATCCGGTGGTCGAAGTAGCACCGGTCGACGCACCTGTCGTCGAACCAGAGGTCGCTCCGGTTCCGGTCGAACCTGCAGCCGCTGCGCCGACCGAGGCTCCTGTCGACGAGCAGCCGGCGCGTCCCGCCAGTGGTGCGCGATTCATCTCCTCGGGTGGCCCGGGTGCTCCCACTGGTGGGATCCCTCGACCGCCTGTGACGCCAGCACCTGCTGCACCATCTGCTCCACCGGCTCGCCCGGCGGCACCCCGTGACGGGGCTCCTGCTCGTCCCGCCGGCCCACCGCCGGCACGCCCGTTGTCGCCGAGCGGCAAACCGATTCCGCCGCCGCCCCCGCGTCCGTTGTCACCGAGTGGCAAGCCCATCCCGCCGCCACCAGGTGGCTTCCGCCCAGGTGGTGCGCCTGGTGCTCGCCCAGGTGGCCCGGGTGGATTCCGGCCCGGTCCCGGTTCGCGTCCCGGCCCTGGATCACGTCCCGGCCCCGGGTTCCGTCCCGGTCCCGGTGGACCGCGCCCCGGCGGCCCCGGAGGTCCTCGCCCCGGCGGACCCGGCGCACGTCCCGGTTTTGGTCCACGTCCTGGTGGCCCAGGAGGTGCACCTGGCGGACCCGGCGCGCGTCCTGGTGGGCCCGGTGGAGGACCTGGCGGTCCCGGTCGTGGTCCAGGTGGACGTCCGAACGGTCAGCGTCGGGCCCCGCGAAAGAAGTCGCGTGCCCGCCGCCGGCGCGAGTTCGAGGAATTGCAGCCGCAGTTCACCAACTACACGGCGAGCAACGCACCGGTGCCCGAGGGCACCGTCATCATCGAACGCGGATCATCGGCACAGGAGTTCGCTCCCAAGCTGAACCGCACCGCTGCCGACGTCGTACGGTTCCTCCTCGAGCACGGCGAAATGGTGACGGCGACCATGAGCCTCGGTGACGAGCAGATGGAACTCTTCGCGCTCGAGATCGGGGCGGAGATCCTGCTCGTCGATCCGGGTCAGCAGCAAGAGATGGAGTTGCAGGCACTCTTCGACGACTCCGACGACGAAGACGAAGAGGCACAGCAGTCGCGCCCACCTGTGATCACGGTCATGGGTCACGTCGACCACGGCAAGACCACGTTGCTCGACCGCATTCGTTCGGCAAACGTCGTCTCTGGCGAGGCAGGTGGCATCACCCAGCACATCGGCGCATATCAAGTCGACAAAGACGGCAAGAAGATCACCTTCATCGATACACCAGGTCACGCGGCGTTCACCAAGATGCGCGCCCGTGGTGCGCAGGTGACCGACATCGTGGTGCTCATGGTGGCCGCTGACGACGGGGTCATGCCCCAGACGATCGAAGCCATCAACCACGCCCGCGCCGCCGACGTGCCGATCGTGGTGGCGGTCAACAAGATCGACAAAGAGAACGCTGATCCGCAGCGTGTGCTCACGCAGCTGGCCGAGCACGAATTGGTGCCCGAGGCCTGGGGTGGCGACACGATCGTGGTCGAGATGGCCGCCGAACAGGGTCTCGGTGTCGACGATCTGCTCGAGCAGTTGAACGTTGTCGCCGAACTCGAGGATCTCACCGCGAACCCGACGGGCCGTGCGAAGGGCATCGTGCTCGAGGCGAACCTCGACGTCGGTCGTGGTCCCGTCGCGACGGTGCTCGTCGACAAGGGCACCCTCAAGGTGGGTGATCCCATCGTGGCCGGTGCCGCGTGGGGTCGTGTGCGAGCGCTCGTCAACGAGCGCGGCGAACAGATCAAGGAAGCCGGTCCGTCGATGCCCGTGCAGGTGCTCGGTCTGTCGACCGTGCCCCAGGCTGGCGACGAGTTCCGTGCTGCCCCAGACGAAAAGACTGCCCGCGTGGTGGGTGAGTCGCGCGAGCATCGTCTGCGCGTGCTCAACCAGCGTGGCGATGCACGCGTCCAGCGCGGTGTGAAGCTCGAGGACATCTTCAGCCAGATTCAGGCCGGCGAAGTCGCCGCTCTGAACCTCGTGGTGAAGGCTGACGTGCACGGCTCACTCGAAGCGGTGACGGAAAGTCTCCGCAAACTCGAGCGTGACGACGTGAAGGTCGCCTTCGTGCACCGCGGAGTGGGTGGCATCACCGAGAACGACATCACCCTCGCATCGGCGACGAACGCCACGATCATCGGTTTCAACGTGCGACCCGACCGCAAGGCCCGCGACCTGGCCGAGACCGAGAAGGTCGAGATCCGTACCTACGAAATCATCTACAAGCTGCTCGAAGACATGGAGAAAGCCATGCTCGGTCTCTTGGCGCCCGAATTCGAAGAAGTCGTCACCGGCGAGGCCGAGGTGCGCGAGATCTTCCGTGTTCCGAAGATCGGCGCGATCGCCGGTTGCTTCGTGCGCACGGGTGTCATCACGCGAGGAACCAAGGTCCGCTTCCTCCGTGAGGGTGTCATCATCTGGAAGGGCTCGATCCAGTCGCTGCGTCGTTTCAAGGACGACGTGCGCGAGGTGCGAGAGGGCTTCGAGTGCGGTATCGGTCTGTCCGATTTCCAGGACCTCAAGCCCGGCGACCTGATCGAGACCTACGAAGAACGGGAAGTCGCGCGCGTCTGATGGTCGACCTCGACTACTTCTTCGATCCGGTGTGCCCGTGGGCATGGATCACGTCGCGGTGGGTGTCTGAAGTGAAGGGTCTGCGCAACTACGACGTGCAATGGCGCTTCATCTCGCTCAAGTTCCTGAACGAAGAGAAGATGGACTACTCGCAGATGCCCGACGGGTACCGAGAGATCCACCTGGCCGGCACCGAGTGCCTGCGAGTCGCGGCTCACGCCCGGGCAACCGAGGGCAACGACGCCGTCGCGCAGGTGTACACGGCCGTCGGCACCTCGTTCCACAATCGTGGTGAGCGCGAGGCATACCTCTCCGACAAGGTCGGGCACCTCCGCGGCGTGCTGACCGGGGCGGGCCTGCCTGCTGACTGGGCCGAGCACATGAACGACGACTCCCACGACGGGTTGATCCGCGCCGAGACCGAACTTGCACTCGAGCGAACGGGCAAAGACGTCGGTACCCCGATTCTCACGTTCCGTCCAGGTGGTGCGAACGAGGGCAGCTTCTTCGGACCGGTGATCTCGTCGATCCCCCGTGGCGACGAGGCAGTGAGGCTGTGGGACGCGGTCGAGACGATCGCCACGGCCTCGGGCATGGCCGAGCTGAAGCGGTCGTTGCGCGCACGCCCGTCGTTCGACTGATTGAGCGCCTGCAGGCGCAGGACGAAAAGTCAGCCCTTCTTGAGGGCGTCGATCACCGGGAGCCAGCGGTCCGGGTCTGCCTTGTAAGGCGCATAGAACGAGATGCGGCTGATGACGTCGCCATAGCGGTTGATCAGTTCCGGTGCGACCTTCTCGGGCTCTGCGACGACGGCGAACGTGTTCAAGATGTCGTCGGTGATGAGGTTGCCCATCTCTTCCCACTTGCCCTGCTTCGACAACACGTTCAACTCGTCCTGCAGTCCGCCCCACCCGTGCGTCTCGAGCACGCCGCGGTACGCGGGCGTCGAGCCGTAGAACGCGATCTGGCGGCGAGTGCCGGTGGCGGCGGCGTCCATCTCCTTGTCGTTGGTCCCCGTGACCACGAAGCTCGGGCCGACGATTTCGAACCCTTCCATGGTCTTGCCGGCCTTGGCACGACCGCGTTCGAGAGCCGGAATGGTCACTTCTCGCAGGTACTTCTCGGTGGTGAAACCGTGGCACAAGAACCCGTCACACACTTCGCCGGCGACCTCGGTCATCTTCTCGCCGACACCGGCGAGGTAGATCTTCGGCGGCCCGTACGGTGCCATCTCTGCGGCATCGGGCGTGAAGAAGGGCGTCATCAGTGTGTGGGTGTAGAAGTCACCGCGGAAGTCGAGCGGTGTCCCGTTCAGCCAGGTGTCCCAGATGGCGCGCATCGCCATGATCATCTCGCGCATGCGCGCCGCAGGGTGGCTCCACTCCATCGAGAAGCGCTTCGTGATGTGGGGCTTGATCTGGCTCCCGAGACCGAGCATGAAGCGACCCTTCGAGTAGCTCTGCAGGTCCCACCCGATGTTGGCGAGCGTCATCGGGTTGCGGGCGAACGCGACCGCGATCGACGTGCCGATCTGGAGTTGTTCGGTGTGCTCGGCTGCGAGCAGCAACGGAAAGAACGGATCGTGCGCCGTCTCTGCGGTCCAGGCACCTGAATAACCGGCTGCCTCTACTTCTTTGGCCTGTGCGCCTGCTTTGTGCAGGTCGTTTCCGATTCCGCCGTCGACTTTCATCGTTCCTCCCGGTTCGCGACGTACGGCCCCGTCGCGTGTCGGTCACTGGTTGCGGTCTTGCTGGTCCCTGAGGAACTGCTCGACCTCGGCCGCTATCTCGTCCACACTAGGGATCGGCTGGTCGAGAGCCGGAATCGGGGGAGCGGCGGCATCGTGCGCCGCCTCCAATTTCTTCAGCATCTCGGCGTGCTCGTCGTTGGCGGCCACCAGGTGGTCGATGCGCTCTCGCTGGATCGTCGCCTCACGGCGCAACGACGCCGCGTCGACGGCGAGACCCGTCTCGCGGTTCAACGCCTCCACGAGCGCGGCGCTCGCGGCCGGATAGGCCATCGACGCCACGTAGTGCGGCACTTGTGCCCAGAGACCGAACGTCTCGAGGCCGCGCGCGGCGAGCACCATCTCGAGGAGGGTCTGCGCACCGGCGGGAGCGTCGAGGCTGGTGCGGGCGAATCCGAGGCGTGCGACCGTCTCGGCCGACGGCGACGTGGCGGTGAGGCCGACCGGCCGTGTGTGCGGGGCGCCGAAGGGATAGGCGCCCAGTCCGATCATGGTGGTCACGCCGAGTTGTTGACAGATGTCGGCGACGGTGTCGGCGAAGAGCCTCCACGCAGTGTCAGGTTCGGGGCCGGTGAGCAGCACCACGTGGCGGCCTGATTCGTCGCGTCCGTTGCGCATCACGGGCGTCGACCACACCATTTCGTCGATGACCGAGTCACGCAACCGCATCACCGGTCGGCGTGCGCGGTAGTCGATGAACGTGTCGTCGTCGAACGTGAGGAACGTGCGTGCCCGTGTCTGGGTGGCAATGTGTTCGGCGGCCGCGACCGCTGCACCGCTCGCGTCGATCCAGCCGCTCATCACCACCACCAACACCGGATCGACGAGCGAGGGGAGCGGGCCTGCGAGTGCGTACGGAGGTGTGGCGCGGTCAGTCACGTGTCACCCGAGAGTCGCGAGTGCGTCGGCGGCCTTCTGGCAGGCGCCGTCGACCTGGTTCTTGAAGTGTTCGAGCTCGGCGGGATTCCGTTCGCCGAGCGCGCCGCCGAGGTACCGGGCGTAGACACCCTCGATGATGCACGCGAGTTTCCAGTATGCGAACGACACGTAGAAGTCGAGGTTCGAGATGTCACGACCGGACACCTGTGCGTACCGCTCGGCCAGGTCACGGCGGTCCATGAATCCCTCGGCAGTGCAGACCGGGTTCGACCACGCGCTTGCCTCGTCGTTCGGGCCCGTCCAATAGACCATCAGCAGACCGAGGTCTGCCATCGGGTCACCGAGGGTGCAGATCTCCCAGTCGAGTACCGCGATCACGTTTCCGGTGGCGTCGACCATGCAGTTGTCGAGGCGGTAGTCACCGTGGACGATGGTTGCCGGACCTTGTTCGGGAATGCGGGCCATCAACCCCTCGTAGACGCTGTCGACGAGCGGAAGATCACGCGTGCGTTGTTCGACGATGTTCCCGTGCCAGCGTCGCAACTGGCGTGAGATGTACCCCTCGTGTCGGCCGAGGTCGGCGAGGCCGACGGCGTCGAGGTCGACGGCATGGATCGCGGACATCGTGTCGACGATCGACTCGCTCGCACGCCTGCAACCGACGGGTCGGAGCACCGACTCGGCGACCGATTTTTCGCGCACGACGTGACCGTCGACGAACGACATGACATAGAAGGGGAGTTCGTTGACTGCCGGGTCGTCACAGAACCCGAGGGCGGGAGCGACGGGAACATCAGACGAGGCGAGTGCGGCGATGATGCGATGTTCGCGCCCCATGTCGTGTGCGCTGGCGAGACGGTGGCCGAGCGGGGGTCTGCGCAACACGTAGGCGTGACCGGCTGCGTCGTCGACTTTGAACGTGAGGTTCGAGTGACCGCCGGCGATCTGCGTGTACGTGAACGGGGCGGTGGCGCCGTCGATGTTCGCGACGAGCCAATGCTCGACGCCTTCGCTGATGCCGTTCGGAAGGGTCACGGCGAAGAAACTACCGGTATCGTGGGCTCATGTCGGTCGACGTGAGTGACGCCACTTTCCAGCAAGAAGTGGTGGAGAAGTCGTTCGACGTGCCGGTCATCGTCGATTTCTGGGCGCCGTGGTGCGGCCCTTGCAAGACGCTAGGTCCGATCCTCGAGCGAGCCACCGACGCGACCGGAGGCCAGGTTGTGCTCGCCAAGGTGAACGTCGACGAGAACCCGGCGGTGTCTCGCGCGCTTCAGGTGCAGTCGATTCCCACCGTGTACATCTTCAAGGACGGCCAACCGATCGACGGGTTCATGGGTGCCCAGCCGGAACACGTGATCAATCAGTTGGTGCAGGCGCTGTTGCCTGATCCGTCGCAGGTTCGCGTGCAGGAGTTGCTCGCCCAGGGAACCGAAGACGCCCTGCGTGATGCCGTGGCACTCGCGCCGGCGAACGAAGACGCGGTGTGTTCTCTCGCTGAGTTCCTGGTTCGTGCAGGCAAGGTCGACGAGGCCCTCGCATTGCTCACGCGTCTTCCCGAGACCGAAAGGGTGCGTCACATCGCCGCGACGGCGCGACTGGCTCTGAACCCCGTCGACGACTACGACGCGACACTCACTGCACTGCTCGACACAGTCAAATCTGACGAGAGCGCCAGACAGGAGTTTCTCGACATTCTCGAGACCATGGGTCCCGACGACCCGCGCACGGCGAAATACCGCCGCCTGCTGACGGCGCGGCTCTTCTGACCGCTCCTCGACGATCCTCCCTCGACGGCGTGGCGCCCTGAGCCAGAAATTCCAGCTGACTGATGTGCATCGGGTCGGAGGGCTCGCCCAATCGATCAACGGATGCTCTCGAGCATTACGGTGACCGCATGAACAGCGAAGCGCCGGCTCCCGAAGAACTCGAACACCTTCTGGCTCTCAAAGCCGATCGCGAATTGGCAGAGAGCGCGCGGATCGAGCGACGCGACCAAGTGAGAGCCGAGGGACTCGTCGCGGCGAAGTACTGGGGCGGAGTTCAGTACCGGGTGATCCTGACATTTGCAGTGTTCTCCGTGTGCTGGACGAGTGTCGTGGTTCTCGGCGCGAACGGATCATTGCCTCTGTGGGCAGGACTGATACTCAACTCGATCTTCGCATCGACCTTCTACATGCCGA
>CAYQCU010000006.1:0-1247 GCA_964416135.1 uncultured Bifidobacterium sp.
GACGGTGTCGACATCTGGGGTGACGGCAGCACGTACAAGGGCAACGACATCGAGCGCTTCTACCGCTACGGGTTGATGGTGAACCCGGCACTGCGTGTCTACAAGCCGTGGCTCGACCCGACCTTCGTCGCCGAACTCGGTGGACGAAGCGAGATGAGTGAGTTCCTCACTGCCCGTTCATTGCCGTACCGTGCGTCGAAAGAGAAGGCCTACTCGACCGACGCGAACATCTGGGGAGCGACCCACGAAGCGAAACTCCTCGAGGAGCTCTCCAGTGGAATGGATCTCGTCGAGCCGATCATGGGTGTGGCCCACTGGCAAAGCGACGTGTCGATCGCGGAAGAGACAGTGTCGATCCGTTTCCACGAGGGCTTCCCCGTCGCGTTGAACGGACGGGAGTTCGCCTCGAAGGTCGACCTCGTCACCGAGGCGAATGCGATCGGAGGCCGACACGGGCTCGGAATGAGCGACCAGATCGAAAACCGCATCATCGAAGCAAAGAGCCGGGGCATCTACGAGGCTCCCGGCCTCGCCCTCCTGCACATCGCCTATGAGCGGCTCGTCTCGGCGATCCACAACGAGGCGACGATCGAGAACCTCCGCACCATGGGCCGCCGTCTCGGTCGCCTGCTCTACGAGGGTCGCTGGTTCGACCCTCAGTCGCTGATGCTGCGCGAACCGTTGATGCGCTGGGTGGGAACCGCCGTCACCGGCGAAGTGACCGTGCGGCTGCGTCGCGGCGACGACTACACGATCGTCGACACGACCGGCCCCAACCTCACCTATGCGCCCGATCGCCTCAGCATGGAACGCGTCGAGGATGCGGCGTTCGGACCGCTCGACCGCATTGGTCAGTTGACGATGCGCAACCTCGACATCGACGACTCGCGCACCAAGCTCGAGGTCTACCGTTCGTCGGGAACGCTTCCGAGTGGCGGCCTTCTGGCCATCGACGACAACTCCTGACACAACCCCGCCAGGAGCGCCGCACGGTGCGGCATGGTCGACACCACGACATGTTCCGAGTCGCCGTGTGCGCCGCCCCCGACTGCACCGAGACCGTCGAGAGTCTGCACGCCGATCGCCGCGGTGAAGTTGCCGTCAGAGCCTCCACCCACGACGACACCGTCGAGGTGACCGATCCCCACGGATACCGCGACGCGCGCCGCGATCGGCATCAACTCCGCCGCGGCCGACTCGTGCATCGGTGGACGTCCGATGCGACCGGTGACACTGACCGTCGTCGC
>CAYQCU010000006.1:1347-97500 GCA_964416135.1 uncultured Bifidobacterium sp.
GAGCCGACTTCTTCGTCGGCGGTGAGCAAGATCTCCACGTGGCTCCTGTCGCCGAGTGCCGCGACGGCGTGGATGGCCTGCACGATTCCCGCCTTCATGTCGAACACCCCCGGCCCCGTGGCGACGCCGTCGTCGACCTTGAACGGGCGCACTTCGGTCGTGCCCGCCGGATGCACCGTGTCGTGATGCCCCAGGATCAGCACCTTCGGCTCTCCCCCACCCGACCAGTGCACGTGTGGGCCTGCCGGGGAATCGACGAGGACAGGTCGAGATCCCAGTCGCGATTCCATGATCTGCGACAACACCTCCGCGTGAGCAGCAAGACGAACCAGGTCACGGGACGGCGACTCGCACATGACCAACCGCTCGAGGTCGTCGAGCATGGCCGCCAGGTCGGGAACCGACGGCAGTTCAGCTGCACTCTTGATCACGACACCAATGGTGGCACGACTCGGCGAGACCACAGTGTCTCGAATTCATGACCCTGCAGTACATGGGCAGTCGGCACCACTCCGAGTCCTGTTCCGCCGGGCACCTCGAGTGCGCCGTCCACCAGCACGAACGGCTCGGTGACGTCGCCGACGAAGTAGCGACCACTGGCCGAGAGGTCAGGAGCAGACGTGCACGCCGGATGCGATGCCAGAGCCAACGCCGCGGCCCTGCCGATGCCCGACTCGAGCATGCCCCCTATCCATGCACCCAGTCCTTCGCGGGCGCAACGCTCCAGCATCACGACGGCTGGCGCCAGCCCGCCGAGTCGCGAGGGCTTCACGTTCACCGCATTCAGAGCGCCACGTGCGAGCGCGACATCGAGGTCTGATTGCGACATGATCGACTCGTCCAGACCGACACTCACGGTGCCGGTGGCGACGAGTTCTCGTGCCGCGCTCCAATCGCCCACTGCAAAGGGTTGCTCGACGAGCGACACCTGGTGATCTGCAAGGCAGACGAGACGCTGCATGTCGTCGACGGTGAATGCCCCGTTTCCGTCGACCGAGATCGTCACCGAGCCTCCGACGGCGGAGCGAACCTCTCTCACGATGTCGACGTCTCGGCCTGGTGCGATCTTCAACTTGAGATGCTTGTACCCCTCGTCGACGCGCGCCATTGCTTCGGCGACCGTCGCTGCGACCTGGTCGTGCAGTCCCACCACGCATGCCACCTCGACGCGGCCCGGTCTGCCGCCGAGTGCAACAGCGAGTGACTCACCCCGCGACCGACACCATGCGTCCCACACGGCTGACTCGACCGCCGCACGAGCCATCGGCCACCGGTGCGTTCCCCACCAGGACTCGTCGAGACCGACCGGCGACGCGAACTCGCCACCGAGAGCCGCGGTCAACTCGCCGCGCAACGCCGCGAGCGATGCCGCGGCGGTCTCTCCGGTGTAGAAGTCACCGGTGGGAGCGACATCTTCACCCCAACCGACCGAAACGTCGTCTGTCGTCACCTGCACCAAGAGTGCAGTGCGCTCGTCGTGGGTTCCGGTCGAGGTGCGCAACGGCGACACGAGACGCAACGGCACTTGCACACACCGAACCGATGCCAATTGCATGGTTCTTTCCTACCGGCAGCACCGGCCACCCCGTCGCTCGACTCGCTCCACTCGATTTGTTGCATTATTGCTATGTAGCAATTATGCTCCCCCTCCATGACAGAGATGAACAACGACCGAGACAACGGTTCGGAGACCGACCCGCTCGCGCAACTGCAGATGCCCGGGCGACGTCGTCGCGTGCCCACGGTGACGGCGATATTGGCAGTCGTCTTCGTCGCCGGTGTCTACGCCGGGTTGATCACCTCGCGATCCGACGAGCCAGAGAATTCACTCGCCTGGGTCGCAACCGATGGCGGACTCGAAGAAACCACCTTGACAGTTCCGGTCGACCACGACGACGAAAATGGGGCGACACTCGACCTGCGCGTCCTCAGACGACCCGCCGACGACCAAGCAGGCCGCATCGGCAGTCTCATCGTCAATCCCGGCGGACCGGGTTTCGGCGCCGAGATGATGATGGTGGGAGCCGACTCGTTCTTCGGCGACGAGATCAAATCCAGGTTCGACATCATCGGACTCGATCCCCGCGGTACGGGCAAGAGCACCCCGGCCATCGACTGTTTCGACGACCACGACACGTTCACAGCCGCCACAGATCTCACCCCGGAAGACGAGCAGGCGCGTCAGAAGCAGATCGAACTCGCGGCGACAGCAGCAGCAGGATGTGTCGAGCGAACCGGCGATGCGATCGCGCACATGTCGACAGCGGCCGCCGCACGTGACATCGACCTGTTGCGCCGAGCACTCGGCGAAGAAACCATCAGCTACTTCGGCCAGTCGTACGGCTGCGAGTTGGGGGCCACCTGGGCCACGCTCTATCCCGACACCGTGCGCGCCGCTGTGCTCGACGGCTGCGCAGACCCGACCGCTGGTCTCGCCGATTCACTTCGGCAGCAAGCAACGGGTTTCCAGGCCTCGGTGGAGGCATTTCTCTCGAAATGCGTGGAAGTCGGTTCCGAGTGTCCGATCCCGCACACCGGTGATCCGGCTGTCGCACTGCGGACATTGTGGAACCGCGTCGCAGACGACGGCATCCCGAGTCTGCCCGGTCGTCCAGCCGTGAACGAGTCGACCCTGCAGACAGCCACGATTGTCTCGATGTACTCGGAAGACACATGGCCGACATTCGCCACCGCCATCAAAATGGCTCTCGACGGAGACGGAAGTGTGCTCACTCAGCTCGCCGATGCATATCTGCAGAGACGCGAGGACGGGACCTGGGGCAACGAACTCGAAGCGTTCAACGTGATCACCTGCCTCGACTCCGACCGATTCCCGACAGCCGAGGAACAGGCGGCGCTGAACGCAGAGTTGCACACCATTGCGCCTCTGGTCTTCCCCGAGGGGATGTTCTCGTCATCGCTGTGTGACGCCTTGCCGCGGTCAGCCGACGCTCCCGTGACGATCACCGGCGCGGGAGCACCGCCCCTGCTCGTGATCGGCAACACCGGCGACCCCGCCACACCGTTCGCATCGACTGAGCGCATGGCCGAGGCACTCGGCTCGTCGGTGTTGGTCGCAGTGGAGAGCAACAACCACGGCGGCTACCGAACGAACACTTGTATCGACACCACAGTGCACCGATACCTGATCGACGGCACCGTTCCGAGCGAGGGCACCCGTTGCTGACAGTCTCGGCCTCGGCGGCGCTGGTGCCCGGAGTGGGATTTGAACCCACATGCCCCTCGCGGAGCTGGGGGGTTTAAGCCCCCTGCGTCTGCCGTTCCGCCATCCGGGCGGGAACACGGTCAGGCTACGCGTGCCACCGGGGCATCGGTACCGCGACGCGGCGGCATGCACTCGACAGTGAAGGCCAACATGAGCCGCCAGAGGTGACTGCGTACACGATCGGCCTCGGGAGGCGCGAGACGATTGACGACGAGCACCCCTTCGATCATGTCTCCGATGACTGCGGTGAACGGCCGATCGGTGAGTCGCACCGCGACGACACCGCCGACGCCGTCTGCACGACGACGCAACGAACGGTTCACACCGACGATGCGAGGAGGCGAGCGGAAGCCCGGCACTTCGAGACCGAGTTCGGAGACGTGCCGCGCGAGTACACGTGCGGCTTCAGTGAACCGCGTGGTTGCGGTCATCTGCGGCGCCAACTCCTCCATGGCCGAGATGGTGCCACATGGGTGTCGCACTGTCGCCCGGTGCCGGACGACAGACACACCCTGCCGTGACCCACCCCCGACATAAGGTCAGGGTCACCGTGGACGACGAGTTGAGCCCCCTCCAACGAGAGATCATCGACTCTCTCGGTGTGCCACCAGACTGGGAACCGCTCCCCGACTCGATCGTGAACGACCTCGAGGCGATGCTGCTCGACGAACTCGCACCGATCGCCACGATGTTCACCAAAGACGACCCGTTGCGCGTGAACAAGCACTTCCTCACAACCGTTCACGGCTGCGAGAAACACTTCCTCGCCAACCGCGAGAAGCCGTTCGCATGGACGGTCCCGATGGTGCGCGGCACGGTGGCACACAAAGCGATCGAGTTGATGATCAACTGGCGCGGTTCGGTCGTACCGTCGGAGTTGGTCGATGCGGCGATCACGAGCATCGTCGAGAACCCGCGCGAATCGGCCGCGGTCTTCCTCGAGACACTTCCAGCCCACGACATGTCGGAACTGCGCGGCCAGACGGTGCAACTGGTGACCAACTTCGGCGACTGTTTCCCGCCGATCAAGGCGCAGTGGCGGCCGATGGTGGAGTATTCGGCAAAGTATTCACTCTTCGACGGTTCGGTGTTGCTCACGACGCGGATGGACCTCGTGCTGGGCGCACCCGGCCGCCGGGTGATCATCGACCTCAAGTCGGGATACATCGGCGCGAACCACCGCGACGATCTCCGCTTCTACGCCCTCGTCGAGTCGTTGCGCAGCAGGCGCACTCCCCGACGCCTCGGCACCTACTCACTCGAGTCGGCCCGCCTCGACCACGAAGAAGTCACCGAAGGGGTGTTGCAGGCGGCGGTTCGTCGCACCGCACGCGGCATCTTGCTGATGGCCGACCTCGTCGGCAAGACCCGGCAACCGGAAGTGCGCGCCGGCAACCAATGCCGATGGTGCCCCCTGAACGAATCGTGCGCCGAAGGGCAGGCCCATCTCCGCGCTCTCGCAGGTGACGACGCGACCGACGACTCGTGGTGAGCCACCGTGCATCGGCACACGTCAGAGGCTTCGCGGGTCGGACACGTGCGGACTCATGATCGCGAACGGGACACCGAGCCCGGCCGATGATCGCACCGTGGCGATGAAACGTCCCTGCTGAACCGCCGGCTTCGGTGTCGACAGCACGTCGTCTCCCAATCGTTCGGTGACATCGGCAGCGAACGCGTGAATGTCGTCGACACTGGCGACCATGCCCCACAGCCGCGCACCGATGCCGGTGACGTGCGGGCCCGACACGATCTCGATGACGGTGTTGTCAGGTTTCATGAACGTCTGTGTGGCTCCGTTGCCGAGCTCGCGCACCCGACGCACGTCGAGCGCGAGTTCGCGTTCGATTGCTGCACTGGTACGGGTCGGGTCGTCGGTGTTCACCACCACATGGTCGAGACCGACGGCGTGCACCGCGCCGAGCGGGGACAGTTCGGCGACATGGGCGTCGTTGCGTCGAGAGAGTTCGGTCGGAATTCCGTCGATGTCGCAGGTCTCGTCGCGGTCCGTTGCGAACACCCATCCGCGAATGCCCGGCTCGCCGCCCACCACGCGCACATGCACGTCAGAAATGAAGAATGAACCGTCTACGACTGTGAAACCCAGCGTCTGCCAGGGAAGTGGATCGCCGCCGACCAGGAGTTCGGCGAGGCGTGTCACACGTGGAGCCGGAACAGGCTCAGCCGCGGCCCATGTTGGGACGCTTGCCGTGGTTCGCCTTCGACCGGCGCAGGCGCGCCTTGCGCTTCTTGGTCTTCTTCGACATGGGAGACGATGCTATCGGCGGGTTCGCCCACCCGCACAGGCCATTCAGATCTTGCGCCAGCGTGCTCTGTTGTCGACGTACGGGGTGCCGTCGGTCTTGGTCCTGGAGCAGATGTAGACCTCACCGCGTGAGGTGCCCGTCTGTCCGATCTCTGTGGTCTTGCAGAACGCTCCAGGCCTCACCGTGCGCGCACCGGAAGGGGCCTCTGTCCTCGGAGGAACCGAATCGGCCGGACTCGTCGCTGGAACCGAATCTCTCACCGGCGCATCTGTCGGGGGAAGAGTCGTCGCGCCGCCGGCTGGCTGCCTCGCTTCGGCACCGCGTCCCCATGCGGCGACGGTGGTCGATGAGCACTCACCTCGTGCGAGGTTCGAGATTCGACCGTGTTCGCTCTGGTCCATGGAAAGACCCCACCGAACCTTCACGGCGACCCAATCTGCGATGTACCGGCACCAATCGGCACGGTTCGGCGGCATCCAGTTGCTCGGATCTTTGTCACCCTTCGAACGGTTGACCGAGTCGGTCACCGCGATCAGGCTGCGCGGATCGGAGAGATCGTTGGCGAATGCCCGGCGACGTGACGCGGACCACGAGTGTGCGCCCGAGTCCCACGCCTCCTTCAGGGCAACGACATGGTCGATGTCGAGATTCGACGGGTCGGTGTGGGTGCGTCCGTCGTAGGGCGAATACCAGTCACCTTCGATCACCTTGCACCCGAACGGATCGACCTGGGCCGGCGACAGCGACTCTGCAATGAGAACGTCTTCACGTGCACTGCAGCCGTTCCTGTCATCGTCGGTCCAGTGCGTGAACAATGAGCGCTTGTACCCATTGGGTCGCTCACGCGCGATTCTGACTCCGGACAACACCCGTGCGACGGGTCTCGCCGCTGCACCTTTGGGAGCCACGGTCGTGGTCGGAGAGGACCGCTGCGCGACCCCGGTGGAGTCGGCAGCCGATGACGCCGGCGTGACCGCAGAACATGACACCGCCACCGCGAGGGCGAGCGACGGGAAGACGACGAGGCCTCGCCGGTTCAGCCCGAATCTCGACGCGTCAGCCATGGTCACGATGCTACGACGGCCACGATCAGCTGGTCCCGTTGGTCCATTTGTTCCCCCACGTGGACAACGCAGTCAGCGAATGCGTGAGATCACGACCCATCTCGGTCAGGTGGTACTCGTGGCGCGTCGGTTTCTCTTGATACGCACGTCGCTCGACGACGCCGGCTGACTCGAGAGTACGTAGGCGATCCGTGAGGATGTTGCGGGCGATCTGCAATTCACGCTGGATCGGCTCGAAACGCGAGTGCCCGTCGAACAATGCCTGCACCACCAGGAGGGTCCACCACTCGCCCACCACTTCGAGAGCGGCGGCCAGGTCTGAATCGAGGTGGTCGAGCCGCTTTCTCTTCATGACCCGCACACATTATGAGACGGGTGTGTCAGTTGCCCGTATTTGGCTAAATAGACGGCGAAATTTCACCCAATGGCACGTCGTCAATTTCGAGGAAGATGCACTCACCCGGACAGACATCGGCTGCCTCCACCACGGACTGCAGATGACGTTGAGGCACGAAGGCCAGAGAGCCCGAGCCTCCCGGGTCGTTCAGGATCAGACCGTCTTCGACGACGTATGCGATGCCGTCTTCGAGGAGCGTGAAGACCTCAGGGCAATGATCGACACAGAGTCCATCACCCGTGCACAGGTCCTGGTCGATCCACACTCTCACGACGCGTCACGGTACAGGAGCCCCGCCATATCCTGACTCGCCATGACCTCTGACACGACGCCGCCTCCCGTTGCACCGCGCGAGGCACACACGTGGGTCCGACCAGGTGGTGGGGTCGACGACCCGTGGGCATGGTTGCGCGACCCGACGCGTCCGGAGACGATTTCGTATCTCGAAGCCGAGAACGCCCACGCGACCCGGTGGTTCGCACGCCACGACCCGCTGGTCGAAACGCTCTACCGAGAGATCATCTCGCGCGTGGTGGAAGACGACGTCGCACACCCGGTGGAACGACACGGCTGGTGGTACACGGCAGAGACCCGCAAAGGTCTGTCGTACCCGGTGCACACACGCGGTCGCAGCGTCGCGACTGCCACGGAGACCGTGCTTCTCGACGAGAACTCCGAGGCCGACGGTCACGAGTACTTCGCACTCGGCGCTTTCGACATCTCGAACAACGACTCGCTGTTGGCGTGGTCTCGCGACCTCGACGGGAGCGAGAAGTACGAGTTGCGAATTCGCGACGTGACGACCGGACGCGACCTCGACGACCGCATCCCCGGCACCAGTTCGGCCGGTGTCGCCTGGTCTGCCGACGACCGCCATCTGTTCTACGTGGTACCCGACGAGATGATGCGCCCGTGGCAGGTGTGGCGACACGTCCTCGGAACCCCTGCCGGTGCCGACGTCTGTGTGTTCACCGAACCCGACGAACGCTTCTATGTCGGGGTCGACGCCACCCGTTCGGGCGACTGGATCGTGATCGATTCGTCGAGCCGCACCTCGAGCGAAACATGGTTGGTCGACGCCCGCTCGCCGGAATCCGATCCGAGATGTGTGCGCGAGCGTGCCGACGGTGTCGAATACGGGATCGACCACTGGGGCGATCGTTTCGCTGTCGTCACGAATCTCGACGCCGTCGACTTCCGTGTCATGACCGCGCCGATCGACGAGCCCGGCCAGTGGAGCGAACTCGTGCCGCATTCACCCGGCGCGCGCATCACGGGTTTCGACTGCTTCGAGGGCTTTGCCGTGATGCAGCGATGGGAGAACGCCCAACAAGTGCTGTCGATCGTCGCTCGCGACGGATCGACACGACCCGTGCATGTCTCCGACGAACCCCACGAAGTCGAGATGGAAGCGAACCCCAACTGGGCCACCGACGGTTTCCGCATCGTGCACCAGTCGCTGACGGTTCCGCGCACCGTGGCGTGGCACTCGCTCGTCGACAGTTCGCTCACCACGCTCAAACAGACCAGAGTGCCCGACACCGATCTGTCGGTCTATGTCGCCGAGCGACTGTGGGCCTCCGCCGACGACGGCACCGAGGTTCCGGTCGACATCGTCCGCCGACGTGACACCGCACTCGACGGTTCCGCACCTGCACTGCTCTACGCCTACGGCGCCTACGAGGCATCGATGCCGCCGTGGTTCTCCGTCGCGCGACTCTCGCTCCTCGACCGTGGCTGGGTGTGGGCATTGGCTCATCCACGGGGCGGCGGCGAGATGGGGCGTCAGTGGTATCTCGACGGAAAGTTGTCGGCGAAGCGCAACACCTTCACAGACACGCTCGCCTGTGCGCGCCATCTCGCCGAGTCACGGGTGTGCGATCCCGGGCGAATCGCCGTGCGCGGCGGGAGCGCCGGCGGCCTCCTGGTCGGTGCGTGCATCACGATGGCACCCGACGTCTTCACCACGGCGGTGGCCGAGGTGCCGTTCGTCGACGTGGTGACCACGATGAGCGATCCGACGTTGCCGCTCACCGTGACCGAGTGGGAGGAATGGGGTGACCCTCGCAGCGAACCGTATGCGTCATACATCGCGTCGTACTCTCCGTACGACAACACCACTGGTGATCGCTATCCCGACCTCTACGTCACCGCGGGCCTGAACGACCCGAGGGTGGGTTTCCACGAACCTGCGAAGTGGGTCGCCAAGATACGCCACCTCTCGCCGTCGACGTTCGTGATCTTCAAGTGCGAGATGGGTGCCGGGCACGGCGGGCCGTCCGGACGTTACGAACAGTGGCGCGACGAGGCGCGCACACTGGCGTTCGTCGTCAGTCGCACCTGAAAAGCCGTCTCGTCAGACTCCGGCGGCCGCCACGAACAACGCGAGCATCAACACGATGTTGCGCCCCACGTCTCGCCATGACGGCGGGCGTCGCCGCACCGAGCCGAAACACGCGCACGGGGTCGTGCTTCCGGCGATCACCGAAGCCGCCAAGAACGCAGTGAAGATGAGCAACAGCACCGTCGCCGCACCGAGGGTGAACGGCGCCGGATCGAGCGCCACGAGCGATGCCCCGATCACGATCTCGACAGGAGGCACGACGGCGGCCACTGCCGGCCACACCGCCTGTGCGCGGGCGTCACGCATCCATCCACGAAAGTCGAGCAACTTGGAGGCGCCAGCGACCGCGAGCACCGCACCGACAGCAGCCGCGAGGATCCGCGAGACCATGTGGGGTCAGGCCCCGGCGTCGACGCCGGTCACTTTTCCGCGGAAGAAGACCATCGCATCTGTCGCACCGGGAGCAGTGTCCATCGCCTCCACCCGTCCGACGACGAACCAATGGTCACCGGCCGCCGTCTCGGACTCGACAGCACAGTCGATCCATGCGACACAACCGTCGATGAGCGGACCGCCCCCGGGTGCGGGCGACCATGCGACACCGGCGAACTTGTCGTCTGACTCCTTGGCGAATCGCCAACAGATCTCTTCTTGGTCGGAGGCGAGCACGTTCACACAGAATCGTCCCGATTCGGCGATCGCCGACCACGAACGCGACGAGACACCCGGCAAGAAACCGACCAACGGCGGGTCGAGGGAGACCGACACGAACGACCCGATGGTGATGCCGTGCGGCACTCCCTTCGCATCGAGCCCGGTGACCACGACCACCGAAGTCGGAATGTGCCCCATCACTGACCTGAAGGTCGCCGAGTCGATGTCTGTCACGTGAACACCCTATTGCCACGACCGGACAACGACAGATTCGACAACGGTCGAGCGACCAGCCCGACCGGTGGGTCAGAGTTCGACGACGAGCCCCTCAGAGGCGGCGAACACCTCGGTCGCGCCGGTCGCGCACGGCGTGAATGCGTCGAGCTGGGCGTCGGTGCGTTCCGGGTCGTGATGGAACAGTGCGAGACGTTTCGCCCGGCACGACACGGCCAGTGCCACGGCGAAGTCCTGCGTGCAGTGACCCCAGTGGCCCTTCACCGCGAACTCTTCCTGTGTGTACTGCGCATCGTGGATCAACAGGTCGGCACCCTCGGCCAGTTCGCGCACCGACGGCGGCACCGCGAATTTGCCGTCGACGGGCTGCTGATGGTCGCTCACGTACGTGACCACGCGCCCGGCATGTTCGATGCGGTATCCGACCGTCGGCCCGATGTGCGGGACGTTGCGCACCGTGACGCGGAACCCGCCGATCTCGAACTGACCTTCTGCGATGTCACGGAACTCGACGTCACCGGCGAACTCGTCGAGAGTCACCGGGAACGTGGGCGGACGCACCACGCGGCCCATCGCCTCGGCGAACGAGGCGTCATCTTGTCGCGGACCGTGCACGACGAAGCGCGCACCCGGGACCAACATCGGGAAGAAGAAGGGCAGGCCCTGCACATGGTCCCAGTGGAGATGCGTGACGAGTGCATGTCCGTCGAACGGCAACGACGAGCTGTCCACCCACTCGCGACCGAAATAACGGAGCCCGGTGCCGAGATCGAGCAGGAGTGGCTTCTCGCCCTCGACGAGGACCGAGACACAGGCGGTGTTGCCGCCGTAGCGAACGGTGTCGTCTCCGTGACACGGCGTCGATCCACGCACGCCGTGGAACGTGACTTTCATTGGTCGCTCCCCCATTGCCGAGACGCTACGAACACCGGGCGGCGCTGTAAACCGCGGACTCGGTGACTCCTGTCGCACCGACTACGGTTCGGCCATGGCTCCACCCGTCACGACCGGACACGGCACGGCGAACGGCATCGACTTCGCATGGCTCGAGTGCGGCGACGGACCGTTGGCTCTGTGTCTCCACGGTTTTCCCGACTCCGCACACAGCTGGAGACACTTGCTGCCTGCGCTCGCAGACGCAGGTTTTCGCGCAGTTGCACCGTTTACCCGCGGGTATGCACCGTCCTCACTCGCGCCTGACGGGATGTACCAGACGGGCGCACTCTCGGCCGACGCCAATGCCCTGCACGAACTCCTCGGCGCTGACTCCGATGCCGTCATCATCGGGCACGACTGGGGAGCACCGAGCACATACGGTGCCGCGGCCAGTGAACCCGACCGTTGGCGCCGGGTGGTCGGCATGGCTGTTCCCCCTGGCGGGGCGATGGGTGCTGCATTCGTGACGAACCCCGACCAACTGAAGCGCAGTTGGTACATGTTCTTCTTCCAGCATCCGCTCGCCGACATGGTCGTGCCGTCGAACGACCTCGCGTTCGTCGACATGTTGTGGCGCGACTGGTCGCCGGGCTACGCCGGTGCCGCCGACGCCGAGAACTGCAAGGCATGTCTCCGTGACCCCGCCCACATCAGCGCGGCGCTCGGCTATTACCGAGCGACCCTCGGCGCCGGACCACGCGATCCCCGCTACGACGCGATCCAGGCACAGGGATCAGAGCCGCTCACGCAGCCCACGTTGTATCTGCACGGAGCTGACGACGGCTGCATCGGCGTCGACGTGGCTGAGGCATCGCGAGTGATGAACCCCTGGACGCATGTCGAGGTGGTCGCCGGTGCCGGCCACTTTCTCCAACTCGAGAAACCCGACGTGGTGAACCGACTGGTCGTCGACTGGGTCACGACTCGCTGATCACCACAGTCGGCAGCATCAACATCTCGTCGCACTCGACGACGAGGCCTTCATTGATCAGGCCGGACAAGAGACGTTCGGCACGGGACGCATCGACTCCCATCGCATCGGACAGTTCCGAGCGCGATCGCGCACCGTCTGACAGTGCCCGCATCGCCCGACCGCGCGCCTGACGATCAGACCCTTCGAAACGCGCCTGCGGACGGCTGGCACCCGCCGACGCCGGCGCGGGGTCGGCGCCGACACCCCTCCATGTGCACCACTCGGACACGGGACACGCGTCGCACTTCGGGGCACGAGCAGTGCAGATACGCGCACCGACGTCCATGACCACTTGGTTCCACTCCCACGACAACCCCGTCGGAACCAGTCGATCTGCGCGTTCCTGCAGCTGTCGTGCAGTCATCGACACACCGTCGAGCCGCGACAGGACGCGCGAGACGTTCGTGTCGACCACCGCGACGTCGCGCCGATACGCGAATGCGAGGACTGCGCGCGCCGTGTAGGCGCCGATGCCGGGAAGCGCCAGCAACCCGTCGAGCGAGTCAGGAACGATTCCGCCGTGGTCGCGTGCGATCACACCGGCAGCAAGGTGCAAATTGCGACACCGCCGCGGATACCCGAGCCCCTGCCACAGCACCAGTGCATCGGCCAGTGGCGAACGCGCGAGGTCGACCGGCGCGGGAAACGCCTCGATGAACGTCTCGAACTTGGGCGTCACCCGGGCGACGGAAGTCTGCTGCAGCATCACTTCGCTGACGAGAACCTTCCACGGGTCGTCGGTGCGACGCCAGGGCAGGTCTCTCAGCGATGTCGCGCCCCATGCGAGCAGGGCGGCGACCAGACGGTCGTCGCGACCTAGTCGGCCCACACGTCCTGTCCGTCGTAGGGACGACGACGGGTCGGTGCGAACTCGCGCTTCCAGACCATGACGCGACGACGGAAGTAGCACACCTCTTTGCCGTCCTGGTTGAAGCCCTTCGTCTCGACGGTGACGATTCCGCGGTCGTTCTTCGACTTGCTCTCCTGCACGTCGAGCACGCGTGTCTCGGCGTGGATGGTGTCGCCGTGGAACGTGGGGAACTTGTGCTGAAGGGTCTCGACTTCGAGATTGGCGATGGCCGCGCCGCTCACGTCGGGCACGCTCATGCCGAGCACGAGGGAGTACACGAGGTTGCCGACCACCACGTTGCGACCCTGCACGCTCTCGCTCGCGAACCAGTCGTTGGTGTGGAGCGGATGATGGTTCATCGTGATCATGCAGAAGAGATGATCGTCGTACTCGGTGATCGTCTTGCCGGGCCAGTGGCGATAGATGTCTCCGACCGTGAAGTCTTCGAGACAGCGTCCGAAGGGGCGTTCGTGTGTTGCCATGACGTCCGACGCTAGTCGGGGCGTTCTGATCCGTCCGTGTCGTCGGAGTACTCGAGGTCGGCCGGGTCGAAGGTGGGCATCGGGAACTGCCCGGTGCGGTCACGCGGTGCGTACTGTTCGACCCAGTCGACGGTGCTCAACTGACGCTCGGCCTGTTCGGCCGCGACACGACCGAGAGTCGCCAACCGGTGCTTGCGGTCGATCGCGAACGGCCCCACCCTCAGCGAGAGATACGACAGCCACCCGACCAGGATCGGCAACCAGTACTGGGCGACGCGGTACGAGATGACACCCAGTGTCGCGGTTCTCTGGCCGAGACCGAACCCGACGAGCATCGGAATGTAGACACCCTCGACGATGCCGAGGCCGCCCGGGGTGATCGGAATCACGCTGAACACGTTCGCGATGCCGAACGCAACGATGAGAGCGTCGAGGTCGAGGTTGCCGCCGAACGCACGGATGAACACCCACAGCGACGCCATGTCGAGTGCCCAGTTGACCGTCGACCATCCGACGACCCGCCACAACAGACGCCGCTCGGTGGCGAGCCACTCGATGCGACGCCCGAGATGTTCCAGGACATCGGCGGCGCGCTCGTCGTTGAAGCCGACGCGCCGGGCAATGGCGCGCACCAACCGCTCTGACCGTCCTTGCCCTTCGATGAGACCGAAGATGAGGAAGGCCGCGAACGCCATCAGCAGGACACCCACGATCGCTGCGGTGCCGTAGATGGGGTTGACTCCGCGGATCGGAATCGACACGATGAGGCCGAACCACAAGATGAAGTTCAGGACCACTGCAGACCCGATCCCGGCGGTTGCGAGCGCGAACGCGGCATCAGGCTTGGGCACCCGGCACATGGTGATCAACCTGTATCCGAGTGCGGTGCTCGCCGCGCTGCCCCCGGGGACGATGTTGCCGAGCGCCTTGGTGCTCAGCTGGATGCGAAACAGACGCAACACCCCGATGTGGTCGCCGTGCTCCACGAGGGCGGCCCGCGTGAGCATGGTGTAGGCGAGCAGAGAGAAGGCCTGCAGGCCGAGCCCCACCCCGAGCAAGTACGGGTCGATCCGGTTGAGGTCGGCGATCGCGTCGCGGAAGCCCGGAATGAGGGGCAGCACGAAGAAGTAGACGACGAAAGCCACGAGCAGGAACTTCACGGTGCGGGGAATCCGCGCCAGACGACTGCGAGGCTCGACCTCGGGGAGATGCCCGTCCACCCCTCCACTCTTGCCCATTCGCCCCGGCTGCGTGGGGACAACCACCCGCGGTCGCTGGCGGCAGGGACCGAGCCGGGGTGCGCCACATGCCACTCGGGGACGACTGGGGACCGCACCCGTGTGCCGTTGTAGCGTTCCCGACCATGACAGTCGCCCCCGACCTTCAGACCGCAGCCACCACCATTTCGACCTGCAGCGACATGGTGAAGACCGCCATCTCGCGCCTCGTCGCACTCGGCGGTCCCGACAAGAACCAGACACTGGCCTACGACCTCGCACACGTCGCGGCCGCGGTCGAGACGGCACGCTCGTTGCTCGATTACGGCGCCAAGGGCGACGCCGAGGGTCGCATCGCGTGTGCGTTCACCGCCGACATGGTGCACGACTTCGTGACACGACTCGTCGGTCGCGAGAAACTGTGGGGCGTCGAGGCGTCGCGACTCGCGCCGGCGGCAGATTTCGTGGAGACCTTCCGCGATCCTGCCTTCCTCGCCTCGCTCGCCGATGTCTCCGGTCCGCGACATCTCGACGGTGAGTTCGAGATGGTGCAGGACACGTTCCGGTCGTACGCCACCAAGGTCGTGGCACCGAAGGCTGAGCACGTGCACCGTCACAACGACGACGTTCCCGAGGAAGTCATCGCAGGTCTCGCCGAGATCGGCGCATTCGGCCTCAGCGTTCCGGTCGAGTACGGCGGGTTCAGCGAAGGCGGCGAGAGCGAATACATGGCCTCCGTGATCGCCACCGAAGAACTCTCCCGTGCGTCACTCGGCATCGGTGGGTCGTTGATCACACGCCCCGAGATCCTCACTCGTGCGCTCGTCAAGGGCGGCACCGAGGAGCAGAAGCACGAGTGGCTTCCGAAGCTCGCGAGTGCCGAGGTTCTCTCGGCCGTCGCGGTGACCGAGCCCGACTACGGCTCCGACGTGGCCGGGCTGAAGACCACCGCCGTCGAGGCGCCCGGCCCGAACGGTGAGGCCGGCTGGCTCATCAACGGCGTCAAGACCTGGTGCACGTTCGGCGCACGGGCGAACGTGCTGATGCTGCTCGCACGCACCGATCCCGACCGCTCGAAGGCACACCGAGGTCTCTCTCTCTTCATCGTGCCGAAGCCTGTCGGCGATGCGCACGGCTTCATGTTCACCCAGGACGGCGGCGGAAAGATGGAAGGTCGCCCGATCGACACCATCGGTTACCGCGGAATGCACAGCTACGAGATCGCGATCGAGAACTGGTGGGTGCCCGAGACGCACCTCATCGGCGGACGCGACGGACTCGGCAACGGCTTCTATCTCCAGATGGCAGGCTTCGAGAACGGCCGACTGCAGACCGCTGCACGTGCCGTCGGCGTCATGCAGGCCGCCTACGAGGCCGCTCTCGACTACGCACAGAACCGTGTGGTGTTCGGACAGCCCATCAGCGAATACGAACTCACCAAGGTCAAGCTCGGTCGCATGGCCGTGATCACTCAGGCCTCCCGCCAGTTCTCCTACGCCGTCGCCGGCCTCATGGGCAAGGGTGAAGGGGCCATGGAAGCGTCGATGGTGAAGGCGTACGTGTGCAAGGCGGCCGAGTGGGTCACCCGTGAGGCACTGCAGATCCACGGCGGATACGGATACGCCGAGGAGTACTCGGTGAGCCGGCTCTACGTCGATGCCCGCGTTCTGTCGATCTTCGAGGGCGCAGACGAGACACTGTGCCTGAAGGTGATCGCCAAGAACCTCTGCAGCGCGCAGAAGTAGTTCGCAGCGACCCGGTCGTCACGTCCGCATCTGTCACACCATGCCGACGAGGTCGGCGACCTTGGCGATACGCGTGCACGTCACCAGGTCGACGGCGTCGTCGTGTGGATCGACGAGCACCGGCACGAGACCGGCGGCTGTCGCGCCGCCCACATCCATCGTCACCGAGTCGCCCACGTAGAGGATCCGCGAACGGTCGATGCCGTCGAAGTGCGGCAGTGCGAAATCGAAGATGCGTGGGTCGGGTTTTGACACTCCGACCAGATGCGAATCGATGATGCACCGCATCGACGCGAGATCGCCCTCACCCACCTGGCACACGCCGCTTCGCAAGAGAATCTCTTCGATCTGCCCCGACGCGTTGCTCACCACGCCGAGCGGCACGCCCGCACTCGCCAGATGGCGCAGTGCCTGGGCGGCACCGGGAACCTGGTGTCGCCACAAGTGGGCATGACGGGTGCGCGACAGCACATCGGCGGCCGCGCGCACGTCGTGCTCCGGAACACCGACTGAGCGCACGTAGGCCTCGTTGTAGTGCGACCAGTCGTCCTCGCCGACGCCTGCGCGCGACTTGGCGGCCATCGCGGCGTAGTGCGCACGCACGTGCCGGTGGTGGTCGTCGGATCCGCCGTAGTAGGCCAGCGTCGGAGCGAGCACGGCAGGGTCTGGAACGACGAGCACACCCCCCGCATCGAACAGCACCGCGTCGAATCCGGGTTTCACCCCCGAGACGCTACGACCTACGCTTCTGGCCGTGCGTTCCCCCAAGGATTTCTTCAAGCCCCTCGCCGCCGGCGCTCCCGAGCCGTTGCGCGAGATTCCGTTCCGTCCGAGCCGGGTCATCCACTTCTTCCCGCCTCACAACGAAAAGATGGTCTCGAAACTCCCCGAGACCATTCCGACGGTCGACGTCATCTTGGGCAACCTCGAGGACGCCATTCCGATGGCCGACAAAGAAGCCGCGCGCGCCGGACTCATCGAGGTGGCCAATTCGCTCGACTTCGGCGACACACAACTGTGGACCCGTGTCAACAGCCTCGACTCACCGTGGTTCCTCGACGACATGGTCGAGATCGTCACCAAGGCCGGCGACAAGTTCGACGTGATCATGATCCCGAAGGTGGAAGGCCCGGAGGACATCCACTATGTCGACCGACTGCTGGCCCAACTCGAGGCACGTGCCGGGTTGAAGAAGCCGCTCCTTCTTCATGCGATCCTCGAGACCGCGCGCGGCGTGGCGAACGTGGAAGAGATCTGCGGCGCATCACCGCGCATGCAGGGCATCTCGCTCGGTCCGGCAGACCTCGCGGCGAACCGCCGCATGAAGACGACCCGGGTCGGCGGCGGTCACCCCGACTACGTGGTTCGCGTCGACCCCCAGGGTGACGACTACCACGGCAGCCGCCAGACCTTCCAACAGGACCTCTGGCACTACACGATGGCACGAATGGTCGATGCGTGCGTGATGCACGGCGTACTCCCCTACTACGGACCTTTCGGCGACATCAAGGACGTGGTCGCCTGCGAAGACCAGTTCCGCAACGCCTACCTGCTCGGCTGCGTCGGAGCGTGGAGCCTTCACCCGGTGCAGGTCGAGATCGCCAAGCGCGTCTTCAGTCCGCGTCCCGAGGACGTGCGCCAGGCGCAGCGCGTCATCGACGCGATGGGCGACGGCACCGGTGCGATCATGCTCGACGGGAAGATGGAAGACGATGCGTCCGTGAAGCAGTGCAAGGTCGTCGTCGAGTTGGCACGTCAACTCGCGGCTCGCGACCCGCAACTGGCCGAGGCCTACGGCTTCTGACCGACCTGTCACCGAGAAAGGACCCCACCGTGACATCGCTCCGTCCGCGCCGCAGCGCGCTCTACATGCCGGCCGCCAACGAACGAGCGCTGGAGAAAGCAAAAACGATCGCGGCCGATGCGATCATCTTCGACCTCGAAGACGCCGTCTCGCCCGACGCCAAAGACACGGCCAGGGCACAAGCCGTCGCCGCCGCTTCGTCCGGTGAGTACGGCAAGCGCGAACTCACCATTCGGTGCAACGCACTTGCCACCCCGTGGGGATCCGACGACGTCGCAGCCGCCGCACGAACGCCGATCTCGGCGGTCGTGATCCCGAAGATCGACTCGGTCGCACAGGTCGACGAAGTGTCGCACGCACTCGATGCCGCGGGAGCACCCGCCACCATGGGCATCTGGGCGATGATCGAGACGCCGACTGCGATCCTCGACTGCCGCCAGATCGCCGCCCACCCGCGCGTCACGGCGCTCGTGATGGGAACCAACGACCTCGCGAAAGAACTGAGAGCCTCTCAGGTCCCCGGTCGCCACCCCCTCGTGCCGAGCCTGCACATGGCACTTCTCGCGGCGCGCGAATCGGGCAAGCCGATCCTCGACGGTGTCTACAACGACATCAAGAACGCCGACGGGTTCCGCGCCGAGTGCGTGCAAGGCTCAGAGATGGGCTTCGACGGCAAGACCCTCATCCACCCCGACCAGGTGACTGTCGCCAACGATGTCTGGTCTCCCTCCGACGACGAAGTCGCACACGCCCGACGTGTCATCGAAGCCTTCGACCAGGCGCTGGCAGACGGCAAGGGCGTCGTGCAGCTCGACGGACGGATGATCGAGAACCTGCACGTCGACAATGCTCGTCGTGCGATCGCGATCTCAGAGGCGATCGCAGAACTCGCCGGCTGAACTGTCGGGGTCGCGGGCGACGCCGTTCAGAGCGTCGTGCGGAAGAGCGCGACCGTGCGATCCCACGCAGTCGCCGACACCGCGGCGTCGTACACCTCCGCACGTGTGTCGTTGAAGAACGCGTGGTGTGTCCCCGGGTAGACGTGGAACGTCGCGTCCTTGCCGCGCGACCGCAGATCGGCCTCCAGTGCCCGTACAGCGTCGGGCGCGGCACTGCCGTGGTCGTTCTCGGCGTAGTGGCCTTCGACGCGCGCCGCGAGTGAGTCCCAGTCGACCGGAGTGTCCGGCCGCATCGCACCGTAGAAGGGCGCGGCGGCTGCCACCGCGTCGGGCCGTTGGCAGGCGACCATCAACGTGAGTCCGCCGCCCATGCAGAAACCAGTGACGCCGACCTTGTCGCGACCGGTGCGTGCTCGCAGAAGGTCGATCGCGCCGCTCAAGTCTTTTCCGGCAGTGGCCAGGTTCAGGTTCATCAACAACTTGCCGGCGGCATCCGGCTCAGTCGTCACCTGACCGTGGTAGAGGTCGGGCGCGAGTGCCGTGAACCCGGCCGCGGCGAACCGGTCGGCGACGTCTTTGATGTGGTCGACGAGACCCCACCATTCCTGGATCACGATCACACCCGGACCGGTGTCGCCTGCCAGATACCCCGTGCACTTCCCGCCGTTGCTCGCAAACTCCACCATCTCACCCATTGCCGTCTCCTTCGGTCGTGACATCGACACACTGCGCCGTCCGAGGCCAACCTAGACCGTGATGATCGAACGTGGATCACGGAGCGAGTGCGCGCGTCAACTCCGGTGCGTTCGGCGCGGCCGGCATGGCGCGAAGGTGGTCGACAGCGTGCTCACCGTCGGGAGCAAAGACGCGGGACATCAATCCGTGCGGAACCACGTCGACACCGGCAGCCCACGGATCGGGGCGCCCGACGGCGGCCCGCACCATCTGATCGAACATCGGCTGCGACAGGCGCACGCCGACGGGACACACCACCCACACCGGACGGCCGGCGCAGTACGCACTCGATGCGAGCGCGAGAGCACCACCGGGACACAGCGCCGAATCGTCGCCGACGGCGAAGACCGGCAACACCACCGCGTCACTGGACACCGCGGCCGCTCCCGCGCCTTCAGGCGCGACGAGTTCGCAACTCACGTCGCGTCGAGACAGGACGCGCAGCATGTCCTGGCCGTCACCGAGAGAGTCGACCACCAGAGCGTGCGAGCCACCGGAGCGAACGAGCGCATCGAGAAAATGTCCCGACCACCCCACGGTCGTCACCGTTGCCACGTCGACGAGCGCATCGACCAGGTGACCTGCGGTGTCGTCGGCAGACATCGATGTCACCGTCGCCGACAAGTCGCGGCGAGGGTCGATCGATGTCACTGCACGAGCACAGACGGTCCACAGCGGGCCGTTCAGGAGGTGGTGCTCCACCAGACGCCTCGCTGACACCAAAAGTGCCGGTGGGTCGGAGACCACGCCCGAGAGTGCCTCGGCGGCACCAAATGCCACCTCCACGGGGTCTGCGCCGTGTGAACGGGCGACATATCTGAGGTGCTCGATGGGGTGCACCTGCGTCACGCTAACGGAGGTCGTCTAGCCTGAAACCCCGTGGCAAGCGAACGACTCCCCGACCCGAACCTCGACCTCGTGCTCAGCCCCCTGACGGGCGAGCCGCGGACACTGCGGGAATGGCTCACCACGTTCCATTTGGCATCGGTCGTTCTCGACCCCTACACCAACGAGAGCTCGTGGATCCTCGAGACTGCCGTGCGTGTGATGCGCCAGTTCTCCGGAGCGGCCGTGCGTGTGAACTTCGTCGTCACCTGCGACGAAGAAGGGGCCCGAGCCTTCCTCGGTCCCTTCGCCGACGAGTTCCTCGTCTACTGCGACCCCGACCGCGCCGTCGTGAAGGGTTTCGGACTGAGCGAGCTTCCGGCGTTCGTCTTGGTGCAGTCCAACGGCACCATCCCAGCGGCCGCACAGGGCTGGAACCCGGCCGACTGGCGCGGTGTCGCTGCCGAGGTTGCCCGCATCACCGCGTGGTCGAAGCCCACGCTTCCCGCCCCGGGCGATCCGGTTCCTTTCCGCGGCACTCCCGCGCTCGCCTGAGCGACTGCGAAACCGTCGCGGCGTGGTCGCACTTCCTGCGCCGACAGACCTACCCGTCGAAGACGTCATCGGCGATCTCGCACGGGCCCTCTCTCGCTCGAGCGGAGCCGTCCTGGTCGCACCGCCGGGAGCCGGAAAAACGACCCTCGTCCCGCTGAGACTGCTCGACGCCGAGTGGCTCGCCGGTCGCAAGATCGTGATGCTCGAGCCGCGACGACTCGCCGCCAGGGCAGCCGCACAGCGAATGGCGTCGCTTCTCGGCGAGGACGTCGGCGCCACCGTCGGCTACCAGACACGCGACGAACGACGCGTCGGGCGCACCACCCGCATCGAGGTGCTCACCGAAGGCATACTCACGAGGCGTATCCAGTCTGACCCGACACTCGAGGGCACAGGGCTCGTGATCTTCGACGAAGTGCACGAGCGCAACGTCCCCACCGACCTCGGACTCGCCTTCATGCTCGATGCACGTCGTGCACTCGGACTCGATGTGAAGGTTCTCGCAATGTCGGCCACGATCGACGTCGACAAGTTCTCCGGACTGCTCGGCACCGGCGACGCCCCGGCTCCCGTGGTGCAGTCGGCCGGCCGTCAACACCCCGTCGACGTCCGCCATCTCCCCAGGCATCGTGACGCCCGCCTCGAGAACGCGGTCGCCGATGCGGTCGACACGGCACTTCGCGACACGCACGGGGACCTGTTGGTGTTCCTGCCCGGCATCGGTGAGATCGAGCGATGTCGCGCCGCCGTCGAGGAACGCCGCGGAGACGTCGTCGACGTGGTTCGTCTCGCCGGTGCACTGTCGGTCGAAGAACAAGATGCCGCACTTCGCGCCGGACCGCGACGTCGCGTGGTGCTCTCCACCGACATCGCCGAGACCTCTCTCACCGTCGACGGCGTGTCGGTGGTGATCGACGCCGGATTGGCGCGTGTGCCGCGACTCGACGTGCGCACCGGTCTCACTGCGCTCACAACGGTTGCCACATCGCGAGCGTCGGCTGACCAGCGGAGCGGCCGCGCCGGTCGCGTCGGTCCCGGCGTCGCCTACCGACTGTGGAGCCGCATCGAAGAGTCGACCCGCCCGGCGCATCTTCCCGCCGAGATCACACAGGTCGATCTGTGCAACGTCGCACTCGAGATCGCCGCGTGGGGAACACCGACCGATTCGCTGCCCTTTCTCGACCCACCCCCGCCACGTGCCCTCGCCGCGGCCTACGACACGTTGGCGATGCTGCAGTTGATCGACGACTCGGGTTCGGTCACCTCGCTCGGCCGGGCGGCGCTCGCACTGCCGCTCCACCCACGCTTGGCCGCGATGGTGGCGCGCAACTCGCATGATTCGGTCACCGGCTGGATCTCGTGTCTGGTGGCGGCCCTCCTGGAAGAACGCGACATCTTCCGGGGGCGACCGAGCGATCTGCCCGTCGATCTCGCGCTGCGCGCCCGGGTGCTCGTCGGGCTCGACTCACACGACGCCACAGACCGGGGTGCCACTCGGCGTGTCCTCCAGACGGCTCGCGGAATCGCCACTCGGGCACGCATCGTCGAGCCATCGGTGAGTCGCGACGAGATCGACACGTTGTGCGGCGCCGCACTCTTGTCGGCCTATCCCGACCGACTTGCGATGCGACGCGAATCGCCCGGCCAGTTCGTGATGCGTGGAGGTGGCGGTGTGCGACTCGACCGCAACGACCTGATCGCACCCGAGACCTTCCTCGTGGCCGCTGATCTCGACGCTCAGCGCGGAACGTCGATGGTGCGACGCGGTGCAGCCGTCGACGTCGACCTCATCGCCCCGGTGCTCGGCGACGCAGTCGAAGTCGACTCACACCTGGTGTGGGACAAGTCGCGCGACGACCTCGTCCTGCGTGTCGTGCGCAAGGTGGGGTCGATCCGCCTCGACGAGCGAGACCTGGTGCCGACACCTGGCGACGAGACGACACACGAACTGGTCGAGCGCATCCGTGCCACCCGATTCGCAGTGCTCGGCGGCACCGAACAGGCAGACACCCTGCGGGCACGTGTCGCGTTCGCGCGACATCACCTCGGCGAGACCTGGCCCGACTTCGGGACCAAGGCTCTTCTCACGAGTCTCGACGACTGGCTCGTGCCGTATCTCGCGGGGGCCACCGGTCGAGCAGACCTCGCCAAGATCGATCTGGCGATGGTGCTCTCGTCGGTACTCGGCTGGGATGCGAGCGCGATTCTCGATCGCATCGCACCGCGCGAGTGGGCTCCACCGCGTGGGCGCTCACTTGCGATCGACTACTCCGACCCCGTCGCACCTGCGGTCTCTGCTCGTGTCCAGCACGTGTTCGGTGTCCGCACGCACCCGACCGTGCTCGACGGTGCAGTGCCGCTTCGCATCAGTTTGCTCTCGCCTGCCGACAGGCCGATACAGGTGACTTCTGACCTGCCCGGGTTCTGGAGCGGATCATGGCTCGAGGTGCGCAAAGAGATGGCTGGTCGCTACCCGAAGCATGAGTGGCCGCTCGATCCGAACGCCTAGCCTTCGCTCCATGGCAGAGTTCGCGTTCTCCGAGATTCTCCCCCTCGGCCCCGACACCACCCCGTACCGACTGATCACCGCCGACGGAGTGTCGACGATCGACACCCCCGCCGGGCGCTTCTTGCGCATCGAGCCCGAGGTACTCACCCTCATCACCGAGACGGCCATGCGCGACATCGCACACCTCCTGCGACCCGGACACCTCCAGCAGTTGCGCAACATCCTCGACGACCCCGAAGCGAGCAGCAACGACAAGTTCGTGGCGCTCGACCTGCTGAAGAACGCCTCGATCGCGGCCGGTGGAGTGCTTCCGATGTGTCAGGACACGGGCACTGCCATCGTCAAGGCCAAGAAGGGCCAGTTCGTGTTGACCGGCGGCGGCGACGAAGAAGCGATCGCGCGCGGCGTCTTCAACACGTACCTCACGAGCAACCTCCGCTACAGCCAACTGGCCCCGATCTCGATGTACGAAGAGAAGAACACCGGCAACAACCTGCCTGCCGAGATCAAGATCTCCGCCGTCGACGGCGATGCCTACAAGTTCTTGTTCATGGCCAAGGGCGGCGGATCAGCCAACAAGAGCTACCTGTTCCAGGAAACGAAGGCTCTCCTCAACGAAAAGACCCTGTTGCCGTGGGTCTTCGACAAGATGGTCACCCTCGGGACCGCCGCGTGCCCTCCGTACCACCTCGCGGTCGTCATCGGCGGCACGTCGGCCGAGCACGCGGTGGAGACCGCCAAGCTCGCGAGCGCCCGCTATCTCGATTCGATCCCGACCGAGGGAAGCATTCTCGGTCACGGGTTCCGCGACCTCGAACTCGAGGCAAAGATCTTGAAGCTCTCGCAAGAGACCGGTATCGGTGCGCAGTTCGGAGGCAAGTACTTCTGCCACGACGTGCGGGTCATTCGTCTACCGCGCCACGGCGCGAGTTGCCCGGTGGCATTCGCCGTGTCGTGCAGTGCCGACCGGCAGGCACTCGGCAAGATCACCGCCGACGGTGTGTTCCTCGAGCAACTCGAGACCGATCCCGCGCGTTTCCTCCCCGAGGTGACAGAAGACGACCTCTCCGAAGAAGTGGTGCACGTCGATCTCAACCGGCCGATGGACGAGATCAGAGCGACGCTGTCGCGCTACCCGGTCAAGACACGTGTCATGTTGAGCGGTCCGATGGTCGTGGCACGCGACATTGCGCACGCGAAACTGAAGGAGCGTCTCGACTCCGGTCAAGGCCTGCCCGACTACATGCGCAACAACTGCGTCTACTACGCGGGACCGGCCAAGACCCCCGACGGCATGGCATCAGGCTCGTTCGGACCGACCACGGCCGGTCGCATGGACTCCTACGTGGCCGAGTTCCAGGCGGCGGGCGGGTCCTTCGTCATGCTCGCCAAAGGCAACCGCTCGCGCCAGGTGACAGAGGCCTGCCGCGCGCACGGGGGCTTCTACCTGGGTTCGATCGGCGGCCCGGCCGCACGTCTCGCACAGGACTGCATCACCAAGGTCGAAGTGCTCGAGTATCCCGAACTGGGCATGGAGGCCGTCTGGAAGATCGAGGTGCAGGATTTCCCGGCATTCATCGTGGTCGACGACAAAGGAAACGACTTCTTCGACCAGGTCGGCACCGGAACGCCGATCTCCCTCCGCTGAGGTCTACTCGCCCACGAATCCGGGCCAGTTGCCCATGTATCCGATGAAGGTCTCCGACAGACCTTCGGCGGCCAACACGTCACGACTGGCGGGAAGACTGCGTACCTGAAACGTGGGGTCGGCGGCGAGCCGCGGAAAGTCGTGGTGCAGGATCGCACCGCGACCGATGACGACCATGTCGGCGCCGCCGTCGAGGGCACGACGGCAATCTTCTGCTGAATACAGCTTGCCGGCCACCGCGAGACGTGTCTCGCCGCGTTCGACACCTGCGAAGAGGTCCAACAGAGCGATCTCTTCGAAACCCTCGTTGGCCCCCTTCTTGAACACGTCCCACAGCGACATGTCGATGAAGTCGACGTGACCGCTGTCGACGAGCATCGAGTAGACCTCCACGATCTCGGCCGTGCGCATGCCGAACCGTTCCGGTGACAGCCGCACGGAGAGGTTGAAGTCGGCGCCGCATCGTTCGCGGATGCCTGCCACGATCTCCATCAACATGCGGGCCCTGTTCTCGAGTGATCCGCCGTACTTGTCGTCGCGACGGTTGAGGTCGGGGTTCAAGAACTCACAGATCATGTAGTCGTGTGCGCCGTGCAGTTCCACCCCGTCGAAACCGGCCCGTTCGCAGCGCACGGCCGCGGTCACGAAGTCGTCGACGAGTTGCTCCACTTCACCGGTCGACAGCCCGCGTGCACCGGTCTCGGGATCGTCCGACGGACAGACCGGGTCACTGCCGATCAATGCCGCGGGCGAGCGGTGACCGGCGTGGTGCAACTGCACCACCGCCACCGTGTCGTGCGACTTCAGGTCTCGTGCGAGTCGGGTGAGGCCGTCGATGTGCACGTCGTCGAACACTCCGAGTTGACCCGCAAAACCTTGTCCCACCTTCTGTACGTGCGCCGCGCACGTCATGACGAGGCCGAACCCACCTTCGGCACGCATTGTGAGCCAGTGGTGTTCGTTGTCGGAGAGAGTCCCGTCGTCGTGACTCTGCTGGTTGGTCAACGGAGCCAACATGAAGCGGTTCTTCATCGCCGGCCCCCGAGTGAACGAGACCGCGTCGTCGAGGGCTGTCACAGGAGCCCCTTCAACGCGGCGCGGGTGTCTGCGATCTCGTCGGGTGTCGCGCCGAACTCGACGGCTGCGAAATCGGTGACACCGATCGACGCGAGAGCAGAGACCCTGTCCTGCACCTCGGCGACGGTGCCGGTGATGGCGATGTCGGCCGGGCCTGCCGCACCCTCCCGGTCGAGCATCGCGCGGTAACTGGGCAAGGTGCCGTAGACGGCAAAGACCTTCGCCGCGCGCGCCGCGGCGGCTTCTTTGTCGGCGGTCACGCACACGGGCAGGGCCGCGATCACGCGGGGTGCAGGACGACCGAGCTCGTCGGCCGCGCGGGTGATCGTGGGAATGGTGTGGCCGGCGAGTGTCGAGGGGCCCGTACACCAGGTGAGAGTTCCGTCGGCGAGGGCCGCGGTCACGCGCAGCATCTGTTCGCCGAGGGCGGCGATGACGACACCGAAACCGTTCGACCCCTTGGCTGCGATCGCGGCGTGCACACGGTAGGTCTCACCGTCGACGTGGGCGGTCTCACCGCGCGACAGAGGCATCAAGACCTGCAGGTACTCGCGCAGGTGACGCACCGGTTTGTCGTACGACATGCCGAGCATGTCTTCGATCACGATCTTGTGCGACAGTCCGATGCCGAGCGTGAACCGGTTGCCAGATGCCGCCGCCACCGTGTGCGCCTGCTGTGCGATGGCGTGCGGATGTCGCGGGTACGTCGGCACGACGCTGGTGCCGAGTTCGATACGCGGCACCTCACGGCCGACGACGGCGAGTGCGGTCATGGCGTCGAGACCGAAGATGTTCGGCGCCCAGAAACTCGAGAAACCGTCGACCTCGGCCGACCGAGCCTCGGCGACGACATCGTCGATCGTTCCGTCGTTGACTGCTCCACCGAAAATGCCCAATTTCATGGACGCGACCGTACCAGCGACGCGGTCGACGAACCCCATGCAGGGGCGCTCAGGCCAGGCTCACCAACTCCAGCCACTCGTCGCCGTAGTAGTCGACCTGACCGTCGGGCATCAGCAACACCTTCGTCGGACTGAGGCTCTTCACGAAGTCGGTGTCGTGACTGACCATGATGATCGAACCCTTCCACCCTTCGAGTGCGGCGGAGACCGCCTCGCGACTCTGCGGATCGAGGTTGTTCGTCGGTTCGTCGAGCAACAAGACGTTGTTGCGCCCGACCATCAACATGGCGAGAGCCAACTTGGTCTTCTCTCCACCGGACAACGTTCCCGACTCCTGGAAGACCTTTTCTCCGTGGAGACCGAACATGCCGAGCAATCCGCGCAACTGTGTCTCGGTGAGTCCGCTCCCCGCCGGCAGTTCGCGCCGCATGTGCCACAGCAACGACTCGCGTGGGTCGAGCAGGTCGTGTTCCTGGGCGAAGTACCCGACGCTGACGTGGTGTCCCCACTCCACGTGGCCGAGGTTGGCGGTTGTCTGACCCGCGAGGATCCGCAGGAGCGACGTCTTGCCGGCACCGTTCAACCCGAGCACGAGCAGCCGCTCGCCGCGCCCGAGATCGAACGCCACGTCTTCGAACACGGCCGGACCTCCATAGGCCTTCGAGAGTTCCGACACGCGCACCACGGTCTCACCAGACGGCGGAGGGTCGGGGAATCGAACGGCGATCTTGCGCTCCTTGCGCATCGGACCGGTGCCTTCCGACTCGATGCGGGCGATTCGCTTTTCGATGCTGTGCGCCATCGACGCCTTCGAGGCCTTGGCTCCGAAACGATCGACGACCTCTTGCAGACGGGCGACCTCCTTCGACTGCGCGAGCGCACGCTTCTCGGCGCGTGCCTCGTCGTCGGCGCGGGACCGGCGGTACTGGGTGTAGGTACCGCGGTACTCGACCACGACACCGGTGTCCGATTCATTCGGCCTGTCGAGGTGGATGACACGCGTGATCGCCTCGTCGAGCAGTTCCAGGTCGTGGCTGATCACCAGCAGCGCACCGCGATAGTCACGGAGGAACTGGAGCAACCATGTCTTGGCGTCGACGTCGAGGTGGTTGGTGGGCTCGTCCAGCAGAAGCAGGTCGCTGCCAGCGAAGAGAATGCGCGCCAACTCGACCCGTCGCCGCTCGCCGCCCGAGAGCACACCGACCGGCAGATCCAACCGGTCAGAGGCGAGGCCGAGCCCCGAGGCGATCGAACGGGCCTCGCTCTCGGCCGAATAGCCGCCCTTCATGCGGAACTCTTCTTCGGCCCGCGTGTAGCGGGTCACGCTCCGCTCGTCGGGTGTCTCTTCCATGGCGATGCGAAGTTTCTCGAGCCGCACCAGGTCGTCGTCGATGCCACGGCCCGACAGCACGTGCTGCACCGCCGTGCGACCGTCGAGGGCGGCTTCCGACTTCGGATCCTGCGAGAGATATCCGAACATTCCCGACCGTCTCACCGTGCCTGCCGCCGGTTCGGCTTCGCCGCCGAGCACCTTGAACATGGATGTCTTCCCTGCCCCGTTGCGCCCCACGATTCCCACCTTGTCGCGCGCCATCACGGTGAACGTCGCACCGCGCACCACTTCCTTGCCGCCCACCTCGACCGTGAGCCCGTTCACCTGCAGCACGGTCAGTCCGCCGTGTCGGTCGTGTCCGGCACGAAATCGTCGCGGGTGATCAACGAGTCGTCGACGTACACCGACTCGAGACACGCGCCCTTGCCCGACGGTGCATCGCCGACGGCTGCAGCGACTGACTCGACGAGCAGGGTGCGTCCCGCGGTCGTGGGGTGCACCCTGTCGCGGTTCAACACCCCGGCCTGCATCGACACCGCGCCCCAGTCGAGCACGGAGGCGTGCGGATGGCGAGCGGCGACACGGCGAACGGCACGGTTCACCTGCGCGATCGTCGGCTTGTACTCGGTGGCGGTGAGAAGCAACGTCGGTCGCGGACCGAGCGACGCAACGATGCGTTCGAGGTCGGCCTCGTACTTCTTTTCGTCGCCGCCGTAGTTGGTTCCGAGGAACACGACAGCGGCGTCCCATCCCTCGTTGATGCGCTCGCGCACGACGGTACGGCCGAACCCGATCATCTGACCTGCCTCGGCCTCGACGGCGACGCGCCATCCGCGCGGCACCAGTTCGTCGCACATCGCACCGCCGTAACGACTCGCGGTGGCGGCGAGGATCGAGTCCCCGACCACCAGCAACTTGTTGCCCGTCGCGCGCTCGGCAAGAACCGGTCCCTCGAGCGGCGGCAGGACCGCCCTCACCCCGTCGACGGTGACGACACCGGCCGACGCCGCCGCGCCGGGGATGCGGCCGATGCCGGGCAGAGTCTGTTCGGCCGGCTCTGAACCGACCCCGGCGCACGACGACACCAGAGCGACAGAGATGCCGACGGACACGGCGATGCGACGGGAGGAACGACTGACCATGGGGACCCCAAAGGCTACGACTCGCGCGGTGCGTCTCCCCGGGCAGCGCGCATCTCGTCGCGGATCTCCCGCAACAGCACGGCCACTTCGTCGTTCGCGACAGCTGTCCCGGTACCGGTGCCGGCACCGTCGTCGTCGACGTTCCTGAACCGGTTGTAGAACTTCACGACGATGAACAGTGCAAGCGACACGAAGAAGAAGTTCAGAGACGCCGTCGCGAACGCTCCGAACGGGATGTTCGAACCGTTCAGCGTCAGCACCTTTTTCGAAAAGTCAGGCTGACTGCCGCCGAAGAGGGCCCCGATGAAGCCGCCGAGAATTCCCGGTTGCTTGTCGGTGCCGGCGAACGAGTCGACGACTGTCTTGAACGCGGCCCCCATCACGAATGCGACCGCGAGATCGACGACGTTGCCGCGGTTGATGAACTCCTTGAACTCCACGACGATGCCGCGCTTGGCGATGCGGTCGATCTTGGTGATCTTTTCGACCTTGTCGAACAATTCAGCCATGGAACGACCTTATGCCACCGTGCCGTGCGGTCGGCTCAATTGGTCGCGAGATCCTCGAATCGGTCCACTCGACGCAGGGCCGGGAACTTCACCCAGTAGGCAGCGACCACGCCGATCGTGACGAGTCCGCCACCGACGACGGTCACCGGAGTCCCCACCAGGCTCGACACTGCTCCCGACTCGAATGCGCCGAGTTCGTTCGACGCCCCGATGAAGACGTTCTCCACCGCCGAGACCCTTCCGCGTTTCTCGTCGGGTGTCACGAGCGGAACCAACGACGACCTGATGAACACACTCACCATGTCAGCCGCGTTGGCCACCAAGACCGCCACAAAGGCGATCCAGAACGTGCGGGTCGACCCGAGCACGACGGTGGCTGCGCCGAAGATGGCCACGACCACCAGCAGCGTGGTGCCCACGTGGCGTCGGATCGGCCTCAGTGCGATCGCCACCGCGGTCAATGCCGCACCGATGCCGCCGGCGGCACGCAACCAGCCGTACGCCACGTCGCCGACGCCGAGCCGCTCCTCTGCGATCACCGGCAAGAGAGCGACCGCACCGCCGGCCAGCACCGCGAAGAGATCCAGCGAGATCGCAGCGAGCAGGATCGGTGTGCGCCTGATGAAGACCAGACCCTCCACTGCGTCGCGCAACGTGGGTCGCTCGGTCGGCACGGGAGGTGCGACGGCCGCGGGCATCGGCACGAACGACAGGAACAGCATTCCGCACGCGATCAGTACGGCCGCGGCGCCGTAGGCCACTGCGGGATGGACCGCATAGAGAAATCCGCTGGTCGCTGGACCGATGATTGCGGCGGCGGTGAATGTCGCGCCGAACATCGCCACGACCCGGGGAAGTCCACCCTCGGGGGCGATCATTGCCGCAATCGGGCGAAATGCAGGCGACAGGAACGCCCGCGCCGTGCCGAACAACACCACCATGAAGTACATCGGCGTCGCCGACGTCGGCTCCGTGAGCGCGTACGACATGAGCAGCAACGACGTCACGAGCTCGCCCGACTGACCAGCCAGCGACACCCGCTTGCGGTTGAAACGGTCGGCGACGGTTCCCGTCACCAACACGAGCAGTGCCGCAGGCAGGAACTCGGCGAGACCGAGGAAGCCGATCGACAATTCCGAGTCGGTGATGTCGAAGACGTGTTTTCCGAGGGTGGTTGCCTGCAGCAGGACACCCGTCGTGACGAGGGTGCTGGAGGCGAGCAGCGGTTTGACTCCCGGTGCCGCGAGGGCCTCACGGGCAGAGAGAGACCCCGGGGTCGAGGTCAACGTGCGGTCCAGCCGCCGTCGACGACGACCGACTGGCCGGTCATGAACGACGATGCGTCACTGGCGAGAAACAACAGGGCACCGTCGAGTTCGTGTTCGGCGCCGAGCCGTGCGATGGGCGAATTCTGCGAGACGTATCGCTGCGAGCCCTCGTCGGTGTCCATGCCTGCGGTCATCTCGGAGAGGAACCACCCGGGGCACAGCGCATTCACACGCACACCCTTGCGCGCCCACTGCACCGCCATCTCACGCGTCATGTTGATGACCGCACCCTTGCTGGCGGCGTAGTTGGCCTGCTTGACCGGCGTGCCGGCGACCATGCCGAGAATCGACGCCACGTTCACGATCGATCCGCTCCCCCGCGCGGTCATGTCGGCACCGCACAACTTGCTGAGGTGCCAGGGGGCGACAGTGTTGACTTCCATCACTTCGCGGAATTGCTCGATCGACTCCCGCTCGACTGCGACTTTGTGGGTGATGCCCGCGTTGTTGACGAGAACGTCCACACGTCCGAACTCCGCCAAGGTGCGCTCGACGAGTGCCTCTCGCTGCGAGGCATCTGCCACGTCGCAGCGAACCGCCAACGAACCGGGCAAGTCAGACGCGAGATCCTCGAGGCGCTCGAGTCGCCGGGCGGCCAGCACGACGCGAGCGCCGACCGAATGCAGGACACGTGCGAAGCGCGCACCGAGACCAGCCGAGGCGCCGGTGACGACCGCGACCTTGCCGTCGAGGCGGAACTGAGCGAGCGGGTCGAGAGTCGGAGACGACATGTGTGCAAGGCTAAGCGCACCGGCACGGTGTGCCAGCATGGAACCGTGAAGGTGCGCATCGGAGTGGGGCTCGGCGTTCGCACCTGCCTGAACGACACCGGGTTCCTCGACGTGGTGGACGCGCTCGAGGATCTCCGGTTCGACTCGTTGTGGTTGAGCGAACGGATCAGCGGCGAAGCACCCGACCCTGTGGTGGCGATGTCGATGGCGGCGGCGCGCACCGAGAAACTGAAGTTCGGCATGAGCGTGATGGTCCTTCCGGGACGAAACCCGGTCGTGCTCGCCAAAGAACTGGCGACGCTCGATCGCATGTCGAACGGACGCCTGCTGCCCGCGTTCGGTCTCGGCGCAGTCGATGCACACGAGCAGCAGGCGTTCGGCGTCGAACGCACCGAGCGCGCCAAGATGTTCGACGAAGCCCTGGCGGTGATCAGGGCCTGCTGGACGCAGGAGTCGGTCGACTTCGAGGGCGTGCACTACCGGTACGAGGGGCTGCGCGTGAAGCCGAAGCCGTTGCAGAACCCTCCAGAGGTCTGGCTCGGCGGCATCGCGCCGAGCGAACTGAAGCGTGTCGGTCGCCTCGCCGAAGGATGGCTCCCGGCATTCGTGACACCCGACGACGCCGAAGCGGGGTGGCGCACCATCAACGATGTGGCGGCCGGTCACGGACGCGAGATCGAGCCGGAACATTTCGGGGTCTTCATTCCTTATTCGGTCGGCGACATACCCGAGGCGCTGCTCGCCGGTCTCGCCGCTCGCCGGCCGGACCTCGCCGATCCGTCGGTTCTCGTTCCGCGCACCATGGACGACCTCGTGCGCACAGTGGAGCAGTTCGTCGGAATCGGCGCCTCGAAGTTCGTCGTCACCCCGGTCGTCGAGCCGCCGAGTGCAGCGGCATGGGTCGACCACCTCGCCGACGCGGCGAAGTACCTTCAGCCTCTGCAGACGTGAACCGCCCTCGCAGGCGGCAGCGCATCACTTCTTTCGCGGAGCCGCCGGCTTCTTGAAGTTGGCGCAGAAGTCGATCAACAGACGCGTGCCGTAGGCGGTCGCTCCGCGGTTCAGCCACCCGTCGTCGCCGTCCGAGTCCATGGGGCCCGCAATGTCGAGGTGAGCCCACGGCACGTCCCCCACGAACTCGCGCAGGAACAACGCCGCCGTGATCACACCGGCGTACGGGCCGCCGATGTTGCGCATGTCGGCGACATTCGAGTCGAGCAACTTGCGGTAATCGGCGTGGAGCGGCAACTCCCACACCAGTTCATCGGTGCGCGTCGACGAGTCCCTGATCTGGTCGACCACTCCCGGGTTGTTCCCGACCACACCGGCCATCTTCTTCCCGAGCGCGGCGAGACAGGCGCCGGTCAGTGTGGCGATGTCGACCATCGCGTCGGGCTTCGACTCCGCACCGAGCGACAGGCCGTCGGCAAGGATCAAGCGCCCTTCGGCGTCGGTGTTGTGGATCTCGACGGTCTTTCCGTTGCGCATCGTGAGCACGTCACCGAGCTTCATGGCACTGCCGCTCGGCAGGTTGTCGGTGCACATCAGGTACGCGGTGACGTGGGTCTTCACCTTCAGCGCACGCAGCGCCGACATCGTCGCGAGCACGGCGGCCGCGCCGCTCATGTCCATCTTCATCATCGCGTGCATCGGATCACTCGGCTTCAGCGAGATGCCGCCCGAGTCGTACATCACGCCCTTGCCGACGAGCACGACCTTGTTGCGTGCCCCGGACGGCGCGTACACGAGCTTGACCATGCGCGGCGGCTCGACACTCCCCGCGTTCACCCCGACGATGCCGCCACAGCCCATCGCCGTCAACTGGTCGCGGTTGTAGACGGTCGCACGCAGACCCGACTGACGCGCGATCTCGACGGCGTGGTCGGCGAACTTGCTCGCGGTCAGGTGCGACGGCGGCATGTTCGCAAAGTCGCGCGCCATGCACACCGCACGTGCCGTCACCGACCCGGCGTCCATGCCGGACTTCGTCTCGGCGGTCTTGTCGGCCGACACCAGGGTCACCTTGGTCAGCGCGGCGAGACCCGACTTGTCGTTCTTCAGGTCGTGCCAGCGATGCAGCGCGAGAGCCGCGCCTTCGGTCACTGCCTGGGCGCCTGCCTTGGCGTTGCCGCGCAACGACGCAGCCAGCGTCGTCGCCAACGACTCGTACTTGGCACACGCACGTGCCATCGAGGCCGCGATCGTGCGCAGGCTGTTGGCGGTGAGGTCGCGCGGTTCACCCACACCGACGAGGACACGCACGGGCTTGCCCTTGCCGACGGGCGGGAGCGCATGGGTCTGGCCGGGCTTTCCGTCGAAACCGAGGGCAGACAGATCAGCCCGCGAGACACCGAGTCCAGCCGGGATCGGACCCGACGCAGCGACCGGGATCGCTTCTGCGGCGACACCCGCGGGAGTGGATTTGGCGGTGGAGAACACAGTGCGCATGAGCACAAGGTTATTCGCAGTGCTTCAGACCTCGGCTACCGCCAAGTGGCGGGGCAACTGGCCGAAACCCCCACCGCACAGGACTCAGAGGCTCTTGACGGGGCGTGATTCACCTTCTTGCCAACGCGCCATCGTCCACAGCAGGTCGGACAGACGGTTGAGATACGGCACCACGTAACTCGGTGGCGGTGCGGCACCGAAGGCCTGCCGTTCGGCACGACGCACCGTCGTACGGGCGAAGTCGAGCCAGGCGGCGACCGGGTGTTCGCCGGGCACGACGAACTCGGTGGGCGGCTCGAAACGAGTGTCGAGATCGTCGATGATCACCTCGAGCCGGTCGACCATCTCCGATGTCACACTGCTGAGACCGGGCTGCAGCTTGTGACGGTTGTCGGGCAACGTGGCCAACTCGGCCATCAAGACGTAGAGGTCCTTCATGATCGGCACCACGATCGCGTCGACCTCCGACCCGTGACCGGCGGCCACACGAACCAGGCCGATGACCGCCTGTGCCTCGTCGACTGCGCCGTATGCACGGGGCAACTCGGAGTCTTTCGGCACTCTGCCGCCGTAGAACAGACCCGTCGTGCCGTCGTCACCTTCACGTGTGTAGATCTTTTCTCGGGCCACACGACGATGCTACGGCCGTGCTCTCGCCAACGGCGCAAGTAGCGTAAAGGGGTCATGAGCCGCCAGACCTACCTCGAGGCCGTGCGCGAACGGGTCGTCGTTTTCGACGGCGCATTCGGCACTTTCGTACAGGGACTCGACCTGGGTCCCGACGATTTCGGAGGCCCGTCACTCGAGGGCTGCAACGAGATGCTGTGTCTCACGAGACCCGACGTCATCGAACAGATGCACGCCGCGTTCTTCGCCGTCGGGGTCGACGCCGTCGAGACCGCTTCGTTCGGGTCGTTCTCGACGGTGCTCGCCGAGTACGAGATCCCCGAGCGCTCCTACGAACTCAACGTGGCGTCGGCGAGCATCGCACGCCGCGTGGCCGACGACTTCGCCACCGACGGGCGCGCCCGTTACGTCGCGGGCAGCATCGGACCGGGGACGAAACTGCCGAGCCTCGGCCACATCGGATTCGCCGAATTGCGCGACGCATACGTCGAACAGGCACGCGGTCTGCTCGACGGCGGTGCCGATCTGTTCCTCATCGAGACATCGATGGACTTGCTGCAAGTCAAGGCCGCCATGCAGGCCTGTCGCCGCGCCATGCGAGAAGTCGGTCGCGAAGTTCCGATCCAGGTGCAGGTCACCATGGAGACCACCGGACGCATGCTGGTCGGCACCGAGATCGGCGCCGCCTATGCCGCACTCGAGGCGATGCGACCCGACGTCATCGGCATCAACTGCGCCACCGGACCGGCCGAGATGCAAGAGCACCTCCGCTGGCTGAGCGAACACTCGATGTTGCCGATATCGGTGCTGCCGAACGCGGGCCTGCCGAGCGTCGTCGACGGAAAGACCCACTACGACCTCACTCCTGCACAACTCGCCGATTTCCACCGTCACCACGTGGTCGACTTGGGCATCGGCGTTGTCGGCGGGTGTTGCGGAACGACGCCGGAGCATCTGCGGCTGGTTGTCGAGGCGGTGTCGGGCATCGAACCGAAGCGTCGTCAGCCGGTGCACGAGCCGAGCGTGACGTCGTTGTACTCACCGGTGACGATCGAACAGGACAACTCGTTCCTCATCATCGGTGAGCGCACCAATGCGAACGGCTCGAAGGCCTTCCGCGACGCGATGCTCGCCGGAGACTGGGACACCTGTCAGCGCATGGCGACCGAGCAGATCCGAGAGGGCAGCCACGTGCTCGACGTGTGCGTCGACTACGTCGGTCGCGACGGCACCCTCGACATGCACGAGATCGCCTCCCGCTTCGCGACCCAGGCGAGTGCGCCGTTGGTGCTCGACTCCACCGAGCCGCAGGTCATGGAGGCCGGTCTCGTGCACGCTGGCGGCCGGTGCATCTTGAACTCGGCGAACCTCGAGGACGGCGACGCACCCGGAAGCCGGCTCGACCGGGTGTTCACCCTCGCACGCGACTTCGGAGCAGCGGTGATCTGCCTCCTGATCGACGAACGAGGCCAGGCCCGCGACGTGGAGTGGAAGATGGAGGTTGCACACCGTCTCCATCGCATCGCGGTCGACCGTTACGGCCTCGCCGCCACCGACCTCATCTTCGACCCGCTCACGTTCCCGCTCGGCACCGGCGACGAGGACCTCCGCAAGGACGGCATCGCCACCATCGAGGCGATCCGGCGCATCAAGGCCGAGATCCCCGGCTCGCACACCGTCCTCGGACTCTCCAACGCCTCGTTCGGTCTCTCGCCCGCGACGCGTCAGGTTCTCAACAGCGTCTTCCTGGCCGAGGCACGCGACGCAGGGCTCGATTCGGCCATCGTCCACGCGAGCAAGATCCTGCCGCTCTCGCGCATCGATGCCGAGCAAGTCGAAGTCTGTCGTGACCTCATCTGGGACCGTCGGCGCGAAGGGTACGACCCGCTGACGCGTCTGCTCGAGATGTTCGCCGGTGTCTCGTCAGTGGCAGCCGTCAAGGAAGACCGCAGCGACTGGACGATCGAGCAGATCCTGCGCCAGCGCATCATCGACGGAGACCGCGACGGCCTCACCGTCGACCTCGACCGCGCCATGTCGGACGGCATCGCACCGCTCGACATCATCAACGAGATCCTGCTCGACGGCATGCGCGAGGTCGGTGAACTGTTCGGCTCGGGCAAGATGCAACTTCCGTTCGTGCTGCAGAGCGCCGAGACCATGAAGACTGCGGTCGCGCACCTCGAGCCGCACATGGACAAGACCGGCGCCAGCACGTCGAAGGGCAAGTTGGTGCTCGCCACAGTGAAGGGCGACGTGCACGACATCGGCAAGAACCTCGTCGACATCATCTGCACCAACAACGGCTACGAGGTGCACAACATCGGCATCAAGGTGCCGATCTCGGAGATGATCACGAAGGTGAAAGAGACCGGCGCCGACGCGCTCGGAATGAGCGGTCTGCTGGTGAAGTCGACGATCATCATGCGCGAGAACCTCGAGGAGCTGAACAACCAGGGACTCGCAGACCTGCCGGTGCTGCTGGGTGGTGCCGCGCTGACGCGCAGTTACGTGGAACAGGACCTGCGCCAGGTCTACGAGGGTCGTGTGTTCTACGGACGCGACGCCTTCGAGGGTCTCGCGACGCTCGATCGCCTCATGGAGATCAAGCGCACCGGCGAGGACGACCCCGATTTCGGCCGCAAGGCTCCCGAACGCCTGCTCCCGCGCCGGGAGAAAGTGACCGTCGACCCCTCGACCCTGCCCCGACGATCACCTGAGGTCGAGGCCGACAACCAGGTGTTCACACCGCCGTTCCTCGGGTCGCGTGTCGTCAAGGGTGTACCTCTCGACGACATCGCCGCGTACGTGAACGAGACCGCGTTGTTCCGCAACCAGTGGCAGTACCGCCCCGAAGAGGGCGAGTCGGACACCGACTTCAAGGACCGCATCAGACCTCTGTTCAGGGAGCAACTCGCACTCGCCAAGGCTGGTGGGTGGCTGGTGCCGCAAGTGGTCTACGGCTACTGGTGCGTGAACGGGGACGGGAACGACCTCGTGGTGTGGACCGACGAGACCCGCACGGTGGAGAAGTGCCGCTTCTCGTACCCGCGCCAGAGCGAGGCGCCTCACTTGTGCATCGCCGACTTCTTCAGGCCGATCGAATCAGGAGAAGCCGACTACGCCGCGTTCCACATCGTCACGATGGGACACGAGGTGAGCGAGAAGGCGGCCGAGTTGTTCGCCGAGAACCGCTACCAGGACTACATGGTCGTGCACGGCATGGGAGTCGAGATGGCCGAGGCACTGGCCGAGTACTGGCACCACCGCATCCGTGGCGAGTGGGGTTTCGTCTCGGAGGACGGACCGAGCATCGCGGGGTTGTTCCGCCAGCAGTACCGCGGCGGTCGCTACTCGTGGGGATACCCCGCGTGCCCCGACCTCGAAGACAACGCGAAGGTGGCCGAACTGCTCGAGGCGGGCCGCCTCGGCATCGAAGTCAGCGAAGAGACCGGCTGGCAGTACCAACCCGAACAGACCACGTCGGCGATCATCTGCCACCACCCGCGCGCGAAGTATTTCGTCGCACGTTGAGTCGTCACACGCCCGATGCGTTCGGTTGCGACCGGTTCCAGTTCTCGACGAGTCGTGCGTAGTGACCACCGAGTGCGATCAACTCGTCGTGCGATCCGGTCTCGGTCACCCGTGCGTCTGACACCACCGCAATGACGTCGGCACGCCGGACGGTCGTCAACCGGTGAGCGACCACGATCACCGAGCGGCCGTGCATGAGTGTCTCGAGTGCACGTTCGATCAACATCTCGGTGCCAGGGTCGAGGTTCGACGTCGCCTCGTCGAGCACCAGCACCGCCGGGTCGACGAGAGCGGCCCGAGCCAGCGCGACGAGTTGCCGTTCTCCCGCCGACAGTCGTGACCCACGCTCGCGCACCTCGGTGTCGAGACCGTCCGGCAACGCGGCGAAACGCTCGGCGAGCCCGAGCGACGCGAGTGCACGGTCGAGATCGGCCTGGGCGGCAGACGGTGACGCGATGAGCAGGTTGTCGCGCACCGTTCCGTCGAACAGAAACCCTTCTTGTGGGATCACCACGATCCGGCGACGCAGGTCGTCACCGGACGCACGCCTCAAGTCGACCCCACCGAACGACACCGAACCTGACGTCGGGTCGTAGAGACGGGCCATCAATTTCGCCAGCGTCGACTTGCCCGCCCCCGTCGGCCCGACGAGCGCGAGACGTTTGCCGGCGGGCAACACGATCGAGACATCGTCGAGTGCCGGGGTGTCGGCACCTGCATAGGTGAACGTGACACGGTCGACCACCAGGTCACCGCTCGCCGGCAGCGACACGGGGTCAGCCGGCTCGGCAACGTCGGGCTCGGTGTCGAGGATTCCGAACAGTTTGTGCAACGCCGCCGCGGCCGACTGCAGCGTGTTGTACAACTGCGAGAGCTGTTGCACGGGGTCGAAGAGGTTGGCGAGCAGCAGGACGAATGCCACCACGGTGCCGAGTGAGACCGTGCCACGGTGTACGAGCCACCCGCCGATACCGACCACCAGCGCCGACGCCGCGATGCCAGCGAACTCGACGAATCCGAAGTACCAGGTGCTGACCTTCACCGAATGCACGTGGCTGCGGTACAGCGCTCGGTTCGATTCGGTGAACCTTCGGATCTGTTCGTCCTCGCGGGCGTAGGCCTGGATCACCCGCACACCCGTGATGCCCTCTTGCAGTGCCGAGAGATTCGCACCGACCTTCTCGCGCACTTCGAGGTAGGCCTTGTTCGAGTCGCGCTGGAACTTCACCGACGCAGCGATGAGGAACGGAAAGACCACGAGAGAGACCAGCGTCAGCTGCCACGACATGCTCAGCAACAGGAAGAACGCGAGGAACAACAACAGTCCGGCAGAGAGGAACTGCATCAGTCCCCACTGAACGAGCTCTGCCATCGACTCGATGTCGGCAGTCATGCGAGCCACCAGGACTCCGGCCTTCTCCCGGTCGTAGAACGCCATCGACTGTCGCTGAATGTGGGCAAAGACCCTCACACGCAGGAGCCGGAGGAACCCTTCGCCGGCCGAGTTGAGCGCCACGTACTGCAGTCGACCCACCACGTATGCCACGACCACCACTGCGGTGTACGCCGCAACAGAGAGGTTCAGCGCACCGGTGTCGCCCTTGCGCACGCCTGCGTCGATGCCGTGACGCACGATGACCGGGCCGGCGAGGGTGCACACCACGGTGACCACGACCCACCCCATCGCTGCTGCCGCCTTGCGGCGGAACTCGCGTGCCATGCGGAGGCTCCGCACCAAGACGACACGTGTCTGGGCACGGTCGAGTTTGTCGTCGTCCTCGATGCCGCCCGGTCCCCGACCACCTCGTCCACCGCCTCCTGCCCACACGGTCAGACGCCCACTTCTTGCTCGGTGTCGCGTTCCCATGCGGCGAGCACCTCCCGGTAGCGCGCCGAGGTCTCGAGCAAATCCTCGTGACGCCCGGCGGCTGCGATCACACCGTTGTCGATCAACACGGCACGATCGGCCAGTTCGATCGTGGCGGGACGGTGGGCTATCACGAGCGTGGTACGTCCGCGCATCACCGTCGCCAATGCGTCCCTGATCTCGTGCTCCTTGGTCGGGTCGACAGCCGACGTGGCATCGTCGAGCACCAGTACCCGCGGGTCGGCCACGATCGCCCGCGCAATCGCGATGCGTTGACGTTGACCGCCCGACAGCGAGTATCCCCTCTCTCCGAGAATGGTCAGGTACCCGTCCGGCAGTGCAGTCACGAAATCGTGCGCACCGGCCAGTCGCGCCGCGTGTTCGACCACCGACTGGTCCACGTGCGGTCGGGCGAAGGCGATGTTCGCCGACACCGTGTCGTTGAACAACAACGTGTCCTCGAAGACCACGCTCACCGAGCGTCGCAGGTCACCGAGGCTCAACGACCGCAGATCCACTCCGTCGAGAGAGACCGACCCCGACTGTGGGTCGTAGAAGCGCAGCAGCAACCGCGCGATGGTGCTCTTCCCCGACCCTGTGGCACCGACGATCGCCACCGACTCCCCCGGCAACACGTCGAAGTCGAGTCCGCGCAACACGTTGACGGTTCCTTCCCCGGTTTCGTAGGAGAACTCGACCGCATCGAAGCGAACCGCGCCCACCGCACGGCCGGTACCGGCCAGCGGCAGGGTCGCCGGAGACGCAGGGTCTGCGACCGCCGGGGTCTGGGAGAGAATTTCGTCGACACGCAGCAGGGCAGCTGCTGCACGCTGTGCGAAGGCGATTGTCATGCCGATGTTTCGCATCGGCCAGATCAACATCGTGAGGTAGGTGTTGAATGCGACGAGGCCACCGACAGTCATCTCTCCGTTGATCACACGGTGTCCGCCCATGCCGAGCACCGCCACGAGTCCGATCGACGGAAGGAGGTCGATCGCCGGCAAGAAACGTGCACGAATGCGAGCCGCCGCCATCGACTCCCGCTGGATGTCGTCGGCTTCGATCTGCAGCTTCTGTTGCTGCACCCCTTCGGCACCGAAACCCTTCACCACTCGCACGCCCGACACCGTCTCTTCCACCACGTTGGCGAGTTGTGCCTGTTCCTGCTGGACGGCGAGGACAGCGGGGTGGATGCGGTGTGAGAAACGACGTGCGGACACATTGATGAAAGGAAGCGGTGCGAGCGCGACGACGGCCAGGCGCCAGTCCGACGACAGCAATATGACGACGACGCCGAACACCATCGTGACCTGCGAGACGAAGATCGGAATGTTGACCACGAATCCCTGCACTTGCTGCAGGTCACTCGAGGCGCGGCTCATCAACTGCCCCGTCTGGGCCCTGTCGTGGAAACCGACGTGCAACCCCTGGATGTGGGCGAACAACTGCTCGCGCAGTCTCGTCTCGGTGAGGCGGCTCTCGCGGAACGCGATGTAGCGGCGCCATCCGGCGAACACCCCGGCCACCACGGCAGCCGCGCCGATCAGCAGCGACCACCCGAGGAGCGAGCCGTTCTTCTCGATGCCGCGGTCGATCGCCAGCCGCGTGAGTTGGGGCACCGCGACCTTGCCGAGAGTCCATGCAAGACCGATCACGGCTCCGGTGGCGAGGGCACGGCGCTGGGCGCGCAGTGTCCGCGCGAGCAGCAGCCACCCCTCCCGGGTGACGCCGCCCTCAGCCACCGGCGGTCGGAGCCAACGAGCGAACAGCGTCCCAGTGCTTCAGGGCCGGATCGAACGGCATGATCGCGAGCGACGACGTCGTCACACCGTTGTCGAAGTACCGCTTGATCTTGTCGCGGCACTCCTCGGGCGATCCGTGCACCACCAGGTCGTCGACCACCGAGTCGGGAATGGCGGCAAGTGCGGCCTTTCGGTCGCCCGCCTTCCATGCGTCCCACATGCCCTTCAACTCGTCCGATCGTCCCAGCCAGGCATGGAATGCCGCGTACACCGGCACGTTCAGATAGGCCGCGATCGCGAAGCGCGCTCCGGCGCGGACAACTTCTGCATTCTCCGACGGACAGACGAAGATGCGCGCCACGATCTCTTTCGGAACACCGCCGGCCGCGTCACGCACGACGTCCGCGACGCGGGTGACGTCGTCGGGGCTCAGCCAGTTGATGATCGCACCGTCCGCCTCGCGTGCCGCGAGACGCAACATTCCCTCGCGCAGAGCGGCCACGAGGATCGCGGGTTTGTGCTCTGGTCTGATGCCGAGCTTGAACCCGTCGACCGTGAACGTGTCGTACGAATGCGCGACCTTCTCGCCCGACAGCGCGTCGTTCAAGAAACGCACCACGTCGCGCACCTTCTTGTACGGCTCGTCGAAGGGGATCCCGTTCCATTTCTGCACGATGACGTTGCTCGAAGAGCCGACGCCGATCGCGAACCGACCCGGTGCCGCGTCGGCGAGTGTGGCCACCGACTGTGCGAAACAGGCGGGGCTGCGGGTGTAGGCGGGAACGATCGCGGTGCCCAGTCGAAGACGCGGTTCCCATGCGGCGGCGAGCGCGAGTGGCGTGAATGCATCGGCACCGTCGGCCTCGGCCGACCAGATGTCGGTGTATCCCATGTCGGCCAGTTCGACGAGTTTGTCGCGATGGGTGTGCAGCGGCCCCGGCAACGGCACGGTCATCCCCGGCCTCACCGGCATTCCCGGCTGCGCCTCGGCTCCGTATGCGTTCATGGTTTCCCCCTCTCGGCCGCCGTGGCGGCGTCGGCGTCGTCTGACGGGTCTCGATGGATACGCGCGATGCAGCTCTGGCTCGCCGTCGCCATCAACGTGCCGTCCTCGGCGTACATGTGCACGAGACCGTGGCCGAACCCGCGCGCGAGTCCGTGCACCTTGATGTCGATCAACACCCATGTGGTGGGCACGAGGTTCACGACCCGCAACGTGTTGTCGAGGCTGTTGCCACCGCCGCGAATCCCGACCGCCTGACCGACACCGCGGGGCACGAAGTCTCCCAACACCCCGAGTGTCGCGGCGTCGACACCGTCGATCACGTTCGGCAACCGTGTCCACATCACGGTGTGTCCGTCGTTGTGTGTTCCGTCGAGATCCTCGAGCGGTCGAACTTTGACGACCCGCTCCTCGAGATGGTCGTGGATGGTGCCCTTGTGCAGATGGCGGTGCTGATACTCGGGACACTCCTCGGGCGGCGGAGCCGACGGAGCGGTCTCCCACTGTCCCTCGTGCGGAAAGTCACGGTCGCCGAGTGCGGCGTTCACCACCAGAATCTCTCGCTCGCCGACATGGGCCACCACGCGCGCCTGGGTGATGGCGTTTCCGGTGACGGGCACGATGACGTCGATGTCGAGCACTTCACCGGGCCGGGCATAACTCAGGTACTGGGCAGTCGACCAGATCAGTGAACGTCCGGTCGTTCCCTCGAGCGCCGAGATGGCAGCTCCGAGACCGGCCCCGCCGTAGAGGAAGTTCCCACCCGTACACAGTCGCATGTCGACGGGCAGGTGCCAGCGGTACGGATTGTGCGTGGCCTGCAGGCCGAGAAACGAACGACTGTCCATAGGTCCGTCTGTGACCCTACTTGCGGGGCTGTTTCTGCCGCTGATCGTGTGCTGATCACTGTGGAATCGACCTCGGCTAGTTTCGCGACCCATGGGGGACACACCGTGGCAGGGTGATGCGTGTTCGCTCGTGGACGAGTTCCGCGCACGACGACGCTCACCGAGGGAAGAGATGGAAGCAACGCTCGCAGCGGTGGCGGTCAGCGGGCTGAACGCCGTCTCGCACGTCGATCCCGATCGTGCACTCGCGGCGGCCGACACGACCGATGTGTCACTGCCGTTCGGTGGAGTTCCGATCGGCGTCAAGGAACTCGATTCGGTCACCGGGTGGCCCGAGACCGAAGCATCGGCCGTGTTCGCCGACCGGATCGCCGCTCACACCTCGATCCCGGTGCAGCGCATCACCGAACGTGGCGGCGCGGTGCCGTTCGGTCTCACCACAGCGAGCGAGTTCGGCGGAGTGAACGTCACACGGACGGTCTTGAACGGCGTGACACGCAACCCGTGGAACACCGACCGCACACCGGGAGGATCATCGGGCGGAAGCGCAGCCGGTGTTGCCGGCGGTCTCTTCACCCTCGCCACGGCCGGTGACGGCGGCGGCTCCATTCGCATTCCGGCCGGCTTCGCCGGTCTCGTCGGCCTGAAGGCGACGTACGGTCGCATCCCGCGCGGACCACGCTCCCAGTACGGCAACCTCACCGTCACCGTCGGCTGTGTCTCGCGCAGTGTCCGCGACACGGCACGTTGGTTCGACACCGCGAACGGCCACGACCCCAGAGACCCGTTGTCGCTGCCCCGGGTCGACGGATGGGAGCGCGACCTCGGCACCGTGCCGGTGCGGGGGCTGCGCGTCGCGATCGTTCCCGACTGGGGCGGAGCGGTCGTGTCACCTGCGATGTGGACGGTGCTCGACGACGCCGCCACTCATCTCGTGGCGTCGGCCGGGTTGGTGCGCGTCGACGGCGTGAACACCGAGTTGCCGCGCATGGGTCGTGCATGGTCGTTGAGCGGCAACCTCGAGATCGCCGCAATGCTCGGCGACAAGTGGCCGGCGTGTGCCGACGTGCTCACACCCGAGATCCGCGGCGGAATGCAACTCGCCGAGGGCCTCTACGACGCCGATGCCCGCGCCAAGCTCGAAGAGCGACGTGCGCTCTTCAACGAACGGATGGCCGAGATCTTCGACGAGGTCGACCTGGTGATCACTGCCTCCAACCCGGACATCGCTTTCCAGGCCGAAGGCCCGCTCCCCTCGGTGTTCGGCGGCATCAAGGCAGGCGCACGCAACAACGGAGTTCTCACGTTTCCCTGCAACCTGCACGGCAACCCCGGCATCTCTGTTCCGGCGGGCACGGTCGACGGACTGCCTGTCGGCCTCCAGATCATGGGGCGTCACCACAGCGAGCCGATCCTGCTCGAACTCGCGTTGCTCCTCGAGCGCGAACGACCCTGGCCGCTCGTCGCACCGGGGGCTCCCTCGTGAGCGGCACAGGGCCACTCGCCGGGGTCAACGTCGTCGACATGTCGGTGATGATCTCGGGTCCGCTCGCGGCGATGATGCTCGCCGACCAAGGGGCCGACGTCGTCAAGGTCGAGTCGCCGGGCGTCGGCGACATGATGCGACACCTCGGGTCACGCAAGAACGACATGACGGGCATCTTCGCCCTCCACAACCGCGGCAAGCGGTCGATCGGCGTCAACCTGAAGTCAGACGACGGACGTGCGCTCCTGCGGAAGCTCGTCACCGACGCAGATGTCCTGATCCAGAACTTCCGTCCCGGCGCACTCGACAAACTCGGCTTCGGCTACGACGAACTGCGCGTGCTCAACCCGAGGTTGATCTACGTCTCGATCAGCGGCTTCGGACCCGACGGACCGCGCAGCGGCCAACGTGTGTACGACAACGTCATCCAGGCAGCGTCGGGACTGGCATCGGTGCAGACCGACAAAGCGACCGGCCGGCCGCAGATCTTCCGCACCCTGGTGTGCGACAAGGTCACCTCGTACACGGTCGCACAAGCGGTCACCGCGGCACTCTTCGCTCGGGAACGCGGCTCGGGTGGCCAGCACATCGGGATCTCGATGCTCGACGCGGCGGTGTCGTTCATGTGGCCAGACTCTGCGATGGACGTCGCTCTCCTCGACGACGACGTCGCGCGTGCCCCGACGATCGGCGAGAACTACGGCGCGCTCGAACTGAAGGACGGCTTCGTCACCGTGACCGCGGTGTCGCAGCCCGAGTTCGAGGGATACATGCGCGCTCTCGGCGGTGAACATCTCATCAGAGACCCCCGCTTCGCCGACGCGACCGCCAGATCGACCAACGTGCTCGAGTACCGGGCCGAGGTCAAGAGACTCGCCGACCGGATCACCGTGGCCGAGTTTCTCGCGCGTGCCGTGGAACACGACGTGCCGGCAAGTGCCATCAACACCCTCGCCACCGTCAACGACGAACCCCAGGTCGTCCACAACGGTGTGTTCGTGGAACGGGAACACCCGGTGGCCGGTCGCATTCGCGAGGCACGCAACGCTCCGCGATTCAGTTCGACCCCGACCACCATGCCGGGGCACGCTCCGATGCGCGGCGAACACACCGACGAGATCGCCACGGAACTCGGTTTCGACGCGACGGCTCTGCGTGCGTCCGGCGCGGTGTTCTGAGCCTCCTACTTCGACAGGGCTCGCCCGACGATCTCTTTCATGATCTCGGAGGTCCCGCCGTAGATCGTCTGGATGCGGCTGTCGGCCCAGGCACGCGCGATCGGGTACTCGGTCATGTATCCGTACCCACCGTGCAACTGGAGACACCGGTCGACGACCTTGTTCTGCAGCTCGGTCGTCCAGAATTTCGCCGCGGCCGCCTGCTCGGCGCTGAGCGACCCGTCGCAGTGCAGTTCGATGCATCTGTCGACATAGGCCCGCGCCACCTGCACTTCGGTGTGCAACTCGGCGAGGAGGAACTTCGAGTTCTGGAACGAGGCAACCGACTGACCGAACGCCTTTCGGTCGCGTGCGTACTCGAGCGTCCATCGCAGGGCCGCACCGGCGACTGCCACCGCGCCGACCGCGATCGACAGGCGTTCCTGGGCGAGGTTCGTCATGAGGTAGACGAATCCCATCCCCGGCTCGCCGAGGACGTTCTCGTCGGGCACCTCGACGTCGTCGAAGAAGAGCTCGGCGGTGTCCTGGGCGTGCATGCCGAGTTTCGAGAGGTTCCGACCGCGCTCGAAGCCCTTCATGCCTCGTTCCATGACGAGCAGCGAGAAACCACGGTGTCCGGCATCGGGGTCGGTGCGCACGGTCGTCACGACGAGGTCTGAGTTGATGCCGTTCGTGATGAACGTCTTCGCCCCGTTCACCACCCATGCCCCTCCACGGCGCTCTGCAGTGGTGCGAACACCGGCCACGTCAGATCCGGCGTTCGGTTCGGTGATCGCGAGGGCTCCGATCAACTCCCCGCGAACCATGCCCGGCAGCCACCGGTCCTTTTGTTCGTCGCTCGCGAGCGAGAGGTAGTAGGGCAGGACGATGTCGTTGTGGAGTGTCATTCCGTTCGCCGAGCCGATCACGCCGGCGTCGGAGACTTCCTCTTGCATCGCCGCTCCGAAGCGGAAGTCGTCGACACCACCGCCACCGAACTGCTCGGGCACGTTGTAGCCGAGGAAGCCGTGCTTGCCGGCTTCGATCCACACCTCACGGGGCACGATGCCGTCGACCTCCCACTTCTCGTGGTTCGGAACGATCTCGGCGTCGAGCCACTGACGGAACACCGCCCGGAATTGCTCGTGGTCGGACTCGTAACAGGTGCGTTCGAAGAACTCCATGCCCGACACGCTAGGCATCTGCACCACGACCAACGAGATCCTGCCGGCGATTCGACCCGCTACTGTCGGCCCAAGCCGACCGGGATCGCCGGTACGTCGCAACCGACCGGAGGACAGCGCTCTGGAAGACGAGGCGAGAAGAGAAGAAGGAGAGAGCCGTGGGAACACTTGCCATGACGACGACCGAGAGGGAGCAGTTCCTGGCCGGACTCCACGTCGGCGTCCTCGGGATCGAACGGCCGGACGGCCCCCCACTCACGGTTCCGATCTGGTACATCTACGAACCGGGCGGCGAACTGTGGTTCCTGACCTCCCTCGACTCGGTGAAGGGACGTCTGCTCCGACAGTCGATGCGCTTCAGTCTGTGCGCACAGTCGGAGGCACCCCCGTACAAGTACGTGTCGATCGAGGGAACCGCCACGATCTCGCAGGCCGACACGGAACTCCACAGCCGACCGATGGCGCACCGTTACCTCGGCCAGAGGGGCGGAGACCGCTACGTCGACAGCGGTGGGGGCGATGCTGACGGCGTGTCGGTTCGTGTGTCGACGGTGCCTGAGCGTTGGTTCAGCGTCGACTACTCGAAGCTCTAGGCCAGAACGGCACGCGCGACGAGATCGGTACCGAATGCGGTGAGAATCGCCAGGTACAACAACCCGGTCGCGGCCATGACCGCCGAGTAACTGCGCTCGCGCAGCGCCAGACGCGTGACCTCGACCAGCACGACTGTCGTCACCCCGCACGCGACCCAGAACCAGCCGAGTGTCCCACCCCATCCGTCGTCGACCGTGCCCACCAGCACACTCCACATGCCCGTCGGCAAGAGCATGACCGCGATCTCGATCGGCGTCAGCACACGCATCACGGTGACGAGTTCGTTCAGGATCGTGCGTGGCAGTCCCGGCTGCACGAGATACCAGTGACCGAGAAGCATCGAGTCACTCACTGCCCCGAGAAACACGGTGCCGACTACGACACGCGCAAGGTTGACCGCCACGTCTCCCGCCCCCTGAGCGGCATCGACTGCGGCCACTACGACACCGACGGCTCCGATCACCGGCGCGAGAAGATCCCATCTCGGGTCGCGACGCCGGATCGTGGCAAGGGCCGCGACCACCACACCGATTGCGGCCGTCTCGCGCACGAGAAGCGTCTCTGTGGCCAAGCCGGCTCCCACCGAGCCAGCCGCGAGGGCCGCGAATGTTCCGCGCAGCAACCAGCCGTATCCGCGGCCGATCTCGTGGCGGCGTGTGGTCCACCACAGGAAGAACAACCCGCCCGTCGCCCATTGCAGGAGAACGGTGGCGGCATCGAGCCTGATCATGCGCGCGCTCGTCTGCCCTAGCGCCCGAGAATCGCGAGCGAGTGATCGGCGGTGTTCAGGGCGCGTGGTCCGTCGACGGTGGCGACCACGATGTCTTCGAGTCTCATGCCCCATCGGCCCGGGATGTAGATGCCGGGTTCCACGCTGTACGCATGACCTGGCTCGATGAGTGTGCCGTTGCCCTGCACCATGTAGGGGTCTTCGTGCTCCTCCATGCCGATTCCGTGACCGGTGCGGTGAACGAACCATTCGCCGTACCCGGCCGACTCGAGCACACTGCGTGCCGCGGTGTCGACACCTTCGCAGGGTGTACCCACCACTCCCGCGGCCACTCCGGCTGCCTGGGCCTCGTGCAGTGCCGCATAGGCATCTGTGATGTCGCTCGGCGGCTCACCGAGATGGACGCAGCGAGTGATGTCACTGCAGTACCCGTTCATCGTTCCGCCGAAGTCGCAGAGAACGATCTCGCCGTGGCGAATGACTCTGTCGCCGGCATGGTGATGCGGACTCGCGGCATTTTCTCCCGCAGCCACGATCGCGAAGTTCACCTTGTCGTGGCCTTCAGCGATCAAGCGGGCCGAGATGTCAGCCGACACCTCTGCTTCGGTGCGACCGACGAGAGGAATCTGGCCCGACTGCAACTGTGCCGCGACTCTGTCAGCGGCGGCCGCCGCGGCGGCGAGGGCGGCGACTTCGGCAGCATCTTTGCGCGAACGCAACGGCTCCATGACCGACACCGAACGGACCCACGAGGTGCGTGGGCGGTGTGCGAGAAGTTCCACGAGGAATCGCGACCACATCTGGTCACCGACGGCGACCTTGCCGGCACCGCCCAACAGGTCGTGCGCGATCGCGACGGGGTCGTCGGTTTCGTTCCACGGCACGAGACGGAACACCGACGACATCTCGGCGACACGCGGTGCCTCCAATCGCGGGATGAGCATCGACGCCTCTCCCTCACGTGGCACCACGAGGAGCGTGAGACGCTCGAGCGGCATCGCTTCGTAACCGACGAGATACGGAAGATCGCGACCGACCGAGACGATCAGCGCGTCGACATCGCGTGACGCCATCTCGGACCGCACCCTGGCGAGGCGTTCCGAGTACACAGATTCGGGGTGCGCGGTGCCGGTCATGCTCTTGCTCCGATCGTGACGGTCACAGCCTTGTCGGCGGCCTCGCGCGCGTGGTAACTCGACCGCGTCAACGGACTCGACTCGACGTGTGCGATTCCCATCTCTTCACCCCATGTCTTGTAGTTGGCGAACATCTCCGGTGTCACCCAGCGGGACACCGGCAGGTGGTGTTCGGTGGGGCGCAGGTACTGACCGATCGTGACGATCTCGGTTCCGACAGCGGCGAGGTCGGCAAGCGTGCCCCTGACTTCTTCGTCGGTCTCGCCCATGCCGACGATGATGCCCGACTTCACCGTCAGACCGGCTTTCTTGGCGCGGGCCAGCACCGACAGGCTGCGCGCATAACCAGCCGAGGGTCGCACTGCGCGCTGCAGCCGGGCCACGGTCTCGATGTTGTGGTTGAACACGTCGGGTCGGGCCGCCAAGAGCACGTCGAGCGAGGCTCCCCCTCGCGCATCCGACACGAGGGTCTCGACCCTCATGGCCGGGTCGGCCTGTCGGATCGCCTCGATGCACCGGGCGACGTGGCCCATGCCGTCGTCGTCGAGATCGTCGCGGGCGACCATCGTCAAGACCACGTGGGCGAGCCCCATGCGACGCACCGCCTCGGCCACGCGGGCGGGTTCGTCGGCATCGGGCACGTCGGGCTTGCGTGTGTCGACCAGACAGAACCCGCACGCACGTGTGCAACGTTCACCGAGCACCATGAACGTCGCAGTGCCGTCACTCCAGCACTCTGAAAGATTCGGACAGCCGGCCTCTTCGCACACCGTGACCAGCGACAGGTCACGGAGTGTCTTCTTTAGGGTCAACACTTCGTCACCGTGGTGGACACGCGGTCTGATCCAGTCGGGTTTGCGCTCCGACAGCGGCACGGCGTCTTCCACACCCGCGCGCGCGAGACGACTCAACAGCCGCACCGGTGCACCCGGCCCCTCACCACGAGAAAAAGCCGAGAGATCCTCCGGGCGGCTCCACCAGTTGACGTCCTGACGTTCGATGTTGCCGTCACCCCACGTCGATGCGGCACGAGCAACGATCGCATCGACGACTTCGCGCATCGAGACCACGATGCCTTCCTCGGCGAGTGACGTCACCGGGTGCTCGGCGATTCCGCATGGAACGATGTGGTCGCGCATGTAGGCCAGATCAGGAGCGACATTGAGGGCGAAGCCGTGCATTGTGCGCCCCCGGCCCACGCGCACGCCGATTGCGGCGATTTTTCTCGCGCGTGACCCCACACCGACCCACACACCCGGATACCCGTCGAAGCGCGACGCCTCCAGTCCGAGATCGGCGAGTGCCCCGATGATCACCTCTTCCAACGAATGCACGTAGGCGGGCGAATCAGGCGGGGCGGCCTGACCGTTCTTGCCCTCGAGTGCGAGCAACGGGTACCCGACGAGTTGTCCCGGCCCGTGGTAGGTGACGTCGCCACCGCGCATCACGCTCACGAGTTCGGCATCGACGTCTGCGGGATCGCATTTGAGGTTCGTCGACAGATCAGCAGAAGGTCCGTACGTGAAGACGTGCGGATGTTCGAGCAACAACAGATGGTTTCCGGAACCGTGCCGGAAGACGGCCTCTTGTACCGCGAGCGCCTCGCGATACGGAACCGTCCCCAGCCATCGGACACGCAACGTTGTGTCGCGCGCAACCATGACGTCGACCGTTCCCGTCCCGGCCTAGACCTCGGACGACCAGTCGCGGGTCTCGAGAATCTCTTTCACTCGCACGAGGAATCCGGCTGCATACGCACCGTCGAACGCGCGGTGGTCCCATGCCATCGCGAGGTTTCCGACCGGATGGATCGCGATCGACTCGCCCCCACCGGGGACGTTCACCACGACCGGCTTCTTCACGATCGCATCGGTCGACAGGATCGCCACCTGCGGCTGGTTGATGATCGGCATCGTGAGCACCGAGCCCGCCGATCCGTTGTTCGTGATCGTGAACGTGGCACCGGAGATCTCGTCGGGTGTCACGCGTCGCGCACGTGCACGGGTGGCGAGATCGTTCGTCTCGCGAGCGATCGCACGCAGGCGTTTGCCCTCCGCGTCGCGGATGACAGGCACCAGCAGACCTTCGTAGTCGAGGTCGACGGCGATACCGAGGTCGACGTAACGGTGCACGACCAACTCGTTCTCGCCCATCGATGCGTTCAGGTGCGGGAAGTCACCGAGAGCGTCGATCACGGCACGCGAGATGAACGGCAGATAGGTGAGACTGAAGCCTTCCGTCGCACGGAACTCTTCCTTGGCGCGCGAACGCGTCGAATCGACGTTCGCATAGTCGACCTCGACCACACTGAAGGCGTGCGCACTCGCACTCTTGCTCATCAGCATGTGTGCACCGGTCGCCTGACGAATGCGCGACAGTGCCACCACTTCGTCGCGGGCGCCGGCATGGACACGCGGTGCAGCCGCACGCGGCGCGGGAGCCGACGTCACGGCTGGCGCCGCGGCAGGAGCAGACGGAGCTGGCGCTGCCGGAGCCGACGGCGCACCGCCGCGAGAGTCGATCACTGCGAGCACGTCGTCACGCGTGATGCGCCCGCCAGGCCCGGTGCCACGAATGGCAGATGCATCGAGACCGTTCTCGGCGATCAACTTGCGCACGATGGGCGACAACACCACTCCACTTCCACCAACAGGCGGAGCAGCGGGAGCTGTTGCTGCGACAGGAGCAGGTGCCGACGGCGCAGCAGGCGCGGGCCGAGCAGGCTCCGCGGGCGGGGCGGATGGCACGGGGCGTTCGACCGCAGGGAGTGCCCCGCTGCCGGCCGCGCCGCCATCAGCGGAGACGGCAGGTGCCGCGGCCGGTGCAGGCGCTGGCGCACCCGCAGCATCGCCGACGACGGCGATCACCGCGCCGACGGGCACGGTCTCGCCTTCTGGAACCCTGATCTCGAGCAAGGTTCCCGCGATCGGTGACGGAACCTCGGTGTCGACCTTGTCGGTCGACACCTCGAACAACGGCTCGTCGGCGGCCACGGTGTCGCCGACCGCCTTGAACCAACGCGTGATGGTCCCTTCGGTGACCGTTTCGCCGAGTTGCGGGAGGGTGATCTCTGCCATGTGCCGTCCTTCGTCCTTCCTTGACCCTAGGCGTTGATGCTGCGACCGGTGAGTGACATCACGGTCTCACCGAACAGTTCGGTGAGACTCGGGTGCGGCTGGATGAAATGCGCGATCTCTTCGACGTTCGCCTCCCAGTTCACCGCCAGGTATCCACCCGACAACTGTTCCGTGACCCACGGCCCCACCATGTGCACACCGAGCACCTGTCCTGCGGATCCGTCGGGGTTCTTCTTCGCGATGACCTTCACGAGGCCGTCCACCTCGCCGAGAATCTGTGCGCGGCTGTTGGCACGGAACTGGTGCTTTGCCACCACCACGTCGTGTCCGGCGGCACGCGCCGCCTCTTCTCCCGGTCCGGCCCATGCGACCTCGGGGTTGCAGTAGATCGCCCATGGCACACGGTCGTAGTCGACAGGAACTGCCGTCTCACCGAGCACCTGGCGCACCACGAGGATCGCCTCGGCGTACGCGACGTGTGCGAGTTGCGGAGTGTTCACGAGATCGCCGATCGCCCACACGCCCGGCACACTCGTGCGGCAGTGAGCGTCGACGTCCACGAACCCGCGGTCACTGACCGCCACCTTGGTCGATGCAAGTCCCAACTGGTCGGGGAACGGCCTGCGTCCGACCGACACCACCACGGCGTCGACTTCGAGAGTCTCACCGTTGCCGAACGACACCACGGTCCCGGCGCCCGTCGGTGTGTGCCCGGTCACCGAAACACCGGTCTTGATGTCGATCTTCTTCTTCTGGAATGAACGCACGACCACATTGGCGACGTCGGCGTCGAGTCCGGGGAGGATCTTGGGCAGTCCTTCGAGGATCGTCACCTGCGAACCGAGGTCGGCGAACGTGGAGGCGAACTCGCAGCCGATCGCTCCCCCGCCGATCACTGCGATGCGGGCAGGAACCCGGTCGAGCATCAGGACTTCGTCAGACGTCATGATCGGACCGCCGGGTTCGAAACCCGGGATCGTACGCGGCACACTCCCTGCGGCCAGGATCACTGCTGGCGCACTCAACTGCGACACGGTGCCGTCGCTGGCCGTGACGGTCACCGAGTTGTCGGCATTCAGTGAGCCGACACCCAGCAGGTACGTTACCTTCTTCGCCTTGGTGAGACCGGTGAGGCCCTTGACCAGTCCGTCGACGATCTTCTGCTTGCGTGCCTGTGCGACCGCAAAGTCGACTGCGCCCAGCGTGGCCGAAATGCCGAACTCGCCCGCATGTTCCACATGACGGCGAGCGGCCGCAGTCTCGAGGAAGGCCTTGGCCGGAATGCACCCGCGGTTCAGACAGGTTCCGCCGATGGTGTCCTTCTCGATGAGGGCCACGTTGAGACCCGCGGAGGCGCCGTAGAAGGCGGCTGCGTATCCGCCCGGTCCACCTCCCACGACGACGAGATCGAACTGGTCGGCCATGGGGTCATCTCCTATCGACAGTGAGCGAAAATCGCCCCGAGGGGCGGTACCAACGGTAGCGGTTGCGGCTAGGGCGACCACTGTGCACGCGTTCCAGCGCGCAGGTAGGCAACTGTCGCAGTGCCCTCCGTCGGCGGGAATGCCACGGCGCATGTCGTCGCGTTGGTCGCCGAGGTGGTCGTGCACGACGCCACACCCGACCCACTTGTGCCGCCGGTCAACGGGACCAATGCCTCACCCGAGGCGACGAGCCTCCATCCCTCGACGGCATCAGCTCCCTCGACCCCGACCATGGTCACGGTGACGATCGTCGCATCGCCGGATCGGTCGATCGACTCGACCGACACCGTCATGTCGCCGAGGGTGGAACGGTTGCCGAAGGGGAGAAATGTCACTTCTGAGTCGTCGGAGGAGATCTGGAACAACTTGAAGCCTCCGGCGAGCATGATCACGAGACCGCAGACGAGGGCCGTGAGGATCAGTTTTCTGGTGCTCATCGAGGATCTTCCATGTGACGAATGCGGCGGGAGCGCAGGAATCAAAGGTTACGCATTCGGAACAACTGGGCGAGCGTCGCTGTTGACCTCTCCATGAAGATTCTCGTCACAGGGGCCTCGGGTCTCATCGGCTCGGCCCTCGTCCCCACCCTCACGGCCGACGGACACGAGGTGGTGTGCGCGGTCCGCCGCACCGCCCGAGCAGGAGAGATCTCATGGGACCCGGCAGCCGGAGTGCTCGACCCCGCTCATCTGTCCGGTGTCGATGCCGTCGTTCACCTCGCCGGTGCGGGGATCGGCGACAAGCGTTGGAGTGAGTCGTACAAGCGCGAGATCCTCGAGAGCCGCACACGATCGACCGAACTGTTGGCTCGCGCCATCGCGACCACCGACAACGCACCTCGAATCTTCTTGTCGGGTTCTGCCATAGGCATCTACGGACCGCGCGGCGACGAGGAACTCTCCGAAACCGCGAGTCAAGGACAAGGATTCCTTGCCGACGTGTGCCGCCAATGGGAAGACGCCACGGGACCTGCTTCGCAGAGCGGCACGCGCACTGCACTGTTGCGCACCGGAATCGTGCTGTCGCCGAAAGGCGGTGCGCTCAAAAAGCAGTTGCCGCTCTTCAAACTCGGGCTCGGCGGACGGTTCGGCAACGGCCGCCAATGGCAGAGCTGGATCTCGATCGACGACGAGGTGGGCGCCATCAAGCACCTCCTCACGAGCAGTCTGTCCGGACCGGTGAATCTCGTGGCACCACAGCCCGTGACCAGCACGGATTTCACCAAGACCCTCGCCAGAGTGTTGTTGCGACCCGCCGTCTTCCCGGTGCCGTCGTTCGGCCCGAAACTCCTGCTCGGCTCCGAACTCGCCGACGCCCTGTTGTTCACCGGGCAACGCGTGGTGCCGAGTGCACTTCTCGCCGACGGTTACACCTTTGCTCACCCGACACTCGAAACAGCACTGCGCTCTTTGCTCGGCAAATGAGCAACCGCCCCGTCCCCGTCTCGTCGGCCGTCGTCATCGTCGGGGCCGGACTCGCCGGGCTCACAGCGGCACGTGTGCTGCAGACCGCAGGAATCGAGACCGTGGTGGTGGAAGCCTCAGACGGAGTCGGAGGGCGTGTTCGCAGTGACACGGTCGGGGGTTTCATCCTCGACCGCGGTTTCCAGGTGTTGCTCACCGGTTATCCAGAGATCCACCGACATCTCGACATCGCCGCACTCGACCTGAAGTCGTTCGAACCCGGTGCGATCATCTGGAGACACGGAAAAGGATCGGTCGTGGGTGATCCGTTCCGACGACCGGCGACACTCGCCTCCACGTCGCTCGCCCCCATCGGCACCGTCGCCGACAAGGCCCGTGTCGCGTTGCTGCGCGCGAAGTTGCGCCGCACCGACCCGCGAGCACTGTTGCGAGGCGACGACACCCCGACCCATCACGCACTCCGTGAGCGCGGCTTCTCGAACGATGCAATCGAGCGTTTCTTCACACCGCTGTTCGGAGGCATCCAACTCGACCCACACCTGTCGGCGTCGTCGCGCATGTTCGACGTGATCTTCCGCACCCTCGCCACCGGCGACTCTGCCGTGCCCGCACGTGGCATGGGACGAATCTCTGCACAACTGGCCGACGGTCTCGACCGAGTCCCCGTGCACCTGTCGAGGCCGGTGGCATCGGTGGCACCCGGAATGGTGACTCTAGACGACGGTACGACCATCGCAGCGAGAGCCGTGATCGTTGCGACCGAAGGCCCCGTCGCGTCGCGGCTGCTCGACTTGCCCGCAGTCGAGTCACGCCCCGCCGGGTGTGTCTGGTTCGACGCACCTCGTCCGCCGATCACCGGCAACTACATCGTGCTCGACGGCACAGGCGCAGGTCCGGTGTTGAACGTTGCGGTGATGTCGAACGTGTCGCCCGACTATGCGCCGCCAGGGCGGCACCTGGTCGCGGCGGCACTGCCCGGAGTCGTCGGCGGCGACCTCGAGACGATCGCACGCAACCAGCTGCGCACGTGGTGGGGCGACCAAGTGAACGACTGGCGCCACCTTCGCACCGACCGCATCGCCCATGGTCAACCCTCACAGGCGCCCCCGTTCGTACCCAAGAAGCGTGTCTCTCTCGGGGGTGGACTGTTCGTCGCGGGCGACCACCGCGACACAGCCAGTATCCAGGGCGCGATGTTCTCGGGAAGAAGAACAGCCGACGCGGTGGTTGACTATCTGGCGAGCGTCGCGTCGTAGTCCGTCACGCATTGCACGAACCTCACGACGACGAAATCTCCGAGAAACGACAAGGAACAACCATGGCCACCATCTCCGTCCACGACCACGACAAAGTGGTGTCGCGCTCGACGATCGTGCCGGCCCCCGCCGACAAGATCTTCGACGTGCTCGCCGATGCGCGCCGACACCGCGAGTTCGACGGCTCGGGCACGGTGCGTGAAGCCTTCGTCGACGCCCCCGAGCGCCTCTCGCTCGGTGCGAAGTTCGGAATGAAGATGAGGATCGTCGTCCCCTATTCGATGAAGAACACAGTCGTCGAATTCGAGGAAGGTCGCCGGATCGGGTGGCGACACGTGGGTGGCCACGTGTGGCGCTACGTGTTGGAACCGGTCGAGGGCGGTACCAAGGTCACCGAAGAGTTCGACTGGTCGACCAACCGGGCACCGCTCATGTTGAAGGTGATGAACGCCCAGAAGAACAACGGCTCGGCGATCGACAAGACACTCACACGTCTCGTCGAGATGTTCTCCTGACCGACTTCGGCGCTGTTCAGCGCACCACACCGGAGATCGACCGGCGCAGGTAGCGACCTCTCCGCGCGCGACCGAGGAACTCGCCACGGTCGACGATCACTTCGCCCCGCGACATGACGGTTCTCACCGCACCGCGCACCGTCAGACCCTCGTAGGCCGAATGGTCGATGTTCATGTGGTGCGTGGCCGCACTCAACACGTGCTCGGTGTCGGGCTCGTAGACGACGATGTCGGCGTCGAGGCCCGGCGCAATCGCGCCTTTGGTGCCCAGACCGAACAACCTCGCAGGGGCGGCCGCGCACACCTCGACCCACCGTTCGAGCGAGATCATTCCTCCGACGACTCCCTGGTACACGAGATCCATGCGGTGTTCGACTCCGCCGATGCCGTTCGGCACAGCGTCGAATGTGAGGCCGTGCACCAACTTCTGCTCCCGCAGGCAGAACGGGCAGTGGTCAGTGGACACGACCGCCAGTTCGTCGGCGCGCAGTCCCTCCCAGAGGTCAGCCTGGTGTCCCTCTGCACGCGAGCGCAACGGCGTCGAACAGATGTAGGCGGCACCACCTGGCCACCCCTGGCCGAGGTGTTCCTCGAGCGAGAGATGGAGGTACTGGGGACACGTCTCGGCGAAGATGTTCGTTCCGCGCGAGCGCGCTTCGACCACCTCGTGGAGCGCGTGAGAACTCGACAGGTGCACGATGTAGAGCGGTGCATTGCCGGCCACTCGGGCGAGCACTCCCGCACGGTGCACGGCCTCGGCCTCCAACTCTGGCGGCCTCGTCTTCGAGTGCCACTCGGGAGTGGTGCGCCCGGCAGCGATGGCTTGCGCGATCAGCACGTCGATCGCGAGACCGTTCTCGGCGTGCACCATCGCGAGCATTCCGGTGTCGGCACACATCTGGAGCGCACGGAGAATCTGACCGTCGTCCGAGTAGAGACGCCCGGGATAGGCCATGAACAACTTGATCGAGGCGAGTCCCTCACGCTCGACGAGTGCTCTCGAGTCGACGAGTGACTGCTCGTTCACTCCGCCGAGAATCTGGTGCAGACTCCAGTCGACGACACTGTCGGATGCTTCCTCGAGACGTTTCTCGAAGGCGTCCGGGACCGAGCCGCCGGTGCGCTGCTCGGCAAAGTCGATGATCGTGGTCGTGCCGCCGTGTGCGGCGGCAACGCTGCCGGTGGCGAACGTGTCCGACGAGGTCTCGGTGCCCGTGTCGAGTTGCATGTGGACGTGCGGGTCGACTCCCCCCGGCACCACCAGACAGCCGGTTGCATCGATCACCAGGTCACCGTCGGCGACGGTGACGACGCCCGCTGTCCTCGGCACGATCGAGGCGATCTTCTCGCCCACCACGACCACATCGGCCTCGACGCGACCCGTGGCATTGACGACCGTGCCGTTGACGAAGACCGTGCGCACGACGCCAATGTACGCTCCCCCGCCCGGCCCGAAGCGTGACCGGGGACGGCGCCGGTGATAGACACAATCGCCGTGAGCGTCTCTCTGCCCCGGGGTTTTGCGTGCCATGTCACGAACATCGGCATGAAGGACACGAGTGACGACTTCACCGTGGTCGCAGGCCCTGTGGGCACCACGGCGGCGGGCGTGTTCACCAAGAGCCGCTTCGCCGGACCGAGCGTGGTGATCTCCCGCCGCAACGTGGGTTCAGGGTCGGCGCGGGCAGTCGTCGTGGTCTCGAAGAACGCCAATGTCGCAAACGGTGACCAGGGCATGCGTGACGCGGTCGAACTGGTCGGTGCCGTCGCCGAGCGACTCGGTGTCGACCCTTCAGACGTGCTCGTCGCCTCGACCGGCGTCATCGGTCGGCCCTACCCCATGGATCTCATCCGCACCGGCGCCGCACGACTGCCGGTGCCGTTGACCGGCACCGACGCCGGTGACGTCGCACGCGGCATCATGACCACCGACACGGTCGAGAAAGTGGCAGAGGCGACGGTCGCCGGGTCGAACGCCCGGGTCGTCGGAGTTGCCAAAGGTGTCGGCATGATCGAACCTGACATGGCGACGTTGATCGCGCTCGTGTTCACCGATGCGGCCGTCGACTCGACCCGCCTCGACGCGATCTTCCGCCGAGTCATCGACACCACCTTGAACTGCGTCTCCGTCGACACCGACACCTCCACGAGTGACACCGCAGTCGTGTTGGCGAGCGGCGAAGCGGGCACCGTCGACGAGTCAGCGCTCGAGCAGGCAATGCACATGGTGCTCGAAGACCTCACCAAGAAGATCGCCCGCGATGGTGAAGGAGCCGAGAAACTCATCGAAGTCACGGTCGATGCGGCACGCGACGTCGCACAGGCCAAGACCGTGGCCAAGGCCATCGTCAATTCACCCCTCGTCAAGACCGCCGTGCACGGTGCCGACCCGAACTGGGGCCGCGTGGCGATGGCGATCGGCAAGTGCTCGCAGTACGACGACATCGACCAGGATCGTGTCATCATCAGGTTCGGCGACCAGGAGGTCTATCCGCGTCGAGTCGACGCATCGGGACTCGAGTCGTTGTCTCGCTACATGTCTGGCGACCACGTGGTGATCGGCGTCTCGCTCGCGACCGGTTCGGCGACTGCCACCGTGTGGGGCTGCGACCTCACCGACGGCTACGTGCGCATCAACGCCGACTACACCACCTGACCGGCTCAGCCGTTGGCGACACGTCGCTCGAAGTACTCCACGATGGAAGCCCGGTAAGCGGCGATGCTCTTGTACTCGGCGACGTCGTCGGGCAGCTTCGCGACGAGGTCCGAGAAGTCCTGCACCAGTTCGCGCGGTCGACCAGCGAGCGACGACAGGGGTTCGACGAAGGTACGGATGCTGAACATCACCGCACCGGTCACCGGTAGACGCCGCAAGGTCTGCCACTCGACCCTGAACCAGAGCCGCCCGGGGTCGACATCGGGTGTCGCCGGTGGCGTCACCGGCTGGAACAGTGACGGATGGTTGGCGACACCCCAGTTGATGCGCCACACGGGTCGCTCGACGGTCAGGCGAGCGAGCATCGCGTCGACCGGCGAGGCGAGATCGTCTCCGTAGCGAGCGACGGGCCCGTGAACACCGCTCATCGTTCGGCCCAACTTCTCGCGCAGACGCCACCTGTTGGGCGAGCACACCACGCCCGCCGCCAGACGCAACCCGGCTCCGTCGTCGCACAACACGCAGAGGTCGTCGGCGACCATGAGCGATGCATCGACGAGTGCGTCGATTCCCTCACCGGCCGGCAGGTTCGCACCGATCGAAGCGGCGACTCCGGCCGCCGCCTCCTCACACGCCTCTTGCGCACCAGGCGTCCACGCAACCACGTCTTCGGGCCGCTCGGCGATCAACTTCTGTTTCATCGCAAGTGTCGCCGGCCAGTCGTCGTCGACTGCCGACACCCACCGCGAAGAAGTGAGGGGCCTGGCCCCGACTCTCAGCCGCGCCGCATCGCGCGCCTGCGGAACCCAGTCGTCGGGCACCGCACACAGACGACGAATCCCCGGGATTGCTCCCGGGGATTCGTCGTCACACGGTCTGTCGACCGGAGTGAAAGGGTCGTCGTGCCAGACGATCACTTGGGTGGCATGCGAATGCCGCCGTCGACCCTGATCGTCTCTGCGTTCATGTAGCTGTTGGTGATGCACTCGAGGACCATCGATGCGAGCTGCTCGGGCTTGCCGAGCTTCTGCGGGAACAGCACGCCCTTCTGCAGTTGTGCCTTGAACGCCTCGCTCGCGTCGCCGCTGCCGTAGATCGGTGTGTCGATGAGACCCGGCGCAACGGTGTTCACGCGCACACCGACAGCGGCGAGGTCGCGTGCCACCGGCAGTGTCATGCCGACCACGCCACCCTTCGAGGCCGAGTAGGCGTTCTGGCCGATCTGGCCGTCGAAAGCGGCGACAGACGCGATGTTCACGATCGCACCCCGCTCACCGTCTTCGAGAGGCTCGGTCTGGCTCATCGCGGTCGCTGCGATGCGGATCGCGTCGAACGTGCCGATCAGGTTGATCGCGATGACCTTCTTGAATGCCTCGATGTTCGCCGCGGAGTCGTACGAGCCGTCCTTGCCGATCGTGCGCTGGGCCCAGCCGATGCCGGCCGAGTTCACGAGCACGCGCAACGGACCCATCGACTTGGCCATCTCGACTGCGTTGATGATCTCGTCGGTCACGGTCACGTCGACCGGACAGAATGCGGCGTTGCCGACTTCCTTGGCGAGGGCCTCACCCTGCTCACGCTGGCGCTCGAGGTCGGCGATGACGACCTTGGCACCACCCTTCGCGAGAAGGCGGACCGATGCCGCACCGATGCCCGAGGCACCACCTGTCACTACTGCGCTGACGCCGTTGATGTTCATGCCGTCAGGCTAGGCAGGCAGAGCGCCACGGCCACAAACCGTGCTCCTGGCGGTCACCCGACAACGTCAGCGGGGCGTGGTGTGCGCCACGGCGAGCGCGTCCACCAGATCGTTCATCGGGTCGCCGCTGTGCCCCTTGACCCACTCGAATTCGACCCGACCACGATCGTTGACGAGCGTGATCAACGGCTCCCACAGGTCACGGTTCGCCACCGGCTGGCGCTGAGAGTTGCGCCATCCCCTGGCCAACCAGCCGCGCCACCATCCGTCGTTGAAGCACTTCACCACGTAGTTCGAATCGGACACGATGCGGATGACACGGGGGTCTGCTTCGAACTCGCGTACGGCGTCGAGCACCGCGACCAGTTCCATGCGCTGGTTCGTGGTGTGAGTTTCGCCACCGCTGCGACTGGGTGCACCGGACGGTGACACCGCCCACGCCCACCCGCCCGGTCCGGGGTTTCCCGAACATGCGCCGTCTGTGTAGATCACGATGACGTCGTCGCCTGCTGCAACTTGCGCATTCACGTCCACGATTGTCCCTCACGGCGCGCATCTCCGGTGCGATGCTGACCGCGAGAGCGAAACCGTGCCGGGAGTGGAAGAATGAACCCGTGCTGTTCGACGGTTCCATCCATCAGTTGCCGGACACCGACCCGGAAGAGACCGACGAGTGGCTCGAGGCCCTCGACCAGATCGTCGAGACAGCCGGCAAGACCAGGGCGCGCTACCTGCTCTCGCGACTCCTCGAGCGGGCACAACACCAGCAGGTGAGTTTCCCCGCAACGGTGTCCACGCCGTACGTGAACACCATTCCTCGCGAATCGGAGCCGTGGTTTCCCGGCGACGAACACATCGAGCGTCGCATCCGCGCATACGTTCGATGGAACGCGGCCGTCATGGTGTCGCGCGCGAACCACGACGCCGAGGGCATCGGCGGCCACCTCTCGACGTACGCGTCGTCGGCGAGCTTGTACGAGATCGGGTTCAACCACTTCTTCCGCGGCAAAGACAACGGAACCCCCGGTGACCACGTCTACATCCAGGGGCACACCGCGCCAGGCATCTATGCACGTGCGTTCCTCGAGGGCCGACTCGACGAGGCCGACCTCGACACCTTCCGTCGCGAGATCGGTCGCGACCGTCGCGGGCTCTCGAGTTACCCGCACCCGCGTCTCATGCCCGACTTCTGGGAGTTCCCCACCGTCTCGATGGGGCTCGGTCCGATCACGGCGGCCTATCAGGCACGATTCAACCGCTACCTGCACAACCGGCACATCGACGACACCAGCCAGAGCCGCGTGTGGTGCTTCATCGGCGACGGAGAGTCCGACGAACCAGAGACCACTGCGGCGATCGCATTCGGCGCACGCGAACACCTCGACAACCTCGTCTTCGTCGTCAACTGCAACCTGCAGCGCCTCGACGGACCGGTGCGCGGCAACGGCAAGATCATCCAGGAACTCGAGGCGCTGTATCGCGGCGCCGGATGGAACGTGATCAAGGTGATCTGGGGATCGCGCTGGGACGAACTGCTGGCCCGCGACGTCGACGGCGTGCTCCTCAACAAGATGAACTCGACGGTCGACGGCGAGTTCCAGCGCTACACCATCGAAGACGGTGCCTACATCCGTGAGCACTTCTTCGGGCCCGACCCGCGACTGCGCCAGATGGTCTCGCACCTGTCCGACGAGGAACTGCGCACACTCCCCCGCGGTGGTCACGACTATCGCAAGTTGTATGCGGCGTACAAGACGGCGGTCGACAACCTCGGCACCGGCCGCCCGACCGTCATCCTCGCCAAGACCATCAAGGGCTGGACGCTCGGATCGGCGATCGAGGCACGCAACGCCACCCACCAGATCAAGAAGATGACACTCGAACAGTTGCGCACCCTGCGCGACAGACTGCATCTCGAGGACGAGATTCCCGACGACATCCTCGACGAAGACGAACCGCCGTTCTTCAGACCGGCTCCCGACACGGTGGAGCACCAGTACATGATGCAGCGCCGTCGTGCACTCGACGGTCCGCTGCCGCAACGACTCGTGCGCACCCGGCGGCCGCTGACTCTCCCGGCTGCATCGGCATTCACCGAGTTCGATGCCGGTTCGGCCGGACAGTCGGTGTCGACGACCATGGCATTCGTGCGGTTGTTGCGCAACCTCGTACGCGAACCCGAGTTCGGCCCGCGCGTGGTGCCGATCGTCCCCGACGAGGCGCGCACGTTCGGCATGGACTCGATGTTCCGCGAGGTCCAGATCTACGCCCCTCAGGGCCAGAAGTACGAGCCCGTCGACCACGACCTTCTGTTGTCGTACGTCGAGTCGACCCGAGGCCAGATCCTCGAAGAGGGCATCACCGAAGCCGGCGCAATGAGCAGCTTCATCGCCGCGGGCACCAGTTACGCCAACCTCGGCGTGCCGATGGTGCCGTTCTTCATCTTCTATTCGATGTTCGGGTTCCAGCGCGTCGGCGACCTCATCTGGCAGGCAGCCGACTCGCGCACGCGCGGCTTCCTGCTCGGGGCCACAGCGGGCCGCACCACACTTCTCGGCGAAGGCCTGCAGCACCAGGACGGCCACAGTCATCTGCTGGCGTCCACCATTCCCTCGTGCATGGCGTACGACCCGGCGTTCGCGTTCGAGACTGCCGCCATCGTTCGCCACGGCATCGAGCGCATGTACGGACCTGACCCGGCCGACATCTTCTATTACCTCACGCTCTACAACGAGAACATCCCCATGCCCCCGCGGCCGACACACGTCACCGACGACGACATCGTGAACGGTCTCTACCGTTGGCGCGCGGCCAGCGGCGAGACCGCGGCGCACGTGCTGTTCTCCGGGTCGGCCTACGCCGCCGCCGACAAAGCGGCCGGGATCCTCGCCGAACGATTCGGCATCGGCGTCGACCTCTGGTCGACCCCGTCGTGGAAATCGCTGCGCGACGACGCGGTCGAGACCGAGCGATGGAACCGTCTGCATCCGTCAGCGGCACCGCGCGAGTCGATACTGGTCCGCACGATCGGCGCCGAGGGCGCCCCGATCGTGGCCGTCACCGACTACATGCGCATCGTCGCCGACCAGTTGGCACCACATCTCCCGAAGCGACGCTTCTTGGCGCTCGGCACCGACGGCATGGGGCGAAGCGACACTCGCGAGGCCTTGCGGCGTTTCTTCGAAGTCGACGCCGAGCACGTGGTGGTGGCGGTGCTCACGGCCCTCGTCGGCTCGCACGGTGTCACCGCCGAGACCGTGACACGTGCCATCGCCGATTTGGGCATCGATCCCGATGCGACGCACGCTTTGGCGAGAGACTGACAACCCCGACGACCCCCGCGAGGAGACGCGCTGTGCCTGGCACCTTGTACATCACCGGAAACCCAGCCTCCGACAAGTTCTTGAACTCGAACGGAACGGCTCTCATGATCGGCATGTTGCTCGACCAACAAGTGCCGATGGAGTGGGCGTTCAACGGCGCATGGGTGCTCAAGCAACGTCTCGGTCACCTCGATCCCGCGCGGATCGCGGCCATGGATCCTGACGACTTCCTCGCCGTGTGCACCGAAAAGCCGGCCATCCACCGGTTCCCGAAGGCAATGGCCGCGCGCATCCAGGGTCTGTGCGCGATGCTCGCCGACGACTACAAGGGCCGCGCCGAGAACGTCTGGCGAGGCGTCGACGATGCCGACGAACTGTTCGCCCGACTTCGTCGCTTCCCCGGCTTCGGCGAGGAGAAGGCGCAGATCTTCGTCGCACTCCTGGCGAAGCGTTTCGACGTGCGTCCCGAGGGCTGGAAGCGTGCCGCCGGTGTCTTCAGTGACTCGAACCCTCGCACCGTCGCCGACATCACGTCACCCGAGACGTTGCTGAAGGTTCGCGCGTGGAAGAAGGCCGAGAAGGCTGCCGACCGCGACAAGCAGTCCCGACCCATGAAGACATCGACGACCAGGATCGCCGGAAAGAAAGCCGCGGCGAAGAAAGCGGCACCCAAGAAGTCGGTCGCGAAGAAGACTGCGACGAAGAAGTGACGACTCTCGTCACCGGTGGCGCCGGCTACATCGGGTCGATCACGGTGCGCCACATCCGCGCGTCGGGCCGTGCAGTGGTCGTCCTCGACTCGCTCGAGAACGGCCACCGGGCCGCCGTCGGCGACACACCGCTCGTTCAAGGCGACATCGCCGACACGACCCTCGTCGAACGTCTCTGCCGCGAGCACGACGTCGACGAGGTTGTTCACTTCGCCGCCTACAAGGCCGTCGGTGAATCGATGGAGAACCCGGGCAAGTACTTCGCGAACAATGTCGTCGGATCGCAACGCCTCATCGAGGCCCTCCACCGGGCAGGCGTCGGCCGGATCGTGTTCTCCTCCACTGCCGCGCTCTACGGCACCCCCGATTCTGTTCCGGTGCGCGAGTCGGATCCGGTGCGGTGCGAGAGCGTGTACGCCGAAACCAAGCACATGATCGAGCGCATGCTCGGCTGGTACTCGGCCACGACCACGATGCGCCATGTCTGCCTGCGTTACTTCAACGCCGCCGGCGCCGCAGACGATGCCACTCTCGGCGAAGACTGGCGTCACAGCCAGAACCTGGTGCCTCACGTGATGCGCGCGGTTCTCGGTGCATCAGACGGCCTGCGTGTCTTCGGCAACGACTACCCCACCCCCGACGGGACCGGGGTGCGCGACTACATCCACGTCGAAGATCTGGCGGCCGCCCACGTCTCGGCTCTCGACCACCTGTCACGCGGCGGCCACTCGGTCACGTGCAACGTCGGCACCGGACACGGAACCAGCGTGCTCCAGATCATCGCCGCGACAGAACGCATCACCGGGCGCACCGTGCCCCACGAGATCACCGGGCGGCGGGCCGGCGACCCTGCCGAGTGCTGGGCCGACGCCTCTCGCGCCAACGAAGTCCTCGGCTGGACTGCGACCCGATCACTCGACGACATCATCGGGTCTGCCTGGGCGTGGCACTCCACGCACCCGCGCGGACACGATTCGTGACGGTTCAGGCGAGCAGTGCGCGCTGGCGATCGAGCCAGCCGAACAACACCGCGACTGCGCGCGGATCGTGACGCAGTCGGTGCCCGGCACCGGCGATCACTCGCAACTCGGCAGTACCGTGGGCCTCGGTCAGCACCCGTGAGTCGGCCACCGGGACACTCTCGTCGTCTTCGCCGTGCATCACCAGCATCGGCCGCGGTGCAAAACGTCGTGCCGCATCGACCGGCCTGAAGCGACGCAGTTCGCGCGACCATTCGTCGAAGGCCTCGGGAAAACCGGGTGTGCGGATCGCGCCTATCTCGCGAGCGTGCTCGAGGAACCGTCGCGGCTGCCCCGCCCAGTCGTCGAAGTCGGCGCGCGCACCGAGGAGCACGCACCCCCTCACGCGTGGATCATCGGCGGCCACGCACAGTGCGAGCGCACCGCCGGTGTTCGTTCCCGCCAGCCAGATGCCCGCCGGAGACACCTCTTCTTCGAGATGTTCGATCGCGGCCCGCAGGTCGTCGACCCACCCCTGCATCGAGAAGTCGCCCTCGCTCGCACCGCACCCGCGGAACGTGAAAGTGAGTGCCGCCCAGCCCAGGTCGTTGGCGATTCGGTCCATCAATTGCGGGAACGTGACCGCCGACTGGCGCGCGTCGAGCGGCCCGGTCGGGAATCCGTGACAGAGAATGAGTCCCGGCAACGTCGGCACGTGACCACTCGGCCGCGCGAGGTAACGGTTCAAGGTCAGCCCCGACGAACGGAACGTTCCGTTCATCGCGTCGGGCATCGCGAGACCTCAGGAACGCGGCTTGAGGTGGCGGCGACGCGCTCCCGGCGTCGCCAATGTGTAGCCGCGGTTGCGCGCCTCAGCGAGAGTGTCGGGACCGAAGCAGAGACCGACACCTTGCTCGACGATCTCGTCGATGATCGCGACGTCGGTCCACTCGTCGAGGTCGTAGACCAACTGGGTCCTCTTGTCGCCGAGGAATCGGGTGTGTTCGAACTTGACCGGTCGCTCCATGGGTGTCCACGGTAGTCGTCCACGGCGAGCACCGGCGGCCCCGCACACTAGGTTCTCGCCCATGAGCGTCTCCACGGCCACCGACCAACCGGCCCGCATCGAGTTCTTCTTCGACTACATGTGCCCCTGGGCCTACCAGACCTCACTGTGGATCAGGGACGTGCGCGCGGTGCACAAGTTCGAGATCGACTGGCGATTCTTCAGCCTCGAAGAAGTCAACCGCGAGGAGGGCAAGAAGCACCCGTGGGAACGCGAGACGGCCTACGGATGGACCCCGATGCGCGTCGCCGCGTGGTTGCGTCGCCACGACATGGACTGGTGCGACCGCTGGTACCTGGCCTGTGGCCGTGCGCTCCACGAAGAGGCTCGGCGTCCCTACGACCCCGAGATCGGACGTCAACTGCTGACCGAAGCGGGACTCCCCGTCGAAGCGTGGGACTCAGCCCTCGCCGACCCCACCACCCACGACGACGTTCGCCGCGACCACGACCACGCGACGCGCGACCTCTCCGGCTTCGGTGTTCCGATCATCGTCACCCCGGACGCGCGACCGATCTTCGGGCCCGTCGTGTTGCCGGCGCCCACCGGCGACAAGGCACTCGAGTTGTGGGACATCACGCTCGCATCTGCGCGCTTCCCCGGTCTGTGGGAGATCAAGCGTCCGAAGACCGACGAAGACATGGCAGAGATCGGTCGCAGTTTCGAGACGTACCTCACCACCCGTCAGTGGCGCACGGTGCAGAACCCCGCCCGTTGACACAACACACGCACCACCTCCGACCGGCACGCCACCACCAAGTCACCAGCAAGACCACCGAGACACCAGCAAGACCACCGAGACACCAGCAAGAGAGGCACTGCGCATGATCCCCGTCGACACCATCGACAAACTCGAGGCAATCTTCACGTCACTGAGCGCACTCGGCGACCAGTTGACCGAGGCCCAATGGAAGACACCGACCGAGCTGCCCGGTTGGAGCGTGCAGGACAATCTCTCGCACATGATCGGTACCGAACGATCGATGGAAGGTCTCCCGTCGACGCCGCACCGGGCGACCGAGCGGGACTGGGTGCGCAACCCCATCGGCGAGATGAACGAGAACGAAGTCGACGCACGTCGTTCACTGACCGGCGCCGAGGTGCTCGCCGAATGGAAAGACCTCGCGGCACGGCGCATCGCCACACTTCGCTCCGCAGACGACGACTACTTCGCGCGCGAGACGATGAACCCGACCGGTCCGGGCACACTGGCCGACTTCCTGCACGTCCGGGTGCTCGACTGCTGGATGCACGAACAAGACATGCGCCGCGTGCTGAACCTCCCGGGGCACCGCTCGGGGCCTGCCGCCGAGCACACGGTCGATCGACTCATTCGAACCGTACCGATCGTGGTCGGGAAACGAGCTGCGACACCCGAAGGCGGCACGGTGGTCATCGAGATCACCGGAGACGTGCAACGACGGGTCGTGGCGACCGTGGTCGACGGACGCGCGACACTCGGCGTCGAAGGAGACGTGCTCGCCACGGTTCGCATGGACTCGGACACCTTCTTGCAACTCGCCGGTGGCCGTGCCACACACCTCGAGACAGCTGGTCAGTGGAGTGTCGAAGGCGACACCACACTCGGCGAAGCGGTGGTGGCGAACTTCAACATGATGATCTGACCCGAACAGGTCTCGGGTGTCTCAGATCTCTCGGGCACGCGGGCCGACGGCGCCGATCGCCTCGAAATACGCCACGTGCGCATCGACCACGTGCACCACGTCGACGTCATCGAGAATCTCGACACCGCGGCGGGTGGCCTCTGCCAACAAGTGAGCCGCCAACGTCACGTCATCGACCACCACCGGGTCGGCGATGTCTTGTCGACGGTCGACCACGTCGTCGGGCTGCAGTCCGCGTGCATGGAGCCACGCGATGTGCGCACGCAACAACTCCCTCAGTTCGTCGACAGTCAGACGAGCCTGAGTCTGAGCCGGCAGCACAGACGCGACATACTCCAACGCTTCTTCCAGTTGCCACACGGCACGGGGTGCCACTGCGTCGAGTCGGCGCGCCTCACGACCGATGGTGACTGCGGCGATCACGAACACACCGATCGCCGAAACAATCGCGAACACGATCGTGATCCCGGACACGACACGAGTGTACGGGGATGCCCGCGTCGATCGCTCAGAAACTCTCCATGATCAACCACTCGTCGTCGGGCGCGACGGTGATCTCACGGGCGTGGAATCCTGCGCCACCGGCGATCCACGAATACGACATGTAGCGGGGATGGCCCGGGCGATAGACGAGGTCGCGACCTCGGAAGTCGAATTCGTAGACGACCGACGGGCATGCATGTGCGATCGTTCCGGCGAAAGGCGCCGACAGTGTCATGTGCGCATGACCGCTCACGACCGACAGCACGTTCGGGTGTCGCGACACGACCGTGGCGAGCCGGGCGATCGAGTCGTCGTCGAGACGCACTCCGGCGAGTGCCGCGCCGCCGATCGCAAAGCACGGGTGATGCATTGCGACCAGGGTCGGTGTGCCACCACTGAGCTGTGCCTCCAGCCACTCGGCTTGCGCTTCGTCGAAGACACCGTCTTCGCGGCCGGGTCGTGACGAATCGAGCACCACCAACTGACCCTGCGACAAGGCGCGCACGTAGTCGAGTCGACCGTCGACGCCCGTGTGTCCGAACAACGACTGGATCTTGCGTGACTCGTCATGGTTGCCAGCACACAGCAACACCTCCACGCCGCTGCGCTCGAGCACCTCGCGCACACCTTGGTATTCGGCGTCGGTTCCGGCACGAGCGGCGAGGTCGCCGGTGATCACGATCACCTCGGCCCGACTCGCTGCGTGCTCGAGTGCACGAGAGAGATTCCCGACGGGGTCGGACCCCTCGAACAACTCATCACCCGGTCCGGTGATGTGGGGGTCGGAAATCTGGGCGACGACTGTGCGCGGCATGGCCCGACACTACGACGCCCGACGTCGACGACGATCGGGGTTCAGCCACGACAGGAAAGAGCCCGGGCCGTCACGGCCCGGGCTCTTCGCGGTGTCGACGTCAGTCGCGCCGTGCGTCGGTCAGATTCCGATGCGCTGCGCGAGCTGCTCGCGGTGGTAGGTCGGGTCGCCGAAGATCAGCTCACTCGACTTCGCACGCTTGAAGTAGAGGTGTGCAGGGTGTTCCCAGGTGAACCCGATACCGCCGTGGATCTGGATGTTCTCGGCGGCGGCGTGGAAGTACGCCTCCGAGCAGTAGGCCTTGGCGAGCGATGCAACCGAGGGAAGTTCCTCGTTGCCCTCGGCGGCGCACCACATGCCGTAGTACGCGGCCGACTTGGCCGACTCGACTTCGAGCAACATGTCGGCGCACTTGTGCTTGATCGCCTGGAACGAACCGATGGGGCGACCGAACTGGATGCGGTCCTTGGCGTACTGCACTGCCATCTCGAGCACCTTCTGCGCTCCGCCCACCTGCTCGGCGGCGAGCGCCACCGCAGCGAGGTCCATGACCTTCGAGAGCACGGTCCAACCCTGGCCCTCGGTACCGATCAATGTCGCCGGGGTGTCGTTGAACTCGAGCTTGGCCTGCTTGCGCGTCTGGTCCATGGTCGACAGTGCGGTGCGTGTGAGACCCTTCGCGCCGCCTTCCACTGCGAAGAGGCTCACACCCTTGCCGGTGCGCGCGGCAACGATGATGAGATCGGCGGTGTGACCGTCGAGCACGAAGCTCTTGGTGCCCGAGATCGTGAAGTCACTGCCCGAGCCCTTCGCCTCGATCGTGATGCCGGCTTCGTCCCAACGACCCGATGGTTCGGTGGTGGCGATGGTGGCAACGGTCTCGCCGCTGGCGATGCCGGGCAGCCACTTCTTCTTCGCCGCGTCGTCACCCGACTCGAGCAACGTGTTGGCGGCGAGCACGACGCTCGAGAAGAACGGGGCACACAACAGAGCGCGTCCCATCTCTTCGAGAACGACACCGAGCTCGATGAAGCTGTATCCCTGACCACCGAATTCCTCGGGGATCGCCAGACCCTGGAGGGCCATCTCGCCCGCCATCTGCGACCACACTGCGGCATCGAAACCCTTTTCGGTCTCCATCTGCTCGCGCACGGCCTCTTCCGAGGACTTGTTCTCCAGGAACGACCGCACCATCTTGCGGAGTTCCTCCTGCTCTTCACTGAATGCAAAATTCATGTCTTCAGTGTGTCCCAGAGCCAGAGCACTCCGCCACTCATCTTGTGTACGCCGGTGTACACAACTGACGATAATCTCACGGCATGGCAAAAGTCGGGGTCCGTGAACTGCGAGCGAACATCGCCGTGTTCCTGCGCCGTGCTGGCAACGGCGAACACGTGGTGATCACCGTTGACGGTCAACCAGTGGCCACTCTCGGCCCGGTGGCGGGCGATCCGATGGGACTCACTCTCGATGACTTGGTGGCGCGCGGCGCAGTGGAGGCCCCGCGTCGACGGGGCGACCTCGTGCCGAGCGAACCGGTTGCGATCTGGTCGGGGATGCGCGTCGACCGCGCAGTGCGTGAGGTGCGCACATGACCGTGGTGCTCGACTCCACCGCATTGCTCGCACTCCACGTCGACGGCGCATCGCGCCGGGTCGTGGTCGAGGCGATGGAGTCCGACACCGATTGGGTCGCGTGTGCGGTGAGTCTCGGCGAATCGATCGCAGCGGCGACCCGCCTCACCGACGAACCGGTGCTTGCACGAATGATCGAAGACGGAATTCGCCACACCTGGGACTTCCTTCATGTGGTGCCGGTCGACCAGAGCCTCATCGACGACGCAGCGGCTCTGTGCCGCGACCAACCAGTCGGCTTCTCGACTGCCCTTCAACTCGTGACGGCGGGCCGCTTGCCGGCACCTGTCAGGCTCGTGACCTTCGATGCAGCACAGATCCCGGTCGCGCTCTCCCTCGGGTTCGAGGTTGTCTCGGGCTGAAGTTCTGCGAGACTTCGCACATGACCGGCACGCTCGGGACACTGCACTACTTCGATCACAACCTCCAGGTGCATCGCGTCGTGGTGGGCCCGTATGCGAACAACGTGTTCGTCGTGCGCTGCACGCACACCGGCGAGGCCGTGCTCATCGATGCGGCGAACGAACACGAGCGACTCCTCGAACTCTGCACCGCTCTCGGCGTTCGCCGGGTCCTCGAGACTCACGGACACCACGACCACATCCAGGCGATTCCGGCAATGCGCGAGGCCGGGTACGAAGTCGCGGTCACCGATGCCGATGCCGGGATGCTCGGCGACATGGGATACGACGCGATCATCGACGACGGCCAGGTCATCGAGGTGGGGCGCCTGCGGCTCGAGGCGATCCACAACCCCGGTCACACGCCAGGGTCGGTGTCGTTCAAAGTGCACGACGCACCGCTGCTCTTCACGGGTGACACGTTGTTTCCCGGCGGTCCCGGTGCGACGCACTTCCCGGGCGGCGACTTCGAGACCATCATTCGGTCGATCGACGAGCGTCTGTTCACGTTCCCCGGCAACACGGTCGTACTTCCCGGTCACGGCTCAGACACCACGATCTCGCTCGAGCGGCCGCACCTGAACGACTGGGTGACCCGTGGCTGGTGACTCGTTCACGCTCGGCGGCATGGCGCCCAGTTCGACGGCGTTGCCGACCGTGGTCGACAACCCTTGGATCGCCGCCGACGGACGCGCAGTGCGCGACGTGCGGGCCGAGCTGCGCAAGATTCCGTCGTACAAGAATGCATGGAGCGTCGCATGGATGTGGGGTCAGAACATCCTCATCTTGTGGACCGCGTCACAGATCAACCACGCAGCCACGTGGGTCGTTGCTTTTCTTCTCATGGGGCGGGCACATGCACAGTTCGCCTCGCTCATGCACGAAGCAGCGCACCGCACGCTGTTCACGCACCGACCGACGAACGACTGGGTGGGCAACTGGTTGCTCGGGTACCCGGTGATGACCTCCACGCCTGCCTACAGACGCGTGCACATGGCGCACCATCGGGAGGAATTCGGCCCTGAAGAGCCCGACATTCCGCTGTATGCGAACTACCCGGTGACAAGTGACAGCCTGCGTCGCAAACTCGTGCGCGATCTCACCGGCCGCACCGGCGCAAAACTCATGCGCGCACAACTTCGCGGTCTTCGTTCACCCGATGCGCGCGTGCGCCACACACTCTGGAAGATGCTCGCCGTGCAGGTCGTGCTGTTCGGTGTATTCACGGCCGCCGGCGCATGGTGGATGTACCCGGTGATGTGGGTGCTGCCGTACTTCACGCTGTGGCGCGTCATCAACCGGCTCCGTTCGATCGCCGAACACGGAGGATTGCGGGCCGACTCCGACCGGCGCATCGCCACCCACTCGGTCACCCAGCACCCGCTGGCGCGCTTCTGGATCGTGCCGTACAACATCGGATACCACCTCGCGCACCACGTCGATGCCGGTATCCCGTTCCGGAACCTGCCCCGGTACCACCGCATGCTGAGAGACGCCCGGTACGTCGACGACTCGTACGAATATCCGACCTACAGGGCTCTGTGGCGGGCCCTTTCCAGCGCCAGCAATTAGCACTACGTCCGTAGTGGTAATGCGCCCCGCCCCGTAGGCTCAAGGGCGTGAGCGAGTTGTTTCGTATCGAAAATCTCCACGCTGGACCGGTCGTCGACGACGAATCAGAGACCGCTGACGAGATCCTGCGCGGAGTGAGCCTGGCCATTCAGTCGGGCGAGATCCACGCCATCATGGGACCGAACGGCTGCGGCAAGTCGACACTTGCGAGCACGTTGTTGGCCTCTCCCGAGTACGAAGTCACGAGCGGCAGCCTGCTCTTCAAGGGCGAAGACATCACCGACTGGTCGACAGACGTGCGCGCCAAAGCCGGCATCTTTCTCGCTTTCCAGTACCCCCAGGAGATCGCCGGCGTGTCGGTGATCCAGTTCCTCCGCCAGGCATTGTCGGCGCGCAAGGGCATCGACCTCTCGGTGCTCGAGTTGCGTCTCGCCGCGATGGACTGGATGAAGCGTCTCGGCATGGACTCGTCGTTCGTCGACCGGTACCTCAACGAGGGTTTCTCCGGTGGTGAGAAGAAGCGCAACGAGATCATGCAGATGGCGATCCTCGAACCCGAGTTCGCAGTGCTCGACGAGACCGACTCGGGCCTCGACATCGACGCGTTGCGCATCGTGGCCAAGGGAATCCGCGAGGTGCGCGTCGACCGTCCTGATCTCGGCATTCTGCTCATCACCCACTACCAGCGCCTGCTCGACGAACTGCAGCCCGACAAGGTGCACATCATGATCGACGGACGCATCGTCGCCTCTGGCGGCATGGAGCTGGCCGAAGAGCTCGAGAAGAACGGCTACGAGGCGTACCGGAACTGACGATGGCACGCGGCACCGTGGGATACGACGTCGACTCCGTCCGTCGCGACTTTCCGATCCTGTCGGAATTGATCAACGGCCAGCCCCTCGTCTACCTCGACTCGGCCAACACGTCGCAGAAACCGCGCGCTGTGATCGATGCGATGTCGTCGTTCATGGAGCACGGCTACGGCCCCACCAGCCGCAGTGCGTACCACCTTGCCGCAGAGGCAACCGAAAGATACGAAGGTGCCCGTTCGAAGGTCGCACGATTCATCAACGCACCGCGAGCGCACGAAGTCGTGTTCACCAAGAACGCGACAGAGTCGCTGAACCTCGTCGCGCGGGCCTGGGGCTCGGCCAATCTCGGACCCGGCGACGCAGTGGTTCTCACCCACATGGAGCACCACGCGAACATCGTGCCGTGGCAGATGCTCGCCGCCGAACGCGGCTTCACCATCAGATGGGTGCCGATCACCAGCGACGGCCTGCTCGACCTGGCGACACTCGACTCACTCCTCGACGGTGCCAAGGCTTTCTCGTTCACGGCGATGTCGAACGTGCTGGGCACGATCAACCCGGTGCGCGATCTCTGCGACGCCGCCCACCGCCACGGTGCGATCGCAATCGTCGACGGGTGCCAGTCGGTTCCGCACATGTCGACCGACGTGCAGCAATGGGACGCCGACTTCCTCGCGTTCTCGAGTCACAAGATGGTGGGGCCGTCCGGCATCGGACTGCTCTGGGGTCGCGAGTCCCTTCTCGATGCGATGCCTCCGTTCCTCGGCGGCGGCAACATGATCTCCGACGTCCGCCTCGACGGATTCGACTGCGCCGAACTTCCCGCCAAGTTCGAGGCAGGAACCCAGCCCATCATCGAGGCGATCGGCCTCGCGGCTGCCGTCGACTATCTGACGTCACTCGGCATGGAGAACATCCGCACCCACGAAAGACACATCACAGGCGTCGCCCTCGACCGACTCACCGCACGTTTCGGCGACGACCTGGTCGTGCACGGCAGCCGTGATCCCGAGGTGCGCGGAGCCACCATCAGTTTCGCCTATCGCGACGTGCACCCCCACGACATCAGTCAGATACTCGACCAGAGGAACGTATGCGTGAGAGCCGGTCACCATTGCGCAAAACCCTTGATGCGTCTGCTCGGAGCCAACGCGACCGCTCGTGCCAGCTTCTACCTCTACAACACCGAGTCGGAGGTCGACGCGCTCTGCGACGCCATCGCCGAGACCGCCGACTTCTTCTGCTCGTAGGCTCTCACCAGACACGCGAAGGACCCTGACCCCATGCCCGGACTCGAAGATCTCTACCGCGAGATCATCCTCGACCACTACAAGAACCCGCGCAACCGAGGACACCTCGACGCGCCGGCCGTGAGCGCAAAAGGACACAACCCTCTCTGCGGCGACGAGATCGAGGTGTTCCTGCTCGTCGAGAACGGCGTCGTGACCGACGTGAAGATGGAAGGGCAGGGTTGCTCCATCAGTCAGTCGTCGGCATCGATGATGTCGACTGCGGTCAAGGGCAAATCGATCGACGACGTACGGGCACTCGTGTCCCGCTTCCGGCACATGATGTCGCTCGACGAAGACGGCCCTGAACCGGACACCTCGGCCCCGCTCGGCGACCTCGAGGCGCTGCAGGGAGTCGTCAAGTTCCCCGTGCGCATCAAGTGCGCGGTGCTCTCGTGGAACACCTTGAGCGAAGCGCTGGACCGCGCCGCCGCCCAGTGACCCGAACGGTGCGTGACGACTCGTTAGCCTTGGCGACGTCATGATGCGCCTGTCCGCCGCCTTGCGATCGTTCTGTATCGCCGCCGTCACCCTCGGTGGCGTCGTCGTGTCGCCGTCAGGGGCCAGCGCGTCGGCATGGGACACCAAGTTCAGCCCTCCCCCGCGACAAGACTCGGTGCAACGCCCCTACAACGGCAGACCACGCGCGAACGTGCCGATCGTGTTCGCCAAGGTCGTTCTCGACGAGCAGATGACATACGTGTACAACGCCCGTCGACGTCTGATCGCGACGATCCCCGTGTCGACCGGGCTCTGGGACTCGACGCCTCCAGGCTTCTTCAGGGTGTTCTCGAAATCGGCACAAACGTTCTACATTCCGAAGCCGGGCGAGCGGATGCGCTGGATGACGCGCTTCACCAAGGGTCGCCAGGGCGGAAACATCGGCTTCCACGGCATCCCCTACGTGGTGAAGGACTCGAAAGAGATCCCGTTCCCGACTCCTCTCGGAGAGGCGCCGTCGTCGCACGGGTGCGTGCGCATGGCCAATCAGGACGCCGAGTGGTTGTTCCGCAACATGGACGTCGGAGCAACCGTGTCCGTCGTGCGGACTCGCGGCTGACCGGGGCAGACCAGGTCACGTCGGCGGTGTACATTCTCGGATGAACCGGGCCTCCGGGCCCATGTCAGAGGAGAACCCGACGATGGCACGAGCGAAGTTCAAGTCGTTCCAGGAGTCGACCAAGGAAGAGTGGGCGAACATCATGGTGTGCCTCCAGGACACCCAGTCGATGGTCGCCGACCGTGTCCTCGAGCAACTTCGCTACCTCGAGGCCGACCACGGAGGGTTCCCCGTCAACCGTCTCGAGCACTGTCTGCAGACCGCGACACGCGCAGAGCGCGACGACCGCGACGAGGAGTACATCTTGTGTGCCCTCCTCCACGACATCGGAGACAACCTCGCTCCGTTCAACCACCCCGACATCGCGGCCGGCATCATCAAGCCGTTCGTGTCGGAGAAGAACTGGTGGATGACCAAGCACCACGGCATCTTCCAGGGCTACTACTTCTGGCACCACATCGGCCTCGACCGAAATGCACGCGACCAGTTCGCGAACTCCGAGTGGTTCGACTACACCGTCGAATTCTGCGAGATGTACGACTCACCGGCGTTCGACTCCGACTACGTCAGTTTCGACCTCGCGCATTTCGAGCCGCTGGTGCGCGATGCATTCAAGCCGAAGCCCCGCTGACGCCTCGCCCGGAGAACACACCGTCCTCGCTTCGCCGCGCGAGCAAGACCTCTAGGGTGCGTCCATGAAGGTCACGCTCCTCGGAACCGGTTCACCCCTGCCCAGCGCCACGTGCGCCGGACCGTCGACGCTGGTGCAGGCCGGCGGGCAGAACGTTCTCGTCGACGCCGGCCGCGGCGTCATCATGCGCATGGTGGCAGCGATGTGCCCGCCGCCGCTCGTCTCGGCGGTGCTCCTCACGCATCTGCATTCCGACCACATCTGCGACCTGAACGACGTCGTGACCACGCGCTGGGTCGCGTCACCCGCGGCTGCACCTCTCGCTCTCTACGGACCACCCGGTACCCGGGTCATGGTGGAGGGCATGCTGGCAATGTTGTCGGCCGACGTCGGATACAGACTCGACCACCACGACGATCTTCGCGCGGGCATCGGCATGAAGATCGACGTCACCGAGGTGGGTCCCGGTGACGACTTCGCCGTCGGCGACGTCACGGTTCGAGTCTTCCCCACCGACCACCGACCGGTGCACCCGACCGTCGGGTACAGGTTCGAACACGAGGGCAAGATCGCCGCTCTCGCAGGAGACACCGTGCCGTGCGACGGCCTCGATGCTCTGTGCAACGGCGCCGACATCTACGTACAGACGGTGGTGCGCGAAGATCTGGTGCGCACCTTTGCCGACCTGATTCCCACCGGTCAGCGATTCCTCGACATCCTCGACTACCACTCCACCGTGCAACAAGCGGCCCAGACAGCGGCACGCGCCGGTGTCAAGACGTTGGTGTTGACCCACTTCGTGCCGGCACTGCAACCCGGACAGGAAGACGAATGGCGAGCGATGGCCGCCGAACACTTCGCCGGCGAGATCGTCGTCGGTCCTGACCTCACTTCTGCCGAAGCGTGACGGGAGCGGTCACGAGCCGCACGCCCACCAGTGCGACGCCGAACGCGGCCACGGCAGACCACCCGAGAGTCTCACCGAACAACACCGTGGCCCCGAGCGCGCTGAGCGCAGGGGTCAGGAAGAACAGACTGCTCACGCTCGCCGCGGCACGTTTCTTGAGCAACCACAACATGGTCAGAACGGCTGCCAGAGAAAGAACACCGATCGCCCACACGAGACTGAGAACCGACCGTGACGTGACGTCGAACTCCCACTGTTCGACCACGACCGCAGGAATGGCCAACACCACGGTGGTCGCTGCGTACTGGACCGCGGTACCGCCGAGCAGAGGCACATCGCCTCCCGTGCGTCGCTGAACGACTGTTCCACCCACCATGCCCGCGACCGCCACCGCCATCGACACGAGTGCTGCAACGCCGATGTCGTCACCTGCCACCCCACGGTCGGTCACGACCGCGGCGACACCGACGAAGCCGAGTGCCGTACCCGCCCATTGACGCCGCACGAGTCGTTCACCGAGTGCGACGCGTGACACCACGGCGGTGGCGACAGGGTGCAACCCGGCAATGAGAGCGCTGAGTCCGGCGGGCAACCCGAAGCTGACGGCCGCGAAGACTCCTCCGAGATACATCGCATGCATCCCGACGCCGACGACCGCTTGCCCGCCCATCATCGACAACGGCACGCGTTCTTCACGCAGAACCCGTGCGATCGCCCACAACAGCACCGATGCGAATGCGGTTCGCACCGTGAGGAACGTGAACGGCCCGGCGTCTTCGGTGGCGTACTTGGCTACCAAGAACCCCGTGCTCCACAACACGACGAAGAAACCGGGAGCCACGCGGAACACCCGGTGATGCTAGGTCTCGCCGCCATGGGTACTGTGTGCCGATGGACAACAAGACTCTTCTCGACACAGCGTCACCGCTCATCGGACAACTGGGAGCGGCTTTCTATTTCGTTCCCGAGACGATGGAGCGCGGCAAGGAGCTCGGCCTCGGCGGCATGGAGTTCTACGTACTCGGTCGCGGCGGCACCATGGGTGACTGCGACGGGAGCGTCGCGTCGGCCGCGTTCGGTTACTTCAACCCGGCGTACCTGTCGAAGGTGTGGGGCGACGCGAAGGCGAAGTGCGACCCGCACACGGCAGGGATCGCCCATCTCGAATGCTGTGCGAACCTCGGTCGCTCGAAGCTGGCCGGAGTCGACGGCCTCGACACTCTGGCGGCCGCGCTCGAGAAGGTGAACGACGCAGCCGACCCCGACGGACTCGCGCTGTACGCAGCCATCTCCTCGGAGCCACTCGCTGCTGATCTTCCGGGACGGGTATTGCAACTGATCGCAGTGCTGCGCGAACACCGCGGAAGCGCCCACCTCGTGGCGCTGCGAGCCGTCGGCATGCCCACCAAGTTGGCCCACGCCGGGAAGCGCCCGGACATGTGGAAGATGTTCGGCTACCCCGAAGACGAACTTCCGACGCTGACCGATGCCGACACTGCGAAACTCGCAGAGGCCGAGAAGATCACGAATGCGATCGTCGAGCCCGCATACGCGGTGCTCTCGGATGCGGAGCGCACCGCACTCGTCGACGGTCTGCGTGCGGTTCAGGCGGCCCTCGCCGCATGACCTCCTCCTCGCGGTTCAGCGAGGGTCCAGGTGCGCGGCAATCTTGGTGAAGGCACTACCGAGTGCCTTGATCTCGGCGGCGGTGAGGTGGTCGATCATCAATGACCGCACACTTCGCAGGTGATGTGGTGCGGCCTTCCTGAGCAACTCGAGTCCCTTCGGAGTGATGTGTGCGTACGTGACCCGCTTGTCCTCGGTGGAGCGGGCCTTTGCAACGAGTCGCTTCTTGACGACACCCTCCATGCGGCGAGTCAGTCCGCTCGGTGTGAGCCGAAGCGTGTCTGCCAGGTCACACAGTCGCAATCGGCCGTCGGGAGCCTCCGACAGCATGGCCAACAGCTGGTAGTCGCCGCGGTCGAGACCGAACGGCACCAAGTCACGCTCGATTGCCCGCATCAGGTCGCCGGAGGTCTCGATGAACGAGCGCCACGCCAGCATCTCGTCGTTGTTCAACCAGTTCACGGCCACGCCTCGAGCGTAGCGGGACACGGGAGATGATTGCGGGCGCAACCTTTGTCCTGTATAGTTGCGTACGCAAGTAAATCGCGCCGAATGGTGCGACCTTTGAAAGGACATCACCATGGACATCGTCTACGTCGCAGCACGAGTGCTCTTCTCGCTCATGCTGGTCAGCGGCGGCATCAACCACTTCACCAAGGTGGAGCAGATGACCGGCTACGCCCAGTTCAAGAAAGTTCCAGCGGCCAAGATCTCGGTGCTCGTCTCGGGAATTGCACTACTCGCGGGTGGACTTTCGCTCATCCTCGGTGTCTGGGCCGACCTCGGAGGGCTCGTCTCCGCGGCGATCCTGGCCGCTATGGCGTTCATGATGCACGACTTCTGGACACAGTCCGATGCCGAAGCCAAGCAGACCGAGATGATCAGTTTCTTCAAGAACATCTCGATGGCCGGCGCCGCCCTGTTCATGTTCGCCGTCGCTTCCGACGGCAACTTCGGACCGGTACTCGTGGAGGCTCTCTTCTCCGAGGGCAAGTAACCGCTCACCCGGTGAGACGTCCGACCAGCCCGTCGAGGTCGATGAGAGCGATCCCGATGGACTGGTCGGCGATGCCGAACGGGAGCATCAAGGTGCCGTCGTGTGCCAGTGCGCCGCACGAGTACACGACGTTCGGCACGTAGCCGTCGCGCACGTCCTCCCCTGCTGCGAGCAACGGGGCATCGAGGGTGCCGATCACCTTCGTGGGGTCCTCCAAGTCGAGCAACGACGCCGAGATCGTGTACGTGCGCATCGGCCCCACTGCGTGGGTGAGCAGCAGCCACCCCGCCTCCGTCTCGATCGGTGATCCCGAGTTGCCGAGCTGGATCACCTCCCACGGTTTGCGCGACACCTGAACCGTCTCCTCGATCTCCCAGTGGCCGATGTCGTCGGAGAACGAGATCGAGTTCGACTCATGGTCGCTGCGTGTCATCGCCGCGAACATTCCGCCAATTCGCCGGGGGAAGAATGCGAGCCCCTTCCCGGCGGCGGCCTTACCCGACATCGGTCGCGACTCGAACTGTTGGAAGTCGGTGGTGGTGAGCACCTGCATCGAGATGTTGACCCCGTCGAACGCCGTGTACGTCGCGTGATACTGCGTCGTGCCGTCGTCATGGGTGAGACGCACGAACCGGGCGTCTTCCATTCCCCTCCATTCGGCGGCCGAGTACGGCCACAGAACCCGGTCACTGATCGGGTGGTCACGGGGGAAGGTCACGGTGTAGTTGCGCTCGGCGATGGTCCTGAAATTGTGCGCCGTCGCCTCTGAGTTCCTGAACGAATCGCGGTCCAGCAGCATCAACGTCAGCACCCGGTGCATGTCTTCGACGGTGAACTGTTCACCGAGTTGACTGAGCACCCACTGGGAATTTTCTCCCCAGTCGCCGACTTCCTTCAACATTCCTTCGAAGTGCTCACGGCCGAGATACGACCCCACCTGACTCCCGGTGGAGAGTGTCCGCCCTATCGGGTCGATGGTCACCTCACCCTCGGCGGTGAGCACCCCTGTGCGGAAGCCGATCGACGAGCGGTGACCTTCACCGATTCCTCTCACACTCATCACGAAGCGGAGGGCACCGCCGGCGAGGTCGCTCTGGTCAGGGTGGGGCACGGCCGACGGATTCGTCAACGACGCTCCTTCGGTCGAGAACTCGTGGGTGAACGCAGCCCCGATGAGCCGCCGTCGTTCTTCCGACAGCATCACGCCGGGCGCCAGGTGATTCGACACGCGCATCGCATTCGCCTCGATGAGGTGCACGAGATCGAAGTGACGGTGACGAAACCGTTGACAGACCTCGTCGAGCGAAGCCACGACTTCTTCCTCGGTGAGAGCCAGCACACGTTCGAGGACCTTGCTTGTTCGCGTCTCCGTCGAGCCGAAGTCTTCCTGGCCAGCGACGAACAACCGTGTCACCACTCGGCCGGGGTCCGGCTTCAGCCGAACGGGAGTGAGGCGCAGGAATGCCCGCTCTGCGTCGCTCACACCAACCACATCGACGAGCGAAACTGCAGCGTCGAGATCATCGCCAACGTCGACTCGGCACCTTGGTTCAGGCTCGGCCCCCCCTCCCCGAGACCGTCGGCACCGCCGCCTGACTCGAGGTCGATCATCACGTCTCCGGTGTCGTTGTTCCCCATGAACCACGACACCGCGGCGTCGACCACGTCGTCCCACCGCCGCTCGCCCGTCACCCTTGCGGCACGGGCCGCCGCCTCGGCGATCGTCGAGACTTCGATCGGCTGCTGGTCGAATGCCGGTTGCGCGTCACCTGGTCCCCGGCCACCCGTCGGTGTCGGCGAAAGATGGTCCCCCAGCATCTCGACCGACACGAGCCACTCGAGAAGCGAGAGCCCGCGTGACAGCAGTCGATCGTCGGACAGTGCCTCGCCGCACGCGATCATTGCCTCGGGAATCACCGCATTTGCGTAAGACAGGCGACTTTCCGGCCACTTCCATGCCGCACCACCACGCGGCAGCGAGCCGAGGATCTGTCGCGAATCGAGGAGAAACCGTCGAGCCTCGTGGTGGAGCGGCGCAACCGAGACCACCTCTGCCGCGCCGAGCACTGCGAAACACGTCGATCGCAAATGAGGAGAACGACACCGAACGCCGACGTCGAACGACGAGCGACACCCCTCCTGGAGGCTGTCGTCGCGCGACGTCGAGATTGCAGTACCGAGACCCCACAGGGCTCGTCCCCAGCAGTCCTCCACGCTCGGTTGATCAGTCCAGACACGCGAGATGTTCAAGCGGTTGTGGAAGCGACCACTGTCGTGCTGGGCATCGACCACGAAACGCGCAGCGATCCTGGCAAGGTCGACAGCACCCGGGGTGGCGTCACGATCGCGGGCGCAGACCACCAAGAGCCGTGCGTTGTCGTCGGTGCAATATCCGTGAGACAACAACGGAGTGATCCCCCGCGCATGCTCGAGAATTCCACGATCGTCGGTGAGGTGCGAGAGATGACGCATCGTCGGACGATGGACCGGCAACGACAGACTCATGCACTCGCCTTCTTCCTCTGGCCGAGATCGGCCGCGACCGACAGATACCGCGATGCCACGGCAGTCCACGTGTGCTCTGCCGCGATCGGGTTAGTCGCAGCAGACATCGAGGCGAGCAGCGCAGGGTTGCCCACCAGCGCCCGGATCGCCTCACCGATCGCCACAGGGTCGCGGTGGGGCACGAGAATCCCCACACCGCCGCACAAGAGCTCGGCGGCGTGAGGAAACCCCGTCGCGATCACCGGCTTGCCAGCTGACACCGCGTCGACCAACACACCGGAGGTGATCTGGTCGTCCGAGTCGTACGGCAGGACGACGCACGTCGACCCGGCCACCAGATCGAGGAGATCAGGGAGTCGTCGATACGTGTCGTCAAACGCGACCATGTCTGCGACTCCAAGTTGCGACGCGCGCGCCTTCAACATGTCGCGGTACGCCTCGCCGTGTGTCGCCTTCACCTTCGGGTGCGTCTCACCAGCGACTGTGTATGTGACACTTCCGCGCAGATCAGCGACGTGGGCGAGCGCCTCGACGGCCCACTCGATTCCCTTGCCCGGACCGAGCAGTCCCCACGTCAGCAACCGCACTTTGTCGCCCGGTGGGTCTTCGTCGAGATGAGGCACCGTTGCACCGTGCGGAATCGTGACGACTTTCTCGGCAGCGACCCGATAGTTGCCGAGCAACCGGTCTCTGGCGATTCTGGTCATGGTCACCACAGCGTCGGCACGGCGGATGACAGCCTCCAGAACTGCCTTCTGGCCTTCCGAGGGTCGCAGAGGAACAGTGTGCAAGGTGACCACCACCGGGACCACCACGTCGTCGAGCAGAGCCAGAACTTCGTCACCGTCGTCGCCACCGAAGATGCCGAACTCGTGCTGCAGCATCACCACATCGTGAGAGTTGATGACTCGTGCGGCATCGAGACGCGACCGGCCAAGCCCAGGGAGCACCTCGGCGACGACCCGAGGGTCCCACGACAGAGCGTCTCCGTTGCCGAGCCGCACGACACCCAGGTGTCCCGCGCCGACCTCACTCAGTCCGTTGGCGAGGGCCGCCGTGAAGGTGGCAATGCCGCACTGGGTGGGCGGGTAAGTTCCCACCAACGCAACCTTGAGGGATCCCGTCATGGCCGGATGCAAGATGGTCCGCACCGGCGACGTGGTTTTCGACCGCTCGTGAGTGATACTCATTGAATCTCTTCCTGTCTGGTCGGGCGCGGCTTGCGTGTCGCCGCGACGGTGGCGAGGAACCAGCCGGTCAAGACCAGTACCCCCGCGATCATGAGAACGTTCTCGGTGTCGGAACCGGTCGCCGGCAGTTCCGCGGGAACGAGAACCGTGAACGAGTCGTCGACGGTCTCGACAACTTCACCTTCAGGAACGATCGCTTGGATCCCGGTGAGCGCCGTGGTGGTCGTCGCCACCACGGTCGTGGTGGGCGTCACGGTCGTGGTCGACGCAAGAGTCGTGGTCGGAGCGGCCGATGTGGTGGTCGACTCGGCGACGGTCGTCGATGTGGTGGTCGTCGACTCCTCGACCGTCGTCGATGTGGTGGAACTCGAAGTCGAACTGGTCGAGCTGCTGGTCGAACTGGTCGAGCTGCTGGTCGAACTGGTCGAGCTGCTGGTCGAGCTGGTGGTCGACGTCGTTGCGCTGACGACTGCACTGCTCATCGAGACATCCATCGAACCGCTGTTGCAATTGCGGGCGTCAGAGCACCGCAGATCCATGACTCGCATGTGGTATGGCGAGCCCGCTATGGAGCCTGCTGACTTGTCGACACCCCAGTCAGATTGCGAGGCCACGTGCCCACCCCATGCCAACACTGCCGTCGAGTGCGAAGCCGTGAACCAGACCGAGATTCCGGCGGTACTGTCACCATCGAACGAGCCGTTCAGCGCGTACGCCGACGGATTCTGGGCTATCGAACAACTCGCTGTCGCGCACAGGTCGCCCGTGTTCGAGACCGATGTTCCGCCGGCGACGAATTGGCCGCCGAAGATCGAGAACGACTGCCCGCCGAGTTGTGTCACACCCGTCGAGGAGATCCGCGTGTCGAGTGGGATCGGCAGGGTGTCATTGGTTCCCCCGCACCCTGCTCCGGCGCACGGGTCGGCGGCCGGCACCGACCGGTCGTAGGTCGTCAGGTAGTCGAGGGCGTGTTTCCCGCTCTTCGTCGTGTCCCACTCGATCTCCACCATGTAGGTCTGACCGATGCCGAGGTTCCCCAGCACTGAACGATACGGAACCGTCGATCCTTCGTCGTAGTCAGAGTTGTGTGTGCCGAGGTTTCCCGTGATCCATCTCGACGGATTCGCCGTGTTGCAGGTCGGATCCCCGTTCGCGCACTGCTCGAGTTTGATCCCCGGTTTCGGTTCCGCCCGAAGTGGTATCGCCACGAGAAATGCTCCGAAAGCAATGAGTGCGATCGCTCTCGCGATGCGCCAAGTGAATGGTGTCGTTGTCATGAATGTCTCCCGTTCGTCGAGACCCACACCGGGTGTCAGGGGTGCGTGTCTTGGTGTGGCGACCAGGGTCCAGGGTCACGTTGTCGCCGACATGAGTGACGACGACCTCGCGCAAGGTAGCCAGCTCATGCGACCGACCCAATGGACAGACGTACCTTCGTGGAGATCGTCGATCACCGTTCGTGAGGTTCTCGGCGTTCCACCGACGATCCCCGCTCGGGTCGTGATCGAACGTCTCGCGGTACGCGAGTCTCTGGTGACCGGTACGTGCAGACGTGCGATCACCGCTCCACCGTCAGTGGAATGTGCGACACCAGACTGACCGACGAAAAGCGAGGATTGCACAATGTCGCCGCCCGAGACACTCCGTACGACATCGACGACCCGGAAAGACCAGCTCCTCACGGACTTGTTGGCCGACGTCGCCGAGGTGTTCAACCACCGAATCGACAGCGACGGAGTGCTCGTGCTGTTGCATGCATGTCTCGAGGTGACCGACGCCGACGGAGGTGCAGTCCATCTCGAGGATGTCGCCGGACGTCTCACCACCTTCGCGCTCGACTGGCTGACCGGTGCCGACGACTCAGCGACCGTGCCGACTCGAGAATCGGTGCTCCGGTGCATGGTGTCGCTGCGCGACGAATCGAGTCGACTCCACGACGAATCGCTGTCTGTCGCATTCCCTCTCCGCGCACGCGGGCGCTCGATCGGCGCGGTCGAACTGCACGTGTCGCGGGGCGGCTCCATCGAACCGGCTGCAAGAAACGCCGTGCAGAGCCTCTCAGACGTGGCTGCAGTCACGATCGAACATGCGCGCACGATCGACCAGACATCTCGACTCGTCGGGCAGCTGCAGACGGCGCTCGATCACCGCGTGGTTCTCGAGCAAGCCAAGGGAATGCTCGCAGAAAGACTCGGAGTCGACTGTCACACGGCATTCCGTGAGATCAGGGCCGTTGCCCGCCGAGAACAGAAACCGATCACCGACATCGCATCTGCGATCGTGAAGGGACGGGACCGGCACACAAGACCGGCCTGATCGACAGCTCAGATGCCGACGGCACCGAGATCGCGCACCATGTACCTCAGGTGCTCGAACTCTTCTTCGAGGACCGCATGCAGACACATGAGAGTCGGCATGGAACCGTTCTCCATGACATCGAGTTCGCCGGGCAACCGGGAGAAGTCAGCCGACTCGATCCACTCGACGAGTTCGTCGTCTTGACTCTCCCGGCGCGCGAGGACGTCGTCGAGATCCGGTTCGGCATCCAGATCAAGACCGGGCCATCCGAAGTCACGCGACCCTGTGTTGGGCAGGCCGAACGAGGTGAACCGTCGGCTACCCAGGAACGGCCCGTGGAACCACTTCTCTCGCGCAAAGACCAGATGACGGAGCGTGTCCCGCAACGACCACTCTCCCCCGACAGACCGATCGAACGTGTCTCCCCCCGATGAGCGAGCCCGCGCGATGAGCAATTCCCACTCGCGCGTCAACTGTGACCACACCGACATGAACTGCGACGCATCAGCGGGTTCGAGGAGAGTTCGCAGCGGATACCAACGGTCGTGGGAGTTGACGAAGTCCGTGACATCGACCCCGTTGACGATCAGGCCATCGATCACCCCGTCGATCCGCACGTCGGTCATCGACACATGGAAGAACTCGGCGCCTCCGAACGTCGCGTCACGGAACAACGACTTGTCGAGTGTCACTCCCCAGAAGACCGTCTGGGAGAGATCGACGCCCTCGAATTCTTCGGCCATGCCGCCCACCTCCACCTAGTGTCGCCCAAGTGTCACTCTCTGCGACAGCCGTTCAAGCATAGATTTGAGTCGATGTCCACCGAGTCACCGGTACGTGCGAAGTTGCTGGAACTCGCCATTGCGGTTCTCGACGAGTCCGGCGAAGTCGCCATTCGTACGAACCACCTCGCCGAAGAGGCTGGCGTCAAGGTCCCGACTCTGTACCACTATTTCGGCAGTCGCGAGGGACTGATCGAGGAAGCCCAAGCGGAACGCTTCTCCCGTCAACTGCGCGAGGACGGCGACTCGATCGCTGCCGCCCTCAGAAGTTGCAAGACCGAAAAGGACGTCCGCAGGGCACTCGCAAACTTGTTCGCCAGCCGCGACTCTGACTCCGGGCGTGACCGACGCTGGCAACGCATGAACGCATTCGGCGCGGCCTATGCACGTCCGGAACTGGAGTCACGGATCGCCAAGGTGACGAACGAAGTCGCCACACAGGTCTCCGAAGCTCTCATTCCACTTCGCGACGACGGGATCATCAGACAAGACATCGACCTTCGCGCCCTCGTCGCCTGGTACATCGGTTCCAGCCTCGGAAAACTGGTGGTGGAAGTCGAGGGCTCCGACATCGACGTCGGCAACTGGGAGAAACTCATGAACGAGGCGAACCTCAGTCTCATGTTCCCGCCCGCACCGCGCTGACGAGCCCTCAGCGTCAGTTGTCGCGGGGACGGGTGCGGAAGAGCCTGATCGCATCGCTGCCGACTGCGCGCTTCGTGCGCAAGCCGAACGAAACCGTCGCCCACTGGGCGACAAGTGCCGCAACGATTCCCGCCACCCCGGCGGCACGGGCGTCGACCACGTCGACCCCCACGTAGACCACCGCAGACAAGATCGCCACCAACGCATTCGGCGCACTCGCCACCAAGATGACCGGGACTTCGTCCTTCATGACGGACACGAGCACACCACCACCCACCGCTGACGCTGTGCCGACGAACACCGCCGAGAGAACCGGGAGACCGGCGCGCAGTGCGGCGGATGCTCCGATGACCGCGAACAGCCCCAGAGCGAGTGCGTTCAATGCCGACACGAGAAACGAGATCCGGGCCACGCGCTGGCCGAGCACGAGCACGGCGGCGATTCCGCCGAGCACGGTCACCAGGTACCACGGTGTACGGAGGCTCTCGGCCGGCAGGTGACCGATCAGCACGTCACGGATGAAGCCGCCCCCGAGGCCCATCAGCAGGCCGAACGTGGACAGGCCGATGATGTCCCAGTGGTGCTCGTCGTCGACGGAGGCCTGCAGCGCGCCGACGACTGCGTTCACGCCGACGGTGACGAGAGCGAGCCACAACGGTGTGTCAGAGGCGAGATCGGGAAGGAAGTCCATGGTGGTGTGGAGCAACAAGGCCGGACCTCGAGGCTAACCCCGTGTGCACAGTCAGACACGTGTCATGATTGGGGGCATGTTTCCCAGACTCGACGGTCTCCGCACGATCGAATTCGGCACTCCTGGTGAATCCCGTCAACGTCTCGTCGATTTCGTGATCCACGGCAACAAGCGGGCCACTGCCGGCTTGTTGAGCGAATACGAAGCCGAGGGGGAAGACGTCGAACATGTCGGGGAGATGCTCGCAATGGTCGACAACGACGGCCGACATGTCGCGACGCTGAAAGTGACCCGTGCCGAGGTCGTGCGCTTCGGCGACGTGCCCGACGAGTTCGCCCTCGCAGAGGCCGAAGGTGACCTTGACGCTGCCGACTTCCGAGCCAGTCACAGCGAGTACTGGACCAGGCAGGGAGAGACCATCACAGACGACACCCTGGTCGTCACGGTCTATTTCGAAGTGCTCCCGGAGATCGTGCGCCTCGACTCCTGACCGATCAGGACCGATTCGACGAGAACCAGTCGATGGCGAAGTCCACGAGGTCGCGCATCGACATCACTCGGGCCTCAGCGCCGGCGACCGAACCTCGGCGAACTGCCCCGGTTGCATCGAACGCATCGCCGACTGCGGCGAAGTCAGACGCGTCGTAGTCGGTCTCTGAATATGTGGCCCACTCTGGCCCTTTGCTTCGTGACACGCGTGATCCTTGCGTGACTGACCTCTTGTGCGGCCAGTCGGCCATGACTTCAGCGAGATGGAGTGACGTGTTCCGTTCATGACCCACTCCGAGAAGCAACACCTTCGCACCCGAGGCGAGCAACACACCCATCGGCGAATCGGGACCGAGCCCTTCATCAAGATCGTGTCGCGCCACCACTTTCTCGGCGTCACGACCATGTGCCATCACCGACAACCGGGGATGGTTGCTGCGGAGGGTTTCCCGTCGCAGCAACAATGCGAGCGGAATGGCCCCCATGTTGATCGGGGGTGTGCCGTGGACGTCGAACGGCGGAGTCTCGTCTCGGATGACGTGCCACCACGACTCAGATACCGGCGGCGCCGTCCATTCAGCAGGGTCTGACCAATCGGCCGTCTGTGAAGGCATCACGATCGTTCCTTCAGGTCCCACGGCGTCGATGAGCGCATCGACCACGGCCTGGGCGCCGCCGACCACGTAACCCATTGCCGACAGCGACGAGTGCACGATGAGCATGTCCCCTTCGTTGACACCGAGATCACGCAGTGACGACACCATGTCAGCACGCGTCCATGGCCGTCCGGTGAGCGGGGCGACAGCCTGCGGATTCTTGCGCTGGATGAAGCAGAACTCGTTCTCTTCAGGATCGATCATCACCTGCATCCAGTTCGTGCCCTCGTCGACCACATCCCCCCGACGACGGCCTCCGAGCGACTCCGCGTCGACAGTCGCCTTCGCGATCTCCACGACATCGACGTCGAGATGCACCCGGTTCTTCACCGACTTGGCCTCAGGCACCTTCTGGAAACCGAGATGTCCGAGCCCAGGGACTTCGGTCAGCGCCACCCAGGAATCATCGGACGTGCGGAAATCGACTCGTCCGCCCACCAAGGCCTGCCAAAAAGAGGCGAGGGACCGGGGATCAGAACAATCAACCACGAGAGAGAGCACACGACCGACCGCACTCATTGCACGTACACCCGACAAGCCTGGCGAATCGATGCGACACCGAAACTCATGACCACACGGTAATCATGAGGCGCACAGCCGTCTTGTTCAACGTGTGCACGACACCCAACCTCTACACTCTCGGGTGACATCAAGAGAGGTCTCCACCGACGGAGACCCGGCAACCGAGCCACCCGGCCACGGTGCCTCCCGCAAGGGGATGAGGCGCATGAGCGCAAACATCCGGGCTCTCGGTGTCGCCGAACACCCCAGGAGGGCCCGTGCAACAGACCAAGAGAAACATCGCCATCGCCGATCTCGTGAACCTCATTAGTGCCGGCGTCGCACCGTCGCGAGACCTCTTCCGAGATGCCCGCATCGTGTTCCCGTCGAACGTCGCCCAGACGCCGCGCGATCTTTGCGTGGTGTGTCGTGTTCCTCTCGTCGGCAGCCAGCGCATGTTCTGTGCCGGACACTGGGACTACATGGTCGTCGAACAACTCGAGACCCTGCCCTTCACCGACTACCTCTGGTCGTTCCGCGAATGGCTGCAGATCTACATGAACGACATGTTCGTGCTCACCACCGACACCAATTGGCAAGACGACGTTCTCGGCCACGCCGTCTGCGAGGTGTGCGGCCGAGAGTCGGGCACCGACGAGCTGCTCTGCTCGGGGTCGCAGATCGTCAAGCGTCACACCGTGTGCGACGCACATCGCAGCTTCCGGTGGGAAGACCACGAGTCACGCGGCCTCTGACGTGCGGCCTCAGTCGAATGGGTCACGTCGCGTCGTGCCACATGCCCCACATGTGCGGACCATTCGGCTCGACGTCCCACTCGCTGCGCACTTCGAACCCGAGGTGTCTGTAGTAGGCGACGTTCGCGGCGGTCTCGGTCTCGAGATACACACCGAGACCGTCGCGTCGGGCCCACCGCAGCCCTTCCTCGATCAACAGCGACCCGATCCCCCGTCGCTGCCAGTCGGGGTGAGTGCCGATCATCTGCAGATACCAGTGCTCCTCGGTCGGGGTGTTGGCAGCCAGAGCTTCGCGAAGACCGATGAACTTTGTGATCAATTCCTCGGGCGGTGGCACCGTGGCGGTCGATTCCACATCGACCTCCGGGCGACCTGGTGGAATCCACAACGCGAAAGCAGCGACGTCTGGGGTGACGTGACTGTGACCGTGCGCGACCAGACGGCGGAAAAAGTCATGCATCACGGTTCCGTCAGCGAAAGCCTCGTCGTCGGGAAACAACCACCTCATGACCGGGTCGTCCCAGAATGCACGAGCAAATGTCGAGCAGATCTGTCCAATGTCAGAGGGTTCGGCTGGTCGGAACTTCGACGGCACCTCGCAAAACTAATCGGCTGGGCGTGGACAACGGGCGGCACACCTCGACACACCCTGCATCTACGGTGACAGGTGACATCACGAGTGGTCTCTGCACGGAGGCCCGGCAACCGAGCCACCCGGCCACGGTGCCTCCCGCAAGGAGATGCGGCGCACATGCGCAAACATCCGGGGTCGCGGTGTCACCGACAACACGAGGAGACACCATGAGAGAACTTCCACGACGCACAGCCGCGGCCCGAAACCTCATCGCAGCGATGGAATCAGGATCGCCTGTCCCGACGGGAAAAGAGAACGCTGTTCGCATCATTGTTCCGCATGAGCCACACCCCGGCTCCGAACGGTGCATCGTCTGCGACGCACGACTCATCGGCAGACAACAGCGGCTCTGTGCCGGACACTGGGACTACCTCGTCGTGCCGCCCGCAGCCACCGCGAACACCGAACAATTCGTGGCATGGCTCACCACAGTGACCGATCGCCTCCGTGTCGAGCACTACCAACGTTTCTGGATGGCGGTGATGAAGGGACACTCACGGTGCGAGATCTGCGATGTTCCCACGAGCAACGTTGAACGGCTGGTCTCGGGTGACTCCACACCGGTCAAGACCCACACGGTGTGCCCGAGTCACCAGACCTTCCGCGACCCCGAACCTGCCTGGTGAACCGCGCCGGTAGTTGCACGAATGACACATAGTATTTATGCTACGGGCATGGGTCGCAAACCAAAAGAAGAAACACCTGTCTTCAACCGCCTCGAGGAGGTGCGTGAAGCCAAGGGCCTGACGCGTGCCGAGTTGGCCATCGGAGCAGACGTGCACTACCAGACCATCGGCTACATCGAACGCGGCGAGTACAGCCCTTCACTGTCGCTGGCTCTGACCCTCGCCAAGATCCTGCGCACCGACGTGCACGAGATCTTTTCGCTGGAGCCGTTCACCAAAAAGAAAGTGGGTGTGCGGTGAACTGGTTTCCGAGCTGGGAGGGCATTCTCGTCGCCACTGCAGTGATGGTGGTCGTTCGTGCAGTTCGAATCTGGCGCAAGTTCGACGACCGTCGATTCGTGCGCTTCATCGGGGGGATTCCGACGTCAGGCGGTGGCTCGGGACGTCGCGAGTACTTCATGTCAGGCACATCGGGAGCGACCAGGAGCGAGATCGAGCGTGCGCTCTCCCCTGAATACGCGAAGAAATATGCGCGACTGATGACACCGCGAGCCAGGAAGCTGATCATCGCACTGAACATCTTCACGTGGACAATGGTCGTCTATGCGGGTTTCGACCTCCCACTCAGCCTCGGCTTCGACAACTCTCCGCTCTCGTGGTGGGGTGTCCTCACGATTCCAGCATGGTGGTTGGCACGAATGTCATCACGCGTCATTGCCGATGCACCAGATGAATTGCTCGACGAGAGAATGCTCGCAATTCGCAACAACTCGTATTACGAGGCCTACCGCTATCTGGGTGTCTTCGTGTCGGCGATGGTGGCGGTTGCCATCGCAGTCGACATCGAAGCGACAGACGGCACCGCCGCGCTGGGTGCATCCGACTGGACGTCGCTCGTGATCACCGTGCCGTTCGCCGCCATCTGGGCACTGTCTGCTCTGCCGAGCTTGGTCATCATCTCGCGTCAGGCCTTCGACTGACCGACGGTCACTTGTGCCGCAGCAGCGGTCGACGGCATCTCCACGAACGAACGTCGCGACGTTGGCAAGGACTTCTGACTGCCGCGGCCCCCGGCCGGACACCCGAAAGACGCCGCACGATTCTCTGAATAGCAATATTGATATACTGACCAGATACGGCACCAAGTAGCTCCGAATTTCTGAAGAGGAAGGGACAAGTTGTGAGCACCTTCGCACTGATCGGCGCGCTCATCACCGCGGCACTCTGCTCCTACGGGCTCTTGTATCCCGAGCAACTGTCGAGACAGGCCAACGTCGGCCTTCGCCTCGAGACACCGATTGCCGTGTCGGAGATGAGAGCCACTTATGGTGCCATGGTTGCAATCGCTGCGGCGGTGATCGTGTCCCAGAACGAGACGGCAGCAATGATCCTCGGAATCGCGTGGGTTGGCTCTTTCATCGGTCGGCTGATCTCCGTCATCTTCGACAGGTCGTGGAGCACACATGTTGCGGTGAGTGGAGCGCTAGATCTGCTGATGTTTGCGTTGCTGGTGCCGCTCGCCTGAATCAGCCGCACTTCAGGTCGGTGACCACACCGCCGGCGACACGAACGATGCCCGATGTCGGCGCACCGTAGTTGTCGATCTGCGTTCCTGCGGC
>CAYQCU010000006.1:97600-101483 GCA_964416135.1 uncultured Bifidobacterium sp.
TCAGTCAGTTCGCTGGCCCGCTCGCCGAAGCATTGCGGCCAGTTCCTCGGCGATCGGCATTGGTTGCGTCGCTGGAACGCGAGCCCGCCCCGTGTTGCCCACTGGGTATCTCCCGACGACAGATGCAGGCCCACCAACCAGCAATCTCAACAACTGGCCACGAACTTCGACAACATCGCGCAATTTCCAACCGGTGAAGACCATCGCTGCGTGAACTCGCGTGTGCTGCCAAGCCCATGGCTGACTCAGCACGTGCGCCTCCTCGAGAAGTGACCAGCATCGGCTCCAGTCACACCGATACCGGGCCTCCTTTGCCTCGAGCAAACAGTTGTCGATGCGAGTTCGGATCTCGTCGTTCATTCGGCTCATGAACTCATTCGTTTCGCTAGTTCGCGCCATCGACGCTGTCGCATTCGATAGAAAAATCTCGCGTACAACACAACGACAGGCGTGACGACACCAGCATCGATGTCAATCTGATCGCGGTACGAGCACGTCTGTGGGCTCACTGGCGTGACGATGATGTCGTGATCCCAACGCTTCAGGAGTCCTCCCTGCTCCCGACTTCTCATGGTCCGCGCTTCTTCATCGATCTTTGCGATATGCAAATGATGACGTGAAAACGGAATGAATCCGAAGAGAAACACCCAACCAACCACGGTCTCACCCTCACGCCACTCGTCTTGTCGCTCTCGAATCATGGGCATGGAGATCAGACCGCGAGTGACCGCCCTGAATGCCGCCGGCGTCTTCACGGCGGCCCAGACCGCGTCGGCCGGGGCTTGGAGCTGACTGGACAGATCGACAACGGTCATGCAGTCATGATGCGAGTTATCCTCACTTTTGTCCACTCGCATTTTCACAGATCGATTCATCCCGCTCATGACTTCCTCACCGCGTAAATCACCGAGCCAAGAGCGGTCACGGCAAACGGTTCAACGAATCCTCGACGCGGCTGCTCGCGTTTTCCACGAGCAGGGTTACACAGGCGCGACCACCAACGACATCGCCGACGAAGCCGGCGTGTCCATCGGCTCGCTCTACCAGTACTTTCCGAACAAAGATGCTCTCTTGGTTGCTCTCACCAGACGACACATCGAGTTGACGACCGATTCATTGGCGACTTTGCTGAACTCGATGCCATTGCGCCCCCAGTTCGAAACAGTCCTGCGACTGGTTGTCGATTTCCTCGTCGAGCAGCACGACCTCGACGATCTTCACCTCCTGGTGATGCACAGCGCGCCCCGAACGAACGAGATCAACATGGAACTTGAGCGGTCAAAGACTCAGTTGGTCGATGTCACAAGTCGGCTTCTGGAGCCCTCGAACATCCCCGCAGACCAACGAACGCTCACTGCCCGCATGGTCGTGGCCACAATCGATGCCGCCGTGCACGATGTCATCATCCGTCAACCACGGGGCAAGAAGCGTCAGGCGGCAATCGACCTGACAATCACGACAGCGCTGGGCATCATCGAGACAGGGGCGGCTGAGCACAGACCGATCAGGCGCGCTTCAGGACGGTGACCACACCACCGGCGACATGCACGATGTCAGCTGGCGCCACTCCGAAGTTGTTGTTTTCAGCAGACAGAGACACGCCACCTATTGGCTCGTGAAACCAAGGTGAATGACGCCTTACCAGTAGTCCTTCATCAGCTCTACGGACCACACTGGCTGCGAAGCTTCACCACGGGGACCAAACTCTGCCATCCACGGCTTGATGTCGACAACCGGAGTTCCATCGATCGCATCAAGACCAGCAAGACGAATCGTCGACCCGTCCACCTCCAGGATGCGACACACCGTGACGCCCAGGCGATTGGGTCGATCTTTCGCCCGCTGCGCGAAGATGCCAACTTCCGGCCAGTCTCTGTTTCCTCTCGGGTGTCGTGACACCTTGGAATCGTTCCAGACGGCCTTGTCGAACACGTACACCACGATGCAATGAGAGAAACTGGCCAGCCCCATCAGTGAACGCGAGTCGAACGGATGGAGCATCTCAATGTGCGAGGTCTCTTGATCCCACGAATCATCGTCTGGTTCACTTCGGGAACTACGAACGACCCCCACCGCGCTGATATCAAAACGACTGGTCACGTGAGAACAGTAATCAACTTCTGCTGATCGACATGACGAAACAATCGTCGTTCCCGAATCGCCTCGGTCCCACTTCACGAAATCCGAGACGGCTGTAGAAGGCGATGGCGCGACGATTGGATTGCAGCGGGTCTATCAGCACACAACTCGCGGCGTGGACATCAAAGCAACGCTTCAACGCCATTTTCATCATCTCTGTTCCATAACCCTTGGATCGATCTTCTGCTTCTCCAATCCAGACGTCGATCGCCCATGATCCTTGGGGAGAATCATGTCCCCAGTAGTGACTCTCTTCGCGTAGGGCATCTATCAGTACGACCATTCCGATTGGACGAGCATCCAACTCTGCGACCAAGAACTCGCGCCATGGAACCGAGCGGGGAAGTTCACGATCCCAGTCGTAGGTGCCGTCCTCGCCGCCCGAATAGCCCACAGCATCGTCCAGGTCCCACGTCCTGAGTCTTGGTGCATCGTCAGGTGTGGCGCTGCGAAGAGCGACTGCCATGAATACTGAGGTTATTCGTCACGCGCACTTCAGGACAGCCGCAATTCTCCCGGCGACACGGACGATCTCAACAGGTGCGGCGCCGAGGTTGTCGTTCCAGGTTCCCACGACGGCCCACACCTCGTCGCAGTGCAACTAGTCCGGGTCCACGAACACACGCAGTTGAGCGCTGTGACCGAACGGCGGCACGCCGCGTCTGGGGTTATGACCACACAGAGATTTCGCCTCAGATCTCTGTCAAACTGGATCGGATGCAACCAACGTTCGTGCCCGTGCAGCTTCCAGAAGATTCTGAAGCGATCATCAATCTCCTCACAAGCAACGAATGGCCCTTTCACGGATCACCCCAACCTGACCGGGCTGAAGCCGCAAGCATTCAGGTCGCAGGATCTGACACCAAATCTTTCTGGATCGAACTTTCCGGGGAGAGGATCGGACTGGTGCGCGCATTTGATCTCGATGACGTTATCGATGGAAGCCCTCTGATTGACATTCGGATCACTAGTCCCTTTCGCAATCGCGGATTTGGCCGCTTCGCAGTAGACGAACTCACGAAACATCTCTTTGAGTCCCATCCAGCACTCCACCGAATAGAAGCAACGACCCGGAACGACAATGAACCGATGAAGTCGGTTTTGAGTCGATGTGGCTATCGCCAGGAGGGACGACTCATTGAAGCTTGGAGGAGTCGAAACGGAGAACGTTTTGACACCTTGATATATGCGATTCTTCGAAGTGAGTGGACACAGATCAGGGGCAATCGATAACTACGTGCGTTTTACGTCAGCTGCGATTGCACCACTCGCACGTAGAAGATCATTCGGTGCGATCGGGAACACGTCGTTCCACGTCCCCGCTGCAGCCCACACTTCGTCGTACTGCAACAAGTCGGGGTCTACGAACACGCGGAGATGGGTCTTGTGACCGAATGGCGGCACTCCACCGTTCGGCACAGACGCTAGAGCTTCTCGCATGATCACTGGTCGTACCACCAGATCCATGAACCGTGGCTGTGAGCGTGCGCCAGAACCCTGGCACCTGCGATCTCCCCCTTTGTGAAGGTCACCAACCCGACGACACTCGGTAGGGGGCCTTCTACTTGTGGAGGCTCCACTTCCGGAAGGTGAGACACGACGCCTGGTGCTTCGGCACTAATCCAGTAGATGTCTCGCTCCTGGCTCGCAGCCATGAGTTCCGCAGACAATCGAGCTCGATATTCGATGTCCATGTATGCAACCACCCAAGTAGTTGTGACAACTATTGGCCCCTGAACCGAAG
>CAYQCU010000007.1:0-4314 GCA_964416135.1 uncultured Bifidobacterium sp.
CGGCCGCGAACGCGATCATGGCGGTGCCCGACGGCGACGGCGTGCGCAGAGGCGATGAGGTGACGGTGACCTTCCTCGGCCCCGACTCCGGCCCCGTCGCTGGTTGACCCGTCAGAACGAGATCAACCGAACCGCGGCGTCTCCCTTGCTGTTTCCGGTCAGGTAGGTGCTCAGACCGGGAACTCCGTAGCGAACGACATTGAGGCGTTGCTCGACGATGATTTTGTCGAAGCCTTGAGTTCCGAACCTGTCGGGTTTGTAGAGGGTGCCCGGTTCGATGGAGACAAGGAACGGGTTGACGCCCGGATACTGCGCGAGTGCGCGGCACTTTCCGAGGACGGTCGTCACTGTTCGGGGTACGTCGCCAAGTTGAAACAACAGATGGTTCATGACGACGAGAACTGTGATTTTCCGCGCTCCAGGCGCCTGAAGGTCGTGGTTGTGAGCGATCTTCTCGACGAATTTGGTCCACCCATCATGAGAGTCGATGCTCTCGAGGATTCCGAAACCCGGCTGACCCGTTCGAACCGTGCGGACGGTGGTTCTCCTGGCATGTGTACCGGTGACCGAGTACTGGTCGCGTTCGACGAACGGGCCGTAGACACCGAAGTCAGGATGCGTTGCCATTCCGTCTTGTACCGCGATGTCGTTCAACGTCGTTTCGAACACCGCCCGCGCAAGGAGTCGCATCCAGTTGTTGGTGTCGATGCCGATGTAGTGAGAAAAACCTGCTCGGTCGACGAGGAGCGCCAGAATTCCGGCTGCACAGCCGACATCGACGACGATGACCTCGTGGGTACTTGTGAGGTGTCGGCGGAGGGTTTTCGCATGTTCATGATCGAGTGCCTGGGCAAGTTGCCGCAGATGTGGCGCCGCATAACTGCGGGCATTGGCGAGGCACTCAGCAAAGTTCGTATCTGGTGAAACGAGCCCTTGATCTGAGGCGCGTTGACTCCGAATGTCCACTGCCAACGGATAGTCCACTCCATACCAGTCTTCGAACTGCTCGAAGAATGGTCGTTCATCAGCGAAATGGGCATTCCAATGCTCGACGACGCGCTCGGCAAGCGCAGTGAATGACGCAGTGGTCACTGTGTGATTCCGCGGACCTTTGCCGCGAACTCAGCGCCGAGGGTCCGGAACGTGAGTGAGACGCGGCGAGTGCGTTGCAGGCGGATTCCGTGTCGGGTGTCGCTCTTGCGGGGCCGGATCTGGTGTGTCCATTCGAAACGTGAGGGGCCGGTCATCAGGAGCAGCGCACCGACTGGCATGAACACCTCGATCGTTCGACCGTCGCGCGATGCGAATTCCATAGGCCATTCACTGCCGAGGGACAGCGAGGCGACGACATCACCGAACGTGTTGCGATCAGTGTGGGCGGCAATGCCCTGCCCGGGCTCGTATTCGTTCACGATGATCTGTTCTGCGATAGCGCCGAATTCCGGTACGCCCGCGAGTTTTTCCACGACAGCAGTGAAGAACGTCGGAATCGGTCCGAGGAACTGGTCGGTGGTCAGGTCGCGCAACGTGTAGTCGTACTTCCAGCCGTAGTGCTGGACCCGCCGACTGAGATCGTCCATCCACGGCTGTGCGTCAATCTGATCCAACAGTGTGTGGCACTCGTCGGTTGTGATCCACTCGGGGATCAGGATCAGCCCCGGAGGTAGTTCCTGCTCGGGCTCGTCGACCTCGAACAACGGCAGCGTCATGCCCAGAGTATGCCCCATCGGTGTTGCGCCACCGTGCGACGGCACTCAGGGAATTGAGCCTGCCGGAGTGCCGAGTAGTCCGGTTCTGACGACTCGGTAGCATCGGCTCATGTCCGAGGCGAGGCGCGACCCAATCGATCTGGTCGACCCCTACGGCCGCGTGGTGCGCGACCTTCGCATCTCGGTGACTGATCGGTGCAATTTCCGTTGCACGTACTGCATGCCAGAAGAGGGAATGCAGTGGCTCGACCGCGACGAGTTGCTCACCTTCGAAGAGATCGCGCGTGTAGCCGGCATCTGTGTCGAACGGTGGGGGATCGACTCGCTTCGTCTGACAGGCGGTGAACCCACGGTGAGGGCCCATCTTCCGAGACTCATCTCGAGCCTGGCCGCGTTGCGTCTCGCCAATGGCCGAAAGCCAGACGTGGCCTTGACCACCAACGGAGCGACCCTGCGCAACATCGCCGGTGAACTGCGCAACGCTGGTCTCGATCGCATCAACGTGAGCCTCGATTCGCTGCGACGCGACCGGTTCTTTGCGATCACACGTCGTGACGAACTCGACAACGTGCTCGCCGGTATCACCGAGGCACAGCGCAGCGGGTTCGCGCCGGTCAAGGTGAACGCAGTCATCGAACGCGGAACGAACGACGACGAGATTCTCGAGCTGGCCCAGTGGGGCAGAGAGACCGGCGTCGAGGTGCGCTTCATCGAGTTCATGCCGCTCGATGCGACCAGCGAATGGGAGCGCGCGAAAGTGGTGAGTCAAGACGAGATCGTCTCCACCATCGACGCGGTGTTCCCGCTCGAGCAGGTTCCCGCGCGCGGCGCTGCGCCTGCTGACCGCTGGCGCTACCGCGACGGCGCCGGCACGGTGGGAGTCATTCCGAGCGTGACCAAGCCGTTCTGCGGTGACTGTGACCGGGTGCGGCTCACGAGTGACGGCCAGTTCCGGACCTGCTTGTTCGCAACCCGAGAGTTCGACGTGAAGTCGCTGTTGCGCAGCGGTGCCTCCGACGACGAAGTGGCAGAACTCATCGAGGCCGCGGTGGGCACGAAATGGGCCGGACACCAGATCGGCCAGGTCAACTTCGTCAGGCCGAACCGCTCGATGAGCCAGATCGGCGGTTGAGGTGCCCGCCGACGGTGACGCCACTGCTGAGGTCGTCTCTCATGCGCCTGTGTCGGTGACGATCGACGGCGAGGTGGCACACCTCGTGCTGAACCGACCGGAGAAGCGCAACGCGGTGACTTTTGCAATGTGGGCCGCAATAGACGCCGAAGTCACGGCACTTGCGGCAACCGCCGACATTCGACTCGTGGTGGTGCGCGGAGCCGGCGACCACTTCTGCGCGGGGGCTGACATTTCCGAACTCACCAACGGACCGGGTGGTGAGTATGCGCGTGTGAACTGGGCAGCCGAAGAGGCATTGGCTGCGTTCCCTGCGCCAACGGTGGCTGTCATTCGGGGCAATTGCGTGGGCGGGGGAGTCAGCATCGCGACGGCATGCGACCTTCGCATCGCATCGTCTGATGCGGTCTTCGGAATCACCCCGGCCAAACTCGGGATCGTCTATCCGACCAATGCGCTCGAGCGGGCCGTGCGATTGATCGGTGGGTCGGCGACGAAGCACCTCATGTACACGGGTGATCTCATCGACGCAGAGCGTGCCCTGCGCATCGGTCTCGTCGATGAGGTGCACGACCCGTCTGCTCTCGAAGCGCGCCTCGACGAACTCACCGCGACATTGCTGGATCGGTCGGCACTGACGCAAGCGGCAACGAAGGCGATGGTCGACGAGGTCATGCGCGACGGGCGAGTGAAACCGGCGACCACTCGTCGATGGGAAGACGACATGGATCGCTCCGGCGAGGTGCGAGAAGGAGTCGCTGCGTTTCTCGCCAAGCGTGCGCCGCGGTGGCCCTGGCGCCGCGGTTGATGAAGTCGTTCGTCAGGCCGTGACCGCGAGAACAGCTTCGAAGCCGCCGAGAATGTCGGAGACATCGCGGAAGCCGTTCGCACGCAGGACACTGGCACCGATCGACGAGCGGTATCCGCCGGCGCAATAGACCACGGTGGGCTTGGCGGGGTCGAGTTCGCCAACGCGCTTGCGCAGCTGGGCGACCGGAATGTGGACCGCACCGTCGAGGTGGTTCACCTTGTACTCGCCCTCGCCGCGCACGTCGACGACCTGTATGCCGCTGATCTCGTCGCGACGTGCGGTGAACTCGGCGGCAGTCAACCGCGATGCGCGCTCGACTTCTGACGGCACGTCGGCGAGTTCGTCGGCCGGGAACCACCCCACGACCTTGTCGTAGCCGATGCGTGCAAGGCGCACCTTGGCCTCGAGTTCTTCACCCGACTCCACGATGACGACGATCTCTTCGTCGGGTCTGATCACCGACCCCGCGTACTCGGCATATCGCCCGGCGAGCCCGACGTTCACCGACCCGCGCAAGTGCCCCGTTGCAAAGAACTGCGGATCACGCGTGTCGATGATTTCGATGCCGTTGTCGCGGGCATCGAGCAACTGGGTGACGGTGAGTCGCGCAGGCGGGTTGTGTTCGTCGGCTGTTCCGCGCTGTTCCTGGTTGCGCACGGCAT
>CAYQCU010000007.1:4414-17278 GCA_964416135.1 uncultured Bifidobacterium sp.
GCAGGCGGGTTGTGTTCGTCGGCTGTTCCGCGCTGTTCCTGGTTGCGCACGGCATTGAAGACGAAATAGCCGGGAGCTTCCGGTTGGCCTTCGCTGACGGCCGCCACGAACGACCCCGCATCGCGGAACTGGAGCGCGTAGTTGGTGCGACGCTGCTCACCGATCGTCGACATGGTCTCAGTCGAGAGGTTCTTGCCGCACGCCGAGCCGGCGCCGTGGGCAGGGAACACCCGGGTCTCGTCGGGGAGCGTGAGGATCTTGTTCTGGATCGATGCGAACAGCATCTGGCCGAGCTCTTCGGAGGTGTGTCCGACGCTCACGAGAAGGTCGGGGCGACCCACGTCGCCGATGAAGAGCGTGTCGCCGGTGAGCACTCCGTAGGGAACGGTGTCGCCCGCACGTTCCCACACCACGTACGAGGTCGACTCGGGGGTGTGGCCCGGTGTGTGGCGTGCCTCGATCACCACCTCGCCGAGGACGATCTTTTCGCCGTCTTCGACGAGCATGGCGTCGAACTTGGGCTTGGCCTTGGCGCCGTAGACGATTGCAGCACCGGTGGCCTTGGCCAACTCGAGGTGCCCTGAGAGAAAGTCGGCATGGAAGTGGGTCTCGAGAACATGGGTGATGGTGAGACCGAGTTCTGCGGCCCGATCGAGGTACTGCTGGATGTCTCGTTGCGGATCGACCACCACGGCCTTGCCGGACGTGGTGTCGCCGACCAAGTACGAGGCGTGGGAGAGGCACTCAAGGTAGAACTGTTCGAAGATCATGTGTTTTTCCTTTGTCCAGCCGACACATGCAACATACCCCTTGGGGTATACTCAACGCAACCTACGACTGGCAGCCACCTCGGCGAACCCTGTCGTGTGGACCACAATGGAGTTCCCATGAGCATGAACCTCGACCCCGATGTCCTCGACTCGTTGATGAAGCGCCTCGCCCGTGTGGAAGGTCAGGTGCGGGCGGTGCGCGGCATGCTCGAAGACGGCAGGGACTGCCGCGACGTGATCACCCAGATCTCGGCCGCGTCGACCGCGCTCGATCAGGTCGGATTCAGACTCTTGTCGACCGGACTGCAGCACTGTCTGACCGACCCCAAGCAAGCCAAGCGAGACGGGTTCGACCTCGACGAGGTCGAGAAACTGTTCCTCCGTTTGGCCTGAGATCTCGCCTGGAGCAGGCTCGTCGCCGGCGACATACGCTGACGCCCGTGACCGAGCCCACCTTCAGCCATCTCGACGACCAGGGCTCGGCTCGTATGGTCGACGTGGGTGACAAGGCAGTGACGCGTCGCCGTGCCGTTGCCCGTGGGTCGGTTCACATGGCACCGGCGACAGCAGCTGCGATCGCTGGCGGGTCGCTACCCAAGGGTGATGTCCTGGCGGCGGCGCGGATCGCGGGTATCCAGGCTGCCAAGCGCACCAGCGATCTCATTCCGTTGTGCCACCCACTGCCGCTGACGGCGGTGTCGGTCGACCTGACGGTTGGTGACTCGTCGGTCGAGATCACAGCAGTGGTCGAGACAACTGGCCAGACCGGGGTGGAGATGGAAGCGTTGACGGCCGTGTCGGTGGCCGCTCTGACGATCTACGACATGTGCAAGAGCGCTGACAAGGCAATGACCATCGGTGACGTTGCGCTCTGGGAAAAGTCGGGTGGACGCTCCGGCGAGTACCGCCGTCAAGGAAATTGACCTACTGCAAGTGAATCGGCAAGCCCTTGCCTGGCAAGGCCTTGAACAGGTTTCACACATGCACAAGACCAGCGAACGCCAAGTGCCCCGGTGGGCTTCGTTAGGCTCTGTGAGTCGTTTCATACCGCCACTGGCGTGAGCAACGGAACCCTTCCCGTTTATGAGCAAACTCATTCTTCTGATCGTCGCAGCAGCCTGGATGGCCGTGTTGTTGCCTCCGCTGGTGCGTTCTCGCCTCGACGGAGGATCTGCCTCCTCGGTCTCAGATTTCCGTCGGCAATTGTCGACTCTGCAACGTGCACAGGCACCGCATCCCTACGCTCCGATGCGCGCCATGTCTCGACCGCTCGCTCCCGCGCCAGGCCGGGCTCGCCAGGCCCTCAGGCCCGCCCCCGGTGCCCCCCGCGGTCCACGCCTTGTGGCCTCAGATGGTGTGCTCGAACCCGACGCGCGTCATCGTCGCACTCACCACACCGCTCAATTGCCGAGACACCATGTGGCGGCCGAGACGGCGTACCTGTCGCCTCGCGAGGTCGTGCGGCGCCGTCGAGTCAACGTGCTCTACGGGTTGGTCGCCACGAACGTGTTGACCCTCTTCCTCGCCTTCACGACCGGCTCGTCGATGATGGTGTACGCGTTTTCGGCCGTGTTCCTCGGACTCGCCGGCTACTGCTACGTGCTCGTACAGATCCGGAACCAGGAATATCTGCGGCGCCGTCACCACGGCTACCGCGCCGCCTGAACCGCGCACCGTCGGCGCAGGGGCGAGGTCGGCCTTGTGCCGCAAGCAGAGCCCAGCCCTAGACTCCACATACCCGTTCACGGGGCTGTAGCTCAGTTGGCAGAGCGCTTCGTTCGCAATGAAGAGGTCAGGGGTTCAATTCCCCTCAGCTCCACCACAGGCGGCCGCCGACCGGCGAGCCACACCACCTGAGACCCGGTTCGCCGGGTTGCACACCCCGAGGGAGACCACCGTGCCACTGTCCTGGACCGATGCTCAAAAGGCTGTTCTCGACCCCGGAAGCGGGACGATGTTCGAACTCACCGAGACGGAAGTCTTCGGCGTGAAGATGGAAGTCTTCAAGCACGCACCGCCGAACCTCGCACTCGCACTGCAGGGCGCGCGCAACCACGGCGATGCGACGTTCCTCATCTACGAAGGTGAGCGGTATTCGTTCGCGCGTCTCATGGACGAGGTCGACGGGTTGGCGCATCTGCTCGCCGACACCTATGGCGTGAAGAAGGGCGACCGGGTCGCGGTCGCGATGCGCAACTACCCCGAGTGGATCATTTCGTTCGCGGCGATCATCTCGATCGGTGCCGTCAACGTCTCGTTCAATGCATGGTGGACAGAAGACGAAATGAAGTTCGCTCTCGAAGACTCGGGAGCGAAGGTCCTGATCGGCGACCAGCAGCGCATCGACACCGCCCACCACGTGGCGCGCACCATGGGCGTCAAGATGCTGATCGCCCGCCCCGAGCGCGAAGTCGGCCCCGACATCGACGAATGGTCGAACGTGGTGAAATCGGGGCTCGGCCCGCGCGTTGCCGACATCGGGCCCGATGACGACTGCACGATCCTGTACACCTCGGGCACCACGGGCCGCCCGAAGGGTGCAGTCTCGACGCACCGTGCCGTCGTGAACTCGTTGATGGCTTTTTCGGCGCGCAACGCAGTGCTGTCGCTCGCCGTCGACGAGGAGGAAAAGCAGGCTGCTGTCAGTGAACACCCGACATCGTTCATTCTCATCGTGCCGTTGTTCCACGTCACCGGATGCGTGCCGGTGATGCTCTCGTGCTTCGTTGCAGGCCTGAAACTGGTCATCATGTACAAGTGGGATGCCGGCAAGGCTCTGCCGATCATCCAGGACGAGCGCATCACGAACTTCGTCGGTGTCCCCACCCAGAGCTGGGACCTGGTGAACCATCCTGACTTCGACAAGTACGACACGTCGTCACTGAAGGCCGTCGGTGGCGGCGGTGCGCCTGCTCCGGCAACGCTCGTCGACAAGGTCGCCAAGAGCATCAAGAAGGGCGGACCGCAGCTCGGCTACGGCATGACCGAGACGAACGCCTTCGGCCCGGGCAACACCGGCAAGTTCTACACCGAGCGCCCCACGTCGACTGGTCGTGCGATCAGGCCAATGCAGGTGGCCATCTGGGACCCGGTGACCAAGAAGCCGCTCGGTGCGAACGAGTACGGCGAGATCATGATGTCTGGCCCGATGCTCATTCGTGGCTACTGGAACCGTCCGGACGCGACCGCAGAGGCGATCGAGAACGGTTGGTTGCACACCGGCGACGGTGGATACATTGACGAAGACGGCTTCGTCTTCATCAAGGACCGCATCAAGGACATGATCCTGCGCGGCGGTGAGAACGTGTTCTGCACCGAGGTCGAGGGGTCGATCTACGAGCATCCGGCTGTGTACGAAGCGGCTGTCTTCGGAGTGCCGCACGAGCGTCTCGGAGAAGAGGTTGCAGTCGCGATCTTCCCCAAGGAGGGCCAGTCGTTCACCGCAGAAGATCTCTGGAAGTTCCTCGACGGCAAGATCTCGTCGTTCAAGGTGCCGAACCACGTGGTGATCATGAACGAGCCGCTGCCGCGCAACGCGGCGGGCAAGTTCTTGAAGACCGCACTGCGCGACGGTGTCGCGAACGGCTCGCTGAAGCCCGTCAGCCGCTGATTCGAGTTCTCGGACTGTTCGACATCTACTTTTTGTTGATGGGAACAGTGACTGATTTCGACGTTTTTCCGTCGAAGGGGACAAAGAACGGTCCGGCACTCCTGTTGTTGCTGAACTGAAGAGTGATTCGAATTCTCGTGGAACCCGAATTGGGCTGCCCGAGGTAAAAGAAGAGGGTGTTTGGGCTGCTGCTGAGTCGTCCTGACGTGGCTCGTGACTCATCCCACCATTGGTATTCGTATCCGGTCACGCGTTCGCAGGCGTACACGATGTTCGGATAGACGCTCACGTCACATGAGTTTGCTGTGTTCGGAACAGTTGCAGGGGTTGCCAGCGGGATATCTGTTGCCTGGCCAATTGTGACTCTCTGTCGATTGATGGTGGAACCATCGGCGAATGCAAACGAGAGTTGAACAGACGTTGCCCCCTTCTCTGTCGGGCGAGCGACCGACGTAATGGGGTTCCTGACCTCGCCAGAGTAGGTGCCGCTGACTGCTTGGTTGTTGTCAAAGAACTGAGCGGAGTAGGAAACGAATTGTTTGCATGCGCGAATGGTGGAGCCGTCGTATGAGATCCGACACGTCGTCGCTGAGGTCGAAGTTGTCGGGATGACAGTTGTGGTAGTGCTCACGGGCGGGGACTGAGTATTTGGTAACGGCGCCGCTTCCACGGCCAAGCTCGACTCGATTGTGATTCGGGCATCACTCACAGTTGATCCATCTGTGAATTCAAGGCTGACGACAGCCGCAACTGCTCGTGGGTCTCTCCTGAATGTTGCTTGAGTCGACGCGCCAGCCCGTTTCACAGTTCGCAGCGCGCTGACAGGGCCTGAGTTACTGAAGAATTGGATTGAGTAATTGGCGAATGGTCGGCATGCTTCCAGGGTTGAAGCACCCAAGGTGATGAGACACGTAGTCGAACTGGTGTCAACTTGCTCGGATGATGACGTGGTGACCACTGATGTTGCAGTTGAAGTAACCGTCGGGATTGCCTCAACGGTGGCATTTGACATGACCGGCCCATAACAACCTCGCCAGCTGTTCCTTCCGCTTCCGGTCAACGAGATCGTGATGCTCTCGTTGGGAGCAGTTGTTGTGACACTTAATGAATAGGGAAGCGCAGTGCTCGCCTCTGTGCCGGACTTCCGTCCAGTCGAGACCTCTTCATCTGAGTCTGCAAGATTCACTATGAACCAGCCGCCGAGATCGTCTCTCCGCACCGCGCCTGTGATGGTGAAGGTCACGAATGACGGTTCGGGCACGACGATCGATTGGCTGACTGTTGATTGGCGGCGGCCAAACGCAAGCGAATTCTTTTTCCACACGCCTAGCGAAGGTTGCGTAGCCGTTGATGAATTCGCTGCACATCCTTGGCCGAGGGTGAAGCCTGTGCCAACCCAGCCAGGAGTATTGGATGCGAATTGTCCGTTAAGGACGGTGGGTTTCGACACAGAGTTTCGAACACGACCAGATGAGTCCGCTCCGGTGCCGCACGACGATGCCAGTGCACTCATTGCGATGATGGCCGTGATGAAGTGTTTGCGGGGCATGTCGACCTCTGAAAAATGAATAAATATTCATTCTTGTCGCCCGTCTCACCTCGTGCGAGTCATTGGCAGTGGCCCGCACGTGGTACGGCAGATGGCGTCGGTTGTCAGGACCGTGTGAACACCTGCGCCAAAGCCGTGGCTTCGCGGCGACGCAGAGCCGCGTTCACACGTTGGCGCTCGAGCACTTGCTGCAGCGTGAGGACAGCCTGGGGAATCTCGTGTTCACCGAAGAATGACTGCACGTCGGCTTCGGCGACGTCTGAGGTCAGCATCTTGACAGAGTCGACCATGCGCACGATCGTGTTGACGGGGAACTTCTCGTTCGCCTCCTGCCAGTGCTGACGCACGATCGACCATGCCAACTCGCCATGATGACGATTGGCGATGCAACGATTCAAGAGGAACGGTGCATTCTGCGTCTTCACTTCACCTGAGAAGGCGAGCTCGCAGGTCCGTCGCATGAGTTCTGCGTCGTCGAACTCGGCCAGTGCATACAGCATGCGAATCTGCTCCTGTGGGGTGGCGGGGTTGCGGAAGCGCTCGAGCACCCATTCGTAGTCGTCGACATTGCCGACGGCGGCGACCACGGTCGTTGCGGCCGCCACCAGTTCGGGGTCGACACCGACAGCCTCGGGGTTCGCCACGATCTCGCGACAGCGGGCCTGCAGCGTCTCGTCGCGACCACTGACGGCAACGAGACCGACCAGTAGCCCGCGCAACTTGGCGGTGAGGTCGGGCTCACCCTCGCGAGCAGTGGTGCCGAGATCGGCCAGTGCCGGCCCAGCCAAGCCCCGCACCTTGACCGCGAACGCATCGAGTTGGTCGCGATTCAACAGACGTGCGAGTCCTCGAAGACCGATCGCGAGGGCCTGCCACACGGCGAGGTCACGCTCGGCGGTGAACTGACCTGCAAAGGCCAGGAACTCTGTTGCCGACAAGTTGCCGGCGGTGACGGCGTTCCATGCATCATCGACGAGGTTGTAGCGCTCGATGGTCTCCATCTTCGAAAGCGCCGCGCCGTCGAGTCGGGCGAGAAGCTCCGGTGAATAGGCGACTCGGAAGTATCCGTGGCCTCCCGCATTGACCACCACGGCACCCGGAGCGCCTCCGAGCGGCACGCGGGCATCGGCCTGTTCCATGAGAATCTTCGTCTCGACACCGTCGTGTCGCACGTGTACCGGCAGCACCCACAGGGTCGCATCGGGGTCGTTGTCGAAAGTGAACTTGCACTGCGAAAGCACGAGATCGTCGCTGTCGAGACGGGCCGACACGAGTGGGTATCCGGGCTGCCAGATGAAGCTGTCCATGAGACGCCGCACCGGCACTTTTTCGCCGCCGTCGGTGGAGACGACCTCTTCGATCGCGTCCCACAGGTCGTTCGTCTCGGTGTTACCGAGCGCGTGGCGCTTCAGGTAGTGGCTGACGCCGGCACGGAAACGTTCGACACCCAGGTACTGCTCGAGCATGCGGAGGATCGCGCCGCCCTTCTGGTACGTGAGCACGTCGAACATTCCCTCTGCATCGTCGGGGGCGTTCACCGGGAACTCGACGCTGCGGGTGCTCTTCAACGAGTCGACCTCGAATGCGAGGCTGCGTTCGAGACCGAAACTGGTCCAGCGCTTCCATTCGGGTGCGAACGCATCACACGCCGCAATCTCCATGAAGGTGGCGAATGCCTCGTTCAACCAGATGCCGTTCCACCAGCGCATGGTCACCAGGTCGCCGAACCACATGTGCGCCAGTTCGTGAGCGACGACGTCAGCCACGAGTTCTTGTTCCACCTGGGTGCTGGTGGCCGGGTCGACCAGCAGCAACACCTCGCGGAACGTGATGCAACCGAGGTTCTCCATTGCGCCGGCCGCAAAGTCAGGCAGGGCCACGAGGTCGACCTTCTCGGCCGGGTAGGGGATTCCGTAGTACTTCTCGAACCAGTCGAGAGCGAACGTGCCGACTTTCATGCCGAAACCGGTCAGGTGTGACTTGCCGGGCACGTGCACCACGCGCACCGGTGTTCCGTTCACCAACTGGGGTTCGGTTGCCTCGAGCGGGCCGACCACGAATGCCACCAGGTACGTCGACATCGCCATCGTGTCGGCGAATGACACACGCACCTTGCCGCTACCGACGCTCGTTCGCGAGGTCTCGGCGCCGTTCGAGATGGCCAGGAGGCCCTCGTCGACGGTGAGATCGACTGCGAACACGGCCTTCATGTCGGGTTCGTCAAAGCAGGGGAATGCGCGGCGGCAGTCGGTGGACTGCATCTGCGACGTGGCGATCACTCGCTCGGTGCCGTTCTCGTCGGTGAAGGTGCTGCGGTACCAGCCGCGCAACTTGTCGTTCAGAACTCCGGTGAACGAGATCTCGACCTCGACTGCGCCCGTGGCGACGCTGGTCGACACCACCAATCGCTCGGTCTCGTCGTGGAGGTGGAACGGAGCGACTGCGCCGTTCACGCGGACGCCGTGGATCTCGAGTTCCTTTGCGTTCAGCACAACCTCGTCGGTGGCCTCGACTGCCTCGCAGGTGATCACGACAGTGCCCGTGAACGATGCGTCGGCGAGATCGGGTGCCAGCGACAACTGGTAGCGGCGGGGCAGGACGGTGCGCGGAAGGCGGTGCGGGTTCGAAAGATGACTCACGCGCGCAAAGGCTACTGGCGCAGCCCCGACGACTAGGTTTGGCGACCGTGCCCCGTACCACTCCATTCACAGCACATGTTCCCGGCCTGAAGAACAAGGAGGGCATTCGCTACGACGTCGTCGGTGTCGGCAATGCACTCGTCGACATGATCGCAATGGTCGACGACTCGTTCCTCGACGACCACGACATGATCAAGGGTTCGATGGCGCTCGTCGAGACCGACCGCGCGCTGTTTCTGTCGAACGCGATCGGCGAGACGGTTCGCTCCGGCGGTGGCTCTGGTGCGAACACCATCGCAGGTGTCGCGAGCCTCGGCGGCGACGTCGCGTTCGTGGGCAAGGTGTCAGACGACGAACTGGGACGTGCGTTCGCCGCCGACATGGTGGCACTCGGCGTCGACTTTCATTCGGGTGGCCCTGCGGCCGACGTGCCGACCGGTCGCTGTCTGATCGCGGTCACGCCCGATGCGCAGCGCACCATGAACACTTATCTCGGGTGCTCGACACTCCTGTCGTTCGACGACGTCGACGACCGGCTCGTGTCTGCAGGTGCGGTGCTGTATCTCGAGGGCTATCTCTACGACCGGCCCGAGGCGAAGGCAGCTTTCCGATCGGCAGCGGCGCTCGCGCACGAGAACGGACGCGTGGTGTCGCTCACTCTGTCCGACTCGTTCTGCGTCGATCGTCACCGCGACGACTTCCGCCGGCTCGTCACCGACGAGGTCGATGTTCTGTTCGCGAACGAGGCAGAACTGCTCTCGCTGTACGAGACGACGAGCTTCGACGAGGCGGTGTCGTTGCTCCGGCGCGACTGTCACGTCGCCGCCGTGACGCGCAGCGAGAAAGGTTCGGTCGTAGTGACGCGCGACGACGTGCACGCCGTCCCGGCACATCCGGTGGCGTCCGTGGTCGACACGACAGGCGCCGGTGATCTTTTCGCCGCCGGTTTCCTCCGCGGTCTCACCCAGGGACGCGACCTCACGTCGTGTGCCAGAATCGGTGCGATCGCGGCTGCCGAGGTCATCTCGCACGTGGGTCCGCGACCGTTGGTTCCGCTGCGAGATCTGTTGCCTGCCGACCTGGTCTGACCAGACCTGCTCGCGGTGCCCGTAGCCTTGGACTCATGAGCGACAACGGCGCCGACACGTCCGGTCTCACGGTGCTCGGACGCACCGTCCAACATGCCATCGAGCATGTCGAGGTGTTTCCCGCACCGGCACACGTGACCACGGTGCGTTTCGCCACCGACGAACTTGCCTCGATGTGTCCGGTGACCCGCCAGCCCGATCTTTCGCATCTCGTCATCGAGTACGTACCCGACAGGCACTGTGTCGAGTCGAAGAGCCTGAAGCTCTACCTCTGGTCGTTCCGCGATCGTGCCGTCTTCGCCGAAGCGCTCGCCGCCGAGATCGCAGGCGAGATCATGGCGACGGCGAAGCCCCGCAGTGTGCGAGTCGAGTTGACCCAGCGACCGCGCGGGGGCATCGAAGTTTCCGCCGTCGCACAGCTGCCCTGACGCACCGGCGCACTATTGCGCGCGGCCGCGTTCGATGATGCGTGCGCGTCGCTCGGCAACTTTCTCCGGGGTGAACTGGGTGCGTCGCCACTCGGCACCGTCTGACGCCTCGCGCGACCATTGGTCCGTCTCGGCCGCGTGGGCGGCATAGGTCGATCTGATCTGTCTGACACCCGGTTGGTCGTTGCCGATGATGTCGAGCGCGATGCGGCGTGTCACGGCCATGAGATCGTCGTGAGGAACGACGTGGTTCACGAGACCGAATGCGAGTGCCTCGTGGGCATCCATGAAGTTGCCGGTGAAACTCATCTCCCGTGCGCGACGTACGCCGATCGCCTGGGGCAACAGCACGGTGAGACCCCAGCCGGGCATCACGCCGACGCGCGCGTGCGTGTCGCCGAACTTGGCTCGTTCTGATGCGACGAGGAAGTCACAGTTCAGTGCCAGTTCGAACCCACCCGTGATCGCCACGCCGTTCACTGCACCGATGAGCGGTTTGGTCATCTGGGGGAACGGTCCTCTCACGCCCGACGAGTTCGGTCGACCGTCGGCCCCGGTGCCGCCGAGATTGCCGGCAGTGTCGCCGAGCTCCTTCAAGTCGAGTCCGGCACAAAAGGCGGGATCGGTTCCCGTGAGGACGACCACGTCGACGTCGGGGTCGGACTCTGCGCGTTCAAGGAGGCGGGGGAGCAGGGCCAACACCTCCGACGAGAGGGCGTTTCGTGTCTCGGGGCGGTTGAGGGTCACGGTCGCGATGCGGTCGCTGACCTCGTAGAGGACGACGTCGGTGGTCATCTCCACACGCTAGGAGTGGCAAAGCCGGGGCAGCGAACCAGGTGTGCGAAACTGAGCCACATGAGCCTCGTTCTTGTGTCCGTCGCAGACGGCGTCGCAACTCTCACCTTGAACAACCCAGCCGAGCGCAACACGCTGACTGCGCCGATGGTGGAAGAAATCACCGCCGCCATGGACACGATCGAGGGCGATTCGTCGGTCGGGGCACTCGTCGTCACGGGTGCTGCTCCCGCTTTCTGTGCGGGAGCCAACCTCGGCAACCTGGCCGAGGCCACGGGTGAGTCGCTCGGGACGATCTATGAAGGATTCTTGCGCATTGCCCGTAGTCCGTTGCCGACCATTGCGGCCGTGAACGGAGCCGCTGTCGGGGCCGGCATGAACCTCGCGCTTGGTTGTGACGTGCGTATCGCGGCGCGTCGCGCGAAGTTCGACACACGTTTCCTGCAGATCGGAATCCACCCGGGTGGCGGTCACACGTGGATGTTGCGCCGCATTGCCGGGCCGCAGGTGGCTGCGGCCACTGTTCTGTTCGGAGAGGTGCTCGACGGCGCCGAAGCCGAGCGTGTGGGACTCGCGTGGAAGTGCGTCGACGACGACGCCCTGCTCGAGACCGCGCAAGCCATGGGCGCACGAGCCGCGACTGCGCCCCGTGCATTGCTCGAGGCAACCAAGACCACGATCGCGGCGATGGCCGACGTCGACACCCATCCCGAGGCGGTCGCACGCGAACTCGAGCCTCAACTCTGGAGCACTCGTCAGCCGTGGTTCGCAGAGCGCATCGCCGAGTTGCAGAAGCAGATCTCGTCGAAGAAGTGAGAACGAAAAGAGCCGGGGCCCCGAAGGAACCCCGGCTCTTCTGCGGAATCGAATCAACCGGTCGTCAAGAACAATTTCTGGGCTGAGTTTCCGCCCGGCCCCGACGGCTCGACCTGTATGTCGACAGTGAGTTGTCCCGCTGTCCACGCGATGTTCTTTCGCGTGAAGCACTCACCGAGTTTCCACTGGATGGTCATCGTCGGCTTCGTCGCGGTGTTGATGGCTGTGTCTGCGGTCATTGCCGTGTCGATCGTGGTCTGTGGGTCGCATTTGCCAGGACCTTGAGAGGGTTGCCCGGGCTGACCCGACGAGCCGGCAGTGATCCCGTTCGGGATGTCGGGGGTCACCTTGAAGCCGCCGAGGTCGTAGTAGGTGCCTGATTCTCCGTCGATCGCCAGTCGTTGCGGGCGGTACATCTTCAATGTGAGTGTCGTGGACTGCGTGACGTTGATGTTCACCGACGCCGAGCCGTACGCGACCTGTTGTTCGCCGGCGCCGGTGTCGTACGAGACGATCATCGGGTGCGTGACGAACACGAACCCGGGGCTGGAAGAGAATTCGTAGCTCTTGCCGTCGGCGGTCTCGACCTTCATCGAGAATGTGTCCTGGCCGCTCGGGAGGTCAGCACCCGAGAACGTGTATTTCGACCCGAAGTCGTACCCCGTCTGGTCGGTCGAGCACATGCGGCCGGCACCGATCAGCCACTGGTAGTCACCGGTGGTGCAGGTGTTGCCGAGCTTCACGTAGTCGCTCGGCGCGTACGGTGCGCCGTTGCCCTTGATGTAGGTGGCGGTGACGGCTGAGCCGCACACTTCGGTCACCTTGGCAAAGACCATCGACATGGTCTTCGTGATGGCGTCTGCAATAGATGCCTGGGTGGCTTCGAAGTTGCCGGTGCCGTAAGCGTTGATGGTGCCCTGATAGTTGGGCTGGGTGGCCTTGAAGTTGGTGAAGATGCGCCATGCGACCGCACCGCAGTCCTTCGTGCCGTCGTCGGGTGCGGCAACCGGAGTCGGGGTCGAGGAGTCGGAGGAGTCTTCGCTGCCGTCACCGTCGTCGTCGACGTCGAATGCGTTCGGGATGCCGTCGTCGTCTTTGTCGCCGCCGAGCGTGTCGTCGTCAGCCACGGGGCCAGATGGTTGCTGGTTCTGCCCGGGTGCCGGGTTCGG
>CAYQCU010000007.1:17378-71049 GCA_964416135.1 uncultured Bifidobacterium sp.
CGGGTTCGGCGGGTTCGGCACCTGCGGGAAACCGGCCGCACTCACGCCGTATTCGGTCGAGGCGACAGATTTCGTCTTGCCGTACGTCCCCACACCCTTGGGTCGGCCCTTCACGGCCGACACCTGTGCCGCGGTGGTCGAGTCGGCGAATTTGGACGACCTCGACATGACCGCGTACCCCTGCTTTGCGCTGCCTGTGACGCGCTTGATGGTCATCGTGCCGAGAGAGAGTCGCGTCGAAGAACTCCTCTTCAGTTTCGTGTACACCTTCGACGACTTCGACGACGACTTGCCCTTCCAGCCGAGTACGACCGGTCCGAAGTACTCACCTCGGGCCGTTCCGGCTGTGCTCACCAGTTGCAAGGTGGCCCCGGTTGCGTTGCTCACCCTGGCCGACCGGAGTGTCACCTTTTGGGTGGACTTGGTGATCCGCTGTGACGCAAGTGTCTGGCCGCTGGCCGACACGAGCAGCACCGTCAGGTTCCGTCCACCCTTGACGGTGGTGCTCACCGAGTAGGTCTTTCCCGATGCCTTCGAGACCGATGCGTCCACCGGCACTGCTGATGCCAGGGACACTGCGAGAGCCGCCGAGACTGCAGTCACCGACCATTTCGTGAATCGCGATGCCATGACTTGTGTCCCCCTCCACCGTCATCCGACGGTTTGAAAACTGTTCAACAGTACCATAGGTCCGCGTGACCCGATCTCGACACCGACGTACGGTCACAGTCCTCACTCTGTTGGTCGCGTTGGCACTGCCCGCGACCGACGTCGCAGCTCAAGCCAGGCCTGCACCGTGGCATCTCGATCGACTGAACCAACGAGCCCTTCCGCTCGATGGCTCCATCGAGCGTGGGGCTCTCACGGGAGCCGGAATCGACATCTACATCATCGACTCGGGGGTGCGGGCCGACCATGTCGAGTTCGGCGGTCGCGTCGTGGCCGGAGTCGACGTGCCGACGACGACCGGTTCGTCCGAAGTGACACCTCCTGCAAGCGACTGCGACGGACATGGCACTCATGTCGCCGGTCTCGCCGCCGGAGTCTCGGCTGGCGTTGCGCCCGGGGCGCGTGTCATTGCTGTCCGTGTTCTCGACTGCAACGGTGACGGCGAAGTCGACGAGGTTGTCGATGCACTCCAATGGGTGAGAGCACACCATCGGGGAGGGCGACTGGCGGTTGCGAACATGAGCCTCGGCGTCGACCTCGGTGACGACGGTTCGGCTGTCAGAGCGCAAGTCCTCGCAATGATCAACGAGGGCATCGTCGTGACGGTGGCGGCCGGCAACGGAGACTCGACCGGGCGGGGATTTGACGCATGTCGTATCTCGCCGGGCGACGTGGATCGTGCACTGACGGTCGGTGCGGTGACGGCGACCGACGCGCGGGCGACATATTCGAACTTCGGGTCATGCGTCGATCTGTGGGCGCCCGGCGGTGACCGCGTGAACCCGGTGGTCTCGGCCTGGAAAGACGCCCCAGACGACTACGACAACGACATCGGAACGTCGATGGCGTCACCGCTCGTGGCCGGGTATGCGGCACTGCTCGGTGAGCAACAGCCCGGACTCTGCCCCGATCAGGTGGGTGAGGCGATCATCGGGCGTGCGACGGTGGGGGCGATCACCGGTCTCGATGCGCTGTCGCCGAACCGGTTGTTGTTCCTCGACACCGCCCCGGTCGCTGCCACCGCTCCCGGGCGGCCTTCGCATGTCATGGTCACCGCCGATGCGACGAGCCTCGTCGTGAGTTGGGATCCGCCGTGCGACGGAGGGTCGCCGATCACTGGAACGACGGTGTCGGTGCTGGAACGAGGCCGTGTCGTGGCGCGCGTCGAAGCAGGCCCTGAGTCCACAGCGGTGCGAATCCCCGGTTTGCGCACCGGGGCGCGGTATCAGGTGGTGATCAAGGCGCAGAATGCAGTGGGTGCCGGGGTCGCGACCAAGCGCATCACCGCGCCCGTGTTGCGCTCCTGGCGTGCCGGGCGCACTGTGTCGGCCTCGTCGGTGGGTGTCACCGACGGTGGGCTGACGCTGCGCTGGACAGCGTCAGCATCATCCAAGCGAGTCTGTCGTGTTGCGCAGAACCCGTCGAGGGTGGTCTTTCTCAGGCCGGGGACATGTCGACTGGGACTGCGCACTCTCGCCGGTCAGGCCGCAGTTGTGCGCAACATTCGTGTGTCACGCTGATGCCGTGATGATGCGGGCACGCTGAGTTATCCACATACTTCACATCGACGACCCGACTCGGTACGGTCCCACTCAGGGAACCGAGACGGGCCCCTGGGGGCTCCGTGAAGGAGGCAACGATGAGCAAGAGACATCGTGACGAGAGCCTCGCGCCGATTGCGCGCGCCGACCTGCGGGCACACGCCCACAACGAGCGACACCGCATCCACAGCGAGCTCCACCTGGCGACCGAGGCCATGCGCCACGGCGTCGAGCCGATCGACATCGAAGAGCCAGGACCCGAGTGGAAGACCGAACAGCATCACCAGTTGCGCCGTGCACCGCGACGCCAGAAGAACGACCAGTTCAAGCACTGGAAGATCAAGGCGTGGAAGCGGCGCAACGCAGAACGTCGCAAGCGCGTCATCATCTGGAACGAGATCGCGCGCGGCGCGTGATCAACAACGAGTCGGTCTCGATCTGATCAGCCGAGCCAGGTCGAGGCGAACCATTCGTGTCGCTCGTTCCATTCCTCGACTGTGATGGCGTATCGCACGTGGTCTTCCCAAACTCCGTCGATCTCGAGGAAGCGCTCGGCGATGCCCTCGTCGCGGATGCCGAGTTTTTCCATCACCCGGCGTGAGTTGGCATTGCGCGGAATGATGCAGATCTCGAGCCGGTGCAGGTTCAGCTCCTCGAAGGCCCACTGGGCGAGCACCACCACCGACTCGGCCATGTAGCCGCGCCCGGCACGTGCCTCGTCGATCCAGTACCCGACGGTTCCCGACTGGAACGCACCGCGCACCACGTTGTTGAGGTTGATCTCGCCGGCGAACACGCCGTCGACGAAGATGCCGAACCCGTACTGGGTGCCCGCGTGGCGTTCCCTGTCGCGGGCACCGCACCGCGCGGCGAAGACGTCGCGGTTGGTTTCGGGGTCGGGGTGGTGGGCGAGACGCCGCGGCTCCCACGCCGTGAGCCAGCGTCCGTTGCGGCGACGAACCTCGCTCCAACCGGCGAAGTCGTGAGCCACGAGTGGACGCAGCACGACGCGCCGACCGTAGAGACGAAGACCCACGTTGCTCGGCCGTGACGGGTGCATCGATGTCACCTTGCGTCTCGTTCCCGCAGAGCAACGCCGTCGAGCAGGCTGCGTGTCGACACGGTCACAGCGTCGAGTTGCAGGCGGCGCATCGTCGCCACGAGGATGCAACAGCCGGCCACGATGATGTCGACACGTGACTGGGGCAGACCGGGGTTCATCGCACGATCGGCGGGAGATTCCGTGGCCACGGTGCGGAACACGTCTTCTGCGGCCTCGCGGCTGAGTTCCATGCCGTGCAACAGGGCATCGTCGAAGTCGACGAGACCGAGTTCGACCGCGGCCACGGTCACGATCGTGCCGGCGACGCCGATCACGCGCCCCGGGTGGGCGAGTGCGGGCATCGTGCGCGAGAGTTCCTCGAGTTCGTCGCTGACAGCGCCGATCAGATTCGACAGATCCTCCGGTGGCGGTGGATCGGCCGAGAGATGCGACTCGGTGGCTGTCACCGCACCGAAAGGAATGCTGGCCCATTGCTCGGCTTCTCTCACGCCCACCACGTACTCGGTCGATCCGCCGCCGATGTCGACCACCAGGGTGGGCACGTCGACAGCGGGCAGGTCACGCAACGCGCCGCGAAACGCGAGGCGCGCTTCGTCTGCTTCCGACAACACCTCGAGGGTGACCCCGCATGCACGGTGCACGGCGTCGGCAAGATCGGCGGTGTTGGTCGCCCGGCGACACGCCGCAGTGCCCGTCACGACGAGGTGTTCGACGCCGAACGAGCGGGCTGTCGCGACATGCTCGGCGACAGCCCGTGCCGTCAGTTCGATCGCATCAGCGGCCAGCAATCCGCTGCGGGTGAGACCGGACCCGAGCCGGGTGGACACCACCTTGCGAGCGAGATCACGTCCTTCGGTCGACACGACGAGCAGGTTCGTCGAGTTCGTGCCGACGTCGACGACTCCGACAGCGCGTGTCACGCAGTCTCCAAGTTCTGTGCGACCCATTCGCCGACGGCGTCGTGCCTCCCGGCCAAGTGGTGGGCATAGTGCGCGTGCAGGCATTTCACCCCGCGTCGTGTGCCTCCCACGCCGCCACTCGGTCGGTGGCCGACGTGTGTTGCGGGAATCAGCGAATCGCGCTCTGCCGCGTAACGACGGTGGATCTCGTCGATTGCATCGAGTCCGAGGTCTGTCTCGACTCTGTCGACGGCGCCGGAGGCTTCCAATGTGCCGACAGCGGCCACCTCGGCGGGACCGACCAACCAGTAAAGAGTCGGCATCGGCGTACCGTCATGCAACAACGGTGCGTTGCGGAGCACGACCGGCGTGCCCGACGTGTCACGCACGACGACCTGGAACTCGCCCATGGGTGGTCGCCCTATGAGTTGTGCGACTGCGCGCACGTCGTCGTCTGTGGCGGGGTCGCCGTCGAGATAGGCCACAGTGACTGTCAGAGAATGACGAGTGCGAGCACCACCACGGCAACGACGGCCACCACCGCAGGAAGTGCGTACTTGGCGATCGTGCCGCCAGCAGTCGAGAGGAGGTCGATCGGTGCGGCCTCGGGAGCGTCGATGGTGCGAACGCCGCCCTCGGCTGGCTCTGTCGCTGTCGTTTCCGTGGCCGGCGTCTCTGCTGTCGCAGGGGTGGCCGGTTGTTCCGCGATGAGCGTGTTCAAGTTCTCCACGAACTGGGCGAGCAACTTGTCGCTGATGTCCTTCATTGCGCCGCGACCGAACTGGGCGACCTTGCCGGTGATGGTGAGGTCGGTGGTGACGTTGCACGTGGTCTCGGTCGCCGACAGCGAAGTCATGGTGGCGGTGATCAATGCCGATGCGTTCCCCTTGCCGCCCGTGTCGCGTCCTTCGCCCTTCAGCACGGCGCGGTGACCGGCATCGTCACGTTCGACGAAGCTGGCCTGTCCCTTGAACTGTGCCTGGATCGGGCCGACCTTGACCTTCACGACACCGCGGTACACGTCACCTTCGATCTCCTGCAACTGGGCGCCCGGCAGACAGGGGGCGATCCGCTCGACGTCGGTGAGGATCCGCCACGCGTCGTCGACGGGAACGGGAACCGTGAAGGTGTGGTTCAGTGCTTCCATTGCTTCAGGTCCTCCTGAGTGTCGATGTCGCGGTCGCTTCCGGGGCATGCCACGAAAGCGACGGAGTCGAGATGTCGTTCCACAAGGTTACGGGCACCGGCGTCAGGGTCGTCTGCCGAACGCTGGAACTCGTCCCACACCGACTCGTCGAGTTTCACGGGGTTGCCGCGCCGTCCGTCGTATGTGGCCACCGCAATGGGTGCCGCCGCCTCGGCAACCCTTTGCCAGGCTTCAGGCGAGACGAAAGGTTGGTCGGCGAGACCGACGACGATCTGTCTGCACCCGAACTCCCGGGCGACGTCGATGGCGACGAGCACCGACGAGCGCATGCCGGTCGACCAGTCGCTGTTGTGGACAACTCTGACCGCATCGCCGGCCACGTGGGTGACGACATCGCCGAGATCGACAGCCCCGGAGATGACCACGTTCGTGCCGATGTCGGCCTCGACCATCGTCCGTAGCGACACGGCAACGACTGGTTCTGAAACATTGTTCCGGTCGTGCCTGATCTCGGTGAGGAGTTTGTGGCGAGGACCGCGAAACCGTGTCCCGGCACCGGCTGCCAGCAGCACGGCGAGGGTTGGTCTGACGGGCGAGTCCATGCGAGATAGCCTGCCCCAAGTGCGCACTTCGAGGGGATTCGCGCGCGTCGTGCTGGCGGCGTGCCTGTTGAGTACGGCTGTCCCGACCCTTGCCAGCGGTGCCCCCGACTCTGCGGCCCAGCCTCCGGGCGAGAAAAAGACCACCACGCTCCGCACGTTGACCACCGGCAGGTTCCCGGGCGAGGCGTTCCGTGCTCGCCCGGTGCTGGTCCAAGACGCGGTGACCGCGGTCGGGATTCTCATGTCGACCGAGGACACGCGGGATCCGTCGTACCTTGCGGCGCGCAAGAAGGTCTCCGACGACGTTGCCGAGAGGATGGGCCTCGATCCGTCCGCACTCGACAAGGCATGGTCACGGTCGCCTCGTGACCACCAGATCGCGGTGCTCGTTGCGCTCACGCAACTGGGTGTGCGCTACATCGAGGGTGAAGAGTCTCCGTACCGGCAACTCGATTGTTCGGGGTTGCTGTGGTACGCGTGGCGAGCCGCCGGTGTCGACATGCCGCGACAGGCGGTGTCGCAGCTCGACAAGCGAATGCGCATCGACGCGAAGGACGCAGTCGCAGGTGACGTCGTCGGCTACGGCACGCACGTGCACATCTACCTGGGTGTCGACTACGCAATGGTGCATGCACCGTTCAGCGGCAAGATGGTGAAGTTGAAGCACATGCCCGCGGAGCAGGTTGCGATCTCTGCCTGGGCGAACCCCTCCAACATCGCCACGTTCCGTCTCTGACGGAATCGTCTGTCAGTGGATGGGGCCGTCGGTGGTGCCGAGCGGCGAGGCCGATCGCTTGTTGCGTGTCGCGATGATCTCGGCCACGATCGAAATTGCGGTTTCTTCAGGGGTGCGACCGCCGAGGTCGAGTCCGATCGGTGAGTGAAGCCGCGCGAGGTCGGCCGGGTCGTCGATGCCGACCTCGGCCAACCGCTCGAGCCGCTTGGCGTGGGTCTTTCGGCTGCCCATGACGCCGATGTACCCCACAGCACTGCCGAGTGCCCCGCGAACGGCCGGTACATCGAACTTGGGGTCGTGCGTCAAGATGCACACCGCATCGCGTTCGCCGAGACGGTCCCCGTGTTCGACGAACTGTGGCTCGGGCCACGTCACGCGCACTTCGTCTGCCATCGGAAACCGACGCGGTGTCGCGAAGACCTCGCGCGCGTCGCAGACCGTGACTCGGTACCCGATCACCTTGGCGACCCGTGCGAGCGCGGCGGTGAAGTCGACCGCGCCGAAGATCCACATCTCGGGCGGGGGAGCGAAGCTCTCCACGAACACTTCGACGGTCTCGGTTCCTGCGAGATCTTCCGGTGTGGTCTCACCGGCCGGTCCGTAGTGACGGACTCCGGTGCGACCTGCGGCGAGTTCGCCGAGAGCATCACGGCCGGCGACACGGTCGAGTTGTGCGTCTCCCAGGGTTCCCTGCGAGGTGCCGTCGGGCGTGACGAGCATCGTGTTGCCGGTGCCGGGGCCGCGCACGACGGTGAGCAGCGAGACCGGTCGGCGCTCACGCAAGAGACCGGACAGCGTGTCGTAGACACTCACGAGGAGATCGTCACCAGTCGAGCGGCTGAATGAACAGGTGCACCGTGCCGCCACAGGTGAGCCCCACCGAGAATGCCTCGTCGTCTGAGTATCCGAAGGTCACGACCCGGCTCGAGTTCTCGCCGCGCAAGATCGCGAGCGCCTCCGACACCACCGCTCCTTCGACACAGCCACCGCTCACGGAGCCGGCGACTTCGCCGTCTTCACTCACCGCCATGGCGGCACCGGTCTCACGCGGTCCTGAGCCGTCGGTGTTCACGACGCGAGCAACGGCCACTCGTCTGCCGGCTGATCGCCACCTGTCGATGTCGTCGAGGATCTCACGCACGGTTGATCACCTTGGTCAAGTTCTCGAGGGCACCGAGCGAGTGTCCCTCCACGAAGTCATCAACATACGGCAGGGCCGCCGCCATTCCACGTGCGAGCGGGGCATACCCCGGTGTCACCTTGAGGGGGTTGACCCACACCACCCGGAAGGCCACCCGCGCGAGTCGTTGCATCTGTTCGGCGAGCACCTCGGGATCACCCCGGTCCCAACCGTCGGAGAGAACGACCACGATTGCGGAGCGAGCCATGCCGCGCACGCCCCATTCGTCGTTGAACGCCCGCAACGTCTCGCCGAGGCGAGTGCCTCCGCTCCAGTCGGGAACGTTGCGTGTCGCGAGCCGTAGTGCACGGTCGGGGTCCTTCGACGACAGCTCGCGTGTCACCCGCGTGAGGCGTGTACCGAGTGCGAATGCTTCCACACGCTGTCGACCGGCCACCCCGGCGTGCACGTACCGCACGAGCGCCCGTGCATAGGGCTCCATCGATCCACTGACGTCGAGAAGGAACACGATCCGCCTGGGCCGTTCGCCGGGTCGTGTGTGGCGTCGACGCACCGGTTCGCCTCCCGCGGCGAGCGAGGCACGCACCGTGCGGCGCAGGTCGGGTCGCCCCCGACGTCTGCGATGAGGTTGCTGGCGCAGCGACGCACGCGGGGGTCCGGCCACGCGCAGAGTTTCCATGAACCGCTGGGCGAGACGCATCTCGTCGTCGGTGTAGTCGGAGAAGTCTTTCTCGCCGAGGGTCTCGACGCCCGAGAAGCGGAGTGTGAGCGCGTCGTCGCCCGAACGTTGCGCCTCGCCGTCGGTCGAGCCGTCGTCTCCGGCATCGAGGGCGAGTGTGATGCTCATCTCCTCCGGCGGTGCGACGTCTGGTGACTCGCGGTGTTCCCAGAACACGACGAATGCGCGGTTGAAGACGGCGATCTCTTCTTGTGCACGCACCAGCGTCGCGCGCGCCGCCCAGTAGACCTTTTCGCGATCGTCGAGACCGACGAGACCGAGCGCCTCTACGAAGGCGAGCAGTGAATCAAGCGGCACGGCGACGTCGAGACCGCGCAACACCCGCACGAAACCGACGGCGAGGTGTTCGGCGTCGGTCCGGGGCTCGGTCACCGTGTCACCCGTGCAGCAGTCCGCGATCCATGGCCTGCTGCACGATTCCGGCGATGCCGTGTTCGCGCACCCGACTCTGGTCTTCGCGGTATTTCAGCACCGTGCCGAGGGTGTGCTCCACCACCGACTCGTCGATCGTGGTGATGCCGAGGCGTCCGAGGGCGGTGGCCCAGTCGATCGTCTCGGCGACCCCGGGCGGCTTGTACAGGCTGGCTCCGCGCAACGCCTCCACCGCACCTGCCACCTGACGGGCGAGGGTTTCGCTGACGCCCGGCACACGCAGCCGCACGATCTCGACCTCGCGCTCGAAACCCGGGTGGTCGACCCAGTGGTAGAGACAGCGTCGCTTGAGAGCGTCGTGCACGTCGCGCGTGCGGTTCGACGTGAGCACCACGATCGGCGGCACGTCGGCACGGAAGGTTCCGATCTCTGGAACAGTGACCTGCCAGTCGGAGAGAACCTCGAGCAGATAGGCCTCGAACTCGTCGTCTGCGCGGTCGATCTCGTCGATCAGCAGCACCGGCCGTGTCGCCGGCGGTTGGCTGATCGCACGCAGCACGGCACGTTTCACGAGGAAGCGTTCGTCGTAGAGTCCGCGCTCCAGTGCATCGGTGCCGCTTCGTTCGGCCTCGCCCGAGGCTTCGGCCGCACGCAGGTGCAGCAACTGGCGGGAATAGTCCCAGTCGTAGACGGCCTGTGCCGCATCGATGCCCTCGTAGCACTGCAATCGGATCAATTCGCCGCCCTGCCACCGTGCGAGAGTCTTTGCAAGTTCGGTCTTGCCGACACCGGCTTCGCCCTCCAGGAACAACGGTCGTCGCATCGACACCGCCAGGAACACCGCGGTGACGAGGCCGATGTCGGCGAGGTAGCCGTTGTCGGCGAGGCCGCGCGCGACGTCGTCGGGGGAGCGTGGCTCGGTGGGCATCAACGAAAGCGTAGGGCGGTCGGCCCTACGACCCCCAGCCCAGTCCGAGTCGGTCGAGCGTGCGCAGCCACGTGTTGCGCTTGCCTGTCTTGTCTTCCCGATCGAGTGACCAGCGGGTGGCCTGGATACCGATGAACCGGAACGGCTCGGGCGGAAACGGCACCGGTTTCGAACGCACGAACTCGGTCGATGTCGCGCGCGTCCGGCGTCCTTCGATGAGGTCGAGCATGACCTCTGCGCCGAAGCGCGATGCGGCCACGCCGAGCCCCGTGTAGCCGAGTGCGTAGGTCACGCGGCCGCCGAGAGCACGCCCCCAGAACACCGAGTACCGACTGCAGGTGTCGATGACGCCGCCCCACGCGTGCGAGAAACGGACGCCGTGGAGTTGCGGGAATGTCTCGAAGAAATGCTTCGAGAGCAGCGCCCACGATTCGGGCCGCGACTCGAGTTCGGTGCGCACGCGACTGTTGAAGTAGTACACCGCGTCGTAGCCGCCCCACAAGATGCGGTTGTCGGCAGTGAGTCGGTAGTAGTGGAACTGGTTCGGGATGTCAGAGAGACCCTGTCGTCCTTTCCATCCGACCGACGAGAGCTGCTCATCGCTCAGTGGCTCGGTGACCATGCAGTAGTCGTAGACCGGCACGATGTAGTTCGACAAGCGCTTCAGCAAGGGCTTGAAGGCGTTCGTCGCGAGCACAACCTTGCCGGCTCGCACACGACCGAGCGGTGTGGTCACCATCACGCCGACGCCGTCGCGCTCCACCGACAGCGCCTTGGCGTCTTCGTAGATGCGCACACCCAGCGACTCGGCTGTCGCCTTCAGGCCCCACGCGAGACGCGCCGGGTCGACGAGTGCGGCGGTGTCCTTTCGCCACAGGCCACCGGCATATGTGGGCGAGTCGACCTGTGCACGCATCGCGTCGCGGTCGAGCCATTCGACGCGCTGGCCGAGACGACGCAGGTGGGCGTAGTCGTCGCGCAGTTCGTCGAGGTACGAGTCGGCGTGCGACACCGAGGCCACGTCGATCGCGCCTGTGCGCTCCCAGTCGCAGTCGATGCCGTAGCGGGTGATGGCCGACTCGATCTCGTTCAGGTTGCGCAGACCCAGTTCCTCGAGCACCGCCACCTCGTCGGGGAAGCGGGTCTGGGCGTTGGCGATGCCGTGCGTCAACGACGAGTCAACGAATCCGCCGTTGCGACCGCTCGCAGCGGAGCCGATCTCGTGTGACTCGATGAGCACCACGTCGCGTGACGGGTCACGTTCCTTGGCGAGAATCGCGGTCCACAGTCCGGTGTAGCCACCTCCCACGATGCACAGGTCGCAACTCTCGGTGCGCACCAACGTGGGGTTCGAGTCTGGTTCGTCTGCGTCCTCGTACCAGTACGGATACGTGTCGGCATCGGCAACTGCTTCCAGGTGACGCGCGTCGAATTCGGCGTCCATGAGTTGATCACCTCGCTTGCACCGAGGCTATCGCCCCGTGTCGGGTGACCCTGTCGTACTCGCCTACGGTGAGCCGATGGACTTGGGGATCTCGGGCAGAAGGGCGGCGGTGGCGGCCGGAACGGCGGGACTCGGGCTCGGGACCGCGGTCGCACTCGCCGAGGCCGGGTGTGCGGTCACAGTGTGCGGACGCGACGAGTCGCGTATCGCAGCCGCGCTCGACCAAATAGGGCACGGCGCTCAAGGGGTCGTGTGTGACGTGTCGACCGACGACGGCGGTCGCCGGTTCGTCGAGTTGGCGACGGAGACGATGGGCGGCATCGACATCCTGGTGGCGAACGGCGGAGGACCCCCTCCCGGTGGGTTCGCCTCGACCGATGAATCGTTGTACCTCGAGGCGTTGCAGAAGAACCTCTTGTCGATCGTGGCGATGTGCACCGCGGCGATTCCCTCGATGCGAGCCCAGCAGTGGGGACGGGTGCTCGCCATCACCTCCTCGGCGGTGCGTCAACCGTCGCCGACGTTGATTCTGTCGAACACTGCTCGTGCCGGAGTGACCGCGTATCTGAAGACGGTCTCGCGCGAGGTGGCCGGTGACGGTGTCACCGTGAACACCATCCAACCCGGAACCCACCTCACCGATCGCATCACACAGTTGTTCGGCCCCGACCCCGATGCTTCGAGAATGGGGATCCCGGCCGGGTTCATCGGCGATCCCGGCGACTTCGGTCGCATCGCCGCGTTCATGTGTTCGGAGTCTGCGCGCTTCATGACAGGTGTGAACCTCCATGTCGACGGCGGCGCGTATCCGGGTTTGATCTAGAACGGTCGCAGCGCGAATTCGACCGGAACATCGGCATTCGACGAAAGGACAGGAATGTTGCACCACATCGTGTTGTTCAGATGGAAAGACGGCGTACCGACAGGTCATGCCGAGACGGCGCGCGGCGAGTTGCTGCGGTACGCCGCGACACTGACCGGGGTCGTGTCGTACCACTGCGGCCCGAACGCCGGTCACACACAAGGTGCGGCCGACTTCGGCATCGTCGCGGTGTTCGACGGCGTCGAGTCGTGGCACCGTTACGACACCGACGACGACCACAATCGCATCAGGCGCGAGGTGTTCGCGCCGTGGGTGGAGCAACGAACGGTCATCCAGTTCGAGTCGTGATCCCTGTCGTACGGGGCCTCACTTCACGGTGATGTTGATGTTGGCCTTGATCACATAGGTGATGCTGACCGAGACCGAGGCGCTCCCTGTCTTGACATCTGCTGATGCGGTTGTTCTGGCGCCCTTGCAGGAGATGACTGTCCATGTGCACGACGACAACGACACGGAAGTCGATGCGCGCACTTCGTCGGAACCGGTGTCGGACACCTCGACAAAGAACGAGTATTTGAGTGTTCCTGCACCTTCGAGCGATCCACTCTCGAACCTGAAATTGGTCGAGCGTTCCGGGATGGTCAACTTGGCGTCGAATTTTCCGGTGACATCGACCATGATGCTTGCGCTGAACGAAAAGCCACGCAGGGCGACATCGCCGGACACCCAGAAGGTGGGCAGAATCAGTGTGGAGCACGATGCGTCACCACAGTTCGTCATCATCACCGAGACGTCAGAAGTCTCGCCGTCGATCCTGATCGTCCCGTTTCCCGAGAACGAGTAACCACCCTCGCTCGTCAGGAACAACACTCCCTCTGCCTGCAGTGCTGTTCCTGCGTTGATTCCACCAATGACGCGGAGGCTAAAGGACGTGTCGGAGATCGCGAGGTTCACAGTCGTCTCGGAAAACGTGACGTCACCGAGAGGGAACGTTCCCACGTACCCGCTGCCGGTCAGACTGAAGACAGGGTCGAGCGTGAACGAGGTTGAGAATCCGACCGCGACTTGCCGGATCGAGCCCGTGAACTCGAGATGGAAACCGGAGTAGTTGTTCTGGCCGATCTGGCAACCGTCGGGGGCCACCACTATCTGGGCTGATGTTGCCGTCAGCGCTCCGCTTCCGAGGTCCAGAACAATCTGCCTCGGATTGCTGGGTGGGGCGTTGACCGCGAAGAGGAAACAGGGGTTTGTTGCCGAAAGGTCGATTCCCAGAGTGACGACCGAGCCGTCGACAATGCCGAGGGGTGATGTCAACGATGACGGGAAGCTGGCCGCCGCTTCGATCCCGAACGAGGGGAGCCCGTCGGCCATTCCGGCCTCGATTGCGAGGTCGTAGAGGGTGACCCCCGCCATGCCGAATGCATTCGGCCAACCGCCTTGGTCGACCAGTTCGAGGTATCCACCGATCTCGAATCCGAGTGGCCCGGAGGCCACCACCAACGCGGAACTCAGCGCGAGTACATCTTCGGAGAGGCGGAGACTGACGTCTCCTCCGATCGTAAATGACTCGGTCTCGCCGCTCGTGACACTCACGAAGATGTCGTCGAATTCGGCGGATACCGATGACGTCGAATCACCGATCAAGTAGGTGTTCGCCGGTGTCCGGTAATGGATCGTGATCGACGGGTCGCCCGGAGGAAGGCCGATCGACAGTGCGCCAGTTCCGACGTTGTCGAGGATGTCGACACCGAGCTGGTCGAGGGCCATGGCCAGTTGTGGTGGCACCCCGAACGGCGAGACACTCGTCGCAGACTGGTGTCGAAGTGGAACTCCCGGTAGCGATGCACCCGAAGGCGAGTATCGAATTGTGGTCAGCGGATTCGTCAGGCTCGCCCACAGAAACGTCGGAGAGCTCTGCGAGTACCCGGGCGAATCGGGCGAGGATGACATCGAGGCCTCCACCACGAAGCCCTCGTCGAGAAGCGCGAGTGTGGCAGATGCGGACCCCTCGAAGAATCGAGCGAGTTGTCCGGCGAAAGAGGCAGATCCCGACAAGGTCGCTGTCACAGGCGCTGTTGTGGAGCCACTTCTGGCGTTACGGGGGTCGTAGGCGAACGTTGCGGTCGCAGGTCCGAGCGTCGCAATGCTCGAAACCGGGACCATTCCAATTGATCCGATCACGGTCACCACCTCTGTCGCGACGTCGATAGTCCCGGAGAGCGCCGAATTCAAACTCACATCGAGTCCTGCGAGAGTCAGGCGCCCGGAGACGCTTGCTCCCAGCGTGACGGTGAGATCACCTGAGGCATTCTCGATCGACGCCGTCACGCCGCCGACGGTCACGCCGGGCACGGGCGACCACGTTCCCGCAAGGGCAACTCTGACGGCGAAGGTGTCGACGGACGTGTTGCCCGACGGCGAACGGGTGAACGTGCCTGAGATTCCACCTGCGCCGATGGAGAGTCCTGGTGCAGGATTCCAGCCGGAGGAGGTGGCCGACGCCGTCAATGTCACGCTGAAGCGGGAATTGTCGGAATAGTCGACGTTTCCGCTGAGGGTCAGTCGCGACGAACCCACCGAGAATGCGACATTCGCCATGTATCGCGTGCCGGAATCGGGAAAGGGTCCCGAAATCACGAGGGTCATCCCGTTGGCAAGCGCCGTCGACAGGGAGACACTTGCCGGCGAGACCGAACCGTTCACATTCGTGAACTGGACAGTGCCGAATGAGATCGTTGACGCGGACAGCGTGATGACCGATGATGCCGAGCACGCTCCGGCACTTCTGGTCGAGGTGCCCATGGCCGAAAAGGTGATCGGACCGATCGCGAGGCTCGTGTTGACGGCGCCCGCGACCGCGAACAGATCGCAGAACCCTGTCGACGGAGTGGTGGATGATGTCACTCGTTGGGACTCACGACTGGGCCGAATCGTGCCGGCGCTCTCCGTGGCCACTGGCGCGGAACGCGTGTGCGTTGCCGACTCACGTGTGGTGCTTGGCGTGAGTGGTGCCCTGCGGTCGGTCGAGGTTCGCAACGGGCGGGTCGGCGGCGACAGGCGGTGTGGTGCGCTGACGGACAGAAGGACACTGTCGGCCTCCGCGCCGGCTTGGGTCTCCGTCCATTCGCGGACTGCAGGCGCCTTGTCTCCGAACCACGCCAACGCGGAGATCCCTCGGAGTCCCCTGATGTTGCGAGCGGCGCGGATACCGAACGCGAGCGACAGTTCCGATGGGATGTCGACATCGTCGGTGTGGGCAGTGCATGTGATCGAGAGGCCAGATTTGTCCGATGCGGAATCTGGGCAGTTCCAAGGTGTCGTGGGGTCGGACACCAGTGACAGCCCCTCTCCAAGGTGCAACCGAACGGAGAGTGTGTCGACCGGAGTGAGTCTCCCGGTTGCCAGCTCGATAGTGACTTCTGCTGAGGCACCCGGCTCGATCTGGTCTGGGGTGACGGTGACCTTCGTCGTGAGTGCGGTACCTGACGGGGACGGGTCGGTCGTCACCCGCGCTTCGATCGAACGCAAAGGTATGGCGACTGTGGCGCCTCCGACTGCGAGCACTGCGACACCGGTGAGCAACACCTTGAGTCGGGGTCGCCGCAACATCGAATGCCAATGTAGCGATGTGGGTCAGACAACCTGGTCGATCTCAGCGTCGGAGCGCGTCTCCCACCGTCGGGAGGCCCAGAAGGCGAACCCGACCACGGCCCACCCGGCGAGGCAGTCGACGAAGAAGTGTTCCCCGAAGTACACGAGGGTCACTGCCATCGACGCCGGATAGAGCATCGCGGCGGCACGCACCCACGTGGCTGCGTTGCGGGTGAACCACAGTGCCACCAGTAGAGAGAGCCCCGCGTGCAGAGACGGCATCGCTGCCACCGGGTTCAGCACTGCGACACCCCTGTCGAACGTTCTGTTGACGGTGTCGAGCCCGATCTCGCTCCAGCCACGTCCGGTGATGCGTTCGACGGGAGGCATGTACCCGTCGCGGCTCGCCATCCACGGTGGGGCGGCCGGATAGACGACGAAGCATGCGACGGCTGAGAACAACGTGACCGAGAAACGTCGCACGTAGCGCACCCATTCGACTCGGTTGCGCACGCGCATCACCGCGAGCGGAAGCACCGGGAAGACGAAATGCGTCATGTAGACGACCGAGCCCGTGACGTCCCACCATCGAATGTCGCCGGGCTCGTAGAAGCGGCGCTGCAAGCCGGAGACCGGTTCGCGGCCTCCGAGGAGGAGCGAGTCGAGATCCCGCGGACCGGTGTAGTTGACCGGAATGCCCCACTGGTCGGCTGTTCCACGGCTGTAGTCGTAGGCCATGTAGATGGCGACCAACACCAACCAGTCGCGCACCATCTCACGGGCTTGGAGACGGGAACGCCCGATCGACGCCACGGCGAAGCCGCCGAACATCCATGCGAGCACGACGATCCGGTCGATGGGAATGCCGAACGTGAAGACACTCCAGACGAAGACCGACACGTACGACACCACTGCGGCCGCCCGCACACGGTCGGCACGTGTCGGTTCGCCCGACGTGACGTCGTCTGCCACGGCAGGTGCCGTCACGAGGTGACGGGGTTCAGTTGCTCTGCGACTCGAGCGCGCGGCGCACGAGCACTTCGGCAAGGTGGCGGCGGTACTCCACCGACGCGTTCGCATCAGCCTGCGGCTCGGCTTCGGCAGCGGCGAGTTTGGCGGCGTCTGCGATGCTCGCGCCCTGTGAGATCGCGTTCGACACGCTGGTCGCCAGGATCGGAGTCGAGCCCATGTTGACCAGGGCCACACCTGACTCGGTTCCCCGGTGCCACGCGGCAACGCCCACGATTGCCCAGTCCTGGGCACGGCGGTTGAACTTCTGGAAGCCCCACGACGCGCCGTTCATCTTCGGCACTCGGATCTCGGTGAGCATCTCGTCGGGGGCGAGAGCCGACTCGAGAAAGCCGGTGTAGAACTCGGACGCGGGGATCTCCCGCGTGCCGTTCGGGCCCTGCACGACATAGGTCGCACCGAGGGCAAGTGTGGTGGCGGGCAGGTCTGACGCCGGGTCGGCGTGTGCCACCGACCCGCCGATAGTCCCGCGGTGACGCACCTGCGGGTCTCCCACGTGCGACGCGGCGTGTGCCAGCAGGGGCACGTGTTCACGGAGCAGCGGCGACGTCTCGACGTCGCGGTGGCGCGTGAGGGCACCGATCGCGACGTGGTCGCCGGCATCGCGGACGTACGACAGGTCGGAGATGCGTCCGATGTCGACGAGGACCGCCGGCTGTGCGAGCCGCAACTTCATGAGCGGCAACAGACTGTGCCCGCCGGCGAGGAACTTTGCATCGTCACCGTGCTGGCCGACGAGCGAGATCGCCTCCTGAGCAGACGATGCCCTGACGTAGTCGAATGGTGCTGGGATCATCGCGTCACCTCACTTCTTGGCGGCCGCGAGAACGGCCTTGACGATGTTGTGGTAGCCGGTGCAGCGGCACAGGTTGCCCTCGAGGCCGATACGGACCTCTTCCTCGGTCGGCTGCGGGTTCTCGTCGAGGAGCGAAATGGAGGCCATCACCATTCCGGGTGTGCAGTATCCGCACTGGAGACCGTGGTTCTCCATGAACGACTTCTGCATGGGGTGCATCTCGCCGCCCTTGGCGAGCCCTTCGATCGTGGTGATCTCTGCTCCGTCGGCCTGCACCGCGAGCAACGTGCACGACTTCACCGACTCGCCGTCCACGTGGATGGTGCACGCGCCGCAACTCGACGTGTCGCATCCGATGTTCGTGCCGGTGAGCCCGATCGTCTCGCGGATCCACTGCACGAGCAACGTGCGCGGCTCAACTTCGCTCTCGTGGCGTGTCCCGTTGACGGTGACGCTGATCTTCATCTCTGTACTCCTTGTTCCTGTCGTTCTCGTGGTCGTGTCGTTCGGTGTGCCCGGCTGTTCACCGTGCGGACTGGATCGCCGCCCAGACCTTCTCCGATGTGGTCGGCATGTCGATGTGGCGCACACCGAGGTGCGACACGGCGTCGATCACAGCCGACTGGAGCGCCGGGGTCGAGCCGATGGTTCCCGACTCGCCGATGCCTTTCGCGCCGATCGCGTTGCGCGGGGTCGGCGTCTCCATGTGGACCACGGTGACGCTCGGAACCTCTGCCGCCGAGATGAACGCGTAGTCGGCGAGGTTCGACGTGATCGGGTTCCCGTCGGAGTCGTAGCGAACCTCTTCGAGGAGAGCCTGGGCGGCGCCTTGGGCGACTCCACCATGGATCTGTCCCTCGAGGATCAACGGGTTCAGCACCGTGCCGGCATCGTCACATGCCACGTGCGCCACGTGGGTGACCTTGCCGGTGTCGGTGTCGACTTCGACCACTGCCACGTGTGCACCGAAGGGGAAGGTCGGTCCGGGCACCGCGATGTTGTCCTTGGCCGAGATTCCGTCGCCTTCAGCGGCCGCGATCTCGGCCCATGTCTTCGACACGGCCGGTGTTCCCGCCACGTGGAATGCGGCAGCGTCCTTGTCGAGCACGATGTCGGCTTCGTTCGCCTCCAACAGACGTGCAGCGACAGACTTTGCCTTCTCGACGAGTTGACCCGACACCACGAACACCGCGTTGCCGCCCTGCTGGAGCGAGCGCGATCCCATGGTTCCCGACCCGACCGGGGTGAGGTCGGTGTCGCCCCACACGAGATCGATGTCTTCGATCGGAATTCCTGTCTGCTCGCTTGCGAGCATCGCCCACGACGTGGCATGGCCCTGGCCGTGCGGGGAGGTGCCGGTGTAGACGACCGCCTTGCCGTTCGGCAACACTTCGACCTTTGCTTCTTCGCCGCTGCCGACACCGCCCGTGATCTCGACGTACACGCTGACGCCTATGCCGATCTGTCGCGAATCACCGCTCGCACGGCGTGCGGCCTGCTTGGCGCGCCACCCCGCATAGTCGGCGGCGGCGAGAGTCTTGTCGAGTGACGTCTCGTAGTCGCCCACGTCGTAGGTCTGGCCGACCGCGGTGGTGTGGGGCTCGAGGAACTTCGGAATGAGGTTGACACGACGAACCTCGGCAGGGTCCTTGCCGATCTCGGCGGCGAAGAGATCCATGGCGCGCTCGATCGCGGCCGTCGCCTCCGGACGGCCGGCCCCGCGGTACGCGACCGTCGGCGTGGTGTTCGTGACGACGGACGTGGTGCGGCACTCGATGTTCGGGATGTCGTAGACACCCGACGCCATCGGCCGTGTCATGAACGGCGCGAGGATCGCGCCCATGTCGACGAACGCGCCCGAGTCCTGGATGACGTGCAACTGATAGTGGGTGACCTTGCCGTCACGGGTGCCACCGATCGTGACGTGCTGCACCTGTGCGCGGCCGTGACCGAGGGCCATCATCGACTCACTGCGCGTCTCGCGCCAGCGAAGGGGAGTGCCGACGCGCTTCGAGACCACTCCGAGAAGCAACTCTTCGGGGTAGATGCCGATCTTGGCACCGAATCCGCCGCCCACGTCGGGCGTACGCACCCGGACTCGTTCCGGGTCGACGCCGTTCACCGCCGCGATCGGTGCATGCGCTCCTTGCGCGTGCTGGGTCGAGACCCATTGGTGCAGTCGGCCGTCAGCTGCCCAGGCCACGGCCGAGCCGCGTACCTCGAGCGGACACGGCGCGACACGCTGATTCAGGAAACGACCGCTCACGGTGACTTCGCATCCGTCGAAGAACGCCGTGCCGGTGTTGTCGGGGAGGCCGAGCACCATGGTGTCGAACACCACGTTGTTGGGGGCCGCGTCGTAGAGGAGTGTCGACGAGGTCATCGCGGCCTCCATGTCGACGACGGCCGGCAAGATGTCATAGTCGACGATCACAGCTTCGGCTGCGTCTTCACCCTGTTCGCGGGTCTCCGACACGATGACGGCGATCGGCTCGCCCACGTAGCGCACGCGGTCCATCGCGAGAAGTGTCCGTGTGACCATCGGGTTGTAGTTCGACGGTTGCGGCTCGAGTCCGAGGTCGGCGCCGGTGAACACCGCACGCACTCCGGGCATCGCGAGAGCGTCACTGGTGTCGATCGACAGGATCACACCGTGCGCGACGGTCGAGCGCACGTACGTTGCATGCAGTGCACCGTCGAGCAACGGTTCGTCGAGAAGATCATCGACGTAGACGCCGCCGGTCGTGAGGAACTTCGGGTCCTCCTTGCGAAGGACGCGGTTCCCGAGAATGCTTCCGCCCATCATTCACCCCTTTGGTCCGGGTCACAGTCCGGTACCTGCCGAGACACTACCCACGCCGGTGCGACGGCCGAGAAACGCCTGTGGAGGCGGGATGAACGAACCTTCGCGGGGACGGTAGGTCAGGGCGCCAGTGGCTGCAGGGAGCCGTCGGCCGGTCGATGTTCGACGGCGCGCACGGCCACGATGCTCTCGACCAACGTGTACGGCCAGGCATCGGGAAGGTCGGTCGGAAGCTCGGGCATCGGCAACAAAGAGATGCGTTGCTCGCCGGGCATGACATAGCCCAGTTGATCGCGTGCAGCATTGCGGGTGCCGTCAGGAGTCTTCAGATCGTTCACTTCGTTCTGCAGCTGCTCGTTGGCGTCGGCGAGTGCTTCGAGTTCGGCGGCACGCTGGGCGATGGCAGAGTCCTGCACCATCCAGTCACGCACCGGCAGGACCACCACGCCCAGCATGAAGGCAAGTGCGACGGTGGTCGTGGCGAGCCGGATCGTCCAGCGCACGCCGCGATTCGATGTGATGCGCTGCGAGAGCGGCTCGGGGCGCACGATGCCGCTCGTGAGGCTCTTGATCGTGCGCTTGGCCATGGCGACCATTGTGGCCTCGGGCCTGTGGAAAACCGTGGCACACGAACGAATGTTCGTGTCAGCGCAGAGGTGCGAGTGCCGATCGTCCGCGGAAACGGGCCGAGTCGCCGAGCAGTTCTTCGATGCGCAGCAACTGGTTGTACTTGGCGACGCGGTCGCTGCGGGCAGGTGCACCGGTCTTGATCTGGCCGCAGTTCGTCGCGACTGCCAAGTCGGCGATGGTCGAGTCCTCTGTTTCGCCGCTGCGATGGCTCATCACCGAGGTGTACGAGTGGCGTGTCGCCATTTCGACGGTGTCGAGGGTCTCGGAGAGTGTGCCGATCTGGTTCACCTTCACGAGCACACTGTTGCCGACCTTGCGCTCGATGCCCATCGCCAGACGACGCGCGTTCGTCACGAACAGATCGTCACCGACGAGTTGCACTCTGCCGCCGAGGGCCGCGGTCAACTCTGCCCACCCGTCCCAGTCGTCTTCGGCCATGCCGTCTTCGATCGACACGATGGGGTAGCGCTCCACCAGCGACGCCCACCACTGCACCATCTCGCCTGCCGTCAGCACACGCCCCTCGCCTTCGAGGTGGTACCGACCGTCGCGGTGCAGCTCGCTCATCGCCGGATCGAGCGCGATCGCGATGTCGTCGCCGGGGGTGTAGCCGGCCCGTTCGATCGCCTCCACCAGCACCGCCACCGCTTCTTCGTTCGATGCGAGGTTCGGTGCGAAACCACCCTCGTCACCGACGGCCGTCGACAGGCCGCGGTCAGCGAGCACTTTCTTGAGCGTGTGGTACGTCTCGACACCCCAGCGCAGGGCCTCGGCGAAACTCGGGGCGCCGACCGGCATGATCATGAACTCCTGAAGGTCGACGTTGTTGTCGGCGTGCGCGCCACCGTTGATCACGTTCATCATCGGCACCGGCAACACGTGTGCATGTGGCCCGCCGACGGCGCGGAACAGCGGAAGTTCCAGTTCGGCCGCGGCGGCGTGGGCGACCGCAAGCGACGTACCGAGCATCGCGTTGGCACCGAGACGCGACTTGTTCTCTGTGCCGTCGAGGTCGATCATGGTGCGGTCGATGTCGCGCTGGGCGGTCGCGTCCATGCCCGTGACCGCAGGCGCGATGTGCGAGTTCACGTTCTCGACCGCGCGCTGCACTCCCTTGCCGAGGTAGCGCTGGCCGCCGTCGCGCAGTTCGACGGCTTCGTGTTCACCGGTTGACGCTCCCGACGGCACGATGGCGCGCCCGGTCGCACCGCTGTCGAGCACCACCTCCACCTCGACGGTCGGATTTCCGCGGGAATCGAGGACCTCACGGCCCACCACTTCGACGATTTCGCTCATACAGCGAACGCTACTGACCGTTCTGCTGTTTCACCGATTCCCAGAGTTCGTCGAGTTCGTCGGGCGAGAGCGACGCGGTGTCGCGACCGTTCGCACGGGCGAGAGCGTCGACGGCTTCCACGCGCTCTCGGAACGTTGCGACGGCGGCTCGCAGGGCCGACTCGGGCTCGACCCCGAGTGTGCGTGCCACGTTCACGGCGGCGAACAACAGATCACCCACCTCGGCGCGCACCGCATCGGGGTCGGCCGACTCTGCAGCACGGGCCACCTCGTCGGCTTCTTCGCGGATCTTGTCGAGCGGTCCGCGGTGATCAGGCCAGTCGAAGCCGGCGCGCGACGCACGTTGCTGAACCTTGTCGGCCAGCAGCAGACCAGGCGACGAGGTCGCCAGACCGTCGAAGATGCCTGTGCGCGCCGGTTTCTCTCTTGCCTTGATGGCTTCCCAGTTGGCTTCCACGTCGCTCGCCGAGTCGACGGCCACGTCGCCGAACACGTGCGGATGTCGTGCCACGAGTTTGTCGTGCACCGCTCGCGCGACGTCGGCGATCGTGAATCGTCCCTCTTCCTCGGCGATGGCCGCATGGAACCCGACCTGGTACAGGAGGTCGCCGAGTTCTTCTATGAAGTCGTCGTCGGTCGCGGGGTCGTCGGGGTCGAGGTTCTCGATCGCATCGACCACCTCGTAGGTCTCTTCGATGAGGTACCGAACGAGCGATGTGTGGGTCTGCTCGATGTCCCACGGGCACCGTGCGCGCAGAGTGCGGGCGAGTTCGTGGAAGCGCGCGAGTTCGGCGGCCACGGGCGTGGCGAGTGACGGCACCCACAACGAGGTGAGGTGGTCTGCCTCGACCGCACGGTCCATCTCTGCCCATGTCGTCGTGACGATTCGTTCGTCGTCGAGACCCAGATGGTGCAGGATCACGACCGGCGTGGCGGGGTCGGGGTCGTCGACAGCGAGTTTGATCTCCGACAAGACCCAGTTGGCATGGGTGTGTGCCACCAGCATCGGGCCGGTCCACCCGGCCGCGCTGACGGCGAAGTCGTGTCCGTCGACGAGTCGCACACCGTGCTCCACCGGGTCGAGGCCGAGAACCCGCCATGCTTCGTCGAGGAACGACACCGCCGCGTGCAGACGCACCTCGATGCCGTCGAGAGAGCGCAGATGCGCGACTGATCGCTCGAGCACGAGTGGCGAACCAGGAACTGCGTACACGACCTCTCCGTGTTCGCATGCCGCAGCCTCGATCGCCGAGGCGATCTGTGCATAGACCTCGTCGAATGTGGGGAGCGAGTCGTAGAGGTGGTCGAACGTGCGAGCACCCTCGACCAGATGAGCCGACGGATGCCGCGAAGTGCGAAGCCAGCGAGCAGGGGTCGCCGCGATCGTGTCCAGGGTGTCGACGGTGACCAACCGCGGGTCACCCGGCCCGAGGCCGACGATGTGGACGACCGGTGTCACTCGATGGTCGATCGGGCCACGGACCAGGTTCCGTAGCGCGGGTCGACAGAGATGTCGGCGGTTGCCATCCACCCGGCAAGAAGTGTGTTGCCCACGTCTTGTGCCAAGACTTCGCGCAGGTTCGCCGACACTTCGTCGAACGGGTGGAGAAGGATCACGTGCCAGCCGAACGACGACTTCACGGGTGGGGTCGGGACGCCTGCTCTTGCGGCCACTGCGCCGTCGACGAAGTCGGGGTCGTAGCCGTTCTGCACCCCCGAGAGCCCCTGGCAGGGCTGGTCCGGTCCGGTGCCGAGAGATCCACCTGTTTCTTTCGCGGCCGGTTCTGTGGAGACTTCGCGTGCGAGGTCGGCGAACTTCTCGCCGGCTGCGAGTCGGGCGACAACCTTGCGAGCGTCACTTTCGGTGGCGACCAGGATGTGGCTCATGCACAACACGCCGGTCGATGCCGGTGATGCGGCGTAGAGAGCCGCAAGGTCGGCATTCGAAGGAGCCTGCAAGGTGGCAAGTGTCGCGTCGGCAACTCCGAGGTCGATCACGAGTTGTTTCACCGACTCGGGGAACTCCGCCCAGCCTTGGGTCTGTGCGGCGGCTGATTCTGCCTGGCTGCGGGTGCTGTCGCTCTCCGTGATGCCGAGTTCGGCAGCCATCTGCTTGTACGCCTCGTAGCGCACCAGAGTGCGCATGATCGGCACGTAGTCGGCCATGTTCATCTTGCCGTTCGTCAACTGCAACTGGCCGCCTGATGCGAGGTCGTCGATCAGCGAGGCGAAGGCGTCGGCCGGGTACTTGGTGTCGTTCACCTTGAAGGTGGGCTTTGCACCCGAGACCGTGGAACACGATGCCACCAGGACAGCGGCTGCCACCGAGGCGAGCGGAAGGGACACAAGACGACGCAAGGGGCGGTGTTTCACGCCACGACACTACTGGGGACCGCCTGTGGCAGGGGCCTCAGTCGTCTGCGAACAACTCCTCGAGCAACTCGCTGACAGACGTCACCGGGTCGGTGCCGCGAGCGAGCGGAACGACCAGTCGCAGATTCGTGTCGCTCCACGTCGCACGCGGTGCAATACGGCGCAACCTGAGTGTCTGGCTCGCCGCGAGACGCACGGGGGAGATGGTGATCTGGCCGCGCATCGCGCCGATCTCGGTGATGCCGAGGGTTGCGCACGTGGCACGAAGTCGCGCCACGGTGACGAGGTTCTGTGCGGGCACCGGCAGCGGTCCGTACCGGTCGCGCCACTCGCGTTCGATGTCGTCGACGGCGGCGTGCGTGAGTGCAGCGGCGAGTCGGCGGTAGGCCTCGAGTCGCAGGTCCTCGGTCGGCACGTAACCGTCGGGCAGGTGTGCATCGGCAGGCAGGTCGATGCGGATCTCTGTCGGTTCCTCTGCGGGTGTTTCGCCCTTCATCTCGGCCACTGCTTCGGTCACGAGTTGGCAGTACAGGTCGTAGCCGACGGCCGCGATGTGGCCGCTCTGGGCTTCACCGAGCAGGTTGCCGGCGCCGCGAATCTCGAGGTCTCGCATGGCGATCTTGAAACCAGATCCGAGGTCGGTGGCTTCGCCGATCGCGCGGAGGCGTTCGTGTGCTTCTTCTCCCACCGAACGATCGGCCGGGTGGAACAGATACGCATACGCCCGACGCCCGCTGCGCCCCACGCGGCCGCGCAACTGGTGCATCTGGCCGAGACCGAGGAGGTCGGCGCGCTCGACCACGAGTGTGTTCACCGACGGCATGTCGATGCCGCTCTCGATGATCGTCGTGCACACGAGCACGTCGTGCCGGTGTTCTGCGAAGTCGAGCACCACCTGCTCGAGTTGCGTCTCGTCCATCTGTCCGTGCGCGACGGCGATGCGTGCCTCGGGAACGAGTCGGCGCAGTTCGGCAGCGCGTTCTTCGATCGACTGCACGCGGTTGTGCACCCAGAACACCTGCCCTTCGCGCAGCAACTCACGTCTGATGGCCTCGAGAGCCACGCGGTCGCTCTCTTCGCCGACATAGGTGAGGATCGGCTGTCGGTCGGCCGGCGGGGTCTGCAGGAGCGACAGGTCCCTGATGCCCACGAGACTCATCTCGAGCGTGCGAGGAATGGGAGTTGCCGACATGGTGAGCACGTCCACGTTGTGCCGGAAACGCTTGATGGCCTCTTTGTGCTGCACGCCGAACCGTTGTTCCTCGTCGATGACGAGCAATCCGAGGTTCTTGAACGTGATCCCGTCCGACAAGAGTCGGTGCGTGCCGATCACACAGTCGATCTCACCGCTCGCGAGCCCGGCGACGACCTTCTTGGCCTGTGCCGCGGTGAGGAACCGCGAGAGCACCTCGACACGCACCGGATACCCGGCAAACCGTTCTGCGAAAGTGACCGCGTGTTGGCTCGCGAGCAGGGTTGTGGGTACGAGCACCGCGACTTGACGTCCGTCCTGGATCGCCTTGAACGCGGCGCGCACCGCCACCTCGGTCTTGCCGAACCCGACGTCACCGCAGACCAGGCGATCCATGGGGACGGGGCGCTCCATGTCCTCTTTCACTGACTCGATCGCCGCGAGTTGGTCGGGGGTCTCGACGAACGGAAACGCCTGTTCCATCTCGTGTTGCCAGGGGGTGTCGGGGGCGAATGCATGGCCGACGGCGTTGACACGCCGCTGGTAGAGCACCACCAGCTCTTGTGCGATCTCGCGCACCGCCGAGCGCACGCGCGACTTGGTGCGCGCGAAGTCGGCGCCACCCATGCGGTGCAGCGTCGGAGTCTCACCGCCCACGTATTGACGAATGGTTCCGATCTGGTCGACGGGAACATAGAGGCGGTCGCCGCCCTTGTACTCGACGAGCAGATAGTCGCGTTCCACGCTGTCGAGCGCGCGCGTGACCATGCCCACGTAGCGACCGACACCGTGGTGGGCATGCACGACGTACCCGCCGGGTTTGAGATCTTCGAAGACCGTCGTCGACGAGCCGCCTTTGCGGATCTGGCCGCGCCGGGTGCGTCGTCTGCCGCTCAGATCGGCTTCGCACAGGACCGCGACCCGAACCGAGGGAATCGACCATCCGGTCGACTGCGGGGCATGCACCACCCAGGCGCCGGGGTCCGTCGGGTGGTCGACGAGCGACACCGGTGCACCGGCAGTGCGGAGCGATTCGGCGATGCGGGCGGCTGATTCTTCGGTGTCGGCCGCGACCACGACACTCCACTTGTCGGCGACCAGTTCGTTGATGCGTGCCACGAGCGGTTCGGGCCCGTGCACGAACGGTGCCCAACCAGATGCCGACAGCGATGCACCGTCGAGGATCTCGGCCGGTGGCACGAGATTGACCACCGTGCCACGGCCGTCGAAGAGCGAGTCGGGGTCGACGAAGAGGCGCGGCATCGCACCGTCGGCGGGGCGATCCCACGTGGTCGCAAGTGTCGCGGCGAGATCAGATTCGTCGTCGACGGCGTGACGTGCACGTTCGAGCACACCGCGGGGGTCGACCACCGCGAAGAACGCCCCGTCACCGACCGCGTCCGCGAGGGTGCGCGAGTCGTCGGTGAGCCAGGGCATCCAGCTCTCCATGCCGTCGAAGAGTTGACCCTCGGCGAGACGTTCCCATTGCTCGCGACCCCACGGTTCGGCGGCCACCAGTCCGGCTGCTCGTGCGCGCACGTCGTCGGTCAGCAGAAGTTCGCGGGCCGGGAAGATCCGCGCGACGGAGACGATCTCACCGGTACTGCGTTGGTCGGACGGGTCGAACGTGCCGAGCCTGTCGACTTCGTCGCCCCACGTGTCGATGCGCACCGGGTCGTCGGCTGTCGAGGGCCACACGTCGACGATCGCTCCGCGTCGTGCGAACTCGCCGCGGTGCTCGACCACCGGTTCGCGCCGGTAACCCATGTGCGCGAGTTCGGTGCACAGCGCATCGATGTCGACCGTGGCTCCGGCACGCACCACCACGGGCTCGAACGTGTCGGTGCCGGGTGCCAGTCGCTGGATGACCGCACGGGCACTGGTGACCACGACTGCAGGAGGGTCGTCGGAACGCAGTCGCCACAGAGTCTCGAGGCGTGTGCCCATGGTCTGCACGTTCGGGCTCACACGTTCGAAGGGCAGTGTTTCCCATGCGGGGAAACCAGCGACGCGGTCACGGTCGACGTAGGCGGCCAGGTCGTGGGTGATCTGTTCGGCTTCTGTCCCGGTGGGACAGATCACCACGATCGGACGCCGGCGTTGTGCCTGCACCAATGCGGCGACGACGACCGCACGCGCGGCCTCCGGGATTCCGACCGCGCTGGTCCCTTCTGCGGCGGCCACGACAGCCTGGTCGGCGGCGACCGCCGTGGCGAGAGATTCGAGCCTCGGATCAGCCATGTCGACGGGGGAGCGGCCGGTCACCGGCCGTTGTACTCCTGCATCGCGGCGGCAGGACCGTCGCTCACGATGCGTTCGACGACATCGGCGGCGGTCTCGGCGGCGACGTCGAGAAGCTTTCGTTCCGCCGACGGAACGGCCGAGAGGACATGGTCGGCTCCGTGTTCACGCGATCGCGGCTTGCCGACGCCGATCCGCACCCGTACGTAGTCGTCGGTGTGCATCACGCGTGAGATCGAACGAAGACCATTGTGACCGGCGAGTCCTCCGCCCACCTTCACGCGCACCACGCCGGGGTCGAGGTCGAGTTCGTCGTGGACGATCACGATCCGTGCCGGGTCGTCGATCTTGAATCGCCGAGCCAACGGCCCGACAGCCTCGCCCGAGTCGTTCATGTACGTCGTCGGCACCGCGAGAACCACCGCCACTCCACTGAGTCGCACCTCTGCGACGCGCGCTCTGTCACGGCCGGTCTTCAACGTCGAGTTCGTGCGTGCTGCGAGGATCTCGAGTGCGTCTGTGCCCACGTTGTGACGGGTGCGGGCGTACTGCTTGCCGGGGTTTCCGAGACCGACGACCAGGACACGTTCGAGATCGGCACCTGACGGGGGTCGTCGTCTGAGTGCCATGTGGGTGACCGTCGAACTTCGACCTCAGAGGCCGAAGGGATCAGCCTTCTGAGGACTGGTCGCCAGCAGGCGCGGCTTCGCCGCCTTCGGCGGCGGCCGCTGCGGTGGCGCTTTCGGCCGCGGCGCGCGACATGAGAACGGTGATCACCGGCATCTCGGGATCACCGAGTGCGACGACACCCGCGGGAAGTGCGATGTCGCCGAGGCGGATCACGCGCTCAGGTGTCATGTCGGTGATGTCGACGAGAATTTCGTTCGGGATGTTCGCCGGGGTGGTGCGCACCTCGATGGTGTCGACAGCCGGGTCGACGAGACCGCCGGCCGACAGCACTGCCTTCGCGGTTCCGGTCAGGTGCACAGGCACCGACATCACGATTTCTTCACTGAGATCGATCTGCACGAAGTCGACGTGGCTCACCGTGCGGCGGACCGGGTGACGCTGCATCTCCTTGACGATCGCGTTGTACGACTTTCCGTCGACGTCGAGCTTGAGAATGGTGTTCTGACCGGCAGGGCCCGACAACGCCGCGCGGAGATCGCGACGGGCGACCGAGAGCGAGACCGGCTCCATGCCGTGGCCGTAGAGGACTGCCGGGATCTGGTCTTCCGCGCGGAGACGACGAGACGCGGCACTGCCGGTGGCACGACCGGACTTTGCGATGAGAGAAGCGGTATTCGACACGGCTGACGAGTCTATGGGGCTCGATCCCCCGATCACACGGGCCGAGAACGCCCAATTCGGGGCGTCAGTGCTGGTTCTCGCCGCCGAACAGTTCGCTCACGCTGGTCTCGTCGAACACGGCCGCCAGGGCGTCGGCGATGATCCCGGCCACCGAGAGCACCTCCATCTTCGGGATTCTCCGCGAGGCAGGCAGCGGGATCGTGTCGGTGAGCACGACCCGCGAGATGGGCGAGGCGGCGAGACGCTCCGTCGCCGGATCAGAAAGCACTCCGTGTGTTGCCATCGCCCACACCTCGGATGCGCCGCGTTCGATGAGCAGTTCGGCGGCGCTCGTGATGGTGCCGCCGGTGTCGATCATGTCGTCGGTGAGGATGCACAGGCGACCTTCGACCTCGCCGATGACCTCCTTGGCGATCGCGACGTTTGCCGTTCCCTTCGGGCGGCGCTTGTTGATGAAAGCGACGTCGGCGTTCTTGTCGGCGAGATGCTGCGCGAAGCGTTCGGCGACCTTCACGCGACCGGCGTCGGGCGAGACGATCACGAGGTCGTTTCCTGCGTTGCTCCGCACGTACTTCTCGAGCACCGGCATCGCCGTGAGGTGATCGACGGGGCCTCCGAAGAAGCCCTGGATCTGCCCCGAGTGGAGGTCGATCGAGACCATGCGCGTCGCACCGGCGGCACGGAACATGTCGGCAATGAGGCGTGCTGTGATCGGTTCGCGTCCCTCGGCCTTGCGGTCCTGCCGCGCGTATCCGTAGAAGGGGCACACGGCAGTGATGCGCTTCGCAGACGCACGTTGCGCGGCGTCGATCATGATGAGCTGTTCCATGATCGAGTCGTTGATCGACCCGACTTCGGTGCCGTAGTGGCTCTGCATGACGAACACGTCGCCACCACGGATCGAGTCGGAGAATCGCGGTCTGATCTCGCCGTTGGCGAACTGGACGATGTTCGCATCACCCAGGTCGATGCCGAGGTGAACCGCGACTTCCTCTGCGAGTTTCGGGTGTGTGCGCCCGGTGAACAGAGACAACCGTTTCGTGGTCGCCCGCTCGAGGGCGCGAGGATTCATGGACTCTGAGTGTAGAACGGTCCGGTCACCCGGCCATCAGCGACGACGTTGCCGACCGAGAGATGCGCATACGGCCCGACCGTGGCTCCCGATCCGACCGACGCACCTGTCGCAGTCGTGGTGGTGACCGTCGAGTCGTCGCCGACGGTCGTGTCGACGAGTCGCGTGTTCGGCCCGATCTCGCACCGGTCGCCGATCGAACTGGCGCCCTGCAGGATGACCCCGGGGAACAACGTCACGTCACGGCCGATCGTGACTGTCGCATCGATGAAGGCCTGAGCCGGGTCGAGCATCGTGACGCCGGCGAGCAGCCAGTCGCGGTTGATGCGCTCGCGCAAGACACGTTCGGCCAGGGCCAACTGCAGCCGGTCGTTGACCCCTGCGGTCTCGTCTGCCGGCGCCGCGAGTGCCGTGACGGTGTGGCCGGTCGAGACCAGCACCGACACGACGTCGGTCAGGTAGTACTCGCCCTGGGCGTTGTTGGTGCCGATCTGGCGCAGGGCCGGGCCCAGGACGTCGCGCCGGAATGCGTAGATACCGGTGTTGATCTCGCCGATGAGCAACTCGTCGGCGGTCGCGTCACGGTGTTCGACGATGCGGCTCACGTTCCCGTGGCGGTCGCGGACGATGCGGCCGTAACCGGTGGCGTCGTCGACGACCGACGTGAGAACCGTGGCGGCACACCCCGAGCGTTCGTGTGTCGCCACGAGAGCCTCCACGGTGGCGGCTGACAGGAGTGGCGTGTCGCCGGGCATCACGAGCACAGTGGAGGTGTCGTCGAGGTCGTCGCCCGGCAGACCCGTCATCCCGACGAGGGCGGCATCTCCGGTGCCTCGTTGTTCACGCTGGGTCGCGAAGGCGACCCCGGCCCAGTCGGGCGCTTCGTCGCGCACCGCTGACGTCACCCTGTCGGCGCCGTGGCCCACCACCACGACAGTTGCGTTCATCTCGAGGCCCGACAGCGCATGGATGACGTGCATGACCATCGAGCGGCCACAGATGCGGTGCAGTGGCTTCGGCCTGTCGGAGCGCATGCGCGATCCCTCGCCTGCTGCGAGCACGATTGCTGAGACTTTCATGGTTCCGGGAAGAGGACTCGAACCCCTATTAACGGGACCAAAACCCGCTGTCCTGCCAATTGGACGATCCCGGAAGGTCGCCGAAGAACGGTAGCGGATTTCCCGTTTTCCCGGCCGGGACGGTAGTTTGCCATGTCTTATGGGTTCGCTGATCAAGAAGCGTCGCAAGCGCATGCGCAAGAAGAAGCACAAGAAGATGCTCCGCCGCACGCGTCACCAGCGTCGCAAGTAGTCATCGCGGCCCGGGCCGCATCATGTTCAGTCGAGCAGTTCGATTCGCCCGGCATCGGCGCGTGCCGACGTGAGAACGACGGTTGCGCCGGCGATGAGCCCGTGTGCCTCGTCGTGGTGTCCCTCGACGAACCACGTCGCACCCGAACCAGCGAGGTGGGGCCGAACACCGAGAGCGTCGGCGATCGTGTCTCGCCAGCGGGCGAGTTCGGGGAACTCTGCGACCGCAGCGGGTTCGAGGTCGTTGCCGTTGTCGCCGACCGGGCCGCCCATTGCATCCCACCGCGCATAGACACGGGGGGTCGAGACGTGCACCGGTGGCACCACCAACGTCACGTTGCGATCGACATGGGGCATCGGTTCGACGATCTCGCCGATGCCGCGTACCCGTGCTCGTCCACCGACCACACAGAACGCCACGTCGGCGCCGATGTCTGCCGCTCGCCCGAGGTCGTTCGACTCGGCCCAGCGCAAGATGGCGGCGGCATCGGTGGAGCCTCCGCCGAGTCCTCCACCGTGGGGAATGGACTTGGTGACGTGCACCGCGGCGCGTCGCCCGACCGCATCGAGTGCGCGCCACACGAGATTGGTGGCATCGAGCGGCACGCCGACTGCGAACGGTCCGTCGACGGTGATCGTCGTCGACGCGACGCCGCCGACGGGGCCAGGGTCGATGAGGACAGTGTCGGCGAGGTCGAGGCTCGACATCTCTGCGTCGATCAAGTGGTAGCCGTCGTTGCGCACGCCGGTGACACGCAGCGACCACGTGAGCTTCGCCGGAGCGACGACACGAACGGTCACCGCGCCACCGCCTCGGCAAGGCGCGACCAGTCGTCGACCGAGAGGTTCTCGGCACGAGCGGTGGGGTCGATGCCGGCTCGTTCGAACTGTTCGCTGTCGACGGCGCCGGCAAGTGAGCCGCGCAGCATCTTCCGTCGTTTCGCAAACCCCTGGCGCACCAGTCGGAACAACGTCTCGGAGTCTGCCCGGCCGGCGGGAGACGGCCGGCGCACGATCTCGACGAGGCTCGACTCGACGTTCGGTCGCGGCAGGAACACCGATGCCGGAACATGCCCGACGATGCGAGCCTCCGCCCACCAGGCGATCTTGACGCTCACGGCGCCGTAGGCAGCCGTCGACGGTTTGGCTGCCATTCGCTCGGCAACTTCACGTTGCACCATCACGAGCATTCGGGTGATGCCAGGAGCGGTGTCGAGAAGGTCGGCGACGAGGGGAGTTGCGACGTTGTAGGGCAGGTTCGCGACCAGGGTCCATGTCTCGTCGCCCAGGAACGACGACCAGTCGAACGTCATCGCATCGGCGTGAACCACGTCGACCCCTGCGATTCCCTCGAGATTCGCGCGCAGCAACGGCACGAGGTCGTCGTCGATCTCGATCGCCGTCACGCGCGCACCGGTCTCGGCGAGGGCCAGCGTCAGCGAACCCAGACCGGCACCGATCTCGACCACACGGTCGTTCGCGCCGACCCCGGCGAGCCGTGCGATGCGGCGAACCGTGTTGGCGTCGACGACGAAGTTCTGGCCGAGCGCACGCTTGGCGCGCAGTCCGGCGGAGTCGAGCAACTCCGTGGCAGTCGCCCGGGAGATCGTCACCAGGTCAACTCGACGGGCAGCGGCGCGTCGACCAGTTGGGCGATCTTTTCGAACACACCCGTGTGCAAGACGATGTCGAAGGTCGCAGACGTCGGGCCGATGTTGATGTTGCTGCAGACCGTCTTTCGTCCGTTGTCGAGGTTGCGAACGGTGATCTGGGCACCGAGCGGCACGAGCGGGCTGGAACAAGCGGTCGTGGCCCCGTCGGGGAAGCGTCTGAACGTCGCCCTGCCTCGCACCATGCGGCCGGAATTGTCGGCTGGGTAGGCGAGCTGGCCTTCACCCACGGGATCAGCGACCACCGGTCCCTCGAGATTCGCCGGCGCATCGATGTCGCGGTCACCAGAGATGCTCGGCACGAGCACGACCGTGGTGGTCGTCGCTGGTGCCGGGTCGCCGGTACCAGACGAGCCGGCCGAGGCGATGAAGAGCACCGGAAGCGCGATCGCAGTCAATGCGATGGCCGCATTCAGACGGCGACGATCGACGCTCGAGAGGTCCAGCACGGCGTTCAATCTAAAGGTGTGCGTCGCCGACGGGCGTTCATGTCATGCGAGGAAAGGCACGCAAGGCATTGGCGGTCGTGTCGCGCGCGAAATCAGCCGCGTCGACACCGCGCAGTGCCGCGACCGCCTCGCCGACCACCGTGACCCACGCCGGCTCGTTCGGTCGCCCTCTGTGCGGCACCGGTGCGAGAAACGGAGAGTCGGTCTCGACAAGAACCCGGTCGGCGGGACACAACAGTGCCGCGTCGCGGATGTCGCCGGCGTTCTTGAATGTCACAATGCCACTGAACGACAGGTATGCACCGCGGTCGAGGCACGCCCGCGCTTCGTCGGGTCCGCCCGTGAAGCAGTGGATGATGGTGTTCGCCGGAGTTCCTTCTGCGTCGAGGATGTCCCATGTGTCGTGCCAGGCGTCGCGGGTGTGGATCACGAGCGACAGATCGTGTTCGTGCGCGAGTGCGATCTGTCGTGCGAATGCGTCGCGTTGTGCCTCGCGCGGCGAGTTCTCGTAGTGGTAGTCGAGTCCGCATTCGCCGATCGCGACCACGCGCGGGGCGTTCACCAACGACGCGACCGTGTCGACGCCTTGGTCGGCGTCGTGGGGGTGGAGCCCGACAGTCGCCCACACGTCGGGGCGAGATGATGCGACATCGACCGCCTGCGCGCTCGAGGCAGCGTCGGTTCCGATCACCACGAAACGCTCCACACCCGCTTCACGTGCACGTGCCAACAATTCGTCGGATCCCGTCTCGGCGATGTGTTCGTGCGTGTGGCAGTGGGTGTCGGTCCAGCCCATGTCTTTCTCCGTCTCGTGCGTTCGTCGATCAGGCGGTGCGGCGCGGGAACAGCGGATCACCCTTGTCGACAGTGTTGCCGGCCGTGTACCCGCCCCACACGGTGTCACGCGGAACACGGCATTCGGCGACGTCGCCGCTCATGCCGATGCGGCGCCAGATCTCAGCCGCAGTGGACGGCATCGCAGGGTGCACGAGGATGCACACGATGCGCAGCGCTTCGAGTGCGTCGCCCATGACCGAGTCGACGACGGCGCCGGGCTCTGCCTTCCATGGTTCGTGTGTCTCGAGATGGGCGTTCGTCGCGCGGATCAACTGCCACGTGGCCTCGAGTGCTCGTGATGGTTGCACCTGCGCCCAGTGGCGTGTTGCGTCGTCGACTGCGGTCGCGGCGTGCGCAGCCAGCGGACTCGTCGGGTCGGGGGCCGTGCCCACGCCGCCGCACTTCTTGCCCACGACCGTGGCGACGCGAGCGGCGAGGTTGCCGAGGTTGTTCGCGAGGTCTGAGTTGTAGCGCGCCACGAGCCCTTCGTAGGTGAAGTCGCCGTCGCTTCCGTAGGCGGTGTCGGCGAGCACGTAGTAGCGGAAGCCGTCGACACCGAAGTCGTCGATCAAGTCGAGAGGGTTGACGACGTTGCCGGAGGTCTTCGACATCTTCTCGCCGCCGACGAGCAACCACCCGCCGACTCCCCAGCCGCGCGGTGGTTCGATTCCGGCGCTCATCAGCATCGCCGGCCAGTAGACGTTGTGGAACCTGAGGATGTCCTTGCCGATGAGGTGATGGTCGACCGGCCACCACTTTGCGAACATGTCGGGGTCGGAGCCGTAGCCGATCGCGGTGATGTAGTTCGCGAGGGCGTCGAACCAGACATAGGCGACGTGTGAGTCGTCGAAGGGAAGCGGGATGCCCCATGTCAGCGACTTCCGGCTGACCGAGAAATCTTGCAGACCTTGTCTGATGAACCCGATCACCTCGTTCACGCGGTGGTCGGGAACCACTGCACCCGGGTGAGACGAGTACCAGTCGAGGAGTCGTTGCTCGAACCGCGAGAGGCGGAAGAACCAGTTCTCCTCTTCCACGTGTTCGACGGGTCGCTTGTGAATGGGACAGTTGCCGTTCTCGAGGTCGTCGTCGACGTAGTAGGCCTCGCACGGCACGCAATAGAGGCCGCGGTACACGTCGAGTTCGATGTCGCCGGCGTCGAAGCAGGCCTGGAGCAAGGCCCGCACGCCCGTCTTGTGGCGTTCTTCGGTGGTACGGATGAAGTCGTCGTGCGAGATGTCGAGGCGTTCCCAGGCCTGGGCGAAAAGGGGCGCGATCTCGTCGACGAACTCCTGCGGGGTCTTGCCCGCGGCGTCGGCCGCCTGTTGGATCTTGAGTCCGTGTTCGTCGGTGCCGGTGAGGAAGTGCACGTCGTCACCGAGCAACCGGTGCCATCGTGCCAGGGCATCAGCCACGATCGTGGTGTAGGCGTGGCCGAGGTGAGGACGCGCGTTCACGTAGTAGATCGGCGTCGTCAGGTAGTACTTGGCCACTGCGACAGGCTAGGTCGCTGGTCGAGCGGCGAGTCGGTTCGTTTTCTGCGCCACAATGTCCGTACCGTTGTGCAGATGAGCACCCCCGGCCCGTACGAGTTCGACGATGCGACACGACTCGCGCCACTGGGAGACGGCCGTTACGACACGCCGATCATCGACCGGTGGGACATCAACGGCAACGCAAACGGCGGCTACCTCATCGCGCTGGTGGCCAATGCCATGCGGGCCGAGACCGGTCGTGCTCACCCGGTGTCTGTCACCATGCACTACCTCGCGCCGGGTCCGGCAGGCCCGGGCACGACGTCGGTGAAGGTTCTCAAGGCTGGACGGCGTTTTGCGACCGCAACCGGGACGCTGTCGCGCGACGGCCGCGACATCGCGACCGCTCTCGGAGTGTTCGGCGACGTCGACTCGAGTCTGCCTCCGCACAGCATCGACCTCGACACGATCGACATCCCTCCGTTCAACGAATGTCCGGTGCGTTCGCACGGCACAGAGCCCCCGCTCGGATTGTCGTCGCGGCTCGACATGCGCATCCACCCCGACGACACCGGTTTCGCACGTGGCGAGCCGAAGGGCGAGGCGATCTGCCGCGGATATTTCTCGTTCCGCGACGGTCGACCGGTCGACACACTGTCGTTGTTGCTCGCCGCTGATGCGTTCCCGCCGGTGATGTTCAACAGATTCGGCATGCTCGGATGGGTGCCGACCATCGAGTTCACGGTGCACGTGCGCGGCGTGCCGGCGCCGGGCCCGATCGCATGTGCGTTCCGCAGCCGTGTCATCCAGGGCGGTCTGTGGGAAGAAGACGGTGAACTGTGGGACTCGACCGGCCAGGTCGTGGCTCTCAGTCGACAGCTCGCCCTCGCACCGCTGCCCCCCGCACAGTGACGCCACTCACGGTGGAGGGTTGGTTCACCTGTGTTGGCCGCGGCGAATGCCCAACCAGTGTGCGACCACCAGAGACGCGACGACGGCCGTTGCGGTCGACGATCGTCGCACCAACATGCGGGAGCGCTGGGCGAACGTGACCACCGGCCATCCGCGCTCACGCGCCACACGGGCCAGTTGTGCGTCGGGGTTCACCGCAACGGCGTTGCCCACCAACTCGAGCATCGGAATGTCGTTCGCCGAGTCTGAATAGGCGAACGAGTCGTCGAGGTCGATGCCACGTTCTGCCGCGAGAGAGGCGATGGCTTCGGCCTTGCCGGCACCGTGACAGAACGGTCCGTCGAGCCGGCCTGTGTAGATGCCGTCGACGACTTCGCCACGTGTGCCGATGCCCCCTGTCATTCCGAGAGCCGCGGCCAGTGGCTCGACGATCTCGATCGGAGAAGCCGAGGCGATGTAGGTCTGTCGACCGGCCGCCTTGTGTTGCTCGAGCACCGCGCGTGCTTCGGGTCGGATCTTTGCGAGCAGCTCGGGCAACACGGTCTCGTTCAGAGCCACGAGGTCGGACTGTCGCTTGCCTCCGACGCCGGCGAGGATTCGCTCCCTGACACTCGCACTGGTGTCGTCGGTCTCGCCGCCGACACCGAAGCGAAGTGCGCGCACCGCGTCACCCGCCAGATCGCTCGCCCTGATGAGGCCTGCGTCGCGCGCCGCGCGTGCGAACGAGAACAGCGAGGCGCCTGCGATCAACGTTCGGTCGAGGTCGAAGAACGCCGCCGACGACGAACGGTCAGCGCTCACTGCCGCACCGCCAGTTCGTACACGCGCTTGCGCGGCACGCCGAGTGCCGTGCTGACTTCGTCGACGGCGTCACGTGTCGACAACCCGGCGACTGCACGGCGCGCCAACTCGTCGTTGATCTCGTCGTCGGACACTTCCACCGCTGCGTCTGGGCACGGTTCGACGACGATCGCGTACTCGCCACGCGGGTCGATCGCCCGCGAGTGGGCGAGTGCGTGTTCGAGGGTTCCTCGCCAGATCTCTTCGTGAACCTTCGTCATCTCGCGCACGAGCGCTACTTGTCTCACCGTGCCGCAGGCCTCCACGAGATCTTCGAGGGTGCGCACCAGACGGTGCGGTGCTTCGTAGAGAACAGTGGTGCGTCGTTCGCGAGCGACCTCGGTGAGACGCTCGCGTCGTTCGGATCCGCCGCGAGGCAGAAAACCGTCGAAGGCGATGCGCGAGGTGGGGAGACCGCTCATGACGGCAGCCATCACGAATGCCGCCGGACCTGGGGTGGAGTGCACTGCATGACCTGCCGCGAGTGCGGCACGCACGAGTCGTTCCCCGGGGTCGCTGATGCCGGGCGTTCCGGCGTCGGTCACCACCGCGACGATGCGCCCGGCGGCGAGTTCGTCGACGACGACAGGGGAGAGATCGTGTTCGGTGTGGTCGTTCGCCACCAGCAGGCGCTCGGGTCGCGCTCCGATGTGGCGCAAGAGCACGGTCGAGCGCCTGGTGTCCTCGCAGCACACCACGTCAGCTGCCCGCAGCACGTCGGCCGCGCGTGACGACATGTCGTCGAGATTGCCGATCGGTGTCGCCACCAGCCAGAGTCCGGGCGCGATCGCACTCACGGGCGGCGCACCTCGAGCGGGTCGCCCGGCTTCAAGTTCCACCGTTCGAAACTCCCCGCGCGCGCCTCGACCACCTTGACCGCACCTCGCACCGGAGCGCCGACGCGCCACGGACGAAGCGTCTCGGTGGAGATCACTGCTCCGTCGGGTGCGACATAGGCGATGTCGAGGGGAACCTTCACCCCCACGGTGTGAACCCACCGGCACGGTTCGAGAACGATGGGCTCAGCGAGGTCGTCGAGTCCGATCGCGCCACGACGACGCGTCCGACGGGTTGCGGCGAGGCGGGCGGCGGCCAACACGCGACCCTCGCTCACCAACCACACCGGTTGCATCGGCTCGTTCGGCCCGGTCACATCGCCTCCTGGTCGCGGTTCCACACAGTGTGCGCGTCGGGTCACACGTTAAATCGGAACTCGGTCACGTCGCCGTCGGAGAATTCGTACTCCTTGCCTTCGAGGCGGACCTTTCCGAGTTCTTTGGCCTTCGTCCACGAACCGATCTCCAGGAGTTCATCCCACTGGATGACCTCTGCTCGGATGAAACCACGCTGGAAATCGGTGTGGATGCGCCCGGCACACTCCGGCGCTTTCGATCCGGCCCGGAAGGTCCACGCACGGGTCTCTTTCTCGCCGGTTGTGAAGTACGTGCGCAGACCGAGCAGGTGATACGCGCTCCGCACCATGGTCGTGAGCGCACCCTCTCCGAGTCCGAGAGCCTCGAGCATCTCGGTGCGGTCTGCCTCGTCGAGCTGGGCGGCTTCTGCCTCTATCTGAACACTCATGCCGATCACTTCGATGTCGGCGGTGATGCCGGCCGGGCACATCTCGGCACGGACACGCTCGACTTCTGCGGGGATGCGATCGAGTTCGTTCTCGCCGACGTTGACCACAGCCAGCACGGGACGGTTCGTCAGCAAAAATTGCGCTGCGAGTGCCTCGCGGTCGTCTTTCGACAAGTTGCTGCGGTAGATCGGAGTTCCGTCTGCCAGCACGTCGTAGGCGCGCTTCATGGCTTCGGCCTCTTCGGTGGCGCTCTTGTCGACACGTGCCGCCTTCGATGCGGTCTTCAATCGCTTCTCGACTGTCTCGAGATCGGCAAGGGCAAGCTCCACCTCGACCACGCGTAGGTGCTCGAGTGGGTCGTCGGGGCCGGGCACGTCATCGTCTTTGAAGGCACGCAGCACGAACACGATGGCGTCGACCTCGCGGATGTTCGAGAGGAACTTGTTGCCGAGGCCTTCACCCTTGCTCGCACCCTCCACGAGTCCGCCGATGTCGACAACCTGGACGCTCGCATGAATGGTGTTCTTGGTCTTCGACATCACCCCGAGCGCCTCCAGCCGGGCGTCTGGAACCTTGGCCACACCGATGTTCGGGTCTTTGGTGGCGAATGCGTACGGGGCCGCCAGGGCACCCCCGCCGGTGAGGGCGTTGTAGAGCGATGATTTGCCTGCGTTCGGCAGGCCGACGAGTCCGAAGCGTTCCATGAGAGAGGACAAGGCTACGGAACGCTGCAGGTGCAAGGGGCCGTTCCAATTAGTACTATGTGGGTAGTGGAAATTCAGAGAGCTGGAGACCCCCAATGACCACCTTTGATCTGGACCTCACCAAGTACAGCCTCGGCTGGAGCGACGAGGTGGAGTACGCCTTCCAACCCGAGAAGGGCCTGAACGACCGAGTCGTCGAGCAGATCTCGTGGTGGAAGGGCGAGCCGAAGTGGATGACGGCGATGCGGATGCGCAGCCTCGGTCTCTTCGACCGCAAGCCGATGGCGCCGTGGTTCTCGGTGAACATGCCCGACATCGATTTCCAGGACATCTTCTACTACCTGCGTCCCGCCACCGACCAGGTCGACGAGTGGGACGACCTGCCCGAGCAGATGAAGGCCACGTACGAAAAGCTCGGCATTCCAGAAGCCGAGCGCAAGTACCTCGCGGGTGTCACCGCGCAGTACGAGTCGGAAGTGGTGTTCCACCGCAACCGTGAGGATCTCGAAAAGCAGGGCATCTTGTTCTGCGACATGGACACCGCACTTCGCGAGTACCCCGACCTCGTGAAGCAGTACTTCGGAACCGTCATTCCTCCGGGAGACAACAAGTTCTCGGCTCTCAACACGGCCGTGTGGTCGGGTGGCTCGTTCATCTACGTGCCACCGGGTGTCGAGTGCGAGATGCCGCTGCAGGCGTACTTCCGCATCAACTCGGAGAATGCCGGACAGTTCGAGCGCACCTTGATCATCGCCGACGAAGGCTCCAAGGTGCACTACATCGAAGGGTGCTCGGCGCCCGTGTACTCGAGCGATTCGCTGCATTCTGCCGTCGTGGAGATCGTGGTGAAGCCGAGCGCGCACGTGACGTACACGACGATCCAGAACTGGTCGCCGAACGTCTACAACCTGGTCACCAAGCGCGCCCGTGTGGAGGCCGAAGGGCACATGGAGTGGATCGACGGCAACATCGGGTCGAAGCTCACCATGAAGTATCCGAGCGTCTACCTGGTCGGCCCGAAGGCCACCGGCGAAGTGCTCTCGGTCGCGTACGCAGGCGCCGGCCAGCACCAGGACGCCGGAGCCAAGATGGTGCACGCAGCCCCCGAGACCTCGTCACGCATCGTGTCGAAGTCGATCTCGAAAGACGGCGGAGTCACCACGTACCGCGGACTGGTTCGCGTCGACGAAGGTGCACATGGTTGCAAGAGCCATGTGCAATGTGACGCCCTGATCCTCGACGGCGACTCCGAGAGTCGCACGCTGCCCTACATGGAAGTGGGCGAGAAGGACGCAGAGATCGGCCACGAGGCGACCGTGTCGAAGATCGCCGACGAGCAGCTGTTCTACCTCATGTCGCGCGGCCTCTCGCAGGAGCAGGCAATGAGCATGGTGGTGAACGGTTTCATCGAGCCTGTCACGCGCACCCTGCCCATGGAATACGCCGTGGAGTGGAGCCGCCTCATCGAACTGCAGATGGAGGGCTCCGTCGGTTGATCCGGCGGGTGCGACTCCCATGCCGATGCGAACCGAGTGCAAGCACTACGAGAGTCGTTCGTATGCGAACGGTGACGTGGTGCGAAAGTGCAACCTCAACCTCGCGCCCGAAGCACCGTGGCGTTGCCCGGAGCCGTGTTCAGGCTACGAGCGCCGCCTCGCCGACGTGGCGTGGGTGCACGGCTCGGCGATCGCACCCCCGACACCGCCCGAGGTGCCCGGCCTCGACGACGGCTCTGCAGCCGCAGTGCTCGACGCCGCAGAAGAGATCATCAACTCGGTGAGCGCGAGCGTGATCGCCGACGTGGAAGCCAACAAGAAGAAGCGTCGTTGGTGGCGCAGACGCAAGTAACAGCGTCACCTCACACGACACAGACAGGACCCCCCATGAACACCACCCCCGTCATGCCCAGCACCGAGGAAGAGATCTGGCGCTACAGCCGCATCGGAGAACTGAATCTCGGTGACTTCGCGCCAGGGCGCGCGCGTACCGAGACGATCGGGGCCGACCAGGTGCGCGTGACCGAGCGTCGCGGTGGCATCGTGATGTCGTCGCCGGCCGACGTGTTCGCCGAGATGAATCTCGCCTCGAACGACGAGGTCGCCCTCGTGGTGCCGCGCGGTGTGGTGGTCGAGGGCGTCGTCGAGATCGTGCACCATGTCGACGCCGACGGAAGTCTCGTCACGCCGCGTCTCGTGATCGACGCCGGAGAGAACTCCGAGATCACCGTGGTCGAGCGTTTCGTGTCGCCCGACAGTGTGCGGGCACTCGTGCTTCCCGTACTCGAGGTGCGAACAGACCGTGCCGCACGGGTGAACTATGTCGGAATCAACGAACTCGGCACGAAGTCGTGGCAGATCGGCCACCAGGCGTCTGCCGGTGCGCGCGACTCGATGACCCGCCTCAACACGGTTGCACTCGGAGGCGACTATGCACGTGTCCGCGCCGAGGCCCGACTGGTCGAACAAGGCGCGAGCGCGCAGCAACTGGCGCTCTATTTCGCCGCCGGGTCGCAGATGCACGACTTCCGCACGTTGCAGATCCACGAAGCGCCGCGAACTCACTCTGACCTTCTGTTCAAGGGGGCGGTCGGTGGATCGGCGCGCAGTGTCTACACCGGGCTCATTCGCATCGCGAAGAACGCCGCGCACTCCGAGGCTTTCCAGACGAACCGCAACCTCACGCTCGGCGACGGAGCATGGGCAGAGAGCGTGCCGAACCTCGAGATCGAAACCAACGAGGTGCGCTGCAGTCATGCGTCCACGGTCGGCTCGATCGAAGAGGAGCACCGCTTCTATCTCGAGAGCAGGGGAGTGCCGCCGCACGTTGCCGAGAAGTTGATCGTGCTCGGGTTCTTCAACGACGTCCTCGACCGTCTGCCGCGCGGTGTCGAAACCGCCCCGCTTCGTACCGCGGTCGCCGACAAGCTGGCCGCCGAGACCGCACTGGCAGGTGCACGATGAGCCGCGTCTGCAGACTCGACGACCTGGTTGACGGCCAGGCACAGCGTTTCGACGTCGACGGCGTGCGTGTTGCGGTTGTTCGGGTGGGAGAAGCAGTCCATGCGATCAACGACACCTGTTCGCACGCCGACGTGTCGCTGTCAGAGGGCATCGTCTGGTGCGAGACACTCCAGATCGAGTGCATCCGCCACGGGAGCGCGTTCAGCCTCGTGACCGGCCACCCGGACACGTTGCCTGCCACGCAGCCGGTCGCCGTCTATGCGGCACACGTGGTCGACGGTGAGGTCGACGTCGACGTGTCACGTGAGATCAACCGCGAGATCAACAAGGAGGGCGGTCGATGAGCACGCTCGAAATCAAAGGACTCACCGCGAATGTCGGTGACAAAGAGATCCTGAAGGGTGTCGACCTCGTCGTGTCCTCGGGTGAGGTGCATGCGGTGATGGGTCCGAACGGGGCAGGTAAGTCGACGTTGTCGGCCGTCATCATGGGCAAGCCCGGCTACACGGTGACCGGCGGTTCCGTCACGCTCGACGGCAGGGACGTGCTGGCGATGCCGACCTGGCAGCGCGCGACAGCTGGTCTTCACCTCGTGATGCAATACCCCACCGAGGTGCCAGGCGTGCACGTCGACGACGTGCTCGAAGAAGCCCTGCGTGCGCGCGGACGTGCCACGGACGACCTGACGAAGCGCATCGCCGACGAAGCCGGACGCATCAACTTCGACGCCGACATCGTCAGCCGCGCACTCAACGTCGATTTGTCGGGCGGCGAGAAGAAACGCAACGAGACACTGCAACTGGGGGTCTTGGAGCCGAAGATCGCCGTTCTCGACGAACTCGACTCGGGACTCGACATCGACGCACTCCGCGACTGTGCTCGTCGTGTCGAACAGGCGACTCACGAGACCGGGCTCGGTGTCCTCGCGATCACCCACTACGTCCGACTTCTCGAGGAACTGAAGCCCGATGTGGTGCACATCCTCGTCGCCGGCCGCATCGTCGAGAGCGGCGGTCCAGAACTGGCCGACCGACTCGAGCGCGACGGTTACGCCGCTTTCGTCTGACGCCACGATGGCCGCGTTCCCCGAGGGGTGGTTGTTGCGCGAGGGACGACTGTTCCGTGAATTCGTGTTCGTCGACTTCGCCGAGGCGTTCGCATTCATGGCCGCTGTCGCCACCGTGGCCGAGTCGATGAACCACCACCCAAACTGGTGCAACTCGTGGAACACCGTCACGATCAACCTCGTCTCTCACGACGCCGGGCGGGTCACCGAACGTGACGTGGAACTCGCCACCCGCATCAACACGCTCGTCTGAGCACGTCCGCGCCACGACACCGCTCGGCGGTGGCGCCGGGGTCTAGGTTGATTCCCGAGGGGGTCACCATGGGTGGATCAGCGACGCGTGTCTACTTCTCGCGTCAGGGCACGTTTCCCGGCTGGTGGGTGGTTGCCGGATGTTTCGTCGTGTTGCTCGTGAGTTCGGCACTTGGCTTCTACGGAATGTCGGTGTACCTGAACGCGTTCTCCAAGCAGTTCGGCTGGGACATCTCCGGACTCTCGGTCGCAACGACGTTGTTCTTCCTCATCGGTGGTCTCTGGAACGTGGTGGTCGCGCGGATGATCGCCAAGTTCGACGTGCGCTGGCTCATGTACGGCGGTGCCGCGCTCGGAGCGCTCTCGTTGTGGTCACTCGGTCGGGTCACCGAGCGGTGGCAGATGTTCGCCGTGTACGCGGTGTTCGCAATCGCATGGTCGTCGAGCGGTCTGACCGCGGCGACCACCGTGGTCACAAGGTGGTTCCACGCAAAGCGTTCGATGGCGATCGCCGCCACGTCGTCGGGTCTCTCGGTGGGCGGGATCGTGTTGACCCCAATCGTCAAGGGCCTCATCGACGCACGTGAGTTGTCGGGAGCCAGTGGGGTCATGGCGGCGATCTGGCTGGTGGGTATTGCCCTGCCGACGTGGCTCTTCATCAGGGACGATCCCTATTCGTTGAACTGGATGCCAGACGGCGAACCGAAACCGGAGGGACACGTGGTCGACTTGCCGGGCGTGGCGATGGCCGACGCCCTGCGCACCAAGTTCTTCTGGATCGTCACGATCGGATACGTGATGGTGATGGGCGCCCAGGTGGGAGCCATTCAGCAGATCGTCAAACTCGTCGAGGAACGCACCACCCCCGGCACGGCTGCGCTCGCCACGTCGGTGCTGTCGGGGGCGAGCGTCGTGTTCCGGTTGATCGGCGGTCGGATCATTCCGAAGTTCCCGCTGGCCAAGTTCATGGTCTTCGTGGCCGCTGTCCAGGGTTCGGCGATCGTCTTGATCGGCCAGATGGAATCGACCCTTCCGCTCATGTTGTCGGTGGGGCTCTTCGGCGCGATGGTCGGCAACGTCTTGATGATGCAGTCGCTGCTCATCGCTCAACGTTTCGGCGTGCGTGACTACGCGAAAATCTCGGCACGATCAGGACTCATCTCGCTCACGGGCACCGCCATCGGGCCGATCTTGATCGGCGCCATTCGTGACTCGACCGGCGGCTACCGCGTGCCGTACCTGGTGGCAGGACTGGTGTCGCTCGCTGGCGCTGCCTTGTTCACCTTGAGTGGACCTGCCGAGGTTGGTTCAGAGGCACGAACGCCCGCCAAGGCGCTGTGAATCGTCGCCGCTCGGCGAGGATTCAGAACGACATCTCGCGCAGGCGACGAATGCGCTCTTCGGTCGCCGGGTGAGTGGAGAAGAGGCGCCCGACGTCGACTCCGGTGCCGCGACGGTGGTGCATCTCAGACAGCGGGTTGTGAATGTAGGCCTGTGCCTGTGCGGGCGAGACCATCATCGGGTGACGCTGGGCGAGCATCTCGATTCGCTCCAGCGCACGGGCCAACGGCTCGCCGGTGCCGAGCAGTTCGGCGGCTCCGCGGTCAGCTTCGAATTCGCGGCTGCGGCTGATCGCCATCTGGATCATGCTGGCCGCCAACGGGGCCAGCAGCGACACGAGCAACACCGCGAAGGGGTTCGGCCTGTTCTCGTCGTCACGGCCACCGGCGAACATGGTCGCAAACATCGCCATCTGGGCGATCGACGAGATCGCAGTTGCGACAGCGGCCGCGACAGATCCGATGAGAATGTCACGGTTGCGTACGTGCATCAGCTCGTGTGCCATGACACCTTCGACTTCGTCGCGTGGCATCGACTGCAAAAGTCCGGTCGTTGCGCACACCACGGCGTTGTTCGGACCACGTCCGGTGGCGAACGCGTTCGGTTGTTCGTTCGGCGACACCGCGACTCGCGGCATGGGAAGCCCGGCGCGCTCTGCCAGGTCGCGCACCATGCCGTAGAACTCGGGGTGATCGGCCTCTGTGATCACTTGGGCACGAGCCGAGGCGAGTGCGAGTCGATCACTGAACCAGTACGACCCGCCCACCATGACCAGCGCGAGAACGAGCCCGATCATCACGGCGCCGGAACTGCCGCCTCCGAGCAGGCTCGCCACGGCCACGATCAAGCCGCCAAGGGCGGCGAGCAGCACCGTCGTCTTCATTGTGTTCTTGAACATGAGTCCCCTCCGTGTCGTGTGGTGTGTGGGTCAGCCGAAGTCGAAGAGCTCACCGAGCATGCTCGTGGCCTTCTTCTTCTTCGGGGTCTTGTACTTCCGCTTGTCGTCGTCATCGTCGTCCCAGTCGCGTCGCGGCGCCTGGCGGGGAGCCTGCTGCGGCGCAGGGGCAGACATCGTGCCGGCTGAACGCTCGATGATCTTGTCGAGTTCGCCCCGGTCGAGCCACACTCCGCGGCACTGCGGGCAGTAGTCGATCTCGATTCCTTGTCGGTCGGCCATCGTCAGGGCGATGTCACAGTTCGGGCACTTCATCGGGTTGTCTCCTTGTTGTCGTTGTTGTGTCTGATCGCACGGCTCCTGCGTGCGAACACCTTACGGATCTCCTCGACCCAGACCACGCTCGATGCGACCGCCACACACGCGAGCCACTGGCCGAGCGACAGATCGACAGTGTCGAAGAGTCGCTGGGCGAAGTGAACGTGAGTCACCAGAATCTGGAGCCCGAGTACTGCGCCGAGCGACACCCACAGTGAACGGTTGGCGAGAGTCTGACGATCGAAGACCGTCTGATCGTCGCTTCGGACATTCAAGATGTTGAAGAACTGGAACAACACGAACGTGGCGAAGCCCATGGTGCCGGCCACGCTCGCGGTGCCGGCCGCGACGTGCTCACCGGGGGCGAAGGTGAACACCGCCAGGGTTCCGGCAGCCATCGTGACGGCCGACAGTCCGATCGCCATCCAACGACGACGTGTCAGGATCGGCTGGTCGGCCGGCCTCGGTTCTCGTGTCATGACGTCACGTTGTGTCGGGTCGACGCCGAGCGCCATCGCGGGCGGGCCGTCCATGATGATGTTCACCCAGAGAATTGCGATCGCCGTGAACGGCTTGCGGCCGGCGATGTCGAGAATCGATGCCAGCAGGAAGACCATCGCGAATCCGAGTGTGGTCGAGAGCTGGAAACGCACGAACTTGACGATGTTGTCGTAGATGGTGCGCCCGCGTTCCACCGCCCGCACGATCGTTGCGAAGTTGTCGTCGGTGAGAACCATGGTCGCAGCTTCTTTGGTGACCTCGGTGCCGGTGATGCCCATCGCGACTCCGATGTCAGCCTTCTTGAGTGCCGGGGCGTCGTTCACGCCGTCGCCGGTCATGGCGACCACGTTGCCCCGATTCTGGAGAGCTGTGACGAGGCGGATCTTGTGTTCTGGTGAGACACGTGCGAATACTTCTGTTTCGTCGACGACTGCGTCCAGTTCGTCGTCGCTCATGTGTGCCAGTTCGGGACCCGAGATGGCCCGGCCGCGCAGCCCGAGTTGCGCACCGATCGCTCCAGCAGTGACCGCGTGGTCGCCGGTGATCATCTTCACCGAGATGCCTGCGAGGTGCGCAGTGGCGATCGCGTCGCGTGCTTCGGGGCGCGGCGGGTCGATGATGCCGATGAGGGCGAGGAACATGAGGTCGTCGACCAACTCCAGGGGGTCGGTGTCGCGCAACTCGTCCCATGCCTCGATGTCGAAGTCACGCTGTGCGACGGCGAGCACGCGCAGTCCTCGGGAGGCGAGACGTTCGTTGTGGGCTTCGAGATCGATGACGTGTCCCGAGATCGGCACCGCCGTGCCCGTGTCGTCGACAGTGCGGGTCGAACGCGCGAGCAACACGTCTGGCGCGCCCTTGGCATACAGACGCACCACGTCGCGACCGTCGTCACCGACGAGTTGATGGAACGTCGCCATGAACTTGTTCGCACTGTCGAACGGCACCTCGGCCAGACGCGGTCGGTGTGCACGGAGATCGACGGGGTCGAGCCCTGCCTTCATCGCGAGCACGACGAGGGCTCCCTCGGTCGGGTCACCGACGAGTTCCCAGGCTCCGTTTCCGTCGGTCCGAACAAGGGCGTCGTTGCACAGCGCCATCGGCATGACGGCCGCCATGAGTGCCATCGGATCGTCACCGCGTGCCGGCACGATACGACCGTCGGGGGAGTAGCCCTCACCTGTCACTTCATGTGGCACACCCATGTAGACCAACTCGCGCGCGGTCATCTGGTTGAGCGTCAAGGTTCCGGTCTTGTCGGAGCAGATGACACTCGTGCACCCCAGTGTCTCCACGCTCGCCAGTCGCTTGACGATTGCGTTCTTCTTTGCCATGCGCGACACGCCGATGGCCAACGTGACGGCGGTGACTGCGGGCAGACCCTCAGGAATGGCCGCCACTGCGAGTGCGACCGACGTGAGGAACAACTGCGACAATGAGTCTCCCGAGACGAGTCCGATCACGAACACGAGTGCGACGATGACCCCGGCCAGTCTTGCGAGGCTGTGCGCGAGGTGATCGAGCTGCTTCTGCAGCGGCGTCTTCTCTGTCTCGGTGGCGTTCAACAAACCGGCGATGCGGCCCATTTCTGTGGCCATGCCCGTGGATGTCACCACGAACTCTCCGCGACCCCGGCTCACGGTGGTGTTCATGAACACCATTCCCCGGCGATCACCGATCGGTGCGTCGACTGCTACCGAGACGGTGTTCTTCTCCACCGAGTGGCTCTCGCCGGTAAGCGCTGCTTCTTCGACTTCGAGATTGGTGGCCGAGACGATGCGACCGTCGGCGGGAATGCGGTCACCTGCCTCAACGAGCACGATGTCACCAGGCACGATGAGTTCGGTGGGAATGTTCTGCCAGCCACCGTCGCGCTTGACCCGTGCATGACTCGACAACATCTTCTTGAGCGCAGCAAGCGAGGCTTCTGCGCGATTTTCCTGGACGAACCCGATGATGGCGTTGGCGAGCACCACCACCATGACCACGACCGGTGTCTTGAGTTCTTTGGCGACGACCCAACTGACGACAGCCGCCACGATCAAGATGATCGTGAGCACGTTGGTGAACTGGGTTGCAAAACGCTTCCAGGTGGGTGTCGGAGGGGTCTCGGCAAGCTTGTTGTGGCCGTGAACGCCCAGCGCGGTGGTGGCCACCTGTGATGAGAGCCCGTCAATCGACGAACCGAGTTCGCTGAGAACACGATCGACGTCGAGCGAATGCGGCGCGAGTGCGGCGCCTGCACTGGTGAGGGTGGAGGTCATGTGGTCCTTCGGCTCGTCGAGTGAATCGTCTTGCCGAAGGTCTCTCCCAAGCCTTTCGGCCCCTCTTCGCCGGACCCTTGCGGGCCGTGGTGACGACTCAGAGTGGAGTGGGATACTCCCCTTCGTACACCGCATTCTAGGCATCACCAGCGGTCGAGAGGTGTGTGCCGAACGCGACATTCGTAGCCTTGGCACAGTGCCAGATGCTGTCCACCCAAATGTTGCCCGTGTCGTGGAAGCCGCACGTGCGGCGGGGCTGGAGATCGAGACGCGGCGGTTCCCCGAGGGGACCAAGACTGCCCAGGACGCCGCCAATGCGATCGGGGTGTCGGTGGGGGCAATCGTGAAGAGTCTCGTGTTCGGGGTCGATACGGAGATCGTGATGGCACTCGTGTCAGGTTCGAATCAGCTCGACGAGAAGAAGCTCGCCGCGGCAGCCGGCGGCATCAAGTGTGCGCGCGTCGACGCAGATGCAGTGCGTGAGGCGACGGGCTTCCCTATCGGCGGCGTGCCACCCTTTGGTCATGCAACTCAACTGCGAGTGTTCGTCGATCCGGATCTTTTGCAGTACGACGAAGTGTGGGCGGCAGCCGGAACGTGGAATGACAACTTTGGTGCGGCGCCGGCTGACATTGTGCGCGTTGCCGGTGGCGTGGTCACCGACCTGAAGCGCGCCTGATTACTCATTGACTGAAGTTAAGAGACCAACTTACGATTCCTAAATGCCGAAGTCGGTAAGGGACGAGTTGTTGGGTGGTACACGGACTTCAGTCGGCCAAGCTGAGTCCGTTGTGAAGAAGGCTCTCGCATCGGTTCCGCTAAGGAGGGAGATTTACCAACTATTTCTCGACGACGACCCAGTTGTAGCAATGAGGGCGAGCTACGTAGCGATGAAGATGGCGCAATCTGATCCTGCTACTACACATGAGTTCAAGAAGTTGATACTCAAGAACCTCTGCAACTACACGCAACAAGAGGTTCGGTGGCACGTGCCGCAGTTGTTGGTCTACATGAAACTCACTCAAGTAGAGCGACGCAAAGCATATGCAGTCATCATGGAGTGGTCCGAAACTGACACAAGCAAGATCGTGGCCTACTACGGGTTGCAGGCAGCAGCAAACTTCGCAGAAGTGGACGATGCATTGCTTGAGGATTTGATTCCAAGGCTGCGGAAACTGAATGCCCGCGGTGCGAAGTCCGTATCAAACCGTTGTAAGAAAATTGCCAAACAGTTAGAGATTGAGCTCTAGCGCTGGCAGGTTGCCTAAACCAATGGTGGCGCGCCGCCCTTCTGCCACACAACACAACTTCGTGTGTTCGTTGACTCGGACTTGTTGCAGTACGACGAGGTGTGGGCGGCTGCAGGAACGTGGAACGACAACTTCGGTGCCAACCCGAACGACATCGTGCGTGTCGCTGGTGGTGTGGTCACCGACCTAAAGCGGGCGTGAGGCTTACTTGCCGGGTTTGAGCTGGGCGAGTGGTATTCCCAGCGCAACTGCGAACGGGAGATTGAAGACGGCATGCATCGGGTAGCCGAGCATCAGCGACATTCCGGTGTCGAGAACAAACCAAAGTGAGAGTGATCGCACAAGGAATGTCCAGGCCCACGTCGACTCCTCCTTCAGAGGACCGCGGACAATCTGAATCATCAGACATGCCCAACCGGCCATGACTGCTCCAAGAACCATGTAGGGGAGCAGTAGGTAGTCCCGAACGGCCTCGTTGTCGATCGAATCTTCCGGACCAAAGCCAAACCACGAGAAGAGGGAGCCGGCCGTCGCCCCGGCGACGACGAGCAGCAGTGCATAGCCGAGGACGAGAACCAGTACTACCTCTAGCCACTTGATGAGTTTCTGTCGACGGTCCGCCATGTACTTACCTTAGTGATGACCTGGTTTGAGAGTTCTCAGTGCAATCGTGAGCTGACAAGTTTCCAAACACAAACGTGGCGTGCCCCGTTTGGTCACAGCACACAACTGCGTGTGTTCGTTGATCCGGACTTGTTGCAGTACGACGAGGTGTGGGCCGCTGCCGGAACGTGGAACGACAACTTTGGTGCGAACCCGAATGACATCGTGCGTGTTGCCGGCGGCGTGGTCACCGACCTGACATGCGGCTAATGGAAGTTTCGAGCTGCGAAATAAAGTAGCCACATGGCAAATAGCGATGAAACCGGCCGTGTACTTCGCGCCTACGCAAAGGCATGGCTCGCATCGGACCTTGAAAGAGTGTTGGACTCCTATCACGAGGACATCGAACTGCATTACATGGGCGAGAGTCCGCTCGCTGGAACTCATCGTGGGCGCGACGAAGCATTCGCCGTACTCACTCAGGCATCAACGCGTACTGATCGCAAGTTGATCGATGTTGAAGATGTGCTTGTTGGTGACTCTCTTGGTGCTTTGATAGCTGTTGAAGACCTCGGCGACTCTGCCAGACGAGTGAAGCGTGTACTTCTCTATCGAGTGCAAGATGAGAAACTACGTGAATGCTGGCTCTTTGACGAGGACCAACGATTTATTGACTCAATGTGGTCTAAGGAAGGATGAGCAATTGTTGGAGATGCGTGATGTCTGTGAGAAGTGCACTGCTGCTTTGGTGGAATCTGGCGAGGCCGTGATTTGTAGTTTTGAGTGCACATTTTGTGTGGCGTGTGGAGAGACATTGGACTCCATTTGTCCGAACTGCGGCGGTGAACTGGTTCGAAGACCTCGACGGACGCTCGGTTATTGAATCGGACAATCCCTAATTTATTCGATGTAGTGGGCGATTGCAGACCTACATTTTTGTGATGCCTGACAAACATTCGCACGTCCAGCCTGTAAGCACGCGAACCACCGTGCGGCGTGGCGCCAATCGAGCTGAGTACGACCGCGCCGCATTGTTCGACATGCTTCGAGTTGGGACAGTCGCACATGTCGGAGTGGCGACAGATTCGGGACCTCTTGTCCTGCCGATGGTGTACGGCATAACTGAAGACACGATGTATCTGCACGGAGCATTGGCAAACTCGCTACTTGGCGCTGCGGTCGATGTGGATATCTGCGCCACGGTGACCATTGTTGACGGACTTGTCTTTGCAAAAACACCCTTCAATCACTCAATGAACTATCGATCGGTTGTTGTGCGCGGACGAGCGAGGGTGGTCACTGATAGCGACGAAATTCTTCGTTCACTTCAACTGATCACCGACCATGTGGTCTCAACTTGGGATGTATTGAGGCACCCTTCGCCGAGTGAAATCCGTGCGACCAGGGTGATTGCTCTGTCGCTTGCAGAGATGTCGGGAAAGGTGAGGTCCGGTGGGGCGGTGAACGATGAAGAAGATGAATCGGCGCCGTATTGGTCGGGATTTGTTCCCTTGGTCACAAGCCTTGGTCAGCCAGTGACGAATGATGATGCCGGTGATGTTGTTCCAGAGGCGGTGCAAAATCTTGCCGGTCAGGACCTACACGCAAGACCACCTCTCGACAGCTAGTACCAAAGGTTGCCTAAACCATAGACGGCGTGCCCCTTTTTGGTCACGCAACCCAACTGCGTGTGTTCGTTGATTCGGATTTGTTGCAGTACGACGAGGTGTGCGCCGCGGCGGGAACGTGGAACGTTAATTTTGGTGCGGCACCTGCCGACATCGTGCGCGTCGCCGCTGGTGCTGTATCGTAAATTCAGCGCCAATGACCAAGGAACAGACCCAGAGAGAAACGCTGGCCAACTACTGGCGCTTCTTCGCAGAGACCGAGTGCAAGGGATATTCACCTTTGTACGAAGCCATCACCACGGCGTGTGCGAATTGTGAGGACGTGATGGAGTTCGTGTCTTCGTTGCCCAGCCACGCACACCAGCCGAATCTCCTG
>CAYQCU010000008.1:0-64523 GCA_964416135.1 uncultured Bifidobacterium sp.
CCTCACGTGTTGATGATGACGAGCACGAGGGCGCCGATGGCGGCCGCGCCGAACAACAGCGCCCCGTACTGGTTGACCTTGCCCGACTGCACCGGCTGCAAGGCGCCACCGGCACCCCGCGCTCCGCTGCCCGCGGCGTTGACTGCTCCGTCGACGACCCGTTGGTCGACGTTCCTGTAGACCCAACCGGCGACCGTGCGCGAGATGGTTCCCGCGGCGTTCACGATTCCGTCGAGCACCCTCTGGTTGAACCAATAGGCGGCCTTCGCGACCGGGTGAGCGAGCGTGCGCACGATCACGTTCTCGTAGAGATGATCGAGCCAGTACTTGTTGACCAGGAAACTGTGGCCGGCACCGAGCAGTTTGCTCCGCTTCGTGAGACCGGCGAGCGGGCCGGAGCGGCGGGCGAAGACCTGGACCGACGCGAACCAACCCACGAGCATTCCGGCGAACACCATGGCGAGCGAGATCGCCGCCTTCGACCACTTGAACGTCGCGTGCTTCACGTACGGAGCCGGGCAGACGCCTCCCTCGGGCTTCTCACTGCCGCAGGGTGACTTCTCTTTGCCGTCCTTCTCGGCGGCGACGCGAGCCTCGCCCAGACCGCCGACCACCGTGGCCAGACCGGTGGGGCTCACCACTTCGGCACGGGGCTCCACCCACTTCTTGAAGTTCTCCCAGGAGGAACCGAAAGGAACCGCGTTCAACAGGCCCGATCCGATCGCGAGCGTTGCGAGGATGACCAGCGGGATGGTGATCAACGGTCCCGATTCACGCGGACCGTGCGAGGCATGCGCATCGTGGCCGTGGTCGTCGTGACCGTGGCTCGCATGTGCGTCGTGGCCGTGGTCATCGTGACCGGCGTCGGCATGGTCACTTCCGTGGTCGTCGTGGTGCTCACCGGCCGCTGCTCCGCGCGGTTCGCCGAAGAACGTGAGCCACGTGGCACGCGTCATGTACGCCGCCGTCATGAAGGCTCCCACCAGACCGACCCACATGAACACGTCGTAGCCGGCGTGTCCGACATTGTCGATGATCTCGTCCTTGGAGAAGAAACCCGAGAACGGGAAGATTCCCATCAACGCGAACGTCGAGACCATCCACGTGGCGAAGGTGATCGGCATGTGCTTGCGCAGACCGCCCATGTCCTTCTTCATGTCGAACGAGTGGTGCGACGCACTGTGGCTGATCGAACCGGCACCGAGGAAGAGACAGGCCTTGAAGAACGCGTGAGTGAAGATGTGGAAGACGGCGGGCAACCACGCACCAGCGCCGAGTCCCATGATCATGTAGCCGAGCTGCGAGACCGTGGAGTACGCGAGCACCTTCTTGATGTCGCTCTGAACGAACGCGAGCGCCGCGGCGATGATGATCGTGACCGCTCCGATCAACACGATGAGGTTGAGGCCCGAGCCGTAGACGTTCATTCCCTCGAAGAACACCGGATAGACCCGCGCCACCAGGAACACACCCGCCACGACCATGGTCGACGAGTGCAACAGCGACGAGACAGGCGTCGGGCCGGCCATGGCGTCGGGCAACCAGGTGTGGAGCGGGAACTGACCCGACTTCCCGATCGCGGCGATGAACAGTGCGATCGCACCCACGGTGATCGCGGTGCTGCTTCCCTCGCCCGACAGGGCCCACGCCGACAACCCACGGATCGAGAACCCGGAGACACCGAGGGTCTTCTGGGTCCAGTCGTTCGCCGCGAAGAAGAGGATCGATGTTCCGGTGAGAAGTCCGATGTCACCGGTGCGTGTCGTGAAGAAGGCCTTGAGCGCCGCGCGCGAGTTGGCTTTGTCTTCCCACCAGTGCCCGATGAGCATGAACGAGCAGAGACCCATCAACTCCCAGCCGAGGATCAACTGCAGCATGTTCTCGGCCACGACCATGTTCAACATGCCGGCCGAGAAGAGCGTCAACGACCCGAAGAAGTGCGTGTAGCGACGGTCGCCGTGCAGGTATTCGGTGGAGTAGATCTGCACGAGAGTGGAGATGAACGCCACGACCACCAACAACACGATGGAGAGACCGTCGATGTGCTGGCCGATACCGAACTCGACCCCGCCGCTCTGCCACCAGGTCCAGGTGCGCACGACCGGCGGCACGTAGACGTCGTCGGGCACCCCGTTGACGCGGTCGATCCACTGCCATGCGGCCATCGCGGAAAAAACCAGCGCCGCGACCATCGATGCGATGCCGAACTCGCTCCCCTTCCTCGGCATGCGCTTGCCGAAGAAGATGATCAAGGCGAAGGCGAGGGCCGGGATGACAGGGATCACCCATGCGTTCTCGAGGAACCATCCCGAACTGAACGACACTTCCGCCGCTGCTTCAGACGCACGAACCAACACGGATCAGCCCTTCATCTCGGAGAGTTCTTCGAGGCCGATCGACCTGCGGTTCCTGTACATGAGCAGCACCATCGCGAGTCCGACGCCCACCTCGGCCGCCGCCACCGCGATCACGTAGAGCGCGAAGGTGTGCCCGTCGGCGGTGCCGGTCCTCATCGCGAACGCGATGAGATTCAGATTCACGGCGTTCAGGATGAGTTCGATCGACATCAACACCAACACCGCGTTCTTGCGGGCGATGACGCCGTAGACGCCGATCGAGAACATGACGGCGGCGAGCATGAGGAACTGGTTGACGAGCACGGTCAGTCCCTCCTCGCGAGCACGATTGCCCCGACGACCGCGGCGAGCAGCACGAACGACAGCGCCCAGAACGGGAGCAGGTACGGACCGAAGATCTGGTCGGAGACGACGCGGGTGTCGACGGGGCCCGCATCGGTCGGCATGCGCTCGTTCCCGAAACCGTCGTTGAGTGCGAGCAGCAGAGTCGCCAGCAGCAACACCGACACGGGCACGGCGATGAACCAGTTGCGATTGTTGAGGTCTTTCTCGGCGCCGATCTTGGCCCGTGTGAGCATGACGCCGAAGAGGAACAGCACCATCACCGCGCCGATGTAGACGAGGACCTGCGTCAGCGCGAGGAACTCGGCGGCGAGCAAGATGTACTGCGCCGCGCCGCCCGAGAGCACGACGACCAACCACAGCGCCGCATGAACGACGTTGTTGGTGGTGACGACACGCAGGCCACCCACCACCATGATCGCTGCGATCGTCCAGAAACCGATGTTCTGGGCCACGAGAAGTTCGGCGGCAACCATCACTTCTTGCCCTTCTTGTCGGCCCCGGCCTCGAGCTCGGGTGCCTCGGGCACGGTCTCCATCCACTCGCCGAGCTTGCCCTTGTCGTGCAGCAGGTCGGCGATGCGCGGTTCGGAGTACTCGTACTCGGGGCTCCAGAAGAGCGCGTCGAACGGGCACACTTCCACGCAGATGCCGCAGTACATGCACAGTGCGTAGTCGATGTCGAACCGGTCGAGCTTGTTCACCTTGCGCGGCGCGCCGCCGGCACGCCGGGGCGGAGCGAGTTCCTTGTGTCCCTCGATGTAGATGCACCAGTCGGGGCACGACCTCGCGCACAGCATGCACGACGTGCAGTTGCCTTCGTGGAGGGCGATGACTCCGCGCGCACGAATGGGCGGCGTCTCCTTCTCGTGCGGGTACTGCACCGTTGCCGCGCCCTGGGAAGCGGTGCGCAACAAGGTCGAGAAAGTGACGCTGAGACCCTTGATCAGACCGGGAATGCGGGGCTTTGCCATCAGAAGGCCACCTTCAGGATCGATGTCACCATGATGTTCGCGAGCGACACGGGGATCAGCACCTTCCACGCGAAGCCCTGCAGTTGGTCCTCTCGGAAACGTGGGTACGAGAAGCGGATCCACATCATGAAGAAGACGAGAACGAGCATCTTCGTGAACAGGATCAACGGTCCGGCGAGGTTCATCCAGTTCGACACGTCGCCGATGCCGTCCCACCCGAACCACGCGAAAGGCACTCCCCAACCGCCGAGGAAGAGGACAGAGGCGATCATCGCGAGGATGCCCGCGGTCGCGTACTCACTGATGAAGAAGATCAAGAAACGGAAGCCGGTGTATTCGGTCATGTAGCCGGACACGAGTTCAGATTCGGCGATCGGCATGTCGAACGGAGGCTGGGTGAGTTCGGCCTGCACGGCGATCATGAACACGAGGAACCCGACGAACTGGGTGAGGATGTACGGGTTTCCGAGTCCGTCCCACCCGAAGATCGAACCGGTGTTCTGTGCCACGACGATCTGCTGGAGGTTCATGGTGCCGGCCTGGATCACGACACCGATGACGGCGAGCACCATCGGGAGTTCGTATGCGATCAGCTGACCGGCCGCACGGAGACCGCCGAGCAACGAGTACTTGTTCGCACTCGCCCAGCCGGCGATGATCACACCGAGTGCCGAGATCGACGACACGGCGAGCGCATAGAAAATACCTGCGTCGAAGTTCGTGAACCATGCGTCAGGTCCGAACGGCACCACCGCCACGAGCAGGAACGAGCTCGCGAGCACGATGAGCGGCGCCAACTTGAAGATGAAGGCCTCGGGTTGGGCGCGCTCCGGGACGATGTCTTCCTTCTGCATCCACTTGCCCACCTCGGCGAACAACTGGAGCGACCCGTACGGACCGGCTTCCATCGGCCCGAGGCGCGACTGCATGAACGACATCATCTTGAAGAGGAACAGGTACACGATGGTTCCCGCCGGGAGCAGCACGGCCACCAGACCGCCGAGCACCCGCAGCAACGACTGCGCCCAGTACGCAAGTTCGACGGACAGCATCAGCGATCGATGTCCCCGAGGATGAAGTACAGCGACGCGAGGATCGTGACGATGTCCGGTACGTAGACACCCTTGAGGAGCCAGGGCACGATCGAGATGTTGTTGAACGACGCCGAGCGGATCTTCACCCGGAACGGGCCGAGGTCACCTTTCGACACCACGTAGTAGCCCATCTCGCCGAGAGGGTTCTCGGTGGAGACCCATGCCTCACCCTCCGGAACCTTGATGATCTTGGGGACCTTGGCCATCACCGGTCCGGCCGGCAGCGTGTCGAGCAGTTGATCGACGATCTTGGTCGACTCGCGCACTTCCTGCAGACGCACCCAGCAACGGGCGAAGGAGTCGCCGTCGGGGTGGGTCCACACCTTCCAGTCGACCTTGTTCCACGCCATCGGCAGTTCCTGGTCGCGGCGCAGGTCCCAGTCGACACCGCTCGCGCGCAGGTTCGCACCCGACAACCCGTACTGCAACGCGACGTCGCGGGGAATGACACCGATGCCGCGTGTGCGCGCCTGGAAGATTTCGTTGCCGAACAACAGACGCTCGATCTCGTCGCAGAAGTTGCGCAACTTGCCCATCACCGCTCGTGTCTCTTCCACGAACCCAGCCGGCAGGTCGTCCTTGAGGCCGCCGATGCGGTCGAAGTTCGGGTGGAAGCGTCCGCCAGTGGCCGACTCGATGAGGTTCAGCACGTATTCACGGTCGCGGAACGCGAGGAACACCGGCGTCACTGCTCCGAGCTGCACACCGAGGTCGCCGAGGAACAGCGACACGTTCGCGATGCGCGAGAGTTCGAACAGAATCGTCCGGATGTGCTGCGCGCGTGCGGGAGCCTCGACTCCCATCAATTTCTCGGCGGCGAGAATGAAGGGCACCTCGTTGGCGAACGAACCGAGCCAGTCGATGCGGTTGATGAGCGCCGTCACCTGCGGGAAGGTGCGCACTTCGGTGAGCTTCTCGTAGCCGCGGTGCATGTAGCCGGCGGAGGTGTCGGCCCACACCACCTGCTCGCCGTCGAGACGCGCGATGATGCGCAACGTTCCGTGCGTGGCGGGGTGCTGCGGCCCGATGTTGAGGGTCATGCCCTCGGTCTCGAGCTCGACGTTCACGCGGGCATCGGCAGCCTGCGCCGCGATGTAGCTGAGTTGCTGGCGGTCTCCGAGCATGGTCATGATGCGGCACCTTCCTCGTCTCCGTCGTCACCGGGCAGCGGCTCCACGTCGACGATTCCCGGCCACGGCTTCACGATGCGAGCCAGGAGCGGGAAGTCCTTGCGGAGCGGGTAGCCCTCGAAATCTGTCGGCAGGTACATGTTGCGCAGGTCGGGATGTCCCGCGAAGTCGATGCCGAACATCTCGTGCGTCTCGCGTTCGTGCCAGTTCGCACCGGCATACACAGCCGATATCGACTCCACCGACATCGAATCAGGAACGTCGGCCTTGAGGTTCACGCCGAGACTCGTCTGAGGCTGAACGAAGCGTGCGAGCAACTGGAAACGAGAGTCTCCTCCGGTGTAGCCCTGCTTGACGGTGGAGTCACGCTCCGGCGCCGGTTCGGTCGGGTCGTCTTCGCCGCGTCCGAACGGCGACGGCATCCAGTCGATCGCAGAGAGGTAACAGAAGTAGGTGTAACCGAGACTCTTGACGGTCTCGCACGCACTGCGCCACGACGCCGCGTCGACGCGTACCCACATGTCGTCGCCGGGCTTGACGAGCGAATCACGCACGGCGCCACCGAGTGCTGCGAGCAGCTCGGCCATCGCCTCGTCGCGACGGACGTCGCGCGGTGCCTCGGTGGGGGTCTCAGTCGACGACAACGGGGACACCTCCCCTTTCTGCACTGGCGCCGTCGACAGCCGACATCGCCCGGAAGCCTTCGCCGCGCCAACGCGCGCCCATGTCTTCGTTCTTGATGCGTTGCTGCAACAGCACGATTCCTTCGAGCAGAGCCTCGGGACGCGGAGGACAACCGGGCACGTACACGTCGACGGGAATGATCTGGTCGATGCCCTTGGTGACCGAGTAGCTGTCCCAGTACGGCCCGCCGCAGTTTGCGCACGACCCCATGGAGATCACGTACTTGGGCTCGGGCATCTGCTCGTAGAGCCGCTTGATCGCAGGAGCCATCTTGTCGGTGACCGTCCCCGAGATGACGACCAGGTCAGCCTGGCGAGGCGACGCAGGCAGCGGAATCACTCCGAGGCGCATCACGTCGTAACGGGGCGATCCGAATGCCGCACCCATCTCGATCGCACAGCACGCCAATCCCCACTGGTACACCCAGAGGCTGTGCGAGCGTCCGAGGTTGAACAGCGACGTGAGCGGCTTGGGCAGACGTCCGCGATCTACGAGACCCATGTCATCACCATTCCTGTGCTCATGCCCACCGCAGCACACCCTTGCGCCAGGCGTACACCAAACCGAGAACCAAGATTCCGACGAAAATTCCCATTTCCGCGAGGCCGAACATTCCGTACCGCTCGAGCTGTGTGGCCCACGGAAAGATGAACACCGCTTCCACGTCGAAGATCACGAACAGCAGGGCGAACACGTAGTAGCGGATCTGGCTCTGCGACCAACCTTCGCCGACCGGGTCGACACCGCTCTCGTAGGTCAGCAACTTCTCGCGAGTCGGGCGCACCGGTCGCAGCAACGACGCGAGACCGAGCAACAGCCCGGCGATCAAGAACGCCGCAAGACCGAACCAGACAACGGTGAGATACGACCGCAGGAAGGGGGACATCGTCTCCGAGACTACTGCGGGGCCCGAATCTGACCCCAACTTCAGCGTCGGCCCGATCTATGTGCCTTTGTGACCGGATCGGCTGAGGAACCAGCCAACGAGGCGATCGGTGCGCTCGACCATCTCGCTCATCCGGCCCACGGTCTCTTGGCACAGTGATGCCGGGGTCTGCCCCACAGCCTCCAGTTCGGCCGCTCCGTCGCCCGCCGCCCATTCCCTCACGATGGATTCGGTGACTTCAGGGTGAAATTGCACGCCGAGGCACCTCCCGTGGGTGAACGCCTGCACCCCGACAGGCGACACTGCCACTGTCGTGGCGTCAGGGGGAACCGTGATGGCGTCGTAGTGCCACTGCATCCACTCTCCGGCGAGTACCAGGGCGATGTCAGGGTCACCGACCCCGGCCGGCGCGACCTCCACCGGGCACCAGCCGATCTCGGGGACCGGAGCTCGCTCCACGGTGCCGCCGAGTGCGGTCGCCAACTGCTGCGCCCCGAAGCAGACCCCCAGAATCATCGACCCGCGGTCGATCGCGGTGCGCAGGAGTTCTTGTTCGGCCTGCACCGCGTCAGCCACGTGGTCCCAATAGGTGCTCCACCCTGATCCGAGTGAGACCACCATGTCTGCACCTTCCAGATCGGGGATCTCACCGTGCCTCGGCCACTGGTCGTGTGACTCCCGAACTCGTTCACACATGTGCCACCCGCGCCTGCGCAACGCCGCACCGACGAGCCCGGGATCGAGGTCCTCGGCATTTCCGATCACCAGCGCACGCACGACAACTACGGTAGGTCGCGCATGACCGACTTCCCGCTGTCACTTTCGGACATCTCGGTGGCCCGGGCCGCGGGAGAAGGAGTGGTCAAGCGGACCCCCGTCGTCGAGTCGGCCGCCCTGTCAGAACGCTGTGGCGGCAGCGTCGTGTTCAAGGCCGAGAACCTCCAGCGGACCGGTTCGTTCAAGATCCGCGGAGCAATGGCCAAACTCTCGTCGCTCGGAACGAGCGTCTCCAAGGGTGTCGTCGCCGGAAGTGCAGGAAACCACGCACAGGCTCTGGCCTTCGCGGCACGACACCACGGCGTACCGTGCGAGATCTTCGTGCCCGCCGGCGCGTCACTGTCGAAGATGGCGGCCGTTCGTTCATACGGAGCGACACTGGCCGAAGGTGGCGACTCGCTGGTCGAGGCAGTGGCCATGGCACGAGCGCGTGCGGCCGAAACCGGTGCGGCCTTCTGTCATCCCTATGACGATCCTGTCGTCGTCGCTGGCCAGGCGACACTCGGTCTCGAGCTTCTCGACGACATCGCTGATCTCGAGACGGTCATTGTTCCGCTCGGAGGTGGAGGCCTCACGGGCGGAGTCGCAATCGCGTGCAAGATGACGAACCCGAGAATCAAGGTCATCGGCATACAGGTACGTGCGTGTGCACCGTATGCCGGCATTCCGGTGCCCGACGGCCCTGTCGTCACCCTCGCCGACGGCATCGCGGTGAAGTCGCCGGGCGAGTTCACCGCACCGATCATCGAGCAGTTCGTCGACGAGATCGTGGTCGTGGAAGAAGACCTGGTGGCCGATGCGATGGTGCTCCTCATGGATCGAGGGAAGCTGTACGTGGAGGGGGGTGGCGCAGTCGGAGTCTCGGCACTCCTGTCGCGCCAGGTGGTGCCGTCGTCGACGGGCACCACGTGCGTCGTGCTGTCGGGAGGAAACGTCGACCTCGGGCTGGTCCCCAATCTCATCAGGCGCCATGAGACACAGGTGGGCCGACGCCTGATCGTGTTCGCCCGCATCTCCGACAGGCCCGGCGGTCTCGCGCGATTGCTCACCTTGTTCGCCGAACAGGGTGCGAACCTCATCGAAGTCGAGCACGTGCGTGAAGGAGTCGACCTACACGTTCGTGAAACGGGGGTACAGACGGTGCTCGAAGTGCGGGGCCGCGACCATGCGCTTGCCGTGATCGAGGCTGCCCGTGCGGCCGGCTACGACATCGACGAGGTGTTGTGACCCGTCGGCCGCTGGTGGCGATTCCTGCCCGTCGCAGTCCCGAAGCGGCAGGGCACCGCACGCCCGTCGTCAGTGGCGGTCGCTTTTACGCCGACGCCATCCAACGCGCAGGAGGACTCCCCGTGCTGGTGCCACCGACCGACGACCCCGACATCGTGCGTGCGACGATCGACACCTGTGACGCCATGGTGCTGCTCGGCGGCGGAGACGTGAACCCTGCTCGGTACGGGCAGACCGAACGCGAGACGCTCTACGGTGTCGACGACTTTCTCGACGGTTTCGAGATCGCCGCACTGGACGCCGCACTCGCACGCGACATACCCGTGCTCGCGATCTGTCGCGGTCACCAGGTGCTCAACGTCGCCCACGGCGGCACCTTGGTGCAGCACATTCCCACCGCCGACGACCACCGCGACGTGATGCACCCGGTGACCGTCGTTGCCGACTCGCGCGTGGCACGCGCCATGGGAACTCTCGCTCCCATTGTCCATTCGTTCCATCACCAGGCCATAGACACGATCGGCCGTGACCTTGTCGTCACTGCGACGGCTCCAGACGGAACGATCGAAGCGGTCGAATCGACGCGCGCGTCGTGGGTGGTCGGTGTGCAATGGCACCCGGAAGACACCGCCGTCGGCGACTCCCAGAATCAGGGCCTGTTCGACGAGCTGATCCGTCGCGCGCTCGACGACTGAGACGGCCGCAGGTGCGGTTCAGCCACCGATCGACGAGGTCGCGTTCAGCAACCAACCCGGCAGGAATCCGACCAACAAGGTGAACCCCACCGAGACCGCGATCACCACTGCGGTCGTCGCCGGCACCGCCGGGCGTGAATCATCGTCCGGATCCTCGAGCCACATCGACACCATGATCTTCAGGTAGAGGTAGGCCGCGATCACCGCCGCCACCATTGCCACGATCGCCAGAACGTTCGACCCGGCATCGACCGCGGCAGTGATGACGCCGAACTTCACGACGAAACCTGACGTGAGCGGTACACCGGCTTGGGCCAGGAGCAGCACCGAGAACGCCACCGCCAGCACCGGGTGGCGGCGGGCGAGCCCGCGGAACGACGCGAGCGAGGCATCGGCGTGGTCACGGCCGGTCACGGCTGCGACGGCTGCGAAAGAACCGAGGACCATCGCCGAATACGCGACGAGATACGCCATCGACGCCGACACGCCGTCACTGCCGCGAACTCCCGCCGCTTCGAACCCTACGAGCACGAAACCGGCGTGACTGATCGACGAGTATGCGAGCAGTCTCTTCACGTTCGTCTGTGACACGGCCATCACCGCACCGACGACGGTCGACAGAACTGCGAGTGCCCACAGAGCCGGCCGCCAGTCGTCGACACGCCGGCCGAAAGTGTCGATGATGATGCGCGAGAGTGCCACGAATGCGGCGACTTTTCCGGCCGACGCCATGTAGGCCGTGACCGGTGTCGGGGCACCTTCGTAGACATCCGGGGTCCACACCTGGAAGGGCACCGCCGACACCTTGAAGGCAAGACCGACCAGGAGCAGACCGATGCCGACGAGCAACATCGCATCAGAACCGGTCACGCGCGCCTGCGCCTCGAGACCGGTCTTGATGACGTCGAGCGACGTCGAGGTGGTCGCACCGTAGACGAGTGCGATGCCGTAGAGCATGAAAGCAGACGCCACACCACCGAGCACGAAGTACTTGAACCCTGCTTCCTGGCTCACGTCACGGCGGCGGTTGCTGGCCGCCAGCAGATAGAGCGACAGAGAGAGGATCTCGAGACCGAGGAAGAGAGAAATGAGGTCGTTCGCTCCGGCGAGCACGACCGCACCGATCGCAGACGTCAGGAGCAGCGCGTTGACTTCCGTACCTTCGCCGGTCTGCGGTCGGGAATGCAGGAGCAAGCTGGCCGCCGCGAGCGCAACGGCGACGATCATTCCGGTGAGAGCGGTCGCACGGTCGATGGTGAGTGCATCCACGATGATCAGTCGACCGACCACAGTGGAGTCGCGCTCCCAGACCACCACCCACCACACACCTGACACCAGGGCAGTGAGGGTCGTGAGTGCCGTCCCGAGTGTCTGCGTCCAGCCGCGCACGAGAGATCCCAGCAACATCAGGGTGCAAGTACCGACGAGCAGGACCAGCAGCGGGGCGAGGTCTCCCCATTCGAGTGACGGAGACTCGAGTCCGGCGGCGATCATCGCGGTCCTCATCCGTCACTCCCCTCGTGCGGTGCCGGTCGTGTCGGCGACACGAAGTCGCTGCGCTCCTCGACGTGCTCGATGAGTCGGTCGACCGCGGGTTCGATGCGGTCGAGCATCGGCTTCGGATAGAGACCGGTGAACACGATCAGGCCGACGAACACCGCCATCAACGTTCCTTCGCGCAGTGACATCTCACGGAAGTTCGAGTTCGCGTCGTCGACAGGTCCGTGGAACACACGCTGGTACGCCCACAGCAGGTACAGCGCGGCGAGGATGACGCCCGTCGCGGCCACCACTGTCCACCACCGCGCGGTCTCGAACGACCCGATGAGGATCAAGAACTCGCCGACGAACCCGTTCAGACCCGGCACGCCGATCGACGAGAGCATCACCACCATGAAGACACCGGCGAACACCGGCGCAACCGACTGGATACCGCGCAGTTCGGCGATCTCCCGCGTGTGGCGTCGCTCGTAGATCATGCCGACCAGGAGGAACAAGGCCCCGGTGGACACACCGTGGTTCACCATCTGCACCACCGAGCCGGTGAGTGCCTGGCTGGTGATCGCGAAGGTGCCGAGCACGATGAACCCGAGGTGCGCCACCGACGAATATGCGACCAGTCGCTTGAGGTCTCGCTGCATGGTCGCAGCGATCGCACCCCAGATCACGCCGATGACGGCGAGCGTCAGCAGCACGGGCCGCGACCAGACAGCGGCTTCGGGGAACAGGTAGAGACCGAACCGCAGGAAACCGTAGGTTCCGAGCTTCAGCAAGACTCCGGCGAGGATCACCGATCCGCCCGTCGGCGCCTGAGTGTGGGCATCCGGCAGCCACGTGTGGACGGGGAACAACGGCACCTTCACGGCGAATGCGATTGCGAACGACGCGAACAACCACCGCGCAGTGGACGTGGCGAAGTCGCCGCGCTCGGCGATGGTGACGAGATCGAACGTCAAGCCTCCGGTGTCGCCGCGGGAGAGAACCGCCGTCGCCACGATCCCGACCAGCATGAAGGCCGACCCGAGCATGGTGTACAGGAAGAACTTCGTGGCCGCGTACACGCGCTTGTCGTACCCCCAGCCGCCGATGAGGAAATACATCGGCACGAGCACGATCTCGAAGAAGACGAAGAACAGGAACAGATCGAGCGACAGGAACGACCCCATCACACCGGCCTCGAGCATCAGCAGCCACGCCAGATACCGCTTCTCGTCGTGGTGCGGGTCGACACCGAGGATCACGAGCGGGAACAACAAGCCCGTGAGTACCACCATGAACAACGAGATTCCGTCGACGCCCAGGTGCCAGGAGATCCCCCACGGCTCGATCCAGTCATGGCGCGAGACGAACTGGAAGGCTCCCGAGTCGCCGTCGAACTCGGCGAGCAACCACAGAGCCATTGCGCCGGTCGCGACAGACGTGAGGGTCGCAACGAGTTTGGTCCATTCCGGGCGGCGCGACGACATGAGTGCCACCGTTGCCGCACCGAGCACGGGCACGATGACGAGCATCGACAGGATCGGGAACGAGATGGGAGCCGACACTGCGGCAACGGTGGCGTTCACATCCACCCCCGCCACAAGAACCATGCCAGCAACAACACCGCGCCGGCAGTGATGACCGCCGCATACGAACGCAGGAAACCAGACTGCATGCGACGGGCGACATTCGACGCCGCCATCGTCACGCGTCCCGCTCCGTTCACTGCTCCGTCGACGACCGCCGCATCGACATCGGCGACCGACTGGAACGCACGCCGACCGGGACCACCCACCACAGCAGCGACACCCGAGTCGTAGTGCCACCCGTCAGCGAGGATCCGTGGCTCGACCGGCTTGAACTTGCTCTTGGCATACACCGCGACAGACGCAGCGATACCGGTCGCTGCGACCGCGATCGCGAACGCGAGGAGCAGCCACTTGTTGTCATAGGCCCACGTTCCCTTGATGTCTGCCTCGGCACCGTGCACGACTGGCGCGAGCCAGTCCCCGAGCCAGTGGGTCTGTTTCGAGAACGGCAGCTGCATCGCACCGCCCACCGTCGACAGCACCGCGAGTACCACGAGAGGAAGCGTCATCGTCCACGGGCTCTCGTGCGGAGTGCCGTCGGCCGAATGGTCTCCGTGTGCGCCGTGCTCGGCCGCGTGGTCGTGCCAACGAGCTTCGCCGAAGAAGACCATGATCACCTGTCGTGTCATGTAGAAAGCGGTCAGCAAGGCGGCCGCGACACCGGCGGCCCACAGCAGACGGTTGTTGGCGAACGTGTAGAGCAGGATCTCGTCTTTCGACCAGAACCCTGCGAACGGCGGGACTCCCGCAATGGCGAGCCAGCCGATGATGAACGTGAAACCGGTGATCGGCATCACCTTGCGCAGCGCACCCATACGACGCATGTCTTGTTCGTGGTGCATGCCATGGATGACCGACCCCGAACCGAGGAACAACAACGCCTTGAAGAACGCGTGCGTGACCATGTGGAACACCGCGGCGACGTAGGCCCCCGAGCCGATCGCGAGGAACATGAAGCCGAGCTGCGACACCGTGGAATAGGCCAGCACCTTCTTGATGTCCGTCTGTGCCACGGCGATGGTGGCGGCGAACAACGCCGTCAGCACACCCACCGTCGCGACGATGTCCATCGCCCACGGATAGGCGGCGTCGAGAACCGGTGCCACGCGCGTCAACAAGAACACGCCCGAGGTGACCATGGTGGCGGCGTGGATGAGAGCCGAGACGGGGGTCGGGCCCTCCATGGCGTCGGGCAACCAGATGTAGAGAGGCAACTGCGCACTCTTTCCGGCCGCGCCGACGAACAGCATCAAGGCGATGCCGGTCGCGGTGACTGCGGCGATCTTTCCGTCTTCGGCCGCGTGGTTGAGACCCGCATACGACAGTGTTCCTGCGGCCGAGAAGGCCAGGAACATCGCGACCATCATTCCCCAGTCACCCACGCGGTTCGTCACGAACGCCTTCTTTCCCGCGGTCGCCGCCGATTCACGGTCGTGCCAGAACGAGATCAAGAAGTACGAACAGACACCCACGCCTTCCCACCCGAGGAAGGTGACGAGCAGGTTCTCACCCAGGACCAGCATCAGCATCGAGAAGACGAAGAGGTTCAGGTACATGAAGAACTTCGGGAACTTCGGGTCACCGTGCATGTACCCGATCGCATAGAGATGGATGAGCGACCCGATTCCGGTGACGAACAATGCCATCGTCACCGACAACGGGTCGGCCACGAGTGCCATGTCGACCGAGAACGATCCGACCGGCAACCACTCGAAGATCGTGAGCACGCCGTGGCGGTCACTCTCGGGGCGACCGAGCATGTCGAGCCAGGTCGCGACGACCACCAAGAACGACGACGCGGTCGCGGCAGTCGCGACGATTCCGGCTCCCGGCTCGCCGAGTCGGCGTCCGAACAGCAGGATCACGACGAAGCCCGCGAGTGGCAGGGCAGGAACGAGCCACAAGAGATCGGTCATCGCGTGCTCAACCCTTCAGTCCCGTCAGGTCGTCGACGGTGGTCTCCGGCCGGCGACGCATGATCGCGACGATGATGCCGAGACCGACGACCACCTCGGCCGCTGCGACCACCAGGACGAAGAACACAGCCGTCTGGCCGTTGATGTCACCGAGACGGCTGGCGAGAGCGACGAACGTCAGGTTGACGGCGTTCAACATCAACTCGATCGACATGAACACGACCAGTGGGTTGCGCCTGGTCATCACACCGAGCGTGCCGATCCCGAAGAGCACGGCGGCCAGCACCATCCACCATGTCGCAGTGGGAGTGACGGCGCCGATCACTGTGAGTTCTCTTTCATGCGGCGGGCAAGGAGCACCGTGCCGAGAACTGCCACCAACAAGATGGCGGTGGCCAGTTCGAACGAAAAGACGTTGTCGGAGAAGATCGACCGGGCCAACTGCCGCGTGTTCGCGTCGGGAGAGGCGACCGTGGTCGCATCGAGTCCTCTGCCCTGGTCACCGAGGGAGTCAGCCGCGCGCACGACGGCGGCCACGACAACTCCGGAGACACCGAGCGCAACCACGGTGGCCAGCGACCGCTGGCCGCTGATCGGCTCGACGCGCACGTTCTCGGCACGGTCGACACCGAGCAACATGATCACGAACAGGAACAAGACCACGATCGCTCCCGCGTAGACGATGACCTGCACCGCCGCAAGGAAGTTCGCTTCCTGTGCCACGAACGCAACAGCGACACCGAACAACGTCAACACGAGGCTGAGCGCAGCATGCACAGGATTCGACCGCGTCACCACCCCGATCGCACCGGCGAGGATCATCGCTGCAGAGCACACGAAGACGAACAACTCCATCAGTTCGGCTCCCCGGCATCGCGGATTTCCTGCTCGGGTTCCGGAGCACGGACACCGTGTCCGAGTTCTCCGCTCCACGACACGACACCCTCGAACGTGGCGTCGCCCGAGGGCGACGTCGCGCGCATCCAACCCGACGTGAACTGGTCCTCGCCCGGTCGCCAGTCTTCCCAGGGAAGTTGCTGGGGGCGGCCCTCGTCGTCGACCAACAATTCGTCCTTGGTGTAGATCGCATCGCGCCGGTTGGTGAACGAGAACTCGAACAGTTTCGTCTCGGTGATCGCCTCGGTGGGACACGCCTCGACACAGAGGTCGCAGTGGATGCAACGGAGGTAATTGATCTCGTAGACGAACCCGAAGCGTTCGCCCGGCGACGTCGGTGCATCGGGGTCGTTGTCGGCGCCGCGCACGTAGATGCACCTCGCAGGACAGACACCGGCGCACAGTTCGCAGCCGATGCACTTCTCCATTCCGTCCTCGTAGCGGTTCAGCACGTGACGACCGTGGAGACGCTCGGGCTTCTCGATCTTCTCGTCGCGGTCGTCGCGCTTCTTCTTGCGCCAGACGCGGCCACCCGAGTACTCCGTGGTGACACGGTTCTTCGAACCGTGTTGCCTTATCGTCACGAGGAATCCGCCGAGGTAACCCATCAGAAACTTGCTCCGTCTCGTTCGCGATTGGCACGGCTCACCTTGTTCGCGAGCGTCAACAACACATAGCCGCCGATGAGCACCAACGCCGTGGTGACAGTGACCACCACCTGGTCCCATCCCGCTTCGCGACCGACGCGCTGGACCGCGAGCAACAGGAACCAGGCGAGCGAGCCGGGGATCAAGAGCTTCCAGCCGAGGTCCATGAGCTGGTCGTAGCGCAGACGCGGCAACGTGGCCCGGAACCACACGTACACGTAGAGGAACACCAGCACCTTGAGCAGCAACCACACGGTGCCCTCGATCGCGTTCGGGATCGGGAGGTCGATCGTGGTGTTGCCGATCGCGATCGGCTGGGGACCACCGAAGAACAACGTGACGATGAGAGCCGACATCGTGACCGTGTTCATGAACTCGGCGAGGAAGAAGAGCGCGAAACGAATCGAGGCGTACTCGGTGTTGAACCCTCCGACGAGTTCCTGTTCTGCTTCCACGAGGTCGAACGGTGGGCGGTTGAGTTCGGCGGTGGCGGCGATGAGGAAGATGATGAACGGCACGAACCCGGTGGCCACCACGTTCCAACTGCCGAGGTTGCTCTGGCCGTCGACGATGCCCGCTGTCGACAGTGTCCCCGACACGAGGAGCACCGCACCGATCGACAACCCGAGTGCGGCCTCGTACGAGACCATCTGCGCCGACGCACGAACAGACCCGAGCAACGGGTACTTCGACCCGCTCGCCCAGCCGGCGAGCATGATGCCGTAGACGGCGATCGACGAGATCGCGAGAGCGAACAGCACCCCGACCGGCGGATCGGCCAGTTGCAGACGAGTCTGCTGGCCGAAGATCGTGACCATGCCGTCTGCGTCGCCACGGAAGTCACCACCGAGCGGGATGATCGCGAACGCGAGGAACGCAGGCACCAGCGCCAGATACGGAGCGAGACGGAAGACGAATTTGTCGGATCGCTCCGGGATGAGGTCTTCCTTGAAGAACAACTTGATGCCGTCGGCGAGGGTCTGCAGGAGGCCGAAGGGGCCGGCCTTGTTCGGTCCGATGCGGTTCTGCATGCCCGCGATCACCTTGCGCTCGAACCACACCATCAGCATGGTCGCCACGAGTCCGACCACGAAGACGAGGAGAACCTTCACGAGCACCACCATCAGCGGTGCCCAGAAGAGGTCTCCCTCGAGCATCGGGTCGACGGCGAGCAGCCCGGTCACAGTGCCTCGATCCTCACCTCGGTGACCGATGCACCCGACGTCAGCACGTCACGGACATCGCCACCGGGCTGGTTGTGGGCGACCATCGCCGTTCCACGTGCGACTGCTGCCGACACGGCGACCGGCAGGACGACCGACGAGTTGCCGGCACCCACACGCACGTTCGAGCCCTCGCGTGCACCGATCTTGTCGAGGTCGAGCGGGTTCACCGTGACGCGCGCGCCCGGAGCAAGAGCGCTCAACGCCGGGCTCGTCGCGGTTCCCACGGCTGCGTCGTAGAGACGACGCGAGAGAACCAGCCTGAACTCGTACGAATTGCGCGCAGCCGGAGCAGTACGCACTGCGCGCTCACGTGCGAACGGCGACACATCGAGCACGACCCCGTTCGGGTCGACATCGAGCGCGGCGAGTGTGTCCGCGAACGCAGGCACGCTCTGCGTCATGAGTCGCCGCACGTCGGCAAGTGTCGACACGCCCTGGTCGTGACCGAGCATCTCGGCCAGTTCGGCCGCCACCATCCAGTCGGCACGTGACGTGCCGTGCGCCGTCACCTTCTGGGCCACCGTCGTGACACGGCCTTCGACGTTGGTGGTGGTTCCCTCTTTCTCGCCCTGCAACGACGCCGGCAGCACCACGTCGGCCGTCGCCGACGACGCAGAGAGGAAACCGTCGAGCGACACCACGACACGGGCTCCTGCAAGTGCGCGCTTCGCGAGTTGAGCATCGGGGAAGTCAGCGATCGGATCGGCCCCCACGAGGAACAGACATTCCACACGACCGGCGGCGGCTGCCTCCAGGATGTGCGCTGCGTCGGCGCCGTCGCGCGGGGCGAGACCGAATGTCAAGGCTCCTCGCACATTGCCGCGACGGAGAACCGGCAGGACAGTCGCTGCCGGGACGGCATCGACCAGGGCGTCGACGGCCGCCATCGTGTGCGATGCCGACTCGGCCAGATTGCCGCGACCAGCGATGATCACGAGCGGGCCCGACCCCAACTGCGCACGGACGGTCTCGTCGGCGAGAAGAGCGGCGACGGCTTCCGGCTGCGCACCCGGCTCGCAGTTCTGGGTCCGCCACGCGAGGGCAGACAACGGTGTCTCGTTCGGCGAGATCTCGATGATGCGAATGTGCTTCTTGGTCGCGGCATCACGCAACCGCAGGAAGAGAACCGGCAGTTCCTCCTTGACGTCCGGGCCGATCACCACGACCGTCGCGGCCGAGCATGCATCGTCGATGGTCGCCTGGGGGAGAGCGAAGACCGACGCGGGCAGTCCGTCGTCGAGTTGGGCGTCGCGCATCGTCGCACCGACGGCATCGGCGAAACGTGCCCACATGAAGGCGTCCTCGTTGGTGCCTCGCGCGCCGCCGAGCACCGCCACCGAACCCGGCGATGCATGACGCACCGTGCGCACGATCTCGTCGAGCGCATCGGCCCACGTGGCACCGGTCAGTTCGCCGTTGCGACGAACGAGTGGATTGGCGACGCGGTCGTCGGACCCCGTCGACTGGAAGTCGAAGCGACCTCTGTCGCATAGCCATCCCCAGTTGACAGGGTCGGAGTCCACTCCCTGCACTCGCACGATCTCGTCACGACTCGACTGCACGACCGTGCGGCACCCGACACTGCACGTGGTGCAGGTGCTCTCGCGCTGTTCGAGGTCCCACGGACGTGCCTTGAAGCGGAAGGGCTTGGCGGTGAGTGCACCAACCGGACAGATCTGCACCGTGTTGCCGGAAAAGTACGATGCGAACGGCTCGTCGGGGAACGTCATCACCTGGGTGTTGTTGCCGCGCTGGGTGAAATGGATCAGTGCGTCACCGGCCACTTCGTCGGCGAAGCGCGTGCAGCGGTCGCAGAGAATGCAACGTTCGCGGTCGAGATAGACGAGCTCGGAGATCGGAATCGGCTTTTCGTAGTGCCGCTTCTCCTCCACGAACCGGCTCTCTCCCGGGCCGTGGCTGAAGGCCTGGTCCTGCAGCGGGCACTCGCCTCCCTTGTCACACACCGGGCAGTCGAGCGGATGGTTGGCGAGCAACAGCTCGATCATCCCCTCCTGGGCCCGCTTGACCTGCGGCGTGTCGGTTCGTACGACCTGACCGTCGGCAACCGGCGTCATGCACGACACGACCATCATCGGACCGCGCGGCCCTTCGACTTCCACCATGCACTGGCGGCACATGCCGACAGAATTCATGCGCGGGTGATAACAGAAGCGCGGGATGTACTCACCCTCGCGATCGGCCGCGGCGATGATCCATTCCCCCTTGCGCGCCGACACGGTGCGACCGTTGATGGTGATCGACACTGCGTTCGGATCGGGCGCGGGCAACTCCGACGCCGTGTCGTCGACGGCCGTCATCGACCCACCGCCTGCACCGGAATGCGCGTGCGGCGCGACACCCTCGACTCGAATTCTCCGCGGAACAAGGTGAGGGCCGAGTGCACCGGCGCATACGCCGACGGACCCACGAAACAGATGGTGTTCATGCGGTACGGGAACGGGACTGCCGTGAGGCCCGCAGCCGACGACGACGCGTGCGGGAAGTCACCTGGACAGATCGACTGACCGACTTCCATCAACTGGTCGAGATCTTCCATGGTGCCCTTGCCGTCGACCACGCGCGACAGGATCCGCTCGAGCCAGGTTCCGCCCTCGCGGCACGGCGTGCACTTGCCGCATGATTCGTGTGCGTAGAAGCGTGTGAGTGTGAGGGCGGCGCGCGGGATGTCGGTGGTGTGGTCCATGACCATCACTGCACCCGATCCGAGCATCGAACCGGCGGGGCCGACCTGGCTGGCTTCGAACGGAAGATCCAGTTGCTCGGGCGTGAACCACGGGGCGGAACCGCCGCCGGGAACGAACGCCTTGAGATCGTTGCCGTCACGGATCCCCTGGCAGAACTCGTCACCGTAGATGAGGTCGCGGAACGTGGTGGTTCCGTTGATGATCTCGTACACGCCGGGGCGCCGCACGTGACCGGACACCGCAACCATGCGGGTGCCCGGAGACGTCGCGGTGCCGATGGCCGTGTACGCGGCGGCGCCGTTGCGCATGATCCACGGAAGGTTCGCCAACGTCTCGACGTTGTTCACGATCGTCGGCTGACCGTACAGACCGATCGCCGCAGGAAAGTACGGCGGCTTGAGTCGCGGCATGCCTCGGTTGCCCTCCAGCGACTCGATCAGTGCCGTCTCTTCGCCGACCACATAGGCACCGGCACCCCAGTGCAACACGATGTCGACCGAGAACCGTGACCCGAGGATGTTCTTGCCCACGTACCCGGCGGCGTATGCCTCGTTGAGTGCCGTCGCCACACGCTCCTGTGCGAGCGCCATTTCGCCGCGAATGTAGAGGAAGCACTGCGACAGACCCGCCGCGTAGCACGCGATGAGGCACCCTTCGATCAACTGGTGCGGATCGCGCTCCATGAGAAGACGGTCCTTGTACGTGCCGGGTTCGCTCTCGTCACCGTTCACCACCAGGTAGCGGGGCCACTTGCCTTCGGGGGTGAGCCCCCACTTGGTACCTGCCGGAAACCCGGCACCGCCGCGGCCGAGCACCGTGGCAGTGCGCACCTCGTCGTGCACCTCGGGTGACGGGCGGCCGAGCGCGGCACGCAAACCGGCGTATCCGTCGGTGGCGAGGAAGCGCTCGAGCGTGTACGAGTCCTCGTGGACGAAACGCGACGTGACGATCTTCGGCCGGTCGCCGTCGACGAATCCGGGCGCGTGTGCCCACGTACCGCCGACCGTGCTCACAGTGCAGCCTTTCCGTCGAACCACTCGGGGTCCGTGGTCACCGACTCGGGAGCGACTGCGCCGACTGCGCGGTCACTGACGTTCTGACGCACCGTGGCGAGAGTGCCGTGGTCGGGTATCTCCGCCGACAGTCGACCCGCACGCAGATCATCGACGAGAGAATCGAACGACTCGGGGGTCACGCGGAAACGGTAGCGGTAGTTGACCTGCAGACACGGTGCTTCGGTGCACGCGGCCTGACATTCGGCGCGTTCGAGCGTGATCATGCCGTCGTCGGTGGTGCCACCGACCCTCACACCGAGGCGCTCCTCGGCGTGGTGAATGAGCTCGTCGGCGCCCATCAACGCACACGACATGGTTCCGCAGATGTTCACGAGATACCTGCCGACCGGCTCGAACTTGAACATCTCGTAGAACGACGCCGTCCCCCACACCTCGGCCGGGGTCGCCCCGACAAGTTCGGCGATGTGCGCCATCGCCTCGTTCGTGACATGACCATCCTGTTGCTGGGCGAGGTGCAGCAAAGGAATGGTTGCCGAGCGGGCGCGCGGATACCGCGCGATGATTTCGTGCGCGAGCTTCAGGTTTCCGTCATTCAAACGCGCCATCAGCGATCGACCTCCCCCAGCACCGGGTCGACCGACGAGATCACCGCGACGGCATCTGCCACGAAACCGCCCCGCATCATGTGCGGGAGTGCCTGGATGTTCACGAACGACGGGGCACGCACGTGCATGCGGTACGGCGTCGGGGACCCGTCACTGACGATGTAACAGCCGATCTCACCTCGCGGGCTCTCGATCGCGACGTACACCTCTCCTTCGGGCACCTTGAATCCCTCGGTGAAGATCTTGAAGTGGTGGATCAGTGCCTCCATCGACTCGTCGATGCGCGCACGCGGAGGCGGTGTGACCTTCTTGTTCTGCACGCGGTAGTCACCACGGGGCATGCGATCGAGGATCTGGCGGATGATTCCCATCGACTCGCGGATCTCGTTCAACCTGATCGCATACCGGTCGTATGCGTCACCGTGCATGCCCACCACGACGTCGAAGTCGACTTCGCCGTAACGCAGGTACGGCATGGTGCGGCGAAGGTCCCACGCGACACCGGTCGAGCGCAGGATCGGACCGGTCGCACCGAGCGCGATCGCCTCGCGAGAGGTGATGACACCCACGCCCTGCAGACGATCGCGATAGATCGGCTGACCGTTCAGCAGGACCTCGTACTCCTCGAGACGCGACGGCAGGAGGTCGAGGATCTCGAGCACGTCGTCGCGCCACCCGGCCGGCAGGTCGGCTGCCACTCCTCCCGGTCGGATGAAGTTGTGGTTCATCCGCAGACCGGTGACTTTCTGGAAGAAGCGCAGCACTTCCTCTCGTTCACGCCATCCGTAGAGCATCATCGACACCGCTCCGACGTCCATGCCGTTCGTCGCGAGGAACAGAAGGTGGCTGCTGATTCTGTTCATCTCCGACAGGAGCATGCGCATCCACGTCGCACGCTCGGGAATGTCTCCGTCGATGCCGAGCAATTTCTCGACCGCCATCGAGAACACCAACTCGTTGTTGAGCGGCGAGAGGTAGTCCATGCGCGTCACGTTCGTGCCGCCCTGCATGTAGGTCAGCGACTCGGCGGTCTTCTCCATGCCCGTGTGCAGGTAGCCGATGATCGGCTTGCACCGCAGCACGGTCTCTCCTTCGAGTTCGAGCATGAGGCGGAGCACACCGTGGGTGCTCGGGTGCTGGGGCCCCATGTTGATGATCATCGTCTGGTCTTCGTCGGCTTCGCTGCGCACGTCGGCGAGCGTCGCCGCCTCGGCTTCGCTCATGCGCAGCACCGCCCCGACCTCGCGCATCAATTCGCGGGCGCCCGATTCACTGCGCGACGCCATCTCCTGCGCGCCTTCGCCCGTCTGGGCGACGCCGGCGGCGACGGTGGGTTCTTCGAGGGTGCTCATGCGTGCGACCCCTTGAACTGCACCGGAATGCGGCCTTCCGAGAAGTCCTTGCGCAACGGGTGACCGACCCAGTCTTCCGGCATGAGAATGCGCGTCATGTCGGGGTGACCCTCGAAAACGATGCCGAACATGTCGTAGGTCTCTCTCTCGTGTGCCTCGGCACCCGGATGAACGTCGAACAGCGACGGAACGACCGCGTCCGATTCGGGTACCTGCACCCTCATCCGGAGCCGCTCGGCACGTGCGAGGGAAAGGAGGTTCACCACGACCTCGAAACGCTCTCCGGTGACACCGTCGGGCAACGAACGTGTCGGGGCGAGCGAGTAGTCGACACCGGTGAGGTCGACGCACATCTCGAATCCTTCGGCCCACAGGGCCTTCGTCACTTCGACGAGTCGTTCGCGCGGCACGTGGAGAACGCGCTGACCTCTGGAAGAGTCGACGAGGCAACCGTGAAGAGTCTCCACCTCGGTCGGCGCAGTCTGGTGGTTCACATCGGGGTTCGACATGACTACTTCGACCCGATGACGACAGGCACCGTTCCCGATGCCCCGATCGCGAGTTCGACGCCGGCCCCGCCGGCGTTCTCCTTGCGGCGGCGCATGATCTCGCCGTCTTCGATCAACTGGTGGAGAGTCTCGATCGCATGGATCAATGTCTCCGGAGTGGGAGGGCAGCCGGGTGCATAGACATCGACCGGCACCACCTGGTCGACACCCTGGACGATCGCATAGTTGTTGAACATGCCCCCGCTCGAGGCGCACACTCCCATCGAGATGACCCACTTGGGCTCCATCATCTGGTCGTACACCTGACGCAGTACCGGCGCCATCTTCTGGCTGACACGACCGGCGACGATCATGATGTCGGCCTGACGCGGCGAGGCGCGGAACACCTCCATGCCGAAACGGGCGAGGTCGTAGTGTCCGGCACCGGTTCCCATCATCTCGATGGCGCAACACGCGAGACCGAACGAAGCCGCCCATGACGAACGCGAACGAGCCCACTTGACGAGGTCTTCCACCCGCGCGGTCACGAAGTTGTGCTGGATTCCGGCGAGGCCGTCGTCGAGCACATTGCCCACGGCGCCCATCAGGCGGCAGCTCCGCGCTCGCGACCCTCGAGGCCGACGATCTTGACTCCCGGTGCGGGCACGGGTGTGTCCCCGACGTCGACGACACTGCGCTGCATCGGGCCCCAGTCGAGCGCTCCGCGTGCGACCATGTAGACGAACGCCACGAAGAACACCGCACTGAACGCGGCCATCTCGGCGAACCCGAACACACCCAGGAACTCACGGTCGATCGCATACGGGTAGGCGAAGATCAGTTCGATGTCGAACATGATGAAGAGCATCGCGATCACGTAGAAACTCACCGGAAAGCGCTCCGGTGGTTCGCGACTCGGCACGATGCCGCACTCGTACGGAGCTTCCTTCGCGCTGCTCGGACGGTTCGGGGCCAGCAGACGTGACGCGACCAGACTCAGGAGGGCGAACAGCACCGCGAGGACCCCGAGGACCACGATCGGAAGGTACTGGCCCACGGAGATCAGACCGCCGGGGACTCGAGTGCGAGATTGCTGCGTACGTACGCCTCACGGCGGTGCAGCAACCAACACATCAAGAAGAAGATGATGCCTGAGCCGATCGCGATCAGGAAGGCCGGCAGACGCTTGGCTCCCAGGTCGCGGATCATCACCACGTAACGGTGTGGCTGCGCCTCGTCGATCACCGGCCGCGCGGGTGCGCGTCCCGGCTCTGTGCGTTGCTGCACCAACGACGCCACCTCCACCACCGCGTAGCGCGGCTCGTGGAAGAACGCGAAGAAGTCGAGCGACTCGCCGATCTTCGGCCAGCGCTCGCCACCACGGTCGAACACGTTCACGGCGACGTACTCACCGGAAGAGAATTCCTCCGCCTCGACCACGAGGATCGCGTCCGCGGCGGCGACTGCCTGACCGCGCCGCGGGTCGGCTTCGTCGAGCAACGACCAACCTTCGGCGAGCATCTGCTCCTCGACCTTGTCAGATGCCGTCGGTGCATTGAGACCCGCCGTGTCGACAGGCGTCTCGATCACCTCCGCAATGTTCAGCAGCGAACCGTCGCGCACGATCGTCGCCGGTTCTGCCGGCTTCCACGACGGCAACGGACCGTTCAATCCGATTCCGTAGACCGCCCAGATGATCGCCATCGACATCATCCACCCGGCGAGTCCCGCCAGAGAGATCATGAATCCGAGGCGCGCACCCACGTTGGTCCCGATGATCAGGTACGTGCCCCCGACGAGCACCACGAACATGATCAGCACCACGAGGATGCCGCGAAGCGTGGGCTGCCACGCCACAGCCAGCAGCGTCGACAACATCACAAGCCCCTCACGTAGTCGACGATCGCACGAATCTGCTCGTCTGTGTAGATCTGTCCGAAGCCGGGCATGCGACCGCTGCCCTGACCCTGTTCACCGTAACGACGTCCCATCTCGGACCCAGACTTCAAGAACGCGACCATGTCGTCGGCATTCGGGAACTGACGAACCGACGAACCTCCGGTGAGGTTCGGGCCGAATGCTCCGCCACCGGTCTCTTGCGGGTCACCGTACGACCAGCCCTTGGTGTGGCAACGAGCGCACGAATACGAGCCCGATTCGAGGTCGAGGTTGAACAACGCTTCACCGAGCGATCCGTACGTGCCGTTGGCGATCAGACGGTTCGCCTCGGCGATGATTTCGTCGTTCTTCTCCTGCGGCAGGCGTCCACCGTCGCACGTCGGGTTCAACTTGCCGCGAGTGACCTCGCAACCCTCTTGTGGAATCTGCACCGACGCCATGTACTTCACGATGTTGTCGATCGACTGCTCATTGAGCGGACCACCACCGATCGTTCCCCACGCCGACATCGGCGAGAACGGGCGTCCGTAGTTGAGGATGAAACGGACTTCTTCCTCGCTGAACTTGTAGAGGATCGTGTTGATGGCCGGCGCCTTCCATGACACCGCCTTGACTTCGCCGGTCTTCGGGTCGGTCACCGAATACTCGGCGACGCCACCCGCACCCGACATGCCGCCGTGGCAGCCGGCGCAGTTGAAGCCACCGTCCGCGGTGGAAGCGAACTTCTTGCCACCCCACTTCGAGACTCGCTTCTCCCATCCGAACTCGGCACCGGCCTGTCGACCGGGCTCGAGCACCCAGTACAAGGGCAACGACACGGTCAAGATGACGAGGAAGACCAGTCCGAGCAACTGCACGCGCTCGAGGCGCTTGCCCTCGAGAACTTCGTCGTCGTAGTAGGGCTTGCGGTTGGCGGCCAGTTTCTGTTCCGACCCGATCTCGGCGCGACCGGCGCGGATGTTGAAGAACGCATACGTCGCCCACCCTGCGATCGAGAGAACGAGGATGATCCACGCCACGGTGGTACTCACGAGTGCGACCATGTCAGTGTCCTCCTGCTCCGACGCAGTGCGGTCCTTCTGCTTCTTGACCTGTGGTGTTCACGCCGACTGCCGGACCTGCGAACACCGCCCCGGTGTCGATCGTGAGAACGCCGTTGACGACGGACACGCCGAAACGGTCCATACCGCGAGGAGCCGGTCCGGCCTTCTTCTCGCCGACTCGGTCGTACTGCGATCCGTGGCACTGGCACTCGAACCACTGCGAGCTCTTGCACTCGGGAATGCGGCAACCGAGATGCGGGCACTTCTGGTACAGCGCGACGATTCCTGCCTGCATTCCGCTGAACACGGCGGCTTGAGAGCCGTAGACAGCTTCGGCCTTGGACAGTGCGCTGGCCGGGTACTCGGTGACCCACGCACGCGCTTCGGCCACGTACAAGAAGCCGTCGTTCGCACGGATGCTCGTCACGAGGTCGTCGACGCGACCGGCAGTGATCTTCGATCCGAAACCACCCGCTGCACCCTTCCAGAGGAACGCGAGAACCGACGCGCCGAATGCACCGAGGCTCGCACTCATGAGGGCGACCGTGGTGCGGTTGAAGAACATGCGGCGCGACACACCCAGTTGCTCTTCGTCGGGTGCCACGAACGGCGCGACTTCCATCGGCTCGGGCACGGCGACGGCGGTCGACGCACGCGCGGCTGCCTCCACTTCTCGCCCGGTCGACGCACCGGAGGAGATGGTGGCCTTCTTGTCGCGTGACCGTGTCTCGCGCGACAGCGCTCCCGCGCCGCGCACGTCGGTGCTGCGCGCCGTCGTGAACAACACGACCGCGCCGAGCACGATCGCCGCGACGACCACGATGGCGATGACTGTTCCGGTGTTCATGTGCTGACCGTTCCTGTCCCTGTTCCGATGTCCTGTTGTCCGATGTCCTGCGTCCGCTTGCCTGTCACAACTCGAAGAAGATTCCGTCGCGCCAGGGGAAGATGAAGTTGAATCCCGGACCGCGGAAGAAAGAACTGATGATCGTGAGCACGGCCCAGAACATGAGGAACATCGTCATCATCGACGTCATGAACTTCCGGTCTTCGGGCTTGTTCGACGGGTTGCGGTCGAGATAGGGGGCCAGCACCAGCGCCAGCAGACCCACGCCCGGCAGAGTCACGCCGGCGACCATCGGGTGGAACATGGTCAACAGTTCCTGCAGGCCGAGGAAGTACCACGGTGCCTTCGACGGGTTCGGCGTCTGGTTGAAGTCGGCCGGCTGCAACAGCGGCGCATTGACCACCCACGAGAAGATGAAGAGGAAGGCGAGGCACGACAGACCCGCGACGAACTCGACAGCGAGAAGGTGCGGCCAGGTGTGCACCTTGTCGACGGGAGCCGACTTGGCCTCCTGGATCGAGCCCGACTTCACCACCGTGAGCAGACGGTGCGTGTGACCGTCCGGACCCGCACCCACCGGCACGCCGCCAGCGGCGACACCGGCGGTCACGAGAGCATTCGCCTTTTCTTCTGCGCCAGCCGGCTTGGTGCGGTCGAGCAGCGCATCGGGGATCCGGTCGCCAGCGGCGCCGTCGCCCTCGGACGACCCGGCCGCCTTGTCGCGAGCCGCCTTCGCCCGCTTGAGAAGGTGTTCAGGAATCTCAGTCATCGTCGTCGCCTTTCGATCAGAGCGGACCCGAAATGCCGCCGTCCTTGCGGACTCGCCAGAAGTGGATCGCCATGAAGATCACGATCACGAACGGAAGCATCAGCACGTGCAGCACGTACCAGCGCAGCAACGTCTCGTTGCCGATCTCGACACCTCCCAGCAGCACGAACCGCACTTCGTTACCGAAGACCGGCGTGTAGCCCATCATGTTCGTTCCCACCGCGACGGCCCACAGCGCCAGCTGGTCCCAGGGCAAGAGATAGCCGGTGAACGAGAGCAGGAGCGTGAGTGTCAGCAACACGACGCCGATCACCCAGTTGAACTCGCGCGGTGGCTTGTACGCACCGTGGTAGAAGACGCGCGCCATGTGCAGGAACACCGACAACACCATGAGGTGCGCACCCCACCGGTGCATGTTGCGCACGAGCAGTCCGAATGTCACCGACGTCTGCAACGTCTGGATGTCCTGCCAGGCGTTGGCCGCCGTCGGCCGGTAGAAGAACATCAGGAAGATGCCGGTCACCGTCAACAAGATGAACAAGAAGAAGGAGAGACCGCCGAGGCACAGCGTGTAACTGACCTTGACGGCATGACGCTTCACCTTGACCGGGTGGAGGTGGTACAGCACCGAGTTCATCACCACGTACGAGCGGTTTCTCGGACTGTCGGTGTACCCCTTGCGGAAGATCGAGCCGGGTCGGAAGATCGAGTTCCACGCCTGGCTGCCCTGGAGTTGTTCGCCGATCTTGGCGGCACGCTCCTTCAGTGTGGGGCGGGGGTCGTCGAGCACTTTTGCCATGTCATTCCACCTCAGAGTCGCAGGCCGTAGGCGTAGCCGTGGTTGTTGGTTCGGGTGTGATGGTCACCGGCCGGGTCGGGGGCACCGGCCTTGCCGAGGATGATCACACCGGTCGGGCATCGGTCGACACACAGCGCGCAGCGCGTGCAGACGTCGTCGTCGATGATGAAGATCACGTTGTCGCTCGGATCAGCACCCGGAAGTTCGGTGCCGTTCGCTTCTGCCACTGCATCCGGAGTGACCATGTGGATGCACTTCCACGGGCAGATGTCGACACAGCCCTCGCACATGATGCACTCGGACTGGTCGATGTGGATGAACTGCTTCGGCTTGACGGCGCGACCCAGGTAGTCGGCGTCGACCTCGACCAACTGGTACTCGGTCGACCACTCCGGCATGGGCGGGTTTGCGTCAGTGCGTGCCATGGCGCTCCTCCTCAGGCCTTCTTCACCAATGGACGTCCGTACGTCGACTTCTCGATTTCCTTGCCGGCCGCGAGGTCACCGCGCTTCTGCCACCAGGAGAACAACCAGATCATGAGGCCGACGTAGACCACGTGGATACCGATGACGACGATGTCGCGAATCGCCTCGTAGGTGATGGTGAACGGGAAACTGCCACCGTTCGCCTGCGAGACGAGGATGTCGAACGGTCCGTTCACGAGGTTGTCCTTGCGCCATCCGAGGTCGTTGTCGGCATGCGCGATGAACTGGTGCGGAACCACACCGAACGCGAGGAACATCACGAAGAAGACGTACACGGATCCGAGCATTGCTTCGCCCCACGTCACCGACTTGCCCACCGGGCGCCGCTTTCCGTACGGCACCACCACGAGAGCCATGGCGGTCGTCAGGAAGAACGAGAACAGGAACGCTTGGTTCATCCCTGGCCACCTGAGGATGTCGATCGCGATCATGGGCGCTTCTTCTTCTCCGGTTGTGAAACGTCGGGCATTCGGGGAACCCGTTGTCCCTGAACACTAGCCACGAGACCCCCTCGAATGGCCATTCCCGCCTCTGATGTGATGATGTCGTTCGCCACAGTCGGGTTGTGCCTTTGTGACGAGGATCCCGGCAGATTGGTTGCCGTGAACCGCCTCAATTTGTCTATCGTTGGGACGAGGTAACGGCCCGTCAGCCCTCGCGCACGGGCAGACCACGGCCCTGAGAGGTAAGGCAACAGTGACCGAAATCCCCGAGCATCTGCTGAACCGGTCCAAGTCCCGACGCGCCGAGATGTCGGGCGATTCGGCACCGTCGACGTCGACACCGGCGACGACTTCGTCGACTCCCGCTGCGTCGACCCCTGCGAAGGCGGCCGCGCCCGCTGCCCCGGTCGTCAAGAAAGTGGTTCCCGACCCGCCGTACGTGAAGGCCGCGAAAGAGCGTCGCAAGATCCCGTTCTGGGTCATGTCGGCACTCGGATTGTTGCCGATCTGGGCGCTCGTCTACCTGGCAGCACTGCAACCGGCAGAGGAAGTAGCCGCTGGCCCGATCAGCACCGGAATCGAGGTCTACGGATCGTGCGCCGGTTGCCACGGTGGCAACGGCTCAGGTGGTGCCGGCCAAGTTCTCTACCAAGGCGAAACCTTGAAGACCTTCCCCCGCATCGAGGACATGTTGAACTTCGTCTACGCGGGAAGCCAGCAGTACGTCTCGGCTGGTCTCAAGGAATACGGCAACCCCGATCGTGAAGGCGGCGCACGCGCACTGCTGGGTTACAACGGCAACGTCATGCCGCAGCAGGGACCGAGCGCCGGTGGAGCCTTGAGTGAAGCCGAGATTCTCGGTGTGGTGTGCCACATTCGCTACGACCTCTCGGGCGCTGATCCCGCGAGCGAAGAGTGGGCCACCGAGTGGGCCAACTGGTGTTCGCCTGACTCTCCGATCTACCCGGCACTTCGCGCAGGCGAAACGTCGTTCGACACCATCGACACTGACTTTGCAGAGTTGATGCCGGCTCCGATCAAGGTCGGAACCGAGCCTCGCGCCGGCACCAAGTGATGCAATGCGCCGATCAGGCGCACTCGACACGCACGACTTGATCCTCGACGAGTCCGACGATGGTGCGCGACGCATCGTCAGGGAACCTTGTGATGAAGTCACGGAGGTGTGCAGTGTCGATGTCGCCGCACACACGTCGCACCGGTGAGGCGAGGGGCACGACCCAGCCGTTCTTCAGAACACCGTTGTTGCCGTTGTCGCGCATGTCGACCAGACCGGGCAGTGTCAACCTCTCCGCGCCGCGGACGGTGTCGGCAGGGACCAATGCGAACCACACGACCGCTTCTCCCAGCATGTCGGCGAGGAACACGCACGATCGGGGCACGTCGAAAGTCGCACAGCGCGCCGGTCGGTCGCGGTCCTCGGCGAGGGTTCCCGCGGGGATCGTCACCGTGCGCAGGTCGTCGAGAGCGAGCCGCATGGCGGCCGTCGTGCGACCGTTCGACACCGACCAACCGCTGTCGACGTTGATCGACTCGACCAACGCGATCGAGTCGATCGTGCGGAGTGTCTCGGACTCCGGCCTCGGAGCACTGTCGTTGCGTCCTCCGGTCACCACAGCGACGACGGCCAGGAGCACGACGGCAGCAGCCGCGAGACGGAACTTCACCCGTTCAGTTTGCCCAGCGCCGAAGCCACGCGCTCGGCAACCTCGTCGAGCACGCGTTCGTCATGGGCGAGTCCGACGAACAACGCTTCGTATGCACCCGGCGGAAGCGCCACACCAGCCGAGAGCAACGAATGGAAGAAACGTGCATACAGCGCCTCGTCGGTGAGTCTGGCGTCGTCGAAGTTGCGTGCCGCGTCGTTGCCGAGCGCACCACCGAAATGCATGCCGACGAGTGTCCCCACCACGGGGAACTGTGCTGCGATCCCGACGCCCGCACAGGCGTCCCGCAGCAGAGCCGACAGTCGACGCGCGCGTGCCGACAGTTCCATGTAGACGTCGTCGTTCAATTCGTCGAGGGCCGCGAGTCCAGCTGCTGTCGCGAGCGGATTGCCGGCGAGAGTTCCGGCATGGAAGACCGCCCCGAGCGGGGTGAGGTTCTCCATCACGTCCCTCCGGCCACCCACCGCGCCGATCGGCAGGCCACCGCCGATGACCTTTCCGAAACATGTGAGATCGGGCGACACGTCGAACTTTGCCTGTGCTCCCCCTCGACCGAGGCGGAACCCGGTGATCACTTCGTCGAACACCAACAATGCTCCGACCCTGTCGCACTCGGCTCGCAGACCCTCGAGGAAACCGGGAGCCGGTGCCACCACACCCATGTTCGCAGCCACCGGTTCGACGAACACCGCTGCAACGTCGTCGTCGAGTTCGGGAACTTCGTTGTAGGGCATCACCCATGTGTTCGCGACCGCTTCGTCAGGGACGCCCGCAGTTCCGGGCAGACCGAGAGTCGCGATGCCGCTGCCTCCCGCAGCAAGCAGAGCATCGGTGGCACCGTGGAAGTTGCCGTGGAACGTCACGATCCGCTTGCGACCGGTGACGCCACGAGCGAGACGTACGGCGGTGCTCGTCGCCTCGGTGCCCGAATTCATGAAGCGCACACGCTCACACGACGGAACACGCTCACTGATCGCCTCGGCGAGCTTCATCTCTCGCGGAGTCGGCGCCCCGTACGACGTACCCGACGCGGCAGCGACGGTGATCGCGGCCGTGATGCGCGGATGGGCATGCCCGAGAATGACTGCGCCGTAGCTCTGCACAAGATCGACCATGCGTCGACCGTCGACGTCCCACACGTGTGCACCCTGCGCACGGGCGACGACATAGGGCGTTCCCCCCACCGACTTGAACGCACGAATCGACGAGTTCACACCGCCGGGGATGACACGTGCCGACCGTGCGAACACTTGGCTGCTCGACGGAGTCGCCGCACCTGTGCACACCACTGGATCGCAACCGGCCGCGGCACACGCCGGCGGATCGCAGAAGGGAACGAGACCCGACACGTCGTGCCTATCGTGCCGTCTCGGCGAACCAACGCGCGAAGTACGTGAGGATGATGTCGGCACCGGCGCGCTTGATCGAAGTGAGATGTTCGATGGCAGTGGCGTCATGGTCGATCCAGCCGCGTTCGGCGGCGGCCTTGACCATGGAGTACTCACCGCTCACGTGGTATGCGGCGACGGGAACGTCGAACGCCGCCCGCACGTCGGAGATCACGTCGAGATACGCGAGTGCGGGCTTGACCATCACGATGTCGGCACCCTGTTCGACGTCTTCTGCGACCTCGCGCATCGACTCGCGCCGGTTGCGAGGGTCTTGCTGGTAAGAGCGCCGGTTCCCTCCGCCTGCGATCTGCACGTCGACCGCTTCGCGGAACGGGCCGTAGAGCGCAGAGGCGTACTTGGCTGCATACGCCATGATCGACACGTTCGTGTGTCCGTCGGCGTCGAGCGCGGCTCGGATCGCACCGACCTGGCCGTCCATCATTCCACTCGGTGCGACCGTGTGCGCCCCCGCACGAGCCTGCGCGACGGCCGCTCGTGCGTAGATCTCGATCGTCGCGTCGTTGTCGACGTCACCGTCGGGGCCGAGCACTCCGCAATGTCCGTGCGACGTGTACTCGTCGACGCACAGATCTGCCATCAACACGACGTCGTCCCCGAACGAGTCGCGCAACGCACGGAGTGCCCGCTGCGCGATGCCGTCGGGATCGTGGGCGCACGAGCCGGTGTCGTCTTTGTCAGCCGGGACGCCGAACAGAATGACGCCCTTCACCCCGAGATCGCGGAGTGCGCGAACTTCCTCGACGAGCGAGGGAACCGTGTGCTGCACGACCCCCGGCAGCGACGAGATCGGCTGGGCGGTGTCGATGCCCTCCCTCACGAAGAGCGGCGCGACGAGATCAGACACGTTCAGCCTCGTCTCGGCCAGCATCTCCCTCATCGCTTCCGTGGTGCGGAGCCGACGCGGCCGTGAGATCGGAAATGTCACCTGTCAGATGTTATTGGTGCTTCGGCGAACACGGTCAGTGGGACGTGACCGCACGCTCGGCGGCCTCCACCAGCCCGAGAAGGCTCTGTTCGTGCGCGGTTTCTGCCACGTAGATTCCGAGACTCTCGGCCGCACGTGCCGTCGACGGACCGATGGCGACCGAGCAGCGCGGAACGAACGAGCCCATCGTCGCGTGCCATGCGGCCGCGGCGCTGCCCGAGGCGAACAACACCACGTCGGCTGAACGCGCTGCTTCGGTCTCGGTCTCGGTCGGTCGTCGTCGTTCGGTGCGATACGCCTCGATGCGCGTCACCGTCCACCCCTTGTCGCTCAATGCACGCATCAACGTGTCGTCGGCCAGGTTGCCCTGCACCAACAACACGTCGCCCTCGCCTGCGGGGAACTGCTCCGCCAACGTCGACGCAAGCGCCGGCTCGGCCACGAGATGCACGTTGCACGCGAGAGCACGAGCCGTCGCCTCACCGACAGCGGCGATACGAACGTCGGGTGCGCCGGTCGAGACGAAACGGGACACGCGCGCGGCACCGTTCGGCGATGTCACCACCACCCAGTCGAACGCACCGAGACGCGAGAGTTGGGCATCGCGGGCGACTCCCCCGTCGGCGGGTTCGACGATCTCGAGCATCGGAACCTCGACCACCCGCGCCCCGCGTTGTTCCAGCAGTTCCCGCAACGGTGCGATCTGTTCTCTCGCACGTGTCACGACGACCGTCAGTCCCTCGATCGGAGACCCCACCGTCAACTGCCTCGTGAGCCGAGCTGTGCGCGGCACTCCCGTGCAGTTGCCGCACCGATCGCGACATGATCGTCGCCGGACGAGACCGCACGCTCGATCTGTACCGCACTCGAGCCGTCGTCGTGCGCCATGAATGCCCGCAGGACGCCGGAGTCGTCGAGGTGCGCAGCAATCGGCATCGAGCAACCCGCACCGAGTTCTGCCAGGAACGCTCTCTCGCACTCGACCGCGCGCCGCGTCGCCGCATGGTCGACAGCGGCCAGGAGACCTGCGGCCACCGGGTCGTCGGCACGACATTCGGCGGCCACGCAGCCTTGTCCGACCATCGGGACGGCATCGGAGACCTCCAACACCTCGGCGATCCGGTCGGTGAGAGCGAGTATCTCGAGCGCGGCCACTGCCATCACGACGGCGCCGTTCTCCGGGATCTTGCCGAGACGGGTCTGGATGTTGCCGCGCAGATCGACGAACCCGAGGTCGGGTCGCAGACGGGCCAACTGTGCGCGACGGCGCACCGAACCGGTCGCGACGGTCGCGCCAGCGGACAACCGAGCCAACGACCGACCGACGAGAGCGTCGTTCGGTGTGCGTCGGCGCATGAAGGCGCCGATCACGAGTTCGTCCGGGGTGGCAGAAGGAAGGTCTTTGGCGGAGTGCGCCGCGACGTCCGCACGGCCTTCGATCACCGCACGTTGCACTTCCTTCACGAAGACTCCCTGACCACCCATCTGGTGCAACGGTGTCGTGGCGTTGCGGTCACCCATCGTGTCGACGTAGACCCACTCGATCTCCACCGAGGGGCTGGCCCCGACGATCGCGGCGGCGAGACCTTCGGCCTGCGTCCGGGCCTGTGCACTCGATCGTGTGGCGATACGCAACGTGGTCATGACCCGACCGAGACTAAACGACTGTCGCTGCGACCCACCGGGCCGGTTCAGTCGATGTGGAACAGGTCGTGGATGGCGGCAGCGAGGCGTTCACCCTGCGGGGTACCCGCTGCTTCGCGCAGACTCACGGAGGGCTGGTGCAAGAACTTGGCGACGATCGCCTTGGTGATCGCCTCGACCGTCTCCATTTGCTCGGGTGAGAACCCGTCGAGACGTCCGGCGAATCTCTCGATCTCGGCCGACCGCACGTGTTCGGCCGCTTCGTGGAGTTGTGCCACGAGCGGAGCAACCTGACGCTTCGTCTGTTCCATCACGAACCGCTCCACCTCGTCGGCGATGATCGCTCTGACCTGGTCGACCTCGGCGGCGCGCTGGGCGACTCCACGAGACGCCCACCGCGAGAGATCGTCGAGGTCACGGAGCGTCACACCGGGCAGGTCACCCACCGACGCCTCGACGTCGCGCGGGAGCGCGATGTCGACGATCAGCAACGGAGCGGTGTCGGCGCCGCGGACCCTCGACACCATCTCGTGCGTCACCACGGGCACGCCTGAGCCGGTGCACGCAACGACCACGTCGGCATCGGCCAACGCATCGTCGAGTGAGGCGAAGTCGACGACGGTCGCACCGACCTTGTCGGCGAGTGCGGTGCCCTTGTCATGGGTGCGGTTCACGACCATCACTCCGGCACCGGCGCGAGACAGAGCGACAGCGACACCCTCGCCCATGGCACCGGCTCCGACCACGAGGACACGTGACCGGTCGAGTGACCCGAGAATCTCCGTCGCCATCTCGACGGCGGCGTGCGACACCGAGGCGGTCGAACGACTGATGCCGGTCTCTGTTCGTGCGCGCTTGCCCACCTCCAGTGCGTGACGGAAGAGCAGATTCAGCGAAGAACGGGAGACACCTTCGCCCATCGCCAGTTCCCATGCGCCGCGCACCTGTCCGACGATCTCGGTCTCGCCGAGCACCGCGGAGTCGAGGCCACTCGACACCGCGAACAGGTGCATGACGGCCCATTCGTCGTGCTGCGTGTAGAGGAACGGCTCGACCTCCTCGGCGGGCATTCCGCTCACCTGGCAGAAGAAGTCGCGAACGTCGTCGAATGCACCGTGGAACCTCTCGGCGGCGGCGTACACCTCGGTCCGGTTGCACGTCGACAACAGGACCACTTCGCGGATGTCGTCACGTGTGGCGAGCCCGTGGAGGGCCTTGGGCATCTCACCCTCGGGGACCATCACCTTCTCGAGCACCTCTACAGGGCACGTGCGGTGGTTCAACCCGACGACGACGATCGACACGGTCAGACCTTATGCGCTCACCGAGCCGGTGTCGCCACGAAGATCTCCGAGGCGGCATTGCTCGTAGTAGCTGAGGATCTGCAGTTCGAGTGCGAGATCCACCTTGCGCACGTTGACCCCGACCGGCACGCTCAGGATCGTCGGCGCGAAGTTCATGATCGATCCGATCCCGGCTCGCACCAGGGTCTCGGCTGCTTCCTGGGCATGCGGCGCCGGGGTGGCGATGATGCCGATGCTCACCGTCTTCGACGCAGTCACCGACTGGAGATCGTCGACGTGTCGCACACGCACACCTCCGACGACCGACCCGATCTTCGAGGCGTCCTTGTCGAAGACGCCCAAGATGTGAAAACCACGTTCGGTGATGCCCGCGTAGTTCGCGAGCGCTTGACCGAGGTTGCCTGCACCGACGATCACGACCGGCCATGACTGGTTCAGACCGAGTTCACGTTGGATCTGGTACGTGAGGTACTGCACCTCGTAACCGACACCGCGCGTGCCGTAGGTTCCGAGGTACGACAGGTCCTTGCGCACCTTGGCTGCGTTCACGCCCGCGTACTCGGCGAGTTGGTCGCTCGACACCTGCGCGACGTTGTCGGCCGCGAGGTCACCGAGGATCCGGAGATAGACCGGCAGGCGTCCGAGAGCAGCCTCGGGAATGCGACGGCGGGGGGATTCCGACACGAAAGAGAGGCTATTGCCTTCCACCCCGAACCGAGAACTTCGACCGCAGTCCCAAGTTGTGCCGTGGGCCATAGCCTTTGCGGGCGTGACTTTGAACACGGCACTCGCCGCCGCGTCGGTGATCGTTTCCGTGGCATTCGGCCTCAGCACGCTCGATCGATGGCTCCGCCGGCGTCGTCCCCACGAACTGGCTTGGACCGTCGCGATGGCTCTGTTCGCCGTGGCGGCCGCATCGCTGTGGTGGGCAGAGGCACGAGGGTGGAGCGAAGCGAGCTTCCGGGTCTTCTTCGCCGTCGGTGCAGTGATCAACGTTCCGTGGCTCGCGCTCGGCACCGTCTACCTGCTCGGCGGTCCTCGTGCAGGCCGAGTCACGACGCGTGTGCTGCTCGTGTTTTCCGGATTCGCCGCTGGTGTCGTGGCCGTCGCGCCGATGCGTGCCGGTGTCCCGCCGGACGTGTTGCCGAAAGGCCGCGATCTTTTCGGAGTCCTCCCGCGCGTGCTGGCAACGGTTGGATCGGCGCTGCCCGCGATCGTGATCTTCGTCGGCGCAGCGTGGTCTGCATGGCGTGTGGTGCGCGGTGCGACACCCGCTGTGACCTCGTCGGCGAACCGTCAGATCGGCTCGCCACGCATGTTGGCTGCCGGAAACATCTTGATCGCGCTCGGGGCCGCGACGTTGTCGGCGAGCGGAAGCCTCGCCGGCCGACTGGGTGAGAGCACCGCGTTCGCAGTCACCCTGCTGACCGGAATCACGGTGCTCTTCGCGGGCTTTCTCGTGGCGAGCAACTCGTCGTCGGTTCGCCGGCGCTGACACGACGACCAGCGCCGGGAGAATTCAGCGGAGCGCGTACTTCTGCACCTTGCCGACGAGGTTCCGTGGCAATGCGTCGACGAACAACACCTTCGACGGACACTTGTAGCGCGCCAGACGCGCACGACAGTGGTCGATGAGAGCATCTTCGTCGAGGTGCACTCCGGGGCGCATCACCACGTACGCCCGCACCGACTCGCCGGTGTGCGGGTGCGCAGTGCCGATCACCGTCGACTCGACGACGTCGGGGTGGGTGTTGATCGCATCTTCCACCTCGGCGGGGAACACGTTGAAGCCCGAGACGATGATCAGGTCTTTTGCGCGGTCGACGATGAACAGACGGCCGTCGTCGTCGATCACCCCGACGTCCCCGGTGCGCAACCAACCGTCCGGCGTGATCACACGCGACGTCGCCTCCTGGTCGTTCAGGTACCCGGCGAACACGTTCGGCCCGCGTACCCAGATCTCACCCGTGTCACCCACGAGCACGTCTTCGGCATCGTCATCGACCACGCGCACTTCACACCCGGGGACCGGCACTCCGACGGAGCCGGGAAACCATGCAGTTCCGACCGAACTGGTGACCACCGGTGAGGCCTCCGTGAGCCCGTATCCCTCGCGGATCTTCAGTCCGAACCTTTCGTCGAGCGACTTGGCGGTCAGTTCGGGGAGTTTCGACGCCCCGGAGAGTGCGAGCCGGACACCGGCGAACGTCTCGCGTGTCGGGTGGTCGAGTTGTGCGAGTGCGATCCACATGCTCGGCGCACCGGGAATCACGGTCACACCGCGTTCGAGGAGTGTCTCCATCGCCGAGACCGGATCGAAGCGTTGCACCAGCACGACAGACGCGCCGACCGACAACGTCAAGCCGACCACCACGTTGAGACCGAAGATGTGGTGGACCGGGAGCACTCCGAACACCACGTCGTTCGGCCCGAGACGCTCGGCCGAGTTGGTCTGGCCGATGTTCGAGAGCAGGTTTCCGTGCGTCAGCACCGCGGCTTTCGGTGACCCGGCTGTTCCCGAGGTGAACATGTAGACGGCCGGATGCGACTCGTCGACGTCGACGATGTCGACCGGTGCATGGGAGAGCATCTCTTCGAATGTCTCTGCCTCGGCGAGACGGTGACCTTCGGTGGCGATGACCGACTTCACCGAGCCGGCGACACTCGCATGCATGCCGTTCCATGCTGCAAAGGCCGACGGTTCGATGACGACCGCCACCGGCGTCACTGCAGAGATCTCCTTTTCGAGTTCTGGTGCCGGACTCGTGGGGTTCAACGGACACGCCACAGCACCGAGCCCGACTGCGGCCAGATATGCGACAATGAAGTAACGACTGTTTCCGCACAACAACACCACGACATCTCCGCGTCCGACACCTGCAGCGGAGAAGGCTCCGCGCGCTGCGGCCACTTGGTCACGCAATGCCCCGTACGTGGTCACTCGACCGCGACTGATGAGGGCGGTGGCGGTCGACGGATGTCCGTCGATGATGTGAGCCAGATTCATCTGTGTTCCCCCTCAGGTACCCCCGCACCCGTGCGATGCACCCCTCACCCGATCGACAACAGGCTCAGCAACCCCGCTCCGAGAATGATCAGGAGCAGGAGGCCGACGGTGAGCGTGGTGGCAGGGCGCACACGAGCACCCTAGCGAGCCGGGCGGATCTCGACGGACGCCGTCTGTGGCTCCACCCGGCCCGGGAACAGCAGCACTGCATCACCGGATCCGGCGCCGAGCATCTCTGCCGCCGAGGCTCTGTCGAGACAGATCGACAACATCCCGTACGAGTCGACGACGATCCCGAGCGCTCCGTCGCCGATGTCGGCGTAGTGGTCGGTCACCTGTGCGACACGTACCACGTCGTCACGCGAGCCACCACCGGGGAACACCATCTTGAGTGTTCCACCCAAGTGTTCGGTCTCGTCCCGGCCGACGTTGAGTTGACAGTTGCCGAATCTGTCCACCCATGTCACCTCGCATCGCAGTCCGTCACCGTGGACAGCGTGTGACTCGTCGGAAGCCACCGGCACGACCGCAGGCATCACGAGAGCAGGATCGATCTCTGTTCCCACTTCGACGACGTCGAGACCGTTGCACAAGTGCGCCGCGACGGGAGCGAAGACGTCACGTCCGGCGAATGTGCTGCCTGGCGCCGCGAGATGCAGTGCCGTGTTCGACAACTCGAAGGCACGATCGGCGCCACCGGCCATCGCGACTGCCGGCGCGAGAAGTCCGTTGTCGGGCCCGAGGAGAATTCCTCGTCCTCCGGCCACCTCGACCGCGACTGCTCGCCTCGACGAACCGACACCCGGGTCGACGACGGCGATCACGATTCCTGCCGGTACGTACTGCACCGCACGTGCCAACGCGAGTGACCCGGCGCGCACGTCGAAGGGAGCGATGCCGTGAGTGATGTCGGTGATGCGCACGTGCGGTGCGAGATCGGTGATCACCGACTTGACGACGCCCACGAACTCGTCGTCGAGCCCGTAATCGGTGAGAAGCGACACGTGGGAGTGCACGCGAGAACCCTAGGGAATGCACGCGCGATTGCACCGCGTGAAGTCGTCGCACAGACCTGTCACGAGAAATACGAAGGGGCCGGTGCCAACCCCCCGACGGCACCGGCCCCTTCGGCGCTGCCCTTGGACCCGATGGATCTGGGCGCGACTCCCGGCTTCGGTTTCCCGCTGCCGGTGACCTGCGTCACAACTTACACGACCGACCTCGAGCAGCAACAGAAATGCCGATCTTTTTCGGCCTGGTGCGTGGTGCTTGTGAACCGATGAACGAACGGCGCTCGTGCGTGAGCGAACAAGGCGCGAACGCGACGTGCGTTGCGTTCACCGCCCCATGTCGCGACTGCGTGCGGCGGCCGCTCGCACGGCTTTGTTCACCGTTTCACGAAGTCGCTCGGCCTCGAACTCGGCAAGCCCGGCGGCAGTCGTGCCGTTCGGCGAGGTGACACGCTCTCGAAGTGTCGCGGGCGATTCGTGCGACCCGGCGAGCAGTGCTCCGGCCCCCTTGAACAACTGCCTCACGAGAGCATCGGCGACTGCCCGAGGCAGCCCCTCGGCCAGTGCCGCGTCAAGCAACGCTTCGGCGAACAAAAAGAGATAGCCGGGCCCTGACCCGGCGACGGCGGTGACTGCATCCATCTGCCCTTCGGGTACCCGCACCACCGTGCCGACAGCGGTCAGCAGTTCTTCGGCCCAATCCAGATCGGCGGGCGAACACGTGGCTCCACCGGAAATGGCGGTGACCCCTTCGCGCACCAGAGCCGGGGTGTTCGGCATCGCACGCACGACCACCGACGAACCGGCGGCGGCCTCGAGCGTCGCAAGGGTGACTCCGGCTGCGATCGAGACGATTCGCGGTACTGCGAGAGCTGCCAGATCGGCGACGACCGTGGGCACGTCGCCGGGCTTCACCGCGACGATCGCGCCGTCGGCGGTGACGGCGGTGGCGACAGCAGTCACGCCGAGCTCGCTCTGCAGTGAAGCGCGCTTGGCCGGGTCGATCTCGACCACGGTGACCGACGCCGGATCCCAGCCCGACGACACCAGTCCTTCGACGAGTGCACGGCCCATGTTTCCCCCGCCGACGACGACGAGACGGGCGCGAGTTGACATGACCGGCAGGTTAGCGAGACGGCTCAGTCTGCGAAGCGGGATGCGAATCCGATGCGGATCGCGACAGGGAACACTCTCTCGACCGTCGACCAGAGCGTGCCGACGACACGGTCGATCTCTTCGGTGCACACCTGACCGAGCGGCATCTCGCCGCGCAGAAAGACGGCGTCCTCGATGCCGATCGAGAAGTGCGCACCGACCAGCGAGTCGTTCCGGCGCAACAAGTGTTCCCACAGTTGCTCGGCGTTCTCCTCCGGATGCGGCATCACGTACGTCTCGTAGCGCAGAGTGCGCTGTCCGAGAGTCAGCCACACGGTGGTGAACTCTTTCTCCTCGCCGCGCATGCGCACGTACCAACGGTGTTCGTCGGCCTCGCCACGGTCGATCGCCACGATGTTGCCGTCGCGTCGGGCCATGTCGGCGAGCCATTCGGAGATCTGGCGATCGAGCAGTTCGATCTGGTCGTTCCCCCAGAGATCGCTCATTGCGCCACCGTCTCGTTCGTCGATGTGCCGATCGGCGGCCTCATTGGCACACGACCCGGTCACGCGACGTGAGATCGGCGTACACCCGGCGCAACCGCGCGGCCGCGAAACTCCAGGTGTAGTTGCGTGCCTTCTCCGCGGCGGCCACCGAGAGCCGGGCCGCGAGTGCAGGATCGTCGAGCACACGGGCGATGTCGCGGGCGAAGATGTCGGGCAGGCGATCGGGCACGAGGAACCCGGTGCGACCGTCATCGACGATCGTCAACAGACCGCCGACTGCACTCGCCACGACCGGTGTCCCGCACGCGGCGGCCTCGAGTGCGACGAGCCCGAAGCTCTCGCTGCGACTCGGCACCACGACCACGTCGGCCGCACGGTAGTAGGTGGACAGAATGTGGTGCGCCTGCGGCTCCACGAAGCGGATCTGGTCAGCGACGCCGAGTGTCTCGGCCAGGTCGCGCACGTGACGCATCTCGTGTTCGCCGTCGGCGCCACTCGCACCGCCCACCACGATCAACGTTGCATCGGGTCGGCCGAGCGCCGCCAATGCTTCGACTGCGACGTCGACCCCTTTGAGAGGCTGGATACGTCCGACGAACAGCAGCACCGGTGAGTCACCCAACTCGAGAGCCTTGCGGGCACCGCGCTTGTCGCCCGGCGCGAAGAACGCGTGCTCGACACCTGGAGCGACGATTTCCAGCGAACCTGGAGGTTCGCCGTAGAGCGACACGAACTGACGCTCCTCCTCGGTGCACGAGACGCAGATTGCATCTGAGCAACCGATCACTTCCGATTCGGCTCGTTCACGTTCGGCACTCTCCGGGTCACCACCGAGAGCCTTCACACGGGCAAAAGTGTGGAACGTCGAGACCAACGGCACGTCGAGTTCGTGTTTGAGAGTGTGCCCGGCGAGACCGCTCAACCAGTAGTTGGCGTGCACGACGTCGGTTCCGCCGCCTGTGCGAATGTGTCCGAGCACGCGGTCGGTGAACTCGGGCACGATCGACACGAGGTCACTCTTGGGCATGTCTGGGTCACCGGCCGGGACATGGACCACTGTGTGGTTCGGCTCGACATGTACTTCAGCGGGCAGACCCTCGCGCCAGGCACGGGTGTACGTGGTGCAGTCCACGCCTGCATGCGCGAGGGCCGAGACCAGTTCACGGACGTAGACGTTCATCCCTCCTCCGTCGCCGACCCCCGGTTGGGCGAGTGGCGACGTGTGCAACGAAATGACCGCGACGCGACGCATGAGGCATTCAACCTACCGACGCGCCCGAACCTTCCCGTCAGGTGGCGTCCGGGCCTGGTCCGGTGTTCGAAGCGAGGAACGAGCGGTACACCGAGAGAAGGCTCTGCTTCTGCTCGGGTGTCAGGCGTTCGTCGTGGGCGATGGCCTCTGGCACCGGCGACACCTCCGGCGGGGTGCCGTCGAGGATGCCGGCTCTCACGTACAGGCTCTCAGCCGAGATCTCGAGTGCACGCGCGATCTGCTGCAGTATCTCTGCTGACGGTCTCTTGATGCCGCGTTCGATCTGGGAGAGATACGGATTCGAGACTCCGGCGGCGCGGGCGAGGTCACGGATGCTCTGTTGAGCGTTCTCACGCTGCTGTCGAATGAAGTCTCCGACCGAACTCACGACGACATCACTCTCCCGACACGACCGAGCCGGTGCCACCTTCGCGCACCCGACGCACCAACTCTGCCGTGAGGGCGTCGATCTCTTCGAAGAGTTCGTGTCGCTGTCGGGAACATTCTTTCTCGAACATGCCCAGCGCAGACTCGAGATCCGACAACCCACGGTCGTCGAGTGTCTCGAGATCAGCGAACTGGTGGCTCTCGCACAGTTCGTCGAGTTGCACCAACAACGGATGGTCAGCCGGAACGTCGGTCTCGCGCGGCGGGCGGGCACTTCCGCCACCGTGTTGTTGTCCGAACACCTCGGCGAGCCGATCTGCAAGAGACCGTGCCGGCGGCTCGGCGCCACTCGCCCGGCGGCGCTGCTCGTCGTGGGCGAGATCCAGTCGACCCTGGGCCATGCGGCGCACGAACGACACGGCGTCTTCTGCTGCCTGGAGTTCGTGCCGACGCGCACGGATCTCTGCCAGCGACATCGATTGATCGCTCATCTCCGTACCACCTCCGCTCACGCTCCGCCCGACACGGGCGGCAACACCGCCACCTCATCTTCGTCGCCCACGACATGGTCGCGCGACACCTCGTGTCCGTTCACCCAGACCTTGCTGGTCGACAGCACGTCGGCGAACGGCGTTCCCCAGCGGTCGACCGCCACCTCGAGCACCTCGGCGACCGTGGTGCCCTCGATGCGGTCGTGAGAGACGCCTGCGGCCTCTCGAGCGGCGGCGAAGAGACGGAGCACTGCCACGCGCGAAGCGTACCCAGTGCAGAGTTCACAGCGTCAGAACTTCGGAGGTGAGGGATTCTTCAGACAGCCCTTGCCACACGATGCCGAGGGCGAAACGGCGTCGATCACCACGGTTCGTCCCTTCGACTTTCTGTTCTTCGAGGTCGAGACTGCGACCGAGAGGCGCGACATCGCCGATTTCGACGGCGGGGCGACCACAGTGATCTTCACCGTCCTGGCGACCCTGGAGTAGAGGTCGACAGTACGCACGGTCTTGCCGTTCATCTTCACCACTGCCTTGCCGCCTCTCGGACCGCTCCTCAACCAGAGAGTGACCCGGCGGCTCTTGACGGAGTAGGTCACCGATGCCTTCGCAGTCGACGACGTGAGCACCTTCCCTCCGATGGCGCCCCTCAGAGTGGACTCGACCCATGACGGCGGTCGACCCGCAGCCACGACCGGTGGGGTGGTCGTCGACGGCGGGGCACTGGTGGTCGGCGAAGTGGCCACGGTCGGGGTGGTCGTCGTGGTCGTCGTGGCCACGACGAATGACTGCGACGACACACCGGCACTGAGACCCGATGCGTTTCTCGCCACGACCTGGAACGCATAGGTAGACCCGCGTGACAGTCCGGTCACCGAGCACGACAACGACACAGTCGTGCAACCGAAGCCTGCCGGAGTCGACGTCACGATGTAGTCGATGATCGATTGCCCACCGGTGTTCGCTGGTGCAGACCATGTGATGGTCGCCGACGTGTCGGCGACCACGACCCCGGTGATCGCCGGAGCATCGGAGACGCCCAGTGGCACGACCGTCGACAACGCCGACACTCCGCCGAAGGTCGGTGAACGTTCGAGTGACGACACCGATGCGGCGACCGCGACCGAATACGTCAGCCCGCGCTGGGGTGCAGTGCCGTCGTCGAACTCGCTGATCTCCACCCCGACTTTCGGCGAGCTGCACGCAGTCGATGCGGCGACCTCGGCGGTGGTGACCGTCTTGGTTCGTGTCACATCGCCACGGACAGCAGAGATCCGGTACGACTGGATCGTACGGTTCGACGGGACTCGCACCGGGTCCGCCCAACACGCGGCGAACCGTCCCTCGGCAGCCGTCAGTTCCACACCGGTCGGCATGTTCGGCTGTCCGACGATGATCGACGGCGCATCACTCGTACCAGTGCCTGCGGCATTCGTCGCCGAGACCGCGACCACGTACGTGTTGCCGTTCGAGAACAACACGTTCACCGCCGACTCGTTCTCGTCGAGCGACTCGATCTTCGAGATGGTGCACGTCCGTGACGAGAACGGGCACGACGACGTGGTGGCACCCGTGGCGACGGTCGACTCGTTCGAGAGAGTGACCGACGACGACTTCACGATGTAGGTCGTGGCATTGTCCCCGTCGGTCACCGAGACGTTGTAGGCAACGATCGCATCACCACCGTCGTTCGGCGCGTCCCACGTCAGATAGATGCCGGCGAGCCTGACCGTCCCCACGGCGGACACTTCGGCGACAACCGACTCGTCCTGTGCGGCGTACGAGATCGTGTGGGTGGGCGTCGTCGTCACCTCGGTGATCTCGATGTCGACACCGTCGAACGATGTGCCGAGCCCGGTGATGTCGACGATGTTTCCCACCACCAGGTTGGTTGCGCTCGCGAACGTCAGCACGGCCACGGATCCGTCACTCGCCTTCTTGGTCGTCGACACAGTCGTCGACGCCGGTCCGATCTCCGTCACGGTCGGCGCCCCGGGCACGGTGAACGCCTTCTGTGACCCCGTCGCAGCGGTCGCTGAGTTGCCGGCGGCGTTCGTCGCGACCACCGACACCGCGTACGTGGTGCCGTTCGCCAGGTTGGGAACCGTCACGGCTGACGTGGTCGCATCGACGCTCGTCACCACCGGCGTTGCTCCACCGGTGATGGTCACCTCGTAGCCGGTGATCGCAGATCCACCGTCGCTTGTCGGCGGTCCCCACGACACGTCGATCGACGAGTCGCCACGCTCTGTCGCCAGATCGACGGGTGTACCCGGGGTGGTTCGCGGAGTCGCACGCGTCGATGCACCGAACAGGCCGAAATCTCCGTCAGCCGAACCGACTGCCGCCGACACGGCGACCTCGTACGAGGTGCCGTTCGTCAACGACCCGAGAGAGTACGAACACGACGCAGAACACACCGACGCGGCATTCAGCGCCGACGACGTCACCGTCGATCCCGCAACAGCTCGCACCTTGTAGTGAGTGACGGTGATGCCTGCGACGTCGGCGACCGGGCTCCAGGTGACCGTGAGTGCGCCGGCCGCAGGCGAGACCTGAGGTGCCCCGGGTGGACGCGGACGCCCGGCAACCACGGTCGCACGAGCCGACTCTGACCCCATGTTCGCAACTGCCGTCGGGACGTCGGACGACGAGCCCCCCTGGGACGCGGCAACGGTGACCTCGTACGCGGTGCCGTCGACGAGAACCAGACCCTCGCTCGCGCGATCTGTGGACCCGACAACCACACGATCAACGAGAGTGTTCCCGGGTACCGAATACGCACTGACGACATACGACGCGATGGGTGCACCTCCGTCAGAGCTCGGCGCCGTCCATGTCACCCTCGCCGATCCGACCAGGCCCGCCGCGTCGACCGAGAGAGGGCGCGACGGTCGACCAGGCACGACCGCGGTCACCGATGCGTCCGTCACGGACGACCCGTTGGCGTTGCGAGACGACACGTAGACGTCATAGGCAGAGGCATTGACCAGTCCGTCGTTGGTGTCGAAGGTGACGTTCGACGTCGAACCAGTCTTCGTCGAGACCGCAGTGTCGACCGACGGGTCGTCGCCGGATGCAAAAACACGCGCCGTGTAGTCGAGGATCGCCGAACCCCCGTCGTCGGTCGGGGCGCTCCATGTGAGAGCGATCGCACCGGCAGCCGGCGTCGCCTCGAGATTGCTCGGTGGCGAGGGTCGCGTCGACGGTGTGGCCGTCACTGCCGCTGTCGGGGCACTCTCGCCGACTCTGTTGACCGACCTCACCGTGAACGAGTACTGCGAGCCGTTGGTCAACCCGGAGATCGTCTTCGATGTGACACCGCCACCGGCGGCCACCTCGGTCGTCGTTGTTCCGTCGCCGACGGTGATCTCGTAACTCGTGACCTCTCTGAACGGCGTCGGCGCCGTCCACGAGAGCGTGATCGCTCCATCTCCGGCAGTGGCCGACAGCGCCGTCGGCTGCTCCGGCGCGGCCAGCGGTTCGAAACGGCCGAATGCGGCATTCCACGTGGCGCCCGATGCCACCGCGTCCACACCCGACACACCGTCACCCGTCGAACGGAGCACCCGTACCGGAGCGGTCGAATAACTCGTCGTACTCGCCGAAATTCCGCGACCGATTTGGCCATGGTCGTTTGCACCCCATGCGTAGACGTCACCGTCAGCGGTCACCCCGACTGCCGACGGTGTGCCGCTGTTGCGCAGGTTTCCGGCGGTGTCGATCTCGGCGAACGAATGTCCCCCGAGCACGGTCACCGGAGAGGTCTGGTTGGTGATGTTCCCGTTTCCGAGGACACCACGCCGGTTCAACCCGAAGCCGATCACGGATCCGTCGTCGAGACGAGCCATGGTGTAGCCACCACTGGCGATCACTTGCACTGCGATGCGACCAGCGGGAAGCGCGGGTGTCGCGAAGAGTTCACTCGAGGTCGTCCCGTTGCCCAACTGGCCGTACAGGTCCGAGCCCCAGGTGATGAGCGACCCGTCGGCCCGAATTGCCGCGCTGTGTGACGCTCCGGCCGACACTGCGACCGCGTCAGTCACGATGTTGCTGGCCGCGTCGGTCACTGCCGTCGGTCCGATTGCCGACGTCGTGGTGGTGCCGGTCGATGCCTGCCGCCCGGTGTTGCGACCCCAGCCGTAGACACGTCCTCCGGTCGAGTTGGCACCGATGTCGACGACGAGGGAGAAGTACGTGCCGGCGGCGACGCGCGGGTTCACCAGTGCACCGACACCCATCGCGGTTGCGAGTTCAGAAGTGATGTCCTCGTGGTAGGTGTACGCAGTCACAGATGTCGACTGTGACGGCCGCACCGCCCGCGTGTACGTCGACGTCGTCGATCCGTAGCGCACGTCTCCCCACCCGTACACCCGGGCGTCGTTGGTGGTCGCCAGGCAGTGCAGTTCTCCGCACGACATGGTCGCGAGGGCACGCGCCTGGTCACTCGTGTCGAAGCCGTACGGAAGATCGATCTTCGCCGGCAGGAGGTAACTCGCCGTCGTTCCGTCTCCCGGGTAATTGGTGAGGTTCGTGACTTGGGTCGACGTGTTGCCGAAAGCCCACAACGACACGTCCTCACGGGCATCGCCGCTCGCCGCCGCGACGAACGTGTAGCGATACGTACTCTCGATGAACATCACCTTCGCTGTCGACGGCACGTCGACTCGGTCGAACTTCATGCCGTAGACAGCCGATCCGTAGAGACGGCCGATCGATCCTCTGGCCGACAGATACGACGGTCCGCAGTCGCCCCACGACCACATGACGTTCTCGTCATCGAGAACGAAACCGCACTTTCCGGTCGCGCCGAGCGTCGTCACGGTCGTCGATGCACCCGTCGCATCGACCGGGAGGACGCGGTTCGCAAGACGTGCCGCCTTCGAATACTGCTCCTTGGTGCCTGTTGCGCCGTCTGAGGTCGCGTACGTGCGGGTCCCGCCGAGGGCGCGACCGACGTTGTCACCCCAGGTGAACACCCGGCCGGTGTCGGTCAATGCGTATCCGCCACCGGCACTCTGGGAGATCGAGACGATGTCTTCTCCGCTCGCGAGTGCACGGCCGAACGTCGCATACGTCGTCACATTCGTGCCGGTCGTCGCGAATGGACCGAGACTGGTGGGGGTGCCGTTGTTGGCACACGAAATACACGCCTTCACCTCTGTCGGCGTCATCTGAGCAAGTGACGTGGAAGTGACGCTGGCAGTTCCTGCTCCGGTTCGTCCGAAGTACGCATACCCCCACCCGACGAGCGTGTCTTGGTCACTCGTGTCACAGGCGACAAGTCCGTTCGCCGGCCCAGCGGCAATTTCGCGGGGAGTACACGCCACACCACTGTCCACGGTGGCCGGCAGAGCGACCGCTCCGAAGCGAGTGCTCAATGTCGACGTCGGCACGTTGCGGCCGAGACGGCCGTAGTGGTTCGTGAAGCCGGTGCCCCACGTGACGACACCAGTGGCGGTTCTGGCCATCGTGAATCCCTCGCCGGCTGCAACCTCGAGCACACCAGTCGGAGCAGTCGGACAGTTCTCGAAGCACCCGATGATCGTCGCGGTTCCCGTCGCATTCGACGTCGCCACGGCCGGGTTCAACCTGTACGTGAACGTGGTTGCCGCGACCGACACGATCGCAGTCGACGACTTGTCGTAACGGTCGTCGTCGAGATCGACCGTCACCACGTTGCCCGCCCTCAGACCGTGCGTCTCGGCGGTGGTGACCGTCACGAGGTTGCTGGCGAGTGCATACGACACCGCGGTCGGCGTCGGGTTCGGGACAGTGAGACCTGTGCTGGCGCCGTCGGGAGCTGCTTCTTGCGCGATCGTCGACGGTTGAGCGGTGACCGTGTACCTGACCCAGTACGCACCCACAGTGTTCGACACCGCCGTGATCGTGAACGATCCGTCCCACGGTTGGGAGCCGTCGGCCGGGTCGTTCACGCCTGCAACCGTGATGTTGTTGCCGACGAGAAAGCTGTGAGGACCGGAGAACCAGATCTGAGCCGTCGTGGTCGCCGACAGTCCGCGATGTGTCACCGCGACGTTCGGCACGGCAGGTGTCACCGAACCGGTCGTCACCGCAGAGCGTGTCTGCGTCACATACGACGTGAATGACGAAGGAATCGCGTTCGACGACGCCGTCTTCACGATCGAGTCGTGTATCCACCCCGTCGTCGTCGGTGTGGCAGCAATCGACCGCGACACCCCGGTCGTGAAGGTGAGTGACGTCTCATCGGGCACCGCTGTGACGACCTGCAAGCTGGCGGGCGTCGTGTTGACCTGGGACAGACCGCGCGCGTAGATCTGGTCCCCGACCTTGCGTCCGTGGGCAGAGGCGAACCGCAAGGTGACGGTGAAGCCCGACTGCTCGTAGTGGCTCACTCGTTGCAGAGGAGAGTCGAGGACTCCGTCGCCGATGGAGATCGCGAGTGCATCTCCCACCGCAAAACCTCCGGGCTGGCTGGTCGTGTAGGTCGCGATGTTCGTGGTGTCGACGTATCCCTTCTTGGTGACACTGACGGTCGTCTGGTTCACCGACTCGTCGGTCAACTTGGTCGGAGTCGAGACACTTCGGGTTCCGTGCAGGCCGAGGTCTCCGCACCACAGAGTCGTCGCAGTCTGGCCACCGTCGCAACCCCACACCCACACAGCCCCCGTCGAATCAGCCGCGACACTGTGGTACGAGCCGGCTGCGATCGAGACGAACGTCGGCGACCCGGACACGGCGACCAACACAGGTGTGGTTCGCTGGGTGAAGGTGCCGTCACCGAGTTGTCCGTACGTGTTCAACCCCCACGCATACAAGCGCTGCACGCCGGCGGCTGTGGTGAGCATCAGGGAGTGGAAACCGCCGACCGCCAGTGCCGTGACGACTTCGCCGTTCACCGTCGGCGTCCATGCCACCTTCACAGGTGTGGCAAACGACGTCGTCGACCCGATACCCAACTGGCCCTTCGAGTTCACTCCCCATGCCCACACCTCGTCGACACCGGCCGCCGTTCGCGCAGCGACCAACATGTGCTGTGCGGTGCCGCCTTCGGCGAAGAACCGCGGTGTCGCCCCACCGAACGCACGCAGCCACCGCAGTTTTCCGAGCGGGCCGTCGGCATTGACCGCTGCAGACGTCGTTCCTCCGCCCGACGGGCTCGACGACGTGAGCTCCGACATCGCGATGTTTCCCATCGCCGGCGATCCCCACACTGCGGTCTTCGACGTGTCGCTCGCCGGCGCGACACCACCCCAGGTCTCCGGAACGAACGACGTGACACCACTTGCTTCACCCGACGGCGCACTGATCGTCGTGACGACGATCGACGACACCATCGACAATGCGAGCACCAAGGCTCGTCGACGTGCGCGAAGCCTCGTTCCCCCCGACATTGAAAATAATTTAGGAGAGAATCTTCGGGGGCGCCAGCCCACCACGAATCAATGAATGTGCACTGTCGGCGACTCGGCCGTGAATTCACCCACAGCGACGAACCCGGCATCGACCAACCGTGACACGCCAGAGCGGTCGACAGCAGCCAGGAGTCCGCCCGAGGTCTGCGGATCCATGCACAGAGCGACCGCCGCATCGTCGACGTCAGCCGTCAGGCGCTCACCCACGTACGAACGGTTGCGCGGGTCGCCACCGGTGCGTGTTCCGTTCGCGGCGATCTGACGAGCACCGTCGTAGGTCGGCAACGACGACGAATCGATCACGAACCGCACACCTGATCTCTCCGCCATCTCCCAACCATGTCCGGCGAGTCCGTAGCCGGTGACATCGGTGACCGCGTGTACGACTTCACCGGCTGCGACGAGCGATTCCGCCGCCGCCTTGTTGAGTGCGCGCATGCCGTTGACGGCGCCGCGCACCTGAGCCTCGTTCCCCGCGGCCGTCACGAGACCAGTGCCCAACGGTTTCGACAACATCGCCACGTCACCGGGGCGTGCGCCCGACTTTCTGAACACGCGACGTGGATCGACGACACCCTGCACCGCGAGACCGAACACCGGCTCGGGGTTCCTGATGGTGTGTCCACCGGCGACGGTGCCGCCAGCCTCTGCCACGGTGCGTGACGCCGCGGCGAGGATCGCAGCGACCGTGTCGCGGGGCAGTTCTTCGGGGAACGCCGCGACGTTCACTGCGAGAACCACCCGTCCACCCATCGCGAACACGTCACTGCACGCGTTCGCAGCGGCAATGGTTCCGAAATCGTCGGCATCATCGACGAGCGGCGGAAAGAAGTCGACGGTGCTCACGAGAGCCACGTCGTCGGTGAGCGCGTACACGGCCGCATCGTCGAACGGTGCCAACCCCACCAACAACGACGAGTCGAAGCCCTGCGGCAGATCGCAGACCATCTCGGCCAGCAGCGACGCGCCCCACTTGGCTGCGCACCCACCACAGGATGTCCATTCAGTCAGACGCACCGTCTCTGCCATGCCTCGGAACCTAGCGAGCGAACGGGAGTAGTTTCGGAGTCGTGACGACGACCGGTGCCGACAGTTCCGTGCGGCCACCGTCGGTCGATGCGCTCGCACGCCGACTCGCCCGGACATCGCGTCTGCCGCACGGCCTGCTGGTCGACTGTGCGCGGCGGGCCATCGCGTCCGCCGGCGACATCGACGACGCAGCACGGACGATCGTCGACGACCTGGAGGCTCTGCTCCTCACCGACGTCGTCAACGCGACGGGAGTGTTGCTGCACACCAATCTCGGTCGTGCGCCGGTCACACAGCGGGGCGACGGTCGCGCAATCAACGTCGAGTTGAATCTCGGCACCGGCACCCGGGGGTCTCGTCACGAAGCCGTCTCGCGGTTGCTCGGGCCGCTGTGCGGAGCCGAAGCGTCGGTGGTCGTCAACAACAACGCCGCCGCGGTGTTGCTCGTGTTGGCCGCACTCGCGAATGGTCGGGGTGTCGCGGTCTCGCGTGGCGAAAGCGTGGAGATCGGTGGGGGGTTCCGCGTCCCCGACGTCATGGAGCAATCGGGCGCGTCTCTCGTCGACGTCGGCACCACCAACCGCACCCGGCTCGCCGACTACGAACGTGCCGTCTCGCGCGCCGACATCGCACTGTTGATGAAGATCCACCCGTCGAACTTCACGGTCGAAGGGTTCACCGAGGCCACATCGGTGCGCGAGTTGGCCTCACTGCCGGTGCCGGTCGTCGCCGACATCGGCTCGGGACTCCTCGACAACACGTGTCCGTGGTTGCACGGTCACACCGAACGCGTGCCCGCATGGCTCGCCGACGAACCGGCGGTGCGCCAGTCACTGGCCGACGGGGCAGACCTCGTGACGTTCAGCGGCGACAAACTGCTCGGCGGTCCGCAGTGCGGCATCATCGCCGGTCGGGCCGATTTGGTGGCGATGTGCGCCGCACACCCCCTGATGCGTGCGCTCCGACCTGGTGGTCATGTGCTGGCGATGCTGCAGGCGACACTCCTTTCATATGTGGCGCGAGATGTCTGCGAGACAGTCCCCTTCTGGTCGATGGTGACGGCACCGCTCGAGTCGCTCGAGAGCCGTGCGCGTGCCGTGGTCGCTGCCAGCGGTGTCGGTGTTGCCGAGCCCACCGAAGCTCTCGTCGGTGCCGGATCTGCTCCGGGCACTGTGTTGCCGTCGTGGGGCATCGTCGTCGACAGCGACGTCACCGGGCATCTGCGGCGAGCGGCTGTGCCCGTCGCTGCGCGGACACGAGACGGTGTGACGGTGCTCGACCTCAGGACCGTGTCCCCCGCCGACGACATGCTCATTGTGACCGCCCTCGCCGGTCTCGGCTGAACGAGACCTCGTCGATGCCCGTCATCGTCACCGCAGGACACGTCGACCACGGCAAGTCGTCACTGGTCAGGGCACTGACCGGCACCGACCCCGACAGGCTCGCCGAAGAGCAGCGTCGCGGCATGACGATCGAACTGGGCTTTGCCCACACCGAACACCAAGGAACGACGCTCAGTTTCGTCGACGCACCGGGCCACGCCGACCTCGTGCGCACCATGATCGCAGGAGCCAGTGCCGTCGGCACAGCACTCCTCGTCGTGGACGCACGAGAGGGGTGGATGCCCCAGACGCACGAACATCTCGGCATCCTCGAACTGCTCGGTGTCTCGCACGGGGTCGTCGCCCTCACCAAACGTGATCTCGTCGACGCAGAACGACTCGACGACGTGCGGCGCAACACCGCCGAGATCCTCGCGACGTCGTCGATCACGTGGGGCGAGACGATCCCGGTGTCGGTCACCTCTGGTGACGGTCTCGGTGACCTGCTCACCGCCCTCGTCGATGCGGTCTCGTCGGCTCGCTCGGCGCACGACACCACACACGACCCGTCGCACGATCCGGTCACACGTGTTCGCATGTTCGTCGACCGTGTCTTCACCATCGCCGGCGCAGGAACTGTCGTCACCGGCACACTCGAGGGGAGTTCTCTCGCTGCCGGTGACACGGTCTCGGTCTCTCGCTCCGGTCGCATCGCACGGGTGCGGAGCATCGAGACACACGGCGCGCCGGTGAACAGCGGCGTGGCCGGCACCAGGTGTGCGATCAACCTCAGTGACATGTCGACCGACGACGTTCGCCGCGGCGATGCAATCGTCACTGCGGAGGCCTGGCACACCACCGGCGTCTTCGACGCTGCCCTGACACTCGCACGTGGAGCCGGTGAGCTGCCCGAGGCAGGTGGTGGACATCTCGTGCATCTCGGGACGGACAGACAGTCCTGCACGCTTCGTCCACTGTCGATTCCCGGTCGGTACCGGATCAGAGTCGAGTCTCCCTGGCCGATGACACCCGGTGACCGCTTCGTCGTGCGACGAAGCGGCGACTCGTCCACTGTCGCAGGTGGTGTCGTTCTCGACGTTGCTCCGGTCCGCCGCATCTCGCGATCACAGCCGGACGGCAGTGTCGAGTCTCAACTCGTCGATCACGGATGGACCGACGTCGACAAAGCGCGCCGACTCACCGGCAAGAACCTCGCTCCCGCCGCCGGTCGGTGGAGCGCGGCGCCGTCGATCGTTGAGCAGACCGCTGCCGCACTCGGCGCGTTCCTCGATGCGGGTGACGTGCGACTCGACCGTCTGCAACCGTGGGAGCGCGACCTCATCGAGACGCTGGCCGATGTCGTGATCTCGGGCGGTGTCGCGCGCAGGGCCGGAACCGCAGGGATCGCCGAACACCCGTTGGCACACGACATCAAGTCGTGGGGCGTGACCGGTCCGGGGACCGCGACGCACGACCGCGACACAGTGCGCCGTCTCGTCGCAGAAGGTGTCGTGTTCGAACACGACGGCATGGCATTTCATCGTGACGTGCTCGACGGTGTCGCCGCTGACGTCGCCGCACTTCTCGTCGCGCACCCTGGGGGCTTCACCGTGTCGGCACTCCGGGAACGACTCGGCATCACCCGCAAACATGCAGTGCCCCTGGCGGAATGTCTCGATCGTGCCGGATACACCGTCCGCCGAGGTGATGTTCGCACCGCAGGACCTCGGTTGCGGCCCGCGACTCGACCCGAGTTGCACTGACGTCGACTGGTGATGGCGGAGGCGGACGGGAATCGAACCCGCCGGACGGGGGTCGCCCGTCCCGACTGTGTTGAAGACAGCGAAGCCCACCAGGTACTCACACGCCCCCGTCTCCGAGGCTAACCGTGCCTGCCGCACGCGCGACTAGCGTCGCCTCATGAGCAGTGCCGCACCGGTTCTTCCCGACGGTTTGGTGGTGATCGTCAAGCGCGAATGTGCCACCTGTCAGATGGTCGAGCCCTTGCTCGCAGAGATCGCCCGCCACACCACGCTCGCAGTGTGGACGCAAGACGACCCGTCCTTCGCCGCGTCGTCAGGCGCGGTGCACGACGCAGACCTGTCGATCTCGTGGCACCACGACATCGAGACGGTGCCGACCCTCATCAGAGTGGAGAACGGACACGAAGTCGAACGCACCGTCGGCTGGTCGCGCGACGAGTGGCGCCGTCTCACCGGTGTCACGACACTCGGCGACGACTTGCCGGCCACCCGACCCGGGTGCGGATCGATGAGTGTCGACCCTGATCTCGTCGACGGACTGCGTGCGAAGTTCTCCGGATCACCCGTCATCTCGCGAACCGTCGATTTCGCCGCCGCAGAAGACGAGTTCGAGGCGATGTTCGCCCGCGGCTGGACCGACGGGCTCCCGGTCATTCCACCGACTCGAGAACGTGTCCTTCGCATGCTCACCGGAACGACGCGCTCACCGCAAGACGTGGTGACCGTCGTGCCCCCCGACCTCGTGGAACTCACCGTCGAAAAGATCGCCGTAAACGCCGTCATGGCCGGCTGTCTGCCGGAACATCTGCCGTGGGTCATCGCGGCGCTCGAGGCGGTCTGCAACGACGAGTTCAACATGCACGGAGTTCTCGCGACCACCATGCCGGTGGGACCGGTGATCGTGTGCAACGGCCCCGGCACGAGGGCGATCGGCATGAACTCGGGCATCAATGTCTTCGGCCAGGGCAACCGCGCGAACTCGACCATCGGTCGTGCAGTGCAGTTGACGGTGCGCAACGTCGGTGGCGGCAGACCTGGCGAGGTCGACCGGGCCACGCACGGAAACCCGGGAAAGATCTCGTTCTGTTTCGCCGAAGACGAACTCGGCAGTCCGTTCACGACTCTTGCCGAGTCGCGCGGCGCACCTGCCGGAGCTGATGCCGTCACGGTGTTCGCCGGCGAAGGTCCGCGTTGTGTCGTCGACCAACTCGCGCGCACGCCGGAGGAACTCGCTGCCTCCTACGCCGCGTGTCTGCGTACGGTGCACCACCCGAAACTCGTGATCGGTTTCGACGCCATTCTCGTGATCAGCCCCGACCACGGACGCATCTTCGCCGAGGCCCGATGGGACCGCGACCGACTGCTCGACGATCTCCATTCTCGACTGCTGTCACCCGGCGCCGACTTGGTGCGCGGCGCACACGGCATCGCAGAAGGAGTCCCACCCCATCTCGGATCGGCCGAGGCTCTGCCCAAGTTCCGGCCCGGCGGCCTGATGATCGCCTATGCCGGAGGCGGCGCAGGGCTCTTCTCGTCGATCATCGCAGGCTGGGCGAACGGCGCCATCGGCAGCGACCCCGTCACGCGGCTCGTCGGTACGTAGAACACGAGCTCCTGTCGCGGACGTCGCCGCCCGAAACATGACAGAATGCCGACGATGACCAGCGTGCTCGACCCCACCAACGAATCGCGTCCTTCGACGCGTCAGTTGCTCGCGCGTCCTGCATCTCTCGACGGTCAGGTCGTCGGTCTGCTCGACATCTCGAAGCCTCGCGGTGACGTGTTCCTCGATCGCATCGAACACCTCCTCACCGAACGAGGAGCGAGGGTGCTGCGCTTCAAGAAGCCGACTTTCACGAAGCCTGCTCCTGTCGACCTGCGTCACGAGATCGCGACGCAGTGCACTCTCGTCATCGAAGCACTCGCCGATTGAGGCAGCTGCACGTCGTGCAGTGTGCACGACATCGCAGACTTGGAGATGCGCGGAGTACCCGGAGTGTTCGTCGCCTCCGACGAATTCGTCTCCGGCGCCGACGCACAACAGGCTGCCCTCGGTTTCCCCTCGATGAAGCGCGTGTTCTGTGCGCACCCGGTGCAGGATCGAACCGACGACGAGATGCGTGCACTCGCAGACGCGGTGTTCGGCGACATTCTCGACGCCATCACCGGAGCCTGACACTCTTCTCTCCGGTGCGGGGTCGCCGTAGAATCGCACGGTGACTCTTGCGACCCGCGTGCTCATGTTGCGACACGGCCAGAGCGAATGGAACGCCTCGGGGCGTTGGCAGGGCCAGGCCGACATCGAACTCACCGACCTCGGATACGAGCAGGCTCGCCGGGCCGCCGACAAGTTGGGGCAGTTCGCCGCGGTCGCCTCCAGCGACCTGCGACGTGCGCGGATCACCGCCACGATCATCGCCGAGTCACTCGGTCTCGGCCTGCTCGATCCCGACCCGCGCCTCAGAGAGACCGACGTGGGCGAATGGCAAGGTCTCACCCACGACGACATCGAGAGGCAGTGGCCGGGACACCTCGAAGCTCACCTGCGACCGCCGTCGTTCGAGACCGACGCGAGCATCGTGACCCGTGTCGGTGCGGCATTGTTCGATCTCGCGGCTGCTTTCCCGGGTGAGGAAGTTCTCTGCGTCTCCCACGCCGGCATCATCAGGGTCCTGCGCCGGGCACTGGGTGTGACCGACAGTCGTATTCCGAATCTCGGCGGGTGCCCGTTCGTGCTCAGACCCGGTCACGCACAACCGATCGAGGCCGAGCCGATCGTCGAGCTGTTCGAGCACGGCGAGATCGGCGAAGAACTCTGAACGTGTTCTCGCGATTCCTCGACGCCGACCACCCGCAGGTGGTGCGTGCGAACTTCGACCGTCTGGTCTGGGGGCGTCTCGTCTCGAACGCGCTGTACCGCTATTCGCCTCCGTTCGTGGCGGTGATCGCTCGCGGACTCGACGTCAGCGTCGTCGCGGTGGGAACCGCTCTCATGGTCGCGGAATTCGCGAGTCTCTTCGCGCCGGTGATCGGCCGTCGCATCGACCGTGCCAACCGTGTGGCCGTGATGGCTCTCGGCATGTCGCTCGTCATCGCCGGTACCGCGATCGCTGCATCGTCGCCGCACATCGTGGTGTTCACTCTCGGAGTGTTCGTCCTGAATGCTGCCAAGGTCGTCTACGACACGGGGTTGATCGTCTGGGTCAACGACCACATTCCCTACGAACGGCGCGGTTCGGTGGTCGGCGTGATCGAGACAAGTTGGGCCCTCGGGCTCTTTCTCGGAGTGTCGTCGATGGGCATCGTCACCTCGCTCGTCTCGTGGCGCGCCGGGCTCGCACTCGGCGCAGTGGCGATGGCGATCTCGCTCGCCACGATCGTCTCGGGTCTCCCCAGGCACGAGGCCCATCCGCCGCCGCACGACCAGGTGAGTGTGCGCATCCCGCGCGAGGGGTGGTTCGTGGTGGCGGCGATGTTCTTCCTTCTGGGTGCGAGCCAGGCGATCGGCATCGTGTTCGGTCCGTGGTTCGAGGACGAGTTCGGGTGGTCGAGCGGAGTGCTGGTCGCGATCGTGGTCGCACTCGGTGCAGCGGAATTGTTCGCCAGCATCGGCTCGTCTCGAGTGATGGATGTCTGGGGCAAGGAACGAAGCGTGCGACGCGGGTGTCTCGTGATGATCGCAAGTGCTCTTCTCATGGTCGCCGGCACGAACATTCCGTTGCCGGCGGTCGCCGGGCTCGTGACGTTCATGCTCGGGTTCGAGTTTGCGATCGTGAGTCTGTTGCCGATCGCGGCCAACATCGTCCCCGGAGCGTCAGGCGCAGGACTCGGCATGGCGGTCGGTGCAGGAACCAGCGGCCGGGCCGTGCTCAGTTTCGTCGCGCCGTTTCTCTACGACCGGGTCGGACCTGCAGCACCGGTCGTGCTCGCACTCGCGATGGCGGCCGCTGCCGCCGGACTCGTCACCGCACACCGTCGTGCTCACACGACGGTGTGAGACACGTCAACTCTTCCTGTAGCCGTTCGTGATCGGCATGCGACGGTCCTTGCCGAAGGCTTTCTCCGACACCCGCGGACCGGGCGCACACTGACGCCGCTTGTACTCGGCGATGTCGACGAGGCGCGCGATGCGCGCAACGGTCGCTGTGTCGTGACCGAGAGCGACGATCTCGGGAACAGTGAGGTCGTGATCGACGTACTCGCGCAAGATGGCATCGAGCACCTCGTACGAGGGCAGGCTCTGGTCGTCTCGTTGATCGGGGCGAAGCTCGGCCGACGGAGGCTTGTCGATGACACTGATCGGCACGATCTCGCGCCCGGCGCGCTCGTTGATCCGCACACACAGTGCGTACACGCGCATCTTGAACACGTCCTTGATCGCCGCCCAGCCACCGGCTGAATCGCCGTAGATCGTGAAGTAGCCAACGGCGAGTTCGCTCTTGTTGCCGGTGGTGAGCACCATCCAACCGAACTTGTTCGACAGTGCCATGAGTGTCGTGCCGCGACAACGACTCTGCAGGTTCTCTTCCGTGAGGTCAGGCTCACGTCCCTCGAACGAGTCGCTCAACATCGCCAGATACGAGGCGAACGCCGGCTCGATCGAGATCACACGGTGGTCGATACCGAGGTTCGTGGCCAGCGCGGCCGCATCGGTGAGGCTGTGGTCGCTTGAGTAGCGAGACGGCATCGCAACCCCGTGCACGTGATCGGCCCCGAGCGCATCGACTGCGATCGCAGCCACGAGTGTCGAGTCGATGCCGCCCGAGAGTCCGATGACGACGTCTGTGAAGCCGTTCTTTCGCACGTAGTCGCGTGTGCCGACCACGAGCGCCCGGTGGAGGCGGTCGAGATCGTCTCCGTGCGCCTCGATGCGGCCGGACTCGACCGTGCCGTCCGAGTGGACAGTGACCACGTCGAAGTCGTCGTCGAACGACACGAGCCGGCAACGCACCTGCCCGTCACGGTCGATCACGGTCGATGCGCCGTCGAACACCAACTCGTCCTGTCCGCCGACTTGGTTCACGTACACGATCGCGGCGTTGCACTGTCGCGCACGTTCGGCGAGCATCTCTTCACGTTCGACGTGCTTGCCGTCATGGAAGGGCGAGCCGTTCAGGTTCAACATCACGCGCGCACCGGCGGCTGCCTGGGCCGCCACCGGACCGTCGGCATGCCAGATGTCTTCGCAGATCGAGACACCCACGGTGACTCCGGCGATCTCCACGACACCGGCGGCGACTCCCTCGTTCTGGGCCGGACCGGGCTCGAAGTACCGTTCTTCGTCGAACACCGAGTAGTTCGGCAACAGCTGCTTCCGGTACACCGCGTGCACCGACCCGTCGCGGCACACGGCGGCCGCGTTGTGCAATGCACCGCCGCTGTGTTCGACGAAACCGACGATCGCCGTGCACTGACCCGTCGAGGACGCGAATTCGGCCAGTGCAGCCTCGTTGTCGCGCACAAAAGCACCCTTCAACAGCAGGTCTTCGGGCGGATAGCCGGTGACGGCCAACTCGGGAAAGACCACCACGTCGCACCCCGCGGCGGCCGCACGCTCGTACTCACGGCCGATTCGCGCCATGTTTCCCGCCAGATCGCCCACCACCTGGTTGCATTGGGCGAGTCCCACCCGCAGGGTCCTGGCGTCACTCACCCTTTCGAGGCTATCCACAGCCCCGGTGCGCCGAACCGGGGCTGGTTCACACAGCGTTCACAATTCTCGCACTGCTCCGAAACGACTCCCAGCCATGCTTGAAGACGTCATACAGACGGGATCATTCCCACGAGAGAAAGAGCCACGATGCCCATCCAGGCCGAATACATCTGGATCGACGGAACCCAGCCCACTCCGCTGCTCCGCTCGAAGACCAAGGTCCTCCCCGATTTCGCCGGCGCGATCTCCGACATGCCGATGGACGAGTGGGGATTCGACGGATCCTCCACCGAGCAGGCAACCGGCGATTCGTCGGACTGCATCTTGAAGCCCGTCTTCCACTGCCCCGACCCGATTCGCGGCGGCAAGAACGTGCTCGTGATGTGCGAGGTGCTGCTCGCCAAGGACGCATCACCGCACCCGTCGAACACACGCGCCGCATGCGCAGCCGCCGCGGCGACCCACAAGAACGCAGAGATGATCTACGGCATCGAGCAGGAGTACACCATGCTCCGCCTCGACGGCACGCCGCTCGGCTTCCCCGTCGGTGGTTACCCGAAGCCACAGGGCCCGTACTACTGCGGCGTCGGCGCAGGTCGCGTTGTCGGTCGTGAGATCGTCGAGCGCCACACGCAGGCGTGCATCGACGCGGGACTGCGCATCTCGGGCACCAACGCCGAGGTGATGCCCGGTCAGTGGGAATTCCAGATCGGCCCGCTCGACGCGCTGTCGGTGAGCGACCACATGTACGTCGCACGCTGGTTGCTGCACCGCATCGCCGAGGACTACGACGTCGTCATCTCGTTCGACGCCAAGCCCGAGAAGGGTGACTGGAACGGTGCCGGCGCGCACACGAACTTCTCGACCCGCGCGATGCGCGAGAACTACGACGCGATCATCGACGCGTGCGAGAAGCTCGGTACCCGCGTCATGGAGCACGTCGAGAACTACGGCCACGACATCCAGAGCCGTCTCACCGGCAAGCACGAGACCGCTCCGTGGAACCAGTACTCGTACGGCGTGTCGAACCGCGGTGCATCGGTGCGCATCCCCTGGCAGGTGGCGCGCGACAAGCGCGGGTACGCCGAGGACCGTCGCCCGAACGCCAACTGTGACCCGTACCTGGTCACCCGGCTCATCCTCGAGACGGTCTGCGGCTGAGTCGCGACTGTTCGAGGGCCGACAGGCACACGAACCAGGAGAACGGGGGGCGAAAGCCCCCCGTTTTTCGCACCTAGAGCCACGCCACGCGTGACTCGGGGAATACCCCGTGGGGTCACACCGACCGTCACGGCAGACTGAGGAAGTGAGCGACATGCTGAGTCAGCAACGCGACTACGTGCTCCGCACGGTCGAAGAAAGAGGAGTCCGGCTGATCCGGCTCTGGTTCACCGATGTTCTCGGCACGCTCAAGAGTTTCGCCATCAGCCCCGCCGAACTCGAGAACGCCCTCGAAGACGGCATGAGTTTCGACGGGTCGTCGATCGACGGCTACTCGCGCATTCAAGAAGCCGACGTTCTCGCCATCCCCGACCCGACCACGTTCGAGGTGTTGCCGTGGGTCGACTCGAAGACCGCCGAGGCACGCATCTTCTGCGACGTCCACAATCTCGACGGCTCGACGTTCGAGGGTGACCCACGCCAGGTGTTGCGCCGCAACCTCGACGCCGCCCGCGCAATGGGGTTCGAGTTCCTCGTCGCCCCCGACATCGAGTACTTCTACTTCGAAAAACTGGTGCCGGGCGCCGCGCCGGCACCGCTCGACGACGGCGGTTTCTTCGATCTCACCACCACCGACGTCTCGTCGTCGTTGCGCAAAGAGACGATCCGCACACTCGAGACCATGGGTATTCCGGTCGAGTACTCGTTCCACGAAGACGCTCCCAGCCAGCAGGAGATCGACCTGCGCCACACCGATGCACTCACCATGGCTGACTCGATCATGACGTTCCGCATGATCGTCAAAGAGATCGCCGCGATGCACGACGTGCACGCCACTTTCATGCCCAAGCCCCTCGAGCGCGTGCAAGGGTCGGGAATGCACCTGCACATGTCACTCTTCGCGGGCGACAACAACGCGTTCTTCGACGGTGACGACCAGTACAACCTGTCGCCGGTCGCGAAACAGTTCATGGCCGGCTTGTTGCGCCATGCGGCCGAGATCACCGCAGTCACCAACCAGACGGTGAACTCCTACAAGCGGCTGGTGCCCGGCTTCGAAGCGCCGGTGCACGTGTCGTGGGCTCGCAACAACCGGTCGGGGCTCATTCG
>CAYQCU010000009.1:0-15903 GCA_964416135.1 uncultured Bifidobacterium sp.
ACCCCGCCAGCGGGTCGGGCGTGTCGGCCACTCCGCTCTCGTACCCGATGATCTGCTGCGTGCGCAGTGCGATGCGCGCGGCTTCTTCGGTGGGCAGACCGAGCGCTTCGTCGTATCCGTTGGTGTGCAGCGACTGAGTGCCACCCAGCACCGCGGCCAGCGACTGCACCGCGACGCGCACCACGTTGTTGAGAGGCTGCTGAGCGGTGAGGGTGCTGCCGCCGGTCTGGGTGTGGAAGCGCAACAGTTTGCTCGACTCTTTCTTCGCTCCGAAACGCTCGGTCATGATGCGGTGCCACATTCGACGACTGGCGCGGAACTTCGCGACTTCTTCGAAGAAATTGTTGTGCCCGTTCCAGAAGAAACTGAGTCGCGGGGCGAAGTCGTCGACGTCGAGACCCGAGTCGACGGCCGCCTGTACGTAGGCGATGGCGTTCGCGAGCGTGAAGGCGATCTCTTGCACCGCAGTCGAGCCGGCTTCACGGATGTGGTAGCCCGAGATCGAGATCGTGTTCCATTTCGGCACGTTCTGTGAGCAGTACGCGAAGATGTCGGTGATCACTCGCATCGACGGCCGCGGCGGGTACACGTAGGTGCCGCGCGCGATGTACTCCTTCAGGAGGTCGTTCTGGATCGTGCCGCTGATCGCAGATGCCGGAACCCCCTGCTCTTCTGCGACCAATTCGTACATCAACAACAAGATTGCGGCCGTCGAGTTGATGGTCATCGAGGTCGACACCTTGTCGAGCGGAAGGTCCTTCAAGAGGAGCCGCATGTCGTCGAGGCTGCTGATGGCCACGCCCACCTTGCCCACTTCCCCTTCGGCGCGCGGGTGGTCGGAGTCGTACCCCATCTGGGTGGGCAGGTCGAACGCACACGACAGTCCGGTCTGTCCGGCAGCGAGGAGGAACTTGAAGCGCTCGTTTGTCGACTCGGCCGAGCCGAAGCCGGCGTATTGCCGCATCGTCCAGAGCTTTCCGCGATACATCGTGGGGTAGACGCCGCGCGTGTAGGGGGGCTTGCCCGGCTCACCGAGGCGCGACGCCGCGTCCCAACCGGCGAGAGCCTCGTCGGTGTAGAGAGGAGCGATCTCGATCCCTGAGTCGGTCTGCTTCACGTCGTCTGCCATTCCACCGAGGCTACGAGGCAAGGTGCCGAGGCTCCCAAGCCGGGCCCGACCGGGTGCCGTGTGTCGGTCAGCGCGCCGCGACGAGGGCGATTTCCATGCGCCATTCAGCCCGCGCGAGGGCCGGCACGGTGACCAAGGTGCTCGCAGCCCGGTGCTCCCCCATCACCTCGTCGCGCACGGCCATCACTGTGGCGAGGTCGGCTGTGAGCGAATCACTCGCCACGACGTAGGTGGTGATCGACACGATGTCGGCCACCTGCATCTCGGATGCCCGGAGAATCTCGATGAGGTTTCCCCACACACTGCGTGCCTGACCCTCCAGGGTGGAAGGCACCGTACCGTCCGGCATCACGGGCACCACGCCCGAGGTGAACACGAACGAGGCCGGGGCGTCGACACGCACGGCATGGGCGTACTTGGCGGCCGGTGGGGCCAGTGTCTCGGGCCTCACTTCGCTGGTTCCCATGGGTCCCATTGTGCCCTAGGGTGACGCCATGACCATCACGCCAGATGCTCCCGTGACACAGCCTCGCGAAATCGACGGGGTTCCGCTGACACCCAAAGAGGTCACCACCCTCTACATGGAAGAACTCGCGCCGAAGGCGACCGTGGCCGAAGAGCGCCTGCGCCGCAAGCAGAAACTCGCCGGGTCACTGCGCATCTTCGGAAAGTTTGGCTTCGGCGAAGGCGTCGCCGGGCACATCACCGTCCGTGACCCCGAGTTCCCCGAGTTGTTCTGGGTCAACCCGCTCGGATTGTCTTTCCGTCATGTGCGCGTCTCTGACCTCATTCTCGTCGACCACGAAGGCAACGTCGTCTACGGAAAGCACAGCGTGAACCGCGCGGCATACGTGCTGCACTCTGCCGTCCACGAGGCGCGACCCGACGTCGTGGCCGCGGCGCACGCCCACAGTGTCTACGGCAAGGCCCTGTCGAGCCTCGGCGTGCAACTCGATCCGCTCACGCAAGATGCGTGCGCCTTCTACGAGAACAACACTGTGATCGCCGACCACGGCGGTGCGGTGGTGTTCGAAGAGCAGGCCGGACGCGACTTCGCCAAGGGCTTCGGACAGAACCGTGCTGCGATCCACCAGAACCACGGACACTTCACCGTGGGCACCACGATCGACTCGGCTGTCTACTGGTACGTCTGCTTCGAGCGGTGTGCGCAGGCACAGTTGGCGGCGATGGCCGCCGGCACCCCGAAGCACATCCCGCACGAGTCGGCCGTGTACACACGAGAGCAGGCCGGCAACGAGATCACCGGGTGGATGCACTTCCAGCCGCTGTGGCAGGAAATCTGCCGCACCGATCCCGACTTGTTCGACTGACGTCAGCGTCTCCCCGCTCGGTGTCGTCGCGCGCCGCGGCTTGGCCGCCGGAGGTCCTCTTCGTCGTGTCTGCAGCCGCCCAGTACAGCGGCGCAGTCATCGCCATCGGACTCTTCGACGACCTCGCACCGGCCACCGTGGCCTGGCTGCGTGTCTTGTCGGCGGCCGTGGTTCTGTTGACTCTGTCGCGATGGCTCGCGCGTCCCCGGGTACGCACACCCTGGACCCGTCACGATCTCGTGCTCACCGCCGCATTCGGCACCGCGACTGCGGTGATGAACCTTCTGTTCTTCCTCGCAGTCGACCGCATGCCTCTCGGGAAGGGAGTCACGATCGAGTTCATCGGCCCGATCGCGGTCGCTGCGTGGCGCACCCGCACCACACGCAACGCACTCGCACTCGCGCTCGCCACCGTCGGCGTGGTGGTGCTGGGGGGCGTCGAACTGGGGTCTGATCCGCTCGGACTCGTGTTCATTCTCGGCGCATCGGCGATGTGGGCCGGCTACATCGTGGCGGGCTCGCGCGTGGCGCTCGGCGACCGAGGCCTCGTGGGTCTCGGTGTGGGCATGTTGATCGGTGCCGTCGTGGTCGCACCGTTCGGGGTCGGCGACGCGGCCGCCGCGTTCGCCTCGCCGACGTTGCTCGCCGCATGCATCGCCGTCGGCGTCTTGTCGAATGCGATCGGGTACGGCATCGACCAGACGACACTGCGCCGTGTGCCGGTGCGCAGGTTCTCGGTGTTGCTCGCACTGTTGCCGGTGTGCGCGGCGATCTTCGGCGCGGTGTTCCTCGGCCAGATCCCGACACTGCTCGATCTCGGCGGAATGGCACTCGTTCTCACCGGTGTTGCGGCACAAGAGCGAGACGAAATCGTGCGCCACCACCGGGAGGTCGCCACCACCTAGCGTTGTCGACATGTCGAGAGCGCGCCGCACCATGATGATCATCGTCGTGGCGATCGTGATCGCGTCTCTGGTGTTGCCGGTGTTCGCCGCCTTGTACCCCGCAGACGCCTCGGCGCTGAGAGCAACAGCGCGGCCCGCGGCGGGCACGCTCGCGCCGCGACAGAACACCACAGGACTTCCCCCGTCTGCGCTGGTCGTGCACGGCCGCGGGAACGGTCACGGCAGGGGCATGAGTCAATGGGGAGCCTTCGGGTGGGCCACCAAGAGGGGCTTCACGTGGGAGCAGATTCTCGACTTCTACTACGGCGGCGACGGCCGGGTGGTGGCCCCGCACGGACTCACCAGCGACACGGTCACGGTGCGACTGCGGGCTCTCGACGGTCTCCAGACCGCTGCCGTGAGCGACACCAAGCAGGCAACATGGGCGGGGGCACCCGGCACGTTCGGCACGATCCTCGCCCGGCGGGTCTCGGCGAACCGGTACGACGTGTGGGGCTCGGCAGACGTGCGGTGTCCTCCGTCGACCGGCACCCCGGCCGGATTCACTCAACTCGGCGCGAACGTGTCGGGCCCGATCGACATCGCGACCCCGACGTCGTCGGCCCCGACCGCCGTGGCGCCTGCCGACTTGATCGGGGTCTGCGAACCTGCGTCGTCGTCGGCCAAGAACGGCCGCATCCGCTATTACCGGGGCATCGTTCGTGCGGTCAGCGACGCGAACGGTGCCGCACGCACGGTGAATGCGACATCGGTCGAGTCGTACCTGCGCGGAGTCGTTCCGCGTGAGTCACCTGCCGGGTGGGGCGATGCGGCTGGCGGCGCAGGCATGCACGCACTGCGGGCTCAGGCTGTCGGTGCGCGCAGCTATTCGCTGTCCGAGTCGCGCTATTCGTTCGCAAAGACCTGTGACAACCAGGACTGCCAGGTCTACGGGGGCGCAGCGCTGCGCAACGTCGGATCATCGTCGGTGTCGACACTGGAAGACCGCCGCACCGACATTGCCATCGCAGAGACAGCCGGCATGGTCGTCAAAGACGGCGCCGGACGCCTGATGCGCACCGAGTACACCTCGTCGAACGGGGGCCGCACCGCGGGCGGCACGTTCCCTGCAAAGGTCGACGAGGGCGACATCGCCGCCGATGCCGCGCTGCAGATGTGGACACGGTTGTTCAGCGCGGCAGACGTACAGAAGCGCTATTCCTCGATCGGGGTCTTCATGTCGGCGGTGACCGAGCACGACGGACTCGGCGGCGAGTGGAACGGCTATGCCACCTCAGTCACCATCACCGGCACCGCCGGCCGCGTGGTACGCACAGCCACACAGTTCCGCAACGACTTCGGTCTTCCCAATCACTGGTTCGAGACGTCGCTGGTCGAGCCGGCGAACCCCGCCGCCGCCCCTGTCGGTCAGGTGCTGTTGGTGGGCGACTCGGTGTCCGAGTCGATTGCATCCGAGTTCGCCTCTGTCGTGACCGCCGCCTATCCGTCGGTCAACTTCCAGGCCTGCGCCGGACGGGGCATGGCAGGTGCCGACTGCATGTTCACGGTCGCCGCACCACAGCTCGATCTCGACGGAGTCGGCGTGGTGAACGCAACCCCGACCCCGGCGGTGGCCGTCGTCGCGCTCGGCTACAACGACGACCCCGCGTCATTCGCCGGCGAACTCCAACAGATGCTCTCGGCACTCGCCACCAAAGGTGTGCAGCGCACGATCCTCGTGAACCTCTCGGCGCGCAGCACGACCCGCAACTACACCCTCGCGAACCAGGCGATCGCTCTCGCGTCGGCCTCGAACCCGCAGATCTCCGTCTTCGACTGGAACGCGGCCAGTGCCGACCAGTCGCGCTGGCGGTGGTTCGACAACTCGTCGCTGTGTTGCTTCGTGCATCTTTCACAGAGCGGTCGCGCCGAGTTCGCCCTGTTCCTGCGGCGCCAACTCGACGCTCTGCGCGACCAGGGGCTGTTACCTGTCACCGCACCGTCGGCGCCGGTGATCCTCGGTCTTCCGATGAAGCGCGGCAACACCGGCTCGATCGTGTCGGTGGTGCAGAGACGCCTCAATTCCCAGCTCGACCTCAAGGGCAAGAAGCGGATCGCGACCGACGGCGTCTTCGGAGCCGGCACCACCCGCACGGTCAAGACATTCCAGAAGAAAGCCGGGCTCCCCACCACCGGTGTCGTCGATCGCGCCACCTGGGATGCCCTCGGACTCGCCAATCGCGGTGACCTCGCGGTGTTGCGACTCGGCACGAAGCACCCGTCGGTGGCATCGGTGCAGACCGCCCTGTCCAAGGTGTTGAAGAAGCCGATCCGCGCGACCGGGGTCTACGACCGCACTCTCGTGAACCACGTCAAGACCCTGCAGAAGAACCTCGGGGTGCGCCAGTCGGGCCGGGTCGGCCCGCAGACGTGGACGTTGTTGGCAGCAGCGGCCGCCCAGACCTGAGTCAGAACCCCGGCGGGGACCCGCTCACGAAATGCCGCAACGAGCCTTCCATGCTTCGTCGCTCACCAGACGCGGATACCACTCGCGATACTCGCGCTTCAGTGACTTGTAGTCACGGAACAGGCGCCACGTGTTCTTGAACACCTCACGCTGGATCGCCACGAATCGCTTGTAGTCACGTCGACACAGGAAGCCCTCGTCGAAACGCGGGTGACGGTAGAGGATCGTGTCGTGTCTGATCGCGAGTCCCACGGCACGCACGTCGATCTGGGCGACACCGATCGACTTCGACCTCATGAACGGCGGAATCCACCTGCCGGCCCCGGTGAGCGGCGACAGCAGGAAGCCACCGAGACGCACGATCTTCGGTCGCGGCGCGGTGAAGCCCAGCTCGCGCAACTCGTCTGACAGCGGCGCGGCCTTCTCTTCGCTCACCTGGCGGATCTCGTCGTGCTTGGCCGAGTGGTCGATCGCCATCCACGCCTCGGGTCCGGCGAGGAAGTCACGCATGCCCTTGATCATGTACTCGGCACTGGCGTAACGGTGCGAATAGGCGTTTCGGAACCCGAAGCCGAGGTATCGCCACGCGAGATGCCACCACTTGTGGTCGTCGAAGACCAACGTGTCGATGAGGGCGAAGTTCCTGATCTCGTAGTAGAGCGACGACGGGTTGTTCTTCAGAGCGAAGTCTGCATGCCAGACGAAGATGCCGTTCAGTGTCACCGTGTGACGGCCGGTGTGCATGAGACCGAACGCCACGTCGTCTCCGCGCACGAACACCGGCAACGGGTTCTCTTCGGCGAGATGCAACGGGAACACCGTGTACCACCATGCGGAATAGTCGATCTTCGGCTCGAGATGGTCGTGCAGCACGTCGGCGCGGCGACGCAGGTCGACCTCGCGGCCGATGGCGCGCAACGGATAGACACTGCGGAACTCGTACGACGAGCCTGCCTCGAACTGCATCCAGGGTTGTTCTTCGCTGATCATCGCGCCGTGCACGCACAAATCGTCAGAGACCGCATGAGACAGCAAGGACAACGTGCGCACGATCGATTCGGGCTCGAGCGAGATGTCGTCGTCCATGAACACCACGTGCGTGGCCCAACCCTCTTCGCGGAACTCGATGAGACCGCGTGCGAACCCACCTGCACCACCGAGGTTCGGGTTCGGCACCACCCGCACCGGCGCCGAGGCGGGCACGTCGGGCTGCAGGTTGCGCGCATTGTCGACGACCAAGACGCGCACCTTGCCGCGCACAGCCTCGTCGTCCGCCTCGAGCGCCACGAGCCGGTCGATGGTGGCGAGAACGTAGTCCTGCCGGTTGAAGGTGGTGATCGAAACACCGAGGCGCACGTCGCGCACAGGAGGAGTGCGGGTGATCCATTCACCCCCGCGCACGGTGACCGGTCCTCCGAGCGCGGTGACGGCCACGTAGAACGACTCGGCAGCGACCGACCGCATGTCGTCGCACCACAGTTCGCACGAGTCGTGACTCGAGGCGACAACCGTCTCGACGCCGTCTGAATATGCGATCAACTCCACCAGCGCGGGACCGTTCGCAGCCACGCGCACGCCGATGTCTGTCAAGTTCGTGAGACGGCTCCAGCGCCCGGCAGAGAACACACCGAAGGCAGTGTCGAATGTTGCGCGCTCACCGGCCGGGAGACATATTCCCTCCCCGTTCACCTCCCCGCCATGGTGGCGTACATAGAGGCTCGGCTCGTTGAACCCGGGCGCCGGGACACGAATCCGGGCCAGGGTGTGGGTCATCACACCAGTTTCACAGAGGAGCCACCACGAAGGGGGCCATTCGTGACTTTTTTGCCCTGGCGGCCAGGTACGCATCAGCCACGTCGAGGGCCTCTTTGATGGTCACGTCCATGTCGAGGTAGCGATATGTCCCGAGGCGGCCGAGGAACGTGACCCCGGTGGCTGCCTTGGCCTCGTCGACGTAGCGGAGCAACTGCTCCTTCTCTCGCACCAGCCTGATCGGGTAGTAGGGAATGTCGCCGGGCTCGGCCAAGCGGCTGGTCTCGGTGTAGGTCACGGTCGCGTCGTGGCTCTCCCACGGGGCGAAGTGCTTGTGCTCGGTGATCCGGGTGTGGGGCACGTCGAGGTCGCAGTAGTTCATCACCGGGCAGCCCTGGAAATCACCCTTGTGTTCGTCTTCGGCGAAGTCGAGCGTGCGATACCCGAGGCGACCGTGCGAGTGGTCGAACCACTCGTCGATCGGGCCACTCCAGAAGACATGTTCGGCGTCGGAAAGTTCGCCCGCCGAGACATTGCGACGAAGCGTCACTTCGATCAACGGATGATCGAGCATGGCTTCCACGATCGGGGTGTACCCGTCTCGAGGAATCGCCTGGTAGGGGTGGTTGAAGTAACTGTCTTCGTAGTTGAACCGGAGCGGCAACCTCGCCAAGATCGACGCCGGCAGTTCGGTCGGCGACATTCCCCACTGCTTCTGGGTGTACCCCTTGAAGAAGGCTTCGTACAGTTCTTCCCCGACGAACTTGAGGGCCTGGTCCTCGAACGTGACCGGCTCGGTGATCGACTGGTCGGCACGCGCCTCGATGAATCGTCGGGCCTCGTCGGGCGACATGGTGGTGCCGAAGAACTGGTTGATCGTGTGCAAGTTGACCGGCAACGAATAGACACGCCCGCCGCTCGTCGCCTTCACACGGTGGTTGTAGGGCTCCATCGCCCCGAAGCGACAGATGTAGTCCCACACGTTCTGGTGACCGGTGTGGAAGATGTGCGGCCCGTACACGTGCACCATCACGCCGTTGTCGCGACGCTCGGTGTGGGCGTTGCCTGCAACGTGAGAACGGCCGTCGACCACCCATGAGGCGATGCCTTGTTCGGCCAATTGGCGGGCCACCACCGCGCCGGAGAACCCGGCGCCGACGATGACGATCGATGCAGTCACCCCTGCGACGCTAGTTGCTCAGTGGTCGAGCCACGGCGCACACAGGCCGTCGAGATCGCGCACCTGGATGCGGTCGCGGTTCTCGTAGGTGACCTGGTTCGACGGGTCTTCGCGCAACTTGAACACGCGGAATGACATCTCGGTGGTGTCGACCGCGAGGATGCGACCGATCAGCGGATCCCCGAGATCGAGCAAGATCTTCAATGTCTCGAGCGCCTGGATCGACCCGATGATGCCGGGCAGCACGCCGAGCACACCGGCCTCGGCGCACGAAGGGGCGAGTTCTGCGGGCGGGGGCTCGGGCACCATGTCGCGATACGTCGGTCCGCGCCGCGGGTGGAACACCGAGACCATTCCTTCGAAACGGAAGATGCTGCCGTGCACCACCGGAATACCGAGCTTCACACTCGCATCGTTCAACAGGTAACGGCTCGGGAAGTTGTCGGCGCCGTCGACGATCACGTCGTAACCCGAGATGATCTCCATGATGTTCTCGGCCGACAAGCGAGTGTCGTAGGTGTTCACCTTCACGTCGGGGTTCAACTTCGAAAGTGTCTGGCGTGCCGACTCGACCTTGCGCTCGCCCACACGATCGAGGTTGTGGAGAATCTGACGCTGCAGGTTCGATGCGTCGACTTCGTCCATGTCGACGATTCCGATCGTGCCGACACCCGCGGCGGCCAGGTACAGCGCAGCCGGTGACCCGAGTCCACCGGCCCCGAGCATCAGCACCTTGCTCTCGAGCAGTTTTGCCTGGCCCTCCACGCCCACTTCAGGGAGCAACAAATGGCGTTGGTAGCGGTTGCGCTGGTCGGCACTCAAGGTGACAGGCGCCTTCCACGGACGACCCTCGTCTTTCCACTTGCCGAAGCCACCGGCCATCGAGAGAACGTTCGTGTAGCCGAGGTCTTGCAACGTCGCAGCCGCGAACGCACTGCGCACGCCGCCGGCGCAATAGACCACGATCTCTTGGTTCTTGTCGGTGGCACGACCTTCGATCTGTGCCTCGAGGTGTCCGCGCGGAATGTGCAACGCACCGGGCAGTGCCCCCTGGTCGTACTCGTCGGGCTCGCGAACGTCGAGCACGAGCACGCCGCCGGAGTCGATGCGGCTCTGGGCATCACTGGTGTCGACTTCCGTGATGCGCGACTTGGCCTGAGACAACAGATCTTTGAACGACGCCATGGTCAAAACCCTACCGTGTTGGTCAGGTTTCGCCTCTGGGCGCGAGGTTCCCCGAGGCGGGCTCTACAAACCCGCCCTCGCCACGATGGCTTCGAGCGCTGGCGTGATCGAGCCGCGCACCACGACGTGGGCGAGGCGATCCATGGCGGTTTCGTCGCCGTTCACGATCACCACGCCTGCCCCGGCCGCACGTGCGCGCGGCACGACTCCGTTCGCCGGCAGCACCTGCAACGTGCTGCCGACGGCCAGCAACAGGTCACACTCGTCGGCCTCGCGCATCGCACGCTCGATCACCTCCGGAACCAGTGCCTGCTGGAACAAGATCACGTCGCTCTTGACGATTCCGCCGCACAACTCACACGCTGGGTCGGGTTCGCCCGCTCTCACACGTGCGATGAATTCAGACATCGGGCGCCGGTCTTTGCATGACCAGCACAGTCCGTACTTGATCGTGCCGTGAACCTCGACGACACGCTCCGGATCGACGCCGGCATCTTGGTGGAGTCCGTCGACGTTCTGTGTGACGACAGCCGACAATTTGCCCGCGCTCTGGATTCGTGTGATCGCCCGGTGACCGTCGTTCGGTGCGGCACGACCGTCGAAGGTGGCGGCGCGGCCTTCCCATGCGACCTTTCGCACCTCGGGATCACCCAGGTAGTAACTGAGTGTCGAGGTCTTTTCGGCCAACGGGTTCTTCGTCCAGAGTCCGTTCGGCCCGCGAAAGTCGGGAATGCCCGAGTCGGTCGAGATTCCAGCCCCGGTGAAGACCACCACCCTCGCAGCGCGCGCCAGACGTTCGGCCACGTCGTCGATCAGATCGTCGGGAAACTCAGCCGCATACATCGCCTCCATTGTTGTCGCTCGGGCAATGAGGCGCACACACAGCAGCCATGCAGCCCCACCCCAGCGCTCCACCTCAGCCCGTACCCACCGACACGCCGGTGCTCGCCACTCGCGTCACCACCGGTCGCGGCACCCGACTCGACCTGCCCGCCGATGGTCTGCTCGCACTCGAACCTTGGCACGACCCGGCGGTCGACCGGTTCGGTCTCGCTACCGACAGCGACTACGTCGAGTGGTTCTGGCTTCCCATCTTGGGCCCGACTGCCACGTGGCTGGTGCGTCGACTCGCCCGATGTCTCGTCGAGACCCCCACGCGCACCGTGGTCGATCTCGTCGACATTGCCGCCTCGGTCGGCGTCGTGTGGCACCCCGGTCACGACGGCCCGTTCACACGTGCCCTCTCGCGCTGTCTCATGTTCGGTGCGTGTGCTCCGGTCGCAGACACCTCGCCGGTGTGCCTCGCGGTGCGGCTCAACATGCCGCAGTTGCCCGCCCGCCACATCGCTCGCCTACCGGCGTCGTTGCGCGACATGCACCACGAATGGGTGGAGTGCGCTCGACAGTCGCACACCGGGCCGTCGCACGCCAACGGTTAGGTTGGCGAAGTGAAACTGCGCATCTTCACCGAACCACAACAAGGCGCGAGTTACTCCCAACTGCTCGCCGTCGCCCGTACCGCCGAAGCGGCAGGTTTCGACGCATTCTTCCGCAGCGACCACTTCCAGAAGATGGGATCGCACGTCTCGGGTCTTCCCGGCCCCTCAGATGCGTGGATCACCCTCGCCGGGCTCGCACGCGAGACGTCGACCATTCGTCTCGGCACGCTCGTCAACTCGGCCACCTTCCGCAACCCGGGAGTGCTCGCGGTCAGTGTCGCAAACGTCGACGACATGTCCGGTGGCCGTGTCGAACTCGGTCTCGGGGCCGGGTGGTATCTCGACGAACACCGCTCGTATGCAGTGCCGTTTCCTCCGCTCGGAGAGCGCTTCGCGATCCTCGAAGAGCAACTCTCGGTGATCACCGGGCTGTGGTCGACCCCGGTCGGTGAGACGTTCTCGTTCTCCGGGCACCACTACGAGGTGACGAACTCCCCCGCTCTTCCGAAACCCGTGCAGAGCCCGGTACCGGTCATCGTCGGCGGGGGCGGGAAAAAGAAGACCCCCATGCTCGCCGCGCGATTTGCGTCGGAGTTCAACCTGCCGTTCGCGCCGCAGGAGATGTTCGTTGCCCAGCGTGAGCGGGTCACCGACGCCTGCCGCCAGATCGGCAGAGATCCGTCGACGATGACATGGTCGAGTGCACAGGTGGCCTGCATCGGCAAGAACGACGCCGAGATCGCCCGACGGGCGACAGCCATCGGCCGTCAGGTCGACGAACTCCGTGCCAACGGACTGTGCGGCACGCCGGCTGAAGTGGTCGAAAAGCTGCTGTCGTGGGCGACGGCCGGTGCCGACCGTGTGTACCTGCAGATTCTCGATCTCGACGATCTCGACCACGTCTCCTACATCGGCGAAGAGGTGTTGCCCTTCGTCTGATCGTCGGGTGACCTCGCGTCAACCAACGAACAACGACTCGGGTACCCAGCCCCGGTGAGCATCCAGCAGTTCGTCGACGAGCAACCAGATCTGGTCGAGATCGAGTTCGGCCGCTGTGTGCGGGTCGAGCATGGCAGCGTGATACACGTGGTCACGGTTGCCCGTGAGAGCCGCCTCCACGGTGAGTGACTGCACGTTCACGTTCGTCTGCATCAACGCAGCCAGATGCGGCGGCAGAGCGCCGATGCGATGAGGGTGCACACCGTCGGCGTCGACGGTGCAGGGAACCTCCACACAGCATCCGTCCGGCAGATTGTCGATCAACCCGTGGTTCGCCACGTTCCCGTAGACCAGGGTCGGAATGCCCGTCTCGACCGCTTCGATGATCGCACTGCCGTATTCGAGACTCGGCACGACGCGAATCTTGCCGTCAGGGTCTTCGAGACGTGTGCGGAGGCGTTCCCATCCGTCGATCTGTCGTTCACACCGCCGCGGGTACTCGTCGAGCGGAATACCGAACTTGTCGAGCAGGTCGGGCCGGTCACGCTTGATGAACCACGGCACGTACTCGCTGAAGTGTTCGCTCGACTCGGTCACGAAGTAGCCGAGACGGCGGAACATCTCGTAGCGCACCGCGTCACTCAACCCCTCGACGCCGCCATCCGAGCGTTCTTCTTCGCCTCGCATCGGCGCAGGGTGGGTGGCCGCAAACTCGGCGATCGCCGGATACAGATCTCTCACACCGGCGGCCGTTCTCTCGCCGAACTCCAGGTAGAAGGCCATGTGGTTGATGCCTGCACAGCGGTACTCGAGCCTGTTCGGGTCGACACCGAGATCACCGGCCAGCTGGTGCGCTGTGTGCTGCACGCTGTGACAGAGACCGATCGTGCGAATGCTCGACGCGCGAGAGACCGCCCAGCACAACATGCTCATGGGGTTCACATAGTTGAGGAGCAAGGCGTCGGGACACACCTGTTCCATGTCGCGGCAGATGTCGAGCAAGACGGGGATCGTGCGGAGCCCGCGCATGATGCCACCCACGCCGAGCGTGTCGGCGATGGTCTGGCGGAGGCCGAACTTCTTCGGAATGTCGAAGTCGACGACCGTCGAGGGCCTGTACCCACCCACTTGGAACATCGTCACGACGTGGTCGGCACCGGCGAGCGCTGCGCGGCGGTCGGTGGTGGCTTCGATACGTGCCGAGACTCCCAGCGTCTCGACAACTTTCTGGCCGACGATCTCAGAGGTGCGGAGCCGTTCGATGTCGATGTCGTGCAACACGATCGTCGAGCCGGCAAGAGCAGGCCGGGAGAGAATGTCGCCCATCAGGTTGCGGGCAAAGACCGTGCTTCCGGCCCCGATGAACACGATGCGCGCCACGGCGCCATCGTATTCGCGGTGAGGCCTGTCGTGAGGTTCGTCAGAGAGTCCCGGCGGCTAGCAACACCGTTGCGACCGTGGCCGCCACCAGACGCCACCACCCGAAGATGCGAAGTGATCGAGTCTCGAGCCACGCGACCATCCACCTGATCGCGAGCATCGCCGTGACGAAGGCGACCACGAGCCCTGCAGCAGGTGCCGCCACACCGAACACGTCGAACATCTCGGCACCGTTGCGCACGAGATCGAGTGCCGTTGCCGCAGTCAGCGTCACGACTCCCAACAAGAAACTGAACTCGACCGCCGCCGAGAGCGTGAGCCCCACTGCGAGGGCCGCCACCAACGTCACGAGACTGCGACTGACTCCGGGCCACAGTGCCGCCATCTGGGCAAAGCCCACCACGAGAGCCGCTCGCCAGGGCATCTGCTCGAGGGCCAGGTTCCCCGAGCGCGGCCGCCACACGAGGAGAAACACCCCACCAACCGCCCATGCGACGGTCACCGGCACCGGGCCGAACAATGCGTCTTTCAGTGCGTCACCGGCGGCAAGACCGACGACGGCCGCGGGGACGAATGCGGTCGCAACACGCAATGCGACGGTGCGTCCGGCGTCGTCGTGGCCGACCACTCCCCGCACCACCGACGCCACGCGCGCGCGATAGAGCGCCAGCACCGCCAGGATCGCACCGAACTGGATGGCGATGGAGAACGTGTCGAGTGCTGCTTCGGCATCGACGCCGACGTCGAGAAGTTCGCCCACCACCAACAGATGGCCGGTCGACGACACGGGCAGGTACTCGGTGATGCCCTCGACGATGCCGAGAACGACCGCCTCCCACAACGACAACTGGGCATCTGTAGCCAACATCGCCGTGCGCACCGCCACGAGGCTAGGTCATCGTTCCATCTCCCGGCAGGAACCGTGCATCTCATACTGTTCACAGGGTGAGCAACGAAACGACACGGTTCCGCGGGTTCGACGGCTTCCGTGCCGTCGCCGTCACCGTGGTGCTTCTGTCTCACCTGCCGATCGCTGTCACCTCTCTCGGCCGCGCCGACTGGTACTCGGTGTTCCCCGATGCCGGATTCCTCGGCGTGAACATGTTCTTCGTACTGAGCGGCTTTCTCATCACGCATCGACTCCTCGCCACGACCCGCGACAACGGAGCGCTGCGCTGGCGACGCTTCTGGGTCTCACGTTCGGCGCGTATCTTCCCCGCCCTGGGCGCATTCCTCGTGTTGCACCTCACCTATGCGGTGATCTTCGACTTCCCGCCCGACGGAGACGTCGGTGACGAGGTGCTGATGATCGTGTCGTCGCTCCTCCAGTTCGCCAACTACGCGATCTTGGCCGACATCGACAACCTCTTCGACAACGGTGCACTCTGGTCGCTCTCAGTGGAGGGTCATTTCTATGTGCTCGCTCCGTTTCTCGTGTGGATGGTCGCACGACGCACGATGTTCGTCATTCAGGGCCTCGTGGTTCTCGTCGCGGTGATCGGCTTTCTGTCGTGGCACCGAAGCCAGGTGTTCGCAGACCTGGGATCGTTCTCCGCCTACCTGCGCACCGACACCCGCATCGAGAGCATCGTCATCGGAGCAGCAGGAGGCATCGCTTTCATGCGTACGAACCTCTTCGCATCGCGGCTCTTCGCACGCCTCACAGTTCCGGCGCTGGCGGTGATGATCCTCATCTACTCACGTGCGACACAGCAGAGCGACTTCATCTGGAACTGGGGCATGACTGTGTTCGACGTCTGTGCCCTGGTGGTCGTCGTCGGCCTCGCCAACGGATCGTCGCCGCTGGCGTCAGCGCTCGAATGGCGACCCCTCGCATGGCTCGGGGGAATCAGTTACGCGGTCTACATCTGGCAGGTGCCGGTGCTGCAGATCATCTATCGTCATGCCGACTCGGCGCCTGCACTCGTCAAAGGCGCGGGTGGAATCGCCGTGATCGTGGCTGTGTCGATGGCTTCGCAGAGGTTCGTCGAAGACCCTGTGCGACGTTCGTCCGTGGTGTCGCGACTGCTCGGCACATGAATTCGGAGACGGCAATTCACTGACCGACTGGATCCACATTGACTGTGCCGGAGATCCAGAATGCACGACGCCGTGCGAGCACTAAGGTCTCGAAAATGGTCAGCCATCAATTGTGGAGAAAACTGCTTCCGTGGTACTTCCCGCCGTTCTACAACAGAGATGATCTCAACCCTGCCC
>CAYQCU010000009.1:16003-21352 GCA_964416135.1 uncultured Bifidobacterium sp.
CTGCTTCCGTGGTACTTCCCGCCGTTCTACAACAGAGATGATCTCAACCCTGCCCTGCTCAGCTTCTCTGAGCAGTCGTATGCCAAGAAACATCCAGACAAGTACGCCGAATGGAAACGGATGGAATTGCTGCTGTACCCACAACATGCCGGTACAGCTTCGAGCGACCTTCGACCGGTATCGCAGGAGGATCTCCGCAGGATTCCTCCGTGGTACGGGATGACCGGAGGAGCAATCAGTGGGCCAGCGTTGTCTGCCGCCGAGGACAGATACTCGAAACAGAATCCGGACGCCTACGCGTACTGGAAGCGAGTGAAACAGCTCCAACTGGAGGGACGCAAAATCGCACCAGCACAGGACTTGACGAGACTGAGCGCGAATCTTGAATTTGTGAGGGCAGACGGAGTTCAGCTCACGGGCGCACGCCAGTGGATCGGTCTGCTCGTGTCCCCAATCGGTCTTCTCTCCTATGTGTGGGCACAGGACAGCGATTGGTGGGCCCACACGCTGGTGTTCGGATTCATGCTCATCGGTCTGTCCATCACCGTCACCGGATGGTGGAAAGATCGCGACACGGCTCGGACCTTGGTGGCACAGGAGAACGAAGACCGCCTATTGGCTCTCATCAACCGCTCGACACAAGCCATCTCTCGAATCAGGGAGTAGTGCGCCCCAGCCAACTGGGGGAACGTCGTACCGAGCCTTCACGCTCCGCGAACACAAGAGAAGCCAACGGCAGTCTGAGGCGTGCAGAGCGATCCATGTCGTCTGTGCGTGATTCAGGTCTCAGCACGTCAAGCCACATCCAAAGATCGGAGACTTGCTCGCTCCCGGGCCCGCACAGCAACGTGTTCATCAGAGCGTGACGTATGCAGATGACCTCTTCCGGCTCTTGAAATTTTGCGAGACCACGCGTCGACGAGACCAGTACTGCGAGATCCGTCGCTTGAACTCGACTTCACGACCGTATTCACAGTAGAAAACCGCATCATGAAGCATCTCTATCTGACGAGAACTCGCATTTTGTAGCACCCAGATGTTTCGGGGCTTCATAGAGAAGCCGAGCTTCTTGAAGCGTCGTACTGTCCGTACCAGTGCTCGCGAATTGATTCGGCGGCCCCGCGACAGCGATTGCGATACGTGGAGAATCGATGCTGCCTCACTCGCCGAAAGTCCCGACCTCATCAATTGCTGCAGAAGTTTCACATGCGTGCGCCACTCGAGTTGCCACCACTCCTCACGGGCAATGTCGAGATATGTGACGCCGAAAAGCTCCCGCAGACGTGGGTCAGGTGGATTCATCCAGTCGTAGAACCGGGCGATCTGCCCACCGAACCACTCAGCACGCAACAACACTCCCGGCCTGTCGATACCCCATGCACGCCACGCCGTAGCCGCTGCACGAGCCTCAGGCGTGTCACCAAGTTCATCTTCCCAATCGTGGCGATACGTCGCTCCGTGTCCCGTGGTCGCGGCGATGATCTCCGCTGCCGTGTCAATAACCACGTCCGACGCGTTCTTTCCTTGGTCATGGTTGGGTCCCATGCCGCAAGGTTCTCAGCCGCCTGTATCGCAGTATCGGTGCGAAACCATGAGACTCCCGTCCGTCATGGAGAGGGCCGACCACAACCGACACCGTTCTCCGGCAAGGTCGAACGCGTAGCAAGACGAAATTGGCACTCCCAACGGGATTCGAACCCGTGCCGCCACCTTGAGAGGGTGGTGTCCTAGGCCACTAGACGATGGGAGCCTGTAGCGGCTTTGAAGCCTAGCGACGCCCGCCTGACTTCCCCACGGGTCACAGGCCCGACGGATCGATCGGCATGCCGAAGCGCAGTCGGTTGTTGGCATGCCCCAACTGCTGCAACGAGAACGCAGCACGCAGTGCGGTGTGGAGCCCCTGTGCCTCTTGAGCCTGGTTCACCGACTCCTTGGCGAGCTTCAGCGCGAACCCGGGGCGAGATGCGATCGTGCCTGCAAGCGTCATTGCAGTGTGGTCGAGTTCCTCGCGCGGCACCACCTTGTTCACCATCCCGAGCGACATCGCCTCGTGCGCCGTGATCGCCTCCCCGGTGAACAAGATCTCCTTCGCCTTGCGTGCGCCCATCTCCCACGGGTGAGCGAAGTACTCGACACCGTTCACCCCGAACGCGACCACAGGGTCGGAGAATGTCGCATCATCGGACGCGACGATGATGTCTGCGACCCACAGCAACATCAGACCGCCGGCGATGGTCTTGCCCTGCGCAGCCGCGACGACGGGCTTCGGAAGGTTGCGCCAGCGCCAGCACATGTTGAAATAGACCTCTTCCTCGTGGCCCATCATCTGTTCTTGGCCCTCGCGGGTGAATCCTGACTGTGGAAACACCTTCGAGAAGTCGTCGGGGTCGCTGCGGTCACGCAGATCGTGACCAGACGAGAAGTGCGGCCCCTCGGCGCGCAACACGATCACCTTCACGTCGTCACGGCGTGCGGCGTCGTCGTAGCACGCGTTCAACTCGTACGTCATGAGATTGTTCTGGGCGTTGCGCTTGTCGGCTCGGTTCAACGAGACGACCGCGATTCCCCGGTCGCCGGGGTTCTCGATGCGGTACGACACGGTCTCGAGTGAATTGAGGTCGATCGCCATGACTCCCCCGACTGTGGTCTCGGCCGAGCATCGATGCACCGGCTGGTGGCGAGACTACCTCTCGAGGAATTGTCGGTTCAGCGGGTCTTGACGAGACGGCGACGGCGCTGGAGCGGAATGAACATCGCGCCGAGGATCGCAAGCACGATCACAGTCGTGGTGAGAACCGTGTTGTCCTCGCGCTCGAACACCTCGACGCCCAACGACAGCGACACCACCTCCGAGTCAGGGCCGACACCGTTCACCTGGAGCGTGTGGCCCCCCTGTTCGAGCTCCTTCGGAATCTCGAGCAACACGTCGACGCGACCGTCAGGGCCGACTGTGCCACGACCGATCTCGGTCGGTTCGGAGAACATGTAGGCGGTATAGACCGTGCCGGGCACGAGACCGTCCATCTGAACTCGCACATTGCCACCGAGGAACGCCTGGACGGAACCGTCTGCACTGACGGGCAACGGGTTCCCGTCACTGTCGGTCGCAGCCACGCCCACCTCGACTTCGTTCGGTAGGCGCAACCTCACGACGTTCTGTTCGACGATGGTCTCTACTTCGACCTTCTGGCCGCGCACCATGGCCGTCACCACTCCAGCGTCGAGATCGGGCAACACTCCTGTCTCGTCGGTCATCGGCTGGGTCGGGTCGCCCTGGTTCGGAGCAACCGTGGTCGTGGTGGTCGTTGTCGTCGGCGCGGCGGTGGTCGGAGGCGCCGTCACCGCAGGTCGGGGTGTCGTTGCGGTCGGGGCGACGGCGGCTTGCGATGCAGCCTGCGTGCTGGGTGGAATCGTCGTCGGCACCGGCGCCACCTCGACACTCACCGACTGAGACGCAGCGGCCGCGAGATAGACATCTGTGCCCGACTGGCTGGCCGAGATCAGACACGTTCCGGCCGCGTTGAACGTGACGACGTCGGCTGCGATCGAGCACACCGACGCCGAGGAGTTGGCGATCACGACGGTCGGGGCGAGGAATGCGTCGCTCGTCACCGAGACGGTGTACGTGCCACCCACAAGTGAGGGCGACGGAGCCGTGGACCGGAACGTCAGTTGCTGCGGGGCCTTGTTCACGGTGATCGTCTGCGTCGCCGTCGCGTTGACGTACCGAGTGTCACCTTGTCGTGTGGCCGTGACCACACATGTGATGCCGCCCCGTGTCGCCGACAACTGCGTCCCCGACACCGTGCAGACTCCCGATGTCACCGAGTACGAGACCGATCCGCCGCTCTGGCCCCCCGCCGACTGCAGTTGCAGCGGCGTTCCGACGACGAAGAACGACTGGTTGGTCAGAGAAAACCCTGTCTGGCTGGCGCGTGCAATGTCGGCCCGCGGGTTCGCAGGTGTGGCATACGTGTAGTTGCCGGCATCGGCACCCCTCAAGACACCGCTTGCGAACGCGAGCGTGACCAGTTTGTTGGTTCCGGGTTCACCGTTCGCGAAGGTTCCGGTGATCTTCGACGAATCGACTTCCACGTCGTCACCAGAGACCTTGTTCGACAGCGTGCCGACCGTGATCTGTGCATCGTTGGTGCCGTCATAATCGCGATCGAGCGCGGAGACGGTGAAGGTCAACTGGCGACGCGCGATCGTGATCGAGGCGTTCGACGACGTTGCGGCGAGATAGTTGGCGTCGGCAGCGCGAGTCGCAGTCACCACACACGTTCCCACTCCGGTCGGGGTCATGACGGAGCCCGAGACAGCGCAGGGACCGGACACCTTCGCAAACGAGAGGGTCCCCGTTCCGTTGCCGCCGGTTCCTGTCAATGTCTCGTTCGTTCCGTAGGTCGCCGACGTCGTCGTCACCGACACTGGCGTCGCTTGTGTTCCCTTGGCAATCGCGATGCTCGCATCACCAGAGTCGCGGCTGTTGTAGTTCGTATCAGCGGCCTTGGTGGCCCGCACCACGCACGTTCCAGCCCCGGTCGGCGTCAACGTCGACCCCGACACCGTGCAGGGCCCCGACACCACCGTGAACGTCACGTCGCCGCTCCCGCTGCCGCCGGTCGACGACAGCGTCACCGTCGACCCGAAAGTGCCGGACACCGGCGACACCGTGAGCGAAGATTGGTTCCCCTTGGTGATCGTGATCGTTGTGTTGGCCGAGTCGGCAGCGTTGAACGCAGCGTCGGCGGCCTTGGTGGCCCGCACCACGCACGAGGAGCCGACGGCCCCAGGGGTCAGTGCGGATCCGCTGAGAGTGCACGTTCCCGACACCACCGTGAACGTGACGGCACCTGATCCTGAGCCCCCCGACGTCTGCAGAGTCAGATTCTCACCGAAAGTGGCCGTCGTCGTCGACACAGTGAGCGTCGCTTGGGTTCCCTTCGCAACCGTCCCCGATGCGGACGAGGCCACAGATGTCGACCCGATGTTGTTCGTCTTGGTGACTCTCACCCGAAGCTGACGACCGACGTCGCTTGAGCCCACCACGATCGTCGGATCAGTGGCTCCGGCGACGTCACCCCACGAACACGACGATGCCAGACACGACTGCCACTGGTACAAAGTCGCTGTGATGGGCGATCCGCCGTCAGCCCACGAGCCATCGACAGCCGTCAGAGTCTGGCCAACAGCGGCAGTACCAGACACCGTGGTGCCACCGGAGTTCGTTGGTGCAGTCGGGGCCGCCAGAATGGTGAACGAGCGGGTGACGGTTGCCGCCGTGGCGAAGTTGCCCGTCGCGGCACTATCGGCAGAAATCGTGCAGAGCCCGGTCTGATTGGCGAG
>CAYQCU010000010.1:0-18033 GCA_964416135.1 uncultured Bifidobacterium sp.
CGCATCACCGGGCGTCAACGTCGACCCAGACACCGAACACGTCCCCGACACCTTCACCCACGTCACCGCACCGTTTCCGCTGCCACCCGACGTGGTCAATGACAACGACTGGCCGTAGGTGGCCGACGTCGATGACACGACGAGTGTTGCCTGTGTTGCACGCCCGATGACGACGGCGGTGTCAGACGAGTTCACGACCAGATAGTTCGTGTCCTGGGCCTTGGTCGCACGCACCACACACGACGACCCCACATCACCGGGCGTCAACGTCGACCCAGACACCGAACACGTCCCCGACACCTTCGCCCACGTCACCGCACCGTTTCCGCTGCCGCCAGTCGTGGTCAACGACAACGTCTGGCCATAGGTCGCCGAGGTCGACGACACCACGAGTGCGGCCTGGATAGTCCGCTGAATGGTGATCGCCGTGTCGGCAGAGCTCACGACCAAGTAGTTCGTGTCCTGCGCCTTGGTGGCCTTCACCACACACGACGACCCCGCATCACCAGGCGTCAACGTCGACCCAGACACCGAACACGTCCCCGACACCTTCGCCCACGTGACATTTCCGTCGCCCGAACCACCGGTGGTGGTGAGCGACAAGTTCTCGCCGTACGTCGCCGTGGTCGACGCCACCACAAGAGTCGCCTGGGCGGTGCGAGACACCGTCACAGTCGTGTCCGCAGACGACCGCTCCAAATAATTGCCGTCTTGAGCCTTGGTGGCACGCACCACACACGCAGACCCCGCATCACCAGGCGTCAACGACGATCCAGACACCGAACACGTCCCCGACACCTTCGCCCACGTCACCGCGCCGTTCCCACTGCCGCCAGTCGCGGCGAGCGACAAGGTCTGACCGTATGTGGCCGACGTCGACGTCACCGTCAACACCGACTGCGCGACACGCGAGATCGTCAATGTGCCGTTGTTTCGTGTGAGCGAATACCGGTTCGTGTTTCCTGCCCCATACGACACCGACGGAATGACCGAGTAGGTGCCTCCTTCGGTCGGCTTGGTCGATGACGGACCGTACGTCACTCCCTCGTTGGTCGTGCCGGAGTACGCGTAGCTGACGGTGATCGAATCACCTCCGATGAGGCCTGACTGTGAGTACGAATCAGTCCACGAGCCGCCGTAGTTCACCGATTGTGTCGCCGCGGTCACCGTCAGAGCTGAGGCTGCGAGGGTCACCACCGATGACGACACGGTTGACGTTGGCCCGGCATTCCCCGCGACATCAGACACCGAGTTCGACGCCATCACCAATTGGAGCATTCCCTCCTCGCACTGCGTCACGACGACATTCACGGACGAACCCGACGTCGCTGACGGAGTGAAGACGCATCCTTGGGCTGAGCCGCCGTTCGAGAAGTCCCCTGAGGCAATTCCCGTCACCGACTCGGTGAATGAGACACCGAAGGTCAACGACATTGCGGCGGCAGGCGACGACGGAGTACTAGAAATCGAGCCGCCGGGGTTCGTGCGGTCGATCGTGATGGTCGTCGATGCCGACACTGCGTTCGCCGGACCATTCACATTGAGAAACACCGAGTTGGCCTTCAAGCGTGGCGTCAAGGTTCCCTCCCCGCACGACGACACGGTCACCGTGTAGTTGGCCCCTGAACCGGAGACGACGAAGGCACACCCTGACGCGGTGCCAGCGTTCTCGAAGTCACCATTGTCCATGCCCGTGACCGATGCGCCCATCGTCAACGAATAGACGATGCTGCCGGTCGTGTTCGTGTTGGCAGCGTGAGACGACGTGAACGACGACACCGTCGGTCCGTTAATGTACGAAATTCGGGCGATTCCGTGACCTGAGCGGCCCATCATCGTGGTGCCGACAGGGTCCGGCATCAACGCGTTGCCGGCCGTCAGCACGGTACCCGTCATCCAATGCGCACTTGTCGGTGAGTAGCCCCCCGGTTTTGTGGACGACGATGTGAGGACGTATCCGGAACCACCTGATCCCGTCGGCCAGGACGTCACACCGCCCCACCAGCCACCACCGCCGCCACCGTTCGCCCATTGATCACTGCCTCGGGAACCGCCGTTCCACCCACCGGCTGAGCACAGGTTGGATCCACCCGTTCCCGGATTCGCAAAACCGAACGACCCGACGGCCACGCCATTCGGGTATGGCGAACTACCTCCGGAGGTCTGATTGGCGCCTGTGATGGTGTACCCATTCGCCGTAAACGTCGGTGCCGACGTACCACCGCCGTCATTGCCGAGCCCATTCGAGTTCTCGTAGTTCTGGCCGTGACGACCTCCGCCGCCGCCAGCAACGAGAATTCGCGAGTTCAGCCCCGCGCTCGAGTTCCACGAACCCGACACGAGCCTGAAGTCGGTCGCGCCTCCTCCACCCGTGGACCACCAACGAGACGACGTACAACCGGTCCCCTGTCCACCGACGTAGACGTGCAGAGTGTCGCCTGTCGAGAGACTCAACAGCCCCTTCGCATACCCACCGCGTCCGCCGACGATGGCAGAACTCTGGGGATCATTTCCCCCTTGGGCACCCCATGCTTCGAGCGTGAAATCCGCGGCGTACGGAGCCGTCCATGTGTAGAAGTCCCCGGTGTACGAAAAGGTGACAGTGCACGTGGCCCCGACACACACTGGGGTCGGAGTGGCCGACACGGCATCTGCGCCTTCAGGCTCGTCGGCCGGCGCTGCGAGGACCACCGTCGACGCGACCAGAAGAACTGAGAGAGGTGCGGCCAATCCCCGCCCAAGCGCAACCACGAAGGCGCGTGCGTACCTCAGCCTCTCCGCCACGACGAAAAAACTTAGTTTCGGACGGCAGTTCAGCCCAAATTGAGATTCAGCCGGTCCAGTCCGACAGCCGACCAAAACCCACAATCCGGCCGACGGCCACGCCGGCGATCTCACGGAGCCACCGATCGAGACCGGCATCGTTGTACGAGAACCAGATGGGTGCCGCGACACCGGCAGCACCGAAGCCCAGTTCGTCGAGCATCGACACCGCGCGAGCCACGTGCCACGCAGAGGTGACCGCCACCACGTCGTGCACGTCGATGTCACCCAGCACGGGCTCGAGCGCAGTCAACGACTCCCACGTGTCGGTACCCACGTCTTCAGAAACGATCGACGACGCCGGTACCCCGCGTTCTTCGAGCCATGTGCGCGAAGCCTGTGCCTCTGTGAACCGATCACCCTCTTGTTTGCCACCGGTGACGGCGATGACGGGCGCCAGACCGTCGCGCCACAGCTGCAGTGCCTTCTCGAGACGCGACTCGAGCAACGGTGAGGGTCGACCGTCGTATTGAGCGGCTCCGAGAACCACAATCGCATCGGCACCAGATGGTGAACCTTGTCCGGCTCGCGCCACATCGACTCCGGTTGCTGCCACGTAGACACCTCCACCGACGAGCACGGCACACGCGACCACGACGGCCGACCGGAGAAACCTCACGCCAACCTGCTCACCCCAGGCGTTGCAACGCGCTCGAGACCCGACGCACGCACTCGTCACGGCCGAGAATCTCCATGCTCTCGAACAACGGTGGCCCGACCGTACGGCCGGTGATCGCAACCCTCACGGGTGCCTGGGTCTTGCCGAGCTTGAGCCCACGCGACTCAGTGAATGCATCGAGCACACCCTTGATCGATTCATGGCCCCATGTGCACCCTGCGAGACCGTCTGCCATGTGGACGAGCACGTCGCGTGCGAACTCGGCCGACATTGTCTTCGCCCACGCGGTCTCATCGATGGGTGGTTCGGTCAGATACACGAAGTCGACCATCGCTGGTACCTCGGCGAGGGTCTGCACCCGTGTCTGCACGAGCGGCGCGAGACGTTCGAACACTGCCGCATCGAACCGCTCGGCCGGCCACGGCGCCGTCGCCAGATGCGGCCCACATCCGGCGATGAACTCGCTCTCTGACATCGTGCGGATGTAGTCACCGTTGAATGCGAGCAACTTCTTCTCGTCGAAGAACGCCGGGGAGTGGTTCACGTCTTCGAGACGGAACTCGTCGACGATGCGCTGCCACGGAACGATCTCCTCGTCGCCGGCCGGGGCCCACCCGAGTGTCATGAGGTAGTTGACCATTGCCGTCGACAAGATGCCGTCGCTGCGGTACTGCTCGAGTGCGACCTTGTCGCGGCGTTTCGAGAGCTTCTTGCGTTGTTCGTTCACGAGCACCGGCACGTGCGCCCACACCGGTGGCTCATGACCGAGAGCGCGCCACAGCATCTGCTGCTTCGGCGTGTTGGGAAGGTGTTCTTCTGCCCGCACCACGTTGGTGATTCGCATCTCGATGTCGTCGACGACGTTCGCGAGCAGGAACATGGGGGTGCCGTTGCCGCGCAACAACACGAAATCTTCGATGGTGTCGTTCGAAAACTCCACCTCGCCACGAACGAGATCACTCACCACGGTGACGCCTTCGGGCACGCGGAACCTGAGAACCCGCCCGGGGGCCTGCTCGAGTCCACGGTCGCGCGAGTAGCCGTCGTAGCCGGGCTTGCCGGACACCTTCGCTCGCTCCTGCACCTGTTCGGCGGTGAGGTCGCACCAGTACGCCTTGCCGGCGTCGTACAAGCGCATCGCTGCCTCGACGTGCTGCGCGGCGTAGTGCGACTGGAAGTACGGGCCCTCGAACTGCGGGTGGCCGTGTTCGATACCGAGCCACGCGAGTGCGTCGATGATGCCCTGAGTCCATTCGGGGCTGTTGCGCGACTCGTCGGTGTCCTCGATTCGCAGAACGAACGTGCCGCCGGTGCGCATCGTGAGTGCCCAGTTGTAGAGAGCCGTGCGCGCCCCACCCACGTGGAAGAACCCGGTGGGCGACGGAGCGAAGCGGTATCGGGGCGCATCAGGCATGACGCACCGAGGCTAGTGCCGGCACCTCGTGGCGAACCGGAGAGCAAGAGACATGGGTAGGTTCGGCATCGTGGACGGACACACCCAGACCGATCAAGTGAACGTGCTCGGCGAGAAGCTCGAGAGCTGCTGCACCTCCCCCATGACCGGCTGGTACCGCACCGGATGTTGCGAAGTGGGCGGCGACGACACGGGCGTGCACGCGGTGTGCGCGATCATGACCGAAGATTTTCTTGCGTTCTCGGCCTCGGTCGGCAACGACCTCTCGACACCGGCACCTCACTACGGCTTCCCCGGGTTGAAGCCCGGCGACCAGTGGTGCCTGTGCGCTTCCCGTTGGCAAGAAGCACTCGAGGCTGGTCATGCACCGCGCGTGAAACTGCGGGCCACGAACATCGTCGCCACCGAGTTCTGTGACGTCGACGCACTCAAGCGTCACGCCGTCGATCTCTGATCCGCCGTCTTCCGAGCGGCCGGAGCCACCGGTCGAAATTCAGTTCGCGAGCGCGGCCGCGTCGAACGACATGAGGAGCGCAGCGTCACCCTTGACGGCACTGGTGAGGCCGTGCACCTGCGGAAGCAGTTGCTCACAGAAGAACCGTGCCGTACCGATGCGGGCAGCAGCAACCGCTGCGTCGATGCCAGGGGACTCCTTTGCGACCAGCGCCGACTCGGCCATGAGATAGCCACCCACCAGCACCGACACCTGCCGCAGGTACGGCGTCGCCCCCGAGAGTGCCGACACCGGGTCGGCAGCGTGTTTCATGAGCCACTGCGTGGTCTCGCGCACGGCCTCCAATGCGCACGCCAACTCACTGCGAGTCTGCTCGAGATCAGGATGTGCGCGAAGTCGCGTATCGATCGATTCGATGCGCGACAGCATCGACTCCATCACGGCTCCGGCCTTCATCGGCAGTTTGCGACCGACCAGGTCCATCGCCTGGATCCCGTTCGTCCCTTCGTAGATGGTGGTGATGCGCGAGTCTCGCCAGTGCTGTGCGACGCCGGTTTCTTCGATGAAGCCCATGCCGCCGTGCACCTGCACCGCGATACCGGTCATGTCGACGGCCATGTCGGTTCCCCAGCCCTTCGACAACGGCGTCAAGAGAGCCGCGATGTCGGCGGCCTCCTCCCGTGCCTCCGCATCGGGGTGGTGCGCGGCGACGTCGAGACAGGCCGCATTCCAATAGATGAGGCGACGCAGTGCCTCGGCTGTCGACTTCATGGTCAGCAACATGCGCTTCACGTCGGGGTGGTCGACGATCTGCGACGCCTCCCCCGCCGGAGCACCCGGTGCGCGACCCTGACGACGCTGCACCGAGTATTCGAGAGCCTGTTGGTAGGCGCGCTCGATGAGTGCGAGACCCTCGAGACCGACTCCGAGACGGGCCTGGTTCATCATCGTGAACATGTAGGACATGCCGCGGTTTTCTTCGCCGATGAGATACCCGACTGCACCACCTGAGTCACCGAACGACAGCACACATGTCGGGCTCGCCTTGATACCCGTCTTGTGCTCGATCGAGACGCACTTCACGTCGTTGCGCGCACCGAGCGAGCCGTCGTCGTTCAGCAGGTACTTCGGCACGATGAAGCACGAGATGCCCTTTGTGCCGGCGGGCGCATCGGGCGTGCGGGCGAGCACCAGGTGCACGATGTTGTCGGCCATGTCGTGCTCGCCGAACGTGATGTAGATCTTCGTTCCGCTGATGAGATACGTGCCGTCGTCCTGTTTGACAGCCTTGGTGCGCACTGCTCCCACGTCGCTGCCGGCATCAGGCTCGGTGAGGTTCATGGTGCCGGTCCACTCGCCCGAGATCATCTTCGGCAACCAGGTCATTTTCTGCACCTCGTCACCGTGGTGCAGGATCGCATCGATCGCACCCTGGGTGAGAAGGGGCGCCATGGTGAGGGCCATGTTGGCCGAGTTCATCATCTCTTGGATTGCGATGTTCACGAGCCACGGAAATCCACCGCCGCCGAAGCCCGGATCGAAACCGATCGTTCCCCACCCGGCTGCGACATAGGCCGCATAAGCCTCTTTGAAGCCATCGGGCGTGGTGACCGTGCCGTCGGCGTTGCGGTGCGAGCCTTGAGTGTCACCGATCGCGTTCAACGGTGCGAACTGACCCTCGAAGAAACGCGCGGCTTCGGCGAGCATGTCACCCACCATCGACCCGTCGACGCCCGAGAACTGCGGCAACGCGAGAATGTCACCGAGACCGCTCTGGCGGTGCAACACCCATTCGATGTCGACGAGAGGAACCTTGTACGTGCTCATTTCGACCACCCTGTGAGAAGGCGCCAACTGGCCTGCACACGGTCGCGCACCTGTGCCGGCGTCATGCGCAAAGTCGACTCGGGCACCATGTCGGCGATCGCACGACCTTCCTTGTAGTGGTGCGGATGTGCGACACCGGCGAACAACTCGCGACGCACCGCCAGTTGATCGGCGTTCGGTGAATCGTCGGAGAAACCCCACAGTGCGAGGGCGAGATCGAGGTCGTGCACCACCGGTGCGCGCCCGAACAGCGACGCCCGGCGCAGCGCGATGAGCGAGCAGCCGCGCAACGCATCGTCGACATGTTCTCCGTCGCTCACCTTCACGCGGCCACGGGCACGAGCGGCGAGAGTCAACACGTAACCCTGGTCTGGGCCCTGGTAGCCGAGGCGCTCCCCTTCTGGTTGGCGTCCCTCGATGTCACCCGGTCGATCCGGGTTCCACCCGGCCGGCACGTGGTCGGGAGACTCGTAGTAGCGAACCGGCTCAGCCGGTGGAACGGGCGCAAAACGGGGGGCTGCCATGGCTCAACTCTATGTCGCGGCGGCTACCGGCGAGCGGGGGCTCACACCGGGACGTGCAGAAGTCCGTAGACGAGCGACTCTTCGAGCGCCTTCCACGAGGCTTCGATGATGTTGGCCGAGACGCCGATCGTCGTCCACGAACGCTCACCGTTGGTCGCATCGATCAACACCCGTGTCACGGCTCCGGTGGCGCTTCCGCCGTCGAGGATGCGCACCTTGTAGTCGGTGAGGTGAATGCGCTCGAGCGCCGGGTAGTGCGGCACGAGAGCAGCCCTGAGTGCGGCGTCGATGGCGTTCACCGGGCCGTTTCCTTCGGCCACGTGCACATGACGCTCGTCACCCACCCACACCTTGACGGTCGCTTCGGTGGTGAAACGGCCGTCGGGGGTCTCGTCGGTGATCACGCGCATCGACTCGACGCGGAAGTCGTCTTGATGCCATCCGGCGGCACGGCGCATCAGCAACTCGAGCGATGCGTCCGCCGCCTCGAAGTGGTAGCCCTCGTGCTCGAGGCGCTTCAGGTCGTCGATCACCTGGTTGACGGCCGCGCCGTCCATGTCGAGACCGAGTTCCTCGGCCTTCATCTGAATCGTCGCACGACCGGCCATCTCAGACACCACGAAACGCGTCCCGTTGCCGACAACTTCGGGTGCGACGTGCTCGTAGGCGTCTTTCGCGCGCGCGATCGCCGAGACGTGCAGACCCGCCTTGTGTGCGAACGCCGATGCGCCGACATACGGCGCCTGCGGGTTCAACGGACGGTTCAGAACCTCTGCGACATGGTTCGACACCGCGGTGAGACGCTCCATGTGCCCCTCGGGCAGGCAGTCGAACCCCATCTTCAACTGCAGGTTCGGAATGATCGTGGTGAGGTTCGCATTTCCGGTGCGCTCGCCGAGACCGTTCAGGGTTCCCTGCACGTGACGTACACCGGACATGACGGCGGCCATCGAGTTCGCGACCGCGCACCCGGTGTCGTCGTGACAGTGAATGCCGAGGATCGCGTCGCTGCCGACATGTGCCTTCACGCGGGTGACGGCCTCTGCGATCTCGTGCGGCAGCGACCCGCCGTTGGTGTCGCAGAGCACCAGGTGCGTCGCCCCTCGCATGACGGCGGCTTCGATGACTCGCAGCGCGAACTCAGGGTTGTTCTTGAACCCGTCGAAGAAGTGTTCGAGATCGACCAGCACGCGCTTGCCTTCGCCGGCGAGAAAGCCGACCGAGTCACCCACCATGGCCACACCTTCATCGAGTGTGGTCTGGAGCGCGTGCTCCACGTGGTAGTCCCACGACTTGGCCACGATGCACACCGCCGATGTGCCGGCCTCGATGAGGTTGCGCAGGGTCGCATCGTCGTCGACCTTTCCTTTCGGGCGACGAGTCGAACCGAACGCGACGAGAGTCGAGTTGCGCAGGTTCAATTCGCGCACCGCACGGGCGAAGAACTCGACGTCCTTCGGGTTCGCACCCGGCCAGCCACCTTCGATGAAGTCGACACCGAGGTAGTCGAGTTGTTCGGCGATGCGCAGTTTGTCTTCGACAGTGGCCGAGACGCCCTCGACCTGCATGCCGTCGCGCAACGTGGTGTCGAAGGCCTCCACCTTCTCTCTCACTGCAGTGTCCTGAGCGCTTCCTTGCGGTGCCATCTCTTGTGTCTCCTGTGGTTGTCGTGCCGAATCGACTCCGCCAACGAAAAAGCCGCCCGGAGGGCGGCCAGTTCGCGCACGTCAGAGTCGACGTGCGCTAACGAATAATGATGACGGCCGAGGTCGAACCTGCAGCGATGCGGGTACGGGCCTCGAATGTCATGGGCGAAGTATCGCCCCCCTGGCCCCGCTTCGTCAACCCTGAGGGGCCGATTCTGTGGAAAACCTCGGGGTTCCCCACTGGGGTGGGGATTGCGCTGTGGACAAGGGGTGGAAATCCCTGGATCTCAGGCCAGTTCGCACCAGTGGCGGTACTTGGCGACCTTGCCCCGCACGGCCTCTGCGTAGACGTCGGCGACCGCCTTGGTGATCGGTCCCGGGCACGGCACGGCGCGGTCGTCGACCGAGTTGATGGCGCTCACCTCTGCCGCTGTACCGCAGCAAAAGATCTCCTCGGCCACGTACAGATCGCTGCGGGCAATGTTGTCGACCCGCACCTCGTGGCCGAGGTCGCGAGCGATGGTCGACACGCTCGACTGGGTGATGCCCTCGAGCGCACCAGCCGACAACGGCGGCGTGATGATCGAGCCGTGACGAACCACGAACAGGTTCTCGCCCGTGCACTCCGACACCAGACCTTGGGCGTTCAGCAGGATCGCCTCGTCGTAGCCGGCATTCAATGCCTCCACCTTGGCGAGCGAAGAGTTCGCGTAGTTGGCGACGGTCTTGGCGGCCGGCGGCAACATGTTGTGGTCGAGCCGGGTCCACGAGGCGATCTTCATGCGCACTCCCTTGGTGAGCGCGTCGTCACCGAGATAGGCACCCCACGGCCAGCACGCGATCGCGACATCGACCTTGCACGGCAGGGTGTTGAGCCCCATCTCGCCGTAGCCGTAGTAGGCGATCGGACGCACGTAACACGAGTCGAGCCCGGTGGAGCGCACCGTGTCTTTGGTGGCCTGGACGAGTTCGTCGACCGTGTACGGAATGGTCATGCCGAGGATCTTGGCGCTGTTGAAGAGACGCTGGATGTGCTCGGTGAGGCGAAACACCGCGGTGCCGTCGGGCGTTCCGTAGGCACGAATGCCTTCGAACACGCCGGTGCCGTAGTGGAGAGTGTGGGTGAGAACGTGCACCTGGGCCTTGTCCCAGTCGACGAGTTCTCCGTTCATCCAGATTTTCGGCGTGGGGACGAGGGTGGGCATCAGTTGCTCCTGTTGTGCGGTGTGAATCGAGACTACTTGCCGGCCACTGCGGCGGCGACGGCGTTTCCGATCTCGACGGTGCTTCCTGCCGGCGCCGTGGCGCATGCGGCGCGCACACGGTCGGCCGCAGCCGATTCACCGAGGAAATCGAGCATGAGAGCCGCCGACAGGATCGCAGCGACCGGATTCGCCTTGCCGGTCCCGACGATGTCGGGGGCCGAGCCGTGCACCGGTTCGAACATCGACGGTCCGGTGCGCGCCGGGTTCAGGTTCGCCGACGATGCGAGCCCGATACCACCACTCACCGCACCCCCGAGATCGGTGAGGATGTCGCCGAACAAGTTGTCGGTCACGATCACGTCGTAGCGGTGCGGGTCCTGCACGAAGTAGATGCACGCGGCGTCGACGTGGTTGTAGGCGGTACCGACACCGGGGAACTCTCGCGCGACATCGTCGAAGGTGCGCTGCCAGAGGTCACCGGCGAACGTCAGCACGTTCGTCTTGTGCACGAGGGTCACGTGTTTGCGATCGCGTCGCGAGGCGAGTTCGAATGCGTGACGGACACAGCGCTCGACTCCCATGCGGGTGTTGACACTCCCCTGCGTGGCGACCTCGTGTGCGGTGCCACGGCGCAAGACACCACCTTCTCCCACGTAGGGGCCCTCGGTGTTCTCGCGGATCACCACGAAGTCGTGCGGGGCGGAGTGACCCGGTGCCGTGCCCGAGAACGGTCTCTGGTTCACGTACAGATCGAGCTCGAAGCGCATCTTCAACAGCAACCCACGCTCGATGACACCGGGTGGCACCTCGGGAGTTCCGACAGCGCCGAGAAGAATGGCATCGAAACCACGCAGTGCGGCGAGCGTGGAATCAGAGAGAATCTCGCCGTCACGCAGGTAGCGGGCACCGCCGAGATCGAAGTCTTCGGTGTCGATGTCGACCCCTGCGGCACGCACCACCTTCACCGCCTCAGCGGTGACTTCGGGGCCGATGCCGTCCCCGCCGATGAGTGCAATGCGATGAGCCATGGGTGCCAAATCTAGTTGCGGAGGGCGCCGATAGCCTTGGCCACATGGCAAAGCACGTGTTGTCGAAGGCGACGTACCAGCGCCTCGAGACCGAGATCGCACATCTCGAGCGCACGGTGCTGCCCGAAGTTGCCGACAAAATCGGACGTGCCCGCGAACTGGGCGACCTCTCGGAAAACGGCGACTACCACGCCGCCAAAGACGAATACGGCATGTTGAACGACCGCAAGAATCTGCTGCAGTCGATTCTCGAGAACGCCGAGGTCGGCGAAGCTCCCGCCGACGGCTCGGTCGGCGTGCTGTCGACGGTGACCGTGGTGTTTGCCGGCGACTCGCCCGACGACGCCGAGACGTATCTCATCGGTCACATCGAAGAAAAGGGCAACGGCACCGAGGTCATGAGCCCGGCCTCCCCCATTGGTGCGGCGCTCCTCGGCAAGCGCGAGGGAGACGACGTCTCGGTGCGCCTGGAGAACGGCGCGACCGTGTCGGTCACCATCACGAAGGTGTCGAACTGAGCGACGTGACCACCGAGGGGCCGGCTGTTCCGAACTTGCCCGCCGGTCGACACATTCACCTGCCCGGTCGCGGCACCACGTTCGTTCGCGAGCTCGACGGACCGCCAGGTGCGCCGACGGTGTTCTTGTTGCACGGCTGGACCGCAACGGCTGACCTCAACTGGTTCACCGCCTACGAGCCGCTGAGCAGACACTTCCGAGTGCTCGCGATCGACCACCGAGGTCACGGTCGCGGTATCCGCACACCCGAGCCGTTCCGATTGTCTGACTGTGCCGACGATGTCGCAGCCGTCGCCGATCAGATGGGCATCTCCACGTTCATCCCGGTCGGCTATTCGATGGGAGGCACGATCGCCCAGTTGTTGTGGCGTCGTCACGAACATCGCGTGCGTGGACTGGTGTTGGCGGCAACCTCCGGCCACTTCGTGACACGACGCGAGGAGCGAGCGGCGTTCATGGCCATGCAGGGAATCGGTCGGATCGCGCGTGTGACACCGAAACCCGTCCACGACTGGATCAGCGACCGGTTGTATCTGTCGCGCAAGACCATGACATGGGAGCCGTGGGCCGCCCAGCAACTCGCCTCGCACGAGTGGCGCCAGATCCTCGAGGCAGGCGCCGCACTCGGCAACTACGACGCACGTTCGTGGCTCAGCGAGATCGACGTGCCGACGTCGGTCATCGTGACGACAGCCGACCAAGTGGTCTCACCCGGTCGCCAACGAGTGCTCGCCGGGTCGATCAAGAACGCCCATGTCCTCGAGATCGCCGCGAACCACGACGCGGTGTTCGCCCGCGCAGACGACTTCATTCCGTTGTTGATCGACGCATGCAGCCGCGTCCACACCGACGCCCTCGGCCGCGCCGGGTCATGAGTCGCCGCTCGCGCTTCGGGGCCGTGCGGTCACGTTCGGCGTTGAGACGAAACGGTCGGCTGGCGCGGCTGGGTCTGAAGATCGGCATCGGGCATGCCGCCACGTCGGCACGCAAGGTGTTCGCATCGGCCGAGCGGCGCGAACATCTCTCGCGCGAACGCGAGATGCGCAGTGCACGACAAGTGGCAGATGAACTGGGCCAGATGAAGGGTGCACTCATGAAGCTCGGCCAGATGGCCAGCTACCTCGACGACGGCCTCCCCGAGCCTCTGCGTCTCGCGCTCGCACAGCTGCAGTCGCAAGCACCGCCGATGTCTGTGGAACTGTCTCGCGCCGAGATCGAACGCGAACTGGGAGCGCCCATCGACGACTTGTTCGTGGAATTCGATGACGAACCCGTGGCGGCGGCGTCCATCGGCCAGGTGCATCGAGCAATCGCACGCATGCCCGACGGCACCGAACGTGCCGTCGCCGTGAAGGTGCAGTACCCGGGCGTGGCAGAGGCAATCGATGCCGACCTGCGCACAGCCGATCTGCTGGGTGCACTGCTCGCGCTCGGCTTCAAGTCACTGAACCCGGAAGAGATGGTCGCCGAGATCAAGGAGCGTCTGCGCGAAGAACTCGACTACTCGCGCGAGGCAGAGAACCAACGCTTGTTCGGCAACTTCTTCCGCGACCACCCGTTCGTCCACGTGCCAGAAGTGATCGATCATCTCTCGACCTCGCGCGTGTTGACGACCGAATTGGTGACCGGCTCGTCGTTCACCGACGTGCTCTCGTGGTCACAGGACGAACGCGACAAGGCCGGCGAGACCATCTTCCGGTTCGTGTTCCGCAGTCTCTACCGCTTCCGGGCCTTCAACGGCGACCCGCACCCGGGCAACTACATCTTCCACGGCAACGGCCGCGTCACGTTCCTCGATTTCGGTCTCGTGAAACACTTCACCGAGGACGAGATGTCGATGTTCAAGGACATGGTGTCAGCGGCCGTGTTGGAGCACGACATGGAGAAGTACCGGCGCATCATCGAAGGTGCCGGAATGCTCGCTCCCGACGCACCCGTCTCCACCGAAGAGGCCGGTGATTACTTCGCACACTTCTACGAACCGGTGCGCGAGTCGCGCTCGCTCACCTGGACGACCGAGTACGCGACGTCGATCGTGCGCCACACCTTCGACCGCACGTCTGCGATCGCCCAGTACGCCACCGTGCCGCGGTCGTTCGTGTTCATCCAGCGCATCAACCTGGGGATGTACGCGATCCTCGGCCAGCTGGGCTGCACGGGCAACTACCGCCGCATCAGCGAGGAACTGTGGCCGATGGTCGGAGCGCCGCCGTCGACGCCGATGGGGGCAGCCGAAGCCGAGTGGCTCGAATCACAGCGCAACTGACCGGCTCGTCATTCCATCCAGAAGATTTCGATGATTGCGACGGCGATCGCCAGGACCGGAAACACCCACAGTGGCAGCCACAACAGGTGCGGTCTCTCACGTCGAGCCATGGCGAGCACGGCGATCACGAATGCCGCGAGCGAGAGCACCAGCGACCCGAGCAATACCGAGCCGGCGAGCCAGCCGACCCAGTTGTCGCTCACTGCGTCCTCGCCGTTCAGCCACCACGTCACTGCGAAGATGGAGTACGCAACAGCCATCGCGACCACAACGAAGATCGCCATTCGCACCGACCATCTGGTGAGCGGACGCACCCTTTTTTCCATGGAATACGCAAGGGACGACGACATGACAACCTCCTCGGCCGGTCGTGTCCCTTGCTAGCGACAATGCGCCGCATCGACGGATGAAGAATGTCCGTGAGCCGAACGCAAACAGACCTGCGCCCCGACCTGATCCACGACGTGCGGCTCAATGAACCGTTGCCCAACACCCACATGGGCTTCCCACGCGGCCTGAAAACCGCATTGTCCAACTGTCGTTCTAGACCATATGTATGCTCCGTCGAGGCATGGCAATCGCATCCCTTGGGATCTTCGGTGATCGGGTGAGCGGGACACATGACTGAGATACGAGGTTTGCAATGTCGAAAAGCAGTGAGGTACGACGCCCGGCAGTCACGGGCGTGTTGGCGGCTCTGGTAGCCGTTGTCATCGCGAGCACCCTGTCATTTGCAACGGTGTCATACGCGGCGCCGCCCACAGTCACCTCGGTGACGCCACCACCTGCAGCACGCTACGTTGCGGGTCGACACCTTGACTTCACGGTCACATTCGACCAGATGGTCACAGTGACCGGCACACCCCGACTGGTTGTGACCCTTGATCAGGGAGGCGTTCGCTATGCCAACTACCGCTCTGGTAGCGGTACCAACCAACTGCGTTTCCGTCTCACTGTTACCGCTGGCATCGCTGATTCAGACGGAGTGCAACTCGGCGCCAACCTCGACCTCAACTCCGGCACCATCAGGAACGGGGCCAACGAGGACGTTGCAGTGTTGCTGAACAACGTCGGTACTCTCGCCAACGTACGCGTCGGCGGCCTGCTCGCCTATGAACCGTTCTTGAGGAACTCAACGAACACTTCCGTGAGGCTGATCAACCGCGACACCGACGGCAGTACGGGGTTTGCTTCTCCATGGGTTTTGATTCCCGCGACAGGTTCCAGCAGTCGACTTGCCGAGGACGTGACACTCAACAACAGCTCAGCGAACATGGCGTTCCCCACCAACGTCTCGTTTGCTCTCCCTGCCAATGATGGAAAGGTCATGACAAGCAACACGACGGCTCAGTGGTGGCCGTCGAATGTCGGCCGCGCGCTCAATCACCCGATTTCTCTCGACGAGGCCGGCGTCACGTACATCACCTTCCTGTTCCGAGATGCAACGGTCGACGGGCAGGCGTTGATGGGCTTCCTTACTGGCATACCATCGTCCCGAAACGACACGTCGCCGACAGCAATCACATTCGGCTTCGGCTACGGCAATCGCATCGTCGCAGACATCGACTCAGCGAACCTGATGGCGTTCATTAACGGTTACACCGCACAGACCGCCACGACCTTCTCGGGTGTATCGACCGTCGACAACAAGTCCTGGTTCATGGTGGCAGAGATCACGACAGTCCCCACCGGAAGCGATCGGATCCGCATCAAGGCGTTTCGGGCCTCCGAGACGGTGCCGTCCGACCCGACGACCATCACCTGGGATGTCACCCGCACCCAAGCCCTCACTGGCACGCTTACTCATGCATCTGTGCAGCTTGAGAGTGTTGGAAGCTCTGAACTCGACGAGATGCGGATTGCTTCGAGCTATGGCGACGTCGTCGGCCTCACGCCTGGACCACCGCGAAACCTCAGCACCACCTACACATCAGGAGCCACCACGGCATCGGTCAATGCAGATCCACCGTTGATGACCGGGGGCTCGGCGATCACGGGGTATTTCGTCTCAGCCACTCCGACATCGGGCGGTCTTCCCATCAGCGTTTTCAGCCCGACGCTGCCGGCCAGCGTCACCGGTCTCAACCCAGCCATCACCTACAGCTTCGGAGTTGCTGCCGCGAACATCTTCGGCATCGGCCCCGCAGTTGGTGTCGACCCCGGGGTATCGGCGGCAACAGCATCACCGCCCGGCACCCCCAACATGGTGTCGGCAGTGGCAGGTGATGCGTCAGCAGAAGTGACGGTGTCTGCCTCGGCAGGAGGGGCCCCAGACTCATTCATTGTGACCTCAAGTCCCGGCGGCCGCACATGCACGATCGTCTCACCAGCGACGAGTTGTGTGGTGACAGGCCTCACGAACGGGACCAGCTACACCTTCACCGCCGTCGCTACGAATACCGGTGGCACGTCAACACCGTCGGCTGCATCGTCCGCTGTCACACCACAGGCGACAGGAGCAACATCGACATCTTCAGCTCCGACATCTTCAGCCCCAACATCTTCCGCTCCCACCTCGCAACCCGCGACGTCACCATCATCTGCGGATCGACAATCGTCAGACACCACCACGGCATCGGAATTGACATCGGCTGACAACCGCGTGCGCCAACTTCCGAACACCGGATCCTCAACCATGACATTGGCGATGACCGCTCTACTGCTCGTGGGTGCGGCTGTGATGATCCTCGGCCTTCGCCGACGAGTCGCGTCCACCGGTCACTGACCCCAAGGTCACCGACATCACCTGTCCGAGCCGCGCAATCGAATTCACGTATCGCTGCCGAGCATTCGTCAGCGCCGTCGCGCGGACATGAACTGCTCTTTCGCTCTCTTGCGCACGCAGGGCGGCGAACAATCTCGAAAACCACGGTGGTGCCTCACCTGGTATCGAAACTGAGGCACACAGTCACGGCCTACCTCCGGATGGACGATGGTTTCGTTCCTATTTGGTTGACGATCCATCGACGACCCAGCGGCGTCGAGAGGAACGTTGGAGCAGTGCACCGACGAGAAACAACAGGACACCCCACATCGGCAAAGAACCACCTGTTGCGGGCAATGTCTCGTTCATCGACTTCGATGCGCCTGTCTTCGAGTTGTTGTCGGACTGAACTACGACGGTTGTTGTCGAAACCTGTGGAGTGGCTTGACTTGGTTGCGGGACGACTTGACTGGCGGGTGGAGTGACTTGACTCGTGGTTGGAGCGGCCGCAACTGTTCCGATTGTCATCGTGAGAACGAACACGTCCACGTCACCTGCTGAGGTCAACGACGTTGCTCCGAAGGCTGCAGTGGCCTCGAACCATCCGGTCACGTGGACGTTTCCCGGTGGATCCACCGCAACCGAGTACCCACGGTCCAGTCCGGTGCCTCCGAAACCCCTCGCCCACACAACCGTGCCCGACGAATCCAACTTCGCCACGAACACTTCCCCGCCTCCGGCCGACGTCAACGTCGTCGAACCAAACGCCACAGAGTTGTTGAACTGCCCGGCCACGAATGCATTCCCAGATGAATCCACCGCAACCGAATACCCTCGGTCACCGCTCGAGGCACCAAAACCCCTCGCCCACACGACAGTGCCCGACGAATCCAACTTCGCCACGAACACATCCCCGCCTCCGGCCGACGTCAACGTCGTCGAACCAAACGCCACAGATCCCTCGAATTCTCCGGACACGTAGACATTTCCCGACGAATCCACCGC
>CAYQCU010000010.1:18133-19363 GCA_964416135.1 uncultured Bifidobacterium sp.
CCACAGATCCCTCGAATTCTCCGGACACGTAGACATTTCCCGACGAATCCACCGCTACTGAAAGGCCTCTGTCGTTACCTGCGCCACCGAAATTCTTCGCCCACACCAAGTTGCCTGCAGAATTCATCTTGGTCACGAACACATCGCTGTTGGTGTTCGGTGTCACCAAATTGACCACACCTGCTCCTGGATCGAAATCGACAGTCCCGCTGAAGAGCCCAGTGACGTACGCGTTACCCATCGCATCCGTCGCCACGGAATGTCCGACGTCAGCAGATGCATCGCCGTACGAAACGGTCCTCAATTGGCTGTCAGTTGGCGCCGCCGCCGCCAATGCGGAGTGAGATACGACGACCCCACCCAACAGCATCAACGCCACAGATCCCTTTCTTGAGGCATGTTTGAGTGCTTGACCGAACGAATTCATCAGGATTCTCACACTAGATACGTTATCTAGATCACGTATCCACCGCAATCTCATTCTCCGACTGACGTCCCTGCGATGACTAGTCGGGAGGAAAGAGCATCATGCGGAACATAGGAAGTGCGAGACCACTCCACTCTTCATCGGTCCTTCTGGCCTCTGAAATGTCGTCGACGATTCGGCCAACCACCAATGCCTGAACGAACACGGAGAGCAATTCGGCATCCACGTCATCTCGTACCCAGCCTCGAGCTTGAAACTCTCGGATCACCTTCGCATGTTCCTGAGTGAGCTCATGTTGTGTCCTGGCAATTTGCGCTGCGAGCCGTTCCTTGGTCTGCACAGCACCGAGCATTGCGACCCTCTCCACCCGGTTCTTGCGTCGACTGTCACTCACAGACTGTGCAATCAAGATTTCTGCACGACCCTTGAAATGCTCGAAGCTGTCTGAATCGAGGAGTTGACGAACCTGACCGATTGAGTCCTTCACTGACCGTGTGTACCGGTAGACAATTGCTTGTTCCACCAAGTCAGAGATGTCCGAGAAATGGTGATAGAGCGATCCATACGAAACCCCGGACCGTCCGAGAACCAGTTGAATCGTCACCTCGTCAATCGACGTGGAATCAAGAAGTTCCACTGCGGTGTCCAGAAGTTTCTTTGCCGTCGGATGCAACGCTGCAACGGCGTGAGGAGCCCCAGCGCTCTGGATTTCAGCTTTCTTTTCGCTGTCCACTGGACGTCTCTTTGCCATTCGGAACAACAATAGACCCGACAACTACGTTGCCTTTTCGGCCGAGATCGGC
>CAYQCU010000011.1:0-15562 GCA_964416135.1 uncultured Bifidobacterium sp.
AACAGCCAGGCATGGGCCTGGATGCCGCTGCGGCCCACCCGGCCGCGCAGCTGGTACAGCTGGGCCAGGCCGAATTTGTGGGCGTCTTCGATCAGGATCGTGTTGACCCGCGGGATGTCGAGACCGCTTTCGACGATGGTCGTGCACAGCATCAGGTCGGCTTCGCCGGCATTGAAGGCGACCATGGCGCTCTCCAGCTCACCCTCGGCCATCTGGCCATGGGCCACCAGCAGCCGCAGCCCAGGCAGCATGGCCCGCAGCTGGGTGGCCACCTCCTCGATGCCTTCGACCCGCGGCACCACGTAAAAGATCTGACCGCCCCGGTCCAGCTCCTGGCGGATGGCGCTGCGCACGGCTTCCTCATCGAGGGCGGCCAGGTGGGTCTTGATCGGCCGGCGCAAGGGCGGTGGCGTGGTGATCAGGCTCATCTCGCGCACGCCCGAGAGGCTCATGTACAGGGTGCGGGGGATCGGCGTGGCGCTCAGGGTCAGCACATCGACGTCCTTGCGCAGGGCCTTGATCTTTTCCTTCTGGTTGACGCCGAAGCGCTGCTCTTCGTCGACCACCAGCAGCCCCAGCTGCTTGAAGCTGGTGCCCTTGCCCAGCAGTTGGTGGGTGCCCACCACCACATCGACCGAGCCGGCACCCAGCCCATCGAGGATCTGCTTGCGTTCGGCCGCGGTGCGGAACCGGTTCAGCAGGCTCACCTTGAGCGGGTACGGGGCGAAGCGTTCGCTCAGGGTGCGCCAGTGCTGCTGGGCCAGCACCGTGGTGGGCGCGAGCAGGGCGGCCTGTTTGCCGGCGGTGACCGCTTTGAAGATCGCGCGGATCGCCACTTCGGTCTTGCCGAAGCCCACATCGCCGCAGACCAGCCGGTCCATCGGCTGGGGCTGCTCCATGTCCCGTTTGACCTCGGCGATCGCTTTGACCTGGTCGGGTGTGGGCTCATAGGGGAATGAGTCCTCCAGTTCGTTCTGCCAGGGGCCATCCGGTGGGTAGGCGAAGCCCGGCGCCTTGTGGCGCTCGGCGTAGAGCTTGACCAGATCGACGGCCACCTTGCGGATGGCTTTCTGGGCCCGTTCCTTGGCCTTGCTCCAGGCCGTTCCGCCCATGCGGTTGAGCTCGGGCGGCGCATCGCTGGTGGCGCGGTAGCGGCCCAGGCTGCCCAGCTGGTCGGCGGCCACCCGCAATAGACCGTCGGCGTACTGCACGACCAGGTAGTCGCGCGATTCGCCGCTGATCGCCAGTTTTTCGAGTTTGAGGAACCTGCCGATGCCGTGGTTGCGGTGCACCACGAAATCGCCGGGTTGCATCTTGTTGGGGTCGACCGTTCGGCTGGCGGCCTTGCGGCGGCGGCGCACATAGCCCGTGGCAGCCAGGCTGTGCTGGCCGAAGAACTCCCTGTCGGTGATCAGCACCAGCCTCCAGGCCGGCAGTTGCAGCCCTTCGAGCTCGGCGGTGCCGCGGGTTTTGAGCGCCACCGGCGTGTTCTGTTCGACCAGGCGCCCGATCGCCGGCAGGTCACCCGGGTTGGGCACGAACCGGGCAATGCAATCGTGCTCTTCGAGCAGGGCGACGGCGCGGCTGGGCTGGGCCGACAGCAGCCAGACCGTGGCCCTGTCCTGCTGGAAGCCCTTGATCAGCCCCGCCAGCTTGCCAAAGGCGTTGGGGTAGGCAGGCACCGAGCGGCTCGCCAGGTCCAGCTGGTTGGGGTGGTTGTCCGTTTCGTGCAGTTCGCACAGCTCGAGGCCGGCAAAGGCCGTGCTGGCCTCATCCAGGGCAACGGCGGGTGGGCGGTGCAGCAGGGGTGGAGGGACCGCCCCCAGTTCAGCGGCAATTTCGGCGTGGTGGCTGACCACGTGGTCGAACCACTGCTGGCCGTGGGCCAGGGCGGCGCGGCGCTCATCGATCGCGATCAGCGTCTGGGCGGGCAGGTAGTCGAGCAGGGATGCCGGCTGACTCCAGGCCAACCCCATCAGCCGCCGCAGGCCCTCGGGGCTGCCGCCCTCGAGCAGCAGGTCCAGCGCTTCGGGGCCAAGGAGCTGCTCCAGGTCGTTGGGCATCGCCTGGCGCAGGGCATCAGCGATCAGGGGCCCGTAGCCGCTGGGTGTCAGGCGGACCACCGCGATGGCGTCGAGGGAGCGCTGACTCGCGGGGTCAAATTCGCGCAGTTTCTCGAGCTCTTCACCGAAGAACTCGAGCCGCACCGGCAGCTCGGCACTGACTGGAAACACATCGACGATGTCGCCGCGGCGGCTCCAGCTGCCTTCCTGTTCGATGCTGCTGACCCGTTCGTAGCCCAGACGGGTCAGGGTTTCGGCCAGCTCTTCCAGATCAAGGCAGTCCCCTTTGCGCAGACTCAGACACTGGGCCTGCAGCGCCGCCGGCGGTGGCAGGTGGGGTTGAAGGGCCCGCTCGGTGGCCACGATCGCCAGGTCGCTGCCGCCGGCATTGCCGTTGCCCTCCTGGCGGTCGAGCAGCTCGCTGAGCACCTGCAGCTGCCCCCAGGTGATTTCGCTGGTGGGGTCAAAGGCCTCGTAGGGGCTCGCTTCACTGGTGGGGTACAGCTGGCAGCTGCGCCAGCCCATCAGCTCCAGCAGGGCGGCCCAGCGGCCGGCCTCCTCGAGGGTCGGGACCACCACCAGCAGCGGCGCCTCGCGGCTGCGGGCCAGCACACTGCTGATCAGCGCCCGTGCCGCACGTCCGGCGCCGCTGAGCCGCAGCCGTTCGGGCCGGTCCAGCCGTGCCGCCACCTCAGCGGTCAGGGGCACCTGCTGAAGCTGGCGCACCAGGGCTGTGAGCGGCATGAAGGCAGGCAGAGCAAGCCCGATCTTCGCAACCGGCGCCCCATGGCCGGGCCCATCAGACTGGTGCTGTTGCGATCAACCCGTGTCGCCGTTCACCGTGGTGCGTGCCTGGGGGCGCCGCTGGTTCTGGTCTATCGGCACCCTGCTGCTCCTGCTGGTTGCTGCCGGCCTGACAGCTCAGGAGGAGTCGCCGGCACAACGCCACCAACCCTCCGTCAGCCCTAGTCCCAGTCCCAGCCCCAGCCCCCGGACGCAGCCTGGTGATTCGTTGATGCACCAGCTGGCGCTGGCTGATCGCCAATGGAGGCCCCGGGCCGAACCCCTGCCAGGTGGGGGCACCCGTTATGTCTACCGGCGCCGGCCCGGTGAACCCGAGCTGACCCTGGACGCAATCAAGGCCCTGATGCGCCATCCGCCGACGTTTGCCGAGGAGCGGCAACGGATCGCTCAACTGCGTCAGGCCCTGGGTGGCCTGGGGGTGAGGGTGGAGCTGAGCCCACCACACAAGCCTGGTGCCGCGGCCGAATGGGACCCATCAGCGCGCACCATTCGGCTCAAACCTGGCGTGGTGGCCCAGGGCAGTGCCGCGTTTCTCAGGGTGCTGAACCACGAGGCGATCCATGTGGCCCAGAGCTGTCGGGGAGGGGGCATCGGTGCCGCACCCCAGCCCCTGGGCCTGTCCCAGCAACTGCCCACCCATCTGCAGGCGGTGCTGCAGGAACCCACCTATGCCAGCGCCTCGGCCCATGAGCGGCAGTTGGAGCGCGAGGCCTATGCCCAGCAGGAGCAATTGGACCTGGGGCTGAGCTTGCTCAGCCTGTACTGCTGAGCTCACCGCTGAGCAGTTCCCCTTCGAGGAGCATGTTGAACTCCAGCAATTGGGCATCGCTCAGCTGCTGACGGCTGCTGCGGTCAAAGTGCGACTCGAGCAGTTGCCGACCCCGGCTGGCATCCCAGTGCAGGCTGCGCAGCAGTTGGTCGCACTGGCTGAGGAGGTCAGTGCGTCGCAATGGCACGGGGCAACTGGCCGGGTCGTCGCCTGGGCTGAACCCTTCCAGGGCCCGCAGGTAACTCACCAGATCGCTGTAGCGGGTCAATCTGGCGCGACTGCCATGGCCAAAGGCCCGCAGCAGGTAGGTCGATTCCTGCTCGCGGCTCCAGCCCAGCCGTCTGAGCTGCAGTTCCAGATTGGCCAGCTCTGCGCTCCAGTCCTCGGGATCCATCGCTGGTTCGCTGGCCGTCTCTGGCTGGGGCTCGGGCTCGGGCTCTGGCTCGGGCTCCGGTTCCGGTGCGGGTTGTGGTTCTGCCTGTGCTTCTGGCTGCGGGTCCGGCTGCGGGCTGGATGCAGGTCGCGGGTCTGTTCGGGGCCGTGGCGAGGGCGCCACGGGTCGGGGTTGGGCCTCGAGCCGTTGCTGCAGGCGGCTGCGGGCCCTGTCTTCGGCCGCCTCGGCGGTGTCGGCTTCGCCCAGGGCCATGGCCAGACAGCCCTGATCGCCCATGGCGCTGGCCAGCACCACCCGGCGGCCTGGTTCGGCGTGCACCAGCTGGATCTGGATCAGCATTGTCTTGGCGGCAGGCCGGAGGCTGTTCCTAGAGTGACGCCTTTCCTATCCCGCTGCAGCGGCAGGCGCCCGATTGGAAGCCGAGTCGATTGAGTCGCTGCTCCCCCTGCTCCACAGTGCCGACCAGTGGGGCGAACTGCTGTTGCTGCTGCCGTTGCTGGTGGCACTCGAGGCCGTGCTGTCGGCCGACAATGCGATCGCGTTGGCGGCCATCAGCCGCAGCCTCAACGATCGTGGCCGCCAGGAAATCGCCCTCAACCTGGGGCTTGGTCTGGCCCTGGTGTTTCGCTTGCTGTTGATCGGAGCTGCCCGCTGGGTGTTGCAGCTCTGGCCCCTGCAACTGGCGGCGGCCCTGTACCTGCTCTGGCTCTGCGGGCGCCATCTGCTGGGACTCTGGCGCAGCTCCCACAGCGACGCCCCCGGTGACGGCGACCCTGAGGTCACGCAGCAGCCCGCGTCAGCGGCTTCGCTGGCCGCCGTTGTTGGCACGTTGGCCCTGACGGATCTGGCCTTTTCGCTGGACAGCGTGGCGGCGGCCATTGCCGTCACCGACCGTCTTTGGCTGGTGATGGCCGGAGGTGTGATCGGCGTGGTCGCGCTGCGGCTGACGGCCGAGCTGTTCATTCGTTGGCTGGAGGTCTACAGGCATCTCGAGACCGCCGGCTTCCTGGCCGTGGGGCTGGTGGGACTGCGCCTGCTGCTGCGCCTTGTCCTGCCGGAGTGGCTCCCACCCGAGTGGTTGCTTTTGGTGCTCGTCGCCGCCCTGTTCAGCTGGGGCTTTTCGGTGCGCAGGCCGGTTGATGTGAACCCATGAAAGTGGAACTGCGCCAGAGCGGCAGCAATCACCTGATCGACCTGCTTGAGGTTCCTGATTTGGTGGATGTTCCCCAGCCCGGTCGCTGGTTCGATGTTGCCGGCCAGAGTTTTCTGGTGCTGCAGCGCAGCCACCGCTACCGGTTCAGGGCAGGGCGTTACCAGTTGGCGGTGGTCGCGTTGCAGGTCAAGCGCCAGCGCCAACCGAGCGACGCCCGCCGTTGGCGTCGCCAATGGGTGATCGGCGATCCTGCCTGCCGCTTTAACGCCCGCAGTCCGTTGTTGCGCTGTGCGGTGCTTCCCGATGGGCCTTGCGAGCAGTGCCTTCATTTCGAACCCCGCGATGGGGGGCAACCCGCCGCTGCAGGTGCCTGAGATGGACTGGCCGACGACCGGGTTGCGCTGGCATCCCGCCAATGTCGTGGCCGGCTACGGCGTGGCCTCGGGACAGGCGCTGGACTCCCCCTACCCTGACGGCACCATTGCCCTGCAGGCGCCCCTGTTCGCCGCTCGCGGCCTCGATCTGAGCGGGTACTTCCCGGGCACCCTGAACCTGAGTTTTGTCGACAGCCGCTGGCAGCTGAGCCAACCGGATGCCCGGTTCGAGCAGCTGCGCTGGACCGACCGGCATCCACCGGAAACCTTTTCGTTTTGGCAGGTTGGCCTGCGCTGGCAGGGGCTGGCCGCTCCGGTCGGGGGACTGCTCTACTGGCCCCATCCCGAGACCAAGCGCTGTCACCACCACAGCCCGGATCGCCTCGAGGTGCTGGCCCCCTGGATTCCGGATCTGGCCAGTTGCCAGGGGCTGGAGCTGGGGGTGGATCCCCGTCGCTGCCGCCGCGTCCAGCCCCTGCGTCTGCAGGCCCAGCTGCTGGAAGCCCTCAAATTCAGGGTGCTGGCGTCGCAGCAGGACTTTTTCCTCGGCTTCGGAATCCCAGCGGAGCCAGGTGTCAGCCTTGACCAGCAGCAGATCGAGCGCCTTCAGCACTGGCTGGCGTCGGTGCTGCCAGCGGCCCTCGACTTGAGCAACAACGAGTTGACCGCTGTGTTGCAACGGGCGTGGACGCTGTACTGCGACTGACCGTTCGGCAGCAACCGCGACAGCGGCAACCCGCCGGCCGGGTTGCCATAGTCAGGGTTTCCGATTGTTCATGCCCTACGAGCCTGGATCGCCCGAGTGCCGGGTCCTGATCGATTGCAAGGACCAGCTCGCTTCGATGTTGCTGACCTTGTCCAAGATCGAGAACACCGAGCACATTCGGGAGCAGCTGCTATCGGTCCACAACCAGCTCGAGGGACTGCACGGGCTCTATCGCCGCAACGGGACTGAGGGTTGACGCTCCAGGGCAGGCCCTCAGGCCCTCAGGGATGGGCCGCTTGTAGGGGGGTCTGCATCAGGTCCATCTCCATCGCCTGACAGGTGGCATAGGCACTGGCCAGGGTCGCGGCATGGGTGTTGCCGCGGGGATGCTCGGTGTGGCTGACGACATAACGGCCCGAGGTCTCCCGATAGATGCGGCAGCCGTTGCCGGTTTCACCCACGTAGGACAGATCGCCCATGGTCAGATTTCAGAGGCTTTCCTCTCTCTAGCCGCGTTCGACGGGAGCGTCCATGTGTGTGAGTCCACACATCACGGAACGTCATCTGTGGTGCGCTTCAGCTGCCCAGCTGATCGCCGGGGCTGGCCTGCAGTTGTTGCAGCAGGGCCTGCCCGCTGCTGGCTGACCGTCCTTCCAGCTGGGCGGTCCGCACCAGCAGCGGGCAACCGCTGGTCGCGACCACCAGGCCGAGATCGGCGGCGTTGGCCAGGACCGTTCCCGGTGTCGCCGGTTCGCTGAAACGGTTCAGCCAGGGCCGCACCTCGGGGCTCAGTTCGTCCTGCAGGCGTGCGACCAGGGGTTCGCTGGCAAGCAGCTTGAGGCGTTGCCCGCGCCAGTGCGTCAGGGCTCCTGGGTAGAGCCCCATGATCCGTCTGTGGAGTGTCAGGGCCGAGGCCTGCCAGTCCAGCTGCAGATCCTCCTTGCCGAGCAGGCGGGCGTAGGTCAGGCCGTCCTCGCCCTGGGGCCGCACCTGCAATTGGGCCAGGCGCTGCTGAAGGGGCCCCGGGCCCACCGCGGCAATGGTGGGCAAGGCTTCGACCAGCAGCTCAGCGGTCAGCTGGCTGAGCCGCTGGCCCAGGGTCCGCGCATTGTCGAGCAGGCCGATCGGGATCGTGCGCTCGAGCAACACCGGTCCGGTGTCGAGCCCCTGTTCCATCGCCATGATGCCGACGCCGGTCTGGGTGTCCCCTTCAATCAGGCTCCATTGGATCGGGGCTGCCCCGCGCCAGCGTGGAAGCAACGAGCCATGGCCGTTCCAGCAGCCCAGGGGAGGCTGGTCCAATACCTCCGGGGGCAGGATCTGACCAAAGGCCACCACCACCGAAGCGTCGGCCCCCAGGGCGGCCAGTTGTCGCTGCACGTCGGGTTCACGCCGGATGCGTTCCGGGGTGAACACCGGCAGCCCCAACGCGAGTGCGCGCGCCTTGACCGGTGAGGGCATCAGCGCTTTGCCCCTGCCGCGGCGCCGATCAGGTTGGCTCACCACCCCTACCAGCTGATGCCCAGCAGCAACCAGGGCATCCAGGCTGGGCACCGCATAGTCAGGGGTGCCCCAGAACAGCACGCGCATGGCCGGTGAGCTCAGGCTTCGCCGGTGATTGACAACCCCTCGACCCAGACATGGGGGCAGACCCCGTCGGGTGTGACCTTGGCCTGTCCTTCGAAACCGATCAGGCTGTTCAGCACGGTGCGGATGTCGCCAGCGACGGTTGCCGCCTCAATCGAGCGGCGCTCGCCCCCCTGGATCAACCAGCCGTCAAAGGGCAGCGAGAAGGCTCCCTGGCTGGCCTTGACGCCGGCATGGAGGGCCGAAAGGGAATCGATCAGCACCAGGGGCGACGACGCCTGATTCAGATCGAGCCCCAGTTGACCGCAGCCACCAGCCTCGGCGCCGGCGGGGCCGATTTCAAAGTAATCGGCCCCGACCGAGACCTTGGCCCCCATGCCGGCATGCCCGGTGGGGCTGACGCCAAAGGCCCTCGCTGTCGCTTCCGAATGCAGAAAGTGGCTGAGGATTCCATCCTGAACAAGGCTCAGGCGGGAGGTAGGCGTCCCTTCGCCGTCAAAGGTTGAGGCGCCGATGTTGCCTGGGTGCAGGCTGTTGTCGTCAATGTTCAGAAACGGAACCGCCAACCGCTGCCCCAGGGACTCGCGGCTGCTGAGGCTCACCCCGTCGAGCACGGCCCTGGCGTTGAACAGGCTGCTGAAGGCTCCGATCAGATCGAGAAAAGCCTCCGGGCTAAACACACAGGTGTAGTGACCGGTGTTGATCGGCGCGTAGTCGAGGTGGCTGATTGTGCGCTCGGCGGCTTCATCGATGCAGCCGGCGATGTCCAGGGTGTCAGCGCCATAGGCAAGGCGCACGGCGCCGCCACTGCGCGGCTTGCGTCCGGCCTCTTCGGCCCGCGCGTAGAGATAGAGGCTGGCGGTGGTCAGGGCCTGATGCCGGCAGGCTCCTTCACTGTTGAGATAGAGCAGTTCGCTGCTGCGTTGGGCCAGGCCGTTGTAGGGGACTGTGTCGATCGCTCCATGGCGTGACAGCAGTTGTTGCTCGGCATCTTTGAGCGTCTGCAGCAGCTGCAGGATGCTCTGCGGCTCGTGCAGGCGCTGGTCTCGCGGCTGCAGCGGTGCTGTTGCCAGCGGCGAGAACGCAGGAGTGTCGGCGGCGTTCCCGAAGGCACTGGCGTCATGGGCCCCGCTCAGGGCCCTGGTCAGGCCGCTCTCGGATAGATCGGAGGTGCTGGTGACACCCACCAGGCCGGCATCGTTCCAGACCCGAACGGTGATGGCGCTGCGTTGGGCCCCTTTCATCTGTTTGGCTTCGCCCCGGTCGACCTGAACCGAGGTGTCGGTGCTGCAGGAGGCACCCAGGTCCCATTGGCGAATGCCCTGCTGCCGCGCCAGACGTTCGAGATCGGCGCGCAGGTGGTCGGCGTTGAGGGTTGAGACTGCCATCAACGCCCCCCCACCGTGATCGAATCGACCTTGATGTGCGGCTGGCCCACGGTCACGAAGATGCTGCCGCTGACCGAGCCGCAGAAGCCGGCAGCCAATTCAAGGTCATTGGCGCACATGGAGATGCGGGGCATCACCTCCTTGGCCTCGCCGATCAGAGTCGCTCCCTTGACCGGTCGGGTCAGCGTTCCGTTCTCGATCAGGTAGCCCTCCTCGACGGCAAAGTTGAACTGTCCGGTGGGGCCGACGCTGCCGCCCCCCATCGATTTGCAGTAGAGCCCGCGGTCCACCGAGGCGATCAGCTGCTCGGGGCTGTGGGGGCCGGCGGCGATGTAGGTGTTGCGCATGCGGCTGGCGGCGGCGAAGCCATGGTTCTGGCGCCGGCCACTGCCGGTGCGGGGGTGGCCGGTGCGCAGTTCGCCGGCCCGGTCGCTCAGAAAGCGCTTCAGCACGCCGTTTTCAATCAGCACCGTGCGCTGGGGCTCCATCCCTTCGTCATCCATGCTCAGCGAACCGAAGGCGCCGCTGCTCAGGCCTTCGTCAATCGCCGTGACCGCTTCGTGGGCGATCGGCTCGCCGACCTTCTCGGCAAATGGGGTGGTGCCACGCTCGACCTGGGTGGTCTCGAGCAGGTGGCCGCAGGCCTCGTGAAAGATCACACCGCCAAAGCGGTTGGCCAGCACGGCCGGCATCTGTCCCGCTTCAACGTAGTCGGCATAAAGCATCGTGCCGGCGCTGTCGCAGACATCGCGAGCCGCGGCATCGGCATCCCACAGGCGCAGCTCATCGGGCTGGTCGGTGGTGCCGTAGCGGCGTCCCAGACTGGCGCGGTGTTCCCCGTCTGCGGCCAGCACGTTGAGGCCGACGGACTGATGCAAGCGAACGTCATGGGCATGGGTGCCATCGCTGGCGGCCACCAGCACCTCCTGCCAATCGCGCGCATAGCTGCCCCTCCTGACCTGCAGATGGCGGCCATGGCGCTGCAGCAGATCGGTTCCCTCGAGCAGGCGTGACGAAGCCTCTTGGAGCACGGGGCAACGTTGGAGCCAGTCGCCCTTGGCCGCGGCGTAATCGCGAAGGGGTCTCAGTCCTTCGAAACGCTGTTTGGCTGCGCCGTTGCGCTCCAAGCCCAGCATGCCCAGGGCTTGATCCAGGGCGCTGAACAGGGCCGCATCGCTGAGATCGTTGGTGCTGACGAAGCCATCACGCGCGCCCAGAAACACGCGAATGCCGGCACCGATGCCAAAGGCTGGACTGACGCTGGTGAGGATGTCCTGCTCAGCAAGCAGGCCGAGATGATCGGTGCGTTCGAGGAACACCTCGACCAGATCAGCGCCAGCGCCGCGGCCAGCGGCCAGCAGCGCTTCGAGGCGTCCGCTGCATTCCAGCAGGGACGGCGGTGTGGATGGTGTCAACGGGGCGAGTGGCGTCGTCAAATCAGCGCACAGCAGGTTGGAACTGCTCGCTGCGGATCGGCGCCATCAGGAACAATTTGGCCATTTCGGCTGCGTTCGCAACCCAATAGGGCAGTTTGCGGATCGCTTTGATCACCGCTGGTGCATTGCCTGCTTCAGCCTCGCCGAGAGCCTGATTGTTGCTGACGATCCGCTCGAGCCGTGTATAGAACTTGGGATGCTCAACGTTCAACACGACAGGGAACACGCGCGCTGACGTTTCATTGGTCTTGGCGATCACGTAACGGTCGTAATCGCGGGCATCAAGTCCTAAGGCTTCGTAGAACTCCTTGCGGGCGACGTCGCGCACATACATGGTCGCGAAGACGGCCAGGAGGAAGAACCGGCACCACAGACGGGCCTGAAGACCACGGACCGTATCCGGTTGGGCCTTCATCAGCGCATCAAAGAAATCGCCGTGACGGTTCTCGTCCTGACACCAGTTTTCAAAGAAATTAAAGATCGGGAAGATCTTGCTTTCCGGATGCTTCTCGAGATGACGGTAGATCGCAATGTAGCGCCAATAGCCAATTTTCTCGGACAGATAGGTCGCGTAGAAAATGAACTTAGGCTTGAAAAACGTGTAGGCCTTGTTGGCTGTGAGGAAGCCAAGATCAAGCTGAAGCCCGAAATCGGCCATCGACTTGTTCAGGAACCCGGCATGACGGGCCTCGTCGCGGGCCATGTGGGCAAAGCATTCGGCGAGCAGAGGGTTTCTGTCCTTGATGCGCCGGCTCAGTTCCTTGTAAAGCAGAAAGCCAGAAAATTCTGAGGTGCAGCTCTGCTCCAGAAACTCGATGAACACCCGCCGTGTCTCGGGATCCAGCTTGTCGGCCGCCCCCTCAAACGCCTCGTTGCGCACAAAGTGGTGGCGGTTGTAATCCTTGCGGAATTCTTCGCAGATCGCCTCCAGCTCCACCTCGTTGGGCCGCAGATCCATCGCCGCCATGGCGTCGAAATCCGTGGTGTAGAAGCGCGGGGTCAGGATCGTGTCCTTGACGGGCTCCTTGGTGGCCGGTGCATCGGCAGTGCCCACGGCCTGGACTCCGGCGCGGGGTTCAGCTACGGCGGTTGGAGGCACCATCAACTCAGCTGGGTGGCAGTGCATGCATCGTAGAAGCCCCGCCGCTGCTCGTGGCGCCCTGTAACGGCCTGGCGTGAACCCGGGTTCTCAGTTCGGACCCAGCCATTTCTGGCCGTTGAGACGCTGACCGAGCCTGGAGACCAGCAGGGCCAGTGTCGTTTTCTTTTCGTCGATCAGAAACGATTCCAGCAGGCTGGCGCTGCCTCCGCCTTCGGCCAGGGCAACGGTCTTGGGACTGTTGATGTCGTTGCTGCTGAAGCACAGCCAGAAACGACGCCCCTCACCCAGGCGTCCGCAGACCATCCAGCAGGGGGCTCCGACCACGGGCATCGGACCCTGTTCGAAGCTCAGTTCGACCGGCGGCGCGCCAGGGACGCTGAACTCCTTGCTCAGCGCAGGAATCAGCAATCCAGGCACGAACTGCTCGAAGGGTTGCTCCTCCGGTGCAGGCGGTTTGGGCTGGGGTGCCGGAGTGGCCTTGGCGCTGGGCTGGGTGCCCGCAGGATCACTGGCGTCAGAGGTGCTGGCCGGCACGGTGCTGCAGGACGACTGGGCTGACTTTAGAAGCGCCGCTTCTGTCCTGGTTCACTCCCAGCTGTCGTTCAGCGGTTGATCCCAGCCGTCCCCAACCGCCTGGGCCCCTGACGGCTCGGGACGGGTGGTCTGGGTGGTCGTGTCCCGTTGCGGTGGTGCGCCGCTGGGCCTTCGAATCACCCGGTAGGCCACCTCGACGGTCGGCGCCGGCTCACCGGGGGCTCGGCTGGGTCCGCCGCCCGATCCCGCCGCCGGTGGGCGGTGGCGGCCAGCGGCGGCCGATGCGGCTGCGGCTTCGCCAGGGCCAGGGCTTGCCGGGCCCCGGGTGAAGCGTGCTTGGGGTTGGCCGCCCCCCATGCCGCTGCCCAACCCCTGCCGCAGGGCCAGGGTGGTGGCGGCGGCGCTCAGGCCGGCACCGGTGACGGCGGCGGCGGCGATCCAGCTGCCCAGGGGCAGGGCGGGCGAAGTCCAGATCAGCAGACGCAGGGCCACCGGCGGTCTGGGGTTGATCGCCCCCAGCAGCAGCACTGCCAGCAGTGGGGCCAGCAGAGGAATCAACAGCAGCTGTTGCAGGACCGTCACCAGCGGGTCATTAGCGGCTGCCTGCCCATCGTTGCAGGGGGGCCAGGTCATCACCAAGACCATCAAAGATGCGCACCACCAGAAAGTCCACCATCTCGTCCAGTGTCTTGGGTTGGTGGTACCAGGCGGGCACCGGTGGGGCGATGCGGGCGCCCGCTTCGGCCAGGGCTGTCAGGTTGCGCAGGTGGACCAGGCTCCAAGGGGTTTCCCGGGGGCAGATGATCAGTGGCCTGGATTCCTTGAGGTGCACATCGGCGGTTCGTTCGAGCAGATCGGTGGCCACACCGGCCGCGATCCGGCCGACACAGCCCATGCTTGCCGGCAGGATCACCATGCCCCGGGTGCGGTAGCTGCCGCTGGCGATCGTGGCGGCCTGGTCGTTCCAGCGGTGGCAGATCAGCTGCCCGCTGGTGCTGCCGGTGCGGTCGCGCCAGAACTGCTCCTGTTGCTCGGGCTCGGTGGGCACGCGCAGCCCCAGCTCGGCCTGCCAGACCAGCATGGCGCCGCGGCTGGTGACCAGTTCAACCCGCTCACCGGCGTTGAGCAGCAACTGCAGGGCCCGCTCGGCCAGGGGTTGTCCCGAAGCCCCCGAGACGGCCAGCACCAGCGGAAGCCGCTGCTCGCCCATGGTCATGCGTCGTCGCCATCGCTGTTTTCGGTAGCCAGGTCATCGGCAGCCAGGTCATCGGCTGCCGACGTCACATCGGCTTCAGCTTCGGGTAGGTCACCCTCCGGTTGCAACACCGCCAGATCGATCTGATGGCGCAGGGCGTCCACCTTCTCGATCACCACCTCCACGGTGTCACCAAGCTTGTAGGCACGGCGGTTCTTGCGCCCCACCAACCTGTTCTGGCGAGAGCGGTACTCATACCAGTCATCTTTGAGGGAGCTCACGTGAACCAGGCCCTCCACCTGTGATGGAGGCACCTCGACAAAGAACCCATAGCTCTGCACACCGCTGATCACCCCGGGCAGGGTCTGGCCCACCAGGGGCTGGGCCTGGCGGGCCTGGGCCATGGCCACCAGATCGCTGGTCAGCTCCTGGTACTGGCGCTCGCGCTGGTTCAGGCGCTCGGGCAGCCCGTGATCAAGATCCTCGCTGTAGGGGATCAGGACCCCGGGGGCCAGCAGCGGCCAGTCGATGGCGCCGTGGCAGCTGTCAGCGGCCAGGTCAACACTGGTCTTGTGCCGCACGCTGGGCCGGTCCTTGCCCTCGAGCAGGAGGGTCAGCAGCAAGTGCTGATTCCAGATGTCGGCGTAGTGCAGGGTCGGACCGCACCAGGGGGCCACGGCGCGGCTGTCGCCGGCGAGTGCATGGGGTCCCGCCTCACGGCTCAGCAGCACGGGCCGCAGGGTGGCCCGCAGTTGCTGCTGCAGGGGGCGCCGGCGGTCGCTCAGCGCAAACTGACGGGCCAGATCGGCCGCGCTGGCGTCCCCTTCTTCGCTCAGTTCAAGGGGGATCTCAAGGGCCAGCGCCGCCTTGGCCACCTCGTGCAGGTCGGCTGTCGATGGGGCACCGTTGGCGGCGAACAGCCCGGGCAGCCCAAGGGCGGCCAGGTGGTGCCCCAGGGCCCGCTCGGCCACCAGCACGCATTCCCTGAGGATGGCGTGGGGGTGATGAACAGGCAGCTCCACCAGCCAGCCACCTGCGCCCGCTTCGGGAGCTGGAACGGTCAGATCAGCCAGCCGCGCCAGTGGGGGCAGCGGCAGGTCCAGGTCGATCGAACCGGCGGCCAACCGCAGCTCCCGCAACCGGCCGCTCAGGTCGACCAGTTGTTCGAGTAGCGGCAGCTGATCCTTGAGCCCCTTCAGGGCTGCTGGCAGGGTGCGGCTCTTGGGTTTGCGTTCAACCAAGGCCTCCATTGCTGCGGTATTGGCATTGCCGTCAACCTTGATCAGGCTGCGCACAAAGCGAAAGTGCTGCAGCGCTCCATCGCTGCCCAGCTCGAGCGCCACCGACAGGGCTTCCTGGCTGTCGCCGCTCTTGAAGCTGCAGGTTTTGGTCAGGGTTGGGCTGAGCAGGGGAAGCCAGTGATTGCCAAGACAGATGGCGTCGGCCTGATCCCGCAACCATTGGTCGGTGCTGCTGCCCGGCGCCACCCGCTCGGCCACGTTGGGGGCATGGACCCAAAGCCGCCAGCCCCCGTCGAGGGTCTCGAGTGACAGGGCCGCCGTCGTCGGCGCATCCTTCCCCTGCCAACCCTGCAGCAGCAGGGTTGGCAGGGACGACAGGTCCTCGCGGCCCGCGTCCGGGCTGGTCCGAGGGGTGGCCCGGGGGGGTGCCGGTCGGGATTGCAGGTGGTGTTTGGTCAGCAGCAGATCCAGGTCGGCCGTTTCGCCGCCGTCGATCGGCAGGCTGCGGGCCACGTGGCCCATGGCCGGGTGCTGGGCAACCGGGAAACGGTCGACCACCACCTCGACCACAGCAGCGTCGGCTTGGGCGAGGTGCTCCTGGTCCGAGCCCGGTAGGGCAATGCTGGTCAACAGGCGGTCGTCGAGGGGGTTGGCCACCAGTCCGTCGGCCTGTTGGTCCAACTGGGCCAGCAGGCTGGTGGTGTGCCGCTCGAGAATGCATTGCACGCCCCCCTCGGGTGAGCGGCGCCGGCCGCCCTCGCGGGTGATGCGCACCAGCACCCGATCGCCGTTCCAGGCATGGTTGAGCTGGTGATC
>CAYQCU010000012.1:0-15166 GCA_964416135.1 uncultured Bifidobacterium sp.
GCCTCAGTCGTCGGTGCGCAGTCGCACCAGTGTCTCCTGCGCAACCGTCGCCACGTGCGTGCCGTCCTCGCAGAACACGTACCCGATCGCGAGTCCACGACCGTTCACATAGGCGTGTGAGTTCATCTCGAACAGATGCCACTTCGTCATGTCGACGTCGCGGTGGAACCACACCGTGTGATCGAGGCTGGCCGAGAAGAACGCGTTCTCCTGGTTCCATCTCTCACGAAGTGCGGGAACGCCGTTGATGACCGCGCCCGTCGGCAGATCGTCGGAGAGATACGCCAACGCACATCTGTTCAAGAGTTGATTCCCGCCGAAGTCTTCGATCGTGCGGTACCACGACATGATCTGGCCGTTTCCGTCGCGGTCACCGAAACGCTCCGAACGGTCGATCTCTTTCTGTTGGAACGCATCCATCCAGGTGTCGGTGTGCAACTCGAGTTCTCCCGGCATCGGCACACCGGCGGGCAACGCAACCGGCGACGCCTCGACAGATTCCTCCCGCACCTGGAAACTTGCCTCGAGGTTCAGGATCGCCCCGAACGACTGCCGCGCAACGACACGCCGGGTGCAGAAACTGCGCCCGTTACGAATGCGATCGACTTCGTACCGGACCGTCTCGGTGTTGTCGCCTCGACGAATGAAGTAGGCACGCACCGAGTGCGGCACGAAACCGTCGTCGACGGTGTGCGTGGCGGCAACGAGTGCCTGCGCCACGATGTGACCGCCGTACAAGCCGCCCCACGGATAGGGGTGTCCGCTCCCCACCCACACGTCACCGCCGTGCTCGGTCAACGCGAAAAGATCGACGAGACTCACGTGCGACTCAGCTCCCGAACTCGAAGCCGAGATCCGGAGCCGTGAGGAGCGGTCGATAGGCGATGCCCGCTTCCTCGGCCATCGCTGCGCACGTGCCGCCGCGGTCGACGATGACCGTGATCAAGACCGGGTGTGCACCGAATGCACGCACCACCTCGACGGCTTCGAAGATGCTCGTACCGCGAGTGACGGTGTCTTCGGTGATCACGACCTTGTCACCGGGCTTCAGAGCACCGGCGAGACGGCCGGTCACACCGTGATCCTTGGCTTCTTTGCGCACACTGAAACTGCGGAGGTTCCGGCCCCTGGTGGCGGCAATCGCGGCGATGCCGAAGGCGACCGGATCTGCCCCCATGGTCAAGCCACCGATGGCATCGACGTCGTCGGGAATGATCTCGAGTGCCGCATCGGCCACCGCCACCACTCCGTCGGCACGGCAAACGGTTTGTTTGGTGTCGAGGAACCACGTGCTCTTGCGGCCTGACTTGAGCGTGAAATCGCCTGTCTTCAGTGAGTGTTCGAAGACGTGATCACGAAGCCTGGCAAGGACTGGTGTCAATTCGGGAAGTCCCGACGGGGTGTGGGGGTACATCGGAGCCGAACTTAGTCACGAGCCCCGCTCGCACCCTGATCTGGCTTTCTGTAAGAAAAGTAGGTTTGTCCCATTTCGTTTCGCAACTTACAGTAGAAATGTCCCCGTACCTGAGATGTACCCTCCCCACTTGAGACGACCATGAGTACCAAAGCAGCCAAGAAGAAATCATCGATGTCGACCGCACACAAGAACGCGCTCGCCACCGGTCGTCGAGAAGGGCGCGTCATCAGGGAGTACCTCGAAATCGTCGAAGCAACCAAGCCGCGTCGAGGTCGGCGCCGCACACCCGAGTCGATTGCCCGCCGCCTCTCTGCAATCAACTCCGAACTGCGCTCGACCGACCCGGTGACCAAGGTTCGTCTGCTGCAGGAACGACTGAACCTGCGCACCGAACTTGCGGGCATGAAGACGAAGGCAGAAGTGTCGGCGGCCGAGGCCAAATTCGTGAAGGTTGCACGCTCGTTCAGTCAGCGCAACGACATCACCTACGACGCGTGGCGAGAGTTCGGCGTGTCAGACGCGGTGCTGAAGAAAGCCGGCATCGTCCGCAACGTCTGACCGTCGCGCTCAGCCGAGTGCGGCACGCAAGGCATCGACGCCTCGTCCCGCGTGACGAAGCACCCGTGACTCGTCGAATGCCCTGTCGAGCACGGCATCGCTGACCTGGCCGGTCTCGGCGATCACGTCACGCAGGTGGCGCTGTTGTTCATGCGCCGTGCGCGACGCCGACTGCACCAGTCGATAGGCCTCGTCGCGTGCGATGCCGTGTTCGACGAACGCGAGCAGCACCGACTGCGAGAAGACCAGACCGTTCGACGCCTCGAGGTTCGCGCGCATCCGTTCGGTGTCGACCTCGAGCCCGCGCACCAGTCGTGTCATGCGACGTGTCGCATACACAGCGAGCGACGCCGAGTCGGGCAGCACGATCCGCTCTGCGCTCGAATGCGAGATGTCGCGCTCGTGCCAGAGTGCAACGTCTTGCAGGCCCACCTGTGCATTCGCACGAAGAACACGGGCGAGACCGCTCACGTTCTCGGCCGAGATGGGGTTGCGCTTGTGCGGCATCGCACTCGAGCCTTTCTGGCCGGCAGAGAACCCTTCGCGCACCTCGTTCACCTCCGTGCGCTGAAGGTGACGCAACTCGACGGCGATCGCCTCAAGCGTGGTACCGAGCGATGCCAGCGCCCAGAGAAACTCGGCGTGGCGATCGCGCGCGATCACCTGTGTCGCCGGCACGGCGACGAGATCGAGCATGGCGGCCACGTCTTGTTCGACCTGCGGGTCGATGTTCGAGTGAGTGCCGACCGCCCCCGACAACTTGCACACCGCCACAGCAGTACGCGCACGACGGACACGTTCGCGGTCGCGCAGCAACTGGAGCCCCCACAGCGCAACCTTGGCCCCGAACGTGGTCGGCTCGGCATGAATGCCGTGGGTGCGGCCGACCATCACCGTCGCGCGGTGACGTGTCGCGAGTTCGGCCACCTCGCCCACCAGTTCACTGACGGCCAGGTCGACCAGGTCGCAGGTGTCGCGCAAGACCCAACACAGTGCGGTGTCGACGACATCGGTGCTGGTGAGCCCATGGTGTATCCACGCACCGTGCGGCATCCCGATCGCAGCCTGCACCACGTCGACGAAGGCGGCGACGTCGTGGTTCGTCTCTTCTTCGCGTTTCTCCACTGCAGACACGAACGCAGCATCGATCGACGGCGCCTTGGCACGACACGCCGCGGCAGTCCCTTTCGGCACTGCACCGGTCTTCTCCAGCGCATCGACGACCGCGAGTTCGATCTCGAGCCAACGGGTGAACTTTCCCTCGTCGGAGAACCATGAATCGGTCTCTGTGGTCGAATAACGCGGAATCACGCGCGCACCACCAGGGCATCTCGTGCGGCACCGGTTCCCACCATCGTCACCGGAACACCGGTGTCACGCTCCACGATCTCCACCAAGCGCTGCGCCGATACCGGCAGGTCTTCCCAGCGCGAAATGCCGTCGGTCGACGACAGCCAGCCGGGCAGTGTCTCCCACACCGGCTCCACCTTCGCCAGTGCTTCGACGGTGTCGGGGTAATGCTCCACCTTGCGCCCGTCGATGCGATAGCCCGTACACACACGGATCTCGTCGAACGTGTCGAGCACGTCGAGTTTGGTGAGCGCGATCTCCGTCAACGAGTTGACCCGTGTCGCATGACGCAACATCACGGTGTCGAGCCATCCGGTGCGGCGACGACGACCCGTGACCGTGCCGAACTCACGCCCGATCTCCACCAGTGCATCACCTTTGTCGTCGGTGAGCTCCGACGGGAACGGCCCCGACCCCACGCGCGTGGTGTAGGCCTTTGCGATTCCGACGACACGGTCGATGTGGCGAGGTCCGAGACCCGACCCGACCGTTGCGCCACCAGCGACCGGGTTCGACGACGTCACGAACGGATACGTGCCGTGGTCGACGTCGAGGAACGTCGCCTGTGCACCCTCGAGGAGAATCTCCTCGCCGCGCTCGCGCGCGTCGTGCAACAGGTTCACGGTGTCACCCACGTAGGGAGACAGCCTCGCCGCGAGCGCGGTGAACGTCGCGACGACCCCGTCGACGTCGAACGGTGCGCCTCCGACCGACGAGACCTCTTCGAGTGCTGCCTCGGCGCGCGCGCGCAGCTTCACTGCGAACGCCGCGGCGTCGAGAGTCTCACCGACGCGCACTCCGGTACGCCGCACCTTGTCGACCATCGCCGGACCGATGCCCTTCAAGGTGGTGCCGATCTTCGCGTCACCACGCCCGGCCTCGAGCGCCGCATCGATCGACTGGTGCCACGGGAACACGAGATGAGCGAGGCTCGAGACTCGCAACCGTGCACATGAGACACCGCGCGACTCGAGTTGGTCGATCTCGGCGAACAGTGTCGGCATGTCGACCACGACACCGTTGCCGATCACCGGGGTCACCGAGCCGTAGAGAACTCCGCTCGGAATCAACTGGAGTGCGTAACGCTGGTCGCCGACCACCACGGTGTGACCCGCGTTGTGGCCGCCTTGGTAGCGAGCAACGATCGAATGGGAGGCCGCCAGGTGGTCGATCACCTTGGCTTTGCCCTCGTCACCCCACTGGGTGCCGACGACGACGGTGACGGGCATGAACGCTCCCTTCTGGAACGTGTGTTGATTCTAGTGTCACCTGGCGCAAACCCCGGCGGTTGATTCGGGCCCCACCGCTAGGTTTTCCACGGTGACAGTGCTGAGACGCATGACGTGGAGCGAGATGGACCTCGCGGCGAGGGAACGTCTGTGTGCCCGCGGGCTCGACGACATTTTCGAGCCGTCGCTCAGGTCTTCGATCGCCGATCTCATCGAGTCGGTCCGTGTGCGCGGCGACGCGGCGGTCTGCGAGGCGATGTCGCGTTTCGACGGCATCGACGTCACCCCCGACCGCCTGCGGGTGAGCGCCGACGAGATCGCCGCGGCCCGCATCGACCCCGACCTCGAGGCGGCCATCGCCGATGCCATCGCCCACCTGCGCGCTTTCAACGAAGAACTGCTGGCACGCACCGGTGACTGGCAGATGGAGCTCGAACCCGGTCTCGTCGCAGGCGAGAAGGTGAGCCCCATCTCGAGTGTCGGGCTGTTCGTGCCGAGCGGCAAGGCCTCGTATCCGTCGGTCGCGTATCAACTGGGAGTTCCCGCCGTCGTCGCAGGTGTCCCGCACATTGCACTCGTCGTGCCGCCTGTTCCCGGTGGTGCCGGAGAGGTCGACCCGGCTGTGTTGGTGATCTGTCGAATGCTCGGCATCACCGACGTCTTTCGTGTGAACGGTCCGGCTGGCATCGCAGCGCTCGGTTTCGGCACCGAGACGATTCCCCGAGTGCGCAAAGTGGTCGGGCCCGGCAGCCCGGCCGTCACCATCGCCCAGGTCGAGATGCAACGTCATGGTCTCGCGACCATGATGCTTCTCGGGCCGACCGAGAGCCTGGTCATCGCCGACTCGACCGCTGACCCGGTGCGGCTCGCGAGCGATCTCTTGATCGAAGCCGAGCACGGCGAAGACTCGAGCGTGGTGCTCGTCACCACGTCGCAGTCGCTCGTCGACACAGTCGACGCCGAACTCGAACGTCAACTTGCGGTGTTGCCGGCCGTGCGCGCCAACGCGGCTCGTGCCTCACTCGGCACCAACGGTGGTGCAGTGATGGTCGACTCTCTCGACACGGCTGCTGACGTCGCGAACATGTATGCCGCCGAGCACCTGCAGGTCGCGGTCGATTCGACCCGGATCGACGCGGTCGTCGACGCGATCGAGAACGCCGGCGAAATCCTCGTCGGTCAGGACACGCCTTTCAGCGCGGCCAACTTCGTGATCGGGTGCCCCGCGTCGTTGCCCACGTCGGGGTTCGCTCATGTCTCGTCGGGCATCACGGTGCAGGCGTTCTTGAAGCGCACCGCGGTCGCGCGTGCGAACGAAACAGCACTTCGCCGCATGGCACCGAGCATCGTCGCGCTCGCCGACCACGAGGGTTTTCCCGCGCACGGCAACGCGATCCGCAACCGGTTCAGCTGAATCAACGGGCTGTGACGGTGACCGCTCCGTCTTCGACGTCGACACGCACGATTCCGTCGTCTGTGACGTGCCCCTCGAGAATCAGCAACGCCGCTTTGTCGGCGATCTCACGCTGGATCAGGCGCTTCAACGGTCGCGCACCGAACACCGGGTCGTAACCCTTCTCGGCGAGCGCCACGCGCGCAGCCGGCGTCACCTGCAACGTGATGCGACGTTCTGCCATGCGTTCGACGAGGTGCTCGAGTTGGATCTCGAGGATCGCTCCGAGATCGTCGGGCGTGAGCGAACGGAATCGCACGATCTCGTCGATGCGGTTCACGAACTCGGGCCGGAAGTACTCGATCGGCTCACCGGGCAAGTTGCTCGTCATGATCAACACCGCATTCGTGAAGTCGACGGTGCGACCCTGGCCGTCGGTGAGGCGCCCGTCGTCGAGCACCTGCAGCAACGTGTTGAACACGTCGGGGTGTGCCTTCTCGACTTCGTCGAGCAGAACCACGCTGTATGGCCGGCGACGAACAGCCTCGGTGAGTTGCCCACCCTCGTCGTAGCCGACGTATCCGGGAGGCGCACCGACCAGGCGCGACACCGAGTGCTTCTCGGAATACTCGCCCATGTCGATGCGCACCATCGCCTTTTCGTCGTCGAACAAGAACTCGGCCAGAGCGCGCGCGAGTTCTGTCTTGCCGACACCGGTCGGACCGAGGAACATGAACGAGCCGATCGGGCGATTCGGGTCGGAGAGTCCGGCGCGGCTGCGACGAATGGCGTTCGCCACGGCAGACACCGCTTCGTCCTGGCCGATCACCCGCTTGTGGAGCAGGTCCTCGAGGCGCACCAGCTTGTGCATCTCGCCCTCGAGCAGTTTGCTCACCGGCACGCCGGTCCAGCGCGACACGACCTCGGCGATGTCCTCGGCGTCGACTTCCTCCTTCAGCATCTTCACGTCGGCCTGCAACTTGTCGAGGTGCCCGGTGGCATCGACGATGCGGCGCTCGAGTTCGGGGATGCGTCCGTAGCGGATCTCGGCTGCCTTCTCGAGATCGGTCTCACGCTCGACTGCGGTCTTCAACTGCTCGAGCTCTTCTTTGAGGGTGCGGATCGCCGAGATGGCCTCGCGTTCGGCTTCCCAGTGTCCTTTCATCTCGGCCACGCGCCCACGAGCATCGTCGAGCTCAGCCTCGAGAATGCCGAGCCTCTCGATCGAGGCCGCGTCGGTCTCCTTCTCGAGCGCGACCTTTTCGATCTCCAGCTGGAGTATGCGCCGTTGCACCACGTCGATCTCCGTCGGAAGCGAGTCGATCTCGATGCGCAACTTGCTCGCCGACTCGTCGACGAGGTCGATCGCCTTGTCGGGCAGGAAACGGCTGGTGAGATACCTGTTCGACAGGACCGCTGCACTCACGAGCGCCGAGTCCTGGATGCGCACACCGTGGTGCACCTCGTAGCGCTCCTTCAGGCCTCGCAGGATCGCGATCGTGTCGGCAACGGTCGGCTCGCCCACCCACACCTGTTGGAAACGGCGTTCGAGTGCGGGGTCTTTCTCGACGTACTTGCGGAACTCGTCCAGAGTGGTCGCACCGATCATGCGGAGTTCGCCCCGGGCGAGCATCGGCTTGATCATGTTGCCGGCGTCCATCGCGCCCTCGGCGCCACCAGCCCCGACGAGCGTGTGCATCTCGTCGACGAACGTGATCACTTCACCCTCGGCGTCGGTGATCTCTTTCAGCACCGCCTTCAGGCGCTCCTCGAACTCTCCGCGGTATTTCGCACCTGCCAGCATCGACCCGATGTCGAGAGCCACGAGTCGCTTGCCCTTCAGCCCTTCGGGCACGTCGCCGTCGGCGATACGGCGCGCGAGACCTTCCACGATGGCGGTCTTGCCGACACCTGGTTCACCGATCAGTACCGGGTTGTTCTTGGTGCGCCGCGACAAGACCTGGATGACACGGCGAATTTCTTCGTCGCGACCGATCACGGGGTCGATCTTTCCGTCACGCGCACGAGCGGTGAGATCCTGGCCGTACTTCTCGAGTGCGGCGAACTGCGACTCCGGGTCCGGTGTGGTCACCCGGTGTGAACCGCGCACCTCACGCAACGCCTGCAACAATTCTTCGCTGCCGACGCCGAGTCGTTGATTCATCGCCAGCACCAGGTGCTCGACCGACACGTAGTCGTCGCGCAAGTCACGGCGGGCCTTGTCGGCGTTCTGGAACACGTTCGAGAGTTCGCGGCTCATGCGCGGCTCGTCTCCACCGGTGGTGCGAGCGAGTTTGTCGACGGCTTCCGATGCCCTGTCGCGCAACATGCCGGTCGCCATGCCGAGCTTCTTCATGAGGGGCGCAACGATGGTGTCGTCTTGCGACATGAGAGCGATCATCACGTGGTCGGGCGTCACCTCGGGGTTGCCGCGTGCGCGCGCCGAATCGCTCGCAGCCGCCACCGCCTCCTGCGTGCGGGTCGTCCATTTCTTCGGATCGATTGCCATCTCAGTGTCCTTCTTTCTGGTTGCCGCTACTTGCTGCGGAATGTGTCCCTTCCGGACCGCGCGTCACTTTCGTGGTTGCGGACCGAAACTGCCCGTGCGATTGGCGAACACCGCCATCGCCTGGCGCAGGGGAACGAGCTCGGCCGAACGTCGGCCTTCGATCAAAGTTGCCGCTTCGGCGAGAGCGACGCGCAGGTTCTCGACCTGCTCGCGCAGGTGAATCACTTCGGCTTCGAGACTCATCACGTGCCTGATGCCCTCGAGGTTCATGCCTGCAGACGCCAGTTCGGCGATGCGCCGCAGGCGCGCGATGTCGGCGTCCGAGTACCGGCGGTTGCCGCCCTGGGTGCGGGCAGGTGTCAACAGACCGCGGCGTTCGTAGATGCGCAGTGTCTGCGGGTGCATGCCGGCCAACTGGGCCGCGACAGAAATGACGTAGACGGCGGTGTCTTCGTTCCTCATCGTGTCACCTTCGGCTCGCGCGGCGAGGCCGACACCTCACCGAGTTTCTCGATCAGATCGCGCTCGGTCGCCGACAACTCGGTCGGCACGGCAACGTCGACTGTCACGATCAGATCGCCCGTCTTGTGTGACGTCGCGATGCCGTGCCCCTTCACACGGTGACGTGTGCCGGGTTGCGTGCCGGCCTTCAGGCGCAGCGACACGTCGCCGCCGGTGAGAGTGGGCACCTGTACCGTCGCGCCGAGCGCCGCTTCGGGGAAGGTCACCGGCACGCGCACCGTGAGGTTGTGCCCGTCGCGTCCGAACACCGGGTGCGCCGCCACCCTGCATTCGACGAACAAGTCGCCGGCCGGTCCGCCGTTCTTTCCCGGACCGCCGCGTCCCTTGAGACGGATGCGCTGGCCATTGTCGACGCCGGCAGGAATGCGCACCTTCACCTCGCGTGGCCGCACCTCGGCGCCTGTTCCGCGGCACGTGCCGCACGGCGACTCGATCACCTGGCCGCGGCCGCTGCACTGCTGACACGGCGACGGGACAGCGAAGAAGCCCTGGCTGTCGGTGACGCTGCCTCGACCGCCGCACCGCGAGCACACCGAGACCTTCGTGCCAGGCCGTGCACCAGAGCCGTCACACGTGGAACACACCGCCTCCGACGTGAGGTGCAGCGACGTCGTGAGACCGGTGGCTGCCTCAACGAAAGTGAGATCGAGGATCGTCTCGATGTCGTTGCCGCGTCGCGGCCCGACTCCGGCGCCACCGCGACGTCCGCGGCCGAACATCTGGCCGAGCACGTCGCCGAGCCCGGCGTCGCCGACGTCGAACGAGAACCCACCCTGCTGGTTCGCGAAACCCATCGGTCCCATGCGACGCACTTCGTCGTACTCGGCGCGCTTCGTGTCGTCGCCGATCACGTCGTAGGCGCCGGAGATCTCCTTGAAGCGTTCTTCGGCGGCTTTGTCGCCGGGGTTGGCATCGGGGTGGTACTGGCGTGCAAGACGCCGGTACGCCTTGGTGATGTCTTTCGACGAGGCGTTCTTGTCGACACCGAGGATCGCGTAGTAGTCCTTCTCGAACCACTCGCGTTGGGCGGTCACCTCGTCACCCCCTCACCTTCACCATGGCGGCACGCAGCACGCGCCCTTTCCATTCGTATCCGGTGCGCAGCACCTCGACCACGATCGGCTCGCCGCCGTCGCCCTCTTCGTGCACGACCGCATCGGCCGAGGCCGGGTCGAAAGGCTTGCCCTCGAGGTCGAGTGCGACCAGTCCCTCGCGCTTCAGCGCACCGAACAGGCTCGACCAGATCGGCTCCACGCCGTCTGCTCCGTGAGCAACAGCCGCCTCGCACGCGTCGAGCACCGGCAACACCGCGTCGACCAAGCGACCGGTAGCACGTTCGACTTCCGAGGCGATGTCGGTGGCGACACGCTTGCGGTAGTTGTCGAAATCGGCCTGCAGGCGCAATGCGATGTCCTTGAATTCGTCGCGCTCGGCGAGCAGTGCGGCGACATCGACGTCGGCGAGATCGACGGCAGCGGCGTCACTCGTTGCGTCGCCGTCCGCGGTCGGCTCGTCGTGAGTGTCGGTCGCAGCGTTCACCTCTGCGTCGGTCACGGTCGTGTCGGTGGTCTCGTCGGACATGTGCGTCAGTCGACGATCTCGGCGTCGACGATGTCGTCGTCGCCACCGCTCGTGGTGCTCTGGCCCGAGGCCGACGTTCCCGATGCCTGGCTGTCGCGTGCGGCCGCTTCGTAGAGCTTCTGGCTGAACGCCTGGCTCGCTCCCATCAACTTCTCGGTCGCGGTCTTGATCGCCTCGATGTCGTTTCCGTTCACGACGGCCTTCAGTTCGTTGAGAGGACCCTCGACTGCGGCGCGCTCGTCTTCGGAGACCGAATCTCCCTGTTCACGCAGAACCTTCTCCGTCTGGTACACGAGCGAGTCTGCGTTGTTGCGCACCTCGGCCTCGTCGCGGCGACGGCGATCTTCCTCGGCGTGTGCCTCGGCGTCCTTGACCATCTGGTTGATGTCGTCCTTGCTGAGCGTCGACTGACCCGCGATCGTGATCTTTGCTTCCTTGTTGGTCGCACGGTCACGTGCCGACACGTTGACGATTCCGTTCGCGTCGATGTCGAACGTGACTTCGATCTGGGGCACGCCGCGCGCCGCCGGCATGATGTCACCGAGCGTGAACTTGCCGATCGACTTGTTGTAGGCGGCCATGTCGCGCTCGCCCTGCAGCACGTTGATCTCCACCGACGGTTGGTTGTCGTCGGCCGTGGTGAACACTTCGGTGCGACGCGTCGGAATGGTCGTGTTGCGCTCGATGAGCTTGGTCATGATGCCGCCCTTGGTCTCGATGCCGAGCGACAACGGGGTGACGTCGAGGAGCAGCACGTCCTTCACGTCGCCCTTCAGAACACCGGCCTGCACGGCCGCACCGACGGCGACCACTTCGTCGGGGTTCACCGACTTGTTCGGCTCTTTGCCGGTGAGGTTCTGCACGAGGTCCTGCACGGCCGGCATGCGGGTCGAACCGCCCACGAGGATCACGTGGTTCACCTCGTTCTTGCTGAGACCGGCGTCCTTCAACGCCTGCTCGAACGCGACGCGGCACCGCTCGATGAGGTCGGCCGTCATTTCCTGGAACTTCGCCCGCGACAACGTCTCGTCGAGGTGGAGCGGGCCGTCGGCGGTGGCGGTGATGAACGGCAGGTTGATCTGTGTCTGCTGCACCTGTGACAGCTCGATCTTCGCCTTCTCGGCCGCTTCCTTCAGACGCTGCACCGCCATGCGGTCCTGCGAGAGGTCGACGTTGTGCGCGGCCTTGAACTGGTTCACCAGCCAGTCGATGATGCGCTGGTCCCAGTCGTCACCGCCCAGTTCCGTGTCACCGTGCGTGCTCTTCACTTCGAAGACACCGTCACCGATCTCGAGCACCGACACGTCGAACGTGCCGCCACCGAGGTCGAACACGAGAATCGTCTCGTCTTGCGACGACTTCTCGAGCCCGTACGCGAGTGCGGCCGCCGTCGGTTCGTTGATGATGCGCAACACGTTGAGCCCGGCGATGGTTCCCGCCTCTTTGGTTGCGGTGCGCTGCGCGTCGTCGAAGTACGCGGGCACGGTGATCACCGCATCGGTGATGGTCGTGCCGAGGTAGGCCTCTGCGTCGCGCTTCAACTTCATGAGCGTGCGCGCCGAGATCTCTTGCGGCGTGTACTGCTTGCCGTCGATGTCATCTGACTTCCACGTCTTGCCCATGAAGCGCTTGATGCTGCGGAAGGTGCGGTCGGGGTTGGTGATCGCCTGACGCTTGGCCACTTCACCGACGAGCACCTCGCCGGCCTTCGAGAACGCCACGACAGACGGCGTCGTGCGTGCGCCTTCGGAGTTCGGAATGACGACCGGATCGCCTGCCTCGAGAATTGCGACCACTGAGTTGGTGGTGCCGAGGTCGATACCCACTGCCTTGCTCATGTGTTGTGTCTCCTGAACTTGGGCCGGGTCGGGGGACCCGGCTGTGACGACGGAAATGTATGGGGTCTGTCGGCTAATGACAACCTGTGTGGCAGAAATCTTGATACGGTTTGACTCAAGTTTTTGCCATGACATCGGGCACCTGGCCGATGTGGTCTGCTGAGCCCCGCGCCTGCGCCATTTACGATGCTCTCGTGCTCGGAAATCTCGTGTTGTTGCGTCATGGACAGTCGACCTGGAACCAGGAAAACCTCTTCACCGGCTGGCACGACGTGCCCCTCTCTGCCCAGGGCGAGGCCGAAGCGGCCGACGCCGGCCGGGTCATGTCGGCTGCCGGACTCACCTTCGATGTCGCCCACACCTCATTGTTGACCCGTGCCGTGGTGACCTGTCACCTGGCGCTCACCGAGATGGGCCAAGTGTGGCTGCCCGTCGAGCGACACTGGCGCTGGAACGAGCGTCATTACGGGGCATTGCAGGGTCTCGACAAAGCCCAGACCGCAGCCAAGCACGGCGAAGACCAGACCAAGGTCTGGCGACGAAGCTTCGATGTTCCGCCACCCCCGGTCGAGGGCGACAGCCCGGAGCACCCGGCGAACGACCCGCGGTATCGCTTCATCGACCGGTCGATGCTGCCTGCCACCGAGTGTCTGAAAGATGTCGTGGCCCGCGTGATGCCCCGCTTCGAAGAGGCAGTGGTCCCGCAGCTGCGTGCCGGCATGAACGTGCTCGTTGCCGCACACGGGAACTCTTTGCGCGCGTTGGTCATGTCGCTGGAGGGCATCTCTGCCGACGAGATCGCCGAATTGAACATTCCGACCGGCGTGCCGCGGTTGTACCGATTGCGCGACGACCTCGGCGTGGAGTCGGCCGAATACCTCGGCGACCAGGAAAAGATCCGCGCCGCCATCGAAGGCGTCGCGAACCAAGCCAAGGCCAAGTGACGCAGCGACGGTGACCCCGTCTGACTGTGGCCCTGTCGCTCGTCACATGTGACGTCGGTTTGGGTCATTCCACCGGCGACCCCGGTCTTTTACACTTGTTCACATGGCAATCCCGAAGTCGACAGTCGCATCGCTCCACAGCATTCCTCTCTTTTCTGAGTGCTCCCTCAAGGAGGTGCGCCTCGTCGTCGAGAACTCGACCGAGCGGGCACTGAAGGCCGGCACCGTTCTCATGGAGCAGGGTCAGATGGGCCGCGAGGCGTACGTGGTCCTCGAAGGATCAGCCTCTGTGAAGCGAAACGGCAAGAAGATCGCCACCGCAAAGGCCGGTTCTGTCGTGGGCGAGCTGTCGCTGCTCGACCGAGGCCCGCGCACCGCGACCGTGGTCGCCGACACCGACATCACCCTCTTGGTCGTGTCAGAACGAGCTCTCCAGGCCGCCATCGAGAACATTCCGGCCATCTCGCGCAAGTTGATGAAGGGCCTGGCCACGCGCATTCGTGAACTCGACCGCGCCCACTACGGCTGATTTCGAACTGATTCTCGACTGTTCGGGGGATGTCCACAGCCCCCGTGAGCACTAGCGTTGGTTCCGTTATGAGCGCCGACGCACCTGCCACCGCCCCGAGCGGACCCAAGAGACTCAAGCCGTACCAGATCTCGATTGCTCTGGGCGTCGGCATCGGGCTTTTCACCGTTGCCTCGGGCATCGTGCCTCTCTTCACCGGCTGGGAGTCCGACTCTGAGATTCACCGCAAGGTGTTCGGGGGCATTCCCGGCCCGCTGAAGGTCGCCTTCTACACGGTCATCCCCGTGATGCTCATCTGGGGTTCGTTCCGCTTCGCCGACCGCATCCGCAACTGGGAACGCGGCGCACCCGACCGCCGCCGCACCACCGCCAAGAACGCCAAGCGTCGCCTCGCCGACTATCGCGCCGGTGTCTACATGCGCACGCTGCTTCGCGACAGCGCGGCGGGCCTCATGCACTCGATGATCTATTTCGGCTTCTTGGTGTTGCTCGGCGTGACCACCGTGCTCGAGATCGACCACCAGTTGCCCGAGTCGCTCAAGTTCCTCCACGGCGACGTCTACCGCGCCTATGCCTTCGTCGGCGACGCGGCCGGTCTCGTGTTCACAGGTGGTGTCGCATGGGCCATCGTGCGTCGCTACATCCAGCGCCCGTACCGCATTCGCATCAAGACCAAGGCCGAACACGGCGTGATCCTGGGTGTCTTGTTCGCGATCGGCGTGTCGGGCTTCGGCGCAGAGATGTTCCGCATCGCCGCCGGTCAGGCAGCCGGCGTCGACTTGTCGTTCGAGAAGTGGGCCTTCGTCGGCTACCCGCTCGCGCAACTGGTGAACGGCTGGTCGGTGGGCACACTCGAGGTCTGGCACCAGGGCTGGTGGGTGTTCCACGTGCTCACCTTCATCGCGTTCCTTGCGATCTTGCCGGTGACCATGTTGCGCCACGTCTTCACCTCGCCGCTCAACATGTACCTGCGCGACCGTGACCGCCCGAAGGGTGCGATGCGCGCGATGCCGAACCTCACCGAAACATCGCTCGAGTCGTTCGGTGCCGCGGTGGTCGAAGACTTCACCTGGAAGCAGTTGCTCGACACCGATGCGTGCACCATGTGCGGTCGTTGCACCAGCGTGTGCCCGGCGCACGCCACCGGCAAGCCTCTCGACCCGCGCGAGATCGTGTTGAAGACGGGCGAAGTCATGGCCGCAACCGCCTCGCACGCCCCCGGCGGCAAGGTGAGCCCGCCACTGTCGGTCGACTCCGAGATCACGATCGGTGCGAACAGCCTGTTCGAGCGCATCA
>CAYQCU010000013.1:0-10462 GCA_964416135.1 uncultured Bifidobacterium sp.
AGGAAATGGCCCGCCTCGTGCACCACGATCAGGCCCGCCAGGATCGCCAGGGCCGCCAGAACACCCATTCAGATTGCGCAGCGTATTTGCTCCATTGTGGTGGATGTGCTGCGCGGCTGGCTTTCGCGGGGAGGCTGGAGGCCGCCGGGCCATTGCTGGCTGGGCGATGATGGCAGCGTCGATGTAGCCGCGATGCCCATCCACCTGCATATCGGCACCCACAAAACCGGTACAACGGCGCTGCAGCATGTGCTGCGCCAGCAGCGCAAACCGCTCGCTGAGGTTGGAGTCTGGTACCCCACTGAAGCTGAATTGCTGGACGGAGGAAGCAGCAAACAGATTCTCCATCTCAATCTTGTACGCTCGCTTCAGAATCCCAAACGTAAAAACTCCTACAGCCCCGCGCAAATACGTCAGATGGTGAGGCGCCTTGTGCGTGGCTCCCGCCGCTACTCCCATACCATCATCAGCGCCGAACCTTTCTGGCATCTTGGTTTCTCAGGCGTTCTCAAGGGACTCACCACTGAGAAGCTCTGGGCTGGAAAAGCTGCTGCCATCGATCAGCTGCGCGATCTTCTGGGTGCTGCTGATGTGGAAGTAACAGCTGTGCTGCGTGAGCGCAGCTCCTACATCATGAGTTTTTACAGCGAGTGGCTCACGGCCTCTGAGTATCAGGGCAGCATCAAGGCATTCCTTCGCCAACATCGCCACTACTGGGATTACCTGGGCCAGCTCGAGGCATGGGCGCAGCGCTTTCCTGTGCATGCCCATGGCTACGAAGTGCTTTGCCAGCAGGGGGCTTTGCCCCAGGCCTTGTTGCAGCGCCTCTGTGGCTCTGGCCTGCCCCAGGAGCTACTCACCGAGATCCAACCCACCTGGTCCAATTCCTCCGATCCTGTGGCGCTGGTGGTGCTCAAACGATTTCTCAATCGTCTGCCGCTGGAACCCCAACACAGGCTCAAGATCTACAGGCGCTATCGACGTCGTGTTTTCAAGCGCCGCCAGCAGCGACAGGTGAGGCATCTGTTGACATGCAACAGTTGGCTGTCGCCCAGGGATCTACTCGACCTGCGTCGAGAGCTGGCAGCGGGCGACCAGCAGATTCGTGAGCGCTTCTGCCCTGAGCTGCTCTCCAAGCCAACCGAGGGATGGGAGCGCTGGCGTCTGGCGGCCCGGGGCACGCGTGCCTTCGGCAAGGATGAGGAGGAGCGGTTGTTGGGCTGGGTGTTCTCTCGCTGGCCGCCGCAGTCGAAATGGTTTGAGGAGATGGCCGCTAGCCCATAGGTTGCGCCCCCAGGCCCTCCCGATCAGCTGGTGTCCCGTCGCCGTTCGGAGGGGAGCAGAGTGGCTGGTCGGCGAGGGTGCCGCTGAGGTGGGCGTCCTGGAAGTCGGCGCCGGCGAGCTCGGCGCCGCGCAGATCGGCCCGGCTGAGGCAGGCCCGGCAGAAGCGGGCGCCGCTGAGGTTGGCGGCGGAGAGATCGGCACCGGTGAGGTCGGCATCGCTGAAATCGGCGCCCTGCAGATCCACGCCGTGCAGGTCTGCATCGCGCAGCACGGTGGCGGTGAAGTTGGCGCCCCTCCAGCGGCTGAAGGGAATGCGCAGGCCCGCGAGGTTGGCGCCCCGCAGGTCGAAGTCGTCCTGCCAGAGGCCATCGGCGGCGAGATCCTCAATGGCGCGGATCCGACCGAGGCTGTTGGTGGTGCCGGCCTGGCGCTGGGCGAGCAGCAGATCCACCATCTCGTGATGCTCGCGCTCCTTGCGTTTCCCCGCCTCGAAGATGTACACGAAGGCGGCAGCCACGATGCTGAACGACTCCACGTTGCCGATGCTGATGATGTCGAGGTAGTCGCTGGTGAGGCAGTCCGGCGCGAGGCGGGAGCTGTGGCAGTTCTCGAAACGGTTCACCAGCGACAGCAGCGCGAATGAGCAGGCCGCGGCCATCAGCACCCGGAACCTGAAGGAGCGATCCAGGCGGCGAAAGAACGGCGAGCGGCGGCGGCGCTGCTGGTTTTCATACCAAGTGGTGGCTGGTCTGGTTCGCATGGCGTTGGGGTGACCTGCCCGACACCGGCTCGGCGATGAGGGTCATCGGGTCTGCAGGGGATCTCAGGGTAGGAGTGGCGTCCGGCGGAGACGCGCCCGTTCGGCAGGCACTGGTTGCAGCCCGCGCCCTTGCCCTCCATGCTGAACCAGAGCAGATCAGACCATCCGGCAAGGGTGGCCGGGTCGGGTTGTCAGGGGGCGCAAGGTTGAGGCGCCGGATTCGTTGCCTCCGCGACGGTCCCGCTCCGGATCCGTTCTCTAGCCTGAGGGGATGGAGATCAACCGACCCAGCAGCCCCGAGCTCACCGCCGAGCAGCAGCAGGCGCTGGAGCACTTCCGCCAGCGGGTGCATGAGCTCACCCTCCATGGCGGCCTCACCCCCGACACGGTGCGCAACGTGGTGCGCGCCATGCGCGAGCACCCCCAGTTCAGCCGCGAGATCCTGCAGGTGCTGGTTGACGAGTCGAGCGCCCTGCGCGAGGCGGCGCCGGGGGTGTCGCTGCTGGATCTGGCCTGAGCTGAGCAGCCGTCAGCGCCCGGCGATCGTGTCGCTGCCGAAGTAGGGGGCCAGGGCGGCGGGCAGGCGCACGGAGCCGTCGGCCTGCTGGCCGTTCTCCAGCAGGGCGGCCATGGTGCGGCCCACGGCCAGGCCGGAGCCGTTGAGGGTGTGCACCAGCTGGGTGCCCTTGCTGTCGGGCTGCTTGCAGCGGATGGCGGCGCGGCGGGCCTGGAAGTCGCCGCACACCGAGCAGCTGGAGATCTCGCGGTAAGCGCCGGCGCCCGGCAGCCACACCTCCAGATCGAAGGTGCGGGCGGCGGAGAAGCCGAGATCAGCGGTGCACAGCTCGATGCGCCGGTAGGGCAGCTCCAGGGTTTCCAGGATGCCCTCGGCGTGGCGGGTGATCTGCTCGTGGGCCTCGGCCGACTGCTCCGGCAGGCAGAACCAGTAGAGCTCCACCTTGTTGAACTGGTGGAGGCGGATCAGGCCGCGGGTGTCGCGCCCGTAGCTGCCGGCTTCGCGGCGGAAGCAGGGGGTGTAGGCCACGTATTTCAGCGGCAGCTGCTCGGCGGGGATCACCTCATCGCGGTGCAGGGAGGTGACGGGCACCTCGGCGGTGGGGGTGAGCCAGAGGTCGTCGTCGGCGCAGCGGAAGCTCTCCTCGGCGAACTTGGGCAGCTGGCCCGAGCCGGTGAGGCTGGCGCAGTTCACCAGGATCGGCGGCAGCACCTCGGTGTAGCCGCGGGCGGTGTGGCGGTCGAGCATGAAGCTGATCAGGGCCCGCTCCAGGCGGGCGCCGGCGCCCATCAGGGTGATGAAGCGGCTCTGGGCGATGCGCACCGAGCGCTCCGCCTCCCACAGGCCCAGCCGCTCGCCGATCTGCCAGTGCTCCTCGAGCCCCTCCTCCTGGCGCGGTGTGCCCCAGCGCTTCACCTCCACGTTGTCGGCCTCGCTGCTGCCCTCGGGCACCTCGGGGCCGGGCAGGTTGGGCAGGGCGATCAGGGCGTCGCGGAGCTGCTGCTCCAGCGCCTTCTCCTGCTCCTCGATGCCGGCCACCTCGATCTTGATGGCGTTGCCGCGCTCGCGCAGGGCCAGCACGTCGGGTCCCCTGGGATCGGTGCCGCCCTGGATCAGCTGGCCCACCTGCCTGCCGATCTGGTTGCCCTCGGCCTGCAGCTGGCTGCGCTGGTCCTCGAGGTCGCGCTCCAGCCGGGCGATCGCCTGCAGGCCGGTGAGGTCGATCGTGAGGCCGCGGCGGGCCAGCTGGCTGGCGATGTGGTCGGGGTTGTCGCGCAGCAGGCGCTGGTCGAGCACGGGGCGGGGGCGGCTGGAACGAGCCTAAAAGCCAGCCTTGGCGCCGTCCGTTGCGTCGATGCGCGGCAGGCATAACGTGAAGGCAGCACCGTGGTGCCCATGGGCGGATCAGGGCGGCCAAGCATCTGGCGAAGTCGGGCCCGGCAGGACGGCTTCTCCCTGCCGATCGCCGTGGTGGCCGCCCTGCTGCTGCTGATCGGCCTGGCCGCCCTGGGGGCGCGCAGCACCCAGGGGTTTCTGGCGAGTGTGTTCCAGGGGGTGAACCGCGAGGCCCGCGACGTGGCCGAGAGCGCCATCACCGACTTCGCCGTGACGCTCAACCGCGAGGAGAACCGCTGGCTGCTGGTGGCCGGCAACGACCAGCTCGGCCAGTGGAGCTCGAACACGGTGCACCGCAACCTGTGCACGGGCAGCTTCGTGAACGGCAAGTATGTGCCCAACACGGCAGGGGCCACCAGCGCCGACCGCTTCATGCGCAGTGACAGCTGGCAGAACCTGATCAGTGGCGACAACAGCCGTCAGTTCCGGGTGGAGGACGTGCGCTACCGCTACGAGAACCGCACGGCCGGTTCGGAGCGGGCCGACTTCAACCTCGCCACGGTGAACGCCAACATTCCCAGCCACACGGTGCGCAACGCGGCGCTGCAGGGGGGCACCCGCACCCTGTTGCGGGTGACGATCCAGGGGCGGGTGCAGCGCAACGGCCAGCTCAGCCAGGCGCGGGTGACGCGCGAGTTCGAGGTGGTGCCCAAGTGCTGCAAGCGCTCCTTCGGCAAGCACTCCGGCCTGGGGGTGGGGGAATCGGATCCGGCCTGGGGCACCGACCCGGTGGATGAGTGCCCGCTGTTCACCGACGACGGCGTGGGGCGGGGGGTGATCGTGAGCCTCTACGGCGGCGAGCCCAGTGGCAGCAACAACACCCTGGACATCGTGGACGAGACCAACACCCTGGTGACCCGGGCGCTGTGCTGGAGCGGCAATGAAACGGCCGCCTCCGACCTGGGCGGCACCCCCAACCCCGATTGCCTGGCGGGCACCCAGGCGCTGGGCAAGGCCTCCAAGAGTCAGCCCGGGCTCACCTTCGTGCCGATGCCCTTCGATCTGCTGCTGCCGCGGCCGCGCTTCGGCGATGCCCCTGGATCCGGCAGCGGGCCCGATGGCGGCTGGATCGGCAGCCAGAGCGGGGTTCAGAACGCCACCCTGCTCACGGCGGCCTATCCCGGGAGCTCCTTCGGCAACTGGGTGCGAACCGACAGCGGCAAGTACTGGATGCGCACCTTCGGCAGCTGGACCCTGTTCGAGGACAAGACGGCGGCCAGCCCTGCACCGGCCACGAGTGCCTCCTTCGCGGGCTGCAGCGGCGCCCTGTTCGCCAGCTGCCGCAGTGAACCGGCCCTGGGCGCTGCCCCCTTCCCCCTGGCCGACACCCAGGCCTTCAGCCAGTGGCCGAGCGCCTTCCCCCGGCCCCAGCTCACCCTTGCGGGTGACACCCACATCTATCTCGATCCGGCCACACTCACGATGCGGATCAAGTCCGGAGCCAGCGACACCCCGCTCACCAACTGCATCGTGAGCAAGGACCCGGCCGCCCCCTACGCCGTGGCCGATTGCCGCTTCCGCAACATCGCCTCCGGCAACGACACGCTCACGGTGGACACCAGCTACGCGATGGTGAACCTCCACTTCGACGATGCCGCCTACAGCGGCGAGGTCATGGGCGGCGGCGGCAACACCACCATCCGGCGGGTGCACTGCAGCCGCGCCAGCTGGAGCGCCGCCGGCTGCAACCAGACCGTGACCTGGGCCGAGTACCAGCGCAAGTGCAACCCGGCCGCTGCCCTGGCCGACCCCAATTGCACCAGCCGCAACGACGCCTACCACCACTCCGAGCTGTTCAATGCCTACGGCCTCGGCCCGGGTTCGTTCGACATCAAGGGCACCAGTGCCACGGTGGGGCTGAACGTGTATGCCCCCCGGGCCTCGATCACCCTGCGCGGCGGTGGCAATGCCAACCCCAACTTCATGGGCCGGATGTGGGCCAACAACCTCACCCTCGTGGGCAACACCAAGGTGCGCACACCCCGCAGCCGGCCCTCCTTCTGCGCCAACCACCGCTGCCCGCCGCCGGCGAAGATCCCGCTCTACGACATGATCGCCCGGAGCTTCAGCCATGCCTCCGGCTTCTAGGCGGCCGCAGCGCCCTGCCGTCACGCCGGCCACTGCCGGCTTCAGCCTCACCGAGGCGCTGGTGGCGGCGGTGGTGCTCGGTATCGCCCTGATGGGCTCCAGTGGCGCCCTGCGCGGTATCACCGACCTGCTCGGCCGCAGCGCCCAGGTGAACGCCATGAACCTGGCGATCGACAACGACATCTCCGAGATCAAGCGGCTGGCCAGTGTCTACACCGCCTGTCTGGTGCCCACCGGCAGCATTCCCGCGGGCGCGGACGCCGGCTGCGGCAAGGGCCTCACCCCCGACCAGGCGGCCTACTTTTTCCCGGTGAATCCCGGCACCAATGAGGGCAACATCACCGCCTTCTTCGCCGCCTGCAACGCCGCCAGTGCCGGCAGCCACATCACCCAGGGGTTCATCACGGCGATCAGCCAGCTGCCGGCGGTGGGGGCCGGCGTGAGCCGCAGCAGCGTGGAGCGGGAAGCGTCCAGCGACGCGAAGAATCACAATGTGATCGTGCGCTACAGCGCCCCCAACGGCCCGATGCAGCGGATGATCAAGGTGGCGCCGGTGGTCTCGGCCTGGTGCAACTGATGGCTGGCGGGAAAGGGCCGGAGCAGGGATTCACCTTGGTGGAGCAGCTGGTGATCGTGGCTGTGATCGGCATCCTGGTGGCGATTGCGGTGCCCTCGTTCCTGTTTGTGCTGCGGCGGGAGCGGGTGAATGCCCTGGCCTTCGAGACTGCCGGCTGGCTGGAGGAAACCCGCTCGATTGCTGCCCGGGAGGTGAATCCCGATGCTGGGGCCGGCGGCTGCGCGATCGTGATCGCCGCCAACCAGAGCGATGCCGTGGCGGGCAATGTGATCGCCGGCATCAGCGGCTGCGACGCCCGGGAGGTGCAGCTGCGCGTGCCGGACACCTGGGGAGGCCGCTTCCAGATCGCCCACAGCATCCCCAGGGGCAGCATCAGCAACGCCCCCACCGCCGCCGACTGCAGCGCCAGTGGCATCCCCGCCGGTCTGTGTGCCGGCAGCGTGCGTCTGTTCTTCACGCCGCGGGGGATGTGGTCGTCGGATTCGGTGGCCAACCTGCGCGACGACCTGGAGATCCGCATCGCCCCGGCCGATGGGGCCGGGCCCCGGCGCTGCGTGCGCCTCTCCAGCATCCTGGGGTCGATCGACATCGGCTCCGCCAGTGGCGGCGGCGTGGCCAGCGGCTGTGACAGCTATGCGCGCATCTAGGCGACCTGGCCCGGGGTTCACCCTGGTGGAGCTGCTGGTGGCGATGGTGGCCGGGGCGGCGGTGTTCGCCGCCGCTGGCTCGGTGCTGCTCTCGCACATCCGCAGCAGCTCCCAGCTGGAGCTGGCCCAGCGCCAGCGCGACAACGCCGCCCGGCTCGACTACCTGATCCAGGTGGAGGCCAGCGAGGCGGCGCTGGTGGAGCAGGGTCGGGTGCTGCCGACTGGCTGTGAGGGCGCAGGCCAGGCTTCGATCGCCGCCTTCCGGGTGCCGCGCGACAGCGGCAACTATCTCGACACGGTGGGCAATGTGTCGTTCATTTATTACTACAACCACGCAGGGGCCGTGCGTCGTTGCGGACCGCCGGTGCAGCGCAACGGCGTACTGAACCACGCCGCCGGCCTGGGGCTGCACGATGGTGTGGCGGTGCGGGATGCCCGGATCGAGCTGGTGAGCTGCCAGGGCCAGAGCACCACCAGCAGCCAGCTGGCCTACAGGCTGGTGTACCCCAGCGGCTACCAGCCGGCCTGCTCGATCGCCCGCGCCCGCACGGTTTTGATTCGCTGATCAGGATTGATCTGCTGATCGGGCCTCAGAGCACCTGCACCACTTCGGCCACCTCGGGGATGGCTTCCCGCAGCTTGCGCTCGATGCCCATCTTCAAAGTCATGGTGCTGCTGGGGCAGGAGCCGCAGGCGCCCTGCAGGCGCACCTTCACGATCGGCCCGTCGATCTCCACCACCTCCACGTTGCCGCCGTCGGCCATCAGGTAGGGGCGCAGCTCGTCGAGGGTGCGCTCCACGTTCTCCAGGGTGAGGGCGGCGGTGTCGGTGCTCATGGGGGCGGAGTTTGCTGGGATCCTGATCCTAGGAAGGCCGGCCTCAGGTGAGGTCGTAGTGGGCGAAGAAGCTGGGCGGCGGGTCGGGCTGGCCCACCAGGCGCCAGCGGTTCACCAGTTCGTTGAGGTTGGTCTGGTAGGTGTTGCGGTTGCGCAGCACCACGCGCACGTAGTACACGAGCCCCGGGATCAGGCAGCAGAGCAGCAGGCCCAGGGTGATCAGCCCTTCGCGGTTTTCCCTGGGCGGGAAGGGAAAGCGGCGGCCGGTGCCGATCGCCCAGCTGAGGGCGCGCACCTCGGCCTTCTGAAACTTCACCTTGCGCCGATCCAGGGGCTGTCCCTTCTCGCTTCTGGACTGCACCTTGGCATCCACCATCAGCTGGCGGGCCAGCTCGCGGCGGAAGCTGAGCATGGCGCGGGCCTCGCGCAGCGGCACCCGGGTGATCAGGTCGTCGTTCTCGTCGCGCAGGGTGTAGCTGTGGCGCCCCAGCACCGAGCACTCGAACGAGGCCCGGTCGCCCTCGGCCAGGCTGCCCTCCTGGCGGGCGAAGTCCTGGGCGGCACCGAACAGCAGCTGGAGGCCATCGTCGCGGTTGATCCGGCGGCGCTCCTCCGAGGGTTTCTGGGGGCTGGACTTGTCAGCCCGATCGGGCGGGGGACTTGGGCTCATCGCCGGGGCCTGGCCGCAGCAGGCAACCTATGCGCATTTTGCATTATGCACCGGGCCTCTCAGCGCAGCGGCAGCTCCTGGTCGCTGAACACCAGCAGGTCGCCATTCACGATCACGGCGCCGGGGACGCCGCTCACCGTGCAGAGCGAGCGGTCGCAGGGGTCGGAGAGCGTGTAGCTGGCGCGGTCGTAGGGGAAGTGCACGATGTCGCGCTTGCTGGCGTCACCGGCGATCTCGCCGCCACTGGGGCGCCAGTGGTTGGTGGTGTCGGTTTCTGCGCAGAGGCCGCTGCAGCCGGGGAAGCGATCGGCGGCGGCGTTGGCGGCGCTGGCCAGACGGGCGTTGATCGTGCTGGCGGGCAGGGCCCCGCTGCTGCTGTGGGGCTGGAGGGTGATGGCCACGCCGCTGGCGCCGATGCTCGTGCGGAAGCCGCCGTCTGCGGCCAGCCGGTCGAGCACCACCGAGCGCAGCGGCGGGGCCCCGCTGATCGGGCCGGCGTCGCCGTGGGGCGGACCGCAGCGCAGCAGCTGGGCCGGGCCGCGCCAACCGGCCTCCGGCCCCTGGTGCTGGAGGGCGTAGGCGATGCGCCAGGTGCCGGCGGGCCCGTGCAGCACCAGGGGGTTCACCAGGCCGGCGCAGGCCGCGGGCAGGTCGGCGGTAGTGGCGGAGAGGCGCTCGGCCAGGGCGATCTCCTGCTGCAGCAGCTGGCGGGCGTGGCGCTGGTGGGCGGTGTCGCGCAGCTGCTCGCTGCTGCTCTGGCGCTGCTGGCGCACCAGCGCCGCCCCGCCGCCGCCGAGCAGGGCCGCCAGCACGGCTCCGATCAGCAACAGCTCCACCAGGGTGAAGCCGGCCGTGGCGTTCGGGCGGCTCAACCGGCGTAGCGGCAGGGGCTGCCGGCAGTGGCGGCCTGGCCGAGGCGCACCAGGGCGGAGGGCCGCTCCACGCTCAGGCAGGCCCGCTGCCCCAGGCCGGCATGGCTGAGCACCAGCTCCTGCCGGGCGGGGCCACCGGTGAGGGCGCCGCTGGCGGAGAAGCGGAAGGGGCCGGCGGGACTCTCCAGGCGGATGGCCGGCGCCAGGTTGGGGGCCGCCAGCGGCGGTGTGCCGCAGCCGCTGCTGGGGCGCAGCCGGTTGCCGCCGGCGCTCAGCTCACAGGGCCGGTTGCTTTGCAGGGCGGCGGCCCGGGCGGCCTCCAGCTGGCCGGCCAGGGCGGCGGCGGCCTGGCGCAGCTGCTGGCGGCGCTGCAGGGCCTGCAGCTGGGGGGCGCCCACGGCGATGGCGAGGGCCAGCAGCACCAGGCAGATCATCAGTTCCGGCAGGGAGAACCCGGCCCATCCCGGTGGCGGTGGCAGGCAGCGGGCACGGGGTCGCGGCATCGGCGCTAGTCCAGGTCGTAGAGCAGGAAGAAGCTGTGGGGTGGATCCGGCTTGCCCTGAATGTGCCAGCGCTCCACCAGCAGCTTGAGGTCGGCCTGGTACTGGCGCTTCTCGGGCCGCACCCGCTTGTAGTAATAGATCACCCCCGGCAGCAGGCCGCAGAGCAGCAGGGCCCAGAGGATCCACCGGCGCCGCCTCACGCCTTCCTCGTACGGGAAACGCCGGCCGGTGCCGATCGCCCAGGCCAGGGCCCGCAGCCGCTCGGGCTGCACGCGGATCTGGCGCCGTTCCACATCCAGGGTGCTCTCCTTGA
>CAYQCU010000014.1:0-9920 GCA_964416135.1 uncultured Bifidobacterium sp.
TGCTGGAGGGGGTGGCGGACTCCGGGGTGGCGGCGGGCCTGTTGGAGCGGCGCTATGCCATCCCCCTGGCGGCGCTGCCCACCGGCGGGCCGGATGTGGAGGGCTGGCTGGCCGCCGCCGCCGAGCGCCACACCGGCAACGACACCCTGCGCATGGCCACCAAGTTGCTCGACGACTTCCGCTGCAGCCGCCTGGGGGCGATCGCCCTGGAGCTGCCGCCGGGGAGGCCGATGCCATCCGTGGCCGTTGAGTTTGAGCAGGAGGACTGCTGAGCAGGCGTCGGGTTCAGCAGGAGAACTTGGCTGTGCGGGCAGACCTGACAGGGTTGGCCAGGTGTTCGCGGCTCAGACTTCTGGCACCGCGTGGGGACACTGGCTAGCTTCGGGGTGATCCCTGGTGCTGTGCACCTTCACCAATGTCGACAGTCGCGGATGTCCTACTTGGTGTTCTGAAGAATGCGTCGGTTAAGAGAATCTATGGAATTCCAGGGGATTCCCTTAATGGTTTTACCGATGCTCTCCGCCGCGATGGCTCGATCATCTGGCAGCACGTGCGCCATGAGGAGGCGGCGGCTCTTGCGGCCGCTGGAGAAGCTGCGCTCACGGGGGAATTGGCCGTTTGCGTTGGTAGTTGTGGGCCGGGAAGCATTCACCTGATCAATGGTCTTTACGATGCGACCCGCAGCCGTGTTCCTGTGCTCGCGATTGCGGCGCAGATTCCTTCGGCTGAAGTCGGTGGTGCCTACTTCCAGGAGACCCATCCCCAGGACGTCCTCCGCGAGGCCACGGTCTACAGCGAGTTGGTCGGCGATCCCGAGCAGCTGCCTCGAGTGCTGGAGATCGCCATGCGCACGGCGATCGAGCGAAGGGGAGCTGCCGTGGTGGTCATTCCAGGGGAGATCTTCCTGAAGAAGAGCAGGCCCCATCGCCCATCAGCTCCGATCCGATACGTGCCACGGGTCCTGCGTCCAACCGATGATGGGCTGAAGGTGACCGCTGATCTGCTCAATGCAGCCAAAAAAGTCACCATATTTGGCGGAGCAGGTGTTGAAGGGGCCCACCGCGAGTTGTTGGCGATTGCCGAGAAGCTGAAGGCACCGGTGGTTCATGCTTTGCGGGGTAAGCAGTTCATTGAATATGACAACCCTTATGACGTCGGCATGACTGGCCTGCTTGGCTTCACATCCGGCTACAGGGCGATTGAAAGCTGCGATGTTTTGCTCATGCTTGGCACCGACTTTCCCTATCGACAGTTTTATCCTTCCAAGGCAAAAATCATTCAGGTTGATATCAGAGGTGAGAATCTGGGCAGGCGAACCCCGATTGATATCGGCCTTGTGGGCAGCGTGAAGGACACAGTGCAGGCCCTCCTGCCCATGCTCAAGGATCACCCCGATACGCAGCATCTAGATTCCTCCAGAGATCACTACGTTCAAGCCCGAAAAAGGCTCGATGACCTGGCCATTAATGATCACAACAGATCGCCCATTCACCCGCAATACCTGACCCGCATGGTCAGCGATCTGGCCTCTGATGATGCGGTTTTCATTCCGGATGTGGGGTCTCCCACCGGTTGGGCTGCCCGCTATCTGCGCATGAATGGTCGTCGCCGTCTGATCGGCTCTTTCACGCACGGCACGATGGCCAACGCCCTGCCCCAGGGGATTGGCGCCCAGTCGGCATTCCCAGAGCGTCAGGTGGTTGCGCTGGCGGGGGACGGAGGACTTGCGATGTTGATGGGCGAGCTGCTGACACTACGTCAGAACAGGCTGCCGGTGAAAATTGTTGTCTTCAACAATTCCTCGCTCAATTTTGTGGAGCTGGAAATGAAGGCCAATGGCTTTGTTAACTTTGGTACTGATCTTGATAACCCCGACTTTGCTGAGGTGGCCAGGTCGATCGGCTTATTCGGCCAGCGTGTGGACAAGCCTGATGATCTCGAATCAGCCCTACGTGCTGCGTTTGCCCACGACGGTCCTGCCTTGGTTGATGTGGTGACGGCTCGCGAAGAGCTGATCATTCCGCCGACGATCACGGTGGAACAGGCCAAGGGCTTTTCCCTGTTTGCCTTGCGTACCATCCTCTCGGGCCGCGGTGAAGAGCTGATTGATCTGGCAGATACCAACGTTTTTCGTAGGCTTCTCAGCTAGAGCTGCCCTTGCTATCTGGTCAGGCCTGGCTGGGGCTGATTATTCAGCCCTTGATGTTGGATGGACCTGTCATTTGTGTGGGATCAACGATGCGGTTAAAATCAGCTTCGCTCACCAGGCCAAGATCCATGGCAGCTTGCTTGAGTGTGAGGTTTTTATCTAGTGCGTGGTGGGTGATCTGAGCTGTTTTGTCGTAGCCGATTACGGGAGACAGGGCTGTTGCCAGCATCAGGGAGCTCTCAACATAAGCCGCAATCTTTTCGCGATTGGGTTCACAGCCTTCGATCAGAAACTTGCGGAAGTTTGTGCAACCGTCAGTGATCAACGTGATCGAATTGCAGATATTATGAATGATCAGTGGCTTATAGACATTCATCTCCAAGTAGCCACTTGCTCCCCCGAAGCCAACGGCCACATCGTTGGCCATCACCTGAACCGCCAGCATAGTCAGTGCTTCGCACTGGGTTGGATTCACCTTGCCCGGCATGATCGATGAGCCGGGCTCATTGGCCGGGATCTGCAGCTCAGCAAAACCGGCGCGTGGTCCGCAGGACATCAGCCGAATATCGTTGGCGATCTTGTAAAGTGACACCGCTAGGGTTCGGAAGGTGCCTGACAGCTGCACCAAGGCGTCGTGCGCGCCCTGCACGGTGAACTTATTGACAGCGGAGACGAATGGAAGGCCGGTCAGCCTGGCGAGTTCGGCTGCTGTTTCTTCGGCAAAGCCTATGCAGGCATTGAGTCCGGTGCCCACTGCGGTGCCACCGATCGCCAGTTGATAGACACCCTTGAGCGCATCGCGCAGCCGCTCGAGATCATCGGCGAGCATGCCGCTGTAACCAGACCATTCCTGACCGAGTGTCAAGGGCGTGGCGTCCTGCATGTGGGTGCGCCCGATTTTCACAATGTCGGCCCAGAGCTCCGCCTTGGCGGCGATGGCATCATGCAACGCCTGAACCGCCGGAATCAGGCGGGTGACCGTTTCCACCGCCGCCGCGAGATGCATCGCCGTCGGAAAGGTGTCGTTCGACGACTGCGACATATTCACATGGTCATTGGGATGCACTGGTGTCTTGCTGCCCAGTGGCGTACCGGCGATCTGGCAGCTGCGGTTGGAGATCACCTCATTCACGTTCATGTTGAACTGGGTGCCGGACCCGGTCATCCACACGTGCAGGGGAAACATCTCCTGATGCTGGCCTGCGAGGATCTCCTCACAGCTCTGCATAATCAACTGATGAACATTGTCCGCAAGCCGGCCATGGGCATGATTCACGTTGGCGGCCGCTTTTTTGAGCTGGGCATAGGCGCACACAAGTTCGGCGGGAATCAGGTCCTTGCCGATGCTGAAATGTTCCAGAGATCGTTGGGTCTGGGCCCCCCATAACCGGTCGGCAGGGACGGCCACCGCGCCGAGGCTGTCGGATTCACTGCGCATGTCCGTCATTGGTCGATATCGGCCATCTCTATCATTATAAACGTTCGCAACGATCCTCGCCCAGTTGATCGGTCGATTTAGATTGGCTAGGAAAGGCTGCTTGGCTTGGCGCAACATGCTGAAATGTATCCGTTTGTGGACTGGTGACGATGGCCAGTCCCATTTTCAAAGCGGCGTGATCGATCTTCAGGTTGGCGCCCGCGGTGATTTTCTGAGCCATAAGATGGATGTCGTGAGTATGTCGTTGCAGCAAACAGATTCGGGGGGTTCATTTGATTGGCACACAGCACCAGCTCGCCAATTTGTGATCACTTTGAGCGGCACGCTCGATTTCGTCACCCGAGAAGACAAGCATTTCACCCTGGACCCCTCGACCCTGCTGCTGGCCGAAGATACGGCAGGAGGCGGTCACTCCTGGCGGCTGCTTGATCAAGAGCCCTGGCGCCGCGTGTATGTGGTGCTGGCTCCTGGAGCCGACGTTCGCTTCACAGCAGAGGTGCAGGCATGAACCGCGAATCGGTGGATGTGCTCCTGGTGGGAGCCGGCATCATGAGCACATCGCTGGGCGTTTTTCTCAAGGAGCTCAAGCCCGACCTGGCGATCGAGATGATCGAGCGCATGCCCCAGGAGGCCCAGGAGAGTTCCGGCGCCTGGAACAACGCCGGCACGGGTCATGCGGGCAACTGTGAGCTGAATTTCACACCGATGCGCAAGGATGGCACGGTGGATATCTCCACAGCTCTGGAAGTGAATGTTGAATTTGATCTGTCCCGCCAGTTCTGGTCGTATCTGGTGAACAAAGGGCTGATCGCTTCAGCCGACAGCTTCATCCATCCAGTGCCTCATATGAGCTTTGTGATGGGTCGTGATAACCAGGACTTTCTCAGGAAGCGCCATGCCTTGATGAGTGCCCATCACTGCTACCGCGGTATGGAGTATTCAGAAGATCATGCCAGGATCGCGGAATGGGCTCCCCTGGTGATGGAGGGGCGTGACCCCGGGCAACCGGTTGCTGCCACCCATATCGGCAACGGCGCTGATGTGAATTACGGCGCTCTCACCAGCAACCTGCTCGCTGTGCTGCGCAAGCACGACGATTTCAAGGTGCACTTCAATGAAGATGTGATCAACCTGGAGCGCCGGCCCGAGGGGGGATGGCGGGTGGTTGTGCGCCATGCGGTTTCGGGCAGCGAGCGCATGGTTGACGCGCGTTTCGTTTTTCTCGGTGCCGGTGGTGCTGCCCTCACCCTGTTGCAGAAATCCGGCATCCCGGAATCCCATGGCTTTGCCGGATTCCCGGTCAGCGGGGTGTGGCTGCGCTGCGACAAGCCTGAGGTGGTGAATCAACACAGTGCCAAGGTCTATGGCAAGGCGGCAGCCGGTTCACCGCCTATGTCGGTGCCCCACCTCGACACCCGCATCATTGAGGGCAAGCGGTGGCTCCTGTTCGGCCCCTATGCGGGATTCTCCACCAAATTCCTGAAGCATGGCTCCTACTGCGATCTACCCCGATCGCTGCGCCTGGCCAACCTTCTGCCGATGCTTTCTGTGGCCAAAGATAACTTCCCGTTGGAGGAATATCTGTTGGGTCAGCTTCTGCAGAGCAAGGCCCATCGCTTCAAGATTTTGAGGCAGTATTATCCAAACGTCAACGAGGAAGACTGGGAACTTGCGGTTGCAGGCCAGAGAGTGCAGATTATCGAAAGAGAGAAGCACTTCGCTGGTCAGCTTGAGTTTGGCACCAAGATCGTGGCGGCAGCTGACGGAACGTTGGTGGCCTTGCTTGGCGCATCGCCAGGCGCCTCGACGGCCACCTACATCATGCTGACCATGATTGAGACCGTCTTACGTGATGATCTCGTTGGTGATTGGAAGGTAAAAATGCGTGAGATCATTCCTTCCTACGGACATGATCTCAAGCAGGACGAGGCGCTGCTCACCAAGGTGCGTGCCGAAACTGCTGCCGCTCTCGGACTGAGGAATGTCTGAGTCCTGTACGTGCATGCCAACCTCACAATCCCATCGCTTGCTGACTCATAAAGGCCAAGGCCCCGCTGAAGCCGGCGTTGTAGTCGATGGCCACCTCGTTACGGATGTAATCGCTGCGCACGTCGGCGTAGGAGAAGTCGTTGGGACGATCGGGCCCGCCCACCAGTGCGCCGTAGAGGGTGTGGGCGTTGGGCAGGCCATTGCGGAAACCCTCCCAGCCCACGCCGGACGCCCCCCGGTGATGGGGCTGTTGGGGTGCGTTGGTGCCGTAGCCCACCACATAACTTGAGCCACGGGGGTTGTCGCCCAGGATGTAGTCGATGGTGTCGGCCGCCAGCTTGGAATAGGTGCCGCCAGGATCGATCAGGCTGTCGGCCACCACACCGGCCACCATGGCCGTGTTGGCGGCATAGCGGAGGGAGCCCCACCGGCTGATGTGGCGTAGCCCCCCGGACGTGATCTGCACGCCATTGGTGCCCTCCACCCAGCTGTCCAGCCAACCCCGCACATCGGCCTGGATCTTGCTGTCGCCCGTGTCCTGGGCGAGCAGCACCGCCGTGCCGTAGGACACATCATCCCAGTTGAGGGTCCAGCCCCTGCCCAGGCCGCCGATGGATTGGCGATAGATCTGCAGCGCCTGGTTGCGATAGGCGCTGCCATCAGCGCCGGCCGCCTCGCGGGCCCGGGCCAGCCAGGCCGCCCCATAGCTCAGTTCGTCGTTGTAGCCGCTCCAGGAGTTGTAGTAATCCCGCACTTCCCGCAGGGAATCGGAATACTTGCCCCGGTAGGTGTCGGCGAACCGATAAAGGGATTCGGCGTGGCTCAGCAGGGTGTCCGCGTAGGCCAACTCGCCATTGCGGCGAAAGAGGATGGAAGCGGAAGCCAGCGCCGCCGCACTGCCCGCTGCCACGTCCGACCCTGGCTTGGTGGGGGTCACCGCCATGGCGGGACGGGGGATGCTCTGGCTCTCCGGGGCGCTCCAGAGGGCATGGTCGGCGGGCACATTGCCCACCTGGGCCACGAAGTAGCGGGTGGCCCCCGCGGCATCGGTGCCATGGGCCTTGAGGAGATAGTCGGTGCCCCATTTCACCGTGCTCAGGAGCTCATCGCGCTGGCCCGTGGCGATATACCCGCGCTCGAAGGCCAGCCCGCCCCAGGCCAGGGTGGAGAGGGTGGTGGCCAGGGGCAGGCCAAATTTGCCGTGGTCGCCGGCATCGTGATAGCCGCCGGTGAGATCCAGGCTCAGCCCCGCCTGCAGGTTGGCCGAGGTGCGATCCCCGAAATACACCCCGTCGCGCCCATCCCGCAGGCCGGAATCGCCACGCCATGGAATGCGGTTGCTGGCCTCATCGAGATCCCCGGAGCGCTGGGCCTCATAGAAGAGAAAGGATTGCCGCAGGGCTTCGCCATACCCCTGCTCGGAACTCGGCGGTGTCGGCGCAACCGGTGGTGGCGGGGTGGGAGGCGTTGGTGGAGCTGGTGGGGGTGAGGGAGGAGCAACCGAGCCAAAGAGCTGGGCCGCTGTGAGGGCCCCCTCGTTGCCGATGCTGATCCCCTGGCTGCCGCTGAAGCCCACCTTCACGGAGGCGCCGGCCTTCAGCCCGGCAGCCCAGCCGCTGCCCGTCAGGGTGTAGCGGGTCAATCCCGCCCCCAGGTTCACCCGGCTCAGGGTCGCCCCCCAGGGCGCTCCGCTCACCTGATGGGGAGAGTCGAAGCTGGTGCTCCAGCTTTTCAGGTCCTTGCCGCTGTTGTTGGTGATGGTGAGCTCGGCGGTGAAGCCGTTCCACCAGCGGGTGCCGCCCACCACCACCTGGAGGGTGGCGGGGGCCGGCGTGGGCGTGGGTGTCGGTGTGGGTGTGGGCGGAACGTCCGGGCTCGGAGCAGGGCTGGGTGCTGTGCCTGGCGCCAGCAGCAGATCGGCGGTGAGGGCGCCTTCGTTGCCGATTCCGACGCCCTGGCTGCCGTTGAAGCCCACCTTCACGGAGGCCCCAGCCTTCAGTGAGGCACCCCAGCCGCTGCCGGTGAGGGTGTAGCGGATGAGGCCGTTCCCCAGCTCCACGCTGGTGAGCGTCACTCCCCAGGGGGTTCCGGTGATGCGATGGGGAGTGTCGAAGGTGGTGCTCCAGCTGGCCAGGTCCCGGCCGCTGGTGTTGGTGATGGTGAGCTCGGCCGTGAAGCCCTTCCACCAGCGCTTGCCGCTGATCGCCACGCTGATGGGGGACGACGACGTCTGAACCATGGGGGCTCCGGGTCTGTAGCGGAGTCCTACGAACGGGGCCCAGGCCCGGTCCATCCTTCATCTGCAGGGAACATTTGCAGGGAATGGCTGGCACTGGCCCCTGGTGCGAGCCTGGATGGATGACGATTGCCAGCTGGCAGGGATGGGCCGCGTGTGTCGCCTTGGGCTACGGGGCGATGTGCCTGCTGATGGGCGCCACCCAGCGCAACTTCATCTACTTTCCCCAGCCCGCCGCTGATCCCACCAACCAACTGGTTTTGCAGGTGGCCGGCATCAAGGTTCTCGTGGCCCATCGGCCCCATCCGGGCCCGAGGGCCCTGATCTATTTCGGCGGGAATGCCGAGGATGTGTCCCTCACCCGGGCAGACCTGGCCGCCCTGCTGCCCGACACCGCCCTCTACCTGCTCCACTACCGCGGCTATGGCGGCAGCGAAGGTACCCCCAGCGAGGCAGCCATCCGCGCTGATGCCCAGGCTCTCCTTGCCCTCGTGTCCCAGCACCACAGCGCCATCTCGGTTGTGGGCCGCAGCTTGGGCACCGGGCCCGCGGTGCATCTGGCCGCCACGCAGCCCGTCCAACGGTTGGTGTTGCTGGTGCCCTTCGACAGCCTTTTGGCGGTGGCCCGCGGCGCCATGCCGTGGCTCCCGGTCGACATCCTCCTGCAGGATCGCTGGGATGCGGCAGCGGAAGCCCCCCGGGTTCGCGTCCCCACCACCATCGTGGCGGCGGCCAACGACACGGTTGTGCCGCCCCACCATGCACGAGCGCTTCACCGGGCCTTTTCACCCGGCGTGGCGGAGCTGGTGGTGGTGGCTGATCTGGGGCACAACGCACCGATTCTTCCAACGGCTGCATTTCGGCGGGCACTCCTGCAGCGATGACCCTTCACGAGGCGCCCCCCGCCCTCAATGCCGGCTGAGGATCCAACGCAGCTCCGCATCCCCATCCTGGATCGGCACCCGTGGCGGCGAAGTCTGCCTGGCCCACCAACTGCCCATCCAGCAACAACTGGCCCCGTCCGGGCACCCCCTTGCCAGCCTTGATGACGGCCGGGCCCGTGGGTGTGTCGCCTGTCAGTGGCAGTAGCCCCGCCGCACTCCCTCGACGGCCGCCGCTGCCCGGCTCCGCACTCCCAGCCGCCGCAGGATGGCCTGCACGTGGTCGCGGGCAGTGGTGGTGGCGATGTGGAGCTGCTCGCCGATTTCCCGGTTGCTGAGGCCATGGGCCACCAGCTGCAGCACGGACACCTCCCTGGGGGTGAGCTGGCTGAGAGGCTCTGCTCCAACCTCCGGGGGCGTCTGTTCCAGGGTCGGATCCACGAAGGTGTGGCCCTTGAGCACCTGCTCCACCGCAAACACCAGGGCCCCGGTGCGCCCCAGGCTCTCCTCCTGCACAAGGGCATCGGCCCCGCTCTCCAGGGCGGCCTGCACCAGCACGCGATGGTTGTGGGTGAGCACCAGGAGGCAGCGGTGCTCGGGGGAGCGGGCCTTGGCGGCCCGGATCAGGTTCAGGCCCGGGCCATCGGCCAGGTGTTCGCTCACCAGCAGGTGGAAGGGGCCTGGGGCCTGCGCCAGCTGGGCCAGCCCCTCGGCCGCGGAGGTAGCAAACACGAGGGCTTTCAGGGGGGAGCCATCGCCAGCCCCGGAACGGAAGGCCAGGCTGAGGGCCAGAAACCTGGGGTACACAGCCACCAGCACCTGCTGATCCCGCAGCAGGCAGAGCAGCAGATCCCGGCGGGCCTCCAGCACAGCGCGATCGGCAACACCGTCCAAGGCCCGGTACACCACCGATCGGGTCCCTCACTATGGCAGCGGCGTTTGACCCAGATCGATCAACTCAGGCCTCGCGGGTGAACTGGCAGGCTGCAGGGGCACCAGCACCGGTGGGCAGATGGAGGGATTCGGCCAGGGCGAAGGCGAGCTGCTGACGCTCACCTACCCCAAGCCGCTGCCGATGCGGCTGGACCGCTGGCTGGTGGCCCAGCGGCCGGAGCAGAGCCGCTCGCGCATCCAGAAGTTCATCGACGCCGGCTACGTGCGCGTGAACGGCATCACCGGCCGGGCCAAGACCCCCCTGCGCCAGGGCGACACGGTGGAGCTGTGGAT
>CAYQCU010000015.1:0-8804 GCA_964416135.1 uncultured Bifidobacterium sp.
TGTTCGGCGCGGCCGCCATCGGCGCCCTCGTGCTCGTCATCATCAACACGTGAGGGAGCCAGAGGAATGCAAGTCCTGAGCGACAACAACTGGGTACTGACGGTGGGCACGTTCCTGCCGTTGGTGGGAGCCCTCATCATGCTCTTCGTCCCGAAGTCGGACGAAGTGACGGCCAAGGCCATCGGCATCGCGACCGCGGCCGCCACGTTGGTCGTCGGCATCGTGACGCTGGTGCTCTTCGACTACGACAAGGCCGGCGAGATGCAGTTCGTCGCCAATGCCGAGTGGATCTCGGTCATCAAGTCGACGTATTTCATCGGTATCGACGGCATCAGCTTGCCGCTGTACGTCCTGTCGATGGTCATCACGCTCCTGGTGATGATCTACTCGTGGGACCACGTGCCGTCGCCGGGGAACCCGAAGGCGTTCTTCATCTTGATGCTGGTCCTGCAGACGGGTATGGCCGGATCGTTCATCGCCCGCGACCTGGTGCTCTTCTTCGTCTTCTTCGAACTGGTGCTCCTGCCGATGTACTTCATGATCGGTGTCTGGGGCGGTGAGCAGCGCCAGTACGCGTCGTTGAAGTTCTTCCTCTACACGATGTTCGGGTCGGCTCTGATGCTGGTGTCGTTCCTCGCCCTCTTCTTCAAGACGGGCGCCGAGAGCTTCGCAATTCCGTACCTGGTGGAGAACGGCGCGAAGATCGCCGAGAACACACAGATCTGGATCTTCGCGGGGATGTTCATCGGCTTCGCCGTGAAGGTGCCGATGTTCCCGTTCCACACGTGGTTGCCCGACGCCCACACCCAGGCTCCGACGCAGGGATCGGTGATCCTGGCGGCGATCCTGCTCAAGCTCGGCACCTACGGATTCGTCCGCATCGCGATCCCGACTCTCCCCGATGCCGCCATCGAGTGGGCGCCGTGGATTGGTCTGCTCGCTGTGATCGGGATCATCTACGGCGCATTCGGGTGTCTCGCCCAGACCGACATGAAGCGTCTCATCGCGTTCTCGTCGGTCGCGCACATGGGCTACGTGATGCTCGGAATCTCGACCCTCACCGACTTCGGTGTGAACGCCGCGATGTTCGGCATGGTCGCGCACGGTCTCATCACCGGCATGCTCTTCTTCCTCGCCGGAAGTGTGAAGGAGCGTTATCACACACTCGAGATCAACCGACTCTCGGGGCTCTTGAAGCAGGTGCCCCGCCTCGGCTGGATCCTCGGATTCACCGCGATGGCATCTCTCGGTCTTCCCGGTCTCGCCGGGTTCTGGGGCGAATTCCCCGCGATCCTGTCGGCCTACCAGCCCGCACCGGGTCTGTCGGAAGAGGTGTTCCGCACGTACATGGTCATCGCCGCGATCGGCACCGTGTTCGCCGCCGCCTACCTGCTGTGGCTGTACCAGCGCACGGCCTTCGGTGAGCCGAACCCCGAGTTCGACGACCACTCGCACGGCCACGGCAACGGACATGGTGACGGCCACGGCCATGCCATTCACGACGTCGGTCGCTACGAGTGGATCGCGTGGACGCCGTTGCTGATCGCGATCGTGCTCTTCGGTGTCTACCCGCAGCTCATGTTCAGGGTCTTCGACCCCGCTGTCGGTGGTGTTCTGAAGGCTTTCGGGGGCTGACCGGTGTCACTTCTCGCCGCCACTGCCGACTGGGCTGCACCGGTCATCGACTACCACGCCCTCGCGCCGGAGATCATTCTCGCCGCGGGAATCGTGGCGGTGCTGCTCGTCGACCTGTTCGTCGACAACGCGCGCAAGTGGTTGCTCGCCCCGATCGCCAGCGCGTCGCTTCTGGCGGCGTTCCTGCCCGTCATCACTCTCGCACTCCACGACGGGGGGACCCGCCAGATGTTCGACGGTCGCTACGTGATCGACGACTTCTCACTGGTCATGAAGGGTCTTTTCTTGCTGGCGGGTTACGTGACCGTGCTCCTTTCGGCTGATCACCTTCGCGAGGGTGACTATCACCAGGGCGAGTTCTGGTTCCTCATGCTCACGAGCCTCCTCGGCATGGTGATGATGGCTTCGAGCCGCGACCTCGTGAGCATCTTCGTCGCGCTCGAATTCCTCTCGATCCCCGCGTACATGATGGCCGCGTGGCGCAAGCGCGACGGTCTGTCGAACGAGGCAGGAATGAAGTACTACCTGCTCGGCGTGTTCGCCTCGGCGGTGATGTTGTACGGCATGTCGCTGCTCTACGGTCTCACGGGCACGACTCTGCTGACCGAGATCGGCGCGAAGCTCGGTACCGAGATCACAGCGATCCGAGCACTGGCGATCTTCTTCGTCGTCGTCGGCTTCGCCTTCAAGGTGTCTGCCGTTCCGTTCCACACGTGGGCGCCCGACACCTACCAGGGTGCCCCGACCCCGGTGACCGCGTTCCTGTCGGTCGCGTCGAAGGCAGCCGGATTCGTCGCGCTGGTGACGGTGTTGTTGGTGGCGGTGCCCGGTTCGGCCGACGTGTGGCAACCGGTCATCTGGATCTTGTCGGCACTCACGATGACGATCGGCAACGTGGTCGCACTGCGTCAGACCAACATCGTGCGCATGCTCGCGTACTCGAGTGTGGCACAGGGTGGTTTCATCCTCATGCCGCTCGCGGTTGCCGGTATCGACGGAGTCGCAGACGACGCACTGCGCGCAGTCGTCACGTACCTGCTGCTGTACGCCGCCACCAACCTCGGCACCTTTGCCGTCGTGATGGCCGTGTCGCGCAAGACACGAAGCGGTGAGATCTCGTCGTACGGTGGGCTCTTCGGATACGCGCCCGGTCTCACGGTGTTGATGACCATCTTCATGGCGTCACTCGCCGGTATCCCGCCGCTCGGCGGCTGGTTCGGAAAGTTCGCGGCGTTCCAGGCGCTCATCTCGGCCGGAACCGGTTGGAGCTACGCGCTCGCGGTCATCGGCGGCATCAACTCCGCCGTCGCCTTCGGCTACTACGGAAACGTTCTCCGCGAGATGTGGATGAAGCCCGCACCTGACGGAGACGTGTCGCCGGTGGAGATTCGTCCGTCGATCGCGGTTGCCCTCACGATCACCGGTCTCTCGACGGTCGTGCTCGGGGCACTACCTGGTCTCGTGGTTCACTTCGGTGACCTCGCCGGTCTCGCCGGTGCCATCGGCGGCTGACGACATCCGCGCCGCGTTGGCGGCTTCGGCGACCGGGTCTGTCTCGTTCCGTGACTTCATGACGATCGCCCTGTACGGCGACCACGGCTTCTATTCGGCGGGCGGTCGTGCCGGTCGGCGCGGAGACTTTCTCACGTCTGCCGAGGTCGGCCCGTTGTTCGGAACTGTCGTCGCCCGGTGGATCGACCGTCAATGGCGTGATCAAGGGTCGCCCTCCGACTTCCAGGTCGTCGAAGTCGGGGCAGGCCCGGGAACCCTCGCCCGGTCCGTCCTCGCGGCGTCGCCCTCGTGTCTCGAGAGAGGTTCGTACGTGGCTGTCGAGACGAGCACCGCGCAACGCCAATCACACCCGGCCGGAATCGAGTCGCGTGCCGACATGCCCGAGCGAATCGCGAACGGAGTCGTGATCGCCAATGAACTGCTCGACAACATGCCGTTCGACCTCTGGGTATTCGACGAGACCTGGCGCATGGCGCACGTGATCGACAACGGTGATGCATTCGCCGAAGTGCTGGTCACAGAGCAGGTTCCCGCGTGCCTGCCCGGTCGTGCACCGCACGGAGCCCGCGCGCCGGTGCAGGTCGACGCTTCACGGTGGCTCGCCGACACCCTTGCGCGGCTCGAGAACGGTTCGGTTCTCGCCTTCGACTACTGCACGGCACTGACCGCCGAGGTGGCGTCGATGCCGTGGCGTGAGTGGTTGCGCACCTACGTCGCCCACGAGCGGGGTGGTCACTACCTGCGCAGTCCCGGTACGCAGGACATCACTTCACAGGTCTGCATCGACCAGTTGTCGGTCGTGAAAGAGCCGCATGCGGTGAGGTCCCAGTCGCAGTTCTTGAAGCTCTGGGGGATCGACGAGTTGGTCGAGGAAGGGCGCCGCGCATGGCAGGAAGCGGCCGCATCGCCGACGTTGGAAGCGATGAAGATGCGCAGCCGCATCAGTGAATCCGAGGCATTGCTCGACATGTCGGGCCTCGGCGCGTTCACCGCCGTCGAGTGGCGAACGAACCGAGCGAGTGCGGTCAGTGGGAGTCGGGGCGACTGGTGAGCCAGGCCCCGGCGATGACGATGCACATTCCGGTCACCGCCAGCCACGTGACCGACTCGTCGCGGAATGCGATGCCGAGAATCGTGGCCACGACGGGAGTGAAGAAGACTCCGATCACGCCGCGCACCGCTCCGGCCCGCACCATCAACTTGCCGTACATCACGTAGGCGAATCCTGTTCCGAAAGCCCCGAGGACGAACAGAGCGGCCATGGCCGACCAGTCGAACGTACTCCGGGCGAGGGCGGGAACACCGAGGGGGAGAGTGAAGAGCAGCGCGAACAACTCCTGCCACAGCAGCACCGGCAACGTGCCGTGCTTCACCTGGAGCTCGCGAGACAGAATCGACGTGAACGCGTAACAGCACGTGGCGAGCAACAACAGCGAGACGCCACCCGCCGAGGCACCTCTGCCGTCGCCGACGGAGCCGAAAGAGATGAATGCGATCCCGAGAAAGCCGAGCAACACCGCACCGACCCGGCGTCGCGAAGGCGCGGTGCGGGTGAGGATGGCCGCGGCCACGACGGTGGTGACCGGAATCGATCCGTTGATCATGCCGGTCACCGACGACGACACGGTCCGCTCGGCGATGGGGTACAGGAGAAAGGGCACCGTCATCGCGACGAAGCCGAGCAGTGCGACACGCCTCATGTCCGTCCACGGGATCATCTTGCGCGCGGCGGGGAAGAGAGCTAGTGCTCCCGCGCCGAAGGCGAGTCGTGCCATCGGGACGACGGGTGATGCCACGTGGTCGATCGCGATCGCGATGAAGAGGAACGAAGCTCCCCATGTGAGGGCCACTGCCGAGGTCATGCCCCACTCGGGTGCACCGAATCGGTGCGGTGTGTCGCGAGCGAGGGTCGAACCGGGCATCGGGACATTCTCGCCTGCGTTCCCATGCAGTGACGGTTTCTTTCTCCACTAGCGTCGGTCGTGGCACTGGGGGTGCGACATGACCGACAATCACGACGCCATCGACGACCTGCTCCTCGAGCAGCGCCGTTTCCCGCCGGACGCAGACTTCGTGCGTTCGGCGCGCATCTCCGATCGGCGTCTGCACGATGCGGCCTCCGTTGACCACGAAGGGTTCTGGGCCGCCCAGGCGACGGAGCTCCTCGAGTGGGCCGAACCGTGGAGCACGGTGTGCCAGTGGGAGTTGCCGTTCGCCAAGTGGTTCGTCGGCGGGAAGATCAACGTGGCATGGAACTGCCTCGATCGGCACGTTCTCGCGGGCAAGGGTGACAAGGTGGCGTTCCACTTCGTGGGTGAACCCGGCGACGAGCGCACGGTGACGTATGCGGACTTGCTCGCGGATGTGCAGAAGTTCGCCAACGTGCTGAAGGGTCTCGGTGTCGAGCGCGGTGACCGGGTCAACATCTACATGCCGATGATCCCCGAGGCTGCCGTCGCGATGCTCGCGTGCGCGCGGATCGGTGCCGCTCACTCGGTGGTTTTCGGCGGCTTCTCGTCGCAGGCACTCGCTGACCGCATCAACGATGCGTCAGCGAAGGTACTCGTGACCGCCGACGGTGGCTGGCGCCGCGGAGAAGTCTTTCCGCTGAAACCGCAGGCCGATGAGGCGTTGCGCGACACACCGACGATCACCGACGTGGTGGTCGTGCGCCGTGGCAACAACCCGGTGGAGATGACACCCGGCCGTGACCACTGGTGGCACGACGTCATGGCGCAGGCTGATGTCGAGTGCCCCGCAGAACCGATGGATTCGGAACAACTGTTGTTCCTGCTCTACACGTCCGGCACGACGGGCAAGCCCAAGGGCATCATGCACACCACCGGCGGCTATCTCACCCATGTCGCCTACACCCACCGCTACGTGTTCGACATCGACCCTGATCGTGACGTGTATTGGTGCACAGCCGACGTCGGGTGGATCACCGGACACAGCTACATCGTCTACGGCCCGCTGGCGAACGGCGCGACACAAGTCATGTACGAAGGTGTGCCGAATCACCCGGCGAACGACCGCATGTGGGAGATCATCGAACGTCACAAGGTGACGATCTTCTACACCGCACCCACTGCCATTCGAACGTTCATGAAATGGGGAGTCGAAGAGCCCGCGAAACACGACCTGTCGTCGTTGCGGCTCTTGGGCAGTGTCGGTGAGCCGATCAACCCCGAAGCCTGGATGTGGTACCGCGAGAACATCGGTGGAGGCCGTTGTCCGATCGTCGACACGTGGTGGCAGACGGAGACCGGTGGCATCATGATCTCACCGTTGCCGGGCGAGACGGTCACGAAGCCCGGCTCTGCGACCTTCCCTCTACCGGGCGTCGGAGCGGAAGTCGTCGACGATGCCGGTCGACCGGTCGCCAAGGGCGGCGGTTATCTCACCTTGACAAAGCCGTGGCCCGGAATGCTGCGCGGTATCTGGGGCGACCCGGAGCGTTTCCGCGAGACGTACTGGAGCCGTTTCCCCGGTCGGTACTTCGCAGGTGACGGCGCGAAGATCGACGACGACGGCTACCTGTGGTTGCTCGGGCGTGTCGACGACGTGATGAACGTGTCGGGGCATCGCATCTCGACGACTGAAGTCGAGTCGGCACTCGTCTCCCACCCGTCGGTCGCAGAGGCCGCGGTTGTGGGTGCCAACGATGCGACCACCGGCCAGGCCATCATCGCCTACGTGACCTTGGTGGGCGGGATGGAAGTCGACGAGCAGGTCCTGCGCAACCATGTCGCGACGGAGATCGGGGCAATCGCAAAACCGAAGACGATCTACTTCACCCCTGAGTTGCCGAAGACCCGCAGCGGAAAGATCATGCGCCGGCTGTTGCGCGACGTTGCCGAAGGTCGCAACTTGGGTGACACAACGACGCTGGCAGATGCGAACGTGGTGAACGAGCTGCAGAAACGAGCGAGCGAAGCTCCGTCGGAGGACTAGTTGCTCAACGAACCAGAGCGATGATCATCGCAACGACGAGGCTGCCCAGCAAACCGGCCATCCATCGTGTCTGAACTGCGGCAAGTTTGTGCATGTCAGCGCGGAGCTCGCCGATCGCACCTCGCGACTCCGTGCGTAGCGCGTTGATCTCGCCGAACAGTTCCGTGCGCAGCGTGTTGATCTCGCCGAACAGTTCGGTGCGCAGCGTGTTGATCTCTGCGTGAAACTCCGCGCGCAGTCCGGCAACTGCCACCTGCAACTCTGCACGGAACTGTTCCCGAAAAGCGTCCAGATGGTGAACTCGTACGACGGTGTTCCAGTCATCGGGCGGAAGAAGATCCATCATGGTCGACGATGCGTCCACTCCGATCACCTCCTTCAAGCGTGCATGGAGCTCGAGTAGCCGAGACTGGCTGACAGACATGGTAGGCACCTCCGGAGAACCCTGGTTCCCGCCGATGTGGGAGACGCCGGTTCAGTCGCGGAAGTTCTCGAACTGGAGCGGTACGCCGAGGTCAGCGCCCTTCAGGAGCGCGATCACGGCCTGGAGATCGTCGCGTTTCTTGCCCGTGACCCGGACCTGGTCGCCCTGGGTCTGGCTCGAGACGCCCTTCGGGGCCTTCTCCTTGATCAGTTTGTTGATCTCTCGGGCCTTGTCAGACGAGATACCGACCTTGATCGTGACCACCTGTCGCACTGTGTCGCCGGAGGCCTGTTCGAACTTGCCCCACTCGATGCCTTTCAGAGACATGCCCCGCTTGACGAACTTCTCCTCGAGGAGGGTTCTCACCGCCCGGGCTTTTTCTTCCGAGATGGTGCGGATGGTGATCACCAGTTCGTTCTGTTCGATCGACGAGTCGGTTCCCTTGAAATCGAAGCGGTTGGCCATCTCCCGCTGGGCCTGGTCGACGGCGTTGCGCAATTCCTGCCGGTCGACTTCTGAAACGACATCAAACGAAGGCATGGGGTGGAAGGCTAACCCCACCGCTAACCTGACGTCTCCACGCAGGGCTTGCTCTGCATGGGTCGGTACCCAAGCGGCCAAAGGGAGCAGACTGTAAATCTGCCGGCACTGCCTACGGAGGTTCGAATCCTCCCCGGCCCACCACGGAGAAATCCGTGAACTGACATGGCGAAAGCCAAGACAGCCCAACCCGTGTTCGACCCCGCCGGTTCGCCGACGGGGTCGAATGCTGTCTGGTCGACCGGTCAGTCCGGATCGCGGGCGATTCGTCAGGGCACCATGTACTGCATCAACGCGACGTCCAGCCAGCGATTGAACTTGCGGCCGACCTCGCGTTCGATGCCCACCAGTTCGAAGCCCATCGCCGAGTGGAGAGCGATGGAGCCCTCGCTGAGGGTGGTGATCCGCGCCATCACCGAGTGGAATCCGCCCGCGGCCGCGGTGTCGAGGAGGTGCCCGAGCATCGTGCGGCCGATGCCGAGGCGGGCCATGTCGCGTCTCACGTAGACCGAATCTTCGACGGTGGTCCGGTAGGCGGCTCGTTCCTTGTACGGGGAGAGGGCTCCGAACCCCACCACGTCGCCCTCGCGTTCGGCGACGAAGACGCAAAATGCCCCCTGGCGGGCGTTCTGCCACGCCAGTTGGTCGTCGAGGGAGCGCGGAACCAGGTCGAAAGTGGCGGTCTCGTGCTCGACTTCGTAGTTGTAGATGGCCCGGATCGCCTCGGCGTCGGCCGGGG
>CAYQCU010000016.1:0-3716 GCA_964416135.1 uncultured Bifidobacterium sp.
TATTGCTGACTCAACGAGATTGGTTTGGTCTTCGTCGGTCTCACCAGCAGCGTATCTAGCCAAGAGTCCAGGAGTGTTGACCACGCCCCATTCCCACGCGCCCTTACCAAAGATAGAAGCAGGGCTAGTCCCCGACTTCTTCAGAATTTCTGTAAAGCTTCTGCGCTGATTCTCTACAAGCTTGGAGTTTGCATCACGAACGGACTCGCGCTCTTTCTCGGCAGCCTGAATGCCCAGCAAGGTCAAGGTACGCTTGTCTTTATCAATCTCGGCTGCATACTTGCCAATTTCTCCTGGCAATGTACGTACGGCACCAGCCAACCGAGACAGCGTGTTACCACGCAATGGGCGACCTTGATCATCAACGTTTGAAGCGTAGCCAAAGGCCCGTTGTCCGAGAGCAAGGAGCATCTGCGCTTGCGTAGCTTCCTTGTTGCTACCAACAAGCCGCTCGTATTCAGCAGCACGTTCTCTGGCTAAAGGTCCGAGGGCCGGGACAGCAGAGGGCCTTTGTGCTGCTAGGTTATAAACACCCTGCCTTGCCATTTCCACAATGTCCGCAGGGAAACCGCCAGAACTAGAGGACGAGTCTTCAGATGGGGTCACGCCGTCCTCGTCGGACCCATCCCTAAAATATTGAACTAACCCACCACGAGCCATGCCCACGGGCGGTGGTCCGGGAGGCATGGGCGGTGGCCCACCAGCCGGAGGCATCATCTCAGGTGGCATTCCAGGTGGGGGACCCGGAGGCATTCCTGGCGGCATACCCGGAGGAGGCCCACCCGCCGGAGGTTGTCCTGCTCCCATCAGGGAAGGCGGAGGAGGTGCAACCATCCCAGGCACGTTGGTAATTCCACCCTGGGCAAGCACGGGCTGAAGCATCGCAAGCACTTGCTCAGGCGTGCTCATGGCGGCTTCGTATCCAACCATGTCAGCAAGCTCTTCTCTACGAGCATCAACCGAACGCATGTCACCGCGTAGGTTGTTCATGAGGATTTCAGGAGAGTCAGGCGTACGGCTCATTGCCTCTTCTGTTTCCATCTCCTCTTCGTCATCTTCCATGTCATCGTCAAGGAACAAGTCCTTGAAGCCCTGCATGATGCCAACGTTTTCGACATCGATAGGAGGCTCGTCCGCCATTGCGGCGTCTTTAAACATGGGTCGCTTGAGTACTTTGCTTTTCATAACTGCCTCGTATTAGAAGAGACCTGCTTTTTTCAATCCCGCTGCGGTTGCTGCAATACCCAGGCCTGTTCCGACGACCTGTTGGAACGGCGATGGTTGGGCTGTGGATGCAGCCGTCGTTGCCATTTGCGTTGACGGGGCACCACGTTGAATATCAGATAGGAAGGCGGCTTGCTGATAGGGGGCATAGAGTTGCTGCATCCTCGTAGAGCGTTGAGCATCAAGAAGTTGCTGGTTAAGCGCCTGCTGTGATTGACCAATGTTGTACAAGAAGTTGATATCCCCCTGTTGCAGAGCCTGAGCGGTCTGTCCAAGCGCCGCTTGTTGAATACCCATCTGACCCAGCTGACTACCGAAGCCACCTAGACCAGAAGCGATACCTTGACCTATGCCGAACTGCTGACCAGCAAGGCCTCCGATGCCCTGTCCAAGATTTTGCAACATCCCCGCTTGCGCGCCGTAGATGTTGGAGATCTGCCCACCAAGCTGACCACGCGAAGCCGCTTGGTTTGCCAAGGCGTTGGCAATGTTCTGTTGAATAGCTGATTCTTGACCCGCGAGACCTGCCTGCTGACCCGCCAGACTGCCATACTGGTTCCCCAGTTGAGCAAGCATGTTCGCGTAGTTCTGACCGAGACCTGCTTGAGAAAGACCAAGTTGACCAAGAGTCTGACCAATATTTGCCTGTTGGCCCGTAGCCCCTGATAAGGCTTGACTGATCCCAAGCTGACGCTGACGTGCAGCCTCATCCGCTGCCATTGCCGCCTGCTGCGCTTGGCCGTAATTCTGTGAGTAGTCTTGAAGAATGCGCTGCGCCATAACATCTTGCAGTCCACGCTCCATCTCTGCTCGTTGCACACCCTCACGCGTTCCACCAAAAGCGCCTGTCCGTACAGCCTGTGCTGATTGTTGTTGACGGGCAATATCACCCTGGCGACGCATTTCCTTCAGCGCATTTTGCGTCACTTCCCTTTGATAAGGGTCCATGAACCGTGACGCTTGGGAAGGATCGTACATGCCTCCCGCACCACGAGCTTGCTGCGCTATCTCTGACAACCCCCTGCCTGCTGACATGAGACTCTGCATTGCAGGGTTGAGGTTTGCCTGCGAGTATTGAGCACCAGCACGCTGAGCACCACCAAGAGCACCCATCCCCGCACCGATCCCACCATAAGCATCACGCAACTGACGCGTGGTGTCCGAAGCAAGAGCCCACTGTGCAGCAGAGTCCAAAAGGTTAGAGGCCGCGCCAAGCTGCGGCAACCCTGCGGTCATGCCAGCAGTAGCTTGTGCCGACTGCGCCAGGGCACGTTGGGCATCTGTGAACTGCCCCCGAGTGTCCGCCCCCCGCAACACATCTGCTGCTTCAGCCGTGGTGCCATATCCTTGACCCAGGGCCGTGTTCGCCGCACCGATGTACGGCATGTAAGAACCAATGCCCTGGCTCTGCGCTGCTTGCATTGCAGCAATCTGTGCAGGGGCAAAGCCTGCAACCTGATATCCAGGAAGTTGTGCACCAAGCGTCTGACTTTCAGGCAGACGGGACTGGTTGGCTACGTTTCGAGCTTGTTCACTGTTAACACCGAACTGTGAGACCGCCTGTTGATACTCGCCAAACTTGTTTGGGTCCATGCCCGAAGCAAGCCACCGCGACTGCTGCATCAACCATAGTTTTTCGGCCTCTACCTCGGGGGCCTCCCGCATTATCTGTTGGGTGGTTTCGGTAGCCATTTCTTACCCCTTCTTCGCGATTCCAACAGGACCGCCTTCAAGCATCTTCATCATCTTGTACATACGTGCAGCCCCCTTGCGCCGTGAGCCACCGCCCATGTTGCGAACCGCTTTAGCCGTGAACACAAACTCGCCGTCAGAGAGCATTGCAGGGATGCTGTCAGAAGTCCCGGTCCCTGGTCCGTTGATCGGGCCTGTCTTGCGTGGGAAGTGACGCACACCCATGGGCCCTGAGCCGCGTTTCGCGGTGTACACATCTTCTTCCTCGTCACCGTAGACGTTCTGAGCGTAGATGTTAGGAATCCCGTACAAGCCAGAGACGTTGTAGGGCTGAACGACACCCTGAGCCGTGGGTATTGCAGTGATGCCCGTGGGCTGGTAAACCGTTGCTTTACTGACCGGTAGCATGCCAAAGTCCCCAGGTGTGGGGACCATTGACTGATAGTCATAGGTCTTTGATTGCCCAAGCGACCCAGCCATGATGTCCGGAGTCCGGCGCATGTATTGCAGGCCTGTATCCTGGGGATCATAAAGAGGCGTTGGATCTGCTTCTTTGCCCTTCATGCCGCCAGCAAGATATGTGACTCCAAGGCCCGTGGCATAGAGCGGACCATACTTACCCAGGTGGGTGGTCGCCGTTGGATCAACGAAGACATCTTTAAGTCCCGAAAAACTTGGGTTTTGAATAAAGTTACCCGCACGCTCAAAGAACCCTGGGCCCTTTGTTGCTGCCTGCGTCGGTGCCGTAGCAGCAGTGGGCGTCGTTCCTGCGGCAGCAGAAGTTGCTCCTTTTGCCGTGG
>CAYQCU010000016.1:3816-8408 GCA_964416135.1 uncultured Bifidobacterium sp.
AGCATCGCCACTAGTCATGTAATCAGAAGCAGTTCCTGCTTGGCCTGCCCCTTCAATTGGCGCTGTTGGACTAACGGCTTCTGCCCCCGTTGGGCTTGTTCCAAGAAGATTGTCTACCTTGTTACGATAGAAATCAGCGGTCTCACCCAAAGTCTTCGGACCGGTGTAACTTCCAGCAGAAGTGACATCTGTCCCAGTAATCCCACCGTAAGCAGCCGTACCCACACCAGCAAGAGCAGCAGCTTTTACGCCATTACGCAAGGAATCCTTAAAGCTGTCACCGGCCAAGATCCCTGAGCCAAAAGCACCAATACCAGCTGATACCGCAGCCACACCGGCTACGCTACTGACACTCAAGAACCCAGCCGCAGCAGGGCCTAAGAACGCACCGAGAGCCACGGTCAGAACAACACGGCCCACGGTGCTCTTGGCGAACTTCTTAGCTGCTTTACCCACAGCACGAATAGGCTTCGTTACTGCTTTAAAAACCTTTTTAAGCCTTTTTTTTAGCTTGTACTCCGGTAGCCCTGTTTGCGGGTTTATTGTTCCACTGCCGCCGCTACGCTTGAGCAGCGCGGCTTCCATTGGAGTGATGTGAGCAAGAATGGTGTCGCCCTCACGACCCATGCTTTGCAAAGCTTTTGCAATAGGCTTAAGAGAAACAATCCCGCCTTCTGCAAAACCAGGAATCTCAGGAGCAGGCATTGACTGCTGCTCCATCGTCACATCAGCTTCAACAGCAATCTCTAACGCAACAAAGAACTCAGGGTCAAACGTCGGAGGAAGAAGATCCTCCGGATACCCTTCAGTCAAAAGGGCCGCACGAATAGACGTGTAGTTTTGCGGATCATCCTTGACGCGATCAAGGATTTCTCTGATGACTTGCCGATCCTCTTCCGTCAAACCAGCATCGCGAATTTCATCTAGAAATTGCGATACCTCTTGAGGGTTGATCTCTGCGCCAGCACTTAAAAGCTCTCGGCTAAAAGCATTAGTGCCCACCGACTTGAGGGCATCCTGTGCTGCAACAAAGGGGGCTAGGTCGTTAATTCCGCCGGTGGCCGCGCCCATCCCTTGGGGCAGCGCCATAATTCCTTCACCATTCATGGCAATCCTTTCCGAATTGGGTCTCTGTGGCTCGTGGGCCGCGCGCCGGGAAAGGACGCGAAATTAACCAAAATTATCTACCAAACAGCTAGTTCCTGTCCATTTCTAAATAGGACAGATAGAAGGCCACACTTGGCTTTGAGGCCTCAATTTTGATTACATCCTCAGCTTCCATGACCAAAGGAACGCCGCTGAAAACATCCAGGGTTCCATCAGTGGGCAGCGCATGGTCTTTCAACGCGGCGTAGGCCGTGGCTCCCCCGCCAGGGTAAACATTCACATCAATCAAAGCCGTGTCCGTGTTGCCGTTGGTGACACGCAAAGACGAAATCACCGCCGTGTTGGCATCTGGCACTGTGTAGATGGTCGTTTCCGTCGTTTTTGCCGGAATAGCATATTTGCGAAAATACTTATTAGCCACTCAAGCCTCCCGTAGCCGAGACAAAATTTGCCGTCAAAATAACAGAAGGAATAGCTGGTCTGGTCGGATTCGTTCCAGTTCCATAATGCTCAATATACACATCGGTGCTGTCGGACCACCACGCCATCTCTAAATACTCCGTTGCCGGATCCGTCACAGTAAAGATCACCGCCACTGCGGCAACAATGTGAGACCAAACCCCAGAACTTTTACGAACAGGAATATCAAACCGTGTGTTGCTGGACGGGTAGTTTGTTCCGGTGTTCTTGGCCCATAACTCGAACTCCGCTGCCGTATTCCCACGGTTAGTCACCTGGAGCGAAATAGTCACTAGGTACTGTCCAGATTCCGTGAACTTCAATCTTGAGTTGTTCTCGACCTTCACGCCCTGCGTAATGATGGGAAGATCATACGTGACAAGGTTCTCACTGGTGATCCCAGCATTGGGCTGGTCGGATTGAGACATGAACATCCCATGCGGCAACCGTATTCCGGTACTCATCTGGAACCCACGTATTGCACCAGCAAAACCTCCACCGGCTGCCCCACCACCAGCCCCGAACCAGGACGCGGCGGCTGCCGTATTCTCACTCGTAACAGGCGTGTACGTGCTGTTTAACTGGAGAATGATCTGCTCAAGAGAGCGAACAAGTTGGTTGAACTGCTGTGGATCGTAGTTCTGCGATACCGCGTTAGGCAGACGAACGTTAGTAATCTTGCTCATCTAAGGCCATCCGGCTGGATCCAGACACGCATCGTTCCAAAGCGCCACGTCGTATCAAGATCGGTGCTTTCAATCTTCAAGCTGATCTGCCGCCCCCGCGCGCGTGTATCCACACGCTGTGTGGTAGGCGTGATGACATACGGGTCAAGGCTGCTAGGCGTTGCAGAAGCCTGTGGATAAGCACGAAGCAATAATCGTACCGTCAGGTTTCCGACTTGGTTCTTGAAGTCTGGGATAAACCGTGTCATGAACAGCATGTTCTCGCCATCGGCAATGTCAAAGTAGCCGGATTGCAGGTAGGCGTTGATTGGGCTTCCCGCTCCATTCACCCCTGTTTCCTGCTTGTACACCAGACTTCTGCCTGCCGTAAGCCCGTAGATGGGCGTTATCGTAGACGCGTTGCTGTTGGGCAAATACTCGACCGCCGTCGGCCTGGGGAACACACCCTCATCCATCCACGCGGTTCGTGCCATGGTGCCAATCGACCAGACATTTTCCAGGTAGTTGTAGGTTACAAACCTATTGATATCGCTTGATGATGCGCTGCAATAGAACCACGTGACTTCGTTGAACTGTGTGTTCAAGCCAGCATAAAACTTAAATCCTTGGACCGTGTTGACGTCCTTAAACACGTAATCCTGCACCGTACAGGGAAGCTTCTTAGCCGTACCGTCAAAGGTCCAGAAGGCATCATCTGCCATCCAGAACGACACGCCGTTCACATCTACCGCTGCATGGGGGCCAATACAGCCACAGTTCGCACCAAGCTGCTGAAATCCAAAGGTATACGGCGGTCCAACATACTGCATGCCATGCAGCGCCGTATCCGTCCAAATAAGGATCTGACCACGCGAACGCAGAGCCGTAACAATCAAACTACCGTCCGTGATCCGTTGTCCACCAGCCGTGTTCGTGGCTGTCTCAATAAAGTCCGTTGGATCTTCTTGATTGGAGAACCGTACAAAAAGCGGATCCTGGGTAGACGGCATCCCTACCGTCGTCTCCGTCCCAAGACAGACAAGGTGCCTGTCCGGCGTAGACAACAGAGCAAACTTGCTTCTGGTCGGAGCACCAACAATCCTCGTCGCACGGACAGTAGGACCAAGGCTCGGGAGCCACTCGTAAATAGGCCCATCCACACGCTGAATAAGCAGGTTCTCACCGTAGTTGTCAAAGACCCAGATCAACGGATTTAGCTGATCTACAACAGTTGGGGAGCGTTCTGTTCCCCAAGTCTCAGTTCCCCAAAGTCCAGAACCCCAGCCAAAGTCAAACGCGCCGTCAACAGGACCAGCTGATACCTCATAGTCCACATCTGCTGACCCCGCTGCTGAAGCAGTAGAGGAAGCTGCGGTGGGCGAGATGATTGTGTACTCGTTGGCGTTTATGACCTCTTGTATCTCAAACTCATTATCCAAACTAGCGTTTGGAATACCACCGGGGTCTCCTGTGGTGTTGCTGATGATGACAAGATCCCCGGCCCGTGCGCCATGGGCGGTGTCATTTACCGTGACGGTCGTAGAGCCACTGGTTGTGTCAAAAGTACAGGTGCCGGTAGCCCGAATAGGAGTGATGTCATACCACTGCTCGGCCTTAAGAACGTAGAGTTTCTTGTTGGTCGCAATGGCAGCATAAGGCGCACCGTCAAGATCCTTCCAGGAAAAGATGTCTGAGGCCTGTCCGATCAGGTATTCGTTGTTGTTGAACGTCTCCCAACCGCCTATCTTCTCTGGAAGACCATAGCGAAAACGCACGTAGTCGGCATCAATCCAGCCGCCTTCCGCACCATATTCGGTGTTCTGCTTGTCAATTCCAGGGTTGAAGAATAGGCGTGCGAGGGGCATTTAGGCTACCAAACCGGTCAAATAGGCTGTTTTTCCGTCTTTTTTGGTGGCAGTCAAGACCTGCTTTTTCAGGTCTTGATCATCGTAACTAACATGAACCCAACCACTGTCAGGTACGCCAGGAGTATAGAATTCCAAAATAAGCTGTGTGTAAGCCAAGTTGTCTCTAATATAAGCAGCAAGCTCTGCATTTGGCACCCCCGGTATCTCGATGTCCGCAGCCATCCCCCGGCAGTGATCCGAGGTCCGTGATCCGCCTACTTTAGCATTTACGTCTGGAGAACGGTAGCCTGAGTTGACCTTGACGCCCTTCTGGTAGTGATCCCGAATAGGCTGGAGAACATTGGCGCAGAGCTTTAAAAGGTTGTTGAGTTCGTCTGGTCCGGGCTTGTTTTCCATGCCGTGACGAAGCGCCGTCTCCGACTTCACCATTTCAGCCAGACTAAAGTTTTTGGTCAGTTGGGTCATTATCTTGTCATTCCTTATCCGTCATGGC
>CAYQCU010000017.1:0-7553 GCA_964416135.1 uncultured Bifidobacterium sp.
TTGCTCCGCAACGGGCTGCCCGTCACCCGTAGGCCCGTTGCTCCGCAACGGGCTGAGCTCGTCACGGAGTGACGGGCCTACGGCTGCGTGCCGCTGTATCCTCTCCGCATGCGGCTCCTCGTCTACGAATACTGCTGCGCCGGTGGGGGCGGCCTCGACTCGCTCGCTCCCGAGGGGCGGGCGATGCTCGAGTCGCTCAGTGCCGATGCCATGACCGGTGGTGGCCTCGAGGTCGTCGCACTCGTTGCCGGTGGGATGCGGCTCGCGTTGCCAGCCGGCGTCCGCGTACTACCTGTCGCTGCGAATCATGACCTCGAAACGCTCGTCGCCGCATCGGCAGCCGCCGATACGGTGCTGATCGTGGCGCCCGAGACCGACGGGATTCTCACCACGCGGATTGCGGCCGCGCGGGCCACCGGAGCCAGCGTGCTCGCGCCTGCCCACGCCTTCGTCGAGATCGCCAGCGACAAGCAGGCGACGATCCAGGCTCTGGCGGCAGCCGGCGTTTCGGTGCCGGCCGGACGAACCCTCGCGATCGGCGAGATGTGGCCTGAGGCCTTCATCCGCCCCGCGGTCCGCAAGGCCCGCGACGGTACCGGCGGCGATGGCTTCGGCGTCGTCGATCGTGGCGATCCCGAGCCGCCCCCCGCGCGGCGGCCGATGCGGATCGAAGCCTTCGTCACGGGCATGGCCGTGGGGGTCTCCTGCCTCTGTGGTCCGAATGGGGTGTATCCGCTGCCGCCGTTCCGTCAGGTGTTCACCACGACCGGGACGCAGATTGCCTATGCCGGCGGCGAACCGCTTTCCGATCGACTCCTGGCCGACCGGGCCGAGGCACTTGCCCGGCGGGCGATTCGTGCGGTCGCGCGGTCGACGGGCGACTCGGAATCCGCTGCGGGGTGGATCGGCGTCGACATGATCCTCGGCGAGCGGAGCGACGGCCGTGGTGACCGCGTGCTCGAAATCAACCCGCGGGTCACGACGTCGTTCGTGGGCCACGCCTCGGGCTTGAGCGGCGGCCTCGTGCGGGCCATGCTCGACGTGGCCGCCGGCCGGACGCCGATGCTTCCGGAGGGCGGCCGGTTCTCTCCGCATGCCTTCAGGCTCTCCAGCGATGCCCACGGCACCCCAGACGGACCTCGTGGCGATTGACGTCGGCGGCGCGAACCTCAAAGCCGCCGACGGCCGCGGATGGACGCAGGCCGTGCCCTTCCCGTTGTGGCGAGAATGGCGGCGCCTTCCCGAGGCCCTTGCCGACCTCGTCGGCTCCGTCGCACCGCGGCGGATCGTGGCCACGATGACCGGCGAGATCGCCGACTGCTACCCGTCGCGGGCGGCGGGAGTCTCGCACATCGTCGATGCGATCGTGTCCGCGGCGGCGGTGATCCGGTGCATCGACGCCCCGGGCATCTACCTGCTCGACGGCCGGATCGTTTCTGCCGACGCCGCGAAGGCGGCCCCGCTCCAGGCAGCGGCGAGCAACTGGCATGCGCTCGCCCGGCTCGCCGCCGCCCATGCGCCGGGCGATCGCTCGCTGCTCGTGGACGTGGGCTCGACCACCGTCGATCTGGTGCCGATCGCGGGCGGGCGGCCGGTGCCGCGGGCGTATGATGATGCCAGCCGGATGCTCGCCGGCGAGCTTGTCTACACGGGCGTCGAGCGGACACCACTGGCGGCCGTCGTCCGCTGGCTGCCACATCGCGGGCTCCGCCGCCCGGTCGCTGCAGAGCGATTCGCCGATTCCCGCGATGCGTGGCTGCTGCTCGACGCGTTGCCGGAACAGCCCCACGCCACCGACACCGCCGACGGCGGCCCGGCCACGCGCGACGCCGCCCGGATTCGCCTGGCCCGTTCGCTGCTGCTGGAGCCAGCCGACTTCACGATGACCGACGCCACGATCTCAGCCGCCGCTTTCGCGGCCGGACAGGCCCGGCTCATCGCTCGGGCGCTCGGCCGCGTCGTCGTCGGCTGCGACCGGCGTCCGACGAGCGTCGTGATCGCAGGGCACGGCGAGCGGCTCGCCCGGATGGCGATCGACCGGGCGGGTCTGACAGGGCCGATCGTCTCACTGCCCGATGTGCTCGGGACCGATGTCTCGCGGGCGGCCCCCGCCCACGCCCTCGCTCTCATCGCCCGGGGAGTGCTCTCGTGATCGCAGGCTGGACGACCGGCACGATTCGAAGTCGCATCGACATCGGCGCTCGGCGCCTGCTCGTCGTGAAGTTGGGGGGCAGCCTGCTCACACGGCCACGCTGGCCCGAGGAGATCGAGTCGCTCGTGTCCGGGCTCCGGCGGCCGCTGCTGCTGATCGTCGGTGGCGGAGCGGTCGTGGACGGCCTCCGTGCGATCGACGCGGCGGCAGCGCGGCCTCCGGCCCTGATGCATCGGCTGGCGATCGATGCGATGCGGCTCACGGCGGTCATCGTCGCCGAATCGCTCTCGCTGCCAGTGGCGACGACCACAGATGACGCTCATGCTGTGGCGATCCTCGACGCGGCGGCCTGGCTCGCGACCCACGCCGTAGCGCTGCCCGAAGACTGGACCGTCACCAGTGATTCACTGGCCGCGGCCGTCGCCGCCACAGTCGATGCCGACCTGCTGCTGATCAAGAGCGTGCCGCCACCAGCGGCGACGGATGACCTCCAGGCGCTGTCAGCCGCCGGCTGGGTCGATGCGGTATTCCCATCGGCCGCCAACGCCGTCGCCACGATCACGTGGACCGCGCCGACGCCCTAGACGATGGCAAACCAAAACGCCGTGAGGGGCTGCCCATGCCCCAGGAGCCGGCGTCTGCTGCCGAGCGCAGGCAGGATGCCGGGAGCGAAGGCGGCATCGAGCGAGCGAAGGCATGGATGCCGTAGCGAGCGTCCGGCGACGGGGCATGGGCAGCCCCGAACCCACGCCACAGGAGGTGAATCCGCGGAGGCATGGACGGACCTGCGGCGTTCATACCGTGGGCCGCATGCGGACTACGGCGCACGCGGGTGGACTCAGTCCCACCAGAGGCCGGCGTTCGGGCGGGCGGCGAGAGCCGTGGTCCGCTGCTCGCCGAGGTCGGCGGCAGCCTGGGCGTTGGCTGCGAACTGCCACGGCTGGAACTGCACTCCGCCGGAGGCACTCAGCACCCAGGTGGTGCCCTTCTTGAGACCGCTGGCCACCGTCGGCACCGTTTCCGGCACCTCATACGTCGGCACCGGCACCGTCGTCGCGTCGAGCAGCGGCGCGAGGTCGAGCCCGGCCCGGGCATCGAGTTGCCGCCCCTTGATGAGCGCGGCCACGACGGCGAGGTCAACGCAGTTCACGAGTTCGGAGAACACCGGATGCTTCAGCGCGAGATCGTCATAGTGGGCGGTCATTGCGTCGCACCACTTCTCGGCGGCCTTGTCGGCACGGCCGGCGCCCCGCTCGACGCCATCTCGGCCGGCGAGGTCGCTCTCGGTGAGGCACTTCATCCGGCGTCCGGAGAGCCGCCAGGCGAGTTCGTCGGCATCGCGGGCGATGGGGTCATACTCCGCCTCCAGCCAGAATCTGGGCAGTGATGACGCCTGGCCGCCCGCGGGCACCAGCGTCAGGTAACTCGGCAACTGCTTCACGCCGGACGGCTCGAGTCCCATGCCGATCCGCTTCATCCGATAGTCGGCAGCCACCAGCACCTGGGCGAAGCGGCTGTCGGCCGGCACGCCCCCCACGGTCACGGTCTGGAGCCCGAGCGCCTGCTCCATGCCGCGGAACAGCGGCTCGGGATTGCCCATCACGGCCCGCTGCGTGGCGAGGAAGGCATCGAGCCGCGCGAGTCCGTCACGGGTCGGATCGATCGAGCAGCGGATCCCCCCCGCCCGGGCGTCGTCGATCGCCCGGAGGGCCACGACGAGATCTTCGAACTGCAGCAGCGGCCGCTTGCTGGCGGCGCCGACGACCGTGCCCGACGGGCTCACGACCGGCGTGTCGGCCGGCCCAACGAGGACGATGTCGCGATGCTCGGGATCGACGAACACGCCTGTGACCTGCTGGAGGCCACCCAGAAACATCACGTCGGGGGGCACCGGCTTGCCGGCAGCGGCAGCTTCCCGCACGGCTCGAGCCATGGCAGCCAGCGACACCTTGCGCCGTGTTCCGGCCTTCACGACGTCGGCGTCGGCAAGGGCCGCCCGGCGCTCGGCGGCGAGCGACTCGACCGCCCGGGCATCGAGGTTTCGCACGATGCCATCGGCATCGATGGCGATGCCACCGACAGATGCGCCGAAGCCACGGCCAAACTGCCCGTGGGCGGTGCTGCCACACGCAAGCATCACGAGCACGGCGACTGCCGCGGCCTGAACGAGCGTAAAAAATGCATTCCGGAGATACATAATCAGGCCCCTGCGTGCGGGTGCGGTCGGACCAGTCTCGAGTCATGATGCTAGTTGGCGGCGAAATTCGCGGCAAACCCGGTTCTGGCCGGGAATCCTGCGATTTGACGCGCCGCCCCCCGACGGCCCCTCGCCAACGGCGTGGCCCTCGATCATGATGCGGTCGTGAGTCGACGACATCCCTGCCCACACCAGCCCGCTCGAGCCGGAGTTGCACCGCGATGGATGCCCCCCAGGGCCCGGCATTTCTCGTCGTGAACGACCCGGTCGTGGGGCGGAGCATCACTCCGCTCACGTCCGGCCAACGCGTGGCCATCGGCCGGGCCCCCACGAACACGGTCGTGGTGCACGACGAGCGGGCCAGCCGGTTCCATGCCGAGATCTTCCCGACCTCCCGCGGCTGGATGGTCCGCGACCTCGAGAGCCGCAACAGCACCCAACTGAACGGGCAGGCGATCACCACCGACCACCTGCTCGCCTCGGGCGACACGATCACGATCGGCCACGCCACGCTCGTGTACGGCGAAGGCGACACGCCCACGGCCCAGACCGTTTCGGCGGAACGGCCGGCTCCGGCAGCCGCGCCCTCCGCTCCTCCGTCGATCCGCCGGCCGGCGGCCGAGGGCAGCGCGATGGCCGGCCAGAGCGCCGCGGTCGAGGCCATTCGCGAGCAGATCGGCCGCGTCGCGGCCACGAAGGCGACGGTGCTCATCCGCGGCGAGAGCGGCACGGGCAAGGAACTCGTGGGCCGCGCCATTCATGAGGCGAGCGATCGCCGCGGCGGTCCCTTCGTCTGCCTCAACTGCGCCGCCCTCTCCGAAACGCTCCTGGAGAGCGAGCTCTTCGGCCACGAGAAAGGCGCCTTCACCGGTGCGACCGATCGCAAGATCGGGAAGTTCGAGGCGGCCCATGCCGGCACCCTCGTGCTCGACGAGATCGGGGAGATGAGCCCGGCGATCCAGGCCAAGTTCCTCCGCGTCCTCGAAGGGCATCCCTTCGAACGGGTCGGGGGGAGCACGCGGGTGCAGGTGGACGTGCGGGTGGTGGCCGCCACGAACCGAGATCTCGAGGCCGCCGTCACCGCCGGCACATTCCGCCGCGACCTCTACTTCCGGCTCAAGGTCGTGGAGATCCTCGTCCCTCCACTGCGTCGCCGGCCCGAAGACATCGCCGTGCTGGCGACGCATTTCCTGGAGCGGTTCGCCGCCGAGACGGGCCGCAGGCTCCGCGGCTTCACGCCCGCCGCCATCGAGGCCCTGGAGGCCTACCGCTGGCCGGGCAACATCCGCGAGCTGCGCAACTGCGTCGAGCGGGCGGTCGTGCTCGCCCGACGGGAATGGATCGACGTCGATGACGTGGCCCTCACGCAGCTCGCCGTGGCCGGCGACACGGGGAAGGTCGCCCAGTCCGCCGGCCCCTTTACGCCGATGTCGATCGACGAAATGGAGCGGCGACACGTGCTCGCCACGCTCGAGGCCGTCGGCGGCAACAAGACCAAGGCCGCGGCGATCCTCGGCATCGAGCGGTCAACGCTCGACCGCAAGCTCGCAAAGTGGGCGCGGGTGTGACAGGGCTCCTATTCCGCCCCTACTATCCCCGCGCTCGCGCTCAGGGCTTCTATTCCGGCCATACAAGCCCTGAGCGCCAGCGAGGGGATCCCGCGGCGCGAGCCGCGGACGTTCCGCATCCCCACACGCCAGCCCGCTGGCGTCACATGTCGAAATACTTTTTCCAGTATTCGACGTCGGCGGAGGTTGGCGCGGCGGGCTTTTCGTCGGCGGCGCGGTGCCCGCGACGGCGGAGGTTGGCGCGGGCGTCGGCGAGCCACTCTTCGCACGAGACGGCCTTGGCCCGGCGGCGGCGGGCGGCCACCTGGAGCCGGCGGTCGCTCGAGACGACGACGAGCTGGGATGGCGCGGTGTCGTCTTCGACGAGTTCCTCGATCAGCGTGTCGGCATCGGGATACTCGCGGGCGAACCAGACCCGGATGCCGCGGTGCACGAGCCGTCCGGGCAGGCCGTCGGGCGCCCGGGCCGCATCGAACACGACGATCGTGTCGGCGGCGTGGTCGCCGAGCAGTTCGCAGAGCATGTCGAGCAGCGCCACCCGCGACTGCTCGAAGCCGCGGGGGCCGCGTTCGGCCCCGAACACTCCCGATGCGTGCAAGAGGTTGTAGCCGTCGATGATGAGGGTCATGAGCCCGGGCTCACCCAAGCCGATACTTCACGCGACCGCCCACGATCGTGGCGACCGCCCTGCCCCGCAGCGTCCAGCCGTGGAACGGCGAGTTGACGCTCTTCGAGCGAAACGTGTTGATATCGACCTGCCACGACCGCTCGGGATCGATGAGCGTGACGTCGGCCACGGCTCCGGGCCGGAGCGTGCCGCGATTGATGCCCAGAATCCGGGCCGGCAGCGTGCTGAGCGACTCAATCAGCCGCGGCCAGCCGATCCGGCCCGTGGCCACGAGCCGGGTGACCGACAGCCCCACGGCCGTCTCCAGGCCGAGGATGCCGAAGGGCGCCCGGTCGAGTTCCAGCATCTTCTTTTCGCGTGCGTGCGGCGCGTGGTCGGTCGCGATGCAGTCGATCGTGCCGTCGACCAGTCCTTCGATGATCGCCTCGACATCGGCGGCCGTCCGCAAGGGCGGGCTCATCTTGTAGTTGGAGTCGAAGCCACGCAGGCTCTCGTCGGTGAGCGTGAAGTGGTGCGGGCAGGCTTCCGCAGTGACGCGGACGCCCCGTCGCTTGGCATCGCGGATGAGTGCCACGCCCCCGGCCGTGGAGACGTGCATCACATGCAACCGACCACCCGTGGCTTCGGTGAGAGTGACGTCGCGACCGATCATCACGTCCTCGGCGGCGGCGGGCATTCCGGGCAGGCCGAGCAGGAGCGACACGAGCCCCTCGTTCATCACGCCGCCACGGGAGAGTTCGAGCACCTCCTCGTGGGCGAGGATCGGCTTGTCGAACATGCGGCAGTATTCGAGGGCCCGCCGCATGAGCTCGGCGTCGTACACGGGCGCCCCGTCGTCGCTGAACGCCACCGCCCCGGCTTCGACGAGCCGGCCGATCTCGGCCAGTTCCTTGCCCTCGCGGCCGCGGCTCACGCAGGCCACGACGAACACGTTGCAGGTGTCGGCCCGGGCCGCCTTCTGGTGGATGAACTCGACCGCCGCCTGCGTGTCGATGGGCGGCTCGGTGT
>CAYQCU010000018.1:0-7023 GCA_964416135.1 uncultured Bifidobacterium sp.
GCGACCTGCAGGAAGACAAGGAGCGGATCTTCGACTCCATCGACACGCTGGAGGCGGTGCTCGGCGTGGCCGCGCCACTGGTGGCGGGCACGCGGTTCGACCACGAACGGATCGCCGCCTCGCTCGACCGCGGCCATCTCGATGCGACCAGCCTGATGGAAGCGCTGATCGCGGCGGGCGTGCCGCAGCGGACGGCCCACGAGCTCGTCGGCCACCTCGTGCGCACGGCGATGACGCGGGGCGTGGCCCTCTCCGAACTGGCCGACGAGGAGTTCGCCCGGGAATACCCCGGCTGGAATGCCAGCCTGCGGGCGGCCCTCGGCCCGCACAACGCCGTCGGGCGCATGGTGAGCCAGGGCTCCACCGCCCCGGCCTCGGTCGCCGCGCAGCTCGCGGCCTGGCGCGAGCGACTGGCGTGATACGCCCGTCACTCCGTGACGGGCAAGCCCGTTGCGGAGCAACGGGCCTACGGTGACGGGCAAGCCCGTTGCCGAGCAACGGGTTTATGTCGTCGCCGATGACCCTGCGGCCTCGGGAGTTTGGGCAGCCTTCGAGCCAGTTCTCCTCGATCGCGGTCACGGCTCCACGCGCGGCTCACGAATTGTCGACCATGAGGGCGGGGAGGCCGTTCGCACGGCCTGCTCACCCACGGAGAGTGCGACGTGCAGTGGCGAACGCGGATGCTGGCGGTGGCGGTGATCGGCTGCGCGGCCGGCGCGGTAGCTGCCGAGCCACAGCGGCGGCTCGATCCGCTGCAGCAGGCCGTGATCGACTCACTCGCCTTCCCACCACGGACCTCACCCGCCGATTGCTTCGAGGCGGCGGTGCGGTGCGCAGAGGTCGACGTGCCTGACGTCGCCCACGACTCCTTCAAGAAGTTCGTGGCGGCGGTGGGCGACGACGAGAAGGAACGCTTCACCCTGTTTGCCGACCTGGGCGATGCATTCGACGCCGCCCGACTGGGACGCCTCGAGCGAGCACTGGCACCGCGCGACCCGGCGGCAGGCAAGATCATCGACGCGATCCGCGCAGCGGCCGCGATCCGCCGCCGTGATCCCGCGCAACTCACTGCCGCTGCAGCCGCGCTCGGCAGCCCCACGGTGCAGGAGCGGCTCGCCGCAGCCGATCGCCTCGCAGCGGCCCAGGAAGACGCCCTGCCCGTGCTGGCCGACGTGTTGCAGGACGCGCCCGCCGGCAGCCGGCAGGCGCATGCCGCAAGGCAGATCATCGCCGCGGTCGGCCCGGCCGCACGGCAGCCGCTGCTCGCCTGGCTCGGCTCCGACGACGTCGCCAACTGGGCCGGCGCGATCGAGGCGCTCGCCGCGAGCGGGGCGGCCGACATCGATGATTTCCTGTTCGCGCCGGCCCTGGTGGAGAACACCCCACCGGCTGCGCGTGACGCGGCCATCCGTCGGCTCGGTGGCCCGCCGTCTCGCGACACTGCATTCGCCAGGCTCACTGCCCGACTCGACCGCATGCTCGCGCCCGCAGCGCTGCCGCCGATCGACGAGCTCTGCCTGGAGCCCGTCACGAAGCCGGAGGATGCGGCCCGCGCGCTCGGCGGCACGCTCACCGGCACGGTCGAGCGGTACGCATGGAATCCCGAGGCCCGGCGAATCATGCGGCGGCGGATGTCGCCTCGTGAGGCACGGTCGGCGGAGGCGGCCCACGTGGCCCGGGATCTGGTCGCCCTCGGTGTGCGCGATCCCCAGGCGATCCGCCTGGTATTGCTGGCCCAATTGGAAAGCCTGCTCGTCGCGGCCGGTCGTGATGGCGCGACGGCCGACACGATCCCGCCGGCCAGCCTCCGCCAGCCGCTCACGCCCCCCGACGGCTTCGACCCCGACACCGCAGTCACCGTAGCCGAGCTGGCGATCACGCACGGCCTATTCGAGGCGGCGGCAGCGGCCTGTCGCAGTCTCGTGCCCCCCGAAGCGGCCGACGCCGTCGCTCCTGCACGCAGCCTGCTCTCCCCCGCCGCCCGCAAGGCGCTCGTCAGGGCGCTTGCCGTACCAGATGCCGGCCTGCAGGCCGCCGCGGCCACAGCCCTCGCGCTGGCTGGGGGCGATCCCCACTATCCGGGCTCCAGTCGCGTGGTGGATCTGCTCCGCCATGCCACAACCGCGACGGGCCGCGACGTCGCGATCGTGGTTCATCCGGAGGAGGCCATCCGCCATGAACTCGCGGCCGACGTCAGTCGCTTCGGCTACGAGGCGGTGCCGGTCGCGACCGGGCGGGAAGCGATCGTCGCGGCCCGCGAGACGGCCGACACCACGCTCGTGCTGCTCGCCGCACGCAGCATCAGTCCCACGCCGATCGAGACGGTGCAGCTGCTGCAGAGGTGCCGCGCGGGCGACGTGCCGCCGGTGCTGCTCGTGGTCGATCCGCTCGACGATGGCCGCGGCTGCTTCCTCACGCAGCTGCTGCTGAAGTTTCGCGACTTCGATGGCATCGGCGTCGTCGATCGCCTCGACAGCTTCTTCGAGGCGGCGACGGACCCGGCTGCGGATGGCACGACGGTCGGCCCGCGGTTTCCCGACGCGCTCGCGCAGGCGGCGGGGCCCGAGGCTGTCGATCCCACGGCCCGGTCGCGTGCCCGCGAGGCGAGGCTCGCCCGCGGCCGGGAGGCGGCGGCCCTTCTCGAGCGGATGGCCGCACGGGGCTGGGAAGTTGCCCGGCCCGGCGACCCGCCCCGCAGCCTCGTGGCGGCACAGTACAATCGCGACGATGCTGCTGCAGCCCGGCCAACCCGCTGACGACCCCTCGACGCCCCCGATCCGCGGCCTCATCGGCTCGAGCCCCGCGATGCGGGACGTGTATGCGACCACGCGCAGGGTGGCTGCATCGAACGCGTCGGTGCTCCTGCTCGGGGAGACGGGCACGGGCAAGGAACTGATCGCGAAGGCGATCCACGAGCTGTCCTCCCGAGGAAGCGGGCCATTCGTTCGCGTCAACTGCGGCGCCCTCTCGGAGAGCCTGCTGGAAAGCGAGCTCTTCGGCCATGTCCGCGGTGCCTTCACCGGCGCCGTCGCCAACCGCGCCGGACGGTTCGAGGCGGCCCACACCGGCACGATCTTTCTCGACGAGATCAACTCCACCACGCCGAAGCTGCAGGTGAAGCTCCTGCGGGTGCTCCAGGAGCGGGAGTTCGAGCGGGTGGGTGACACCGAGACGGTGCGGGTGGATACGCGGGTGATCGCCGCGAGCAACCGCGACCTGCTCGACGAGGTGGCGAAGGAGACCTTCCGCGAGGACCTCTACTACCGGCTCAACGTGGTCCCGATTCACCTGCCGCCGCTGCGGGCCCGTCGCGACGACATTCCGCTGCTCCTGACCCACTTTCTCGAGATCTACAACGAGGAGAACGACCGGTATGTCGTGCACATCGACAAGACCGCCCTCGACGCGCTGTTGAAGTACCACTGGCCGGGCAATGTCCGCGAGTTGCAGAACGTGGTCGAGCGGTGCGTCGTCATGGCGCCGGGCGACGAGATCACGCTCGACCTCCTGCCGGCCGCGATGCGGGGCGAGAAGACGGCGGCCGCCGCATCCCTGCCGGGTCGGGGAGGCGACCTCGACAGCCTGGCCCGCGACCTCGTCGAGCAGGGCATGACGACCGCCGGCCCCGACGACGACAACCTCTTCGACCGCGTGGTGAGCCGCGTGGAGCGGGAACTCATCGCCCAAATGCTCGCCGCCTGCGGCGGCGTGCAGCTCAAGGCGGCCGCCCGTCTGGGCATCAACCGCAACACGCTCCGCAAGAAGCTCCTCGAGCACGGCCTCGAAGCGGACGGGGAGTAAATTCAGGCCGTTGCCCAACCCAACGCCGTGAGGGGCTGCCCATGCCCCGAGAGCCGGCGTATGCCGCCGAGCGCACGCAGGATGCCGAAGCGAAGGCGGCATCGAGCGAGCGGAGGGCATGGATGCCCGTAGCGAGCGTCCGGCGCTCGGGGCATGGGCAGCCCCGAACCGCAATCACGCCTCCGCCATGTCGCGGGCGTGATAGCTCGACCGCACGAGCGGCCCGCTCGCCACTTTCTTGAATCCCATTTGTGTCGCAATCGCACCCAGCTCGTCGAATTCCTCAGGGGGCACGTAGCGCTCCACCGGCAGCGAATCGAGCGTGGGCTGCAGATATTGGCCGAGCGTCAGGAAATCGACTCCGTGGTCGAGAAGATCGGCGAACACGTCGAGCAGTTCGTCCCGCGTCTCGCCGAGCCCGAGCATCAGGCCGCTCTTCGTCTTCACGCTCGGCAGGATCCGCTTGGCATCCGCGAGCAGTTGGAGCGTCCAGGCATAGACGCTCTTGCGGCCGCGGACCGTGCGGTAGAGTCGCGGCACCGTCTCGGTGTTGTGGTTGAAGACGTCGGGCTTCGACTCCATGAGCCGCTCGAGCGCCCCTTCCTTGCCGATGAAGTCGGGCACGAGCACCTCGACCGCCGCCCCCGTCGCGGCCCGCACGGCTTCGACCGTCCGCCGGAAATGCTCGGCACCGCCGTCGGGCAGGTCGTCGCGGGTCACGCTCGTGATCACCACGTGCGCAAGGCCGAGCCGCCGGGCCGCTTCGGCGACCCGCTCCGGCTCGTCGAGTTCGAGAGTCTCCGTCTTGCCCTTCGGCACAGAGCAGAAGCCGCAGGGCCGCGTGCAGACGTTACCCAGAATCATGAACGTGGCCGTCTTCTGTGACCAGCATTCGAGCCGGTTGGGGCACTTCGCCGACGAGCAGACCGTCTCGAGATTCAGCTCGGCGATCAGGCCGGCCGTTTCACCGTGGCCACCGCCGGCGCCGAGATTCTGCCGCAGCCACGGCGGGAGCCGGCGCACGGCCGGCGGCGCGGGGGCGACATCGCCAATGATGGGAAGCGACAGCGACGACATCGATGAAGTGCTATCCGACACGGCTCACGGCCTCCATGGTGCGGGCTGCGACGGCGGGGACGGGTACGGGAAAGCCCGACTGGATGCTCGTTCTCGTAAAGCCGAAGGCATCGGCCACCTGCTGCACGAGAGCGGTTCGCACGTCCTGCGGCCGCACCTTGCGCTGCAGGTCGGCCTGCACCGAACCCATCGTACGCGTTGGCAGCCCGCCGGCGAATGGCGATCGCGGAACGGCCTGCACGGTATCGAGCGGCTCGAATCCGGGGCTCACGTTCACGAAGGCCCCATGCCGCACCACGCCCCGCCTGATGGTCGCGCCCACCGCGGCGAGCAGCCCCGTGCGGCCGAAGACGCCGGACACGCCCGGATGCCGAATCGGGCCACACCGCACCTGCCGCAGCGCGGCCTCGAGCGCGGCCTCGAGCCGCTCGAGATAGCCTCCAACGTCGTGCCGGGAGAGGCCGAGGTCTTCGAGCGTCGCGAACAGCGACACGCACACCTGCCCCGGCCCGTGAGGCACCGCGCCGCCGCCGCGGCTGATGAACCGCAGCGTCAGCCGCCGCTCCCGCAGCTCGTCGTCAGTGAGCTGCACATCGGCCCGCGAACCGAGCCGGCCGATCGTGATCACCGGCTCGAGTTCATGCACGAGCAGGGTCGGCGGCCGACCGCCAGGCTCCGACACTTCCCAGGCGAGACGCTCCGCCATCGCGAGCGCGGCATCGAGCGAGAGCCGCCCGGCGAGCCAGGCCGCGAGCGGCCGACGAACGCGGGCAGCAGTGCCGTGGGCGGAAGACGGTTCGGGAAATACAGCGGTCATGCCGTCGTTGTACCACGCGGCCTCGGAGGCCCGTCACGCCTTCGTAGGCCCGTCACTCCGTGACGGGCAGCCCGTTGCGGAGCAACAGGCCTACGGGGGGGGCGGGCAGCCCTTTGCGGAGCAACAGGCCTACGGGGGGGCGGGCAGCCCGTTGCGGAGCAACGGGCCTACGGGCTACCGTGCGGCATACTCGTCGAGCAGCGATTCGATCCGCGCAAAGACGTCGGCCATCTGCTCGGCGTCGGGCAGCAGGGTGACGCGGAAGTGGTCGCGATACGGCACATTGAAGCTCGACCCGGGCGCGACGAGCACATGCTTCCGCTCCAAGAGATCGAGCGCAAAGGCCTGGTCGTCGAACGCGGCGACACCGCCGGGCAGCCGGTCGGCATGCACCTTCACGAAGGCATACATCGCCCCCTGCGGCGACACGACCGAGAGATACTTGCTCCGCCGCACCGCGTCGAGCATGGCCGCCCGCGTCGCATGCAGCCGCCCCCCTGGCTTCGTGAGATCGAGAATCGACTGATGGCCGCCGAGGGCCGTCTGCACGGCATATTGACCGGGCACGTTGGAGCACAGCCGCAGGCTGGCCAGCAGTTCGACGGCCTGGATGTAGTCGCGGGCATGCTCCCGCTCGCCCGAGAACACGAGCCAGCCCACCCGCAGGCCGCAGGCCCGGTAGACCTTGCTCAAGCCGCCGAACGTCAGGCAGAGGAGCGAGTCGTCGAGGCTCGCCGCCGGCACGAACTCACCGCCGTCGTAGAGCATCTCGTCGTAGATCTCGTCGGCGCAGAAGACGAGGTGTCGCTGCCGGGCGATGTCGGCCAGGGCCTCGAGCGTCTTCCGCGGATAGACGGCGCCCGTGGGATTATTGGGGTTGATGACGACGAGGGCCCGCGTCCGCGGCGTGATGAGCCGCTCGACCTCGACGGGATCGGGCACGAAGCCGCGCTCGGGACGGCAGGGATAGTGCACCGCCTTCGCCCCGTGGATCACGACGCTCGCCGTCCAGAGCGGGTAGTCGGGGCTCGGCACGAGCACCTCGTCGCCGGGGTTCAGGAGCGCCCGCATCGCGAGCATGATCAATTCGGACACGCCGTTGCCGATGAACACGTCGTCGGCGGTCACGTCCATCACGCCGCGGCTCTGCTGCTGCATGACGACGGCCTCGCGGGCCGGGAAGATCCCCTTCTGGTGCGAGTAGGGGTCGGCCTGGTGCAGGTTCTCGACCACGGCCACCCGCATCGAGCCCGGCATCCGAAACCCGAAGGCGCCGGGATTGCCGATGTTGAGCTTCACGATCTCGTGCCCCTCCCGCTCGAGCTGCT
>CAYQCU010000019.1:0-6912 GCA_964416135.1 uncultured Bifidobacterium sp.
GCGGTCTTGGCGACCTGGATCGCGCTGCTCATGCGGTGAACCTGCAGGAACGGGTTGGACGGGTTTTCTGAACTGGCCGGTCGAAGGGTCCGGCAACCTGGCGCATCGAAGAGATCAGCCGACAGGAACAGCCGCTCCACCACTGGGGGAGGAACGGCGGCCTGCAAGGCCTGTCTCTATCCGACTCGCTTCAAGGCTGCAGGCGTCGACAACAAGGAGCGCTTCCGCTTCCAGGCCAATGGATCATCATACATTGTGAAGGGTCAGCCCGAACAAAGCAGCAGCGTTGCGGCTGCTGGTAAGGGCCACCTGATGGAGCGTCTCGCCACGCAGTTCAGCGACACGCTCAGCCACGGCAGCCACGTAGGCAGGCTCGTTGCGCTTGCCGCGACGGGGAACCGGAGCCAAGAATGGGCAATCGGTCTCCACCAGATAACGATCGGCCGGCACCGCCCTGGCGCAGGCATGGGTTGCTTCGGCCTTGGGGAAGGTCACGACACCGCTGAAGCTGATGAAGAAGCCCAGCTCCAGAAAGGCCTCCATTTCCGTGGTGGTTCCACCCCAGCAGTGCATGACACCGCGGGGGCAGGCGCCGCGGGAGGCGCGCTCCTGCAGGACCTGGACCATCGGCTCGGCCGCATCACGGCAGTGCACGATGACCGGCAGGTCCAGTTCGCAGGCCAGATCAAGCTGGGGTTCCAACACTGCCAGCTGATCGGCAAGGTTGTGCTCGCGGAACAGATCAAGCCCCAGTTCGCCGATGGCGACAACACGGTTATCGGCTTCGGCAGCCTGACGCAGCACCTGCTGGGTGGCGGACGTCCAGTGCTCGGTGTCGAGGGGATGAACCCCAACGGAGTAGCGCAGTTCCGGGAACCGATCAGCCAGGTCACGGATGGCGGGAATTTCGCCAGGCTCAACGCAGGCGTGAACCAGGGCCTGAACCCCAGCCTCCCGCCAGCGGTTGGCCACCGCATCGAGATCCGCATCAAAGTTGCGGAAAACGATGTGGCAATGGGAGTCAACCAGAGGTGCTACGGGCTCCGTCATGGCGAATCCAGGGGCGTGATTCTGCCCAGGCTCAAGTGCCCCCTCAGGCGGTGACGGCGGGTTCGATCGCCTTTTTGACAGCGACAGACAGACGGGACTTCTGGTTAGCGCCGGTGTTGCGATGCAGCACGCCGACCTTGACGGCCTTGTCGATCTTGCTGAACGCCGCGCTCATGGTCTTCTGCACGGCTTCCTTGGCCTCAGCACCGGGCTGCTGGCTGTAGCTGGTGCAGGCGCTGAGGCAGCGCTTCATCAGGGTGCGCAAGGCGGATTTGTAGGTCCGGTTGCGCAGACGGTTGCGCTCGGCGATCTCGATGCGTTTTTTGGATGACTTGTTATTGGCCACAGGCGATCAGACGCAAGGCACGGCAAACGAGGATCCTACCCCCCCAAAGGGGACACCTTCCGGCCCCTTAGCTTGAGCGCAACCGCTGCCCACCTGCCCGCGCGATGGCCGTCTCCCCAGCAGCCCCAACGATCGCCTGCCTGCGGGATGAGACGCAGGCGGCCCAACGGTTGGTGGCGATCGCTGAACGCACCAGTGGCCAGCAGATGACCGAGGCGGCCCAGCGGGTCGACGCGATCATTCAGCAGGTGGCCGAGCAGGGCGATCGCGCCCTGCTCGATCTGAGCGAACGGTTTGATGGGGTCAGGCCTGACCCGCTGCGGATTCCCGCCGAACGGTTAGCTGCCGCCTGGGATGGCCTGAAGCCCTCCCTGAAGCAGGCCCTGGAACTGGCCCATGGGCGCATTCTTGATTTTCACCAGCGGCAGCTGCCGGTCGATCTCAGCGTCACCGGTCCCCACGGAGAACGCCTTGGCCGCCGCTGGCGACCGGTGGCCACCGCCGGTCTGTACGTGCCCGGTGGGCGGGCCAGCTACCCCAGCACGGTGCTGATGAACGCCGTACCGGCCCGCGTGGCTGGGGTGCAACGGCTGGTAATGGTGACGCCGCCTGGCCCGGGCGGGGAGCCCAACGCGACCGTCCTAGCGGCGGCCCATCTGGCCGGGGTCGATGAGATCTACCGCGTCGGCGGCGCCCAGGCGATCGCCGCCCTGGCCTGGGGCACCGAATCAATCCCCCGGGTGGATGTGATCAGCGGGCCGGGCAATCTCTACGTCACCCTGGCCAAGAAGGCGGTGTACGGCCGGGTGGCGATCGATTCGCTGGCCGGCCCCAGCGAGGTGCTGGTGATCGCCGACCACACCGCCCCAGCCGAGCTCGTGGCCGCCGATCTGCTGGCCCAGGCCGAACATGACCCCCTGGCAGCGGCGATCCTGCTGACAACCAGCGAGGCGCTGGCAGCGGCGATGCCGGCAGCGCTTGAACAGCAACTGCAGGGCCATCCCCGCGCCGCGATCACGCGCCAGGCCATCCAAGACTGGGGGCTGATCGTGGTGTGCCGCGATCTGCAGCAGGCGGCGGCCCTGAGCGACCGTTTCGCCCCGGAACACCTGGAGTTGCTGGTGGACAATCCAGGCGCCCTGGCGGCGAGCATCCAGCACGCGGGCGCCATCTTCATGGGCCCGCACACACCTGAAGCTGTCGGCGATTACCTTGCCGGACCGAACCACACCCTGCCCACCAGCGGCACCGCGCGGTTTGCCGGTGCCCTGAGCGTGGAGACCTTCATGCGCCACACCAGCATGATCGAGTTCAACCGCACAGCCCTTGAAGCCACAGGGCCTGCGGTGCTGACCCTGGCCGAGAGCGAAGGACTGCACAGCCACGCCGAATCGGTGCGGCGGCGACTCGGCTGAGCACTGGGGCCAGCGAGGGCGGGATCAGCGCTTCGGCAGATCCCTCACAGTGGCCACGCCATCGCCAATCTCACCGACCAAAACCTGGTCGGTGAGATTGACAAACAGGCCATTTTCGAGCACGCCGGGAAGATTGTTGATCTCCTGTTCCAGCCCGGCGGGATCGCCGATACCGCCGGCAAAGCGCACGTCAAGCACCAGGTTGCCCTGGTCGGTGACCACTGGACCCGCTTTCTTGACCGCCATGCGCAACTGGGCCTGGCCGCCCATGTCAGCCAGCTGGCCCTGCACCTGACGCCAGGCGCCGGGAAGCACCTCAACCGGCAGCAGAAAGCCCAGGTTGAGCCGATCGACCAACTTGGTCGCGTCGACCACCACCACAAACCGCTGGGCACGGCGGGCGACCAGCTTTTCCTGCACGTGGCAGGCGCCGCCCCCTTTGATCAACTGAAAGGACGGGTCGACCTCGTCGGCCCCATCGATCGCCAGGTCGATGCGATCGATCGCGTTGAGGCTCTTGAGCGGGATCCCGAGCTCTGCCGCCAGAACCTCCCCTTGAAACGAGGTGGTGACGCCGGTGATGTCGTGGAGCTCACCGCGCTTGAGCCGCTCCCCCAGGGCTTCGATCATCAGGGCAGCGGTCGAGCCAGAACCGAGTCCGACCACCATGCCGCTCTGGATCTGTTCCGTTGCCGCCAGAGCGACGGCCTGTTTCATCTGGTTCTGCAGATCGGACATCGCACCGGTGCGCGGGCCGCGACCGTAGCAAGAGCTGCTGCACCAATCGCATCGTCAGCCTGGCAATGGCAAGGCGGCAGGACTGATCGACAGGCTGAGTTCATGGGACCCGCGGATCACCGTGACTGGCAGAGGCTGGCCGAGCGCGGCCCTCTCGACCTGCTGCAACAGATCACGGGGTTCGCTCACCGGCTGGGCGGCCACTGCTACGACCAGATCGCCGCGACGGATTCCAGCGGTTTCAGCCGGGCTGCCCTCGATCACCCGTTGCACCAGGGCGCCGTCGCGCTCAGGGAGTTGCAACAGGGCTGCTGGGTCCCGGTTGTTGTCGCGGGCCCGGCGAGCCGTCAGCGGCACCAGCTGCAATCCCAGATAGGGGTGGACCACGACACCGCCACTGCTGAGCTGGGAGGCAACGTTGCGGGCCAGGTTGATCGGGATGGCAAAGCCGAGCCCGGCCCCCGGGCCCGAACGCACCAGTGTGTTGATGCCGACCACCTCACCGGCCGCATTAATCAGCGGTCCGCCTGAGTTGCCGGGGTTGATCGCAGCATCGGTCTGGATCAGATCGAGCCGTTTGTCAGCAAAGCCCAGGGTGTTGATGTCGCGGTGCAGGCTGCTGATGATGCCCAGGGTGACGGTGCGCTCAAGCCCGTAGGGACTGCCCAGGGCGATCGCCCAGTCACCGACCTCAAGCGCCTCGGAATCACCCAGGCGGGCGGCCTGCAGGGCACGGCTGCCGTCAATGCGGACCACGGCCAAGTCGGTGACCGGATCGGCCCCGACCACCGTGCCATCCCGCTGCTGACCATCGGCAAGGGTCACCTCGACCCGGTCCACCTGGTCGACCACGTGGGCATTGGTCAGCACCAGACCCTTGCCAGCATCAAAGATGACCCCCGATCCCTGTCCCCGTTCCCGCAGGCTGCCGGACGGATCGCCGAACAGATCGCGCAGCATCGGATCCAGCAGGGCCGGATCAAACGGCTGCCGGGCCACCGAGCGCTCGGTGTCGATGCGCACGACCGCCGGCGCCACCGCCCGCGCCGCATCGGCCACAAAACTGTGAATTGGCGCCGCCGCCAGCCCGTTGTCAGCGCGCACGGGTGCCGTCAACAGCGTCAACCACAGCCCTGCCCCAAGCAGAGTGACCAATAGACAGGACCACCAGCGGCGGCTTACCACAGCCTCAACACCCGGTGTGCGGGACGGCGCTACGTCCAGCGACGCTAGTGGTCCCGTCAACCGACCAGCGCAGCAACCGCTGCCGCAGCACACCGCTGGGGCTGCAGTCGACCAGCCGCCCCCCCAGGTCCTGGGGTCGACCCAGCGGGCAGGGCTGCACCGGGCCAAAGCCGCACAAGGTCGATGGACAGCCGAGCAGTGCCACCTCCGGTCGTGCAGGCATGGCTCCCTGCCAGTGCTGATGGATGTGGCCGAACAGGACGGCTTTAAGCAGCGGTTCGTCCTGCAGCACGCGCCACAGCGCTGGCGCATCAACCAGGGCCATGGCATCGAAAGCGGCATCGCCGATCGGCACGGGGGGGTGATGCAGCGCCACCAGCAATGGCACGCTGCGGCGATCGGCCAGCAGGGCTTGCAGCCAGCCCAACTGGATGGCGCCAAGCCACCCCGCATCCCAGCCGGGGCGGTGGCTGTCGAGCAGCACCAGATCAAAGCCGGGCAGCGACACCAGCGCCGGGGCCACGGTGCAATGGCGACCCAGGACTGCACGCAACAGCTGGGGATGGTCGTGATTGCCCGGCAGCAACGCCGCCGGGCGTCCCCATTCGTTCAACAGATCGCGCAACAGGGCATAGCCCGACCAACTTTCGTCATGGCACAGATCACCGCTGATCAGCAGCAGATCCACCGCCTCGCCCCCCTGTTGGGCCTGAGACAGGGCCGCCAGGATGCCGGAACGCAGCTGCTGCCAGGGCAGCCGCCCACGGCACCGGCCAGCAGGATCGGCCAGCAGATGCGGATCGCTGAGCTGCAACAGGCCCATGCTCCTAAGTTGCATGGTCGTGCTCAACATGGCCATGGCTTCGATCCCCCCCGGCAGCCGTCAACGCTGCAGCCTTTGCCAGGTGGAGATTCAGGGCATGGCCGGCGGCCAGGACCAGGTGTACTTCAGCCATGGCGGGCCGGGCAGCCGGGCCAAGCTCTGGGCCAGGGTCTGCCAGTACCTGCGCAGCGACGAGCAGCTGCGCCAGTGCCTCAACCAGGACCCCAGCCTGCGCGGAACAGTGCAGGCCTCGGATTACTTCGCCGAGGCACCGGTGATCGACCTGCCCCCTGCCCCCGGTGCGGGCCCAGGCCAACCGGCATGAGCACCCCATCACCCCTGCCCGAACTCGAGCAGCTGGCCGAAGCTGCCGCCTTGGCTGCCGGTTTTCGCCTGGTCGGACTGCACCTGCTGAGCCACCGCCTGCCGACGACGCTGCAGCTGATGGTGCAAAGGGCCGACGGCAGCGATGTCACGCTCGACGACTGCGCCGTGCTCAGCGCCCCCCTGGGCGAGGTGATCGAAGCCTCTGGACTGCTGGCGAGCGCGTATGTTCTGGAGATCAGCAGCCCTGGGATCGGCGAGGTGCTGTGCAGTGATCGTGACTTCCGCAGTTTCCGCGGGTTTCCGGTCGCCGTGCTCCACCGCGATGCCAAGGGCGCTGAGCAGCGAAGCGAAGGGCTTCTGCTGGAGCGTGATGAGGACGCCGTGCATCTCAACAAGCGCGGCCGACCCAAACGCATCAACCGTTGCGATGTGATCAGCGTCAACCTGATCACACCAAGCTCCGACAACTGAATCACCTCAAAACTGAATCAACCCCGCCATGGCACTGGTCCTACTGCCCGGTCTGAACAACCTGATCGAGGACATCAGCGAAGAGAAGAAGCTGCCCCCGCAGGTCGTCGAGGCGGCACTGCGCGAAGCGCTGCTGAAAGGGTACGAGCGGTACCGGCGCACGCTTTACCTGGGGATCAGCGAAGATCCATTTGACGAGGATTACTTCTCCAACTTCGATGTTGGTCTTGATCTCGATGAAGAGGGTTATCGAGTTCTGGCCAGCAAAATCATCGTTGACGAGGTCGAGAGCGACGACCACCAGATCGCGATTGACGAGGTGCGTCAGGTCGCTGAAGACGCCCAGATCGGCGACACCGTGGTGCTGGACGTCACCCCTGAGAAGGACGATTTCGGCCGCATGGCAGCCGCCACCACCAAGCAGGTGCTGGCCCAGAAGCTTCGGGATCAGCAGCGACGCATGATCCAGGAGGAATTTGCCGACCTGGAGGATCCCGTGCTCACCGCCCGGGTCATCCGGTTTGAGCGCCAGAGCGTGATCATGGCCGTCAGCAGCG
>CAYQCU010000020.1:0-6741 GCA_964416135.1 uncultured Bifidobacterium sp.
AGAAGAGGAAGTGATCCTTGGCTTCGAACACCGGCAGCATCGCCTTGCGGCTGGCCGAGGTCCAACCACCGAACACGACGGACACCTGGTCCTGATCGATCAGTTTCTTGGCTTTCTCGGCGAAGGTGGGCCAATCGGAGGCACCGTCTTCCTCGACGGGGACGATCTTCAGCTTCTTGCCGTCGATGGTGATGCCGCCCTTGGCATTGATCTCATCGATCGCCATCAGCTCGGCTTCGGCCACCGTGTTTTCGGAGATGGCCATCGTTCCCGAGCGGGAGTGAAGGATGCCGACCTTCACTTCGCCGTCAAACTTGCCGCCGGCCTGCTCGCCGCCGCCGCAGGCCACCAGCGAGAACGACGTGGCCACCAGGGTGACGCCGCCGAGCAGGGGCAGAACCGACTTCCGCTTGAGTGGGAATGTCATGGAGATACAAACACGAAAAGGGGTCCCGCCAATCAGCGGTAGTCGGACCGTATCGAGCGACCTGGGCCCCTTTGGTAGCGGTTGAAACCATTTCTTCAACCGGTGAGACTCATGGCAGCACAAGGCATTAGCCGGACCCCCGCCGACCGATTGCACTGTGATGGTTGCTACAGATCGGGCAATTGCTGCAGCAGAAATGCCTCCACCTGGGCCACCCCTTCGCCGCTGCGAATGTTGGTGAAACACCAGGGGCGCCCAGCGCGCATCCGTTCGGTGTCGGCCTCCATCACGGCGAGGCTGGCCCCGACCATCGGCGCCAGATCGATCTTGTTAATGACCAGCAGATCCGAACGGGTGATGCCCGGCCCACCCTTGCGGGGAATCTTGTCGCCGGCGGCCACATCGATCACGTAGATGCACAGATCGACCAGCTCGGGGCTGAAGCTGGCGGCCAGATTGTCGCCGCCGCTTTCGACCAGCACCAGATCCAGAGCAGGGAAGGCCGCTTCCAGCTCGGCCACCGCTGCCCGGTTGATCGAGCAGTCCTCGCGGATGGCCGTATGGGGGCAACCGCCAGTCTCGACACCGCGGATGCGCTCCGGTTCGAGTGCCCCCGCCCGCGTCAGGAACTGGGCGTCCTCCTGGGTGTAGATGTCGTTGGTCACCACGGCCAGCTGCAGCCGATCGCGCAATCGCCGGCAAAGCGCCTCGACCAGTGCTGTTTTGCCTGAGCCAACCGGCCCGGCCACGCCAACCCGCAAGCGACTCATCGCGCAACACCCCGTGTCGAGGGACCCCAGTGCTGCCATCCTGGCGGCCAGCGGCAGCCAGCGCAGGGCCATGGTCAACAGGCTGAACCGGCTTGATTTCGGCAATGTCGGACTGGCCGTGCTGGCGGGTGCCGCCGTCAGCATGGGCTTCATCCAGCTGTTGGCCGGCCCCCTGGAGCAGGTGGCCAATGTCAGCGTGCAGGTGCTGTCGATCCGGACCACCTCTCTGGTGGCGCCAGTGGTCATCAGCCTGCTGCTGCTGCTGCGCGACGGCCCGCTGATGATCAAGCTGGGGGCCCGGTTCGCCCGCCGGCGTGCCAGCTGGTTGCGCCGGATCTGGCGGCAGCAGGCCACTGGTCTGATCTGCAGCGCCCTGGCCCAGGTGCCTTACATGCTGGCGGCGGCCCTGGTGGCGGCGATGCTCACCCGGCCCGAACTGGACAGCCTCGATGAGCTGCGTTTTCTGGTGGGCAACCTGGACCCGCTGTTGCTGGGCGTCAGCCTGCTGAAGACCGCCCTGTTCGCCGCTCTGACCCTGTGGATCGCCCTGGACCAGGGGGCCAGGGCCCGACGCCTCGGTCTGGCACCGACCGCAGGACTGTCCCGGGCGATCAGCGTCAGCCTGGCCGTGGTGCTGATGCTGGACCTGGTCTGGGCTCTGCTGATCACGCCCCTGATCAGCGTGGGGATGGCCTGATCCATGGTGAGCAAGCACAAACGGCTGCGCGAGAGCGACCTGGAGCACCGGGGCTGGCTGACCGGCAGTTTGCTGCTGTTGCTGCTGCTGGTGGCCGGCATGGGGGCCCAGCGCAACTGGTGGTCCCCCAGCCTGCAACTCAGCTTTCGCACCTACAGCGCCGCCGGCCTTAAGCCGGGCATGGCCGTGATGATCTCGGGGTATCCGGTGGGCCAGGTGCAGCACATCCGCCTGCTGAACGACGCCCAGGTGCAGGTGACGCTGCAGGTGGCCAAGGCCCAGCAAGCGATGATCGGCCGCCGCAGCCGGGCCACGCTGGCGCAGGACAGCCTGCTCAGCAGCCCCTACATCGCGATCACCCCCGACCTGCACGACCTGGGCAGTCGGGATCCAGGTCTTCGGGGCGAGACGCTGATCTATGAACCCAGCCCTGGCATGGCCACCCTGATCAAGGAGCTGGCCGCCAGCCGCATCCCGCTGCAGCAGGTCATCACCAGTTCGGCCCGGTTGGTGGAGCAGCGGATGCCCCGGTCGCTGGACCAACTGGACCGCACCCTGAACAGTGGCGAGCGCCTGGCCGATGGCCTCGAGCGCGAGCTGGTGGGTCGCGCCGGCCGCCTGCAGTCCAACGTGGACACAGCAACCGGCAAGCTCGAAACCACTCTGGCCAGCGTCCAGAGCACCCTCAGCGACATTCAGGCCCTGGCGCGCAGCAGCAACGCCCTGCTGCAGGGCCTCAGCCGCAGCTGGTTGATGCGGCTGCTGGACCCTGCACCACAGCAGCCCGGGCCAGCACCGTTGCCGGCAGAGCCAGGCCCAGCCGGCGGGCCGTGAGCGGATTGAGCCAGATCTGAGGTGTGCCGGGCCGTTCAAACGGCAGGTCGGCCGGGGGGATGCCGGCCAGAACCCGCGCCGCCAGCACACCGGCCTGCCGGCCATCCCGGCAGGGATCCCAACCCACCACCGCGAGGCAGCCCGGCAACCCGGCAAAGGCCGGATCGACGCCAAACAGTGGCAGGCGGGCGTCCATGGCCAGCTGGGCCAGCCGGTCAAACCCCTGCTGGGTGACGTAATCGCCCACCTGCAGCAGGGCCTGCGGTGCACCCTGGCGCAGGCGCTGCCAGGCCTCGGGCAGGTCGCCTGGGCTGTCCACGGCTTGGCGCAGCAACTCCACCCGCTGGCCATCGGCGGCCTGGGCCAGCAACTCGGCCTCGAAGCTGGCGTTGGGCTCGGCAGGGTTGTAGAGCAGACCCACCCGGGCGAGACCCGGCACCAGCGTGCGGGCCAGTTGCAACTGATCAGCCACCGGATTGGTGGTGACCGTCCCGGTCACGTTGGGACGGTGCTGGCTGGCACTGCGCCCGGCCCCCGCCCCCCAGGGGTTAGAGCAGTAACAGAAGACAATTGGCAGGTGGGTGGGCGCCGCGGCCATGGCGGCCAACAGCGAGGGCGTGCCGATGGCCAGCAGCAGATCCAACCGGGACGCCACGAGCTCTGCGGCCTGCAGCCGGCACCGGTCGGCACGGCCCCCGGCGTCACGCTGCAAAACCTGAATCTGGCGCCCCATGCCATACCCGGCGGCCGCCAGGCTGGCCAGCAGCGCCCGGCGGGTGGCAGCCACCGGCGCCGAGTCCTGGTACTGCAGCAAGCCCACCCGCCGCACTGCGGACCCGCCCGGTTGCTGCCGGCGGCGGCAGGCCACCAGCGGTGCCAACGCAGCGGCGCTGGCTGCCCCGACGAGCAGCCGCAATCCGGAGCGACGGCTGAGGGTCAACTGCGAAACAGACGCGAGTACAACTCAGCATGCTGAAGCTGGGCCAGCCCCGCACCCACCCCCGCACTCCAGAGGGTCTGGGGATCGGCCTGGGCCAGCTGGCGGCCCCGTTCAGCCAGCATTGGGGCCAGCTGCACCTGCAACCGCTGACCGTCGGTGGCGCCGAGCGGCACCAGGCGCACGGCTGCACTGATCTGATTGGCCACCCAGCCGTACAGGTAGGCCTGCTGCAGTTGCGGTGCCCCGATCGCCAGACACACACCCGCCCAGGCAAAGGCCGCAGGCCAGGCCAGACCCGTCGCCGCAGCAGCCAGTGGCTGGGGCAGGGGCCAGCCCAGATCGGCCAGCAACTGCAGCAGGGCCTGTCCCATCTGACGCTGCTGGGCCCGCAGCTCGGCCGCTTCGCGCTGGGCGAGCAGCCAACCGTCGAGCTCCTGCACAGCCTCGGCGGCGCCGGCAGCCAGAGCCTGGCTCAGGGGAGCGAGTGCCGCGGTCTCGACCGCCACCAGACCGGCCCTGAGCTCGGCCGCCAACCAGGCCGCCAGCGGCTCGGGTCCGGTGAGGTGCTGGCGCTGGACCAGGACCTCGAGCCCCTCCGAATAGCTGAAGGCCCCCACGGGCAGGGCCGGACTGGTGAGCTGCAGCAGATGGAGCAGTTCAGTGCCCATGCGCGTAGGCACCGGCTTCGGGATAAAAGGGTGCGGCGACGCGGCACAGGCGCAGGCCGCGGTGCTCGAGCAGATGGGCCAGCACCGGATCGTCGAGCAGGCGCAGGGCTCCTGTGCCGATCTCGACCGCCACGTGCCGGTTGCCCAGGTGATAGGCCGCCTGCAGCAGCGCCAACGCATCGGCGCCACGCACCTCGAGCAGGGGTTCGGCGGCAGCCACCACCTCGACCCAGGCCGGCCCCTCGGCCGGACGCAGCCACTCGCCCGGCTGCAGCGGTTCGCTGCGGGGCAGTTGCAGCAGCAGCGGTTGACCATCAAGGGCCTGCCGGCGGCCGCGCAGGCGGGTGCGCTCCTCGGCGGTCAGGGCCAGCTGCAGGCGGTCGGCCCCGATCGGCGGGGGCCCCGCCTGACGCCGGCACAGCAGCAGTGGCGTCATGGCAGACGGCATGGCGGTCTCCGGGCCTTCGAGAATTGTCGACCAATGGCGGCAGATCAGCGTGGCGATCGAATCCAGCGGCTGGAGTGCCCGGGCCTGGCTCACCCTCCAGGGCCAGGCCAACGGGCATCAGGCGGGCGCCACGGCACCGCTCAAATGGCTGCGCAGCTACGGACGCGGTGATGGCTACCGGGAACTGCCGTTGCTGCACACCGCCGGCGGCCTGGTGGGGGGCGACCGGGTGCAGCTCGCCGTCGAAGCCGGCGACGACAGCCAGGCCCTGCTGACGACGGTCGCCGCCCAGAAGGTCTATGGCTCCCTGGGCCGCTTTCGCCAGGACGACACCCCCCGCTGGGCACACCAGCACGTGCGGATCCAGCTGCGGGACCAGGCTGCGCTCGAGTGGCTGCCCCAGGAGCTGGTGCTCTACGGCGACGGCCTGCTGCAACAGGAGCTGACGGTGGAGCTCGAACCCGGCTGCTCCTGGCTGGGCACCGATGTGGTGCGGCTGGGGCGCAGCGCCGCCGGCGAGGGGCTGGGCCGCGGCTGCTGGCGCTCGAGCCTGACGATCCGTCGCCGCGACCCCGCCGCCGGCGACCGCTGGGAGCTGGTCGACCGCCTGGGCCTGGACCAGCAGGCCCTGCTGGGGGAGCACGGCATGGCCCAACAACCGGTGCTGGGCACCTTGGTCTGGGCCGCACCCAGCGGGATTGCGCCGGCCACCCTGGACGACCTGGTGGACGCCGGCCGACGGCTGCGCCAGGGTCTGAGCGGCACCATGGCCCTGGGACGGTTGGACCAGGGGCTGATCGCGCGCTACCGGGGAGGTTCGACCCAGATGGCCCGCTTCTGGTTCTGCCGCCTCTGGGGTCTGCTGCGCGAGCATCGGGGTCAGGCGCGGCCTGCACTGCCCCGGGTCTGGCCGTTCCAGGAAGACCCGTGGCTGCCGGCCGTTCAACCTGAACGGCCAGAGCAGCCAGACGCTGGCACACTGAGCCCATGCACCTGACACCTCAGGAAAAGGACAAGCTGCTGATCGTCACGGCAGCCCTGCTGGCCGAGCGCCGCCTGGGCCGGGGGCTGAAGCTCAACCACCCCGAAGCGGTGGCCTGGCTCAGCTTCCAGGTGCTCGAAGGCGCCCGCGATGGCAAGAGCGTCGCCCAGCTGATGGCCGAAGGCACCAGCTGGCTGAGCCGTGACCAGGTGATGGAGGGGGTCGCCGAGCTGATTCACGACGTCCAGATCGAAGCGGTCTTCCCCGACGGCACCAAGCTCGTCACCCTGCACGACCCCATCCGCTGACCCCATGGCACCCCTGATCCCGGGCGAACTGTTGAGCGAACCCGGTGAGCTCACGCTCAACGCCGGACGCCCAGTCACCACCCTCGAGGTGGCCAACACCGGCGACCGGCCGGTGCAGGTGGGCTCTCACTTTCATTTCCATGAGGCCAACAGTGCCCTGCGATTCGACCGCGAGGCTGCCCGCGGCCTGCGGCTGGACATCCCGGCCGGCACAGCGATCCGCTTCGAACCGGGCGACAGCCGCACCGTGCAGCTGGTGCCGTTCGCGGGTGAACGCCGGGTGTTCGGGTTCAACGGATTGATCAACGGCCCGCTCGACTGAGCCCCCACCCCATCCGCATCGCAGCAGACGCTCCATGGCCTATCGCATCTCGCGCCGCGCCTACGCCGAGACCTACGGCCCCACGACCGGGGACAGGCTGCGCCTGGCCGACACCGAGCTGATCCTCGAGGTCGAGAAGGATTTCACCGTCTACGGCGATGAGGTCAAGTTCGGCGGCGGCAAGGTGATCCGTGACGGCATGGGCCAGGCCCAGACCCCTCGCGCCGGCGGCGCCGTGGACACGGTGATCACCAACGCCCTGATCCTCGACTGGTGGGGCATCGTCAAGGCCGACATCGGCCTGCGCGATGGCCGCATCGTCGCCATCGGCAAGGCGGGCAACCC
>CAYQCU010000021.1:0-6683 GCA_964416135.1 uncultured Bifidobacterium sp.
GCCACAAAGGTCGGTTCTTACACCTGTCTGATTCGGTCTGCCGCATCAGGTGTGGAGCCCCGTAGCGATCGGTTCGGTTGCCACGATACCGGTTGCAGTTGGGGCCGGCGACAGTAAGCGCACCGGGGCGAAAGACACCCCGCAAACTGATCCTTCGCCAATCCCATCATGTTGACCGTTCGTTCCACCTCTCCTTTCCAGCTGTTCGACCGTCTCGAGCAGCAACTGAGCCAGCAGTTGCACGGTGCCGAGCGCATTCCCGCTGCCGAGGTGCATGAAACCGCCGAGGCCTATGCGGTGGTTCTTGAGCTGCCTGGTGTCGACAAGGATGCGATCAACGTTCAGGCCACTGAGCGCACCCTGGTGATCAGCGCCGAACGCCGCAATCCCCGGCCGCAGGATGCCGAGCAGGCTGAAGCTGCCGCCCTGTTGAGCGAATTTCGCTATGGCACTTGGAGCCGTAGCTTCCGCTTCCCCCAGGCCATTGAGCACGAGCAACTGCAGGCCCGCTACAAAGATGGACTGCTGACGGTGACGGCTCCCAAGGCGCAGAAGGTCAGCACCGTGACCGTGCAGGTGGAGGTCTGACTCCATTTGAACCCTCGCCCATGAGAACGTTCTGCCCCCGCTGCAAGGCGGGGGCTTTGTTCTGGGTTAGTTGCGTTGCAATTCGGTCTGGGTGGGATAGGGAATCTCGATCCCATGGGCGGCAAAGCAGGCCAGCAGGTCCTGGTTGAGCCGACTGATGCCGTCCTTGAAGGCAGGGTAGGTTGCGTGGCTTGATCTGAAATCAAACACAAAGTCATAGCTGAACTCGTTGATCGTCATCAGCCGGCATGAGCGAAAACTAAATGCAGGATCCTTCTCGACCACACTGCGAATCAGGTCTGGAATGTCGTGCAGCTGCTGCTGGTTGGTGTCGTATGACACGCCGATCACGATTCTTGATTTCTTGACGATATCGATCAGTTCCTGCAAGCGCTGCAGCACCCGTTCGCGCACCTGCAGATAAGCGATCCAGCCATGCAGCGACACCATCGCAAAGCAGATCAGGGTGAGGTTGTCGGTGGTCGGCTGATCAATGCTGATGATCACATCCTGCAGGTCGGGTTCTGATGCCAGCGACTGACGGCTGTAGTGCAGTAGGTCACGGATCTGATCCGGCGAGAACTCTTCATGGATCGTCAGGGTGAGGTCAAGACCCTGCATCGGGCTGCTTTCACTTGCGGGACTGCGGCGCGAGAAATTGACGATGGTCGTTTCGTCGGCAATCGAGTTGGGAATCGTGATTCGGCTCTCCAGGGTTTGCAGTTCCACCGAACGCAGGCCGATCTTGGTGATGAAGCCGGTGTCCTCGCCAACCTTGCAGAATTCGCCAACCCGTAGGGGTCGATCGGTCTGAATCGCCAGGCCGGCGAACAGGTTGCCCAGGAGTTTGGAGGCCCCCAGGCCAATCGCCAGGCCAGGCACCGCCGAAAACGCCAGCACGGTGCTTGGCGGCAGACCCAGCAGGATCAGCAGCCTGTACAGCAGGGCCAGGGCTGTCAGCACGCCAAGACTCCTGCTGATCGGCATCAGCAGGTTGTTCATCCGTTGCAGCATCAGTTGGGAGTTGCTGCCTCGGAGCTTCATCAACCATTCGGCGCCAGAGCGGCCAAGGGCTTCGAAAAACAGGAAGCACAGCAGGCTGGCGGCGATGAAGTAAACAATGAAATAGAAATAGGTGGTCAGTTCAAGCGGTAGACCGGTGAGATTGATGGTGTCGTCGATCACGATTTTGCTGAAGCGTGCCAGCGGCAGGATCGGCAGCACCACCAGCACCCGCAGCCAAGCAATGTTGTCGTCTTCTGTTGTTGGCAGTCGGCTGGTGCCCTTGTCTCTGAAGCGGTAGGTCTTGATCAGCAGAAAAGCCATTAGGCCGGTCAGGCCAAGGCCGATAACGGCAACAAAGAACGTTGCTGATATCTGCAGAATCGTTTGCTCAGAGTAGGAGATTTCCAGCCATGAGCGGGTGGTTGGACTGAGTTTCAGGTACCACTTTGGCGGTACGAGAAAGCCGGGCGTTCGGCTGAATTGTTGGTAGATCCCTGGTGTGGTGAAGTTGTTTTTGGGGATTGGATAGCTTTTGGCGTCGGCATACATCTGGCTGATGCGTTGCACCGTGTCTGCCGAGAAGAAAAAGTCGATGTTGTCGGGGTCATCGTTACGCTCGGTGCTGAGGCTGATTGCCGTTCCTGGCAGCCGCCAGGTGTTGACGGCCTTGCCCCGCCCGGCGCCCAGCCGGCGCAGCTCACTGTTGTCTGGAAGGTTGATCGGCGTCGGGCTGGTGTTGAAGACGTAATCCAGGATCTGTTTGAGCTGGAGTGCCGCTTCCTGGGCCAGGTCTTCGCGAACGCTGCCGGGAAAATGTGACGCATCGAGAGCGCCGACCGCTAATCCAAACAACGTTGTTGTCTCATCGATCTGCTGGCTCAGCTCAGGGCTCCAGGTCCAGCCTGGTTCCCGCGCTGCGGCCTGGCTGATGCGCTCGGCCCGCTCGATCACTTCGGCCATCACCGCATAGAAGTTGAGCAGGGTGCCGCGCGGGTTGTCGGCCACCACCTGGCCAAGTTGGTGTTGCCGCCAGGCGGCACGAATGGCCTCCAGCTCCGGATAGAAGGGTTGCTCCCCCAGGGGAAGGCCGGCCTGCACCGGGGCGCTGAGCGGTGGCGTTGCGGCTGTTCGCAGCTGGGCCTGTGCGGGCAGCAGGGGCAGCAGGCTCAGGGCTAGCCCCAGCAGCAGCGCCAGCCACACGTTCAGCCGACGGGGCCGGGTCTGGTTGGGCATCGATGGCATGGTGGGGTGAAGCCGATGTTGGCAGCCCCGGCCATGGCGGGCCAGCGATTGGCGGCGCCATTGCTGATGTGCATTCATTTCCTACCGAGGAACCGTGGTTTGTCGGTTAGGTTGGTGGCCCATCACGCCGTGCCATGCCGTTCAGTGCCAAGACCGAATATGGACTTGTCGCTCTGATCGAGCTGGCTGCTGCCTACGGCAGCGGGGGGCTATTGCAGACCGGTGAGATCTGCCGCCGTCATCAGATTCCCGAGCGCTACCTCGAGCAGATGCTGACCGCATTGCGCAAGGCGGGCTTTTTGCGCAGCATCCGTGGCCCCCGTGGCGGCTTTGCCCTGGCCCGCGATCCGCGCAGCATCAGTGTGGCCGAGGTGGAAGCCTGCCTCGAAGGAGACAGCCACACCACGCGGCAGGGGGACCGGGAGTCGGTTGAGTTTCAGGTGCTGGCGCGTTTGGGAGACGAGGTTGAACAGGCGCGGGCAGCGTTGCTCGCCACCTTGACCCTTGAGCACCTGTTGCAACAGCGCGACAGCCTGAAGCAGCCCCAGCCGATGTTCTACATCTGAAGCACGCCCGGGGCGATCAGCAGCATCAGGCTGCGGCTTTCCAGCGGCGCTCCAGGTGGTTCCCAGCGCACCGGTTGTTCGGGCAGGTCATCTCCGGGGGGCAGGCCGGTGTCGATCACGCGCAGCCAGCCGCCGGGCGATGGCGGCAGGTCGAAGTGCATCGCCCGGTGAAAGGCGTTCATGCCGCACCACAGCAGGGGTTGGCCCTGGGTGCTGTTCAGGCTCCAGGCCAAGGTGTGGGACCAGGCGGCCCAGTCGGGCTTCCCCAGCTCGACACCGTGCCAGTGGGGACAGGGATGCTCAGGGTTGAGCAGGGGAGCCAGCTCACGCCTCAGCTTGAGCAGCCGCTGCAGGTAGGTGCGCAGGTCCAGGTCGCCGTTGTCGGGTTGCCAGTGCATCCAGCCCAATGGATTGTTCTGGCACCAGGTGTTGTTGTTTCCTCCTTGGCTGCGGCGCACCTCGTCACCCATCAGCAGCATCGGCACCCCTGGCGACAGCAGCAGCGTCGCCAGCATGTTGCGCAGCTGCCGGTTGCGCAGGGTGGTGATCGCGTGGTCGGAGCTGGGGCCTTCAACGCCGTGGTTCCAGCTGTTGTTGTGGTTGTCGCCGTCGCGGTTGTCCTCGCCATTGGCGAGGTTGTGCTTCTGGTTGTAACTGACGAGATCCGCCAGGGTGAAACCGTCGTGCGCTGTCAGAAAGGTGATGCAGGCGCCGTGCTGATTGGTCCTGGCGTGAAACAGATCAGGGCTGCCCGAGAGCCGTTGCCCCATGGTCCAGCAGGTTTTCTCATCGCCTTTCCAGAACCGGCGCACGTCGTCGCGCCAGCGGCCGTTCCAGGGGGCGACGCGACGGGCTGGAAAGTCGGCCAGCCGGTACAGCCCGCCGCAGTCCCACGGTTCGCTGATCAGCTTGAGGTCGGCCAGCTCCGGATCGGCTTCCATCGCTTCAAACAGCGGTGGATCGTCGAGTGGTGCGAGCTCTTCGCCGCGGCTCAGGGCAATCCCTAGATCAAAGCGAAAGCCGTCGATGCCCAGCTCCACGGCCCAGCAGCGCAGCGATTCGAGGATCAGCCGCCGCACCAGGGGACGGTTGGCGGCAATCGTGTTGCCGCAGCCGCTCACATCGAGGTATTCCCCGCGGCTGTTCTGTTGGTAGTAGAGGCGGTCGCCAAATCCTCGCCAGCTCAGGGTGGGCCCGGCCTGGTTGCCTTCGGTGGTGTGGTTGTAGACCACGTCCAGCAGCACCTCCAGGCCCGCCTGGTGGGCGCTGCGCACCAGCTGGCGCACCTGCTCGCGCGCTTGCAGCGGATCCTCGCCAACCAGATAGCCCGGGTGGGGGGCCATCCAGCTCAACGGGCTGTACCCCCAGTGGTTGTGGCGGCCGCCAGGGGCATCCTGGGGGTCAAAGGCCATCACCGGCAGCAGCTCGATCGTGGTGATTCCCAGCTCCTGCAGATAGGGAATCGTGTCGATCAGGCCCAGCAGGGTCCCCTGGCGCTCGGCTGCGACCGGAGAGCCGGGGCCCTTGGTGAAGCCGCCGACGTGGAGTTCATAGATGACCGTGCGCTGCCAGCTGTGGCGCGGCCGGGGCGCGTCCGCAAAGTCAAAGCGATCCCGCTCGGTGACGACACCCTTGAGGGCATTGGCCGTGTTGGGGATGGCCCCCACCGCCAGCGCCCGGTTGTAATCCCTCCAGCCGGTGATGGCACGGGCACAGGGATCGAGCAGCAGCTTGGACGGGTTGAAGCCATGGCCCCCTGCCTGCAACGGGCCGAACACCCGGTAGCCGTAGCAGGTGCCCAGCCCGATGCCCGGACCGCTGACTTCGACATGCCAGTGGTCCCCCGAGCGGTGGTCATGGTCGAGGTCCAATGTTGCGGCCGCTTCGCTGGCGTCAGCGTGCGCGAACAGCAGCAGTTCAACGCGGGTGGCTTCCGGTGCGACCACCGAAAAATTGACCCTCTCCGGACCGCTCAGGCTGGCTCCCAGGGGCCAGGGGCGTCCGCTGTTGACCGCTGTGATTTGCAGTCCCTGCACCTGGGCGGCTGACAACGGTCGTTCATGACGCGATCCGCCTCACGCTAGGGGCGGATGGCAGGCTCGAGAGCAGCGCGCGTGGCTTTTCTGACCTCCACCCCTGTCTTTGGTTCTGCACCGCTTGAGCCTGGACGTCCTCCCCGTCCAGTGCACGACGGGTTGTGGCTGTTCGCACCCAACCGGCACACCCTGGGCGGCAGCAGCTGGCTGGTGCAGGGCGATCCTGGCCGGGGCGAGCCCGACCTGCTCGTGGATGCGCCGGCGCTGACCGCCGCCAACTGCGAGGTCCTGCAACGGCGTAGGGCCGTGATGGGGGCTGATGGTGGTCTGATTGTGCTCACCGGTCGGGACGGCCACGGCCAGGTCCGCCAGCTGCAGCAGTTGCTGGGGTGGCCCGTGCTGGTGCAGGAGCAGGAGGCCTATCTGTTGCCGGGGGTGGCACGCCTCAGCTCCTTTGCCAGTCGGCTTGAACCGTCCAAGGGTGTGGCTCTGCTGTGGACCCCTGGTCCGTCGCCAGGGGCCTGCGTGCTGCACCTGCGTCGCGGCGAGGACGATGGGCTGTTCTGCGGCCGCCTGCTGGTGCCGGTGGCGCCTGGGGCGTTGGCGCCCCTGCGCACCGTCCGCACGTTTCACTGGCGGCGCCAGTTGGCCAGCCTGCAGCAGGTGCTGACCTGGCTGCCGGCCGGTTCGCCTGTCTGGATCGCCTCCGGGGCCGGGTTGGGGGCCCTGCGGGGTCAGTCGCTGGTGGCCAATGGAGCTGAACAGCTCAAAACCCTTGCGGCGCAAGCGTTCTAGTGGTTTTGCTCGGGCCTGCCCGGGCGCTGGCTTCGATGCAGATGTTGCAAAAAATCGACGAAAACCGTTGCGGCAACACACTCTTTGGTTGCAGCCGGGCTCCAGGCTCCATACCATTGGCGCGCACAACGCAATTGGCGGTCGGGGAATGCCGATTCGCCAGCACGGCTGCTCCTGGAGCCGTCGGTTCCCCCTCCCCCCAAATCAAGTTTTTTTGTCCCATGAACAAAGCTGATCTCGTCAACCTTGTGGCAGCTCGCACCGAGCTGACCAAGACGGATGTCTCCCAGGTGGTCGACGCCGCGATCGACACCATCATCGATTCGGTGGTCGAAGGCAAGAAGGTCTCGATCCTCGGTTTCGGGTCGTTCGAACCCCGCGAGCGTTCGGCCCGTCAGGGTCTGAACCCCAAGACCGGCGAAAAGATCAAGATTCCCGCCAAGCGCGTGCC
>CAYQCU010000022.1:0-6361 GCA_964416135.1 uncultured Bifidobacterium sp.
GCATGTGATCGGCGGCGCCCCGATCGAGCCCTGGATCGTCAGGCGCTATGCCTTGAGATCCTGAACAGCCAGCGTCTCGAGCAACCACCCCACGCAGAGCCGGTCCGCCCAGCTGGCGGGCGTGCCCGGATGGGCATGGTCGCCGGCGCCATGAAAGCCGTTGTGCCCGCCCCCGGGGGTCAGCACCACCGTGAGCCCCTCGCGGGCCAGTGATGCGGCGGGTGCGGCCGGCACCCATGGGTCATCGGCCGCCTGCAGCAGCAGGCAGGGGGGCAGGCAGCTCGTCTGCAAGCCGACCAGGGGGCTGGCGGCGGCGTAATAGGCCTCCACCGAGCCATAGCCCCAGCGCGGCGCTGTGATCGCCCGGTCAAAGGCGGACAGCCGCCACGGCGCTGCCGTGGCCAGGGCGTGCTGCTCTGTTGGGGTCAGTCCGGCCGGGTCGGCCGCGACCTGCCGGCGCAGCCGCTGCAGCACCAGCGGCAGATAAAGCCGGTTGCGCCAGCGCTCCATCTGCCGGCAGCTGCCCGCCAGATCAAGCGGGGCGCTCAGCGCAGCCAGGCCATCGAGGCCAGTGGGGCGGGCCAGCAGCGCATTGAGCAGCACCGTGCCGCCCAGCGACAACCCCACCCCAAACAGCGGCAGGGGTGGCTGGGGGGCTGCCAACCGCGCGGCGATCGCACGACCCTGCTGCAGCACCGGCAGCAGATCGGCATTGCACTGGGCGGCGTAGCTGCCGGTGGCCAGCGGCCGGCCGGCCCCGGCGCCGCGCAGGTTGAGCCGCAGCACGGCCAGCCCGTGCTGCAGCAGCACAGCGGCCAGTCGCCGCACGCCAACGCTGTCGCTGCAGCCGCCCAGGCCATGCACCAGCAGCACCAAGGCCCGCGGCGCAACCGGCGGCGTCGACAGCCAGGCCAGCAGGGCACCACCGCTGCAGGGGATCAGCAGCCGTTCGCCAGGGGCGAGCGGCACAGGCCATGGCCGCAGGCTGTCGCGCAGGGTCTGCAGGTCAGCACCGATCCAGGGCCAGCGCTGGCGAAAGGGCTGCTGGGCAACAGCCGGAGCCAACGGGGTCAGACCGCCGCGGGGGTCTTCTTGCCCACCCCCAGCTCGCGCAGCTCGCTGACCAGACCCGCCAGCACGGCTTTGGCATCGCCAAAGACCATGGCGGTCTGGGGCAGCTCGAACAGGGCGTTCTTGATGCCGGCGTAGCCCGCGCCCAGGCTGCGCTTGACCACGAACACCTGGCGGGCCTGGTCCACCTCAAGCACGGGCATGCCGTACAGGGGGCTGGTGGGATCGCTCTTGGCGTCGGGATTGACCACGTCGTTGGCCCCCAGAACGATCACCACATCGGTGCGCGGAAACTCGGGGTTGATCGTGTCCATCTCCAGCAGCTGCTCGTAAGGCACGTCAGCCTCGGCCAGCAGCACATTCATGTGACCGGGCATGCGACCGGCCACCGGGTGAATCGCGTAGCTGACCTCGGCACCGTTGGCCTCGAGCAACTTGGCCAGCTCGCGCAGGGTGTGCTGGGCCTGGGCCACCGCCAGGCCATAGCCCGGCACAAACACCACGCGCTCGGCCGTTTCGAGGGCCATGGCGCATTCTTCGGCGCTGCAGCTGGTGATGCGGGTGTAGCCGGCCTCATCGCCGCCGCCACCGACGGGGGCGGATGCGCCCAGGGCTCCACCAAACAGCACGCTGACGAGCGAGCGGTTCATCGCCGTGCACATCACCTGGGTCAGGATCAGACCAGCGGCACCCACCATGGCGCCGGCCACGATCAGCAGCTGGCTGCCGACGACAAAGCCCGCTGCGGCGGCAGCCACACCCGAATAGCTGTTGAGCAGCGAAATCACCACCGGCATGTCGGCACCGCCGATCGGCAGGGTGACGCCGATGCCCAGGGCGGTGGATGCTGCCACCAGCAGCCATAGAGCCGGACCGGCCGGATCGGCTGGAAGCCCGATCGCGCCGACTAGGGCGGCGCCAGCCAGGGTCAGGTTGACGGCATGGCGCAGGCTGCTCTGGGTCCAGCCCGGGGTCTCGATCCAGCCCTGCAGCTTGCCCATGGCAACGATCGAGCCGCTGAAGGTGATCGCACCCACGAACACCGAAATCACGATCGAAACGCGCTCCACCAGCACCGCCCCATCGGCCGGGCCGCCGGGGCTGCTCTGAAACAGCGCCACGGCAACGGCCACCAGCAACGAGGCCATGCCGCCGCAACCGTTGAACAGGGCCACGGTCTCGGGCATCGCCGTCATCGGCACCCGCTGGGCCATCACCAGACCAGCCAGGCCGCCGAGGGCGGTCCCGGCGGCGATCCACAGCCAGGCCGTGGGGCTCAGCTGCTGCTGAATCAACAGGCCAACCACCGCCAGGCCCATGGCCAGGGCCGCCAGGCCGTTGGCCGACCGGGCCGAGCGGACCTTCGAGAGGCCCTTGAGACCCAGGGCCAGCAACAGCACCGCCACCAGGTCGATGGCGTAACTCAACACGGTGGTGGTCATGACCTGGGGTCCACGGGTTTGCGGTTGGACGATTTGGGGCCGAACATCGCCAGCATGCGGTCGGTGACGACAAACCCACCGATCACGTTGAACAGGGCGAAGGCCAGCGAGGCCGCCCCCAGCACCAGCAGGGCGGGGTTGCCCTGGGCCTGGGCGATCAGGGTCAACGAGGCGAGAACGGTGATGCCGCTGATGGCGTTGGCACCGCTCATCAACGGCGTGTGCAGGGTGGGGGGCACCTTGCCGATCAGTTCAAAGCCCAGCAGGCCGCCCAGCAGCAGCACCCACAGGGCCTGGGAGAAGGAGCTCATGGTCAGACGGACGCAAGGGACGGGGCGGGTGCATCGGCGGCCGGCAGCAGATCGGGCCGCAGGCAGCTGCCGCCATGGCTGATCAGACAGCCGGCCAGGATCGGGTCGGCCGGATCGATCAGCAGCTCTCCGCTGGCGAGCAGGTGCTGCAGCAATGCCAGCAGGTTGCGCGCATAGAGGGCGCTGGCGTGGTTGGCAACGCTGCTGGGCAGCGCATCGGCGCCGATCAGCTGCACCCCGTGACGCCAGACGGTTTCGCCCGCCACCGTGCCTTCGCAGTTGCCCCCCTGGGCCACCGCCAGATCGACCACCACCGAGCCGGGTTTCATGCCGACCACCATGGCGTCGCTGATCAGGCGCGGCGCCCGCTTGCCGGGCACCTGGGCCGTGCAGATCACCAGGTCGGCCAGGGCCAGCTGTTCGGCCAGCTGTTGCCGCTGGGCCGCCAGAAACGCCTCTGAGGCCGCCAGGGCATAGCCGCCGGCTTCGGCGGGACGCTCCTGTTCGGCCGGTGGATCGATGAACCGCCCCCCCAGCGAAGCGACCTGCTCTTTGGCGGCAGGGCGCACGTCACTGACGTAGACCACCGCCCCCAGACGGCGCGCCGTGGCCACGGCCTGCAGCCCGGCCACCCCGGCCCCGAGCACCAGGGCCCGGGCCGGCTGAATGGTGCCGGCCGCTGTCATCAGCATCGGCACGTAGCGATCGAGCGCCGCGGCGGCCAGCAGCACGGCCTTGTAGCCGGCGATGTTGGCCTGGGACGACAGCACGTCCATGCTCTGGGCCCGGCTGATGCGGGGCAACAGCTCCATCGCCACAGCCGAGACCCCACCCGCACTCAGCAGGCCGAGCCGCTCGGCTGCGTCATAGGGCTCGAGCAGCCCCACCAACAGGGCACCGGAGCGCAGCTGACGCACCTGCTCGGCAGCCGGCGGCGCCACCGTCAGCACCACATCGGCCCCAGCCCAGTCGAGCTGGTCGGTGTCCACCACCCGGGCGCCGGCCTCGGCATACAGGGCATCGCCATAGCCGGCCGCCTCGCCGGCACCGGCCTCGACCACAGGGGCCAGACCCGCCGCGACAAGAGCCCGGACGGTCTCGGGGGTGGCCGCAACGCGGCGCTCACCGGCACGCCGCTCACATGGCACCAGCACACTCAGCACACCATCACCTCCCGCCCCTGCTCTCCAGGGGTCCATCTGTTAACCATTTGGAAGTGAAGGGGGCATGAACGGCAATCGTTTCGCGCCGATTGTGCGCACACGCCCACCGGCGCGGCGCCGCTCAGAACAGGGGCAGCAATTCCTGCTCCAGGCAGACCGCCTGGGGCCACGCCCCCTGATGGCGCAGCTGGCGCGCCCGCAGGATCATCGGATCGATGTCGCATTCGAGCTGCCAGCACTGCTCCAGCAGGCGGCGACGTTCACCGGGATCGAGGTGGTCCATGGGGTGAGCCGTGTTGGCCAGAAGTTAGGAACTCCAGCGCCTGTGCCCATAGGCCAGAACACTCAATAATGCGGCGATGGTCCCCGTCTCCTTTGACCTGAGCAGGCCGCTGCCGCTGCAGCCCCGCCAGTGGCAGCGCCAACTGATCCAGCTGCTGCGCACCCGGCTGGGCCAGGCGGGCACCCAGGGACAGGACGTGTTGATCCATGCGGGGCCCGGGGCGGGCAAAACCCTGGGGGCGCTGCTGGCGATCTGGCGCCTGCAGCAGGACCGGCGGATCGGACGGTACGTGGTGTTCTGCCACCGCACCGCGATCGCGGCCCAGTGGATCAAGGCAGCTGCACGGCTCGACCTTCGCCTGGCCGAGTGGTCGCTCGACAGCGCCGATGCGCTGCACGCGGCCGCCGCCGATCAGGGTCTGCTGCTGAGCTACCAGACGGCAGCGCTGCACCAGCCCCGGCTGCAGGCGCTGCTGCAGGGCTGGTCAGCCACACCGTGGATGGCGGTCGCCGACGAGGTGCACCATCTGGGGGTCGATCCCGAGGAGCCCGAGGCCGCCGCCTGGGGCCATGCCTTCAGCACGATCAGCGGCTCGGCGGCCCTGCGGCTGGGGCTGACCGGCACCCCATTCCGGGCCGACCAGCTGGCGTTCTGCGCGGCACGGCGACAGCCGCGGCGCGATGGCGACCAGATCACCTGGCAGATCGTGCCTGATCTGTGTGTGGAGCCGCGGGAACTGATCGCCGCCGGCGATGTGCGGCCGCTCGAATTTCGCTTTCAGGATGGCTGGGTCGACCACGCCCGCCCTGATGCGCCCGCCGCGCCCGAGGCCGAACGGTCGTGCCTGTCGGCCGAGACCCGCGAAAGCTGGCGGGCCCGCAATCTGCGGCGGGCGATCCGGCTGGGCGATGCCAGCAGCATTGCCCTGCGGGTGCTGCTGCAGGCCCGCAGGGGGCTCGAGCGGGTGCGCCAGCAGCATGCGCAGGCCGGTGGCCTGGTGATCGCCCGCGACATCGCCCATGCCCGCCAGATCGCCCAGCTGCTGCAGGACGAGGGCGATCAGGCGCTGCTGGTGCATTCGCTCGACCCCGAGGCGGGCGAGCGCATGCACGCCTTTCATCAAGGGCAGGGGGATTGGCTGGTGAGCATCGACATGTGCTCAGAGGGGTTCGACGCCCCGCGCCTGCGGGTGGTGGCCTACCTGAGCACGGTGGTGACCCGCAGCCGCTTTGTGCAGGCGATCACCCGCGCCGTGCGCCTGGAGGGCGATCGCTGCGCCCAGGAGGCGATCCCACGGGATGCCTCGTTGGTGTTCGCCCCTGCCGACCCGCTGCTGCTCGGCCATGCCCGCAGCTGGTCGATCAGCGAGCCCTACCTGCTGCGCGGCACCAGCCCCGCCCCCCTGATCGACCCGCTGCACGGCGGCGGCCGCGCCGGCCCCTTGCCACTGGCGGCGGTGGACCAGGAAGCCGGCGCCGTGATCGCCCTGGGTGGCCCCCAGCTGCCTGGCTTTGTCGGCAGCACAGCGCCGCAACGGCGACCTGCCTGAGCAGACGATCTGCGACGTTGTGTCAACCAACACCGCCAAATGGCCCGCCAACAGCCACCCTGGTCCCAGCACCAGGGGACGGTGAGCATGGACGCAGCCATCGAACGCCGCTTAACCGTGGCCGTGAGCTGGGCTCTGGCCCGGCACGCCACCCTCGATGCCTTCGAATTGTTCGAGGAGAGCTTCGCCCTCAACGAGGAGTTCCGTGAGTGGCTGCTTTGCCTCGAAGAGCACCCGGACCTACTGGAAGCCAGCGTTCTGATGGTGCCGTCCAACCTCAAGCAACTGTTCGACAGGAGCAGGCGGCCCGAAACCGACGGTCTGCTCGAGATCTGAACCCCTGCGAACCGCCTCCAAATCCACTGCTCGAAATCTAAAGCAAATCTGAAGCGCCACCGATTGCTCTTCGGATTTGCTTTGCTTTTCTTGATCTGGCGCCAGCGGACGCACGGCTCGGGCCTGCGCGACCCGGATTTGCACTGCCCGGATTTGCGCTGCCCGTCAGCGAGGGACCCAATCCACTAGGCTTAACTCATAGTCAA
>CAYQCU010000023.1:0-5242 GCA_964416135.1 uncultured Bifidobacterium sp.
GGCATGTCGGCCGGGGCGACGAGCGAGTGATGATTGGGATCGACGAGCGTGACGAGCGGCGGCGCCTCGGCGGCCAGCGCCGTCAGTTGGTCCCACGTCCATCCCTTGCCTGCCCGCTGCCAGGCCGCCCGGCACTGCTGGACGAGCCAGAGCCCGCAGACATTCTTGAGCAGTCGCGTGGTGCCGCCGACGCCCCCTTCGTTGGTGAAGTTGCGGGCCAGGCACTCCGGCGTGACCAGCGGGCGGTCGAGCTCGGCGCCGACGAGCGCCCATGTGCCGAGGCTCACGTAGCACCAGTCGGGCCGGGCGCTCGGCGGATCGACGGCCGGCACGGCGGCCACTGCGCTGGCGGTGTCGTGCGTGCCCGGCACGATCACTCGCGCTGAGGCGAGGCCCGTTTCGGCGGCCAGTTCAGGCCGCAGCGCACCCAGGCTCGTACCGGGCTCGACGATCGGGCCGAACACGCGGCGCGGTAGGCCGAATCGCTCGAGCATCGTGAATGCCCAGTCGTTGGCCTGCGGATCGAAGCACTGCGAGGTGCTGGCGTTGGTTCGCTCGTTCGACCGCGCACCGCTGAGCAGCCAGTGGAAGAGATCGGGGATCATCAGCAGCCGGTCGGCCGCCGCGAGCACGCTCGACCGGCTCTCCCGCATGGCGAGCAGCTGGTAGAGCGAGTTGATCTCCATGAACTGGAGGCCCGTGGCCGCGAAGATCTCCGCGCGGGGCACCGTCTGCTCGGCCTTGGCGAGCATGCCGCGGGTCCGCGGGTCGCGGTAGCAGACCGGGTTGCCGAGCAGTTCGTCGTCGGCACCGAGGAAGGCGAAGTCAACGCCCCACGTATCGACGCCCACGCTCGAGACGCCGCGGCCGAAGCGGCTGCCGGCAAGCCGCAGCCCCTCGACCACCTCCTGCCAGAGCCGGGGCAGATCCCAGATGAGCCGGCCGCCGAGCGACACGGGGCCGTTCTCGAAGCGATGAATCTCCTCGAGTTCGAGAAGCCGGCCATCGAACGAGCCGGCCACGACCCGCCCTCCCGAAGCCCCTAAATCCACAGCCAAGGCCACCGACCGCGTCATTGCACATGCCTCCGAGCGAAGTTTCCCGCCTGCGGGAATGACGGATCACACCATGCCGCCCCCGATTGAGGAAGCCCCCTCTGACCGCCGGTGGCGGGATTCGCGCAGGTGGGTGAAACTGTGCGGTTTCGGGCGGTCGGTCTCGGCCGTCCCGTCGCCGGGGGTCGATGGAAGCGATCAGTCGGCATATCCTGGAAAAGTCAGTCAGCACAGCGAACGGGATTTTCATGGCCGCCGGCGAGCCCGAGACGATTCCAGGCGAGCCCGCCGCCCCGTCCGCAGCCGTTCGCGAAGAGCTTGCACGGGCGAGCCGTGCGCTCGAGGCAGCCGAGCCAATGGAGATCGTCCGCTGGGCGGCAGACCGCTACGGCGACCAACTCACGATGGCGACGGCCTTCGGTCCCGAGGGCTGCCTGATCATTCACTGGCTGGCGGCGGTGGCCCCGAAGACCTACGTGTTCAACCTCGACACGGGCTACCAGTTTCCCGAGACGCTCGCGCTCCGCGAGCGGATCCTGAAGCGATACGGCATCGACGTGGTGCTCGAGCAGCCCGAGACCAGCGTGGCCGACTACGAACGCCTGCACGGCGGGCCGCTCTACCGCACGGATCCCGACCGCTGCTGCGGCGACCGGAAGCTCGCGGTGGTGAAGCGTGTGCTGGCCCGCTTCGGCGCCTGGATGAGCGGCATTCGCCGCGACCAGAGCCCCGACCGCGCGGCCGCGCCGATCGTGGGTTGGGACCACAAGTACGGCGTCGTGAAGATCTCGCCGCTGGCCAATTGGACGAAGGCCAAGGTGTGGGATGCGATCGTGCGCGAGGACGTGCCCTACAACCCGCTCCACGACCAGGGCTACGTGAGCATCGGCTGCCAGCCGTGCACGCGGGCGATCGGCGCCGGCGAGGACGAGCGGGCCGGCCGCTGGAGCGGCAGCGCGAAGACGGAATGCGGCCTGCACTCCCGGGGGTAGGCCCGTTGCTCCGCAACGGGCTTTGCCCGTCACGGAGTGACGGGCCTACGGCAGAGCAACGGGCTGCCCGTCACGGAGTGACGGGCCTACGAGAGGAGTGATAGGCCCACGCGGCCCACCTCAGGCGTGGCCGAGGAGCCAGGCGAGCAGGCCCTTTTGCACGTGCATGCGGTTGGCGGCTTCCTCCACCACCACGCTCTGCGGGCCGTCGATCACTCCGTCGGTCACTTCCTCGCCGCGGCGCGCGGGGAGACAGTGCATGAAGAGGGCCTCGGGGCAGTGCTGCATCAGCCGCTCATTCACCTGATAGGCGGCCAGATCGGCGAGCCGCTTGGCCCGCTCCTGCTCCTGCCCCATGCTCGTCCAGACGTCGGTGTAAACGACCGCGGCATCCTTCACGGCCGCCACCGGATCGGTGGTCTCGACGATCTCGGCCTCGGGCACGATCGTGGCGAGGTGCGTGCGGAAGGCGGCGTCGAACTGGTAGGCCGGCGGCGCCGCGAGCACGAACCGCATGCCCAGCAGGCCGCAGACGACCGCCAAGGACCGGGCCATGTTGTTGCCGTCGCCCACGAAGGTGAGCGTGAGGCCGGCCACGCGGCCGACGTGCTGGCGGAGCGTGTAGATGTCGGCGAGCGCCTGGCAGGGATGGCAGTAGTCGGAGAGGCCGTTGATCACCGGCACACTCGACACCTGCGCGAGCTGCACGATCGTGTCGTGGGCCTTCGAGCGGCAGACGATCACATCGACGTATTCACTGAGCACACGGCCGAAATCGGCGATGCTCTCCCGCGAGGATGCGAAGCCGGTGTCGGCCCCGAGGAACAGGCTCGAGCCGCCCAGGTGGGCCATCGCCGCCTCGAAGCTCACGCGAGTCCGCAGGCTCGGCTTCTCGAAGATCAGGCCCAGCACGCGGCCCGGCAGCAGGGCGTCGCGCTGGCCGGCGGTGAACTTCGTCTGCAGGTCGCGGGAGACGGCGAACACCGCCTCGATCTCGGCTGCGGAAAGATCTTCGGGAACGATGACGTGGCGCATGACTCAACCCTCGGACCGGGCGGCGACCTCGACGATCGCCGCGGCCAGACGGTCGCAGCCCTCGTGGGCTTCCGCCTCGGTCAGCGTCATCGCCGGCAGCAGCCGGATCACCCGGCCCTGGGTGCAGTTGACGAGCAGGTTCTTGTCGAGACAGGCCTGCACCACCGCCGCGCCATCGATCGACAGCTCGATGCCGATCATCATGCCGAGCACGCGGACATCGCGGACGGCGTCGCACCGCTCCTTCAGCTCCAGCATCCGCTCGCGGAAGATGGCGGCGGTGTGCTCCACGTGGTCGAGCAGCTTTTCCTCCTCGATCATCTCGATGGCGGCGATGCCGGCCGCCGCGGCGATCGGATTGCCGCCGAACGTGGAGGCATGCATGCCGGGCCTGAGGTGCTTGGCCAGTTCGACGGTGGTGAGCATCGCGCCGCCGGCGATGCCGGCGCAGAGGCTCTTGGCCAGCGTGATCACGTCGGGCGTGACGCCGAAATGCTGATAGCCGAACCACTTGCCGGTGCGGCCGCAGCCGCATTGCACCTCGTCGAACACGAGCAGGAGATCACGCTCGTCGCAGATCCGCCGCAGCCCCTGGAGGAAGCCCTCCGGCGCGGGCACCACGCCCCCTTCGCCGAGGATCGGCTCCACGAGGATGCCGCCGGTCTGGTCGTCGATGAGCTTCTCGACGGCGTCGAGATCGCCGTGCGGGGCGTACTGGAAGCCCGCGAGCATCGGCCCCAGGCCTTCGTGGTACTTCGGCTGGGCGGTGGCCGTCACGCTGCCCATCGTGCGGCCGTGGAAGCCCCCCTTGAACGTGATGAGCTTGTACTTGCGGCCGTCGGTCCGCAGCCGCACGAGCTTGATCGCCGCCTCGTTGGCCTCGGTGCCGGAGTTGCAGAAGAAGGCCTGTCCCCCGAACGACCGTTCCGACAAGAGGCGGGCCCACTCGCCCTGCGGCTCCGTGTACCAGGTGTTGGGCACGTGGATCAGCTTCGCCACTTGCTCCTGGACGGCCCGTACCACGGGCTCGGGGCAGTGGCCGAGCAGGTTGCAGCCCCAGCCGGGGAAGAGGTCGAGGTATTCGGTGCCTTCGGCATCCCACACCTTCGAGCCCGCGCCCCGGACGAGGCAGACGGGGAACCGCTTGTAGTTCGGCACGACGTAGCGGTCGAAGACGTCGATCACCGACTGCGTCTTCGGGCCGATGGCGGTCGTGGTCGAGTCGATCGTGGCCATGGGGTCCTCCTGGGCCGGGGAATCAGCGGGCCGCGGCCGTCGCGGCGGCCGGCAGCGACGAGGCCTGGGCCGTGTCGCGGGTGACTTCGGTGCCGACGCCGCTGGTGGTGTAGATCTCGAGCAGGAGCGAGTGGCGGAGCCGTCCGTCGATGATGTGGATCTTCTTCACGCCGCGGTCGAGCGTTTCGAGGCAGCCCTCGATTTTCGGGATCATGCCCGCGGCGATCGTGCCGTCGGCGATCAGCCGGCGGGCCTCGGAGGCCGTGAGCGAATGGATCAGGCTCTCGGGGTCCTTCACGTCGCGGAGCACGCCCGGGATGTCGCTCAGCACGACGAGCTTCTCGGCGCCGATCGCTGCGGCGACGGCGGTGGCGGCCGTGTCGGCGTTGACGTTGAGCTTCTGCCCGTCTTCCGTCATGGCCATCGAGGGGATCACGGGCACCTGGCCGGCGTAGGTGAGGTTGTCGATCGTGAGCCGGTCCACCCGCGTGACCTCGCCCACGTGGCCGAGGTCGATCGGCTCGCCGTTCGGGCCGTCGAGCGTGAGCCGCTCGCCGAAGAGGACGTTCGTGGAGAGGAAGTTGAGCGACATCGCCCGGCCGCCGAACTCCTCCAGCTTGGAGACGAGGTCGTGGTTGAGCTCCGTGGCCACCACCCGCTCGACGATCGCGAGCGTGGCGTCATCGGTGTAGCGGCGGCCCTGCACCCAGCGGGGCTCGAGGCCCGCCTCGTCCATCGCCCGGCTGATCGCCTTGCCACCGCCGTGCACGACAACGATCCGCATGCCGAGCGTGGACATGAAGACGATGTCGAGCAGCAGATGGCGCAGGGAATCCGGATGCTCGACGACGCTGCCGCCGAGCTTGATCACGGTGGTGGTGTCGCGGAACTTGCGGATCCAGCCGAGGGCCTCGATGAGCGTGT
>CAYQCU010000024.1:0-4947 GCA_964416135.1 uncultured Bifidobacterium sp.
CCGGATCCCGGCGGCTCCGATGTGTCGCCAAATCGCGCCAGCTGCCGGTAGAATTTATTTGTCAGAAAGCCACGTAGGTTCGGATCGGTCGCGCGATCCATGCGCTGCCCGTAGATATTCTGATAGCCTTCGCGCCATTTCTCGATGAAAAGCGGAATTGTCTCCACCGGATGCTGAAGATCGGAGTCCATGATCACGACAGCGCGTCCGCGCGCGGCGTCGAGGCCGGCCGCAATGGCGATCTCCTTGCCGAAATTGCGTGAGAAGGAGAGCGCGTGAAAGCGTGGGTCGGCGGCGCAGATCGCGCGGATCCTGTCGAGGCTTTCGTCCTGGGAGCCGTCATCTACGAAAATCGCCTCAAAGGTCGCGTCGCAGCCATCCAGCGTCGGCGCGAGGCTTTCCGCGAGCGGCCTGAGATTGCCGGCCTCGTTGAATACGGGGATGACGACGGATATATCTGGACGCGTGACCTGCATAGCGCTCGTTTGACCAGATTTTCGCTGTTCGGGATAGGCGAAAAAGGCGCCGGTTGCGCGCGTTTGCGTTTCGCAGGAGCCGGCGCCGCGTGAGGACAGAAATGGCGAAGGAAAAGCCCGTCGCGATTTGTGCGGACGATTATGCGCTGTCCTTCGGCGTAAGCGTCGGCATTCTTAAGGCGCTGGCCGAGGGGCGCGTTTCGGCGACTTCCGCGATGGTCAACTCGCCGCGCTGGCCGGCGATGGGGCGGGAGCTGATTCGTTTCGCCGATCAGGCCGATATCGGTCTGCATCTCAATCTTACGCTCGGCCGGCCGCTGGGACCGATGCCCGCTTTTGCGCCGGACGGACGCTTCCCCGCCATGGGGCGAGTCGCCCGCCGGGCGCTCGCCGGGCGGTTGCCCCTCGACGAAATCCGCGCGGAGATCGGGCGTCAGCTCGACCGTTTCGAGACGATCGTCGGTCGACCGCCCGACCATATCGACGGACATCAACATGTCCACGCGCTGCGTGGCGTGCGCGTCGCGCTTTTTGACGTGCTTGCCGCGCGCGGCCTTGAGGAGACGCTCTGGATACGCGATCCGGGCGATGGCGCGCATCGTATCGCCTTGCGCCGCGCCAATGCCCGCAAGGCGCTTGCCGTCCGCGCGCTCGCGGCCGGCTTTCGCCGCGCCGCGCGTCGGAGGGGCTTTCGGCTGAACGATGGTTTCGCCGGTTTTTCGGATTTCAATCCGGGCCGCGACTACGCCGTTGCTTTCGAAACCTATCTCCGCGCGCCGGGGCGGCGTCATCTCATCATGTGCCATCCCGGCCATGTCGACGAGGATCTTCGGCGGCTTGATCCGGTGACTGTCACCCGCGAACAGGAACTTGCCTTCCTGCTCTCGCCGGCGTTGCCCGTCGCGTTGGCGCGCCATAACATGCGTCTTGTTCGCCCCTCGTCGTTTTTTGACTCGCGTTCAACCGATTGAAATATCGAGGCCGAGATCGAGGACGGGCGCGGAGTGGGTCAGTGCGCCGACAGAAATAACGTCGACACCAGTCTCGGCGATAGCCGCCGCCGTCTCCAGCGATACGCCGCCCGACGCCTCGCAGATCATCGCGCCATTCACCAGGGCGACAGCCGCGCGCAGCGTGTCGACCGGCATATTGTCGAGCAGCACGGCGTCGGCGCCTTCGGCGATGACTTCTTTCAGCTGGTCAAGCGTATCGACTTCGATTTCGATCCGCACAAGATGACCCGCCGCCGTTTTTGCCGCCCGCAGCGCCGCCGCGACGCCGCCGGCGACCGCGATGTGATTGTCCTTGATAAGGATCGCGTCGTCGAGGCCGAAGCGGTGATTGGCGCCGCCGCCGCACCGCACCGCATATTTTTCAAGCGCACGTAGCAGCGGCGTCGTCTTGCGCGTGTCGCAGATGCGCGCGCGGGTATGGGCGACCCGTCGCACATATTGCGCAGTCAGAGTCGCGACGCCGGAGAGTCGGCCCAGATAGTTGAGCGCGACGCGCTCGGCGGAGAGGATCGCGCGGGCCGGCCCGTCGATCCGGGCGACAACGTCGCCCGCATGCACGGTTGCGCCGTCACTGACGCTACACTCGATCGCGAGGGTTGGATCCATCAGCCGGAAAGCGGTCGTCGCCAGCGGAAGGCCGCTTATAACGCCATCGGCGCGTGCGGCGATCACGGCTGCGGCGGCGGTTCCTTCCGGGATCGTCGCGTGGGTCGTGACGTCGCCGGCCCGGCCGAGATCTTCGAGGAGCGCGGCGCGGACGCAGTCCAGAACAAGTGGCGGCGGGAGCGGGGCGATCATGCGCAGGCCTCATCGGCGATCCGGAGCGCGGTCGAGAGCGTTATCGATGACCGATGGGCGAAAGCGGCGTCAGGGGCCGGGTAATCCTGTCGGAAATGCGCGCCGCGGCTTTCACGTCGTGCAAGGGCGGCGGCCGTGACGAGTTGGGCGGTGACAAGCATGTTGAGCGTCTCGACGTCGCGCGCCCGGTTCCTCATCCGGGCGAGTTCCCGCAGGGCGACGGTCAGACCGGCTGCGTCGCGGATCACGCCGACATTCGCCGACATGAGATCGCGTAATTCTTCGACGATCGCGAGATCGGCCGCATCCGGCGGCGGCAGCGCGCCGCGCGGTTCGATCCTGTCGCCGGGCGCTGATATTTTCTCCTGCGCCAGATCGATCGCGGCGCGCGCGCCGAATACGATGCTTTCCAGCAACGAATTCGAGGCGAGACGATTGGCGCCATGCACGCCGGTGGCGGCGACTTCGCCGATCGCCCAGAGCCCGTCAAGACTCGTTCGACCACGCGCATCGGTCCAGATTCCGCCCATCTGGTAATGCGCCGCCGGCGCAATCGGCATGAGATCGCGGGTTGGATCAACGCCCGCCGCCAGACAACTCGCGTAAACCGTCGGAAAGCGCTCCGGGAAACGGTCGCCGACCGCATCGCGCGCATCGAGAAAGGCGCCCCGACCCGCGCGGATGCTGGCGAAAACGCCGCGCGCGACGATATCGCGCGGCGCGAGTTCGCCGGCCGGATCCAGCGCGGACATGAAGCGGCAGCCTTCGCGATCGACAATCGTCGCACCTTCGCCGCGCAGCGACTCGGTCGCCAGCGGCGCGGGATCCGCGTCGATGTCGAGCGCGGTCGGATGGAACTGAACGAACTCAATATCGGCGATCCTGGCCCCGGCGCGCGCCGCCATGGCGACGCCGGCGCCGCGCGCATCGACCGGGTTGGTCGTGATGCGGTAGAGATGGCCGAGACCGCCGGTCGCAAGGACGAGCGCGCCGCAGGGCGTGAAGCTAATCTCGCCGGCGCGGTTGGCTGCGATTACGCCGCGCACGCGTCCGTCGCGAATAACGATTTCCTGAGCCGTTAAACCGTCGAGCACCTGAATGGAGGGCGTCTCCCGCACCTTGCGCGCGAGCGTCTCCATAATCGCGCGGCCCGCCGTGTCGCCCTTCACCCGGACAATGCGTCGATGCGAATGGGCCGCCTCGCGAGAGGGCGTGAAAACGCCGCCAGCGGTGCGATCAAAGGGCGCGCCCATCGCCGCGAGATCTTCGACCCGCGCCCGCGCTTCGCGCGCCATGCCGAGCGCGATCTCCGCATCGACGATGCCGCCGCCGGCGGCGATCGTATCGCGCGCGTGGTTCTCGGGCGTATCGCCTTCTTCCACAGCCGCCGCGATGCCGCCCTGCGCCCACCATGAGGCGCCGCCGGCGCCAATTGCGGTCGGCGCGAGGATCGCGACGGGCGTCGGCGCGAGCCGCAGCGCGCAGAACACGCCGGCAAGTCCGCCGCCGATGATCAGAATTGGGGGCAGGGCGTCGCGCATGGTCAGTCGACCGCGACAGCGGCGAGGCGCGCCAATGCGTCGGCCTCGCGTCTCAACGCCTCGCCGATCAATGCGCGGGCGCGCGTCGGCAAAGGCAAGGCCAGCGCCGCCGCATGACCTTTCGGCGACATTTTGCAGAGGGTTTTGCCGAGAATGTCGATGAGTTTCCCGTCATCGTATTCCGCATATTTATTCAGAAAGTCGTCAAGATAATATTCAAGAAAAACAATCGCCGCGACATTTTCAAGCGCCTGTGAGTCGGCGTCTTTCTTGAGACGCTCCTTGCGGATGATCGCGCCGACATGGGCGATTGCGTCTTCTTCATAACCATGGGCGCGCATGATTTCTCCGGCGCATGCCGCGTGATGCGCGCGACAGGCCCGCCGCCATTCGTTGTAGCCGCGTGCGCCTTCCGCATAGGCCGAACGCGCGATTTCCCAACGGCGTAAATGTTGCGCGCGCGTTGCGATCTTCAGCAGTTCCGACGCCATCGGATAAAGCTGGGCGAGACGCGCGCTCATCCTGCGCGCGTAGACGCATTCGAAGGCTTCGCCCTCGATGCGTCGTGGATCGTCGGCGTTGGCGGCGTCAAGCGCCGCGATCGTGGCCTCGAAAGCCGGCATGCGATCTCCGTTTTGATCCGTCGCGTGACGCGCCGGCCTGCCGAACGATCAGCCGAGATCGATCATGCGCTGCACGCTGCGACGGGCCCGCGCGGAAAGGGCCGGGTCGATGACGACTTCCTCCTCGATGAAAAGGAGGCTGTCGAGAATCTTCGGCAAGGTGATGCGCTTCATATGCGGACAGAAATTACAGGGGCGCACAAATTCCGTTCCCGTCGTCTCCGCCGCGACATTGTCGGCCATCGAGCACTCGGTCACGAGCAGGACGCGGGCGGGATGCTTCGCGCGCACATAATCGATCATCGCCGCCGTCGAACCCGCAAAATCGGAAACTTCCACGACTTCGCGCGGGCATTCCGGATGGGCGATGACGGTCAGTCCTGGATGATCGGCGCGATACTGGAGAATTTCCTCCGCCGTGACGCGCTCGTGCACTTCACAGGCGCCGCGCCAAGCAATGATCTGCACGCTGGTCTGGGCGGCGACATTTTCGGCC
>CAYQCU010000025.1:0-4211 GCA_964416135.1 uncultured Bifidobacterium sp.
CGAGCAGGGCGGCCAGGCCGATGCAGGGGGCGGTGTCGCGCTTGCAGGGCTCGCCCACAAGCCCCGACTCGGGCACCTGTGGGAGCTGGCGGCGGGCGGCCTCGAGCAGGCGGGCCGACGTGACGACCATGATTCGCTCGGCAGGCACGAGGCCATCGAGCCGCGCGGCAGTGTCTTCGAGCAATGTCCGGTCGCCCGCAAGGGGCAGCAGTTGCTTCGGCAGGGCCGCCCGGCTCGCAGGCCAAAACCGCGTGCCCGAGCCGCCCGCCATCACGATCGCATGGAGCATACAAACCTCACGACGCGCGGCGTCATCCGCCACGAACCCAGAGCCAGAGCAAAAAGCAGAGCAGCGGAAACCCGCCGAAGATCAGCCCGTAGGTGAAGAGCGTCGTCCAGGCGTGTTGTGGCCAGCGAGCCATGGATGATGATGTGCCTCGTGGGGTCGCGGCGACGGTCAGAATGCGGATGGGCCTGCCACCCGGGCCAGGATATCGACAGGAATCTCGAGCGGCTCCTCGGCTGGTTCGGCGAGTCGGCACTCGACCCGCACGCCCCACGGCAGCGATTCGGCCGCAGTCACGGTGACCTCCACACCATCATACGACGTGGTCACCTCGATCTCCGGCGTTTCTGCGAACGCCGGACAGAAGCCGATGTGGCCGGCGGCGGCGCGGGCCCCAGCCGGGATGGCGATCGCGAGCCGACCGCGAACGCAGTCGCCCCCAGCGGGGAGCTCGTATCGCTCGTACCGCTGCCGGAGACTGCCCGGCAGCCGCCGGCGGCGACGGCGCGGTGACCGCGACGTCACGGCCGAGGCGGCCGCTGAAGTTGACCGCCAGCCACGCGGCGTGGGCCACGGCACTGCTGCTCCTACCAATGGCCGAAGGGAAACGACGAGCGTGGCGGCCAGCGCGATGGCCGCCGCCGTCCACGAGCCGAGGGTGGCGGACGGCGGCACGGCCAGCGCGAGCACCCCGAAGAGCATGCCGATCCGGGCACTCAGCGGGCCGGCGCGGCCACCCGTGAGCCCTTGGCCAAAATCGGCAACGAGCACGAGCAACGTGCCCACCATGGTGGCGGCGAGCATCACGAGCGGCGGCGCGGTGTCGAGCGTCTGCGAGAGTCGCCGGAGCAGGAGCAGGGCCCCGCCGGCGGCGGCGGCGCCGGCGGCGATCGCGGCACTGCCGCGGACGAGTAGATCGGCGAGTTCATCCATTCCGCCGACGCCGACGATCGCCACGTCGGCCGGGCGGGCACTGCCCGCCACGGCTCGACGCGACGACGACAATCCGGTGCTCGGCATGCGGTCGGCCAACTCCTCGCTCAGCCAACGGCCGCGGTCGAGCCGGCGGCCTCGGCGAGCGCCGCGGCGCGATCGGTTTTTTCCCACGAGAAGCCGTCGCGACCGAAGTGGCCGCCTGCCGCCGTCTTGCGGTAGATCGGCCGCCGCAGGTCGAGGTAGTCGATGATGCCGCGGGGCGTGAGCGGGAAGAACTCGCGGACGACGTCGCAGAGCCGTTCGTCTTCCACCTTGCCCGTGCCCTCGGTGTCGACGTGCACGCTCACCGGTTCGCTCACGCCGATGGCGTAGGCGAGCTGCACCTCGCAGCGATCGGCCAGCCCGGCGGCGATGATGTTCTTCGCCACGTGGCGGGCCATGTAGGCGGCGCTCCGATCGACCTTCGTCGGATCCTTGCCGGAGAACGCACCGCCGCCGTGGCGGCCCCAGCCGCCGGAGGTGTCGACGATGATCTTCCGGCCGGTCAGGCCGCAGTCGCCGTGCGGGCCGCCCACCACGAACCGCCCCGTGGGGTTGATGTGGTAGGTGATGTTCGACGTGTCGAGATCCTTCGGCAGCAGCGGCTTGATGATCTTCTCGATGATGAATTTCCGAATCTCGTCGTTCGAGGCGTGGGGCGCGTGCTGCGTGGAGACGACGACCGTGTCGATCCGAACGGGCTTGTTGCCCTCGTACTCCACCGTCACCTGGCTCTTGGAGTCGGGGCGGAGCCAGTCGACTTCGTTCTTCTGCCGGGCCTCGGTGAGCCGGTTGAGGATCCGGTGCGAAAGGGCGATCGGCAGCGGCATCATCTCCGGCGTCTCGTTGCAGGCGTAGCCGAACATCAGGCCCTGGTCGCCGGCGCCGATGTCCTTGCCCTTCGACTCGTCTTCGTTCACGCCCATCGCGATGTCGCCCGACTGCTTGCCCACCGCGACGAGCACGGAGCAGGTGTCGGCGGCGATGCCCATCTCGTCGTCGGTGTAGCCGACGTCGCGGATCACGTTGCGGACCACCTGCTGGTAGTCGATCGTGCCCTTCGAGGTGATCTCGCCGGCGATCACGGCCAGGCCGGTGGTGACCATCGTCTCGCAGGCCACGCGGCTGCGGGGATCCTGGGCAAGGTAGGCGTCGAGCACGCCGTCGGAGATCTGGTCGGCCAACTTGTCGGGATGGCCCATGCTGACGGACTCACTCGTGAACAGATACTTGCCTTGTGCCACGGCTGGTGCCTCGTGCCTGAGAAGAAGTTCAATGACGGTGGGTCCGGCGACCGGACCTCGAATTCCGCGGATTATCGGGGTTCGGGCCGGAGTCGGCAACTGGCGCCCCTGAACCGCGTTTGCAAGGCCGTCCTACGTGAAGCCTTCCAGATCTCTGCGGATGTCTTCGAGAAACGCTTGGCCAGCGACGCGAGGGTCCGCACCGGCGGAGCAGAGGCTGCAGAGCGTCGTCGAGCCTGCATAGTGCAGCACGGCCACGGACGCCCGCGTGCGCGGCCGCAGCGGCGGCACGCCCCGAAAGCCGCGAACAACCAGACCGCCGGGCGCGTCGCGGCCGTCGAGCTTCGGCACGCCTGCTCGCATCCTGCGGCTCACATCTCCCAGATTGCTGACGATCACAGTCGAGAGACAGATCGGCAGCCGCGTCGCGGCCTTGATGAGAAAGGGGCTGCCGGCCAGAAACCTCACCGCCTCGAGAAATCCGGCGGCGACCCCCGACGCGAGAATCCAGCGGGAGGCGGCGGCGAGCGAACGCACGAGGGATTCCCGATCACGGCATGCGGCGCGGGAACGATCCAGAAACGCATAGCTGATGCCGTTGCCCGCGGGAACCCGCTGCCGTGGCGACCGAGTGCTCACCGGCATCGTCACCCGTACGCCCCCGCGCCGCGTTCCGGCGCAGTCATTCCACGCCACTGATGCCCGCATCACCGCGGCCACGATCAGGTCGTTGACCGTGGCGTTTCGTTCAGCGGCCGCGGTGCGCAGTCGTGAGGTGAACATCGTGCCGAGTTCGAGCGTCGCATACGGCGGCCCAGCCACCGTGCGGAGCGTTGCTGCGCCGGCTGCCTGCATGGGCGCGAGCGGCATAGGGAAAAACCGCGTGAAGGCCATTGCTTCGCCGACCGTGTCGAACGCGGTCGGCCGGTGCCTCGGCTCAGATTCCGCACCGACATGTGGCGGGAACTCGGAGAGGCCCGGCGGTTCGATGCCCGCGTAGAGGGCCCAGACGTCGCCCATGAATTCGCATGCGGCGATGCCGTCGCAGACGGCGTGATGGACCACCATCACGATGCCATAGAGCCTCGGGCCGACCTCGCGGACGACGACCCTCACGCCGCTCTCGCGCGCGAGATCGATGGGCCGCCAGGGATCGACCCCTGTGGCCGTCGGCAGCCAGACGAATGCCGGTCGCACGTCCGGCACGAGCCAATGCGGTCGTCCTCGGCGCCAGGCCACGCGACTACACAGCCGCGGATGGCGTCGCGCTGCCTCGTCCACGGCCTTTCGCAGGCGTTCCTTCTCGAGCATCCCCTCCACGACGCACTCGAGGAAGAAACACATGGGGTGCCCGGGCCGGGCATCCACGAGCATGAGATGTTCGAACGGCAGCAGCGGGCCAGCGCCGGCGGAAGACGTCGCGGCGGAACGGCTGGCGGCTCTGTTGAAGCGGAAAACCATGGCTGTCATCACGATACACGCGCGCTGTGCGCGCAACCGCCCAACAAACGGCATTCACGGGACGTGATCGGCCTCACCGGGCGGGTTGACTCGAGCCTCAAGATGGGCATACTGCGGGGCTTGTAGCGAACCGGCGGTCGCCGTCTCCGTCGAACGGTGTCCTCCGTCACGACACGGACGCCGATGTGACCGAACCACTTGCCATCGTGGGCATGGCCTGCCGCCTGCCCGGAGCCGACGGGCTC
>CAYQCU010000026.1:0-4186 GCA_964416135.1 uncultured Bifidobacterium sp.
CGAGTGGCGGCGCCACAAGCCGCTGCCTTAACCGCTTGGCTACGCCCGCCGCGGCCCACGGAGCCTATCAAAACAAAGGTCCCCGGGCCCCCCTGCGTGTCAGGTCAGCGATTCAGCGCCATCATCGACGCAGCTGCATGCCGCGATGCTCTCGATCGAGCAGCTGAACGCCCTTGACCTGCGCGCCTGGCTGGGATCGCAGCAGGAGGCCGCCAGCCATCTGGACCTGAGCCAGAGCCAGATCTGCCGCACTGGTCAACAGAGCCTGGCCCTGCTGGATGGCCTGGGCTGTGCGCTGCACCACCCCGTCAGGCATCTGCACTGCGATGCGCTTGGCCTGATGGACAAGCTGCGGCAGGTGAACCAATGGATGCGCTTTCGCGACCGCTCGGGTCTGCGTCTGCAGAGCTCCTGCTGGTTGCGCCATCTGGTGCTCGACCCCATGCCCGAGGGCTGGGCCACAAACAGGGCGCCGCTGGATCGTCACAACGACTGCGAGGCGATGGTGCTGCTCGAAAACCGCGTCATCGATGCCGCCCTGGTGACCGGGCCCGAACGCCCCGCCGACGACCATCCCTGTCTGGAGACTGTGGAACTTTGCCGGCAGCCCCTGGTGCTGCTGGTCGACCGCCAACACCCCCTGTCCAACGAACGGGGGCTGGCGGCCAGCGAGATTTGCGCGGTCAGCGAATTGGCCCATTCGAGCTTTGTGCACCGGCGCTGCCGCCAAGTCATGGAGCGGCTGGATCACCTGCTCCTGGCACCGGAGCAACGCTCGAAGCTTTGTGGCCTGCGTGGTGAGCCCCCAACACAGGCACGCCGCTATGGCACAGCCATGACCTGCCTGATCCGTCCGGATCTGCGCCCGCTTGATTTTGCGATCAGCCACCCTGCCCTCGATGTGCTGGTGGTGCACCGCGACTGGAGCGAGCATGCGGTGATCCGCCAGCTGGTGCGTCTGCTGCGCCAGCGCCTGCAAGGTCTGCAACGGCACATCACCGGGCTGGAGCTGGCATGCTGAGACGCCCTGCGGTGCGCGTGGTGCTGCAACCCGGCCAACGCTTCTGGTGCGCCCTGGGGGCAATCGCTCTGGTGGCGGCCGGTGGGCTGGCGTTGACCAATCCTGGCCCGAACGACTTTGAAGACTTTGCCGGCCTGCACCTGGTGGAGCTGATCGAGGACGAGATCTGCCACAAACCGAGCCTGCCACTGATGCTGCAAATGGTGTTGCAGGACTGCACATCGCTGGTGCGATCGCAGGAGCAACCCCTGGGCCGCCTGGCCCGAGAGCACAGCAATCGGCTCAACCTGGGGCTCGTGAGCGTGTATCGCACCAGTTTTGGTGGGCAGCAGCTTCTTGAGACTCTGCGTCTGCCCCATTACACGGTGACGACACTGGCTGTTGCCGGTCAGTTTGTGGTGCTGAAGACCAGCGCCCAACCCTGACCATGCACCTGCGCCTGCCGCGCTGCCTGATCGACGCCGGCCAGGTGACCCTGCCGGCGGCCGATGCCGAGGGTCTGGTCACGGTGAGGCTGCGCCTCGACGGTGCGGTGGTAGCCGCAATCGAGCCGGCAACAGACGTTCTCACCGGGGTGGATGGCCGGGCGGTGCCCGTGGCGATCACCCCGCCGGTGGAACCCCATGCCCACCTCGACAAGACCTTCAGCCATCCGGCGTTTGCGAACGTCGATGGCACCATCGCCAGCGCCCTCGCCGCCAACCAGCGGGAGTTTGGCCAGCGCAGCGCCGACCAGGTGCAGCAGCGCAGTGAGCGGGCCCTGCGGCAGGCCTGGCACCACGGCCTGCGCGCGATTCGCAGCCACATCGACAGCGGTGGCGGCCCCGCCAGCGAGGTCAGTTGGGACGTGCTGCAGGCGCAGCGCCACCGCTGGCGCGAGCGCATCGCGCTGCAGCTGGTGGCAATGGTGCCGATCGACCACTGGCTGACCCCCGCGGGCGAAAGCCTGGCGCGGCAGGTGGCCGCCGCCGGCGGGCTGCTGGGTGGGGTGCTTGGACCGCCGTTTGGCTATGGCGGCAGTGCCAGCCTGGCCCTGCGGCAGCTGCTGGATCTGGCGACCCGGCACGGCCTGGGGGTCGATCTGCATGTCGATGAGGGCGAGGACGCCCCCGGCCTGGGGGTTACCCGGATCACCCAGGTCGCCGAGGACCTGCGGCCTGAGGTGCCGATCACCTGCAGCCACGCCAGCAGCATGGCGCTGCTGCCCCCCGAACGCTGCCGGCGCCTGGCCGACCGCATGGCCGCCGCGGGACTGACTGTGGTGGCCCTGCCCCGCACCAACCTGTGGCTGCTTGGGCGTCGCAGCGGCCAGACCCCCTGGCGCCGGGCCCAGGCCCCGGTCCGAACGCTGCAACGGGCCGGCGTCGAGGTGGCCGTCGGCGGCGACAACGTGCAAGACCCCTGGTTCCCCGGCGGCGACTACGACCCGATCGACCTGCTGCGGCTGTGCTTCACCACCAGCCACCTCGATCCGTGGACGCGCCAGGGACTGGCCCCGTTCACCACCGCCGGCGCCCGCCTGATGGGGCTCGCCTGGGATGGGGTCCTGCGGCCGGGCTGTCCGGCGGATCTGCTGGTGCTCGAAGCCGACAGCTGGAATGCCGTGCTGGCACGCCCACCGGCGCGGCGGGTGATGCGGGGCGGGATCTGGCTGGAACCGTTGCCAAGCTGAGCGCCAGCCCCAGCCCCCGCTCAGCGCCACCATGCCCAGCGTCCAGCCCACTCCTCCGCCCACAGCCCTGCCCACAGGCCTGCCAGAGGGGCTGCCCCCCAGGCCCACAGCAGCGACGATCGCTGCGCTGCGGAGCGAACTGAGCCAGCAGCATCCCGAGCTGGAGCTGCTCGGTCCCGAGCGCGGTGCCGATCTGGAGCGCCTCTCGCGCGACTTCTATGCCTATTCACCGGTGCTGGCGCCGCTGTTTGCAGGGCACACAGCCCAGTTGGTGGCACGCCCCACAAGCGTCAGCCAGGTGATGGCCGTGGCCTCGGGATGCGCCCGGCACGGGGTACCGCTCACCTGCCGCGGCGGCGGCACCGGCAACTACGGCCAGTGCGTGCCCCTGAGCGGCGGGGTCGTGCTCGATCTGAGCGGATTGAACCGACTGCGGCACCTTGACCCCACCACCGGGGTGATCACCGTTGAAGCAGGAGCGCTGATGGGCGAGCTGGAACGCCAGCTGGCCCCCAGTGGCCGCGCCCTGCGCTTGATGCCCAGCACGGTGCGCAGCGCCAGCATCGGCGGCTTCATCGCCGGGGGCTCGGTGGGCATCGGCTCCCTGCGCTGGGGAATCCTGCGGGATCCCGGCAACCTGCTGGGGCTGGAGGTGGTGACCGTGGAGCCGGAACCGCGGCTGCTGCAGCTCGATGCAGCCAGCAGCGAGGCGCTCAACCATGCCTACGGCTGCAACGGCATCCTCACGGCGCTGCAGCTGCCCAGCACCGAAGCGGTGGACTGGGTGCAGCTGGTGGTGGGCTTTGCTGACTGGGACCAGGCCCTGGCGGCAGCCCAGGGCGTTGCACGCTGGGCCGTGGAGCTCAACAGCCTCAACCTGCTGGAAGCCCCCGTCGCCCGCGCCATGCCCTGGCCGGCGGGTTGCCCCGACGCGAGCGGCGAACACCGGCTGCTGCTGCTGGCCCACCCCGCCGCCCTGCCGGTGCTGCCCGGACGCCTCCAGCAGCTGGGGGGCCAGGTGCTGTGGCAGCAACCCCAGAGCCAGAGTCGAGGCATCCCCCTGCGCGAGCTGGGCTGGAACCACACCACCCTGCACTGGCGCTCCAGCCGACCGGACTGGACGTACCTACAGCTGCTGTTGCCCCAGCCCGAAGGCGAGGTTCTGGCGGCGCTGCGGCAGCGGTGGGGCGAAACGATCCACTGGCACCTCGAAGGGGTGCGCCAGCAGGGCGCCCAGCGGCTGGTGTGCCTGCCGGTGGTGCAATGGCAGGGGCAGGAACAACTCGAACAGCTGATCGCCCACTGCCGCGAGCTGGGGGGATTTCTGTTCAACCCCCACGTGTTCACCGTCGAAGACGGTGGACTGGGGGTGATCGACGCCGACCAGGTGGCCGCCAAGGCGGCCAACGACCCCGCCGGTCTGCTCAATCCTGGCAAGTTGCGGGGCTGGCTCGCGCGCTAAGGCGCAGACAGGTCAGGCCATCCGCTCAGCA
>CAYQCU010000027.1:0-4067 GCA_964416135.1 uncultured Bifidobacterium sp.
GCCGCTCATCGACGCCAAGCGCCGCACCGCCTTGCCCTTGGGATGGGCCACCAGGGTGAGGCCCCCGTCGAGGGGGGACTCGGGGTTTTCCAGCTGCAGGTGGCCTTCGCCGTCGGACAGACCGGCAAAGATCGTGCGGAAGTGGCCGTCCACGGCCGTGAAAGCCTCCATGAAGGCCTCCTGGCGCAGGGTGGCCACCGTTTCGATGCGCAGCAGCAGTTCCTCGCGTTCGCTGTTGAGCACATCGAGCCGTTGCTCGAGTTCATCCAGCCGTTGCTCCAGCTGGGCGAGTTCGTCGAGGGCCAGCATGTTCACCGGCTCAAGGGCCTCCATGCGGGCTTGCAGGCTGCGCAGCTCGGCCTGCAGCGATTCGAGCCCGCCGGCACGCACCTCCTCAGGCAGCTCCGGCAAGGGGTCGGGCAACTCCCGCTCCAGCTGCTCGACCCGCACCGTCTCGCTGCGCTGCTGGGTGGCCAGGGCATCGAGCTCCTCGCTTAGGCGTTGCAGCTCCCACTGGCGTTGTTGCAGCTGTTGCCGCTGCTCAGCCAGCTGGGCTTCGGCGGCATCGCGGGCCCGTCGCTGCTGACCAAAGCGCTCCTGCAGTTCGACCTGCTGCGCCTCGAGGGCAGTCCGTTGTTGCTGATCGGCCTGCTGCTGCTCCTTCCATTGGCTGCGCTCGGCCACCAGGGCATTGACCGCCAGAACCAGGCGTTGTTCGTCAGCGCCCAGGGCCTCGAGCTGGCTGTTGAGGCGCTCAACGGCAAGGCTGCGCTCGCGCCGGGCGGCCAGCAACCCGTCCCGCTGCTGGCGGGCCGCCGCCAGGGCCCCGTCGGCGATCTCCAGTTCCTGTTGGAGTCCCTGCCAACGGTCAGCATCGCCGCTGGCCTGCGCCTGCTGCTCGGCCTGCTCGAGGGCACGGCGCTGCTGCTGCAGCGGCGCCAGCAGGTGCTCCAGCTCCTGCTGGCGTTGTTGGTCGCTGGCGATGGCACTGCGCAGCTGGGTCAGGCGCTGCTCCAGCTGCTGCTGGCGTTGCTGCAAGGGGCTCAGGTTGCGTTGGGCGGCGGCCCGCTCGGCCTCGAGGGCGGCCTGGCGCTGCTGCCGTTGCAGCAACGAGGGGCGCAGCCTTTCAAGCTGCTGGCTGAGGTCGGCCTCGCGGCGCTGGCAGGCCACCAGGCTTTCACCCAGCTCCAGCAGGCGCCGTCGCAGGGGCTCGGCCTCGTCGCCGTCGCTGCTGCGGCCAAAGCTCAGGGCGCCGGTGCGCTGCTGCAGGCTGCCGCCGGTCATGGCACCGGTTTTTTCGAGCAGTTCACCCTCAAGCGTCACGGCCCTGCTACGGCCCAGCTCGCGGCGGGCGTTGGCCAGGGTGTCGAACACCAGGGTGTCGCCGAACACGTAGCGGAACACCTCGGCGTAGATCGGTTCGTGATCGACCAGGTCGACGGCCCGGCCGACCAGCCCCAGTGTTCCGCCACTGCCAGCGCCACCACCGCCTCGCTGCAGGGCCGCACTGGCGCTGCTGCCGCCGCCACGAATCTTGTTGAGCGGCAGCAGGGTCAGCCGCCCGGCCCGGCGTTGTTTGAGCAGCTCGATCGCCCGGGCGGCGATGCGGTCGTCGTCGACCACCACCTGGCCAAGCCTGGCGCCGGCGGCGACCTCGAGCGCCAGCCGCACCCGCTCGTCGACTTCACCGAGCTGGGCCACCGGTCCATGGATCCCCTCGAGCCCCGCCTCGAGCAGCACCCGCAGCGCTCCGGTGCCCCGGCTCTCTTGCAGGGTTTCGCGGCGGCTGTCGAGCCGGGCGATCTCTCGCTCGAGTCCGGCCTGTTCCTGTTCGAGCCGGCTGCGGGTGCGCTGCTGCAGGGCCAGCTCTTCGGCTAGCTCCTGCACCTGGCGCTGTTGCTGCTGCAGGGCATCGAGCAGCTGCTGCCATTCGTCGTCGACGTTGGCCAGCTGCTGCTGCACGCTCTGGTTGCTGGTCAGCTCGGCAGTGGCGGCTTCGCCGACTTCTGCCAGGCGTTCGTGCTGTTGGCGCAGCCGTTCGAGCAGTTGCTGGTGTTCGGCCTCAAGGGGGCTCAGCTGCTGTGCGATCTGCTGGCGCTGCTGGCTGCGCTGCTTCTGGGCTTCCAGCCAGCTGCCCGAACGACCAGCCACCTCGCCCAGGCGTCGCCGCGACAGCTCGACCGCTGCTTCGGCGGCGCTGACGGCGGCTTCGGCCTGTTGCAGCTCGTCCGCGTCAGCGGCAGTGCTGAGGGCCTGCTGCTGCTGGCGCAGCTCGCCCTGCAGCCGCGCCAGTTCGTGGCGCTGGCGTTGCAGGTTTTCGGCTTCACGCTGGTGTTTGTCCGCCTGGCGGGCCAGCTCCCGGCCGCTGGCTTCCAGGCCGGCCAGTTCGGCCTGCACGGCGATCAGCTGGTCTTCGCCCAGGGCCCGCACCTCGGCCTGCAGGGCCTCCAAAACACGCGACGCCTCGGCGACGACGGTTTCGCCTGCGGTGATCGCCGCGCGGGTGCTGGTTTGCTGCTGGCTCAGGGCCTGCTGCCGCTGGGCCAGAGCGGTCAGTTCACGGCGCGCGGTTTCAGCCACCAGCACCTGTTCCTGCAGGCGACCTGTGGCGTGCCGTTGCCGCAGCTCCTGGTAGGTGCGGGCGCGGGCGCAGTCGCGTTCGAGCTTGTGGCGCGAGGCCAGCAGCTCCTGTTGCACGATCCCGCAGCGCTCCTGCGACTCCTGCACGGCATCGAGCTTGCTGCGGGTCTGTTCGATACGGCTGTCAAACAGGGCCACGCCGGCCAGTTCGTCGATGATGCCGCGCCGGTCGCGGGCGCTCATCGAGACGATGCGGGTCACATCGCCCTGCATCACCACGTTGCTGCCTTCGGGGTCGACCCGCAGACGCCGCAGCTGGGTCTGCAGTTGCTGCAGGTTGCAGGGTTCGCCGTCGGCGCTGAAGCTGCTGGCGTAGGTGCCCCCGGGCGCCACCCGCAGCTTGCGGCTGACGGTCCACTCCTGTTGACCGGGTTTGATCCAGGGGCCTTCGGCAGGGGGCTCCAGCCCCGCTTCGGCCGCGTCGGGTTGCCAGTCCGTCAGGTCAAAGCGCACACTCACCACCGTTTCGGCGGCGCGACCGCTGCGTAGGACGGCGCTGTTGATCAGATCAGGCAGGCGCTCGGCACGCATGCCGCGGCTGCTGGCCAGTCCTAGGCAGAACAGCACCGCATCAAGAATGTTGCTCTTGCCGGAACCATTGGGCCCGGTGACCACTGTGAACCCCTGTTCGAGCGGGATGGTCATCGACCCGCCGAACGACTTGAAATGACTGAGCTCGACCTGATTGATGTGAACCAACAGGCCCGTGCGCCGAGCAGCAGAAATGTAGCGGAGGCTTTCGCGACAGCAAGGGCTTCCTTAGCGTGGTAGCCATGGGGCGGTCATGCTGAGCCCCGCCCCACCGCCGAGACCCCGCCGATGAATCTCGACGCCGCAGCCGCGACAGCCGCTGTCCAGCAGCAGTTCCGGGATCGCTTCGAAGCCCTGTTGCCCACCATTCAGCACGAATGGCCGGAGGTGGCGCGTCAGACCCTTGAAGCGACCCGCGGCAGTCTTGATGAGGTGGCCGAGGTGATTGCCCAGCAAACCGGCAAAACGGCGACCGTGGTGCGCGCCCAGTTGCAAGAGCTGCTGCAGGTGGCCGGTGATCAGACCAGCCGCCTGGCCAGCACCTTGGGGCCGCTCGAGCGTCAGCTCGAGGACCTGCTCGATGAGCTCAACGCCAGCTTGCGGCCGCGGATCGAAAAGCCGGTCCGCGAGCGGCCGTTGCTGGCCCTGGGCCTGGCCGGTGGAGTCGGCCTGCTGCTGGGACTGCTGTTGGCCTCGGGCCGGCGCTCCGGCTGATGGCCGGTGTCGTTGTCCACGTTCTGCCAGCCCCGTTCTGATGAACTCTGAGTCCGCCAACGATCAGGCCAGCCGCAACGGTTCCGTGGCCCCGGGTGTGGCGCGGGGCGCCGCAGGGCGTGTCGGGGCGCTGATGACCTCGGTCATGGACCTGCATGTGCGCATGGCCCTGCAGGAGGTCG
>CAYQCU010000028.1:0-4005 GCA_964416135.1 uncultured Bifidobacterium sp.
TCCGTAACGGTGAGGCACGCCTATCTGACGTTCTACTGCTGAATCCAGCGACAGCACCGTTCATTCTCGCTGGTTTAGCGGCTGAAGATTCCCCTGTTCAGGACCCCATGTTCGACATTATGAACAAGGAGATGCGGGAAGAGGCATTCAGTAAGGGTTGGGAGAAGTGGATGTCTGGCATCACAGATGCCGGATTGATGTTCGCTGACCCGCTTATCGGTGCAGGTGTCGGGCTGAAAGTTGCCCGTCAGGGACTGTTGGGTGCTCCTGGCGGGTTACGTACTGCTATTAATGTCGGTGGCGCAGTTGATCAAGGCGTAGATAGCATTTTAACAAACATCGGCGCTGGCGTAAGTCAGGCTGATGTTGTCACTCAGTACATAGATGCGGGATTGCAGCGACGCGCACGCGCCGCTAAGGGTGACTCACTAGCCGATATTAAAGATGGTGTACCACCGGAGCCGATTCCGTCGTTTGCTGGGTTAGTTACAGAGGCTACCGATACGTCTGCGTTGGACGGTACATTAGGCGGGTTTATTGCTGATGTTGTGCGGGTGAAAGAAGACGGCGCGAAAGTTATGCCGTTTGAGCAGATTGCTGCACGTCCTGAACTAGAAGCCAATCCGATTGGTTCCGCTGTAGCGGAAGCGTTATACAAGACGAACGATCCTGTTATTGCTGGGCTTATCATCAAGGCAGCGCAGGGTGTTCCAAAAGCCGATGATGCTTTGTTTGGTGTACAGGCTGCTCTTGGTGACATGATTTTCCGCGCTAAGCGCGTTCATTACGCGAACATGGCTAAGACTGAACCAGCGAAAGTTGCCGAAGTTCGAGAAACGATGAGCCGCGTAATCGATAACACCCGACAGCAAATAGACGTGTTACAGCAGCGGCAGCGCACGTTAGGCGGCACCGATCCCGCTCTTATTAGCGATGTTAATAAGAAAGAATGGATGTTGATTGAAGACCAACGACTAAATCTTCAAGCGACGATTGATGAGGCTGGAGAACTGTACGAAATTGTTGCTAACGGCAAGATCATTGATCCGCTGGATTACACCAGCCCGCTGTACAACAAGAATCTTGCAGAAGCCATTATTGATGATTTGCATCGGCAGCAAGACGTTGTAACAACTGCGTTGAATAAAGAGATTTTCCGGACGCAGATGGCTGCAAGAATGACGTTTCCTGCCGCCGATAATGCTTACTCTCGCATGGTTAGTAAGAGTCGTGCGCGTCGTGCTGAGGCGAAATATCAGTACAGGGCGGAAGGAACGTCTATTTTGCCGCGTAAGCGGAAGATTGAGTTAGAAGACGGGACGTTTATTTTAAAGAGTGATGGGTGGTTTAGCCCAAGCGAGTTCAATGGTGTTGGCCGGTTCCGTCGTAATGCCCGTGTGTGGCGGTGGATGGGCACCGAAACCCCCTCTGGCTGGATTGGGTTGAAGGGCACTAGCACGGTTGGTGCTGAACGTGAAATGACCGCTGCGCTTGATCTGGATATCTATAAGGGTGCAGGGGTAGAGATCACGCGCACGGTGCCTAAGCCTGGTGGTTTGCCTGGAGAAACGATTCAGGAAACGGTCACGATTGGTGGGCGGCAGCGCCGCGAAGAACTGTTCCAAGAGTTTGCGTCCGCGTTGAATGATCCGTCTAAGGATTCATACAAGGCGTTGTTAGATATTGAGGCGAAGATTACTGATGATCTAGCGACGTTGTACAACCAGCCCGCAGATCGCCTTGCTGATGTTGTTCGTACTGGTAGTAAGTTCCGTGAGCAGCACATGGATAATCTGCGGTCGCGTGGTTATTGGGTAGATGAGGCTGGCGAGCGGCATTACGCCCCATGGCTGGAGATTCATGCCGCTAACGGCACCTACATGCAGAACTTTCAAGCGATGGAGAAGGCGCTTAAGAAGCAGGTGAATAAAGATGGCGGTGCTGCGCTGCGCGCAACCTGGGATGTCTCATCGCACCTGGCTGCGAGCGCATACCAAGTGTTTAATGATTTCTGGCGGCCAGCGACTCTAATGCGGTTGTCGTACACGCAACGTAACGTGTTCGAAGGCATGATCCGTGCAATGGCGTACAACGCTAGCCTCGCTCCGCTGCTGTGGCCGGTTAAAGCAACGGTTAATGGCACGCGAAATAAAGTAATGCGTGGGTCTGCGGCGCGTAAGGCTAAGGCTGCGCGAGTGGCTGTAGACGAGTCTGAGTTTGGTGCCCTTATCCGCCGTGAGGAGGCGGCAGCGACGGAACTTGGCATCCTTGAACGTGGCATGGAGTTGACCGCTAAAGGCGACACGGAGCCAATGGTGTATGTGCTACGCCGTCAGGCAGATGGTTCGTCTACAACAGAACGGTTGTCTCGCTCTGACTATGAGGCGCGGCTTACAGCGCAACGTAAGGTTGTTGATGATTTGCATGACGAAATGGAAGCAAACGTTGGCAAATTGGATGCGGCTGTTTCTGGAACCGCCTTTGGTAAGTGGCGGGCGCGTGAGTTGGATGAGATTGATGCTGCGCTAGAGGCTCATCAAAAGAAAATGGATGGGCTGACGGAGTTGCTGTCGCTGCCAGACGCTAACGGGAACCTGTTTGCGTTTGATGAAGCACCTGCGTTGCTGCGTCAGTTGGGTGAAATTAATACCGAAGTTGTTGTCTTGCAGCAGAAGCGAACGATTCTGAAGTATGACGTGCAACGGTCTATTGCTGAATACCAAGGATTAGCGGGACGGCAGAAGCGTATCGGTAGTGGCACCTCTATTGGGCCTGATGGCAACTACTATAACGACGCATTTACTGGACCGCTGGATCAAATTAACCGTGGGCTTATGTCTTCGGATAACACTATTAAGCAAACTCTGTCGCTTGAATACAACGTGTGGGAGTCGCTGTTCTATCGGGCGATGGTTAAGCAGAATCAGCCTATTGCGTATTCGGCTGCCACCCGCGATGAGTGGGCGCAAGCAATGGTTGGTGTCATCGATGATCTCGCATCATCGGACATTGTGCAGCGGTTGGTAAATAACGGGTTCGATACCGAAGATGCCTTAGTTTGGTTGCGCTCAGAAGAAGGGCAGCGGTTCTACCAGAAACTGCGCCCAATGTTTGGGGATAGTGTCGATAATCCAGCGAGCATTGCAAACACGGGCGCTGACCCGGTTGTGTACCTGGATGATGTCACGGATAAGACTAAGAAGCGCCAGCGGTTGCGCCCATTCGCTGAAGAGGTAGAGGGTCCCGCTGGTGCGCCTGTCACCGTGATGGATGTTGAAATGGCACGCGCATACGTGAATGACGTTGCGAACAAGATCGCGGTAGCGATGCAGCAGCAGGATGGATTTATTGAGTTGCTGCGCCGTCGTATTGCGGAGAAGCAGAAGACTGTTCGTACTGCGGCTGGAACTGAGGCTGTCACACCTGCAACAGGTATTGATGCGGCTGCCGTGAAACAGGTTATCGATTCGCTACCTGCTGAAGTGCGGGACAACCTTGGCTACACGATGGGTGACGAGATTATTCAGATGGGCGCTGAGGGTCCGTTAAGGTTGTGGGCTAACTTCACTAACCGCGTGTTCCGTTTTCTTGGCACTATTCCTGAAGATGCCGTGGTTCGTGGCCCGTTCTACAACCAGCGGTTTAAAGCGACACGTAACCTTCTGATTGAGCAGTATTGGGCTGGGCAAGGGTTGGAAGCGTCACAAATTGCCGCTACACGTAAGAAGCGCGCGAAGGCTGCAAGTGGCCGCGAAGAAGGCTTAACGCTGGCGCATGACGAGTTCCAGATTCCCGCGAAAGACCTATCAACTATTGAGGTGCTTGCTCACCGGCAGGCGTTGAAAGATACGCGCGAGTGGATGTACACCATTGAGCGGCGTACGAAACTTGGCAAGTATGGGGAGTGGATTTTCCCGTTCATCTCAGCGACGCAGAACTCTACGGTGACAATGGGTAAGTTGCTGTATAAGGAACCGTGGCTTGCACCGTTCGTCGCGGATTTGT
>CAYQCU010000029.1:0-3903 GCA_964416135.1 uncultured Bifidobacterium sp.
CAGGGTATGCGGGTCGGCCTGCCCCTGCTGCAAGAGGGCCCGCTGCAGCACGCCGAACCGGTGCTGCTCATCGATCACCACGAGCCCCAGGTGCCGGAATCGCGCCGCGCCGCACACGAGCGCCTGAGTGCCCACCACGATGTCGGTCGCGCCGGTGGCGATCCGCTCCAGCGTTTTCTCCCGCTGCTTCGCGGTCTGTCCGCCGACGAGCAGCTGCACGTCCACGCCGCTGCCCGCCAGGAGTTTCTCCAGCGTCGCCGCATGCTGGCGGGCGAGCAGTTCCGTGGGCGCCATCAAGGCCGCCTGATATCGCTCGGGGCGACCGTCGGGCCGCAGCGGCGTGGTTTCCGCGTCGGCCCCTCTCACCGTCGTGCCCACGGCGGCGAGCATGGCGTAGACGGCAAGCGCCGTCTTGCCACTGCCCACGTCTCCCTGCAAGAGCCGGTTCATCGGCTCGGCGAGGCCGATGTCGGCGGCGATCTCGCCGCACACGCGGCGTTGGGCGGGGGTGAATTCGAAGGGAAACCGCGCCCGGATCCGGCTGTCGAGCCGGGCATCGACCGGCAGCGACGGCGCGGCCCGGTGCTCCGTTTGCTGCCTGCGGTGCATCCGCAGCGCCAACTGCAGCATGAACAGCTCTTGGTAGACGAAGCGGCGGCGGGCCGCGTCGATCATCTCCCGGCTCGACGGGCAGTGAATCTCCCGGATCGCCCGCGCGATCGGCAGCAGGGACTTGCCGGCCAGCATCGACTCGGGCAGCGCCTCCGGCCAGGCGTCGGCGGCATGGTCGACCGCGGCCCGCACGGCCGCCCGCACGTGCGACTGCAGCACGCCCTCGGCCAGCGGATAGACGGCGAGCCACTCGGATGCGTGCCCCTCCTCGCCGGCCGCGAGCCAGCGCACCTCCGGATGGGCGAACTCCCAGACCGTGCCGCTGGAGCGGGGCTGGCCGGCGATCACGACTCGCATCCCCGTGGCGAACCGCTTCGCCATGAACGGCATGTTGAACCACATGGCCCGCACCGGACCATCGGCACAGGCGATCGACACGGTGAGCACGGCCCGGCCCCCGAACGTCGTGCGGGTCGCGACGCCAGTCACGTCACCGGCGAGCGACGCATGCACCCCCTCGACGAGGCCGGCCACCGTGTGGGCGCCGGAGAAGTCGCGGTAGTCACGCGGGAAATGGAGGAGCGCATCGCGGGCCGTCACGAGCCCCAGCTTCACGAGCTTCTCGGCCCGCGCCGTGCCCACACCGGGCAGCCGCTCGAGCGGCGTCAGGAGCGGAGCCGGGGGCGCCGGAGGCGAAAGCGATTCCATGGGAGCAGTGTATCGATCCGGCCCCGGGAACCCCGCCGAAGCGCTATGCTCGGCCCTGGAGCTTCTTGTAGGCGGCGACGGCGAGTTCGTCGCACCGCTCATTCTCCGGGTGGCCGCTGTGGCCGGCCACGTGGGTGAACCGCACGGTGTGGGCGGCGGCGAGGCGGTCGAGTTCCCGCCACAGATCCTCGTTCTTCACAGGCACCAGTCGCCCCTTCTCCTTCCGCTTCCAGCCCTGCTGCTTCCACTTCGGCACCCACTCGGCCAGACCGGTGCCCACATAGACGCTGTCGGTGACGAGCGCGACGACCGTCGGCCGCTTGAGCTGCCTGAGCCCCTCGACGACGGCCGTCAGCTCCATACGGTTGTTGGTCGTCTGCGGCTCGGCACCGCTGGCCACCGACTCCTTGCCGCTGCCCGGATGACGCAGGATGTAGGCCCAGCCTCCCGGGCCGGGATTGCCACTGCAGGCGCCGTCGGTGAACAGCTCGACTTCGATGGCCTTCGGATCGGGCGGCATGAGTGTCCTGTTTCCCCTCGCGTCAGGCGACCTCGCGGCCCGCGGCCAGCGCCGGCTCACCCCCGCTGGCATCGGCCGAGAGCCGCAGCGGAAGCCGCACCGTGAACCGGCTGCCACGGCCCAGCTGGCTCTCGACGGTCACGTCGCCCCCCAACAGCCGGCAGAGCTCGCGGACGATCGACAGGCCGAGTCCGGTGCCTGAGAACTCGCGGGTCATCGCGTCGTCACCCTGCTGAAACACCCGCCCTTGGCGAAACTTCTCGAAGATCGCCTGCTGTTCTTCGGCCGCGATGCCGACACCGGTATCGATCACCTCGAGCAGAAAGTCCTCGGCCACCGTCTCGGGATCGATCCGGGCCGCGACCTCCACCCGCCCCCCTTCCGGCGTGAACTTCACCGCGTTCGAAAGCAGGTTGGCGAGGATCTGTTGCACCTTCGCCTGATCCTGCTCGACCGCCTGCAGACCGGAGCCGACGTCGAAGCCGACGTCGATCCGCTTCCGCTCCGCGAGCGGCCGCACCATGTCGCACTGGGCCGACACCACCGACTCCAGATTGAAGGCGACCGGCCGGACCTCCATCTTGCCCGCCTCGATCTTGGCCAGGTCGAGGATGTCATTGATCATCTCCAGGAGCATCCGCCCCGAGGTGCGGATGTTCTCCACGTAGCGACGCTGCTTGTCGTCGAGCGACTGGATCGCCCCGAGCACGTCTGAAAAACCGATGATGCTGTTGAGCGGCGTCCGCAACTCGTGGCTCATCGTCGCCAGAAAGTCCCCCTTGAGACGATTCATCTCGTAAAGGTTGAGATTCGCCTGCGCGAGTTCATCCACCTTCTCGTCGAGCGTGGCGTTCGTGTGCCGCAGCTCCTCCTGGGAGTCGATCAGCCCCCGGAGCATACGGTTGAACGCCACGCCCAGCTCCTCGAACTCGTCGGCCGTGTGAATGTCGGCGCGAGCCTCCACGTTGCCGAGGCGCACCTCCTCGCTCACCTCGCGGAGGTGGGCCAGCGGCTTCACGATCACGTACCGCACGATGGCGTAGGCCGCCAGCATGGCGAGGAACACGGTCATGATCGCCGTGGCCAGGAGGATCGCCCGGTTCCAGTTGATGGCCTTGCGGGTGGTCGCATTCGGCATCACCACCTTCACGACGGCCATCAGGTCGCCTTCGGCATAGGCCGCCCCCGACGGCGGCGTGGCCCCCGTGCCCGTGGCCACACCACGGCTCTCGTGGCAGATCAGGCAGCTCTTCCGCGCCCGGATCGGCTGGTAGTAGTGGTATTCCGCGTTGTCCTCGGTGCGGAACTCGCGAAACTCGGCCCCCTTTTCCATGACTGCCGGCGGCGGCTGGCTGCGGAAGTAGTCGAGCACGGCGGCGTCGAGCCGGTTGTAGGCCGCCCGCTCGTCAGCCGGCGACTCGGGATCGAGCAGCTTCCAGTCGTATCGCTCGCTCTGCAGGATCTTGCCGAGGCTCTCGATCGTGCTCGCGTACTGCTGCTCCTTCTCCAGCGTCTTCCAGTGGTATTGCAGCATGATCGCATCGACGAGGTGCCGGCCGGTCGTCCGCGTCGTCGTGTAGACGAGCTGCTCCGTGCGGCTCCCATACCACCAGAAGCTGCCGGCGATGAGCACGAACAAGCAGAGCCCGAACAGGAAGCGGCATTTCCGCTCCAGGCTCGTCGCGCCGAGGATGTCGGTGAGTGATCGGTAGGCCATGACTGATTCGAGCCCGTATCGTACCGCGGCCCGTCGGCGGCAACCAAAGCGGGTACTGGTTGGCGATTTGCGTCAAATGGCGTGGGTTCGGGGCTGCCCGTGCCCCGTCGCCGGACGCTCGCTGCGGACATCCATGCCTTCCATGGATTTGACGCCGAACGGAACGCAGATCCCCTCGCTTGCGCTCAGGGCTTGTATGTCGAACGGGGCACGGGCAGCCCCTCACGGCGTATGTGCGAACTGTAGGCCCGTTGCTCCGCAACGGGCTGCCCGTCACGGAGTGACGGGCCTACGGGAGACGGCGCCGCGGGCGAGTTGACGCGATTTACAGCATCTCGACGGGATC
>CAYQCU010000030.1:0-3837 GCA_964416135.1 uncultured Bifidobacterium sp.
CCAACAGGCTGTCGGCGCCGTTGCCGCCTTCGAGCAGATCGTCCCCGATGCCACCGGCCAGGGTATCGTCGCCATTCCCGCCCAGCAGCGTGTTGGCGCCGTCATTGCCCGTCAGCATGTCATCGTCGTCGCTGCCGATGGCAGCTTCGATGCTGGTCAGCGTGTCGTTGCCCGCACCGCCCGTGGCGCGGCCTGTGGAGAGATCGACCGCGACACCACCCGACGCATCCGCGTAGCTGGCGGTATCGTTGCCATTGCCGCCGCCCAGCACGTCGTCGCCATTGCCGCCGGTCAGGCTATCGTCGCCACCGCCGCCCAACAGTGTGTTGGCGCCGCCATCGCCCGTTAGGGTGTCGTCGAAGTCGCTGCCGATGACGCCTTCGATGCTGACCAGCGTGTCCTGGCCGTCCGCGCCCGTGGCGACGCCGCCGGCCAGATTGACATTCACGCCCCCCGACGCGTTGTCGTAGCCAGCGAGATCATTGCCGCCGCCGCCATCCATGCTGTCGTTGCCCAGATAGCCGAGCAGGGTGTTGCCGCCATTATCGCCCGCAAGCGTGTCGTCAAAGTTGGAGCCGGTGACGGCTTCGATACTGACCAGCGTGTCCTGGCCGTGTGCGCCCATGGCGACGCCGGCGGTGAGATTGACGTCCACGCCCCCCGAGGCTTGGTCGTAAGCGACCGTGTCATTGCCAGCGCCACCATCGATAAGGTCGTTGCCGGCACCGCCAGAGATGAAGTCGTCGCCATTGCGCCCGACCAGCGTGTTGGCGCCGCCAGCGCCGTAAAGGGCATCGTCGAAGTCGCTACCGATGACGCCTTCGATATTGTCCAGCGTGTCGGCGATGTCGGATGACGAAAAGCCGGAAGCGGTGCCGAAGCGCAGATCGACAGATACGCGGCCCAGCGCATCCGCGTAGCTGACGGTGTCGGCCCCATCGCCCCCGTCGATGGCGCTGGAGCCAGCGCCGCGTTCCATGAGATCGTTGCCGCCGCCGGCGATCAGCGCGTTCCAGCCGCCATCGTCCCTGAGCGTGTCGGCGAAGGCGCTGCCGACGACACCTTCGATGCTGACCAGCGTGTCGTTGCCAGCCCCGCCCGAGGCCGTGCCAGCGTCCAGATCGACCACGACACCGCCGGACGCATCCGCGTAGCTGGCGATGTCGTTGTCACTGCCGCCCTCCAGCGAATCATCGCCGATGCCGCCGTGCAGCGTATCGGCGCCATCGCCGCCCAGCACCGTGTCCGCGCCAGCCCCGCCAGACAGCCGGTCGGCGCCATCGCCACCTTCGATCCGGTTGGCGCCGTCATTGCCGGTCAGCGTATCGGCGAAAGCGGAACCCGTGACGTCCATGAAGGCGACAACCGTATCGGCGCCCGTGTCGTGGGTGAAGGTCGTGGCGACCATGCCATCGTCGGGGTCGTACAGCCCCAACGTACCCGCAACAGGCCCGTTGGCATGCGCATAGCTCAGCAAGCTGCGCCCGACCTGGGAAAAGGCCGAGACTTCATAGCCATGAAGCGAATTGTTGCCGGCGCCCCCTTCGATCGTGTTGGAGCCGTCACCGCCGAAGATCGTGTCGTTGCCGTCGCCACCCACGACCAGATCGTCGCCGAGGCTGGCGACGATCCTATTGTCGGCCACGCTGCCGAAGATCGTGTCGTGCCCGTCCCCGAGCATGACGACATGTTCTATGGAAACCAGGCTATCGCTGCCGAGGCCCGCGGAGAAAGCGTAACCGCCTTCGAGGTCGACCTCCCAATTCTCGAAGGACGGACCGAAGCCGAGTTCCCCGTATTCGACCCGATCGACACCTTCGCCACCGTGCAAGGTGTCGTTGCCGACACTGCCATGCAGCGTATCGTTCCCGGCCCCGCCAAAGACCCGATCATTGCCGCCGGACGCGAAAAGGGAGTCGTTGCCTTCGCCACCATCGATCGTGTCCGCGCCGGTGCCCGTGTAGAAGAGCCCCGTCCCCGCCAGGATCGTGTCATTGCCCAAGCCGCCCATGACGCTGTTCGCGCCATCGCCGGCAGCGATGGAATCATGGCCATCGCCACCAAGGATCGTGTCGCCCCCGGACCCGGCGGCGATGCGGTCATTGCCCCCACCGCCCGAGAGGTGGTCGCCAATGCCATCGCCGGTCGCGAGGATGGTGTCGTTGCCGGCCTCGCCACGGATCGTGTCGGCCCCGGTGCTGGCAGAGAGCGAGTCGTTGCCCGCCCCACCCGCGATGTGATTGGCAAGGCTGTTGCCGATCAGGGTGAAGGCCGTGGTGCTGGCCGGATCCAGAAGGGCAAGGTTCTCGACATTGGCCGGCGCGGTGTAGGTCGTGGCGCTGCCAGGGATGAGCAGCACCGTGTCGGTACCGCTGTTGGTCCCCTCGATGACCGTGTCCCGACCGGCGGCGACCAGGTAGGTATCGTTGTCGGCGCCGCCCGCGAGGCTGTCGGCAGCCGCATCGTCGGTCCGGCCACGGGTAAGGCCACTGAGCGTGTCCGCGCCGGCGGCGCCGACCAGGCTATCGGTGCCCTCTTCGCCCACCAGGCTGTCTGCGCCAGGGCCGGCAGTGATGGTATCATTGCCCGCGCCGCCGAAGAAGACGTTGTCGCCGCTGAAAGTGGCGGACACAGCCCTCAGGCGGTCATCGCCCGCACCCCCGTCCAGCGTGTTGCTGCCGCCCCCACCCTCCAGCTCATCGTTGCCATTGCCGCCCAGCAGCAGGTCGGCGCCATTGCCACTGCCGGCGTGCAGCGTGTCAGCGCCATCACCGCCGACCACGGTGTTCGCGCCATCGCTGGCCAATACGCTGTCATTGCCATTGCCGCCATCGATGCTATCGGGGCCACTGGCGCCGGTGATCGTGTCGTCCCCTTCGCCACCGATGAAGAAATTGTTTCCGTCGGAGTCGTCAGCCAGGCGGTCATTGCCCAAGCCACCGATGAGGGTGTCGTTGCCCGCGCTGCCGGCGAGCGAATCATGGCCCGCTCCACCGGTAAGCCGGTTGTCTAGCGCGTTGCCGACCAGCGTGAAGTTCGTCGTGCCGGCAGGGTCGAGCAGTTCCAGGTTCTCGACATTGGCCGGAGCGGTGTAGGTCGTGGCGCTGCCAGGGATGAGCAGCACCGTGTCGGTGCCGCTGTTGGTCCCCTCGATGACCGTGTCCCGACCGGCGGCGACCAGGTAGGTATCGTTGTCGGCGCCGCCCTGAAGGCGGTCCAGAACAAGGTCGTCGGCGTTCGACCCGCCAAGGCCGCTCAGCGTATCCGCGCCGCTGCCGCCATCCAGCGTATCGGCGCCATCCTCGCCGGCCAGGGAATCGTCCCCTTCCCCACCCTCGAGCGAATCATCGCCCTGCCCGCCGAACAGCCCGTCCTGCCCAGCTCCGCCCAGCAAGGTGTCGTTCCCGCCAAGGCCGAAGAGGGAGTCGTCGCCTCCGAGGCCACCGATCGAATCTGCGAGGTCCGTGCCCGAGAGGCTCTCCGCGCTCTCGGTGCCGGGGACGGCCTGGCCACTCATCTCGATATCTTGCTTTGCTAGGGGAGACGCGTCTTTTTTGACGCACATCCGGCCTTAACGCCGCAGTGATTAAAATTTAGCACGCCATGGCGCAGAAAATCTTGATGTTTATTGCCGAGAATTGATGAGGGCGCCGCCAGGCGCCAAGCGGCGGCACAAGGCCCGCCGGCCCCACGCCATCATTCGGCGTGGGGGGAAGCCTGGATGGCCGCTCCGGTGGTTGCTACCGCGCGAGGCGAGTGGGCCCGGCTGCCTCGGCCGGTTGCTCGGCGCGGGCGTCGAGCGCCGCGCGGATGCGGGCGAGTTGCTCGCCGCCATGG
>CAYQCU010000031.1:0-3770 GCA_964416135.1 uncultured Bifidobacterium sp.
TCGTGCTGGCCTGTCGCCGCCGCGATCGCGAGTACCGCGTGCGGCCGGTGACCGCTGCCGAGGCTGCCGCGCCGGGCACGGGCGAGCGGCTCACCGCGCTGCTCTGGTCGGGGGAGGCTGCCTGATGCCTGCCGTCCCGCGGCCCTCCGCACTCGCGCATTCCAGGCTCATCGCCTTCGCGCTCCTCGTCGCCTGCTGCGCCTCGAGCGGCGCGTCGTGTCCGAACGTGCTCCGCGGCTACCAGGTCGGCACGATGCCGCTGCCGCGAACGCTGCCGCCGCAGCCGACGCTCGACCAGGTGATCGCGGCGGTGCACGACAACACGGCTCGCGTGCGGAGCGTGTCGGCGCCGCAGGCGGTGCTCGTGGTGCCGGGCGTGCCGCGGCTCTCCGCCCGCGTGGCCTGCGAGCCGCCGCGGCGGTTCCGCCTGCAGGCTCAGACGGCGATCACCGGCCCCGAGCTCGACATCGGCAGCAACGACGACCTGTTCTGGCTCTGGCTGCGGCAGCACACGCCGCCGATCACCGCCTTCTGCCGTCACGACCAATACGCCCAGTCGAAGGCGCGGCAGCTGTTGCCGATCCGGGCCGACTGGATGCCGGAGCTGCTGGGCCTCGTGAACTTCCGCCCGGAGGATGCCCACGAGGGGCCGTTTCCCATGCCGGATGGCCGGATCGAGATCCGCAGCCGGATCCGTGACGCCGAGGGGGAGATGCTCAAGTCGACGATCCTCGACGCCACGACCGGTCTCGTGGCCGAGCAGCATCTCTTCACGCCGGCGGGCGAGCGGCTCGCGAGCGTGCGGACGACGCGGCATCGGGTCGATCCCGCGTCGGGCGCGGCCTTGCCCCACGTCGTCGAAGTGTCGTGGCCGACGGCCAAGGTCGACTTCAAGCTGGAGTTGGCGTCGGTGACGGCGAACCTGCCCACGGCCGATCCGGCCCAACTCTGGCAGATGCCGGCCTATCCGGGCTATGAGCCCGTCGATCTCGCCGACCCGTCGGTCACGCTCGGTCCGCCAGCCGCATCGCCATGATGATCACGCTCGCATCTTCGCCTTGGCGCGGGAGAGGGCGGGGCCGATCGAGCCGAGCGGCATGCCGGTGAGCCGGCTGATTTCGCCGTAGCTGCGGCCTTCGAGATGATGCAGCCGCACGAGTTTCGCCTCGTCGGTATCGAGTCGCTGGAGGAGCGCCTCGACGTGCTCGCGATCGACCGCCCGGGCGAGATCATCCTGCGGGTTCGCCGCTGAATCGATGGTCGCCGGCAGGCCGGTGACGTGGCCCGACTCCAGCCGACGCACGAGGGCCCGCGCCACGACCCGCCGGGCGATCACGGTGAGATAGGTCGGCAGACTCGCCCGGCCGGCGAAGCCCCGCAGCACCGCGGCGTCATTGCGGACGCAGGTGAGGAAAATCTCGGCCACGAGGTCGTCGCGGTCGGCCGGCGCGAGGGGCGTCCGCCGCTGCAGCGCCGTCCGCTCGGCGACATGCACGAACAGCCCGCCAAATCGGCCGATGAACTCGTGCCAGCCGGCTGGATCGCCCGCCAGGCAGGCCGCCAGCAGCCGCTGCTCGTCGGGCGTCGCCAAGGGGGAGGGGGGAGCGGCTGGCGGCGTCGTCGGCTCGTTCACGGCTCACCGCTCCTTCTATGACGCCATGATAGGAGCCGCGGCCGACGGCCTCCAAGGCCGCCGCCACGCCGATTCAGGAAATGGCGGTCATCCGGCCGACATTCAGTTCGTTGACAGCATTCCGGGAGGCACCTAGGATGCCGCGCAGCGTCGAACTCGGCCGTCAAGGTCGACCGATCTTGCCGAGTCCGCACGCCCGGAACTGTCGCCCAACCGTCCGTCCCGAATCCTCGCTCCTGGAGCCTCGCCGACCATGACGCACGTCGTTGCCGAACCCTGCTTCGCCTGCAAGTACACCGATTGCGTGGTCGTCTGCCCCGTGGAGTGCTTCTACGAGGGGGACAAGATGGTCTACATCCACCCCGACGAGTGCATCGACTGCGAGGCGTGCGTGCCCGAGTGCCCGGTCGAGGCGATCTTCCACGAAGACAACCTGCCCGCCGAGTGGAAGGACTTCACGGCCCTCAATGCCGAGATGTCCCCGCAACTCCCGGTGATCACCGAGAAGAAAGACCCGCTCTGCTGAGGCGAGTGAGTCGCCGGACGTTCGACCGCCACTGTTCGGATCACCGGCGCGGTGATTGGCCGCTTGCTTGGAAGCCCGCAGCGCGAGCTGAGGGAATTCGCGTGGCCGTCACGTCAGGTCGGCGAGCCAATACGCTGTCTCGACGAAGCTCTTCCAACTCGCATACTTCGGGTTGCCGAGCTTGATCGTGAGCAGCGGGTTGCGCCTCGGCTTGGCCGGCTGCCGGATCAGCTGCATGCGGGCCTCCTGCGGCGTGCGGCCTCCCTTGCGGACGTTGCAGGCCACGCAGGCGCAGACGATGTTTTCCCAGCTCGCCAGGCCGCCGCGGCTGCGGGGCACCACGTGATCGAGCGAAAGTTCGCTCATGGGAAAGTGGCGGCCGCAGTATTGGCAGAGGTTGCCGTCGCGGGCGAAGACGTTGCGGCGGTTGAACCGCAGGCCCTGCCGTGGGCTCCGGTCACAGCCCACGAGACGGATCACTCGCGGAGCCTGGAGTTCGTAGCCCACGGCTCGCACCCAGTCCTGGTCCGGCCGGCGAAACGCCGCCTGCATGGCCGAGAGCTCCCGCCATGAATCGAGCGAATAGGCGGCGAACTGCCCCTCTTCGATGTGCACCACCTCCGCGAGTTCGCGAAACAGGAGCGTGATCGCCCGGCGCACGTTCGTGATGTGAACGGCGACGAACGAGCGGTTGAGCACCAGCACGCTGAGCCCCAGCGTGCTCGGCGCCGCCTGCGACGGCAGTGCGAGTGTGGACATGGCGCCTCCATCCAGACCGCACCGGCAGTGCGGCTCGTGCGAACCTGCGTAGCTTAACGCAGCCCCGTCAACTGCCGCAAACTCCGGCCGGCGCACGGTCCGAAGTCCCTGAATCCGTAGTCAAGCGTGCGCTGCGAAAAAACCGCCACATGGACAGCGCGCAACGCTTGCCTTGGCCGGTGAATCGAGTCACACTCAGGCGCATCGAACTCGCGGATGGGACGGCGGACGCCGCGGTTGACGCCCGCCCCCTTCACACGCCCGGAGACCCAGATGCTTCACTATTCGTGCGACCTGTGCAAACGCATGATCGACCCCCATACCGACGTGCGGCATGTCGTGAAGATCGAGGTGTTCGCCGCGATCGAGGATCAGGAGTGCTGCGGCGAGGCCGACGTGCTTGCCGCCGATGCCGACCACCTCGACGAGGTCGAGGAACTGCTCGAACGCATCGAAGAAGACGAGTGCGACGATCTCGACGACGCCCGCTCGATGCGGTTCGATCTCTGCGAGCAATGCCGGCGGAGATTCGTCCGCAACCCGCTCGGCGCTTCCTCGGGCAAGAAGCTCGACTTCAGCCAGAACTGACGGCCAGTGCTCGGAAGCCCCAGTCGCGAGCGGTGAGAATCCGCGTCGTGCTTCACGGGCAGCGGTGCACCGATCCTCTCGCCTTCCAGCTGCTTCTCGTAGGCCCGTCACTCCGTGACGGGCAGCCCGTTGCGGAGCAACGGGCCTACGGTGTCGTCGATACCGGAGGGGTTGCCCATGCCCCAGGAGCCGGCGTTGGCGGCAAGCGAAGGCAGGATGCCGAGAGCGCAGCCGCCATCGAGCGAGCGAAGGACAGGATGTCCG
>CAYQCU010000032.1:0-3702 GCA_964416135.1 uncultured Bifidobacterium sp.
TCACCAACGGCAAGCTGCAGCGCAACTGCAAGGTGCGCGTCTGGCGTGGCAAGGAGAAGGTCCACGAAGGGGATCTGGACTCGTTGCGACGCAACAAGGACGACGTCAAGGAAGTCGCCACCGGCTTCGAGTGCGGCATCGGCTGCGATCGCTTCAATGCCTGGCAGGACGGTGATCGGGTCGAGGCTTACAAGCTGGTCACCCAGCGCCGCACCCTCAGCACCTGAGCGTCCTCGTGAACCCCCGCAGCGAACCCCTGCTCTGGGTCCAGCTGATCAGCTTCGGGGCCCTGCCGCTGGAGCTGCTGTTGTTGCTGCTGCTGTTGGCGGGTGGAGACCCGGGTCCCCTCCCCCAACTCGAGCATCTGCTGACCTGGGGACTGGGTGCTGCTGCCCCGGCCGTCTGGTTGTGGCGACATCCGGCTGACCTGCGGTCGCTGCTGGTGGTCAAAGCTGCCCTGCCCGAGCCAACAGCCCAGCAACGACGACTGGCGGCGCTGCAGATCCAGCTGGTGCCACGGGTGTTGTTTGCGCTTGGGGTGGCAGGCCTGCTTCCCCTGCTGAGCTGGCTCGACGGGCGAGCAGCCCTGGCCAGTAATTTCAGTCCGATTCAGGACGGGGCCCGCCTCAGCAGCCTGCTGCTGGCGGCCCTGGTACTGGCTGTGATCGTCTGGCAATGGCAGCAGCTGGTTCAGGCTCTATGGCTGTTGAGCCGCAGCCCCGCCCAGCTCGAAGCGGCCCCGATCGAGGATCGTGCCGAGCCGTTGGGTGGCGAACGCAGCAACCCGGGTCTGCCCCTGTTGCTGCTGGGCCCGCTGATGCTGGAAGCACGCACCCAACCTGCTCGCTCGGCCGCTGGACCTGCCCCGAATCCAACAGTTGCACCGACACCCGAACTGGAGCAGCAGCAAGAGCAAGAACCCGAATCGGAACCCGAGGACCTAAGTGGCCCTGTTGCGGTCGAACCAGAGCAACCCCCCAAAGAGGCCGAAAGCCCCGAGCTGGATCAGGAGGTCGACTGAGGCCACCTCGCCGCCAGCAGCAGAGCGCATCGCCATGGTCGCCAAGCCAACCGTGGCCGATGCCGCCAGCGCCACCCACAGACCCCGCCGCAGACCACGCCAGGGGGTGCGAGCCTCCTGCAGCAAGCGAGCCCTCAGGGCTGGATCAAGGGGCCTGAGCTTCTTGGACAACCGCCTTCACCAGCCGGGCTTCAAATGGTAAGGTCATGGGCCGCGCCGGTGTAGCTCAGCGGTAGAGCAACTGATTCGTAATCAGTAGGTCGCAGGTTCAAATCCAGTCACCGGCTTGACTTTGAAGGGAACGGGGCTGCAAAAGTCCCCAAAACGATAGCGGGGTCGCCACCGCCGGCACCCATCAGCAGATCAGCCGTTGATCTGTTTACTGATGCCCCTGTTCAACCGACAAAAGAGGACTGACCAACACCTCCAGCAGTCAGGGACCTCTCTGAAGCGTGTCCCCTCGACGAGCTGGCAAAGGCGCTATCTGAGGCGCTGTCTGAGCATTGTGCGCCCGCGACACTGGAGAATGAGGCAGGTGCACGCCAGCGCATCTCGAAACAGCAGCTTTACGGCCTAATACCTACCAGACAACACCTACCAGAGCCGGCGAGACATCCTGCGTTTGCATCCGCTTCGCCAGCATCCACCCGCTGCGAATCATTTGGATCGGATGGATAGACTAGCTTGGTCAGCCCAGGGATTGATTTTGAAGCCCTTATTAAAGCCGCTTGCCATCGCCCTATCAACCGCGATAGTGATTTGCGCGGCACAAGCAAAAGCACAGCAACCCAATTCAGTCAATGTGTTTTGCTTCAGAGAGAACAACAGCGCCTCGCCGTGTACAAATCCACAAAACCCTAACGCGAACAATAACAACTCCAACGGCAATCAAACCCCGGGAAACACAAGATGGCAGAGGTCTGACCCTACGCAACCAAGCTATTGGTAGCCAGAGGCTTGCAAATCAAATGGTTGGCGGAACCCCTAAAAAGCCCCTTTAATACTCAACGACCGGCCCCGTCAAGACAGCTTTTGACGCGAAACGCGGCCTAGAGCTGTCTTTGCGGCACGAGGAAACAAGGCGCGGGTTCCAGAACACTTTATTGATAGGGTCGCAATCAGCAGGTTTCAGGTACAAATCCAATGACCAGCATCTTTAACGCCTCAAACCGGAGCGCCCCCTGCCGCCCCATCAAACGGGTGTGACCACAAGACGTGCTGCGCAGGGCAGCTGTACTGCCCTCAGGTCCCGCTTTATGGCTGGGATCGATCGGCATCAAGCAGTCAAGGGCTTGGAGCAGAAAGCAGGTGTCAAGGTCACCTCATTGCAATGAGGACTCCTTGTAGCGGAAAGTCAAGTGAGCGCTGCTGCGCCCCTCAAAATTGGTGAGGTCGCAACACGCTCAGGCCCACCCTGAAAACCAGCGGACATGATGAAGATTCAGGAATCGCGGCAGTCCGGGATCTGCACATTCACCTCTTAACAGAACACCATCCGCAACACGGCAGGTGACATCGAGGACAAAATCACCGCGCTCCGTGCGATGCATGTTGCATTGATGGGATGCCTGCACTCTTGGCAAGAGTGCGGCGGCCGCAAGCCGTGACGCCGTTTGGGGCTTAAGTGGTGGTGTTCAACAATCATGGAACAGCCTCGGGCACAATCAGATCGACAGCCCGCCGCGCCTCGGCCAACACCTGCAGCAGCAACCTGGGGGTCTCACGCAGCAAGGCGATCCAACTGGCCAGGTAAGAGGCATGGTTGGCCAGATCGCTACCGATCTCGAGACGATCACCGATCAAAACCGATCCCAGCTCGGCCACCAACTCTTCGCGGGCATAGGCGGGGCTGCTGGGCGAACCCGACAGATCGCGGGCCAACCGGCTGGCATGGCCGGTGCTGTGTACCGCCTCATGGGCCCAGGTGGCGTAATACGCAGCTGCGCTGTGGAAGGAGCAACGCACAGGCAGCACAATGCGATCGGCACCCGGCAGGTAACAGGCCCGTTCGCTGCCATGCACCACTGGCACTGGCCAGCGTTGAAGCACGGCCTCAGCCATGGCAAGACGCTCGGGTTCCGGGCGGATCCGCGCTGTGGCTGCCGTAGAACGCTGCTGCAGCAACGCCGGCAGGGCGTCACCCACCAGATCGGCAGCGTTGAACAGCGGAACGGGGCGAAAACTGACCCAGGTGGTGCTGGGGTCAAGGGGTTCCCTTTCATCCCGAGCGCACGCGGCGGCCGAACTCGATCGGACCGCCGTCATGAAGCGTCGATGGACCAGTGGCCGCATCACGTGAACCGCCCGAGATCCCTGCCGCGGGCTGAGGCCCAAAGCCCTCGCCTCGCCCCAGCCACACCAGTACGGCAGAACTGAGCCGCGCAAATGCATGCCCAAGGTCAACAGGATCGGATTGACGCCCCGGTAGCGCCGCCCCGAGCGCAGGTTGGCGTGATGGCCACCGCTGAGTGGATCCCACTCGCGGCGCCAAGGGCTGGTGCCTGCCTCCAACAGGCTGATCAGTGAGGCCACCAGGGTCTCGGTGGATTGGTTGTTGTCCATGGCAATGGCAGGCCGGACGTCCGGCTTCAGGTCCTTGAACCAGTGCCACCCCCGTAACGCTGCCTAGCGGCACCCATTGCCGAACTCGACCGGCCACGGCACCGCGCAACAAAAAACCC
>CAYQCU010000033.1:0-3677 GCA_964416135.1 uncultured Bifidobacterium sp.
CCTGCAGCTGGGCCAGCTCCTCGAGCAGCAGCGGCGGCACGATGTCGGGCCGGGTCGACAGCGCCTGGCCGGCTTTGATGAAGGCGGGGCCCAAGGAGGCCACCAGGTCGGCAGCTTCCTTGGCGCGGGCGCGGGCGACGTCGGGGTCTTTCAGGCGTTGGATCAACCAGTCGAAGCCCACCCCCAGCAGGTACAGCCCGATCGGCACCAGGGTCTGCCAGAAGCGTTTCAGCAAGCGCCCCGGGTGACCGGAGTAGATGCGTGTGATCGCTTCGGGGTCGTACGCCAGCAGACCTGCCGCTTCGATGAAGTCGCTGATCTCGGGGGCCGCTGGCGTGGCTGAGGGACTTGACGTGACCATGGCTCAGGCCGGTTGCGGTGCGGCACCGCCCCCCTTCTAAACGAAAGTCTCAGCCGCTACGGTCGGGCCGACCACCGATGCGCCTGCGGAGACTGCCGTGCTCACCGGTCTGCGGCTGGAGAACATCGCCTTGATCGAGGCTCTCGAGCTCAGCTTCAGCCAGGGCATGACCGTGCTCACCGGTGAGACCGGTGCCGGCAAGTCGATCCTGCTCGATGCCCTGGATGCCTTGTTGGGGGGATCGGGGCCGCGGTTGTTGCGCCAGGGCAGTGAACGGGGTCTGATCGAGGCCAGCTTCTCCCTGACGCCGCCATTGCAGGCCTGGCTGGCGGAGCAGCAACTGGAGGCCGAGGAGGGCGAGATTCTGTTGAGCCGTGAGTGGCGTCTCAATGATGAGCGCCTCAGCAGCCGCCATCGTCTCAACGGCGTGGCCGTCAACCGTCAGCAGGTGCAGGAGCTGCGCCCACTGCTGTTGGATCTGACCGTGCAGGGTCAGACCCAGCAGCTGGCGCGACCGGGGCAGCAGCGCCGTTGGCTCGATCGCTTTGGCGCCAAGGGCGTGGCCGCTGCCCTGCAGCCTGTGGCCAGAGCTCATCGTCACTGGAAGCAGGCCGCGGCCACCCTGGAGACTGCCCGCAGCCACTGGGATCAGCTGCAGCGCGAGCGGGAGCGCCAGGAGCAGCTGCTGGCCGACCTCGAGGCTGCCGGGCTCGACGATGCCAACGAGCGCCAACGCCTGCAGGCCGAAGAAAATCGCCTGGCCCACGGTGTGCGCCTGCAGCAAGGGGTGATGGTGCTGCTGGGTCGTTTGCAGGAGGGCATGGACGAGGCCCCTGCGGTGCTCGACCACCTGGCCGCCTGCGAACAGGAGCTGGGCCAGATGGCCGTTCTTGATGCGGCTGGGGTGGGTCCACTGGCCCAGACCTGCAACGAGGCCGTGGCATGCCTGCAGGATCTGGCCCGCGATCTGGATCGCTATGGCGCCGCGCTCGAGAGCGACCCTGACAGCCTGGCAGCGCTGCAGGAGCGCATGGCCCAGCTCAAGGCCCTGGAGCGTCGCCACGGCCAGGATCTGGAGCAGCTCATCGCGCTGCGGGATCAGCTGCGGGAGCAGCTGGCTCCCGGCGGTGCCGAGGCCTCGCTGGCAGCGCTTGAAGCGGCTGAAGCCCAGGCTCGCCGTGACCGCGACGGCGTGAACGCCGCTCTCAGCGAGGCGCGCCGCGAGGCGGCCCAGCGCTTGCAGCAGCAGTTGCTCGATGCCTTGCGGCCCATGGGTCTGGCCCATGTGCGCTTTGCGGTCGCCATCGAACCGGCCCAGCCATCGGAAGAGGGCGCCGATGCGGTGCAGTTCCTCTTTTCTGCCAACCCGGGCCAACCCTTGGCGCCGCTGGCTGAGGTGGCTTCGGGGGGTGAAATGAGCCGTTTTCTGCTGGCCCTCAAGACCTGCCTGGCCGCGGCTGATGCCGACGTGACGCTGCTGTTCGATGAGATCGACAGTGGGGTCAGCGGCAAGGTCAGCGGTGCCATGGCCGATCTGCTGCGCCAGCTGGCGGCCCAGCGGCAGGTGTTCTGTGTGACCCACCAGCCCCTGGTGGCGGCCGCGGCTGATCACCACTACCGGGTCAGCAAGGTGGTGGAGGGCGGTGCCACACACACGCGGGTGTCCCACCTGCGGGACACCCGCGCCCGCCAGGCCGAACTGGCCGAGCTGGCCGGCGGCGATCACGATGAGGCGCGCAGCTACGCCGCCAGCCTGTTGGAGCAGCGCAGCGCCTGAGCCGCCGTTGGCCTGGATCCGTGTCGTTAACGTGCCGGCCTCTGTCTGTGCCTGTGCATGACGACCACGGTTCCGCAGCGCTGGACAGCGGCGGCGATGCCCGATCAGAGCGGCCGTGTGGCCCTGGTGACCGGCGCCAACAGCGGCCTTGGCCTCGAGAGCGCTCGCGCCCTGGCGGCCAAGGGGGCCACGGTGGTGCTGGCCTGCCGTTCGCTGGCCAAGGCCGAGCAGGCGCGGGCACAGCTGCTGGCCGATCTGCCGGCCCGGATCGACGTCCTCGAGCTCGATCTGGCCGATCTGGACAGCGTGGCCCGGGCCGCGGCCGAGCTGGCCGAACGCCATGAGCGGATTGATCTGCTGCTCAACAACGCCGGGGTGATGGCACCCCCACGCACGCTCACCGCCCAGGGTTTTGAACTGCAGTTCGGGGTCAACCACCTGGGTCATTACGCCCTGACGCGGCTGTTGCTGCCCCTGCTGCGGGCCAGTGCCAGCCCCCGCGTTGTGCAGGTCACCTCCGGAGCTCAGTACTTCGGCCAGATCGACTTTGATGATCTGCAGGGTGAGCGCCGCTACGACCGCTGGAAGGCCTACGGGCAGAGCAAGCTCGCCAATGTGGTGTTCGCCCAGGAGCTGCAGCGCCGCGAGCCGCGGCTGCTGTCGGCCGCGGCCCACCCCGGCCTGGCCCGCACCAACCTGCAGCCCACCTCGGTGGCGGCCAACGGTTCGCGGCTGGAACGCCTGGCCTACGGCTTGATGGGACCGCTGTTTCAAAGCGCCGCCCAGGGCGCCTTGCCGCAGTTGTTTGCGCTCACCGCGCCGGAGGCCACGCCCGGCGGTCATTACGGCCCCAGCCAGCTGGGGGGCATCAAAGGCTGGCCCAAGGCTGTGCCGATGGCACCGGTGGCCCTTGATCAGACTCTGGCCCAGCGCTTCTGGCAGGTCAGCGAGGAGCTGTGCGCCCAGGTCCTGAACCGTCGTCCGTAGACTCGACCGTTCCCGAGTCGGCCGGATGCCCCGCGCCAAGAGCAGCAAGGCCAGCCAGGAGAACACCCCACAGGACAAGCCGGCGCTCACCCTGCACGAGAAGGCGGCTCAGCTCGACGGCAGCCGTGTGCTCAGCGGGGGTTCGCTCGAGGATGTGATCCGGGTGCGGGGCGCTCGGCAGCACAACCTGAAGAACGTTGACCTGACGATCCCGCGCAATCGTCTGGTGGTGTTCACCGGCGTCAGCGGCAGCGGCAAGAGCTCGCTGGCCTTCGACACGATCTTTGCTGAGGGGCAGCGCCGCTACGTCGAGAGCCTGTCGGCCTACGCGCGCCAGTTTCTGGGTCAGGTCGACAAGCCTGATGTCGATGCGATCGAAGGGCTGTCGCCGGCGATTTCGATCGACCAGAAATCCACCAGTCACAACCCCCGCTCGACCGTCGGCACGGTCACCGAGATCCAGGACTATCTGCGCCTGCTGTTCGGCCGCGCCGGCGAACCCCACTGCCCCCAGTGCGAGCGTTCGATCCGGCCGCAGACGATCGACGAGAT
>CAYQCU010000034.1:0-1682 GCA_964416135.1 uncultured Bifidobacterium sp.
CACCAGCCCAGCCCCGAGGCGAAGAAAGCCGGGCACGAGGTCGCGGCGGAAATACGCGCGAGGATCGCGGCGCATAAGGAAGCGATCCTACAGGCGCAGCTAGAGCGCGCTTTGAGCGCCGAGCATCCGCAGGGCCATCAAGCGGCCAAAGACCTGCTGGATCGCATCATGCCGCCTGAGACGAAGACCGATGTGACCAGCGGCGGCGAGCGCCTTGGCTACGTCATCGCGGCGCCCGCTGAAGCAGAGGACGCGGACGCATGGGCGAGGCAGCACCAGCCGAAGTAATCTGGCGTCCCCAGCCTGGACCGCAAACGGCGCTCCTAGCCTGCCCGGTTTTCGAGGTTTTCTTCGGCGGCGCCCGAGGCGGCGGCAAGACTGACGGCATGCTGGGCGAATGGGCCGTCCATGCTGACCGCTACGGCAAGCACGCTATCGGCCTCATGGTCCGCCGCACGCGGGTAGAGCTAACCGAGACTTTCGAGCGGGCGCGGCAGTTGTTCACGCCGCTGGGCGCGACATTCACCACGGTGCCGATGCGTTGCGTGATGCCAGGCGGCGCGCGGCTGACGTTCGCTTACCTCGAACGCGACAGCGACGCGGAAAGCTACCAGGGCCACAGCTACACGCGGGTCTACGTCGAAGAGGCGGGCAACTTCCCGTCCCCGGCGCCGATCTTGAAGCTATTCGCCACGCTGCGTTCTGGTGCTGGCGTGCCGTGCCGCATTCGGCTGACGGGCAACCCTGGCGGGCCTGGGCATCAATGGGTGCGGGCGCGCTACATCGACCCGGCGCCGCTTGGCTGGAAAGTCATCAAGGACGACGCCTCGGGCTTGGAGCGGGTCTATATCCCGTCCCGCGTTGGCGACAACCGCCACTTGGGCGAAGACTACGTTGCGCGGTTGCGAGCGTCGGGTGCGCCTGAGTTGGTGCGGGCGTGGCTAGAAGGCGATTGGTCGGTTATCGCCGGGGCGTTCTTCCCCGAGTTTGACGCATCGCGGCACATCATCACGCCGCGCGAGTTGCCGGCGCATTGGGCGCGGTTCCGCAGCCTCGATTGGGGCAGCGCGCGGCCTTTCAGCGTGGGGTGGTGGGCCGTGTCAGACGGCACGTTGCCCGATATCGCGCGCGGCGCCTTGGTCCGATATCGCGAGTGGTATGGCGCGAAAGAGCCGAATGTGGGGCTTAGGCTTACGGCGGAAGAGGTTGCTGCGCGCATCCGCCAGCTAGAGCGGGGCGACGCCGAACGCATGAACGGCGTGGCCGATCCGGCGATTTTCTCAAGCGATGGCGGGCCGTCCATTGGCGAGCGCATGGCGCGCGAGGGCGTTCTGTTCCGCCGCGCCGACAACGCCCGCGTCGCGCGGGCCGGCGCAATGGGCGGCTGGGATCAAGTGCGGCAACGGCTGAAGGGCGACGCTGAAGGGCGGCCCATGATGCTGCTCTTTAGCACCTGCGTTGACGCCATCCGCACATTGCCGGCGCTGCAACACGATCAGGCGCGGCCCGAGGACGTAGACACCGAAGGCGAGGACCACGCGGCGGACGAAATCCGATACGCGTGCATGTCCCGCCCGATGACTAAAGACGCTGAGAAGGTGCAGCCGGCGCTACCGCCTGGTGTGTTCCGTATTTCCGATTTGCGCCCCGAGCGGGCCAGCGCAGGGGGGCGTATTCGATGA
>CAYQCU010000034.1:1782-3583 GCA_964416135.1 uncultured Bifidobacterium sp.
GCCGAGATCGAGGCGTTCGACCGGGAGCGCAAGCAATACGCCGAGCGCGCCGAACGCATCGTTGCCCGCTACAAAAACGAGCACGCATCCGAGACGCGCCGCTTCGCGCTGCTTTGGGCCAACGTCGAAGTCCTGAAGCCGACCGTCTATGCGCGCGATCCCGCGCCGCGCGTGTTCCGCCGCTTTCGTGACCGCGATCCGGTCGGGCGCGTGGCGTCGCGGCTGCTTGAGCGGTCGCTTGCGTGCCAGATTGAGAAGGGCGGCGATTACGGGCAGGCCGCCCGCGCTGGCGTGCTCGATTACCTACTGATCGGGCAGGGCGTCGGCTGGGTGTTTTTCGAGCCCGGCGAGTATGGCGAGCGCGCTGTTCTGTCGCATGTGCATTGGCGCGACTTTGGCTTTACCGCCGCCGCCCGCACATGGGCGGAAGTGACCGCCGTTTGGCGCGTGGCCTACATGACGCGCGAGCAGTTGGTGCAGCGGTTTGGCGATGCCGGCGATGGCGTGCCGCTGGATCGCAAGCCCGCCGAACAGTCGCGGGAGCGCGACGAAGAGGTTATCGGCAAGGCGACGGTCTATGAGATTTGGGATAGCGCCAGCCGGCAGACCATTTGGCTGCACAAGGGCGTGCCTGAGCCGCTAGACGTTCGGCCGTATCCGCTTCGCCTGCGCGGCAAGTTTCCTTGCCCGCGCCCGATGTTCGGCACGCTCACCACGGGCGCTACCGTGCCGATCCCGGACTTCATGTATTACCAAGATCAGGCGCTGGAACTGGACGATCTGACGGCGCGCATCGCGTCGTTGTCCAAGGCGCTGAAACTGGTCGGCTTTATCCCCGGCGATATCCAGCCCGATTTGCAGAAGGGCTTGGACAGCGGGCAGGAAGTGGCGCTTGTGCCGGTGGAGGCGTGGGCAGTCGGGCAGGGACGCCCGATGGACAACGCCATTTCGTGGCTGCCTGTGGCCGATGTGGCGTCCACGCTGGCGCGGCTGGTGGAACTCCGTGAGGCGATCAAGCGCGACGCTTACGAAGTCACGGGCCTGTCCGACATCATGCGCGGATCGACCGAAGCGAGCGAGACGCTAGGGGCGCAGCAGCTTAAGGCGCAATGGGGTTCGATCCGCGTCCGAGAGCGCCAGGCCGAGGTTGCGCGGTTCTGCCGCGAGGCGTTGGAGATCATGGCCGATGTGATCTGCGGCCATTTCGAGCCGCAGACCATCGCGGCGGAGGCGAACGCGGAAGCGTTGCCCGAGCAAGATATGCCGTATGTCCTGCCGGCGCTGGAACTGCTGAAGGGCGAGGGCGCGCTGCGCTCCTACCGCGTGGATGTGGAAACGGACAGCACGGTTGCGCCGGATGAGCAGGCGGAGCGGCAGGCGGCAACGGAACTGCTGACGGGCGTTTCGGGCTTCCTGACGCAATCGATGCCGCTGGTGCAGGGCGTGGCGATGCAGGCGCCGCATGCGTTGCAGCCGGTTACGGAAATGGTCGGCGGGCTGCTGACGATGGCCGTGCGGCGCTTCCGTGGCGGCGAGGAAGCCGAAGAACTGATTGAGAAGGCCATGCAGGCGTTGGCGCAACCGGCGCAGCAGCAGGGCGGACAGCAGGGGCCTTCGCCCGAAGAAATGGCGATGCAGGCGGAAGCGCAGAAGGCGCAGGCCGCGATGGAATTGGAGCGCGCCAAGGCCGCAGCGCAGATCGAGTTGGAGCGCGAAAAAGCCGCGCTGAAGGCGCAAGCCGAGCGCGAAGCGATGATGATTAAGGCGCAGGCGGAGCGCGAGCGTATCGCGGCGGAAATGC
>CAYQCU010000035.1:0-3532 GCA_964416135.1 uncultured Bifidobacterium sp.
GGCGCTGAAACTTGTTGGCAGTCCCATCGTCACGGCGCAGCCGCATGTGGGGCCTGTCGTCGTTCTGGTGCTTGATCGCGAACGCCTCGCCGACTATCATCGAATGGTCGCGGAATTACGTAACGCCGGCATCGCGGCGGAACTCTATCTCGGCGCCGCCGGCATGAAGGCGCAGATGAAATACGCCGATCGCCGCAACAGCCCGCTCGTGGTGATCCAGGGTTCCGATGAAAAGGCGCGGGGGGAAGTTCAGATCAAGGACCTCGTCGCCGGCGCCAAAGCCGCCGCCGCCATCGCCACCAATGAGGAATGGAAGGCTGCGCGCCCGGCCCAGTTCTCCGCGCCCGAAAGCGAGCTGACGGCGCAGGTCGCCGCCGCGCTTGTCGCGAGTGCTTCAGGCCCATGATCTCAGGCGCGCGTCAGTAGGTGCGCGCGAGATAGTCGGTGATCGTAGCCGCGTCTTCGTCGGAAATTTGCGCGCCATAGGCCTTTCGCATCTTGCTTACTTCCGCCGCCCAGAATTTCTTTCCCATATTCGGCGGCTGTGTGCTGATATAATCCGACGAATGACAGGCGAGACAGTTGTTCTCGGCGATATCCTTGCCGGCGCCATCGCGCAAGGAGACGACGGGTTCGGGCAGGTCAAGGGACCGGGGCGCCGCATGAGTGTAGCCAGCGGGCAGAGCCGGAATGACAAGGGCGATGAGCCATGCGGCCTTTGCGTATCGCATGTTCTTTCCTGCTAGCTCGCTGTGATTCGCACGGTTTCGACGGCGTTGCGCATATAGCCCGATGGACTCCAGAGCGGCGCCAAAGGTTGTGATTGACCGATGCGATTGATGGCGCAGCTCATCAGATTGTGTTCGCCCGCGCGCAGCCGAACGGGCGCTGTCCACTCGCGGAACGAGTAACGCCCGTGATCGGGACCAAGGCGCGCCGGGCGCCAGCTTTGTCCCGCGTCGTCGGAAAACAGCACGGTTGCGATTCCTTCGCCGCCGTCGAATGCGATGCCCCGGACAATGGTTTCCCGATTGGCCCGGATATTCGAACGGTCCGCTATGCTGGTGATAAAGGAGCGCACATTCATGCGAGCGATAGGTCGCGTCGCATGCGGGGGTTCCCCGATCGGGGTGCAGGCGCAATCATTGTCCGGCGTTCGATAGGCCGTCTTCATCCAATAGCCATCCCAAACGTCGTCGATGACGCGAATGTCGCTCAGATGCTTGACCCAATAGGTCGCGTAATAACCAGGCACGACAAGGCGAAGTGGATAACCATTAAGCCAGGGCAGGTCCTCGCCATTCATGGCGTAGGCGAGCATCACCTCGCCGTCGCGCGCATGATCAATGTCGAGCGCCTTCATAAAATCCGGCGTCTCCGTCGACACGGGCTGATCGAGCCCATTGAAAACCACCTGGCGGGCGCCCGCCCCGACACCTGCCTTGTCCAGGATGCTACGCAACGGGACGCCGCGCCAGCGCGCATTGCCCATGGCGCCATTCGCGAGCTGACCTCCGCCAACGCGCGGATCGACAAATCCCCGGCTATTGCCCGAACATTGCGCGACGGCTGTAATCTCCACGGGTTCAAATGCGTTTTTGAGATCGCGCAGCGAAAACTTTTGCGGTTTTTCGACCTTGCCGGAAATCGACAATGCGTAATTCTCGGGATCGATCGACAAGGGGATATCCGCGAGATGGTAACGAACGAAAAATGCGTCGTTCGGCGTGAAAACGCCCTTGTCGAAAACCGAAAAGGGCGTTTCAAGCTGCGGCGGCCGCGATGTGTGACGGATCAGGGGGCGTTTGCCCGGATAGGCGACCAGAGGGCGCTCGCCATTTGCAAAGCGCAAGTGGACGATATCGTCGGCTATAGCCGAACTTCTGTCGAAAACGGCGCCTGCGAGAATGGCGCCCCCAGTCCACAATATCGATCGCCGGTCAATCATCGCCCTTGTCCCGTGTTCGAACCACGAGTGTGCCCTTGTCCTGCGCCCGTTTCAAGCAGCGCGACGCAGGATTCCCGGATTGTCCCGACCCCGTCTTGCGGATCCGCACATCTCATCAAGCCCGCTAGCGGTCTAGCTGCGTGCAAACGCCCGATATCATGCCATCCAGTATCGAGCGTTCGAAATGAAAGTCCGCCGCCTTATCCCCTGACCAACGAATTATGCTTATGAATTCGTCGACGCGTAGCGTCTTGTAGTTTTTCTGCCGCATAAGCACGGCGTCGGATTGGGAGTCTCCTTTTTCGACAACTTGCCATTTCTCGTCATCGCCGCTCTTGCTTTTGACTTGTCCGGTCCGGATATCAGCTTCAAAGCTTTGCGCCGCCTGTAGCGCATGTTGCTTCTCCGATCGGTAGACAGGATCGTCGGCAAAATCGGAGATCGCCGTCGCGTGGCAAAGGAAGCGGCCTGTTCCGGCTGAAGCGGTCGAAAGAGACGCCAGCAGAATGCTTGCGATGATCCGAATGTCTGGACGCATGGGACAGCATTTCGTCAGAGAAAGAAGAACGGCTTTTTATAAAATAGTTCGCGCGGTTAATCCATCCGGGCGAAAGCGCATCGGGAAACCATGGAGGAGATCAATTTTGATCAGTGCCTTTCGAGATTCGCGAGAGGTACGCTGTCGCTGCCGCGCCATATATGTTGGCGTGTAATTCCGGTAAGCTTTTTGCGGGAGACAGTTATTCGCGCGCGTCGGGAGCGTATTCCCCCGAGGCGCGCGAAAAGAGGTTGGTTAGCAGGCTTTCGCGGCCTTGCCGAGGGCGTCGAGGACAGCCGTCATCGCATCCCGATTGGCGACCTCCTCGTAAACATAGCCACATTCTTCCATGGCCTGTCTTGTCGCCGCGCGCATCTTGGGCAAATTACGGCGCGCCATGGTCGGAAACATATGATGCTCGATCTGGCTGTTGAGGCCGCCGGTCATCCAGTCGAAGAAGGCGGAAGTCGTCGTATTCCGCGTCGAACGCGCCTGACGATCGTAAAATCCGCCAGCCTCGCCCGCGTCGTAAACCTCCATTCCGGTGTGGTTCATCACGAAAACGCAGGCCAGAATGAGGCCGCCGATAAGTTGCGCAGATATGAACCAGAGCCAGCCGACCCAGGCCGGACCGGGAGACAGTATGCCCGCGAGCGTAAAGCCGAGAATCCAGTGCGCGGCGCAAAGCACTGACTCTCTTTTCGTGCCTCTGTCCCACGCGACGAGCACGCTCTGCCCACTCCAGTTAAATCGTGACAGCGACAACATGGGGAAAAACAGCGGAACCTGGAAGCGAGGCAAAACAAGCGCCACCGCCTTGTGCAGCAGCGAGCGCCTCGACTGCTGGTTGTATTCGGCGAGGGACGCGTCCCAAACCAGCCATGGCACATTGTCAATATCGCCGTCGATCGGCGTCAGGGTGCCATCCGGAGAATTCCGGCAGCCATTGGGAAAAGCGTGATGGATCTCATGCTTTTCAACCCACCATGTCGGTCCAAATCCAACGGTAAGCGCAATCAGATAGAACATCCATTGCGCCAGCGGCT
>CAYQCU010000036.1:0-3490 GCA_964416135.1 uncultured Bifidobacterium sp.
GCAGGTCCTTGCCGGTGAAGCTGGTGTCGAAGTTCAGGCGAACGTCGTAGTTAAACGTCAGAGCGTTCGGCAGGGGAACGCCACGGCCGGTCGGATTTCCGTTGACGTCGTAAATCTGGGGCTGAGCAGCGAAGTTGTTGGAGCTGTAGGTCGCGCCGCCGAGCACCATGGTGGCGATGCCCTTCAGCTTGGTGGTGGTGGAGAACTGTTGAGCCTCCAGCACGCCGACCTTGGCTTCGAGACCGTCAACGCGGCCCTTGAGGATGGCGAGCTCCTTCTCGAACTCGGCCATGAGCTTCTTGAGCTCATCGGTCACTTCGGAGACGCGGTCGAGGCAGGCGTTCAGCAGAGCAGCCGCTTCGAAACGGGTCATCGCCTGGCCACCCTTGTAGGTGCCGTTGGGATAACCAGCGACGCAGCCGTAGCGCTCGATCAGGTTGCTCAGTGCCTGGTAAGCCCAGTCAGTGGGCTTGACGTCAGAGAACTGAGAGATGCTGGTGACTTGGTCAGCAGCGGCGTACTTGTTGACGCCGTCCAGGTTGAGCTCAGCGGCGGAAGCGGCCACAGGGGCCAGCAGTCCGAGAGCCGCAGGCGCAACCAGCAGTTGCCGGAAGAGTTTCATGGGTCCTCACACAGAGAAGTGGCGCAATGCGCCGCACGCACTCTCCCCGATGTGCGCCAGAACACCAGGGAGGCTGTGCCAGAACGCACAATGGCCACCGCGGCAGTTCCGGCCCCATGACCCCAGCGACCAGCCGCCGCCGAACCCGTGTCCTGGGGCTGGTGCTGCTGGCCCTGCCCCTGCTGCTGAGCCTGGCGCCGCGCAGCTACCTGCCCCATGACGAGGGCTTTTATGCCCTGCAGGCCCGCTGGATCGTCGACTCGGGCGACTGGCTGACCCCCAGCGCCTGGGGCCAGCCGCTCTACGACCGCACAATCGGCGTGCAGTGGCTGCTGGCGGCCAGCATCCGCCTGTTCGGCTTCAACCCGCTGGCGGTGCACCTGCCGATCTGGCTGTGCGCCGCGGCGGCGGTGGCCCTGTGTTGGCGCCTGAGCCGCAGCTGGGTGGTGGCGGCTGTGCTGGTGCTGACGCCGTTGTGGTTCAGCTACGCCCAGATGGCCACCCAGGACATGCCCCTGCTGGCCCTGGAACTGCTGGGGCTGTGGGGCCTGTGGACCCGGCGGCCCGTGGCGGCCGGGCTGTGGCTGGGGCCCGCCTTCCTGATCAAGGGGTTCATGGTGGCGCTGCCGGCCCTGGCGATGCTGCCGCTGCTGCTGCTCGAGCGGCGGCAGCTGCTGCGCTCGCCGCGCTGGTGGGCCGCCCTGGCCCTGGGCTGGCTGCCGGCATTGCTGTGGCTGGGCCTGAGCCTGCAGCGCCACGGGCTGGCGGTGGTCAGCCAACTGTGGGGCAAGTTGCTGTGGCTGTCGGGCACGACGGTGTTTGCCCAGGGGCCGCTGTATTACCTCTGGAACCTGCCGGCCAACACGGCCCCTTGGGGCCTGCTGGCCCCGGCGGGGGCGCTGCTGCTGCTGCGCCGCTGGCGGCGCGGCGCCCTGGAGCGCGACGCGCTGCTGCTGTGGCTGGGCTACCCGCTGCTGCTGCTGGCGCTGCTGAGCTGCTTCAAGACCAAGACGCCCTATTACGCGCTGCAGTTGACCCCGTTTGTGGCCTATGCCGCCGCCACGGCCCTACAGGCCCTGAGCCGGCAGCTGGGGCGGGCCTGGCAGTGGGGGCGGCTGCCGCCGCTGCTGCTGGGGGCGGCACTGCTGCTGGCGGGTGCCGCCGCGCCCTTGCCCGCCGATGGGGTGCCGGCGGCGGCCTGGCTGCGGGCCGCAGCGCTGGGGCTGGGGGCCTGCTGGCTGGCCAGCGCCTGGCAGCCCCCCGGCCGGCGCCGGCTGCTGCTGTGGTTGCTGGGGCCCTACCTGGCCCTGGTGTGCCTGCTGCAGGGGGGAGTGTTCATCGACCACAGCCCCCAGGTGCGCCGCCAGCTGGCCGAACCGGCGGTGGCGGCCGCCCTGGCCCGGGGCCCGGTGCATTTTTTGGCCACGGGGCCGATCGGCGATGAGGCCCAGAAGCAACAGATCCTGCTGGCGATCGGCGCACCCCGGCTGGGCCCGCTGCACAGCGACCCGCGAACCGTGCCGGCCGGGGTGGCAGTGTGGCAGCTGCAGGGCAACAGCTGGCAGCTGCACACGGCATGGTCACCCCCCTGAGCCTGGAGCGCTTTGCACAGCGCAACAGCACCTATTACGCCGACCTGCGGCGCCTGCACCAGCAACTGGTGGCACCGGGGCTGCGGGTGCTCGAGATCGGCTGCGGCCTGGGGGACCTGCTGGCCAGCGTGGCGCCGGCCCATGGGGTGGGGCTGGAGGCCGATGCCGCCCTGGCCGCCGCCGCCCGGCAGCGGCACCCCCAGCTGCGCATTGTCTGCGCCGCCGCCGAAACGGTGAGCCCCGCGGTGCTGGGTGAGGACGCGCCGTTTGACGTGATCGTGCTCAGCAACGGCCTCAACACCCTGGCCGATGTGCAGGCGGTGCTGGAGCGGCTGGCCGCCTGCTGCCACCCGCGCACACGGCTGGTGATCAGCTTTCACAACTGGCTGTGGCAGCCCCTGCTCAAGGCCGCCGAAGCCCTGGGCCAGCGCCGGCCGCAGCCGCCGGAAAGCTGGCTGACCCCCGGCGACGTGACCAACCTGCTCGACCTGGCCGGCTGGGAGGTGCTCAAGACCGGGCATCGCTGCCTGCTGCCGCGGCGGATCCCGCTGCTGAGCCCCCTGGCCAACCGCTGGCTCAGCCAACTGCCCCTGCTTGAGCACCTGGGCCTGACCCACTGGCTGGTGGCGCGCCCCACCGCCCTGGCCAAGCCGCCCCTGCCCAGCGTGAGCGTGGTGATTCCGGCCCGCAACGAGGCCGGCAACATCGCCGCCGCCCTTGAACGGTTGCCCCTGCTGGGCCGCGCCACCGAGGTGCTGTTTGTCGAGGGCAACTCGAGCGATGACACCTGGGAGACGATCCAACGGGTCTGCGCCGCCTACCAGGGGCCGTTGACGCTCAAAGCCCTGCGCCAGAGCGGCCGCGGCAAGGCCGATGCGGTCTGGCTGGGGTTCGAGCAGGCCACGGGCGAGGTGCTGGTGATCCTCGATGCCGACCTGACCGTGCGGCCCGAGGACCTGCCGCGCTTCATCAGCGCCCTGGCTGAAGGACGCGGCGAGTTCGTCAACGGCTGCCGCCTGGTCTACCCGCGCAGCCATGCCGCCATGCCGGCGCTGAACACCGCCGCCAACCGCTTCTTTGCGGCGGTGTTCGCCTGGCTGCTGCGCCAGCGCATCAAGGACACCCTGTGCGGCACCAAGGTGATCTGGAAGTCTGATTACGAACGGCTCAAGGCCGGTCGGGCCTTCTTTGGCGACGTTGACCCGTTTGGCGATTTCGACCTGCTGTTCGGTGCCAGCAAGCTCAACCTCAAGATCGTGGAGGTGCCGGTGCGCTA
>CAYQCU010000037.1:0-3458 GCA_964416135.1 uncultured Bifidobacterium sp.
CCAACTGAGATAACAGTATTAGGATCAACTGCTGCCTCTAGTTTATCTACGCTTTCATCTATATTTTTTGACATTTTGTCGCTCCTTATAATTTGGGTAATTTGAATTTTGGTGCAGGCATCTGTTTCATAGCTTCTTTAATAGCTTGTTTACGCAAATACTCCCTATACCTTTCTTCAATTGTTTTTGGTTTCATACCAAAGTGATCGTGTAACGGTTTCATGTCCCTATACAACTGATCTATTCGCTCTTGTATTTCTTTATCTAGCATACTGTTGATCTACCATTTCTTGGTGCATACGATCTGCACCAGTTAGGAATCTACGGCCTGCTGGATTATCTATGTTACGCTGTCCTCGATAAATTTCAAATGGTTTATATCCCACTACATCTGGTAAAGCCACTCTGCCATAATTGTCAAATCCTGGAACAAAACTCATAGCTGCTACAACTACGCCTTGTACTTGTATTTGTGCTTCTAGGCTAGCTGCTTCACCCATCCTGCCAGCTAGTTGTCTGCCTTGTTCTATTGCCTGTGCTCTAGCTGCTTCTAATCTACGTTCTGCTATTGCCTGTCTCGTAGTTTTAGGTTGATCTTTGTTATCAGCAGATGCTGTTGATTTAGAAGTAGTTGAAGAACTATCAGTACTAGCTGATTCGGTTTTCTTCTCTTCCTTCTTCTCTTCCTTCTTCTCTTCCTTCTTCTCTTCAGTCTTAGCCGCAACCGTTACAGGTGAATTAGTAGCAGGCTCTGTCTTTGGTACTAACGGTACTGTGGCAGTTGCAGATTGTGCTGGACTAGCTGATGTTGCTGTGGAGGTCACTGCTTGATTAACTACTGGATCTGCTACTACTGGTGCAGCCTGTGCTACTGGATCCGCTGTAGTGGTTATTATAATTGTTGGAGCAGGGGAACTAACAGCAGGCGATGTTGTACTAGGACTCAAACCGATATTTAAAATATTCTTCTTGGCAAATGCTTCTGCGTAGTTAGGGCACGTTCTATCATAAAGGCCATCTAATGCGCATTGTTGTGAAAAATAAGCAGCGGCATATCCAGTACATCCGGTATCATACAAAGGACTAATTGTGCATTGTTGTACATAGTAGGCATCGGCATAACCCGGACAGGTTGTATTATATAACGGATTTAATCCGCACTGCTGATTAAAATAAGCTGTAGCATAGCCAGGACATTGATCGTTATAGAGAGAATTCAATGAACACTGTTGATTAAAGAAAGCAGTGTCATATCCGGGACATCCTGTATGATATAAAGGATTCATCGAACATTGATAGTTATAATAAGCAGTAGCATATCCAGGGCAATTTACATTGTATAATGTATTCAACGAACACTGTTGAGAAAAGTATGCTGCTTCATATCCTGGACATGATGGATTATATAAAGCATTGATAGTACATTGTTGTGTAAAATAAGCGGCAGCGTATCCAGGACAAGCAGGATTACTCAGAGCGTTAGAACAGTCAGTTGGAGTTGTAAAATTCATACTCCAATTACCTATGCCTCCAGTAGATACTTGCGCACCTTCACTGCGGAAATGCTGTGTCCACTCTCCTAATGCGGCATTGCCAACTACGCCTGACGTAATAGGATATCCACCAATGTTAATATTCGTGTATTGTATGCCTAGAGATCCCGAAGGCTTAATTTCTAGACTAAAAGTATTTGGGCGATTAGAGTAACCAAACTGCTGTATATTTTCCCAAGTGTATCTAAAAAAGTTACTGCTATCGGTCTGTGTATAATATCTGGAATCCGCGTTAGGTGCAAGGTCAGTCCATAGAGGCATGATGCTGTAATAGAACTGACTACTTAGATCGTTTCTTAAAGGTTCTGCCCAATATTGTCGTCCTCCTAGTCTAGCAGCTTCTGTTATTGGATCATAAAAGCTTACTAACCCGTTATCAAAAAATATTGAGTGGGTAAAGGTTCTGCCGTACAACGGAAATCCAAACGGTAAAGGAACTATAGAGTAACCATCATCCCCCATATTATAGAATGTCTTAAATCCAGGACATGACGGTGAACTTTGTGGGTTCGCTGTGCATTGATCTACTGTATATCTCATCCCTATATTAACATTGCGAACTTGTGGGCCAAAATATCCGCCCCAGAATCCGCTGTCCATGCCAGTAAATTCCACACGAAGATTTCCAAAACCAGAAACTGGACCAGGGGTGACATAATTCACAGCACCACTAAATGTAGTCCAATCAAATTTGGTATTGTAGGTCCAAGAATCTGTTCTACGTATGTCAATATTGTTGGGCTGATATGTTAATACTCTAGCAGTTAATGTGTCAGTTCCACCTTGTCGGTTATCTCCATTTAAATTTCTAATGTCCCAAGAATAGTTATAACCTTGAACTTGTATGCCTGCTCCTGCGTTACTTAATGCTTGATTAATGGCAAAGGTCTGTGCCGCAGTTGCTTGACCAAAACTGAAGTTTATGGTATTTGTAGAAGGATCGTATAATGCGCCCGGGCCGCCCGGACAAGGACCAGCAGTAGCACAACCTGTAGGAACTGATCCTGTGCTTACTCCGGTCCAAGTATGGTTAGAGCCAGATGTTATTAAATTAGGTGTTGTTTGTTCAGTCTGTGCCGATACCGTCAATCCCATGACTGACAGAGACACTGCCACAAGGAATTGACGTAAGTTGATCATTTTCCACAGACTCTAGCCATTACTACAGGGTCGTTGCCGGTATAATCGCATCCAGTATTATTGGTTGTTTTTGCAGGCTCGACTTGCAATGATGGAGCTGGTACTGGAGCTAGCATTGGTACAGGAGTTGGGCTTCGATCTACAACTGCTGGTCTTGTAGCATAATTTCCAACTTCAGCTTTGTTTGCTTTATCTAATACACCGCGAGCCTGCCATTCTGCTTTAGCTGCTTCGCCGATCTTACCTTCTACTGGACAAGGTGTTCCTGCGGCAATCATTGCAGAGAATACACGTTCGTCTTGACATAGTGTTGCCACAGCGGCAACTTTCATACCCATGTCAAACAGGTTTTTACTTAATTTGATTCTTTCGCAGTTTAGATCTCGTTGTGTACCACCCATAGAGATACCAAGAATCTGTGTTTGTACAGCACCGCTAGCTGCCACAGCACAGACATCATTATTGATGGTTGTAATAGCCGGAGCTACTGCTGTGGGTGGTGGTGATTTAACTGTTGTTGTACTTTTATTTTCTGTAAAACTTCTTGAAGTGGAATCTGTGACTATTGGCTGAGCAGATACTCCTGCTGCCATCGCCACTAGAGCCACTGACACTAATAGTTTTTTCATTTTTATTCGCTCCCGAGAATCGGTATTATTATTTAATCAAGCGAATTTTATGATTAAGTGACTAGTTAATTAAAATCTAAAGTATATGTTACGCTGCTGGTTTAGGAACCCTAGTTTGCAGCTGGGGGAATTTTTG
>CAYQCU010000038.1:0-3394 GCA_964416135.1 uncultured Bifidobacterium sp.
GTTTCACCGTCTCGTCAGCGCTCGCCGATCCGAGCAGCTTGCCCGACGGATGCCACGCGAGGTCGAAGACGGCGCCGTTATGCACGTCGATCGACCGCAGGAGCGCCCCGTCGGCCACGTTCCAGAGCTTGATCGACCGGTCGTAGCCCGCCGTGGCGAGCGTGGTTTCGTCGGGGGAGAGTTCGACGTCGTAGACGATGTCGCGGTGCCCGGCGAACGACCGCACGAGTGTGCCTGTCGCGGCATCGCGGATCTCGGCCACGCCGCGGAGGCCGGTGACGCCGCCGGCGACCACGAGCCGCGAACCATCGCGGGAATAATGGACGGCCACGATCGGCCCGGGCAGATCGGTGATCGTGAGGAGCGGCTTGGCCGCCGAAGCCGCGCTGTCGCGGGCGACAACGTCGATCGTGCGGCCGCGGGCCACGGCGAGCCGGCCGCCGTCGGGGCTGACGGCGAGCGACGTGACGGGCTTGATGCCCGAGAAAGCCGTGAGCGCCGGCACGGCAAGCGTTTCGAGAATCGAGTGATCCTGCGCGGGGCCAGGAGCGCCGGCCGCGATCCAGGCCTCGAGCATGGCGAGGTCGGCTGCGGGCACCTGCGGCTCGTCGTCGGGAGGCATGTGGTCGGAGTCGGTGCTCTTGATTCGCTGAATGAGGATTGAGGCCGCGGCGTCGCCGGCCGCGACAGGATCGCCCTGGCCATCGCCTCCCTTCCGCAGCGTCGCAAACCGCTCGACGGAAAACCCCGACTCCGCCTCGCGGTCGTTGTGGCAGCCGGAGCAGTAGGTTCGCAGGATCGGCGCGATCTCGCGGTCATACGCCGGCGCGGCGAAGACCGGCGCCGCCGAAAACATCGCGATCGCAACGACGTGTGTGACGCGGAGTTTCATCTCAATGCCTGAAGAGGAATTCGCGGCTCGTGAGCAGCGACCAATACATGTCTTCGACGATCGCCCGCTTCTCCTCCGGCGCCGCCGACGCGAGCATCTCCTCGAACGGCTTCCGCTCGGCGTCGGTGGGCAGCCGCGAGAGCACCCGCACCCAGGCGTCGTCCACCAGCTGCTCGGGCGCCGGATCGGTCGCCAGGAGTTGCGTGATCCGCCCCGCTTTCGCGGCGAGCTTGTCATTGAGCGTGGTGCCGTTCGAAAGGTGGAGCACCTGCACGAGGCTCGGCTGGCTCGACCGCTCGCACTCACAGGTGATCTCCCGGGCATTGCGGCCAAACGTGTCTAGGAAGGCATTCTTTACGGTCGAGTCGTGGAGCTCGAGCGCCCGCGTGTCGGCGTCGTAGACCGTCACCTTTTCCGTCGAGCCGTCGGCCCGCACGATCTCGGCGTAGCGGTCATGCAGGCCCGTCACGTCGGCGATCGCGTCGGAGAGCACCTCCGCCATCAGCCGCTTCGGATAAGCCCGGGCAAACCACCGGCGGTCATCGCTGTTTTCCGGCAGCGGCGTGCTCGATCGGGCATACGTCTCCGAAAGGAGAATCAGCCGCATGAGCGACTTGAGATCGTATCCGCGCTCCTTCGTGAATTCGCAGAGCGCCGCGAGCAGTTTTTCATCGCTCGCCGGATTGGTCGCCCGCAGGTCGTCCACGGCCTCCACGAGGCCGAGCCCGAAGAAATTCGCCCACACGCGGTTGACGATGGCCCGCGTGAAATACGGATTCTCGGGCGACGTCAGCCATCTCGCGAGCGCCTCGCGGCGATCGCCGGCGTCGTCGATCGGCAACGGCTCGCCATCGAGCGGCGCGGGGGGCTGCGGCTTGCCCGTCTTCGGCTGGAGGAGATCACCGCGCGACTCGACGAAGAGCGTCCGCATGCCGTCTCCTTCGCGGGCCTCGCCGCCCCAGCCCTTCGCCCGCACCCGGGCGAAGAGGTTGGCGAACGAGTAATACTGGTCGTTGGTCCATTTTTCGAGCGGATGGTTGTGGCACTTCGCGCAGTTGATCGAGAGCGAGAGAAACGCCTGGGCCACGTTCTCGGCCACCGTCTCCGGATCCTGGTGCACGGCATAAAAATTCGTGGCCCCGTTCTCGACGCTCGACCCGCGGGAGGTGACGATCTCGCGAACGAAACGGTCCCACGGCGCATTCTCCGCCACGCGGTCGCGAATCCAGCCGTAGTAGGCATTCACCGCCGCCGGCCGCAGCTTCGCCCCCGACACGAGCAAGACGTCGGACCATTTATAGGCCCAATAGTCAACGAACTCGGGCCGGGCGAGCAGCAGCTCCACCAGCCGCTCCTTCTTCGCGGGCGAACGGTCGGCGAGATAGCCGCGAACCTCCTCCGGGCTCGGCAGCCGGCCGATCGTGTCGAGGAAGGCCCGCCGCAGGAACGTCGCCTCGTCGCACTGGGGCGACGGCTTCAGATGCAGCTGCTCGAGCTGCGCGAGGTTGAGTTCGTCGATGACATTGGCCCGCGGCGCCGTGAGATAGTCGGCGGCCGACACGGCATGCGGAAACGGCGAGATCACGTTGGCCACGGCGATCTGCGAGGAAAACCAGGCCGTCACCGCGCCTGCACCATGGCCGATCACGCTCACGCTCCCCACCGGATCGACGATGGCCACCGTCTCGTCGGCCGACGTGAACCGGGCCCAGCGGGTCACGTCGCGGGTCGTGCCGTCGTCGTAGCGGGCCGTCACTTTCATCGCCACCTTCTGCCCCACCGACGCCGTGCTCTCGGCGGGCGCCATGTCGATGCCCACGAGCTTCTTCTCTTCCGCGCGGGGCCCGGGGCAGCCCGCCTCGAGCCAGGCGGCCAATATCTCGTAGTCATCGCCGCCGACGTCGAGCCGCTTGCCACCTTTGTGGGCCAGCGCCATCGTGGGCTTCGTAAGCAGGAGGCTCGCCCCGGGATCGCCGAGGTCGATCCGCCGGCCGCGGGCGTCGCGGGTGATCGCGAGATAGTCGCTCTTGGGATCGTAGCCGAAGAGCGAGAGCCGGAAGCCCGCCTTGCCCGCCATCGCCCCGTGGCAGCCGCCGCCGTTGCAGCCGGCCTTCGAAAGGATCGGCATGACGTCGAGTTCGAAGCTCGGCTCGTCGGCCCGCGCCATGCACGGCACGAGCAGCGCCGCGATGAGTGCAACCCGCCTCCCGGTCATGTGAAGAGCTCCTTGATCGGGTCGGTGCCGAAGTCGGTGAGGGCGAAGGGACGGCCGGCGGGGCCGGGAAGGTGCATCTCGTGGTCGAGGCCGAGCGAGTGGAAGATCGTGGCCACGATGTCGCCCGGCTTCACGGGCCGCTCCGCCGGGAACGCGCCGATCGTGTCGCTCGCGCCGACGGCCCGCCCCCCCTTCACGCCGCCGCCGGCAAACGACACGGTGAAGCACTGCGGATAGTGATCGCGGCCCCCGGCCGGATTCACCTTCGGCGTGCGGCCGAATTCAGA
>CAYQCU010000039.1:0-3174 GCA_964416135.1 uncultured Bifidobacterium sp.
CCGAGGTGCAGGATCCGATGCACGGACAGTTCCGGGCAGTGATCGCGGTGCACCGACCACAGCCGCGTGCCGGGGCCATCGACGGTGGTTTCGGTAAGGTCGAGGTGGATTTCGGTCATGGACCGCCCTGCCGTCGCTGCCTAGGCTACAGCCTCAGGTATGCAGGTATACCTCGCGAGACCGCGCAATGCCGAATCCCTGGACAGGCAAAGGAAACCCCTACTCGCGAAGCGAGGTGCTCGATCGGCTGCATGCCACGCTGCGGGCAGGAAAGCCGATCATCGCCGCGGGTGCAGGCACTGGGATCAGCGCGAAGTTCCTCGAAAAGGGGGGCGTCGACCTGATCATCATCTACAACTCCGGCCGCTTCCGGATGGCGGGCCACGGCTCGACGGCCGGCCTGATGGCCTACGGCGACGCCAATGCCGTGGCCATGGAGATCGGGGAGTTCGAGGTGCTGCCCGTGGTCGAGGAGGTGCCCGTGATCTGCGGCGTGCACGCCTCCGATCCCCGGCGGCGGATGTGGCATTGGCTCGGCCGCGTGAAGGAGATGGGCTTCTCGGGCGTCAACAACTTCCCCACCCACTGCATCGTGGACGGCCAGTTTCGGCAGATCCTCGAAGAGACCGGGATGAGCTTCCAGAAGGAGGTCGAGATGATCGGCCTCGCCCGCCGGATGGATCTCTTCACGATCGTCTACGTGGGTACGCCCGACGAAGCCCGCGCGATGGCGAAGGCCGGAGCCGACGTCGTGATCGCCCACGTGGGCACGACGGTGGGCGGCTCGATCGGCGTGACGAACGCCACGTGCACGCTCGAAGAGGCGGCCGCGCGGGTGCAGGCCATCGCCCGCGCCGCGCTCGACGAGCGGGGGGACGTGATCTGCCTGTCGCACGGCGGGCCGATCTGCACGCCCGACGACGCGGCCTACGTCAACGAGCACACCGACGTGGTCGGCTTCGTCGGCGCGTCGAGCCTGGAGCGGCTCGCCTTCGAGCGGTCGCTCCCCGAACTCACCCGGCAGTTCAAGAACATTCCGCTCGGCAAGCGAACGTGAGCCTCTGAAGGCATCGCCATGGCGACGATCGCCGTCCTCGGCACCCTCGATACCAAAGGCCGCGAACATGCGTTCGTGGCAGAGCGGATTCGTGCCCGGGGCCACCACACGCTGCTCATCGACGTGGGCACCGGTGGCGAGCCGGCCGTCAGTCCCGACATCCCGCGGGGCGAGGTCGCCGCCGCCGCTGGAATCGATCTGGCCGCCATGGTGGCCCGTCGTGATCGCGGCGAGTGCGTCACCGCGATGGCGACCGCGGCGCCGCGGCTGCTGGAGCGGCTGGTCGCCGAGGGCCGGATCCAGGGAGTCATTTCGCTCGGAGGTGGCGGCGGCACGGCGGTCGCATCGGCGGCCATGCGGCCGCTGCCGATCGGGTTTCCCAAGCTCATCGTCTCCACGCTCGCCAGCGGCAACACCGCCCACTACGTCGGCACGACCGACATCACGATGATGCCGGCCGTGGTGGACGTGCAGGGGCTCAATCGCATCTCCCGCATGATCCTCGCCCGCGCGGCGGGTGCGATCTGCGGCATGGTGGAGGCTGATGTCGCCACCGGGGCAGACAAGCCGCTCGTCGTGGCCAGCATGTTCGGCAACACCACGAAGTGCATCGAGGCGGCCGTGCCGCTCCTGGAGCAGGCTGGCTACGAGGTGGTCGTGTTCGCCGCCACCGGCACCGGTGGCCGGGCGATGGAGGCGCTGATCGCCAGCGGGCTCGTGGCGGGCGTGCTCGACATCACCACCACGGAACTCGCCGACGAACTCGTCGGTGGCGTGCTCACGGCGGGGCCCGAGCGGCTCGATGCGGCCGCGAAACACGGCGTGCCCGCGGTCGTCGCCCCCGGCTGTCTCGACATGGTGAACTTCGGCGAGCGTCAGACGGTGCCGGAGAGGTTCCGCGGCCGCACGCTCTACGTGCACAACCCGCAGGTCACGCTCATGCGGACGACGCCGGAGGAGTGCGCGACGCTGGGCCGGCTGCTGGCGACAAAGGTGAATGCGTCGCGCGGCCCCGTGAGCGTGCTCATCCCCCGCCGTGGGATCAGCGTGATCAGCGCGGCCGGCGGCCCCTTCCACGATGAGCACGCCGATGCGGCGCTCTTCGGGGCGATCGAGTCCGGCCTCCGCCCTGACGTGCCCTGCATGTCGCTCGATTGCGAGATCAACGACCCCGCTTTTGCCCGGGCCTGCGTCGAGGCCCTGCTGGCGAGTATCGAACAACCGGGCGCCGCCACCCCCAAAAAGCCCGCAGCGGAAGCGACGGGATCTCGCTGACTCCCTTTTCGCCCTCCACACCCCACAGGAGCCCCTATGCCCCACGTGAAACACTACGGCGTCTTTCAGTTCAAGCCCGAGGTGAGCCCCGCGCAGGTCGCGACCTGCTTCCGCGAGATGGCGGGCATGGTCGGAAAGATCCCGGGCCTCGTCGATTTCCACTACGGGCCATACGAGAGCCCTGAGGGCATGAACGACGGCTTCACGCACGGATTCATCATGACGTTCGCGAGCCCCCAGGCCCGCGATGAATACCTGCCGCATCCCGAGCACGAGCGGGTGAAGGCGATCGTGGTGCCATGTCTCGCCCGCGTCATCGTGTTCGACTTCACCATGCCCGCCTGACGAAAGCTGAACAGAACCATGCTCGTCCGATCGCTTCCGCTCCGGGCTTTGTGTGTCGGTCAGGAAGCCCCCGGCAGCAGCCGGGGGACCCGCGGCACCATCCGCGTCGCGTTCCTTTGGCTGCTCGTCGCCTCATGCGGTAGGTCCGCCCCTGCCGCCGAGCCGCGGCCGCTGTTTGATGGGACGTCGCTGGCGGGCTGGGACGTGCGTGCGGGCGAGGAGAAGTGGTGGAAGGCCGCCGACGGGATGATCGTCGGCGGTTCGCTCGAGGAGAACGTGCCGCACAACACGTTCCTCGCCACGAAGGACGCGTTCGCGAACTTCGAGCTCAGGTTCAAGATCCGCGTCCGAGGCGCGGGCGGCTTCGTCAATTCCGGCATCCAGATTCGCAGCGAGCGGGTGCCGACTTCGCACGAGATGCAGGGCTACCAGGTCGATGCCGGCCCCGGATGGTGGGGCAAGCTCTACGACGAGTCGCGCCGCAACAAGGTGATCGG
>CAYQCU010000040.1:0-3006 GCA_964416135.1 uncultured Bifidobacterium sp.
AGGCTGTCGCTGCGGGCCACGGTCTGCTCCATCCAGCCCATCACGGTGCGGGTGACGGCCGGATCCAGCAGTTGCAGCCCGGCAGCCGTGGGGGTGCCAGCCAGGGCGTCACCGGAGCGCAGACCGCGGGTGATGTGGGGACTGACCAGGCGGCCGCCGTTGGCCAGCATGGCGTGCAGTTGGGCCAGCTTCAGGGGGGTAAGGGAGAAACCCTGGCCGAAGGCGGCCACAGCCGGCTCGATGGCGTGGCCGGTGAACAGGGAACGGGATTTGAGCTGGCCCGCCACAGCACCGGGCAGGTCGGTATCGGGCCGGGTGTCGATGCCGATTGCATTCAGCCAGTGCCAGAAGCGCTCACGCTTCACCTGGGCCATGGCATTCACCATACCCACGTTACTGGACACCTCCAGCACGGTTGCGAAGTCGATCTGGCCATTGCCCTTGCGGTTGGCGTTGAAGATCGGCCAGCCACCGATGCTGAGCTGGCCGCTGTCATACACCTGGCCCTTGGGATCGATGGCCTTCTCCTGCAGGGCGATCGCCAGGTTGATCGGCTTGAAGGTGGAGCCGGGCTCGTAGAGGTCCTGAACGGACCACTCCCGGAACAGTCCGGGGTCGTATTTCCAGAACTGGTTGGGGTCGTAGGTGGGATAGGAGGCCAGGGCGAGCATCTCGCCATTGCGCACGTCCATCACCAGGGCTGCGGCCCGCTTGGCATTCCACTTCTTCACCTGGTTGGCCAGGGCCTGCTGGGCCACCTGCTGCAGGCGGGCGTCAAGCGTGAGCTGGAGGCGCAGGTCGTCGCCGTAGAGAGAGCCGGCCGCGAGGCCCTCCGGCAAGGGAGTGCCGTCGGCGCCACGGCGCATGGTGACGGTGGATTCCTGGCGCTGCAGATCGCTGTCGCGGCTCTGCTCCAGGCCGGCCTGGGGTGCCCGCTCCAGATTGAGGAACCCCACCACGTTGGCAAACAGGGAACCCTGGGGATAGATCCTCTGGGGGTAGGCCTCAAGGTCGAGGCCGCTGATTCCCAGCTGGCGGATCCGGGCCGCCGTTTCCGGATCGATGTCGGAACGAAGCTTCACACCGCTGGGGCGCCCGGCCATGGTCTGCAGCAGGGTGTCGCCTGGCACCGCCAGCACCGTGGCAAGGCGGGTTGCCACCTCATCCGGCTTGCGTACCTTCTGGGGATCGTCCCCAGGGAAGTTGAAGTAACGGGGGTGGGCCCAGAGGGTGAAGCGCTCCTCGTCGAGGGCCACCAGACGGCCGTTGCGGTCAACGATGGTGCGGCGCTTGCCCAGGGGGGCCCTGGACTGGGTCTGGATCGCCCTGGCCCGGGACTGAAGATTGGCCGTGTCGATCACCTGAAGCCAGGCCAGGCGCACCGCGAGGCCCGCCAGTCCCAGGCTGAGCAGCAGATACACCGCCACCATGCGGTGACGGGGAACAGGCTGGATGGCCACCACCCTGGAGCGGCGCGGAGTGGGAGCACGCAAACCGGAACGCAGGGGAGCCGCCTGACTCATCGTGCCTCAGTAACCGGCCGGGAGACGGTCGGGTGGGCTGGCCAGGGGGTTGAGGGCTGAGACCTGAAGACCGGACAGCCTGAGATTGGCGAAGCGCAAGGGCAGAAGTTGCCTCCCATCCACCTTGGCCTGGGGTGTACCTGCTTCGGGGCGGGGAAGGTAGATCAACTTTTCACTGCTGGTGGGAACCAGCCAGCCCGGTTTGCGCACGGCGGAGAGATAGTGCTGCTCCAGCAGCGCCGCCGACTCCTGCAGCCGGTGTTCCAGCACCTGGGCCGACTCCAGCCGCTGAAAGCTCTGCCCCCAGTGGTTCTGCCAGTGCAGGGTGAGACCACTCAGGGCAAGCATGCAGAGGCCGAGACCGGCAAGGGTGCCATCGGCGGCCTTGTGCAGCCCAGCCAGCAGGGGGGAGCGGCGTGCGGCCTGGCGGCTGGACAGCGAACCCTGGATCAGGGCGAGCGGACGGGTTCGGGCCGTTCTGGCCACGCCCCGACCCACAACGCCCAGAGCTTCCCTGGGGGAGATGCGGCGAGGAAGGTTCGCGGCGACCAAGAACTTCGATCCGAATCCCGCAAGTCAACCACTCAAGCCGCTCCCCAGCAAGGGGTGAGGGCCCGTTTGACTGCAGGCCCCTGACAGCCCCGCCTAGCCGGCAAGGAGCACCAGGTTGGTGAACGTGAGCCCATTCCATAGGGCGTGCATCAGCACGCAGGGAGCCAGGCGACCGCTGCGCAGCCGCAACCAGCCCAGTCCCAGGCCCAGCACCAGCAGGGGAGCCAGTTCACCCAGGCTCAGGTGAGCCATGGCAAAGGTCAGGGCGCTCGCGAGCAGTCCGGGTATCGCCCCCCAGCGCAAACCCAGCACCGGCAGCAACACCCCCCGGAAGAGGGTCTCCTCGAACAGGGGAGCCAGCACCACGGCGGTGAATCCGAATCCGGCCAGCGCCCAGGGATCACGGGCCTGCAGCACCAGATCCAGCAGCGGATTGCTGCCACCGGGATCCCCCACCAGCCGGTCGATCAACCAGCCGCTCACGGCCACCAGGGGCAGCACCATCAGCAGACCGACGACCGCCCGGGCCAGGGCGCTGGCCAGGGGCCGCCACCGCCATTGCAGCCACCCCCCGGCCGGGGGCATGGTGGCAATCCCCCCAAGCTGCCGGGCCAGGATCGCCAGCGGTGGCAGCATCAGCCCCGTGTAGAGCACCACCACCTGCAGGCTCTGCTGGCGCAGGGGCTGGTCCGCCAGCGGAGCCAGCAACCGCCCGCTGAGGGGGGCCAGCACCAGGGGCATCCCCAGCTCGCCCATCACCACAAACCCGCCCGCGATCAGCAGGGTCACGTCCACGAGGTTGAGCAGGGGCCCCTGCATGGGCGGGAGCACAAGGCGCCGGCGCCAGGCCAGCCACAGCTCGCGCAGCAGCAGAAACAGGCCCACCAGCAGCAGGGCGCTGGGCAACCAGCTCACCCCCAGCAGGCGCAGG
>CAYQCU010000041.1:0-2956 GCA_964416135.1 uncultured Bifidobacterium sp.
GCCGCTCAGACCCACCCGTAGACGCCGCAAGCGTGTCGGCGGCAGGACTCCACAGACCCGTATTCAGATCGCCCGAGAAGGTCAGCGAGGGGGTGGCAACCGCACCCACCGCAAAGCGGCTCACGACGCCGTTGTTCGTGAGCTGCTGCACCTGAATACCGCCGACCACCAGCCACGCCTCGTTCGTCCCCGCACGGTACAAGCCCGTCGAAGGCTCGTTGGTGAAGGCAAGACCAGGCGTCGCCTGCACGCCGTCCGTCAGGCGAAGCGGGGCAAGCATGCTGCCCTCGGCAGAACGGGACAGCGAATCGGTGATTTCGTTCGCCAAGTCATTGAGCGTGTTGTTGGCCCAGTTCGCGTCAATCAGCGTACCGGAGGAGACCGGGTTGCCGGACGGAAGCGAGTATGTGCCTGATGCGTTGCGGGGCATGGTTCAATCCTCAGTCAGTAGTAAATGCTGCACCGATGTCGCCGAAGTTGGCGTTGCGGCGGCGAAGGGCATCCTGCAGTCCACGCTGCCACTCGTAGCCGCCGAGCAAGAATTTCTGTGCGGGACGGGTGTATAGCCCGCCAAGACCGGCAGCACCCGCGGCGTAAGCCCCGAACTGAGCGGGGTTGGCAATCGCCGCACCGCCCAAGCCAATCATCGCCGCACGGTCCACCGTACCGCTGTTCGGGGTACGACTGCGGAGGATGGCAGCAGGGTCGGTCAAGTCCTGCATAAAGGCACGACCACGGGCAAAGTCATCGCCCTGAGACATGGCCTTCACAGCACGGGTCAATTGAGCCGGGGTGATTTCGCCGTCGTTGCTGTACTTACCCGCACGGGCAAGACGCTTCCACGCCGCATACGCACGGTCGGTGTCCTTCAACTGGTCAACGACATCCGAGGGCAGGTTGCGGTTACGCCAAGCCTGGATTTCGGAGTCGATGGCCGTCAGCATCCGCCGCTCGGCTCGAGCCTCTGCCCCCTGATCGGCGGCAAGGTCACGCAGGCGGCGGTTGATTTCCGAATCCAAGTCCTTGAAGGCTGCACCCGACAACTTGCCGTTCTGCAGCTTGGCAGACAGGTTGTTGTTGATGAACTCTAGAACGCCAGCCTGAGTCTGCGGCAAGGCTCGGAAGTTCGGGTCTGACGCAAGCGTAGTGATAGCAGAGTTGAGCTGCTGGTCAGGCGTGAAGTCGAACTGCTTCAACACGCTGTAAGGCTTGTCGAACTGGCGGTAGAGCTTGTCGATGCCCTCGCGGGTGATTTCCTGAGTGGTGCCACCCGGAGCAACCGCACGCCTGCCTGCGGCTTCGGCCACCTCGCCACCCGCACGCTGACGGGCGTTGGTGATGATGGACCCGACAAGCGGTACGCTTTCGGCCACTTCCTCAGTCCTACCGAGCAGTCTGCCGCCAATGGTTGACCTGTCTGCCGCCTGCCCGATGGTCGGCTGCACGCCCATGCTCATCAACTGCCTTGCCTCGGGGCTAGGCGTCACCGCCCCGCCGCCAAGGCGAGAAAGGGTACGGCCAAGCACCTGACCGCCGATACTGCCTACGGCACCCTCTGCCGCAGCCTGCCCACGATCCCCTGTCGCGTAGGCGGCAGAAAGGCCAGCGTCAAGAGCCGCGTTGCTGCCAAGCTGAGAGATGGTCTGGATAGAGCGGGGCAACATGGCCGTGCCACGGGCAAGCATGCCGGTTGCTCCCAAGCCGGGAGCGGCAAAGCCTGCAACATCCGTCGCAAACCCACCGGCAGCGGCGGGAGTGCTGAGGTCACGCATCTGCTGACCGATGTTGATGGTCGATTGCTTCTCCGCGGATCGCGGCGTGTCGGAGAGCAGGCCACGAACGCCCTCGACCATTTCGCTTGCCCTAGACCCCGCACCAAGCACAAACTTCTTGAGGCCGGATGCGTTGCCAAGCGTGGCAGTCGCGGCAGTCCGCTCCTTCCACGCTTCGTTCTTGGCCTGAGCGTGCGTCTGGTTTGCCCACGCCCACGCGGTATCCGCATCCGGTGCGTCTACCTCGTAGGTCTTGCCTTCGACATCGACATCGAACTTTGGCATGGCTTATCCCCCAGACTTCGGACGAACCGCACCAGGCGGCGGCGAACCGAACCCGCCACCCTGCGGGCCGCGGCCAGCACCACGGCCGCCAAGAGTCTGCGGGGCAGTAAACGGCAGCGGCTGCTCGCCGTACACCGGGTCACTACGGGACAACTCGTTGTCGAGGAACTGCACACGGCCGACCTTTCTTTCGTAAAGGTCACGCAGCAAACGCTCCACGGTCTGCGGGTTCTGCAGGGCATTGAAATCCCCGCCCAACGCCTGCAGCACACGCTGTGCGTCGTACTCGGTCATCACGCCGGGGCCGACGATGGTTTCGCGGAACAAGCCGAGAAGACCCTGCAACTGACCACGACCGACCTGAGCGGCAAGCTCGTCCGGCGACAAGCCGCTGCCGAACAGCGTCTTGGCGTTACCGGAAATCTGGTCGGCAAGGCGGCGGAAGCCGACATTTGAGTTCCCAACCGTGTTGAAGTAGTTGTTCAACACATTCAACGATCCATGCTCCGTCCGACGCTCCTCACGCAGATTGATGTACTGCTGCTGAGAAAGCGGAGATCCAACGCCTGCGGTAGTCGGCCTAGAGCCTGCCGGGATAGGAACAAGCCCGTTTTCCGACTGGTACATCAACTGACCGCCAGCGGGGTTGAAGACGCCCTTGACGACCCTGCCGTCAGGCAGCATGTACGAATCGCTCTGCTGGAACTTCGGCGGTGCAGTCCCACCACCGCCGCCGGCCCCCATTCTTGAAAGGCGGGACATGAACTGACTGTTGAGCCTTTCTTCTCGAGCAGCCGCCTCCTCGTTGTCGAGCAACTTCCCGCCAATGCTCATCATCGCATCAGCCTGCGTGTCGCGTGCGGCATACGGGTCGGCGACAAACCTGCCGCCGGAGATCA
>CAYQCU010000042.1:0-2952 GCA_964416135.1 uncultured Bifidobacterium sp.
CGGTAGCGCCTATTTTGGAGTCTGGGATGGTGTGGGTTCCGGAGACGGAGTGGGCGGAGGAGTTGGTTGAGGAGTGTGCTGCGTTTCCGAACGGGGACAATGATGACTTAGTGGACTCGACGACGCAGGCTTTGATGCGGTTTCGGGCGGGGAATTTTATCTCGTTGGGCACGGATGAGGCGGATGAGTCCAACGATGAGGCGAAGGTGCCGGAGTACTATTGATAGGGACTGGTTATGGCGATTACTGAGATACCGCAATTTAAAGCGCCTAGTGACACGGCGTCTTATCTTGATGCGTTGAAGTTCCAAGAGCAGGTAGCTGCGGCCAAGAAGGCGTATGACAAGCAGGTATCTGACTTACGGAAGGTTGCGGACCAGCAGGCCAATGTAACGGTGCCCAATGCCAAGGCTGAGATGGCGGCGAGGAAGGCTTACACGACGACGGAGCGTGAGTTAGCGGCCAAGAAGCGGAATAAGACAATTACTGCTGATGAGTACAAGGCGCAGGTTGCCCAGGCTCGTCAGACCATGAAGGATGCGATTAGTGGCATTGGGAACACGGCTGCTGAGAAGCAGAGGCAGGCGCAGTTGGATTTGGAGCAGTCGGCGTTAAAGGTAAAGCCTGCTTATGATGCGTTGATGGCAGACGCGCAGTTGCGTTTAAAGCATGCTCAGGAGCAGGACAAGGCGGCGGTTGATTCTAGGAGGGCGGGGTTCAATTTCAAGCCTACGCCGTACTCGGAGTATCGTGACAAGGTATTGGCGGATGAGCGCAAGCAGTTTGAGAATATTGAATTAAATCGCAGGCGTGCTGCGGAGTCTGGTGTAACGGATGAGGCGTACACGCCGCGTGATTTCACTTCGCCGTTGTTGTATGCGAAGACGTACTATGATCCGTCGTTGATTGTTGATCGGCCTGTTGCTCCGCCGCCCCCGCCGCCTCCTGCGATTGATGGTGGTATTGGGTCGTTGGTCCCGCCTGCTGCTGAGCCAGCCCCTGCACCTGCTCCGGCACCCGCACCTGCTCCTGCACCAGCCCCTGCACCAGCCCCTGCTCCTGCACCAGCCCCTGCTCCTGTACCGCCGCCTCCCCCTCCGCCTGTTATGGCTCCGACGCCGGACTTTGCTCCGCCTTCTCCCGCACCAGCCCCTGTCCCTGCTCCCGCTCCTGCTCCTGCTCCGGCCCCAGTTCCTGCTCCCGCTCCGGCCCCAGTTCCTGCGCCAGCGCCTGTACCGGCTCCTGCTCCTGCACCTGCACCTGCACCGGCTCCGGCCCCAGTTCCGCCACCTCCTGCTCCTGCTCCTCTGCCGGAGCCACCCCTTCCGGATCGGCCTGTAACTATTGATCCTGTTTTCCCGCCTCCTGACAGTGTTATTCAGCCTGGGATTCCGCGGCCTGGGATTCCGCCTGTTCCTCCTCCTGGCATTCCTGGTATTCGTCCTCCGGTGAACATGCCTCCGCCTCCTCCCAGTTATGGGATTCCGACGCGGACGGTGACGGGGTTACAGAATCCGCAGTTGCCGGTGACGATGAACCCGCCGACTTCGTACTTTGAGCGGCCTCCTGTTGCTTATACGCAGCAGAATTTGAATCCGTACATGGGCATGGGGGTTGGGTTAGCCTCGGACCTTGCTCCTCGGTCCAATCCTCAGAATCCGTATGAGGGGATGTTTGATTTGTTTGGTATGAACAATCCTTACATGCCGAAGAGATGATGAACGCGAAACAGTCCCTGGTGAAGTTCTACAACATGGGTGGTGAGGTTACGGACCCTAATGAAGAGATCGCCAGTGGTTTTGCTAGGGGCCGTGAGTCGGGGAGAGCGGAGGAAGCTTTTCGGGCGTTGGTTGAGGGGAGTCAGGGATTTTTGGGGTTAGAGCCTGGGCGCAGGGGTAGTGAGGCGTACCGGACTGGGCAGGCGTTATCGAACCTGCCTGCATTGGCGTTGCCAGCGGCGGCGATCAAGGGCACGGGCAAGGCGAAGGATGCGTTGGAGGCGTTGGGCAAGAAGGAAGCGGGGAAAGTTAAAACAAACGTTCCGCCAGGGGCTATTATTGGACCTGATGGGGAACCTGTTGTGATTTATCGTGGAGTGGTGTTTGCCGAAGACCCAACGGAAGGAATGATGACAGGTGCCTCAAGGCCCGGTTATGCAACATTTGGTAGCACATCCCCGCATGTTGCCTCTAGTTACGCCAATCCTGAGCTAGAAATTGGAGAACGTGGGGCAATTACCCCGTTGTTTGTAATAGCTGATCAAGTAGTTGAGTTTCCGGTTACTGTAGATCGATATGGATCACGTAGGTTTGACAAGTTTGAATTTGACCGCCGAGCTAAAAACTTGAAGGAAGGTCAGGTGTTAGTTGCTCGTAATGTGGTGGACTATGGCCCTCGAGCAAAAGTAGAACTTGATCCTGAAAAGTTGTACTCCTATGGCAGTGACATATATGCCTTTGGCCCAGAAACAAAAACAAAGCCTGCTATTGGTAAAGTTTTGGAGACAAAACCCCAGAGCAACGAAGTCTCTACCACCGACTTCATTCGCAAGCGTAAGAAGGGATCCCCGCCTGAGGGTGAGGTGCCCACGGACGAGTACATCCAGCAGATGATGACGGGGACGCCGCCTGCTGACAGGACCACCAACCAGGGTCTTATTCCTCCTGAGTTTCGTCGGGTTGTGGATGTTCCTCTTGATTTAGCGAACACGTTTATTCGTGGTGCTGCGGGTTCGATTGCGGGGCCGGTGTATGGCTTGTACAAGGGTTTCACCAGTGACAAGTTTGGAACGCCTGAGGGAGTGCAGGAGGCGAGTACTGAAGCTGGGAAGATGATGCAGAAGATCACTGGTACGCCGAAGACGCAGACTGGCCGTGATGTTATGGAGTTTATTGGCGGTGTTGCGGAGGAGGCGAAGATTCCTCCGATGCCGCAGTTTCTGACGACCCCGGC
>CAYQCU010000043.1:0-2925 GCA_964416135.1 uncultured Bifidobacterium sp.
ACCCGGTTGGTGATGGCCGAGCTGTTGAACCGCTGCGCCTTGTCCACAGCCTCCTGCGCCGAGATGATGCCACCCGCGAACGCGTCTTGAATGGCGAGGTTCGCACGCGCCGCGATGTCCGCATCCTTCGTCGGGTCATCCGAGCCGGAGAGGCCGGCGTAGACGCCGAGCGTCTGGTCGAGGTCGGCACGCGCCACCCCGATGCGACCTTTGACCGCCGCCTTGCGGACAGCAAATCGCTTGTCGATGGCCGTCTGCGCGAAGTTGGACCGCCACGCCTCGAAGAGCGCATTGTCCCCCTCGGCGGCTTCGGCGACCCGCTCTTGAATCTGCTGCAACTGCTTGTCGTACCGCTCTTCGTAGGTCGCGAAGTCGGTGTCAGTCTCGAGCCCGAGCTCGAACTCGTTGAGCGCCTGAGTCGCCGAGGCATTGAGCTGCATCAGCCGCTGCGAGCGCTGCGCCTGGTCAACGCGCTCGGAGAGCTGCTGCAATTGCCCGAACGCCTGCGCACCACGCGCCACGGCCTCGGCAGTCTCGATCGCCTGAGTCCCCACAGCCGCAAGCCCGCGCGTGCTCGGCGTCGCGATGCGCGGGACAACCTGTCGGCGGTAGAACTCAAGCTTCGCCATGAATCACCTCGGGATGAGCCCAGCGCCATACCGCCGGGTCGGCGCCGTCGTCATCGATGTCGGCACCCGGCGCCCGGTCACCTGCACGCCCGTCAACTGCGACGGGTTCGCGCGCGGGCGCGGAGACGGCAGCGTACCGCCCGCCCCAGCGTACCCACCCATGCCCGCCGCCGTCGCCTGCAGGATGCCCTGCACCCACGACGGACGCGACGCACGAGTGATTCGAGCCTCGGTCAGCAACCCCTGAGCCTGCGTCTCGCCCTGATAGGCAAGCGACAGCGCGTCGAGCTCGGCAGCCGTGGCCGCCTGCTTGTACACATCGCCGAAGGTCACCGAGTCCAGAAGGCCAGCCTGACCACCCGCCGCACGCAGCTCGCCGAACTGCCGCTGGGTCTCCCGGCGCAGCGCCTCCTCCTCAAGCCCGGCCTGACGCCGCGCAACGGACGCTTCCATCTCGAGCGCGCGCGCCTGCGCCGCGCCTACCTGACGCTGCTGCCCGGTCGCCATCAGCGACGATGCCGCTGCTGCCGCCGCCGCGATGAAAGGTGCTGCCTGCGCCATTACCGAACCCTCGCGTACATGACCATGTCGCTCCCATCCTGCCCGAACGCCCTCATCAGGCCCTCGCGCTCGAACCCGAGCATTGTCGCCCATCTGTGGCCGGGCTCAAACTGCGGGTAGACATACGCCTCCACGCGCCTGATCCCGCACCCATCGAGGAACCGCAGCACCTCCCGGTGCAGCCCCCTCATGCTCCTGCCAGCATCCCACGACAGCAGCGCCCAAGCCGACGCCCGCCCAGCCCAGAGGTTCACCACCCCGGCGCAGCAGATGATGAGCCCGTCACGCCGCACCGTGTAGCACGGCCCCGCCTCGACCAACTCCTGCCCGTAGCCGGGGCGCCCCACGAACGCCGCAAGGTACTCCTGCGCCGGCTGCAGCCGCAGCTCATCGAGGTCGGCAGGCTTGAACTGGCGCACTTCGATCACCCCTGCGTCTCCATCTCAGGATAGAGCGCAACCACCGTCATCGGCAGCGGCTGGTCAGCCACCACCCAAAGCCGCCCGTCCGTCTCGTACCCGCCCGGGAAGGCGAACACATCGGTATCCCCGGTCAGCAACGGCGGCACCTCGTCCATGAAGTCGCTGTTCGTGCGGTACTGGATGAGGTCGACATTCGTCGGCCCCGGCCCCACCTTGCCCCCGAGGCTCGCATAGAGCCGCAGGCCGCACTTGTGGATGCGCTTGACCTTCGCCTGCGCGGTGCCGATCGACGCACCAGCCTCGATGCGCTGCGTCGCAAGCGTCGAGGTGTACGGATAGCCAACAGTCGCGCGCGAGGCAGCGAACGGCAGCGTCACCGTGCCGTCAGACACCACAAGCCCGGTCACCTCCTGCCCGTCGGCCAGCGCCGATACCGTCTCACCCTCAAGGTGATACAGCCCGCGCAACTCGGTCGCCGTCAGACGCCACTGGTCGAACGGCACATCGTCGTCAGGGAACGCCGCGACGATGGTCGTCAGCACATTCTCCTGGTCGATGTAGGAAGTGATCTGCGCACGCGCCGAGCGCCACAGCTCGTTCGCGGTGTCGTAGTAGCGGTACACGATCTCGCGGCCGACATCCGTCGCAGCGAACACCGGGTCGTTGATGACGATGAGCTCGAACGCTTCCGTCTCGATGATCTCGTCGGCTTCGCTGGCGATCTCGATGGACGACAGCACCGTGGCCTGCACCCCGGTCGAGCCCGCAGTCTCGTAGCCGTCAGCCATGAACAGGTCGGCCGGGACGACGGGATTGAACTCCAACGAGGCGTCGAGATACCCCGCGCCTTGGATGTCCTCGCCCTCCTCCAGCGACTGCCCGATGTACTCGATGAACCGCTGCGTGCGGTTCACGTCGGCCTCGATGACCAACTGATCCTCGCCCTCGGTCAGCAGGTTGCCACCGGCCTCGAGCGCCAACTCATACGGGAAGTCGCCCTCGATGGTGCGCGAGACCACAAGCCACACGTCATCGAGGTCGCCGTTCGGGCTCGGGATGATCTGCACCGCCTCCACCTTCGCGTCGTTCCCCGCGATGGGATGCTGGTGCCACCCGTAGATGTTCTGCTCGCGGTCGTAGGTCAGGCCGATGAGCCGCCCGTCGCCGAGCACGCACCAGATGATGTCGTCCGGCTCCTTCTGGTACTCCATGTCCACGATGCCCGAGCGCGTGATTTCGGGGTACAGGACATTCATATCCCGAGGCACCCACGCATCAGCCTGGATGTCGAACCGCAGCTCCATGATGCGCCG
>CAYQCU010000044.1:0-2886 GCA_964416135.1 uncultured Bifidobacterium sp.
GGGAGCACGTCATGTCCGACACGGTGGAGCGGCGCATCCTGGCGATGCTCGACAACCCGACCGAGTCGCCCTTCGGCAATCCCATCCCGGGCCTTGAGGAATTGGTCCCGGGCGCGAGGCCTTCTGCGACTCGCGGCGACAACTGGGTGAGCCTCGACGCGGCGGCCGGCGACGACACGGTCCGGGTGACGGTGCGACGCATCGGAGAGAGCGCGCAGGTGGATCCCGAGATGGTGGCCCTGCTGCAGCGTGCCGGCGTGGTGCCGGGCGGCGCGGTGAAGGTGCAGCGGGCGGCCACGGGGGTGCTCGTGGGCTCGGCGGGGGAGTACGTCGAACTCCCGGGGGATATCGCGAGCCAGGTCGCCGTCGAGCCAATCGGCTGAACGCCTACCCCCAGGGGTATCCTTGGTGCAGTGCCGCCGCGGGGCGGCCGCCTCGACGAAGGTAGGAACTCATGGCCCCCATCACCTTGGACGACGTCTGCCAGCGCGAAGTCGTCACGCGCCTGAAGCGCGTGCAGGGGCAGGTGGCCGGGATCATCTCGATGATCGAGGAAGGCCGTGACTGCGGTGAGGTCGTCACCCAGCTCGCCGCCGTGTCACGGGCACTGGACCGGGCCGGCTTCAAGGTGGTCGCCAACGGCCTCCAGCAGTGCGCCACCGCCGAGGGGCGTGGCGAGAAGCCGCCGATGAGCGCGGAGCAGCTCGAGAAGCTCTTCCTCGCGCTCGCCTAGGCTGCCGCCATGGCCCCTCCGCGTCGCCCCGAAGCCCTCGCCGCGCTCGCGCCCGGATCCCTCGACGGTCGTACGGCGCTCGTCACAGGGGGAGGCACCGGCATCGGTCGCGCCACCGCCGAGTTGCTGGCCCACCTCGGCGCCCGAGTGGCCGTCACGGGGCGCCGAGAGGAACCGCTCGCCGAGGCCGTGGCCGCCATCGAGGCTGCCGGGGGGTCCGCGTCGGCCCACCCGTGCGATATCCGCGAGCCCGAGCAGGTGGACGCGCTGCTCGACTCCGTGCTCGGTGACATGGAGCGCATCGACCTGCTCGTCAACAACGCGGGCGGGCAGTTCGTCTCGCGCGCCGAGGACATCTCCTACAACGGCTTCCGCGCCGTGGAGCGTCTCAATCTCGATGCGACGTGGTACGTCTCGACGCAGGTGGCCAAGCGCTCGATGCTCCCGGGCGGCTACGGCAAGATCGCGAGCATCACCATGACGATGACACCGCACCGGGGCATCGTCGGCATGTCGCACTCCTCGGCGGCGCGCGCGGGAGTGGAGAGCCTCACGGCGACCTGGGCCCAGGAGTGGGGCCCTCGTGGCGTGCGCACCGTCGCGGTCGCCCCGGGCATCGTGCACACCGAGGCGTGGGAGCGCTATGGGCTCGACCCCGAGCAGGTGGCCCAGGTGATCCCAGCGAAGCGCCTGCAGTCGGTGGACGACGTCGCCGCCGTGATCGGCTTCTGGATGAGCCCCGCCGGCGACTACATCAGCGGCATCACGCTCGTGGCCGACGGCGGCATGAACCTCGCCGGCCCCGCGCTCTACTAGCGGCTCACCCCTCGGGGGCAGTGAGCGACCAGGTCTCGCCCGACACGCGCAGCGGGATGCCGGACCTGCCGCGCTCGCCAACCTTCACGCCGAGCACCTGGTGCAGCTGGATCGTGTTGATGTCGAAGCCCAGGCGCGACGCGGCCATGTAGAGGCGCCACACGCGCGCAGTGGGCAGCCCCGCCTCGGCCACGCACGCATCCCAATTGCGCTCGAGGTTCTCGCACCAGTGCTTGAGGGTGAGCGCATAGTGCTCGCGCAGGTTCTCCTCATGGCGGATCTCGAATCCCGCGTTGTTCATCTCAGCGATGATCTCGCCGGGAGGGGCGAGCTCACCGTCGGGAAAGACGTAGCGATTGATGAAGCTGCGCTTGAAGTGCGTGGGCCACTTGTCGTCGGGGCGAGTGATGCAGTGGTTGAGCAGCCGCCCCTCCGGGCGCACCTTGTCGAAGAGGAAGGAGAAGTACGAGGCGTAATTGGCTCGGCCGATGTGCTCGGTGAGGCCGATGGAGGAGATCGCATCGAAGCCCGTCTCCTTGACATCGCGGTAGTCGCTGAAACGGATCTGGGCCCTGTCCCCGAGGCCCGCATCCTCGATGGCGCGCTGACCCCACTCGGCCTGCTGCCTCGACAGGGTCACGCCGATGGCGCTCACCCCGTAGTTCTTGACCGCGTGGAGCACCATGCCGCCCCAGCCGCAGCCCACGTCGAGCAGGCGCATGCCCGGCTGGAGGTTCAGCTTGCGGCAGACGAGGTCGAACTTCTCCTCCTGCGCGAGCTCGAGGGAGGCGTCCTGGCTTGGGAAGACCGCGCAGGTGTAAGCCATCGACGGCCCGAGCACCATGGAGTAGAAGGTGTTGCTCACGTCGTAGTGGTGATGAATCGCCTCGGCGTCGCGGCGCTTGGAGTGGCGCCGGCCACCGAGTGCGCGCTCCTGCGCGGGAGGCTCGGGGCGCACGAGTGCGTCCTTGGCGAAGCGCTTGACGAGCCTAGCCCGATCGACGACCGACACATGGTCGAGTGGCAGCGGGTAGAGGCGCTTGAGCGCCTCGTAGACGTCGCCGTGGATCTCGAGGTCGCCCGTGACGTAGGCGCGCGCGAGGCCGAGCTGGTTGGGTGAGCCGGCGATGTAGTGGACCCCGCGCGGATTGGTGACTTCGAGGATGACGTCGGCGCCGATGAGGCCGGTGCTCGAACCGTCGTATGCCTTGAAGCCGACGCGGCGCTCCGGCGGGACGACGGTGGCGAATGCCGTGGCGAGGTCCATGCTTCCTCCCGAGTGACCTAGCGGCGGCGGACGACCTTGTCGTAGAGGTCCAGCAACCGCGAGGCAGGAT
>CAYQCU010000045.1:0-2832 GCA_964416135.1 uncultured Bifidobacterium sp.
GCACCACCCTCAAACTTAGCCATTACTTCCACCCCCGATTACGTACTTTGCGGGTGTAGTCCGTCTTGCTTTGGTCGTCCTGCTGAGGGATGGGTGGGAGTTTATCTACCGAGTCCCAGTGCATTCGGTAAGTGCAAATCCAACCATCTTCTGCTGGGGCAACTTCAAACATAAACTTATTGCCGTCATACATAAACGTACCGGCAAATGTTCCGTCTTCCTCTTGAAGGAAATTATTCTTAGGGTTAGCAAAGTATCCCTTCTCGCTCCGGATGGTAGAAACCTTGTCTCCGAACACGGAGGAAATAACTTCGATAAGAACCTTCTCCACTTTCTCTGCCGTGGAAAGGTTATCCTCAACAAAGTCAAACTCGGAAGCATCCTCGTCGTAGATGCGCAACAGTTCCTCTACGGATACGCCTTCGATATCTTCAAAGTGAGGCCAATCGGTTGGGGACACCTTGCCCAACATCTCAATGGCCTCCTCAACCTCAAAGTCCTCTAGCCCCTCCGTGTAATCAAAGCGATTGAGAAGAGGAACCAGAGAGATGTCACCGTCAATATACTCGTGATGAAGATGCTCGCAATAATCCGAGGGAATATCCTGAGGAACGCCTTGAGAAGCGTCCCACAGGAGTCTTGCCATCGGGAGGAACTTTGCTTGATAGGCAGCATCTGCCATTCCATAGCCTTTGAATCTATAGTTGTTTTACCCGCCTGCGGGTCAGAACTTGTAGGGTGCTTCTAGGCAGATCTTGGCGAATTGCCGTAGGGTTTGTTCTAGGTGGTCTGGCCGATCGTTGGGCTTGGGGTCATTGCAACATTCTGCGAGCTCACTATGAATGGGTTCGCGATCAATGTTGTATTCCGGATGCGGTTCACACAAATCAAACAGCTCGATCGGGGTACCCTTCGGAAGGTTATCACCCATGTCGGAATGGAGAACTTTGTGCTTGGCCAACTCTGAGGGATGCTCAATGTCGTAACCCATCTTGTGAGCCGTGTGTTCGATCACACCCGCATTGCCAACAAGTCTCTCTTGAATTTTTTCACTCGGGAACGGATAGCGAGTGTTTGCGAAATAGATCTTATGCGCTTCGTCAACGCATTGCGACCAGTCTCGATCGAGTGTTGCAAGGAAGATTTGTCTTCGTCGGACAACCGAGTTTTTATCAGAGTCGCGGCTGAGGCGATAAATAGCGCCGGCAAAATCATCAGCCTCATAGCCCTCGGCCTCGAAGAATGGGAAGTAAGTTGTCGCATAGTCACGACAGATGTTGTAAACAAACCAGAACTCTTCTGACTTTTCGCCACGAGTTCCTTTGTAGTCTTTCTTGAGAGTTTCGTAGTCAACCCCCTCGCGTTCCGCGTGGTCGATCCACGCTTGCTTGACGACGGGGCAAGTTTGCATCACGTTATTTCGCCAATAGTTATGGCTATCTGCGTAACGTTTGTCTGCAACAAAGAGCATTCGGTAAGTATGCCTCGGGAGCATATCCGGTCCACGATTAATGTGGAGGGCAAATGCTCCCTTGACAAGTTTAGCCTCGACCTCTTTCTTGAACGATCCTGAGATTTTAGAATACCAGTTGAGAACGTGGAATACTGAGACATTGAAATCCCAGACAACCAGCGGAGCCGGATTCCTCTCTAGGACGATAGTTTGTTCAAGTTTCGGTCGGTCGGTCATTTGGGCATCGGAAGGTTACACCAGTGTGTCGGTTGATCGTCGTGGTTAAGTCCGAGCAATGGTTGCCAGCCATCGCGTGCGGTAAACTCCCACACATCCGGCCATCCAAAAGTGCCGTCATCGGTCTGGAAGCACACTACGTACTCACCATCCTTAGAGGGGTAGTCCTCGAGAATGTGCCAGTAAGCGTGAACCATTTGCTTGGTCAGAGTGGCGCTCATTGCTTTTGATTAACGGTGAGGTGAAGTAGACGACGAGAGTGAATATCGGAGTAGCTTCCGATTTGCCCGGAAACGTAACTGTTAAATGATAGCGTGTGGCGAGGCTCTGTACGGTCGTGCTCGTTGACGCTGTGCATCAAACCGCTGGGGAAGAAGATGGCCTTACCGACTTCGGTCTGACGCTTAAAGATGAGGGTGCTTTTATCTTGGTTGTGGATCTCGATTCCAGTCCCGTCGGGGCTCCAAACGCTATTGCGACTGAACCACGTTTGAGACCCAGAGGGAGTCAAGTAGATGATACCACTAACAACGGAGAAACCGTGTTTGTGTGTATGGTGCCATTGTCCACGCTCGCTTCGGGTTGTCCAGAAGACGGTTGATTTTAAGAACTCGCACTCTAAGTCAAGGTCAAGCTTGATCTCGTGAAGTTTCGAATCAACCCAGTCACGCACTGGATCAAAGTCATCGCCGAAGAACTGCTCGGGGTATGACGTTTGATTCTTTACACCGTTGTAGTAGGTGGCGTTCTTTGCGTAGGTGAGGGCAATGTTGAGAACATCCTCGGGGACATCCCACTCATACAGCCAGTCGGTTAAGACTTCTACCTTCCTCATAGCTTTCCTCGCAAGGTTGCTTTGAGAACATCAATCTCTGCTTTGAGCTCTTGGTTCTCGACCTCCAACGGGGTTGGCTCCTTGTGAAAGAATGCTTTGTTCACGGTTGGGAACTGCGTGGCGAAGATGGGGCGGATTGCGCGGGCGAGTTCAACGTGTTCCCACTGGACAACACCTGGCTCGTCGCGTACCCCAAGATAATGCATCCAGCTGCGACAAGAACCTGAAACGTACATACGAGTGAAGCCACCCTGCGGGAGTACGAACCGAGCCACTTCCTTCGCGATTCCACGGGCAAGGAGATCAT
>CAYQCU010000046.1:0-2713 GCA_964416135.1 uncultured Bifidobacterium sp.
CGGTGAGCATCACGCCGAACACGAGCAGCACGAGCGTGCCGCCGACGTAGATCATGAGTTGCATCGCGCCGACGAACTCGGCGCCGGCGAGAAAGAAGAGACCGGCCGTCGCCCCGAGCGAGAGCACGAGGTAGAGGGCCATCCGCACCACGTTGTCGGCCGCCACCACCGCCACGGCGCACACGCAGGCCAGCACGGCGAAGAGCAGGAAAAACGTCGAGTGCCAGTTGATCGCGGCCAGCGGCAGCGCCGTGGCCACGAGCCCGGTTGCAGACATGGCGGCCATCATGGATTCACCTGGCTTGAAATCACCTGGGCGACCTTCTCGTCGACGCCTGCGGGCGTTGCAGCCGCCCGGCCGCCGGGGCCCTCCAGCCAGCCTTCGCGAATCTCGCCGGCGGGTCGATCGAGCCCCGGCACGAGGCCGCCGGGCAGAAACAACTGCCAGAGCATGGCGCCGGCGAACATCGCGGCCGCGATCGGCGTGCAGTATTTCAGGCAGGTCGTCATCACCTGGTCGATGCGGAGCCGCGGCAGCGTCCACCGCACCCACATCATCACGAGTACGCCGAGCGTCGCCTTGCCGAGCAGGTTGAACATGCCGAGCAGCCGTACGAAGTAGTTCGCCGTGTCGCCCGTGCCCTCGGAGAGGCCCAGGAGCGACGCCACCGGGATCGGTCCGTTCCAGCCCCCCAGGAAGAGCACCGCAGCCATCGCGCTCACGAGAAACATCGAGCCGTATTCCGCCATGAAGAAATAGCTCCACCGCAGGCCCGAATACTCCGTATGGAAGCCGGCGACGAGTTCGCTCTCCGCTTCGGCGAGATCGAACGGAGCCCGGTTCACGCTGGCCACGGCGCAGGTGACGTACACCCAGAAGATCACGAACGTGAAGGGATCGTGAAACAGATACCAGTTGGTGAACCAGCCCGCCTGCTTCTCGGCGATCGTCACCATGTCCATGCTGCCGGCGAGCATCACCGGCACGACCACGCACATGCCGAGCGGCACTTCGTAACTCACCACCTGGGCCGCCTCGCGCATCGCCCCGAAGAGCGACCACTTTGACGCGGAGGCGTAGCCCGCCAGGATCACGCCGAACACCTCGAGGCCGAGCACGGCCACGACGAAGAACACGCCGACGTTGAGCCGGCAGCCGATGAAGTCGAACGCAAATGGCAGGGCGATGAAGGCGCAGAACGACGCACAGAAGCTCACGTAGGGCGCCAGGCGAAAGAGCATGCCGTCAGCCCCGTCCGGCATCAGGTCTTCCTTGGCGAGCAGCTTGATGCCGTCGGCGAGCGACTGGAGCCAGCCGAATCGACCGCCCGTACGGGTGGGTCCGAGGCGATCCTGGATGCGACCTGCGATCTTTCGCTCCGCCCAGATGAAGACGAGGGCACCGCCGGCGATCACGTTGAGCACGAGCACAGCCGCGACGACGGCGGTGACCGTCCACGCCAGCCACTCGGAAAGCCCGACGGTAGTGATGAGAAATTCAGCCATCTGGGTCGATATTTCCCGGCGAAATCCGACTTCGTGAAAATTTGCACGAAGTGTGCCTTACCCTCTCGCTTTCCACAAGTCCCGGCAGCAATTCGGCAGAGCAACCATCGGGCGAGGCAAGGGGGTCGGCGGAGCTCGAGGAGCATTGGGCCGCCGCGGCCCTCCGCGACGAGACTTCTGCCGCCCCCTGGCCGGCGCAGTTCACTCGCCAGCCGATCTGCTACCGGTCAATCTCACCCATCACGATGTCGAGGCTCCCCACGATCGCCGGCACGTCGGCAATCAGGCAGCCCCGGCACAACTCCGGCGCCACGGCCAGATTCGAGAACGAGCTCGAGCGGGCCCGCACCCGCCACGGGATCGCGGAGCCATCACTCACCAGATAAAAACCCATCTGCCCCTTCGGCGCCTCCGTCTCGAGGTAGGCGTCGCCGGCCGGCATCTTCTCGGTCAGCTTGAGCGGTTCACCGATCGTGCCCTTGCAGGCCGAATAACGGTCCATCGACTGCCGCACGAGGTCCATCGACTGCACGACTTCGAGCATCCGCACGAAGAACCGATGCCAACAGTCGCCGAGCACCGCGTCCGCGGGCACCGGCGGATACTCGTGGTCGCGTGGGTAGTGGCCGTCCTTCATCACGGCCACCTCGAATGCGTAGCCGTCGTACATCGCCGTGTAGATGGCCTCGCCGTCCCGTCGCATGTCCTGATCGACACCGCTGCCGCGGAGCACGGGGCCCGAGCAGCCGTATTCGATCGCGAGATCCCGTGACATCACGCCGATGTTCGCCGTCCGCTTCACGAAGATGGCATTCGTCGTGAGCAGGGCGTGGTATTCCTTGATGATCGGCTCGAACTGGTCGAGGAACGCCTCGCACTTCTGCAGCCATCCCTGCGGCAGATCGGCCGTGAGGCCACCCACCGTGATGTAGCTGTAGGTGAGCCTGGCGCCGCACGCCTCCTCGAAGAGGTCGAGGATCTTCTCCCGCTCGCGAAACGCGTAGAGGAACGGGCTGAACGTGCCGAGGTCGAGGCCGTAGGCCCCCATGCCCACGAGATGGCTGGCGATCCGGCCCAGTTCGGCGATGAGCACCCGCAGGTGGCGGGCCTTCTCGCTCACCTCGTATTTCATGAGCTTCTCGACGGCCAAGGCCCAGCCGAGATTCATGTTCATCGCCGCCAGATAGTCCATCCGGTCGGTGTAGGG
>CAYQCU010000047.1:0-2635 GCA_964416135.1 uncultured Bifidobacterium sp.
TCGTCGTCTCCGCTGCCTTCGCCGAGCACCTCACGGGGGCCGGCCATCCTGAACGGCCCGAACGCACGGCGGCGATCGTGGAGCGGCTCGAGGCCGATGGGCTGCTCTCGCGGGCACGCGTCATCGAGCCCCGGCAGGCCGCGGACGACGACATCCTGCGCTGCCATACGCCCGCCTACCTCAAGATCGTGAAGGAAGACGTGGCTGAGGGCGTGCAGCGGCTCTCCACCGGTGACACGCCGCTCTCGGCCGCGTCGCTCGAGGTGGCGCGGCTGGCTGCGGGCGGCGTGCTCGCGGCGGTCGATGCCGTGATGGCCGGCAGCGTGGCGAACGCCTTTGCGGTGGTTCGGCCGCCAGGGCACCATGCCACGCCGAATCGGGGTATGGGCTTTTGTCTGTTCAATAACGTGGCGATCGCGGCCCGCTACGTGCAGGCGAAGCATGGCGTGAGGCGGGTGCTGATCGCCGACTGGGACGTGCATCACGGCAACGGCACGCAGGACATCTTCTCTACAGACGGCAGCGTGTTTTTCTTCGACACGCATCAGCATCCGCTCTATCCCGGCACGGGCCATGCCACGGAAACCGGCGACGGCGCCGGCGAGGGCCGCACGCTCAACTGCCCGTTTGCGGCCGGGGCCGGGCGGGAGGAGATCGTCGGGGCGTTTCGCGACCGGCTCGTGCCGGCGGCGGAGGCCTTCAAGCCGGAGTTCGTGCTCGTGTCGGCCGGCTTCGATTCGCGGATCGACGATCCCCTCGGCGGGTTTCGGTTGACGGACGCGGATTTCGCGGAACTCACGGGCATCGTGAAGGAGATCGCCGCCCGGCATGCGGGCGGCCGGCTCGTCTCCACGCTCGAAGGGGGCTACAACCTCGTGGGCCTGGCGGCCGCGGCGGCAAGCCATGTGCAGGCACTCATGGCATGAGGACACGAGCATGAAGGCGGCGTTCATCGAGCGGGTCGGCCCGCCGGAGGTGATCCAGTACGGCGATCTGCCCGATCCGCAGCCCGGGGCGGGGCAGGTGCTCGTGAAGGTGCGAGCCTGCGCGGTGAACCCTATCGACACGTACGTTCGTGCCGGAACCGTGGCGATGCCGCTGACGTATCCATTCGTCGTCGGCTGTGATCTGGCCGGCGAGGTCGTGGCGGTGGGCCCAGGCGTCACGACGCTCGCGGTGGGCGACCGCGTGTGGGGCTCGAATCAAGGCGTGCTCGGCCGGCGGGGCACGTTCGCCGAACTGGCGGCCGTCGATGCCTGCTGGCTCTACCCAACGCCGGCGGGCGTGAGCGATCACGATGCGGTGGCGGCGGCACTCGTCGGAATCACGGCCTGGCTCGGCCTCGTGCCGCACGCGGCCGTGAAGGCGGGTGAGACGGTCGTCGTGAGCGGCGCCTCGGGGGCAGTGGGCTCGATGGTGGTGCAGATGGCGAAACTGCTTGGCGGCCGGGTGATCGGTGTGGCTGGCACCGATGCCGGGCTCGCCCGTGTGGCGGCTCTCGGGGCGGATGCCGTGGTCGATCGGCGGAGCGGTGCCGACGCAATCACCCGGCAGGTGAAAGCCTTCGCTCCCGCGGGCGTGAACGTCTGGTGGGAGGCCCTCCGCGAGCCCGACTTCGACACGGCCATCGGGCTGCTCGCCGACGAGGGGCGGATGGTGCTGATGGCGGGCCGCGATGCACGCCCGCCGTTTCCGGTCGGCCCGTTCTACGTGAAGCAGGCGAAGCTGATGGGCTTCGTGATGTTCAAGGCGTCGGCCGAACTGCAGGCGGCCGCGGCCCGCGCCATCAACGGCTGGCTGGCCTCGGGGAAGCTGAAGCCGCCGATCGGCGTCGTTCTGCCGCTCGCGGAGACGGCTGCCGCGCATCGGCTTCAAGAAGAGGCCACGATCAATCGGGCCGGGCCGCTGGCGGGCAAGATCGTCGTCGAGCCGTGAGGCCATTCCATGCGGATCACATTCGTGCAATCAGGCGGCTTTGTGGGCGCCATCAAAGGCTGCCGCATCGATACCGGCGCGCTGCCGCCAGACCAGCGGGGAGAGATCGAGTCGCTCGTGATGGCGAGCGGGATCACGGAGTCGTTCACGCGGCGGTCCGAGTCGGCGCGGGACGTGCGGCAGTATCAGATCACGATCGAGCGCGAGGCCGCGGTGGTTCGCGTGATGTGCGATGACCGGTGCATGCCCGAGAAGGCGAGGCCGCTCGTCGGGTTTCTCGCGACCAAGGCCGTGCCGCAGCCACCGGGGTTCGGGGATGACGTGATGGCGGAACCGCAGCCGCAGGCGTTCGTCGGCGAGTGGGGGCGGTTCGTGGGCGACGTCGTGGCACGCTGGGCTGCCAATGGCCGCGACATGACGCTCGTCGAGCCGTTCGCCTACGTGGATCCGCGGGACGCGCGCTGGGAGGCGCCGGCCGGTGCGGTCGTGAATGGCGCGAGCATTCCACAGGCTTTTTGGTCGTTGATCGGCGGGCCGTTCGAGGGGCAGTTTCGCAATGCCTCGGTCGTGCACGACGTAGCCTGCGAGGCTCGTGACCGCGAGTGGCGGCAGGTGCATCGGATGTTTTACGAGGCGTGCCGTTGTGGGGGCGTGGCCGTCGCCAAGGCGAAGGCCATGTATTACGCCGTCTGGCACTTCG
>CAYQCU010000048.1:0-2631 GCA_964416135.1 uncultured Bifidobacterium sp.
CCTGGGCGGGCCAATGCGCTGAGGCCGTGGTGCGCGCCGAGCGCGCCGTGCGTCTTGCCCCGTTTGATCCCTTTACCTTCCTCTACGAGCACCTTCTGGCGCAGGCGCATTACAGCGCCGGCAACTTCGACCAGGCGATCGAGTGGGCGCGGCGCGCCGCGGTGTCCAACCCGCGCCACGCGCCGAATTGGCGCACCCTGGCCGCGAGCTTGGTCGCCGCAGGGCGGGTAGAGGATGCGCGTGAGCCGGCGCAGCGCCTGCTCCAGCTGGAGCCGACCTTCAACCTGCGCGCCTTTGCCGCGCGTACGCCGCTGTCGGGCGCGTTTCGGGACGATTTCGTACGGCGGCTCGGGATGGCCGGGCTTCCGGAATGACACGCCCTGCCGGGACGCAGGGGAGCTCAGGGGGGAGGACAGAATGACGGGCAACACAGGGAACACCGGTAACACTGGCAATACGGGAAACACCGGGAACACCGGGAACACCGGAAATGCTGGGGGCGGCGGCAGCAGCTTCTTTGCCGACCGCGTTGACCTGCCCTTCGTCACGCTACCGGATCCGATGGACAAGACGACGCCCATCGCGCTGGCGGTCGTGGATCCGCTCGGCAAATTCGGCCGCTTCTGGACCTGGGAGTGGAACGCCGTCGCGCTGCTGTCGCAGTTCACCGACACCGAGGCATGGCGCTGCCGCCAAGGCACTGCGCAAGCGGACGCCGCCAAGGGGCTGTTCCTCACGCCCTGGCGCGAGATGGTGGTGGGCAAGGCCCAAGCGGCCGACGATGACAAGGTGGCGGAGGCCGTGAAGAAAGAGGTCTCTGCCCTCGCACTGCGCGCCATGACGGAGCGAGCTGATGCGATGGGCGAGATCCTGGCGCAGGCCGGCAGCTTCGTCGGCGACTTCGCCGGCCTGCTGGACTGCAACACCGTCTCCCACGCGAAGACGATCGAGCTGATCAACGCCTGTGTCCTCATCGCAGGCTTTGCGGGTCAGCATTTCAAGCAGGTGAACGACCGTCGGCGCCCCTCGCATGTCGCCCCGGCGCTGAAGCCGCCGATCGACGTGCCCGGACACGGCTCTTACCCATCGAACCACGCCGCGCAGGCCTTCCTGGTCGGCGCCGCCCTGGGGGAGGTCTTCGCCACCAAGAAGGGCGCCGCCGACCGGGGGCAGAACGCGGCGATGCCCGCGGTGCGCGCGCTCGCGGAGCGCATTGGGGTCAACCGCGAGATCGCCGGCGTCCACTACCCCTCCGACACCGAGGCCGGGCGCGAGCTGGCCTGGAAGCTGCTGCCGATCCTGAACTCCGCGCAGGTGCCGCGCTTCCAAGCGCTGGTGGCGGCCGCCGCGGCTGAATGGGACTGACACGCCATGTCGGTCATCCTGGTCCCGTCGCCACATCCGCTATCCCCCTTCTGGGAGCAGGAGGTGCGGCAGCGCGTCCCGCCGGGCCTGCCCCAGATCGCGGAGGGCACCGACATCCGCGCGATGAGCGATGCGCAACTGCGCGAGCTCTGGCTGCCCTCTCGTCCCACAACCCCGCGCCTGCGCGGGCAGTGGGAGGAGATGTTCACGCCCAGCCCTGACGGGCCGACTGCCTTCGTCAATACGGCGGAACTGGAACTCGTGCCCGCGTCGCATGGCGGCGCGCTGGCGCAGGCCGGCGGGCGCTGGAGCACAAGCCGCAACTGGTCCGGCGCAGTGATCGCCGCGCGCGACGCGAAGCGGTTTCGCCGCGTCACCGGCACCTGGACGGTGCCGAAGGCAACCCAGCCCGACGATCACGTCGCTGCTGCGCTGCCCCCGGGCAAGGTCTATCAGGTCTCGGTCTGGGTCGGGCTCGACGGCTTCCGCCTCGCCTCCCGCTCCCTGCCGCAGCTCGGCACGGTCAGCGCCTGGAATCCCGCCACCGGCCAGCCGGAGTATTACCTCTGGGTCCAATGGTGGGTGCGGAACAAGATGTACGGGGAGTGCAAGGTCAGGAACTTCAAGGTCGAGGAAGGCGACGAGATCCACGCCACCGCCGAGGTGACGGCGGCGCGGGACGACGTGCTCTTTTCCATCGTCAGCAAGCGGCCCGGCCGCGCCAACCGGATGCTGCGCCTTCGCTGGCTGGCAGGCACCTATGACGCGGCGGCGGGCATCACAGTGGACCTACCCCATGAAGAGCATCGCCTGCGCGGCAAGGCGCCATCGGAGGGATGGCACGCCGTCTGGTGCGTCGAGCGCCCCGCCGTGATGCCGGAGGGCGCAACCCCCGACAGCCAGGTGGACCCGCGCGACATCGAGAGTTTCCGTCTGCCCGGTTTCGAGGGCGCGGTGTTGCGCGACGCGCTGGCGGAAATGCGCGACCTGGACGACGACCCTGCGAGCGCGGAGGAGCGCGACCTGACCGGCGCGCGGTTGCTGCGGATGATCGAGACGGTGAGCGGCGACCGGACGCCCGAGCTCCGCCTGCTGACCTCGCCGCCATGGCCGCCAAGCCCAGGCGGGCGCCAGCAGGTGGACCGGCTACGCGACGGCCGGCTGATCACCCCCGTCGCCTGAACCTTTCCACCGCCGCCACCAGCGCCGTGCGCACGCCGGGCTCCAGTGCCGAATGCCCCGCATCCGGCACCACCGTCAGCCGCG
>CAYQCU010000049.1:0-2617 GCA_964416135.1 uncultured Bifidobacterium sp.
GATCGTTGTCCACCGAGCCGAAGTTGCCGTGCCCGTCGATCAGGGGCATGCGCATCGAGAAGTCCTGAGCCATGCGGACCAGGGCGTCGTAAACAGCGGTATCGCCATGGGGGTGGTACTTGCCCAGCACCTCGCCCACCACGCGGGCGCATTTGCGGTAGGGGCGGTCGCTGGTGAGCCCCAGCTCGTACATCGCATAGAGGATGCGGCGATGCACAGGTTTGAGTCCATCGCGCGCATCGGGCAGGGCCCGGCCCACGATCACGCTCATCGCGTACTCCAGGTAGGAGCGCGACATCTCGTTGCGCAGGTCTGTCTGGATGACCCTGGACTCAGGATTGCTGCCGGAATCCCCGGAGGAAGCAGGTCCGGTTGGATCCGCCATGCAAGACAGCCTTCATTGGGGCCAAGTCTATCCAAACCCCAGCGTTCGGCCGTCCCAGCCGGCCCGTTCGCCCGGGGCCGCGCCCGCTGACCCATGCCCCCCCGTCGCCGCCCTACCGCAGACCTGCCCCCGCGGGCCCTCGCTGACCTGCAGCAGCGTCAGGCAAGCGGCGATTTGCGGGTGCTCTGCGCCGCCGATTACCGGGTGCTGGTGGAGTCCGTGGGGCTGCCCGATGCCTATGCCCAGACCGATGTGGTGGTGGCGGCCGATGCGGCATGGACCGACCAGGGGAGCTTGCAGCTGAGCCTTGGGCCCTGCGATCCGCCGATCCGCCTGCGCGAGGTTCAGCTCGGTGGGGTGGCCGCCTTGGTCGGTGGCGGCTCTGGGGACCTGGTGTTGCCCCTGGGCGGGGGGCTGTCCGATCCCGGCCGCCGCAGCGGCGCCCAGGTCCTGACCGATCTGCTTGCAGGGCGCGAGGTGGCCCTGTCGGCCTTGGGGGAGCCGACAGCGCTGCAACCCCGGCTCGAGCTGAGCGGCAGCCTTGTTCGCCCTCAGGTGGCGGCCGGCAGGCTGCTTCTGCAGCGCGCCGTGGTCGAGAACGGCATCGTCGCGGTCAGCAGTGCCGACGGCCTGTTGCGCACCCCCCATGGCCCGTTGTTGGGTCCCCTTGGATCGGCGCTGTACACCGCCGGGGGCGCCGGCAGCATCGGCTTGACCATGCCGGCTTTGTCGCTGCTGGGGCCCGGCTCACCGCTGTTGGTGGCCGGCGGGCTGGGCTGGGTGCTCGGTGCCGGTAGCGGTCATCAGCCGACCCCCCAACGACAGCCCCTGGGCCATGCCATGGGCCCCGGTGCCACCTTGGCTGTGAGTGTCGACCTGGACCAGCTCGATGCGGCCGCGCTGCGCAGCTGCTTTCTGGAGGGTCATGGTGCAGCGCTGCTGGTGCCGGTGGCAGCGCCGGTGCCGTTGCTGAACGGCACCATCGCCCTGCAGGCCGCAGCCGGCCCCCAATCCCTGCAGGTGCCCGTGCTCGATCTGGCAATCCCGCGGCGGGTCAAACCCCGCCTGGCGGATGTCACCTATGCCGAACTCAGCACCGGCATGTTGACCCTGGGCGCTGCGCGGCTGCCCTGTGCGCCGGCCAACAGCCCCCGGCTCGCGGCTGCCGCAGCGGCCAGGTTGACGGCGATGCTGCGGGCCGGAACCTTTCCCCTGCAGGCCCCGCTGCGACCGCTCAGCGACCGTTCGGCCCTGGTGCCGCTCGATCTGTGATCCAGCCCGGGAGCTCGGTTTATGCTCCGGCCGCTCACGTGAATGTCTGCCGCTGCTGCCATGGCTGATCTGCACGACGCTGATCTGCAAGGACCAGAGCCGACGGGGCCTGCACCAGGGCCCGGCGTCAGCCATGTGGTCGAGATTCCGCCCGATCCCCAGGAGGGAGGCGAGTGGCAGCTGCTGGTTGCCAAGCTGCGGGCCTGGTGGGCCGGCGGCGAGTTGCAGTCCCTCTGGGCCAGTTCCCGCCAGCCGCTGACCCTGTTGGTCGGCCTGCTGATCATCCTGGCGGTGCTGCAGGTTGCCTCTGCCGTTCTCGACGCCGTCGGCAGCGTGCCCTTGTTGCCTGGCCTGCTTGAGCTGGTGGGACTGGTGTGGTTGCTGCGCCACGGCCTGCCGCGGTTGCTGCGCAGCAGCGATCGCCAGCAGCTTCAGACGGTGCTGGGCCAGCGCTGGCGGGCGTTCCGGGGCACGGTCTGAGCGAGGTGCCAGGGGCGGAGGCGGGCCCGTTGATAGTTTGGCCCGAATGCTTCATGACGCGGTGACCATTCAGCTCGGCCGTACTCGAACCGTTCGCCGTGCCTACGGCATTGATGAGATCGCTCTGGTGCCAGGCGGTCGCACCGTTGATCCTGCGGTCACCGATAGCAGCTGGACCCTGGGGGGCATCACCCGCGAGATTCCGATCATCGCCAGCGCCATGGATGGCGTGGTCGATGTGGGCATGTGTGTGGAGCTGACCAAGCAGGGCGCCCTTGGGGTGCTCAATCTGGAGGGCGTTCAGTGCCGCTACGACGATCCGAACCCGGCCCTCGACCGCATCGCCGCCGTGGGTAAGGACGCGTTTGTGCCGCTGATGCAGGAGCTCTACAGCCAGCCGGTTCGCGAAGACCTCATTCGTCAGCGCATCGCTGAAATCAAGCAGGCCGGGGGCATCGCCGCCGTCAGTGCCACTCCGGT
>CAYQCU010000050.1:0-2617 GCA_964416135.1 uncultured Bifidobacterium sp.
GCCTATTCTTTGATCCAACCGTCACCCCTGAGATGGTGACCGAGGGCAAACTGGTTCCCAGTATTGACTTCCTGTTCCAGGCTGCCTTTGCGGGCACCGCCGCAACAATCGTTTCCGGACTGGTGGCCGAACGCATCAAGTTTGGCGAGTTTGTGATCTTCTCGCTGATCCTGGTCGGCATTCTTTATCCGATTTCCGGCTCTTGGCAGTGGAACGTTGGTGAAGGCTGGCTCAACAAGCTCGGCTTCATCGATTTCGCAGGATCGACCGTTGTCCACTCCTTTGGTGCCTGGGCCGGTCTGATCGGCGCCATGCTGCTCGGCCCCCGCATCGGCAAGTTCGCGGGCGGCAAGCCCCAGGCCATCCCCGGCCACAACCTGGCGATTGCAACCCTGGGTTGCCTGATCCTGTGGATCGGCTGGTACGGCTTCAACCCCGGGTCCTGGCTGTCAATGGCCCCCGAGGTCCCTTACATCGCAGTCACCACCACCCTGGGTGCTGCCGGCGGTGGCATCGCCGCCACCCTGGTGAGTCAGTTCACCGGTGGCAAGCCTGACCTGACCATGACCATCAACGGGATCCTTGCCGGTCTGGTCGGAGTGACCGCAGGCTGTGATGGGTTCTCGATGCCAGCTGCCTGGGTTGTCGGTTTCATCGCCGGTGTGATCGTGGTCTTCTCGGTCGCCATCGTTGATTCGCTCAAAATCGATGATCCGGTTGGTGCGTTCTCGGTCCATGGCACCTGCGGCATCTGGGCGACCCTGGCTGTCGGCTTGTTCAACACCGACAAAGGTCTGTTCACCGGCCACGGATTCAGCCAACTGGGCGTGCAGATCGTCGGTGTGGTGGCCTTTGCCATCTTCGCGATCGTGACCTCCTGGATCGTCTGGTCGATCATCGGGGCGATCTTCGGTGGCATCCGCGTCACCGAACAGGAAGAGATCGAAGGTCTCGACATCGGCGAGCACGGCATGGAGGCCTATCCCGACTTCGCTTCCGCCGCCAAGTGATCCCGGCCTAAGCCAGGATCTGGTTCGACGCGAACACGTGCAATCAAGCCCGCCACATGGCGGGCTTTTTTTGTGAGCCCTAGGGCTTTCTAAACTGCCGCCCATGGTGATCGTCCGGGCCCTGCTGCTGTTTCCCCTGCTGGCTGCCGGGCTGGCCCTGGCCAGTGGCACCGACACACCCCTGCAGCCCCAGCTGCCACCACCCGGATCAGCGGCGACGGTGCCTGAACCGCTGCGGCCAGACCCCCAGCAACTGCGCCATCAGGCACCCCGCAGTTTTGATGCCTCGCTGGAGGATCTGGTGCGTGATGGGGTGGTCACACCAGCCGAACGCGCCCGCTTTCGCAACGGGGCCATCGCCACCCCCTTTGATGTGCCGGCCCATCAACAGGCCTGCCGCAGCGGCGCCCTGTCAGCGCAGGAATGCCGCACCGGGGTGGTGCTGCGCTGGCGCGGTCGCTTCGGCGGTGGTGATCGCTTCAGGGATGGGGGTCTCGAGCGGCTTGGGACCGATGGTCGCCCCCTGGCGCCGTTGACGGTGCCCGTGTCGGCCTTGCTGGCCGGATCCGGCGGCAGCTTTCGCCTCAGCGATGTCTTCGGGGTGACCCCCAGACCGGCGCCGATCCTGGGCAACGGCAACCGCACTCTGCTGTTTCCGCTGATCGGATCCGCCACCACCAGCAGCAGCTTCGGCTGGCGTCTGCACCCGATCCTGGGCAACTGGCTGTTGCATGCCGGCAAGGATCTGGCCGCTCCCGAGGGCACACCCGTGGTGGCAGCCCTGTCGGGCCGCGTGCTGAGCAGCGGCCTGGCGGGGGGCTATGGCCTGGCGATCGAGGTCGAACATGACCGACCCCGCCGCCGCACCCTCTATGGCCACCTCAGCGAGCTGTATGTGAAGGCCGGCGAACGGGTGCGCCAGGGCGAGGTGATCGGCCGGGTGGGCAGCACGGGCCTCAGCACGGGTCCCCACCTGCACTTTGAACTGCGGCTGCCGGGCAGCGGCGGCTGGGTCGCCGTCGATCCCGGCGACCTCGACCCCGGCAGCGGCGCCCGCGGCAGCGATGCCGTGGCATTGCTGATGGGCGAACTGGTCAAGGCGCTGGAGCGGCCAGCACCAGCGTTGAGCTCAACCAGGCGTTGAACGGGTCTGATCGGGATCCTCCGGCAGACCTCGCCAGCGCAAAGCCCAACGGCGAGCCCATAACAACAATGGATACAGCCGTTCTGCCCGCCTCGGCTCGCGAAACACCCCTTGCAGCAACGCCAGCAAGGCATCACCAGGCGCCATGCGACCACAGAGCTCGGCAATGGCTGCAGAACCATGCCAGACCCGGTCCCCCTCGATCAGGATCGCCCCCCGTGCCAGGGACAGACCACGCTGCCGCAGCTGAGATCTGAGGGCATGATCGCGGCGACCATCGCACAGCTCAAGATCGTCCAGACCTGCGGCAAGCTCGGCGCGCTGAGCAAAATCAAGACAGAACGGACAGCCCCCGTCGTAAACAAGTTTCAGCGCCATCGCGTCACCTAGCTCGCAATGCGCCCATCGCGAAAATGAATCACCTGCTGGGCGCGAGCGGCGACATCGTCTTCGTGGGTGACCA
>CAYQCU010000051.1:0-2564 GCA_964416135.1 uncultured Bifidobacterium sp.
CGCCGATTGATACGAACGCGGAACTGCTCGGGCTTATCTGCTTGTTCGGCAACGATCTCGCGTTCGCGTGTCAGGTACTCTTGGGCGCGGGCACGAGCGTCGGCTGTGCGACCTTCGATCTGCGCTTCGTACATGCGAAGCATAATGAGGGCAAGTTCACGGTTGGCCCGCTCCGTGTCACGCTGAAGGGGTTCGCGCATTTCTTGGGCACGCCGGACACCGCGTCGAATGTCAGCGAACTCAGGCGGCGCGAAGCCGATAGCTTGGCGAAGGGCCGGCGGAAGGAAGGCTTGTTCAGCAGCGGCTTGCACTTGTTCTGGCGCAATGATACGACCGCCTGCCCGCGTCCACTGTTCGCCTGTGACGCCGATCTCGGCGCCCTTGAGAGCGTTGGCTAGAGCAGTCGGGAGCAGGGCGTAAGCGACGCCCATCCAATCGTCCTTGCTGTAGGCTTCCCCAGCAACGAAGGCTTTTTCGACGAGACCGCCCACCGGACCAAAGATCGAGAAGACGTCCCACTCCGAGATGGAACCTTGCGGCAGCACGTCGATCTTCATGCGCTCACTGAGGGTCGCAATGTTGAGGGCGTGGGGCAGGCCGTAGTTCAGGGTGGCAGCAAGGATGCTCGGGATGGGGAGCTTTTCGATTTCCTGTTCGAAGTCTATCTCGGTATCGAAGGCTTTGCTTAGGACAAACTCTACAAGTTCCTTGAAGCGGTCGGCAAAGGGCAGCGACCAGAGACCGGCGAACATGGCCTGCATAACGAACATGAGACCAAACATGGCGGCACCGGCCTTGGCCATGGTCAGATCGGTTTTCTTCAGGCCGTTGACGACGAAGGCGGCGCTGCGGGCAAACAGTTCGAGGAACTTGAAGGACGGCGACAGGAACTGCGTCATCACCTGTGCCGCCGGGTGGAAGCGCGCGATCAGGGGCTGGTCTTCGGGGCCACCAACAAAGTTGGTTTCGTCTGCGACCGACCGGGCATATTCGTAAGGCGTGGCGTAGGTCTTGTTGTCGAGCCTACCGGCACGCGCCATAACTTCCGGGCGAAGCTTCGCTAGGCGATAGCCGGACAGGAAGGCAATGACACGGTTGGTTTCGTCCACCGTCGCCAGCATGCGGAACGACAAGTCCAACAACTTGTTCAGGCCGTTTGCCAGTCCGGTTGCAGATTGGTCGGCGAGGCCCAAGGTACGGAAGTCGTCGGCGTCGAACTGGCCGCGAATGTTAATGATAGTGGACGGCTTTACAACACCATCTTTGAGGGCTTGCCGCAGAGCATCAAGTTCGTCAGCGGAGAATCGCTTGCTCTTCAGGACGTTCTTAGTGTATTCTAGTTCGCCGCCCAGAACCTTGAAGGTGTCCGCAGTCGAGTAGACGCCGGTAGCAGTGCGCAGGTACAGACCCGTGCCCAAGGTGCCGGCGCCGTCGCGGGCGAAGCGGGCAGGCAGAACAACGGGATTCTGGGTAAGCTGCATGAGGGCGGTGCTGATGTTGCCGCCAAGGAACCACGCGCCAGCAACTGCTCGGCCCGCGCCGAGAGCTTCGACCGGGGTGCTGTTGAAGTTCAGCCACTTGTCCCAGTAGTCTTTCTCTTCGTTGTTAAGGCCGCGCTGTGCCCGCACGAAATCTTCTTGAATGGCAACGCGGGCTTGAATGTTGGCAAGCGCAAGGTAGTAGTTGGGCAGAGTCTCGCGCGCGTAGTCGACCGCGTTCCAAGGAGTGACGGCTCGCAACTTGTCTTCGTTGGGCCGGAAGAAGCGGTCCATCTGCGCCTTGTCGATTTGCTTGGACAGGCGGTCGATGACACGCTGGGCGTCTGCCCCGGACACTCGCTTGAGTTCGTCGAGGTAGCCGGCAATGAACTCGCCGCTGTCCTTCAGCTTGCTGGCTTGTTTATCCTGGGTGGATTCGATGCCCCTATCCATAATGATGAAGCGGTTGGTGTCGGGGAACTCTTGGCGCAAAGCCGCAACGGACAGGGCTTCGAAGTCACGCTGAACACCAAGGGTGCGGCGTCGGCGCTGTGCCCAACTTAGGGGGTTGTAGAAATAGATGCGAACCAGCTTGCCCTTCTGGCCGCCGGGCTTACGTTCATAGGCAGCGACAAAGTGAGAGCCGGTTGCGACTTGCGGAAAGAAGAAAGGATTGCGGCGCCTGTTCAGGTCGCGGACTTCGCGGGCACCAGTCTCAGAGACGGCGCGCAATTCAGCGTCACTGAAGGCCGTGATGAGGCGGTCGCCCTTGGTACGCTGGAAGTTTTCAAGGCGCGTGCGTTCGTCCGGCGTCTTGGCTCGGTTCGGATCAAAGTACTTGCGCGTATAGGCGTCGATCAGGTAGTCGAGACCGCGCTGGCCTGTTGCGACCGAGCCATCCATAGCAGCATTTTCTTCTGCTGTAAAGGCATCGCGGTTCCACATCTTCCGACGGCTGCTGGCTTCTTGCAGCGTCAGCATGGTGCGAGCCTGCGATTCCGGCGACAAAGTGCGGATCGGATCGAGGGAGGCGGCGAAGTCCGAAGTGCCCTTGTACTTGAGGCCCACAAAGTTTGTGCCAACGCC